>NZ_SSOD01000003.1 GCF_004801305.1 Pseudothauera rhizosphaerae | reverse complement strand
GATCTCGTCGAAGGGATTCATGCTCATCTTGACGTTGGCAATGTCCACGCCCGTGCCGTCGCCCTTGACCCGCACCTTGACGTTGTAATCGACCACGCGCTTGACTGGAACCAGTATCTTCAAAGCCTCGCTCCTCTTGTGAATGGGGTTGGTCTTGTTCGAGCGGGCATTATGTCATCGCGCAAAAGCGTTTGACACCCGCACCGCCCGCCGGGACAATCGGTCCATACGCCCCGGTATGGTGGCGTACGGTAGCGTATGGTCCCGGATTCGTCAATACTATCCCGTATGGAAACCGCCCCCGTGAAACAACGTATCCAGCTCGACCGCGATGCCTGGGTGCAGGCCGCCATCGAGGTGCTCGCCGAGGAAGGCGTGGCCGGCCTGCGCGTGGAAGTGCTCGCCAAGCGCCTCAAGGTCACCAAGGGCAGCTTCTACTGGCACTTCCAGGACCGCCGCGACCTGCTGCTCGCCGTGCTCCACTACTGGAAGGATGGACGCATCCGCGACATCGTCAAGCAGACTCGCGCACAGCCGGGGCGGGAGCTGGAGCAGATCTACCACGTCATCGACATCTACAGCACCACCCGCAGCCGTCGCGGCATGATGATCGAACTCGCCGTGCGCGACTGGGCACGGCGCGACCCGGAAGCCGCAGCCATCGTTGCCGAGGTGGACGACACCCGCCTGCGCTGCGCGCGCAACCTCTTCCTCGCCTGTGGCGTGCCCATGGAAGAAGCGTCCAGCCGCTGCATGCTGCTCTACGCCTATGTGTTCGGCCTGTCGCTGATGGTCTACGACAGGTTCGACAGCGACCCCGCCCGCCTCAAGCGCGACATCGCCGACCTCATCGCCCGCTCCGCGGCGATGAAGACGGAAACGCCCGCAACGGCGAGCTGACCCGCCCCGGCGGCCCCCCCACCCGGCTATCATCACGCCTTCGCCGCCCCCGCGGCCGGACCCGCCACCCCCACGATGAACCTGCTCCGGGCACTCGCCACCGTCAGCGGCATGACCCTCCTGTCGCGCATCCTCGGCTTCGTGCGCGACCTCGTCATCGCCCGCGCCTTCGGTGCCGGCATGATGACCGACGCCTTCTTCGTCGCCTTCCGCCTGCCCAACCTGCTGCGCCGCATGTTCGCCGAAGGCGCCTTTTCCCAGGCCTTCGTGCCCATCCTGGCCGAATACAGGAACCGCCTGGGCGAAGACGCCACGCGCACACTGGTGAACCGCACCGCCACCCTGCTCGCCCTGGCGGTGGCCGCGGTAGCCGTCCTCGGCATCGTCGCCGCACCTTTGATCATCTACATCTCCGCGCCGGGTTTCTCGGCCGATGCGGACAAGTTCGCCCTCACCGTCGAACTCACCCGCATCACCTTCCCCTACATCCTGTTCATGGCACTGGTGGCGATGGCCGGCGGCATCCTCAACACCTGGAGCCGCTTCGCCATCCCCGCCTTCACCCCGGTGCTGCTCAACCTGAGCTTCATCGGCATGGCGCTCTTCGCCGCACCGTACTTCGATCCGCCGGTACTGGCGCTGGCCTGGGCGGTCTTCCTCGGCGGCGTGCTGCAACTGGCGCTGCAGGTGCGCCCGCTCCACCGCATCGGCATGCTGCCGCGCTTCGACCTGAACCTCTCCGACCCCGGCGTGCGCCGCATCCTCAAGCTCATGGCGCCGGCCCTGCTGGGCGTGTCGGTGAGCCAAATCTCGCTGCTGATCAACACCATCTTCGCCTCTTTCCTGCAAAGCGGCAGCGTCTCCTGGCTGTACTACGCCGACCGCCTGATGGAATTCCCGGCGGGCCTGCTGGGTGTGGCGCTGGGCACCATCCTGCTGCCCAGCCTCGCCAGGCTGCACGCGGACGAACGGCGTGAGGAATTTTCCGGGCTCCTCGACTGGGGCCTGCGCCTGACCCTGCTGCTCACCCTGCCCGCCGCGCTGGCGCTGATGCTGCTCGCGGTGCCGCTGGTTGCCACCCTGTTCAACTACGGCGCCTTCGGCGCGGCCGACGTCATGGCCACGCGCCAGGCCCTGGTGGCCTACAGCGTCGGACTCTCCGGGATGATCCTGGTCAAGGTGCTCGCCCCCGCCTTCTATGCCCGGCAGGACATCAAGACCCCGGTCAAGATCGCGCTGCTCACGCTGGCCGCCACCCAGGCCATGAACCTCGCCTTCATCGTGCCGCTCAAGCACGCCGGCCTCGCGCTGGCCATCGGGTTGGCCTCCTGCCTCAACGCCGCCCTGCTCTACCGCGGCCTGCGCCGCCGCGGCGTGTACAGTCCGCAGCCCGGCTGGGGCGCCTTCTTCACCAAGCTGCTGGTGGCGCTGGCGGCCATGGGCGCCGTACTGTGGTTCGCCGCCGGACCGGACGCCCTGTGGGTGCAGGAACACGGCATCGCCCGCGCCCTGCGCCTCGCGGTCGTGGTCGTTGCCGGCGCGGCGGCCTACTTCGCTGCCCTGTTCGCCCTGGGTTTCCGCCTGCGCGACTTCCGCCGCCGCGGCGCGGGCTAGAATGGTATTTCCATACCCATTCAAGGAGACCCGCCGATGAAACTCACCAGCCAGAGCTTTGCCGACGGCGCCCGCATCCCGGGCGAATTCGCCTTCTGCATCCCGGCCGCCGAAGGCCACGTTGCCCTGAGCGCCAACCGCAACCCGCAACTGGCATGGTCCGACGTGCCCGAGGGCACCCGGTCCTTCGTGCTGATCTGCCACGACCCCGACGTGCCCAGCCGCGGCGACGACGTCAATCAGGAAGGCCGCAGCGTCCCCGCCAGCCTGCCGCGGGTCGATTTCTTCCACTGGGTACTGGTCGACCTCCCGGCCACCCTGCGCGCCATTCCCGCCGGCAGCTTCTCGCAGGAAGTCACCCCCGGCGGCAAGCCCGGCCCCGCCGCCGCCCACGGTGCCCGCCAGGGCATCAACGAATACACCGCCTGGTTCGCCGGCGACGACTCCATGCGCGGCGACTACCACGGCTACGACGGCCCCTGCCCGCCGTGGAACGACGAACTGCTGCACCATTACGTGTTCACGCTGTACGCCCTGGACGTGCCGCGCACACCCGTGGAAGGCCGGTTCGGCGGCGCCGACGTGCGCAAGGCCATCGAGGGGCATGTGCTGGCGTCGGCGTCGGTAACGGGGGTTTATTCGCTGAATCCGGCGGTTTCGGGGTGATGTAGCAGTGACCCCGACAAAGCAACGCCCGGTCGATCCGGGCGTTGCTCCTGAAACGACTGTGGCCTGCTTAATCGATCGCGCGATAAGGCCCTTCCTGGATTGTCTCAACCAGTTGTCCAATCCCCTGGATTAGCCCTTCATCATCCGCCCCGCTGATGCTCGCACGTATGCACTGCGGCACACCGATACGTCCTACTGCGAAGGCTTCAGCGGCCTTCACTAGGACACCGCGTTCCTCAAGCTGGCTCACCAGTTCGCTGGCACGCCACGGCTCGGGTAAGGCGATCCAGTAATGGTAGGAATCTTCGTCCGTGCGCACCTCCAGGCTTGCGAGGATTGCGGCGACCAGCGCCTTGCGCCTGCGAATTTCCGTGCGCTGGTGTTCGCATAGTGCGGCTGCGGTTCCGTCGAGGATCCAGCCCGACCCGACTTCTGCCGCCAACGGCGTCGCCATCCAGCAAGAGGTCCGTACGGCACTGGCGATCCTTCCGATGAGACTGCGCGGTGCTGCGACGAACCCCACGCGCAGACCGGCCGACACGGCCTTGGAGAGGCTGCTGATGGTGATCGTATGAGTCGGCGCGAACTGTGTGAGGCTCGGTGGGTGGCGCTCCACCAGTACCCCGTGCGCATCGTCCTCGATGATCCGGAGGTTGTGACGCAGGCAAATGTCCGCGATCGCCTGCCTGCGCTGCGAATCCATCGTTCCCGTCGTCGGATTGTGGATCGTCGGTGTGCAGTACAGGGCATGTACCCGCTGCTGGGAACACGCCTCCTCCAGCGCTTCGGGTAGCAATCCCTGCGCGTCGATCGCCAGCCCGCTCAAACGCATTCCAAGTGCCCGCGCTGCGGCCACGAGTCCCGGGTAGGTCAGGTGCTCGGAAACGATCAGATCGTCCTTGCGCAGCGTTGCCATCATGGCGCACAGCAGCGCGTGCTGCGCACCGTTGGTGACGATGACCTGATCCACGGCCACCTCGCGGCCGCTCAGGCCAAGCCATTGCGCCCCGGCCTCGCGGTGCCGCGAAAGACCGGAGTCGGGAAGGTATTCGCCGAGTTGCGCCAACCTTCGCCGGTCCCCGCCCAGGCGCGCCAGCGCCTCGCCAAGCAGGGCGGACTCCTCGCCGGGAATGTGCGTGTTCCGCGACAGATCGATGACCCCGGGCCTGCCGCCTGGTGCGTTCTCGAATTCGCCTTCGTTCGCTCGTTCGCCCGGGCTCAGCACGTAGGTGCCGTCTCCGACCCGGGAGGTCACCAGGCCCTGTCGCTCGATCTCGGTGTAGGCCCTGTTGATCGTGCCCACCGTGACCGACAGTTCATCGGCGAGGATTCGCAGCGGAGGAAGCTTCGAGCCTGCGTCGATGCGCCCGTTGAGGATGCCTTGGGCAAGCGCCTCCGCGATCACACGATAGCGCGGCCGCCCGTCACCCACGGCCTCCGTGGCAATTGTTACCGCATCAATATATTTGTTGACCCTCATTGTTCCAGAATATAGTTTTCAGTAAATATGAATTAGAACATTTAACCCAGATTGTTTGGGTGCATTTTCCTCGAACCCACTACGACAACAGGAAGGCCATGGCCTCGATCACCCAAGTGGAACCCGTAAATGCAAGACCCGCAGAGACGTCCCTCGTTGACAGAATCGTCGTAGCCATCCTCTTTTCGATTGTTTGCCTCACCTGGGGAACAACCTGGCTCGGCATCAAGCTGGCCGTGCAAACCGTCCCTCCTATCCTGGCCTCCGGTCTGCGGTTTCTGGTGGCGTTTCCCCTTCTTTTGCTGATCGCACGCGCCCTGCGGGCATCGTTGCTCTTTCCTCGGGGACAGGGTGGTCTGTTCGCGCTGATCGTGGTCTGCTACTTCGCCCTCCCCTACCTGCTCATCAATGCCGGCGAACAGCACGTGACCTCGGGGCTGGCTGCCTTGCTGTTCAGCACCATGCCGGTGTTCACGTTGATTTTCTCGGCCCTGATCCTGCGAGAACAGATTTGGGGCACTCAGATCGTCGGGATCGTCGTGGGCTTCTTTTCGCTGGTAATGATCTTGCACGAGCAGGGTGTCGGACTCGCCTATCGGAGCATCTTCGGAGCTGCAGCCATCCTGCTGGCGGCCGTGTTCCATGCCTTCTGCTACGTCGTCACAAAAAAGCGGGGTACGGAAATCGGGATCGTGACGTTCAACACATTGCCCATTGGCATTGCCGGGGTGGCTCTCACGGTAGTCGGCATCCTCGTCGAGCGGCCGGACGTTTCCCAGTTTTCCGCGACATCGGCCGGCGCCCTCGTCTATTTGGGAACCATCGCCTCGGTGGGCGGCTTCCTGGCTTACTTTTACCTGCTCAAGCGGCTGAGCCCCTTAGTGCTGTCCTTCGTTTTTCTAATTTTTCCGGTTATCGCCGTAGTTCTGTCCGCTTGGCTGGAGCAGCGCGGCACCTCGCTGGCGTTTGCCGGTTACTGTGCCCTTCTGCTTTCCGCGTTCGGATTGACGAAACTGCACCTTGGACTTCTTTCCCTGAAGCGGGCGTGACCCGGGCCTCACCTTGCGACATACCATTTTTCCACCAAAGCCGCCACCAATACCATGTCTCTGCCGCTAACGACCAACGTATTGTCGAAAATATTCACGCACGCCGAGACGGAATATCCGGAGGAGTGCTGCGGGATCATTTTCAGCGACGGCAAGGTCCGTACCGCCAAGAATATTCAAAATGAACTGCACCGCACCAATCCGGAACGTTATCCCCGGGACGCAAGGCGCGGTTACACCATGTCCGTGGATGACATTCTATTTCTCGAGAACAGCTTTTCCACACGAGCCCCGGCCGTCGTGATTTATCACTCGCACCCCGATGTCGGCGCTTATTTCAGTGATGAGGACAAGAAAAAGGCGCTCTTCAGCGGTGTGCCGATCTACCCCGTATCCTACCTGGTGATTGACGTTCGCCAGGGCAAGGCAATCGAGGCGGTGCTGTTTTCGTACGTGGGCGATGAATTTCGGCAATGCCAAAGGCTCACGGTTGGACCTGGTGATCAGAAAACGGAGGCCAAATGCCAAAACTGACGATTCCCGAGATCCTGATGCGCGTCGCAACACTGGATTCTCGTACCTATTCAGTCGACGGAGAAACCGTTACAGCGAGTCTCCAAGCACTTTGCCAGCGGCACCCCCAGTTGGAGCAGCACTTTTTCTACGACAGCGGACAACTGAAAGAACACTTCATGCTGGTGGTCGGGGGAGCACTTGCTGCTCCGGACACATCGCTGTCCGAGGCAAGCGAACTCGAGATACTGCTTGCGGCCTCCGGTGGATCCGGCCCCCCCGAACTCCCGCATCTGAGTGAGCATGAGCGTGCAAGATACGCACGGCACATCATGCTGCCGCAGGTCGGAGAAAACGGGCAGAGGAAGCTCAAGGCCGCGAAAGTGCTGATCGTCGGAACGGGTGGATTGGGTTCGCCGGTTTCCATGTATCTCGCTGCGGCCGGCGTGGGAACGATCGGTCTGATCGATTTCGATGTCGTCGATCAAAGCAACCTGCAGCGCCAGATCGTCCACAGTGTCACCACTGTTGGAGCCCCGAAGGTCCTATCCGCAAAACAACGCCTTCAAGACATCAACGATCAGCCTCACCTGGTCACATACGATGCGAAGCTGAACGAGCAGAATGCGCACGACATCGTTCCGAAATACGATGTGATTGTCGACGGCTGCGACAACTACGAGACCCGCTACCTGATCAATCGGGTCGCACAGGAATATGGGGTGCCTTATGTATACGGGGCGATTTTCCAGTTCGATGGGCAGGTCAGCGTATTCCTGCCCGGACGGGGGCCGTGCTACCAATGCCTTCATCCCGAGGAACCCCCGCCCGCTATCGCACCGAATGCGAACAACAAGGGAGTGTTCGGTGTATTGCCGGGTGTTGTCGGCCTTCTCGAGGCAACCGAAGCGTTAAAACTCATCCTGGGGATCGGAAATCTGCTCGCGGGACGGTTGCTTATTTACGACGCCCTGAGCATGCGCTTCCGCGAGCTAGCGTTCCAGAAGCGTCCCGCCTGCCGCGCTTGTGGGACGGCCACAGCGGAATTGTGCCACTGAACTGCCGTTCTCCTGCGGAGGTTTGTGCCGCGATGGGTCATTCGAGCGGGATTCACAACACCATTCTTGATGCCATCGGGCAGACGCCCATCGTCAAGTTGCATCGCCTCTCCGGCGATCTCGGATACGAGGTCTATGCAAAACTCGAGAATCTGAATCCGGGCGGAAGCCATAAGGTACGCATTGCTCAGGCAATGATCCAGGACGCCGAGAAACGCGGGGTGCTTCACCGCGGCAGCGGGCAAGTCATTCTCGAGCCCAGCGGAGGGAATACCGGGATCGGCTTGGCCATGGTCGGTGCGCTTTATGGTTACCGGGTGATACTGGTCATTCCGGACAACTACAGCCCGGAGAAACAGGCGATCCTGCGGCTGTATGGAGCAGAGACCATTCCGTCGGACAGCAGGCTGGGCAACAATTCCCATGGCGAAAAGGCGATGGAGATTCTGCTTGAAAATCCGCACTACGTCATGCTCAACCAGCAGCGCAACCCGGCCAACCCGGCGATTCACCGGGCCACTACCGCGCAAGAGATTCTGCGTGATTTTGGCGATACGGAAATCGATGTCTTTGTGGCCGGCATCGGCACGGGCGGGCACATCACCGGCGTAGGTGAGGAATTGAAAAAAGCCTGGCCTACCCTCGAGGTGGTCGGCGTTCAACCGGAGGGGTGCGACCTGTTCGGCAATCGGCATGTGCCACACGACATTCAGGGTCTATCGGTCGGGTTGATTCCCCAAGTGCTGAACACCGGGATCATCGACCGGATGGAAAGTGTTTCCCTGGGCGACTGCCTAAGCATGATCCGCAGAATCATGCGAACCGAGGGGATCAGCCTGGGAATATCTTCTGCCGCGAATCTGGTCGCGATCGAGCAAGGCGCCGGAAACCATATCGACCGTGGCGCGCGGGTACTGACAATGATCTATGACGGCGCGGAGTCGTACCTTCAATACTTTGGCGCCACCGACAAAGAGGGAGCCGCACGATGAATTCGTTCCCCTCCCCATATCTGAACATGCTGCGCGAACGGCTTATGGTCAAGCTCTGGCGCCTCTATCTCGATGCGGTCAGCGCGACGGACGGGGAGTCCCTGATGGGCTCCTCGGTGCGACCGGAGGCGATCCTCCACAGCGTCGCTGATGAACTCGAAGAAGATCTTCTGCACTTTGCTTCGGTGGACCCCGCGGCGCATGGCGACGCGCGCATCATCTTGGATAGCTATTCTTCTTTCGTTTGCGTCCTGCATTATCGGCTTGCCCATGCCTTGCTCAGCTTTCCCGATCGCACCGATCTGCGGCAACGGGCCGCCCGCTGGCTGGCGGATCAGGGCAAGGTGATTTCGGGTGCCGACATTCACCCGGCCGCAAGGATCGGCCGCCGAGTCGTTTTGGACCACGCGGTCGGGACTGTGGTTGGTGAGACTGCCGAGGTCGGAGACGATTGCTATATGCTGGGCGGCGTCATTCTAGGAGCCAGAGGCATCTCGGCCAACTCGATTGGCAAAAGGCATCCGACGATCGGCGACAATGTTCAGATTGGCGGATTTGCCAGAATCCTGGGACCTGTCACGGTCGGTGACCACGTGTTCATCGCCCCTCACAGCGTGATTACCCTAGACGTCCCGAGCAATACCCAGGTCAACGTCATGAGCCAGTTGCAGATCGGCAGGCCGAACGGCACAAAGGCGGAGGCGCAGATGCGCATCGTCGGCGCGGGAGTCATCGGAAAGAAAATCATGGTTCTCGGGAATGGCTTCGGGGCGCCGAGCGTCGAAATGCTCGACGAACACTTCCTGCCTTGCCAATCGGTGATCGTTGAAACGGCACTCGAAGCGCCGCATGTGCTCGGTATCGAGGTCATTGGCGTCGTGCCAGGGCCTGCTCCGCAATGCCTTCCGCATCACGTGAAAATCTCAGACCACGGAGAAGAAATCATCGTTATGGCGCCGCAAGGATTGGCTGCGCTGGTCGAAAGGAAACGGATAGCCCTATTTGCGTTTCATCATGTCGAATGCGAATAAGGAGTACTTGATGCAATACGAGACAGATGCGTATGCCCGGCGGATTGTCGCAAAGGCGGTCGCGAACCCGGAGGGCATGGTCGTCCTGGATGACACTGTGTTCTATCCCGTCGGCGGCGGTCAACCGGGAGACACCGGTGTGCTAGAACTGGCCGACGGGCGTCGCATCCGCATCGTCGACTCCCGGCGTGCCCCCTGGGATCCACGGATGATCCTGCACGTACCTGAGGCTCCGGTGGACATCGAGATGGGCGCCGATGTCATCGCGGAGATCGACTGGCAGCGACGCCACCTGCACATGCGTATGCATACCTGCTTGCACCTGCTGTGCGCGGTAGTCGACGCGCCGGTGACCGGTTGCTCCATCGGCACCGACAGGGGGCGATTGGATTTCGATCTGCCCGAGCCCACCATTGACCGCGACGGGGTGACCGAGCGGCTCACTCAGTTGATCGGACGGTGCATCCCCGTGACCACGCGAACGGTGATTGCCGAGGAGCTGCACAGCGTGCCGGAGTTGGTCCGCAGCCGTTCGGTGGTGCCTCCTATGTACGACGGCCAAGTGCGGGTCGTCGACATCGTCGGGGTGGACCTCCAAGCCTGCGGCGGAACCCATGTCGCCCACACCGGAGAGATCGGTGTAGTGCGCTGTGCGAAGATTGAGAAGAAGAGCCGGCACAACCGGCGGGTAGTGATCGAGTTCAATTAGTTTCATGAAAACCCCGCAGCATCCTACCGGCGCGCAGGGCCTGTACGGCGACCCCGGCGGCATGCGGGTTGGCGGTAACAGCCATGGTACGGTCGCCGTCATGCCTTGCGGCACCCCCACCAGTGCTAGCGGAGATTGGAGATGACGAGCACGATGCCCGAGGCCAGCAGCAGCCACAGGACAAGGTAACGGCGGAACTGGCGATCGTTGACCCGGCCGTACAGGCGGATGCCGCCGTAAGCGCCGAGCAGGGTGGCGGGAAGGCAGACGAGGGCGTCGGCCGCCTTTCCGCCCCAGGCCACGGTGGGCATGCGCCGCAATCCCAGGGTGATGCTCCCATAGCCCACCAGCAGGAGGCCGAGCAGGATCTTCAGGGCCCCCGGATCCACGGCCCGCAGGGCGGCGACCCCCAGGGGCATGCCCGCCAGCCCGCCCAGCAGGAAGGGCCAGGTGCGCGGCCAGTTGAGGGTGCGGCGCACCCGGGCGGTGCGCAGGGACTGGAGCTGCCCGGCGACGGAGCAGATCACCACCAGGGCGGCGGCCACCACCGGTTCGACGGCATGGAGCCAGAAGCCGAGGGCGGTCAGGCCGGTGCCGAAGCCCGCGAGGCCGGTGACGAAGCCGCCCGCGAGGGCGCCCAGCACGATGATCGCGGTCGGCTCCATGGTCTGCCGAGGGGGCCGGGCGCGGGCTAGGGCTGGGGGGGCAGCCGGCGGGGGACGGCGGGCAGCCCCGGCGCCGGGTAGTCCGGCAGGCCGCCCCGCCAGGGGCGGACCACCTCCCCTTCCACCAGGGGGCGCAGGTAGCGCAGCGCGGCGCCGGTGACGTGCAGGCCGTCCTCTCGAATGAAGTGCGGCGGTACGAGGCGTTCCAGGTTGGCGATGGCGCGCACGTCCACCGGCTCGACCGTCCAGCGGTAGGGTTCGTCCGATTCGCGCACGATGGCCGGCATGACGGCGTCGCGGCCGGCGACGGCGTATTCGACTGCAGCGGCGCCGACGGCCCGCGCGTGAGCCAGGTCCGTGGCCGACACGAGGTGGCCCGCGGCGCGCTGCAGGTAGTCGGGGATGGCCCAATGGTGCTTGTAGCCCAGGCGGGCGTGGATCAGCCGGGCGACACACTGGCCGGCGCCGCCCAGTTGCACGTGGCCCTTGGCGTCGTGGTCCTGCTCCATGACCAGGCTGCCGTCGGCGCGGCGGATGCCTTCGGAGACGGTGACGGTGCAGTAGCCCAGGCGTTCGACGACCTGTTGCACGCGGGCGAGGAAGGCCTCGTCGTCGAAAGGCACTTCCGGCAGCAGGATGATGTGCGGCGGGGCGTCTTCCTGCCCGCGCGCGGCAAGCGCGGTGGCGGCGGCCAGCCAGCCGGCGTTGCGCCCCATGACTTCCAGGACGAACACCCTGCCCTTGCGCGTGGACATGGATGCGAGATCCATCCCCGCCTCCAGCATGCCAGTGGCGGCGTACTTGGCCGCGGAACCGAAGCCGGGCGAGCAGTCGCTGCCTTCGATGTCGTTGTCCACCGTCTTGGGCACGCCGATGGCGACCAGCGGGTAGCCCCGGTCGCGGGCCGCGGCGGAAATCTTGGCAACGGTGTCCATGGAACCGTTGCCGCCGTTGTAGAGGAAATAGCCGATGTCGTGAGCGGCGAGCACGGCGAACAGGCGCTCGTACTGGGCGGGGTTGTCGGCCGGCGGGTCGAGATCGAAGCGGCACGAGCCGAAGGCGCCGCCGGGCGTGAGCGCGAGCGCCTGCAGGGCCGCATCGTCCAGCGCGGCGGTGTCCACGAGGTCTTCGGCCAATGCGCCGAGGATGCCGTGGCGTGCGCCGTAGATGGCGCCGATGGCCTGCGGATGGCGGCGGGCGGTTTCGATCGCCGCGGCGGCGGTGGCGTTGATGACTGCGGTGACGCCACCGGATTGTGCGTAGAGCAGGTTGCGCCGGGTCATGCGGGCTCGTCGGGTAATGAGTGGAACAGGGCTCAAAAACGCACGGCCGGTACGGGCGAGCCGCCCGTCACCGGCCGTGGAATGTTGCGCCGGGCGCGTTACTTCAGCGCATCGAAGGCGCGGGCGGTGATTTCATCCACCGCACCCAGGCCGGAAATCTTGCGTACCTTGGGCGCCTTGGCGTCACCGGAGGCGGCCCAGTCGCCGTAGTACTTGACCAGCGGCTTGGTCTGGGCATGGTAGACCTCCAGGCGCTTCCTGACGGTTTCTTCCTTGTCGTCGTCGCGCTGCACCAGGTCTTCGCCGGTCACGTCATCCTTGCCGGCGACCTTGGGCGGCGCGTACTTGACGTGGTAGGTACGGCCCGACGGCAGGTGGGCGCGGCGGCCGCTCATGCGCTCGATGATCTCGCTGTCGGGCACGTCGATTTCCAGCACGAAGTCGAGCGGCACGCCGGCGTCCTTCATCGCGTCGGCCTGCGGGATGGTGCGCGGGAAGCCGTCGAACATGTAGCCGGATTTACAGTCGTCCTGCTGCAGGCGGTCCTTGACCAGGCCGATGATGATGTCGTCGGAGACGAGGCCGCCGGCGTCCATCACCTTCTTGGCTGCGATGCCCAGCGGGGTGCCGGCCTTCACCGCGGCGCGCAGCATGTCGCCGGTGGAAATCTGCGGAATGCCGAATTTCTCCTTGATGAAGTTGGCCTGGGTTCCCTTGCCCGCGCCCGGCGGTCCCAACAGAATGAGTCGCATACACCCTCCCGGTGATGTCGGCCGTGTGTTCCGGCCGGTTTATGAAGAGACGGAAACTTACTCGACTGGCCCGGCCCGGTCAAACGCGCGGCGCACCCGTTCCAGGTCTTCCACGGTATCCACGCCGGCCGGCGGCGCTTCGGCCATCTGCAGCACCTGGATGCGGTAGCCGTGCCACATGGCGCGCAGTTGTTCCAGCGCCTCCCACTGCTCCAGCGGCGAGGCGGCAAGCCCCGCGTAGCGGCGCAGGAAAGCCGCGCGGTAGGCGTAGAGGCCCACGTGGCGCAGCACTGGCAGCCCTTCGGGCAGGCGGCCGCGGTCGGCAGCGAAGGCATCGCGCGCCCACGGGATCGGCGCGCGCGAGAAGTACATGGCCTGGCCAGCGGCGTTGCACACCACCTTGACCACGTTGGGATTGAAGGCTTCGGCCGCGTCACGGATGGGATGCGCGGCGGTGGCGATGGCGGCGTCCAGGTCGGCCCCCAGCGCCCCGGCCACCGCACCGATCAGTGCGGGGTCTATCAGCGGCTCGTCGCCCTGCACGTTGACCACGATGTCCTCGTCCGCCCAGCCCAGCCGTTCGACCACTTCGGCCAGACGGTCGGTACCGCTGGGGTGGTCGGCGCGAGTCATCAGCACCTTGTGGCCGGCGGCCTCGACGGCATCGAACACGCCCTGATGGTCGGTGGCCACCCACACTTCCTGCGCACCGGCCTGCCGAGCGCGTTCGACCACGCGCAGCACCATGGGCTTGCCGGCAACGTCGGCGAGCGGCTTGCCCGGCAGACGGGTGGAACTGAAGCGGGCGGGGATGACGACGCGGAATTCGGACATGGCTGAGCCGTGGGGGAAGACGGGAGCCCGCTCAGCGCAGCGCGTCCACTTCCTCGGCGGAAAGCTGCAGCGCCTCGTCTTCCAGCATCACCGGGATGCCGTCGCGAATGGGGAAGGCCAGGCGGTCGGCCTTGCAGACCAGATCCTGCTTGTCCTTGCGGTAGTCGAGCGGCCCCTTGCAAAGCGGGCAGACGAGGATGTCAAGCAGTCTGGCGTCCATGCGACAGTGTCTCCAGGATACGTTCGGCCGCGCCCGGTGGGATGTCGGCGACCACCGGCAGTTCCCAGCAGTCCGCGGGCGCGAAAGCGGCGCATTTTACCGCATCCTTGCTGGTCATGACCCGCGCACTGCCTTCCTCTGCGGCCAGATCCTCCGGCCGGTAGCGGTGGTGGTCAGGGAAGGCGTGGCCGACGACGGCCAGACCCAGCGCCCGCAGGTGGGCGAAGAAGCGTTCCGGGCGGCCGATGCCGGCGTAAGCGTGCACCGTGCGACCGTGGAAATGTTCGGCGCCAACCTCGCGGCCGGAGCCATCCAGGGCGCGGAAGACCTGTCCGCTGAGCTGCATCGGGAACACGGCCCGGCCGGGGAGCCGCTCCTGCAGCGCGGGCGAGAGTTCGCCGTGGGCGAGCACCAGGTCCACTTCCCGCAACCGGCCCAAGCCCTCGCGCAACGGCCCCGCGGGCAGGCGCCAGCGGTTGCCCAGCGTGGCCTCGTCTACCACCGCGAGTTCCACGTCGCGCGCCAGGCGGTAGTGCTGCAGGCCGTCGTCGCAGACGATGAGGTCGCATTCCGGGTGCTCGGCGAGCAGCGCGTGGGCCGCGGCCGGGCGGTCGGCGCCGACCGCCACCGGGCAACCGGTGAGGCGGGCAAGCAGTACCGGCTCGTCGCCATACACGGCGGGATCGCCGTCCGGCGGCACCAGGGCCGTGCCTTCGATCCGCCCGCCGTAGCCGCGGCTGACGATCCCCGGCCGGCGGCCGGCCGTGCGCAGGCGCTCTACCAGCCAGTGCGCCACCGGCGTCTTGCCGCTGCCGCCCACGGCAATGTTGCCGACCACGATCACCGGCACCGGCAGGCGCTCGACGCGCAGCACGCCGAGGCGATAGAGGCCGCGGCGCAGCGCGGCGAGGACGATGAAAACCAGCGAAAGCGGCAGCAGCAGCCGGGCCAGAGGGCCGCGCTGCGCCCAGAACGCGGGCGCCCTGCCTGTCATGTCAGCGTCTCCCAGCGCGACCGGCGCCGGTCATCACTCGCCCTGCGACTGGATGGCGAAGGTGATGTGGGCGAGGCCCGTGCGCTGGGCCGCCTGCATGACGTCGATGACGCGCTGGTGCGCGGTCTTGGCGTCCGCGTTGACGATCACCACCGGCTCCTTGCCCTGGGGGGTGGCCTTGCCCAGCGCGGCGGCGATGGCTTCCACCTCATGGCTGCCCACCGGCAGACCGTTCACCAGCACGTCGCCCGCGGCGGTGATGGCGACGACGATCTCGTTGGGCTGGGTTTCGGCCTGCTCCGGCGCTTCGGCGGTGGGCAGGTTGATCTCCAGGCCGGAAATCTTGGAGAAGGTGGTGGTGAGCATCAGGAAGATGATGATCACCAGCACCACGTCGATCAGCGGAATCAGGTTGATGTCCGGTTCGAGGTGGTGGGTGTTGCGGCGGAAATCCATCGCCGGTCAGCCCCTGCGTTCGCCGTGTACCACTTCCACCATCGCGATCGCCTTCTGTTCCATGTCGATCACGAAGCTGTCCACCAGCGCGCGGAAGTGGCGCCAGAAGATGGTGGCCGGAATGGCGATGATCAGGCCCAGGCCGGTGGTGTAGAGCGCGATGGCAATGCCCTGCGCGAGTTGCTGCGGATTGGCGCCGGCCACGCCCTGGGAGGCGAAGATGTCGATCATGCCCACGATGGTGCCGAACAGGCCCAGCAGCGGGCTGATGGTGGCAACCGTGCCCAGGGTGGTGAGGAAGCGTTCCAGGTCGTGCAGCACCGCGCGTCCGGCGTCCTCGATGGACTCCTTCATCACCTCGCGCGAGCTGTTCACGTTGCGCAGCCCGGCGGCCAGCACCCGGCCCAGCGGCGAATGGTTGGCGACGCGCGCGATCATCTCGGTGGAAGCGCCGTGCTTGCGCAGGTCCGCCAGGACCTTGCCGAGCAGGTCGGGTGGCACCACGCGCGAGCGGCGCAGCGTGATCGAGCGTTCGATGATCAGCGCCACGGCAATGATGGATGCCAGCAACAACGGCCAGATCGGCCAACCCACTGCCTGGATGATCGCGATCACGCCCCGAGACTCCCCGTTTGGAAAGGCGGAACTGTATCGCCCGGACCCCCGCAGAGCAAGCCGCAGTCATGCTGCAACCGCAAAATCCTGTTGCAACAAGGGCTTCCGCAACTCGTCCACAAAATCTGTGGATAACTTTGTGGATGACTCGTCCAAAGGCGCCCAAAGCGGCGCCGTTGTGGGCTTCGATTTGCTCCGATTAAAAATTAGGCAGACAAAAATTTTCGTTAAAACAATAACTTAAGAATTCACTTATTGCGCTCTTAGTTTCCCGCAAAAGTGCTTGACAAGAATCGGCGCCTGTGGAAATCCGTTACAATCCGCACCATGTCCGAACCAGAATTCGTGCCGGGAGCACCCACCGGCCAGGCGGTGCCCGTCTCCACGCTCAACCGGCTGGTGCGCGAGACCCTGGAGCGCAGCTTTCCGCTGCTGTGGGTGGGGGGCGAGGTCTCCAACCTGACCCGGGCCCCGTCCGGCCACCTCTACTTCACCCTCAAGGACGCCCAGGCCCAGGTGCGCTGCACCATGTGGCGCAACCGCGCCCAGTTGCTGCCCTTCCGCCTGGAAAATGGCATGAAGGTCGAAGCGCGTGCGCTGGTTACGCTGTACGAAATGCGCGGCGACTTCCAGCTCAACGTGGAGAACCTGCGCCGCGCGGGCCTGGGCAACCTGTTCGAGGCCTTCACCCGCCTGAAGGAGCGCCTGGAGGCCGAAGGTCTGTTCGATCCGGCCGCCAAGCGTCCCCTGCCCCGCTTCCCACGCGCGGTGGGTGTCGTCACCTCGCCGGCGGCCGCCGCGCTGCGGGACGTACTGGCCGCGCTGGCGCGGCGCGCGCCGCATCTGCCGGTGGTGATCTACCCTGCGCCGGTCCAGGGCCTCGATGCCGGCCCCGCGCTGGCCGCCATGCTCGCCACCGCCGGCGCCCGCGCGGCCGAGGACGGCGTGGACGTGCTGCTGCTGGTGCGTGGCGGCGGCAGCATGGAAGACCTGTGGGCCTTCAACGACGAGACCTTGGCGCGCGCCATCCGCACCTGCCCGGTGCCGGTGGTGAGCGGCGTCGGCCACGAGACCGATTTCACCATCGCCGACTTCGCCGCCGACCTGCGCGCCACCACGCCGACCATGGCCGCCGAACTGGCAAGCGCGGGCTTCCATGCCGCGCAGGCGGAACTGGCCACGCTGGCGCACCACCTGCAGCACGGCCTGCGGCGCCGTGTCGAGCAGGCTGCCCAGCGCCTGGACCGGGCCGCACTGCAGCTCGTGCATCCGCGCGAGCGCCTGCACCGCGCCACGCGCGAAATCGACGGCCTGCGCGAGAAGCTGCGCGGCGCGGCCCGCCAGCAGATTGCCCGCGACCGGCAGCGTCTCGCGCAATTGGCACTGCGCCTGCGGGCGCACCGGCCCGAGCTGCAGGCCCGGCAAGGCCGGATCGACCGCCTCGGCACGGATCTGGCGCGCAGCCTGGCCCACCTCCTCGACGGGCGGCGGCAGCGCCTGGGCGCGCTCGCCAGCCATCTGCAGCATCTCGACCCGCGCGCCGTGCTCGCGCGCGGCTACGCCATCGTGCGCGACGGGCAAGGCCAGGTCGTGCGCCGCAGCAAGGCCGTGGCGCCCGGCGACGCGCTCGCCATCGAGCTGGGCGAGGGGCGGATAGCCGCCGAAGTGCGCACCACCATCGACTGAAACGTCGCCTGCGGCCTGTTTTGCAGCGCAACAGATGCGCTTAACATCAGTAGTGATTTGCGCCCCGCACGCAGACCCGACTAGACTTACCGGGCTCAAAACACCAACACCGGGGATCCCACCCCTTCCGAACCTGAACAGGAGAGACCTATGGAACACGTACTGCCCCCCCTGCCCTACGCCAAGGACGCCCTGGCCCCGCACATTTCCGCGGAGACCCTGGAGTTCCACTACGGCAAGCACCACCAGGCCTACGTCACCAACCTGAACAATCTGATCAAGGGCACCGAGTACGAGAACCTCGACCTCGAAGCCATCATCAAGAAGGCGCCGGCCGGCGGCATCTACAACAACTCCGCCCAGGTGTGGAACCACACCTTCTTCTGGAACAGCCTGAAGCCCAACGGCGGCGGCGAGCCCAGCGGCGCACTGGCCGATGCGATCAAGGCCAAGTGGGGTTCCTTCGACGACTTCAGGAAGGCCTTCCAGGCCTCCGCCGTGGGCAACTTCGGCTCCGGCTGGACCTGGCTGGTGAAGAAGGCCGACGGCGGCGTGGACATCGTCAACATGGGCGCGGCCGGCACCCCGCTGACCACCGGCGACAAGGCCCTGCTCTGTATCGACGTGTGGGAACACGCCTACTACATCGACTACCGCAACCGCCGTCCGGACTTCGTTGCCACCGTGCTCGACAAGCTGGCCAACTGGGATTTCGCGGCGAAGAACTTCGCCTGAAGCGGGAATCCGGCATCGAAGAAAAAGGCGCCTGCGGGCGCCTTTTTCTTTATCTGTTCGCCGGGCCGATGAGCCCCGGCAACGCGGCGCGCGCGTTGTCCGCGGCGGCGCGCCGCACCTCGTCCACGCCGATGCCGCGCAGGTCCGCCAGGATCTGCGCATAGCGTGCCAGGTTGGCCGGCTCGTTGCGCCGGCCGGCCGCCCAGGCGGGCGGCATGTCGGGGGCGTCGGTCTCCAGCACGATGGCTTCCAGCGGCAGCGTGGCCGCCAGTTCGCGGATGCGGCGCGAGCCTTCGTAGCTCATGGCGCCACCGAAACCGAGCTTGAATCCCAGCGCGATGAAGGCCTCGGCCTGCTGCCGGCTGCCGTTGAAGGCATGGGCGATGCCGCCCGGCACGCGGATGCGGCGCAGTTCCCGCAGGATGGCGTCCTGGGCGCGGCGGATGTGCAGGATCACCGGCAACTCGAAGCGACGCGCGAGCTTGAGCTGTTCGGTGAAGTAGAAGGTCTGGCGCGCCACGTCCGCATCCGGCACGTAGTTGTCCAGGCCGATCTCCCCCACCGCCACCGCGTCGCCCGCGGCCAAGCGGGCGGCAAGCGTTTCCAGGTCGGCCGGTGCGGCCTGGTCCACGTAGAGTGGATGGATGCCGTAGGCGGGGCGGACGTCCCCGTGGGCGGCGGCGAGCGCCGCCACGCGGTCGAAGCTCTTCGCATCGACCGCGGGCAGCACGAAGATGCCCACGCCGGCCGTGCGGGCGGCCGCCAGCACCGCATCCTGGTCGGCGTCGAACTCGGCGGCGTCCAGGTGGCAATGGGTGTCGATCAGCACGCCGCTCGCGGCGTCACTTGCCGCGCCACTCCGGCTTGCGCTTGGCGATGAAGGCATCGATGCCCTCGGCGGCGTCCTCGGTCATCATGTTGCAGGCCATGGTCTCGGCAGCGAGCTGGTAGGCGGCGTCCAGGCCCATTTCGAGCTGCTTGTAGAACATCTGCTTGCCCATGCGGACCGCCACGGGGGACTTGGCGACGATGGACGCGGCGAGCCTGCTCACCTCCTCGTCGAGCTGTTCCAGCGGCACCACGCGATTGACCAGCCCGCGCTGCTGCGCCTCGTGGGCGTCGATGAAGTCGCCCGTGACCAGCATCTCGAAGGCCTGCTTGCGCCCCAGGTTGCGCGACAGCCCGACGCTGGGCGTGGCGCAGAAGAGGCCCACGTTGATGCCGGATACGGCGAAGCGGGCCACGTCCGCCGCCACCGCCAGGTCGCACATGGACACGAGCTGGCAGCCGGCGGCGGTGGCGATGCCGTGGATGCGGGCGATGACCGGCTGGGGCAGTTCGGTGATCTTCATCATGAACTTCCCGCACAGGCGGAAAAGCTCCTGCTGGAAGGCCAGGGTGTGGTTGCCGCGCATCTCCTTGAGGTCGTGCCCGGCGCAGAAAGCCTTGCCCTCGCCGGCCAGCACCACCACGCGCACGCTGTGGTCGGCGGCGATCTCGTCGAGCGCGGCGATCAGGTTCTCCAGCATCGCCCTGGACAGGGAGTTGAACTGGGCGGGGCGGTTCAGCGTGAGCCAGGCGACGCCGTCCTGGTCGCGGCGCAGCAGCATGGGTTGGTCGGCGGACGTGGGTAGAGCGCTCATGGGTTCTCCTATGGGTTGGCAGCCGTCACTCGATGGCGGACGTGGAACGCGCCTGCTCGCGCAGCACGAACTTCTGGATCTTGCCGGTCGAGGTCTTGGGCAGTTCGGTGAACACGATCTTCTTGGGGACCTTGAAGCCGGCCAGGTGCTCGCGGCAGTGGGCGACGATCTCTTCGGCGGTGACGCTGGCGCCGTCCCTCAGTTCGACGAAGGCGCAGGGCACCTCGCCCCACTTCTCGTCGGGCGCGGCCACGACAGCGGCGGCCATCACCGCGGGGTGCTTGTAGAGGGCGTCCTCGACCTCGATGGAGGAGATGTTCTCGCCGCCGGAGATAATGATGTCCTTGGAGCGGTCCTTGATCTTGACGTAGCCGTCGGGCTGCATCACGGCCAGGTCGCCGGTGTGGTACCAGCCGCCGGCAAAGGCCTCGGCGCTGGCCTTCTCGTTCTTCAGATAGCCCTTCATGACCAGGTTGCCGCGGAACATGATCTCGCCCATGGTCTCGCCGTCCCGGGGCACGGGCTGCAGGGTCTGCGGATCGAGCACGGTGATCGCTTCCTGGGCGTGGTAGCGCACGCCCTGGCGGCCGTTCCTGGCGACCTGCTCGGCCAGCGGCAGCGCGGCCCATTCGTCGTGCTTGGCGCACACGGAAGCCGGGCCGTAGGTCTCGGTGAGGCCATAGACGTGGGTGATGTCGAAGCCGATCTTCGCCATGCCCTCGATGACCGCGGCCGGGGGAGGCGCGGCGGCGACCAGGCCGGACACCTTGTGGGCGATGCCCTTGCGCCATTCGGCGGGCGCGTTGGCGAGCAGGGAATGGACGATGGGCGCGCCGCAGTAGTGGGTCACGCCGTGCTCGCGGATGGCGTCGAAGATGAGGCGCGGGTCCACGCGGCGCAGGCAGACGTTGACGCCCGCGTTGGCCGCCATGGTCCACGCGAAGCACCAGCCGTTGCAGTGGAACATGGGCAGTGTCCACAGATACACCGAATGCGGCGGCATGCCCCAGGAGACGATGTTGCTCATGGCGTTGAGGTAGGCGCCGCGGTGGTGGTAGACCACGCCCTTGGGGTTGCCGGTGGTGCCGGAGGTGTAGTTGAGGGAGATGGCATCCCACTCGTCGGCCGGGTACTCGAAGACGAAGTCCGGGCTGCCGGTCTCCAGCAGGGCTTCGTAGTCCAGGCGCCCGAGGCGCTCGCCCGGGCCGGTGTATTCCGGGTCGTCCACGTCGATGACGATCAGGTCGGGACGGTTCGCCAGCTCCAGCGCCTGGCCCACGGCGCGGGCGTACTCGCGGTCGGTGATCAGCACCTTGGCCTCGCCGTGGTTGAGCGTGAAAGCGATGGTTTCGGCGTCCAGGCGGGTGTTGATGGTGTTGAGCACGGCACCGCTGGCGGGCACGCCGAAGTGGCATTCGAACATTTCCGGGGTGTTGTTCAGCACCACGGCCACCGTGTCGTTGCGCTCGACGCCGAGCTGCTTGAGGGCGGATGCGAGACGGCGGGCGCGGGTGTAGGCCTCCAGCCAGGTGTAGCGCCGCTTGCCGTGAATCACGGCGGTACGCTCCGGGTAGATGTAGGCGCTGCGCTCCAGGAAGGTGAGCGGCGTCAGCGGTACGTAGTTGGCGGCGTTGCGGTCCAGGCCCTGTTCGTAGGGCGAACTCGTGCGCTCCGTCATGGTGTCTCCGAGGTAGTTGTCGTTAAACGGGCGTGATGAAAAGAACGGCTCCGGCCGGCCTCACTTCGAGGCCCGGCACCCCGCCCCGCCATTCAAACCCTGTGCAGCGGACGGGTCAAGGGCGGCAAGCCAGTTGCCCAGTTCGGCAGCCAGCTCGCGCACGGCCCCCTGCGCCGCGGCGACCCCGCCGTGCGCATCGGCACTGCGCGTGGCGACGCCGACCGCGAGGTCCCGTCCCGCCACCGGGGTTTCGCCACGGCTGGGCAGCAGCGTGGCGCGTACGGCGATCCGCAGCTCGCTCGCATCGGCCGCGGAGAACACCTGGGCGAATTCGTCCAGCTCCACGCGCAGCCTGCAGCCGCTGTCGCCCGCCCCCGGTACGCGCAATGCCCGGTCGAGGGCGACCATGAGCATCTCGGCCGGCGTCGCCGCCCAGCGGCTCTCGCCGTAGGCCAGGCGGCGCTGCGGGTCGGCGTAGGCGAGGCGGTACTGCATGGCGCTGGTGGTCAGCCAGGACGGTGCGCGCACGTCCACGGAGGCCGGGCGATGGGCGTTGTCCAGAGCGAGCGGCGCGCTGGAACCCAGGTCGAACAGCGCCATGTCCGGCGGCGGCTCGCCCAGGCCGGTGCATCCGGCCAGTCCGGCGGCGAGCAGTGCGGTGGCGGCAAGGGTGGAGAATCGGCGGGTCATCGGCATCCTCTTCGATTGCGGCCTGCGTTCAACGGGCGGCCGGCGCGGCCTCGAAGCCCTTTTCGCCGGGCCCCGGCTCGCGCTCCCCGCGGCCGATCAGGAGCATCTGCGGCGAGGCCTCCACCTCGTCGATGAGCCGCCCCATGCGGCGCGAGGTACTGGTCAGTTCGGCGAGCAGTTCGTTGAGCTGCGGCAGGGTGTCGTCCAGCACGCCGTCGCTGGCCGCGGCGGCGGCCTGGTCGAGGCGTTCGGCCATGCCGGAGATGCGGGCCATCAACTGGCGCATTTCCACCACCGCGGGGCCGGCCTCGCCGGTGGTGCGTTCCAGGTTCTCCAGCGTGGCGGCGAGGCGGCGCATGTTCTCGGGGTTCAGCATGTCGCGCACGGCGGCGAGCGCCTGGGGCGCCACCTTGAAGGTGCGATCCACGCCGCCGGCCGCCGATTCCAGGCGTTCCAGCGTGAGGGTGAAGCGCTGCACGTTCTTCTCGTCGAAGAAGGCGGACGTGCGGTCGGCCACCTCGCGCATGCGCTGCATGGTGTACATGGCGGCGTCCGTGAGTTCGTCCATCAGCCCGGGCTGGAGCGCGATGCGCGGCAGCCTGCCGTCTTCGGCCTGCAGCGGTGCCGGGTCCTCGCCGGCGTCGTCGAGTTCCACGTAGGCGAGCCCGGTCACCCCCTGGTAGCCCAGGCTCGCGCGCGTGCCGCGCGTCACCGGCAGTTCCTCGCGGATGCTGATGGTCACCAGGATGTGGCGCGGGTCGGTGGGATCGACGCGGATGTCGTTCACCTTGCCGGCGGCGATGCCGCGGTATCGCACCTGGGCCTGCACGTTGAGCCCGGTGACCTTGCCGTTGGAGACGAGGAGATAGTCGCGCATGGGCTCGCGCTCGTCGGAGAACCACCACAGCGTGGCGCCCAGCGCAGCGCCGAGGATCAGCGCGAAGATGCCCGCCGCGAGCGCGTGAGCGCGGTTTTCCATGTCAATCTCCTGCGTTGGAGCGGGCCAGCGCCCAGCGCCCGTGTTCACCGTGGAAAAAGCGCTGGATGAAAGGATGGTCGACCTTCAGCGTGTCTTCCAGCGGGGCATAACTTAATATCCTGCGCTCGCCGAGTACCGCGACCCGGGTGGCGAGCGCGGCGAGCGTATCCACGTCGTGGGTGACGAGCACCACGGTCAGGCCCAGCCGGCGCTGCAGGCTGCGGATCAGCGCCACGAAAGCGGCGCTGCGGTCCGGGTCCAGGCCGGCGGTGGGCTCGTCGAGCAGCAGCAGTTCCGGCTCCAGCGCCAGGGCGCGGGCGAGCGCCACACGCTTGATCATGCCCCCCGACAGTTCCGCCGGCATCAGCAGGGCGTGGGCCGGTTCCAGTTCCACCATGGCGAGCTTGAGCGCGACCAGGTCGCGGATCTCCGCCTCGCTCGCCACCCCCGATTCCCGCAGCGGAAAGCCGATGTTTTCCGCCACGTTGAAGGCGGAGAACAGGGCTCCCTGCTGGAACAGCATGCCGAAGCGGCGCTGCAGCGCGCGCACGGCCCCGGCCGAAGCGGACAGCAGCGATTCGCCGAACAGGCGCACCTCGCCGGCGGCCGGGCGGGTCAGGCCGATGATGTGGCGCAGCAGCGTGGTCTTGCCGCTGCCCGAACCGCCGACCAGGGCCACCACCTCGCCGGGCGCGATCGCCATGTCTATGCCGTCATGCACTAGGTTGTCGCCGAAGCGGGTGACGACCCCGGTGAGTTCGATCACCGGCGCCGCGCTCATATGGGCACCCCGATGTTGCGCGTGGCGATGGCGAACACCGCATCCACCAGGATCACCAGCGTGATCGCGGAAACCACCGAGGCGGTGGTGTTGGTGGACAGGCTTTCCGTGTTGGGCGCGACGCGCAGGCCGAAGTGGCAGGCCACCAGTGCGATCAACAGGCCGAACACCGCGCCCTTGACCAGCCCGATGTAGACGTTGGCGAGCGGCACCACGCGCGGCAGCGTCTCGATGAAGAAGGCGAAGGACAGGTCGAGCTGCACCCAGGCCGACAGCATGCCGCCGGCCAGCGCCACGGCGGAGGTCCACAGCACCAGCAGCGGCATGGCGAGCGTGAGCGCGACCACCTTGGGCAGCACCAGGCGGATGGTGCGGGAGATGCCCATTGCGGCGAGCGCGTCCACCTCCTCGGTGACCCGCATCACGCCGAGCTGGGCGGTCATGGCCGAACCGGAGCGCCCGGCCACCAGCACCGAGACCAGCACCGGCCCGAGCTCGCGGATGATCCCCAGGCCGAGGATGTTGACGATGAAGATGTCCGCGCCGAAGGCCTTCAACTGCAGCGCGGAAAGGTAGGACAGCACCACGCCGATCAGGAAGCCCACCAGGGCGGTGACCGGCATGGCCTTGACGCCGACCTTGTGCAGGTTGGCCGAAATCTCCAGCAGCGGCCATTCCCGCGGGCGGCTTGCGAGGCGCAGCAGGTCGAGGAGCAACTGACCGAGCAGGCGGACGAAATCGCCCGCGTGCGAGAACAGATTCAGCAGGGCTGCGCCGAGCAGCACGACCGCATCGATGACCGTGAAGCGTGGCGGCATCGGCAGCGGATGGGCGGCAGCGGCGGCCACCTCCTCGATGAACTGGCGCCGTTCGTCGGACAGCTCGATGTGCTCGGGCCAGCGCCGGCCCCAGGCCTGCCACAGCAGCGTGGCACCGAAGCTGTCCAGCCGCCCTGCCCCGCCCAGTTGCCAGCGCGCCGTGGACGGCACCGTGGCCAGGCGGCGGCGCAGTGCGGCGATGCCGGGGGTCAGCGCACGCAGGGTCCAGTCGCCGCGCAGGCTCGCCACGCCGTCAGGGGCTTCGAAGTGCAACTCGCCGGCCTGGAAGCCGGGGTCCGCGCCGGGCTCGTGATCGTGGTCGGGCGCGGCGGAGGCCATGTCAGGCGGCGACAGGTCCCAACCCGGTGCGCACCGCCAGCCCACGCCCCACGGACAACCACTGGCGCTGCTCCTCCTCCAGCGCCGCGGCGGTCAGCGGAAGTTGCTTGAGCCAGCCCTGGGCCGCGGTGACCACGAAGCTGCGCCCCTCGCGCCCCACCGTGAGCGGCGGGATGCCGCGCCCGTCGCGGGCCCGGTGCACCACCACCGCGAGGCGCAGGCAGGCGATCAGCAGCCAGTCGGGGCTGGCCGGATCGAGCGCGGCCACGCGTTCCAGCTTGCCGCGATGGGCCAGCACCACGCGCGCCAGCCGCCCCTGGTCCATGCGCGAGAAGCCGGGCATGTCGGCGTTGGCGAGGATGTAGGCGCTGTGCTTGTGGTAGCTGGAATGGGCCACCGAGATGCCGATCTCGTGCAGCATCGCCGCCCAGCGCAGGAAGCGCCGGTCCGGGTGGCCTTCGGCGGCGCGCGCCGGTTCGAGCTGGGCGAGCAGGTGGCAGGCGGTGTCGGCCACTTCCTGGGCGTGGTGCCGATCCACGCCGTAGCGCGCCATGAAGGCTTCCACGGTGGCGTCGCGCAGGTCGTGATGGTGGTAGCGGCCGAACAGATCGTAGAGCACGCCCAGACGCAGGGCGCCTTCCGAGAACACCATCTGTTCCAGGCCGAATTCCTTGAATACCGCGCTCATGATGGAAAAGCCACCCAGCAGCACCGGCAGGCGGTCCGCGCGCAGGCCGGCCAGATCCAGCCTGTCCAGGCTGCCCGCGCGCAGCAGCGCCGCGCGCAGGCGCTCCAGGCCGTCGAGGGTGATGCCGCCGTCGGCAAAACCGTTCTGTTCCAGGATTTCCACCAGCGCCTTGGCGGAGCCGCTGGACCCCACCGCCTCCTCCCAGCCCGCCTCCCGGTAGGGATGGGCGATGGCCTGCAGCTCGCGGCGGGCGGCCAGTTCGGCCTCCTTCAGGCTGCGCTTGTCGATGCGGCCGTCGGGGAAGAAGTTCAGGCTGTAGCCCACACAGCCCATGTAGAGGGATTCCAGCAGCACCGGCTCGAAGCTCCTGCCGATGATGAATTCGGTGGAGCCGCCGCCGATGTCCACCACCAGTTGGCGCTTGTGCGGGTCCGGCAGTGTGTGCGCCACGCCCACGTAGATCAGCCGCGCTTCCTCGCGCCCGGCGATGACCTCGATGGGAAAGCCCAGCGCCTCTTCGGCGTGCAGCAGGAACTCGGGAGCGTTCTTGGCCACGCGCAGGGTGTTGGTGGCCACCGCGCGCACCGAATCGGCGGAGAAGCCGCTCAGGCGTTCGTTGAAGCGGCGCAGCGCGTTGAGCCCGCGCAACTGCGCGCCGGTGTCGAGCAGCTTGTCGCGCCCGAGGCCCGCGGCCAGGCGCACCGACTCCTTGAGGCCGTCCAGCGGGTAGATCTGGTCGTTCACGATGCGTCCGACCTGCAGGCGGAAGCTGTTGGAGCCGAGGTCGATCGCGGCGATCAGTTCTTGCATCATTGGGAGGTCTTGCCCGCGGCAATCGGAATCCGGCGCATTTTACCTTACGCGGCAGCCGCGCCGTTTCGGCGTTTTGCTCTTCCTGTGCAGTAATCCTTTTGCAACGTATTCGTCACATAATGGCGCATCCACCCCCAAAGCCAGACGACATATGTACGCCCCGCCGAACAAGAAACGCTACCCGACGGAACACTTCATCAACCGCGAGCTGTCCCTGCTCCAGTTCCAGCGCCGCGTGCTCGCCCAGGCCGCCGACCGGGAGGTGCCACTGCTGGAACGCCTGCGCTTCCTGTGCATCGTGTCGAGCAACCTGGACGAGTTCTTCGAGATCCGCGTCTCCGGCATCAAGGAGCAGATCCGCCTGCGCAGCCACGCCTCCGGCAACGACGGCCTGGCGCCCACCGAACTGCTCGACCGGGTGAGCAAGGAGGTGCATGAGATCATCTCCGGGCAGTACGAACTGCTCAACGACGACATCCTGCCCACGCTGGCGGCCGAAGGCATCGTCTTCCTGCGCCGCCGCCTGTGGTCGGACGTGCAGCGCGAATGGGTGCGCGACTACTTCCATCGCGAAGTGATGCCGGTGCTCACGCCCATCGGGCTGGACCCCGCCCACCCCTTCCCGCGCGTGCTCAACAAAAGCCTGAACTTCGCCATCGAGCTGAAAGGGCGCGACGCCTTCGGGCGCGACTCCGGCGCGGCCATCGTGCAGGCGCCGCGTGCGCTGCCGCGGGTGATCCGCCTGCCGCGGGAAATCTGCGAGCACGAATACACCTTCGTCTTCCTCTCCTCCATCCTGCACGCCCACGTGGACGAGCTGTTTTCCGGCATGGAGGTGCTGGGCTGCTACCAGTTCCGCGTCACGCGCAACTCGGACCTGTTCGTGGACGAGGAGGAAGTCAAGGATCTGCGCGCCTCCCTCAAGGGCGAACTGCAGCAGCGCCACTACGGCGACGCGGTGCGCCTGGAGGTGGCCGACAACTGCTCGGAAGCGATGGCCGACTTCCTGCTGCAGCAGTTCCGCCTGGGGCGCGACGACCTCTACCGCACGCCGGGCATCGTAAACCTGGTGCGCCTGATGCAGGTGCCCGAGTGGGTGGACCGCCCGGACCTGAAGTACGGCCCCTTCCTGCCCGGCGTGCCCAAGGCGCTCGACAAGCGGCGCGACATCTTCGCCGCCATCCGCAGCAGCGACATCCTGCTGCACCACCCCTTCCAGAGCTTCGACCCGGTGATCGACCTGCTGCGTTCGGCGGCCGACGACCCGCAGGTGGTGGCGATCAAGATGACCGTGTACCGCACCGGCACCGACTCCGTGCTGATGGAGCACCTGGCCCGCGCCGCGCAGAAGGGCAAGGAAGTCACCGTGGTGCTGGAACTGATGGCGCGCTTCGACGAAGAGGCCAACATCACCCTCGCCAACCGCCTGGAAGAAGTCGGCGCCCACGTGGTGTACGGGGTGTTCGGCTACAAGACCCACGCCAAGCTGCTGATGATCGTGCGGCGGGAAGAACAGGGCCTGCGCCGCTACGTGCATATGGGCACCGGCAACTACCATCCGCGCACCACCCGCTTCTACACCGACTTCGGCCTGCTCACCTGCAGCGAAGAGATCGGCGAGGACGTGGCCGAGGTGTTCAAGCAGCTCACCGGCCTGGGCAAAGCCAGCGCCCTCAGGCATCTGTGGCAGGCGCCCTTCGCGCTGCAGGCCAACGTGGTGGCGGCGATCAGGGCCGAGGCCGAGATCGCCCGCGCCGGCCGTCGGGGCCGCATCATCGCCAAGATGAACGCGCTGCTGGAGCCGGAAACCATCGAGACCCTGTACGAGGCCTCGCAGGCGGGCGTGGAGATCGACCTCATCGTGCGCGGCCCCTGCGCGCTGCGCCCGCACGTGCCCGGGCTTTCCGACAATATCCGCGTGCGCTCGGTGATCGGCCGCTTCCTGGAGCATCACCGCATCTTCTACTTCCACGCCGACGGCAAGGACAGCATGTACCTGTCCAGCGCGGACTGGATGGAGCGCAACTTCTTCCGCCGCATCGAGATCGCCTTCCCCGTGCTGGACCCGCGCCTGAAGCGCCGGGTGATGAAGGAAGGCCTGCGCCCCTACCTGCTGGACAACTGCCAGGCCTGGGAGATGCAGCCCGACGGCAGCTACCGGCGCAAGCATCCGCGCGGCGTACGGCGTACGGCGCAGATGATCCTGATGGGCGAACTGGCCGGGCGGACTTGAATGTTTGCTCCCTCCCCTTCAAGGGGAAGGGACTTGCTAATTCGACCCGTAATAAATTCCGCGCTGCCGCTGCACGAAACGTCACGCTCGCTGCATGTCACTTCCGCTGCGCGTCGATGACGCCAGGCACTTCGCGGATCAGCGTGATCGCGCGCTGCAACTGGGTGACGCCGCCCACCTCCATGGTGAAGCGCATGAAAGCGGTGCCCTTCTTGCTCAGCGTGTTCACCGCGATCACGTTGAGCTTCTCCCGCGACAGCACTTCGGAGATGTCGCGCAACAGGCCCTGGCGGTCGCTCGCCTGCACCGCGATGTCCACCGGGAACACCGCTTGGCGGTTGTTGTAGGCCTGCTCGCCCCATTCGGCGGAAATCACCCGTTCCGGATGGCGTTTGGCGAGTTGCTGGAAATCGTGGCAATCCACGCGGTGGATGGAGATACCGCGCCCGCGGGTGACGAAACCTTCGATGGCGTCCGGCGGCGCCGGCCGGCAGCAGCGGGAGAGCGAGGTGAGCAGCTTGCCCACGCCGACGATGAGCACCTTGTCGCTGGTATCCCCGGAACGGCTGCGGCTGACGACGATCTCCGGTTCGGCGGGCGCCTCGCTGACCGTACCGGCCTCCCGCAACGCCACCTGCACCGAACGTGGGCCGACCTCGCCGCGTCCGGCGGCAAGGTAGAGCGCATCGGCGTTCTTGAAGCCGAGCTTGCCGGCCAGTTCCTCGATGTTGGCCTGGCCGTGGCCGTCGCGCTGCATCTCGCGGGTCACGAAACTGCGCCCGCGGACGAGCAGTTCCTCCTCTTCCTGCTGGCTGAAGTACTGCTTGATCTTGTGGCGTGCCCGGCCGGTAGCCACGTAACCCTGGCGCGCGTCCAGCCAGTCGCGGGAAGGGCCGCCTTCCTTGGCGGCGCTGATCTCGACCGTCTGGCCGTTCTCCAGCGGCGTATTCAGCGGCACCAGGTGGCCATCCACCTTGGCGCCGCGGCAGCGGTGGCCGAGATCGGTGTGCAGGCGGTAGGCGAAATCCACCGGCGTGGCGCCGTGCGGCAGGTCCACCACCCGGCCCTGGGGGGTCAGCACGTAAAGCGTGTCGTCCAACGAAGCGCGCTTGAAGCGCTCCACCCAGTCGGCGGAATCGGCCACCTCGTCGCGCCACGACAGCAGGCTGCGCAGCAGCGCGATCTTCTCGTCGTAGTCGCCGCCGTGGCCGCTGCCTTCCTTGTAGCGCCAGTGCGCGGCCACGCCCAGTTCGGCGTGGCGGTGCATCTCGTGGGTGCGGATCTGCACCTCCAGCGCGCGTCCGTCGCCGGCCAGCACCGCGGTGTGCAGGGACTGGTAGTTGTTGCCCTTGGGCTTGGTGATGTAGTCGTCGTATTCCTTGCTGATCGGCTGCCACATCTGGTGCACGATGCCCAGCACCGTGTAGCAGTCGCGCACCTCGTCCACCAGCACGCGCAGCGCGCGGATGTCGTAGACCTGGGAGAAATCCAGGTTCTTCTTCCGCATCTTGTTGTAAATGCTGTAGATGTGCTTGGGCCGGCCGTGCACCTCGGCCTTGATGCCCACCGCGGCGATCTCGGAAGAGAGCTTTTCGATGGATTCCCGGATGAAGTTCTCGCGCTCGACGCGGCGCTCGTCGAGCATTTTGGCGATGCGCTTGTAGGTGTCGGGTTCGAGGAAGCGGAAGGAGAGGTCCTCCAGCTCCCACTTGAGCTGCCACACCCCCAGCCGGTTGGCAAGCGGGGCGTAGATGTCCAGGCTCTCCCGCGCCACGTCCAGGCGCGCGTCCACCGGGTGTTCGGTGAAGAAGCGCAGCGTCTGCGTGCGCGACGCCAGGCGCAGCAGCACCACGCGGATGTCCTCCACCATGGCGAGCAGCATCTTGCGCAGCACCTCGGCCTGGGTGCGGATCTCGGGCGCCGTGGCGGTGGCCGTCATGCGGGTGATGAGGCGCAGGCCGTTGAGCTTGCGCAGGCCGTCCACCAGGCGCGCCACCGGGCGGCCGAAGCGGGCGGCGATCTTCTCCTCGCCCTCCTCCAGGTAGTCGCAGGCGGAGAACAGCAGCGCGGCGATGCGCGTTTCGGCGTCGAGCTTCAAGGAAGCGCAGATCAACCCCATGCCGAGCGCATGAGGCCAGATCACTTCACCGGTGCCGAGAACGTGGTCCTCGTACAGTTCGGTGGCGAGTTCCACCGCCGCCTCGACGAGGGCGCGCTCGTTGGCGCACAGGCCGGCTGCGAGCAGATCCAGCGGCAGCGGCGCGTCTTCCTTGGGGATGGAATGCGTCACGGAAACCATGGCGCGGATTATCCCATATCGCCCCCGGCGCGGGCGCGGGCGCGTTTTCCCCAACTCCCAAACGCGGCGCGCTGTGCCATCATCGCCGCTCGCAAAAGAACGACAAGACGAGCGCCATGAAGCGTCTTTCCGCCAACCCCTACCTGCTGCTCACCCTCACCGCCCTGTTCTGGTCCGGCAACATGGTCGTCGGCCGCGGCCTGCGCGAAGCCGTGCCGCCGATCTCGCTGGCCTTCTGGCGCTGGGCGATCGCGCTCGTGCTCGTACTGCCCTTCGCCCTGCCGAAGCTGCGCGAGCAGTGGCCGACGCTGCGCCGCCACTGGCGGCCCATGGTGGTGCTGGGTCTGCTGGGCGTGGGCGGCTTCAACACCCTGGCCTACATCGCGCTGCAATACACTACGGCCACCAACGCCACGCTGCTCAATTCCTGTATCCCCATCGCCACCATCGCGCTGGCCTTCGTGCTGCTCGGCAAGCGCCTCACCGTACTGGAGGCGGTCGGCGTGCTGGTGTCCCTGGCCGGGGTCATGGCCATCGTGGGGCGCGGCGACGTCCACACCCTGCTCGCCTTCAGCCTGAACACCGGCGACCTGTGGATGCTGGGCGCGGTGCTGGTGTGGGGCCTGTACACCGTGGGCCTGCAGTGGCGCCCCCAGGGCTTGGACCCGATGGTGATGCTGTTCGCCTTCACCGTGGTCGGGCTGGCGGCCCTGGTGCCGGTCTATGGCTGGGAGATGGCTTCCGGGCGCAGCACCGAACTGAACGCGGCCTCCCTCCTCGGCATCCTTTACGTCGCCATCTTCCCGGGCTTTCTCGGCTACGTGTTCTACAACGCCGGGGTGGCGGCGGTCGGGCCCAGCCGCGGATCGCTCTTCATCCATCTGATGCCGGTGTTCGGCACCATCCTGGCGGCGGTCTTCCTCGGCGAACGGCCGCAGTGGTACCACTTCGTCGGCATCGCGCTGGTGTTCGCCGGTATCTTCCTGACCACACGGCGGAGGCCGGCCTGATGCTGGGCTGGCTGCGCCGCCTGTTCGGGCGCGGGCCGCAGCGTCCCGACGTGCCCGAAGCCCAGTGGCGGCACGTGGAGCGCTACCTGCCCTTCCTGGATTTCCTGCCGGCGGCCGAGCGCCGCCGCCTGCGCGGGATGGCGCTCGACTTCCTGCGCGACAAGCAGTTTCACGGCGCCCACGGGCTGCAGGTGACCGACGAGATGATGCTGGCGATCGCGCTGCAGGCCTGCCTGCCGGTGCTCAACATCGGCCTCGCCGCCTATCGCGGCTGGGTGGGCATCATCGTCTATCCGGGGGATTTCGTGATACCGCGCAGCATCCAGGACGAGGACGGCGTGGTGCACGAGTACGACGACGAGGTGCTGGGCGAGGCCTGGGAAGGCGGGCCGGTGCTGGTGTCCTGGTTCGACGGGGACGACGCGCCGGAAGGCGTGAACGTGGTCATCCACGAGTTCGCCCACAAGCTGGACATGGAGAACGGCGGTGTGGACGGCTTTCCGCCGTTGCCGGCGACCATGTCGCGCAAGGCCTGGGCACGGGCCTTCAACGAAGCCTACGAACGCTTCTGCGCCCAGGTGGACAAGGGCGAGGACACGGTGCTCGACCCCTACGGCGCCGAAGAGCCGGGCGAATTCTTCGCCGTGGCGGCGGAGACCTTCTTCCTCGACCCGCACGGCCTGCGTGCTGAGTTCCCCGCCGTCTACGATCAGCTCGCCGCCTACTTCCGCCTCGACCCGGCGAACGCCGGACGCGCCGCCGCGTCGAACCGCTAAGGTTCCGCGGAGGACCGCCGATGCTGGAGCGCAAGCGCCTGCTGATCGTCTACCACACCCAGTCGGGCAACACCGGCCGGCTGGCGGAGGCGGTGTTGCGCGGCGCGCTGACGGTGGACGAGACCGAGACCGTCATCAAGCGCGCCTTCGATGCGGGCAGCGACGATCTGCTCGCCTGCGATGGGCTGCTGCTGGGCACGCCGGAGAACTTCGGCTACATGTCCGGCGCGCTCAAGGACTTCTTCGACCGTACCTACTATCCCTGCGAGGGCAGGCTCACCGCCCTGCCCTACGGGCTCTTCGTCAGCGCCGGCAACGACGGCAGCGGCGCGGTGCGCGAGGTCGGGCGGATCGCCAACGGCTATGGCTGGAAGCCGGCGGCCGCGCCGCTGGTGATACGCAATGAGATCACCGCCGACGACCTCACGCGCTGCGAGGAACTGGGCGCCGCGATGGCCACGGGTATTGCCTTGGGCATATTCTGAAGAATGTTGCGGCCAATGCAATCATGCAGGGGCGCGGGTTCCGCAGTGGGTTGCGGGCATAACTGAAACGCCGTTTCGCCCACCGAAACATCCCGCGCTTGTCAGCCATGAAACCCCCTGACTAAGCTTGAAGTGCCTCTACAGGTAAACCCGCCATTTCAGGCGAACCCGGTTCAGCCAACACGCGGAGGGTGTCTCATGACCATCACCTGGATTCTGGTTGCCAACGCCAGCCTGTGCAAATTGTACGAAAACCTGGGCCCCAACAAGGGCATGAAGCTGGTCAAGGAACTGATCCATCCCGAAAGCAGGCAGAAAAACGCCGAACTCGTCACCGACCGCCCCGGCGCCATGACCGTCACCGGCTCCGGCGGCGGCGCCAAGCAGCCGCAGACCCTCCCGAAACAGCACGAAGCCAAGGTATTCGCCCAGGAAATCGCCCAGGAGCTGTACCTGGGCCGCTCCAAGAACGCCTTCCGGCGGGCCATCCTGGTCGCGCCGCCGGCCTTCATGGGCATGCTGAACTCGGTCATGGACGGACCCACGGCGCAACTGGTCTCCGACCGTTTCGAAAAGGACTATACGAAGACACCCGAACCGCTGCTGGCCGAACGGCTGGCGGGATGCATCTATCTCTGAGCCGTCTCTCTTCCGGAGACGATGGGGCTGCTGCAACGGCAGCCCCGAAGAGCCGCGGGGCGCTTGGGCGCCCCGCTTTTCGTCGGGAGAACGGTACCGCCTTCAGGCGCTGCGGGCGAGCAACGCCACCACCTGCGCGGCGATGCCCTCGCCCCGCCCGGTGAAGCCGAGCTTCTCCGTGGTCTTGCCCTTGATGTTCACCGCCTCCGCCGCGCAGCCCAGGTCGGCGGCGATGTGGGCGGCCATCGCCGGCGCGTGCGGCAGGATCTTCGGCGCGCGGCAGATCACCGTGGCGTCGATGTTCACCACCTGCCAGCCTTCACCGCGCACGCGCGCCCAGGCCTCGCGCAGCAGCACGCGGCTGTCGGCGCCGGCATGGGCCGGATCGGTGTCCGGAAAGAGCCGCCCGATGTCGCCCAGGCCGGCCGCGCCCAGCAGCGCGTCGGTGAGCGCATGCAGCAGCACGTCGGCGTCGGAATGGCCGAGCAGGCCGCGCTCGAAGGGGATGGTGACGCCGCCGACGATCAGCGGGCGGCCGGGCACCAGGGCGTGGACGTCGAAGCCCTGGCCGATGCGGAAGGGGAAACTCATGACGGGCACTCCGCTCACTTGTCGCGGTTCTGCAGGATCCACTCCGCCAGGTGCAGGTCCAGCGGATAGGTCACCTTGAGGTTGGTGGTGTCGCCCTCGATGAGCCGCGGACGCAGGCCGGCGGCCTCGACGGCGCTGGCCTCGTCGGTGACGTCGTGGGCCGATTCCAGCGCGCGGCGCAGCATCACGTAGCGGAACATCTGCGGCGTCTGCGCCTGCCACAGGCTGTCCCGCGGCACGGTGCGCTGGACGTGGCGCTGGGCATCGGCCTGCTTCAGCGTGTCGGCCACGGGCACGGCCAGCAGGCCGCCGACCTCGTCGTGGGCCAATTCGCGGATCAGCTTGTCGATGTGCCAGGACGCCAGGCAGGGGCGCGCGGCATCATGCACCAGCACCCAGTCGGATTGCGCCGCCTCGCCCGAGATCGCGCGCAAACCGGCGAGCACGCTGTCCGCCCGCGTCGCGCCGCCGCAGAACAGCGGCACCAGCTTCGGCCCCAGCGCCGACCAGTCGTGGCGCGCCCATTCGGCATCGCCCACCGAGAGCACGACGAACACCTTGTCGATCTCCGGCGTCGCACACAGCACGGCGAGGGCATGATGGATGAGGGGCCGGCCCAGCAGGGGCAGATACTGCTTGGGCTTGTCGGCACCCATGCGGCTGCCGCTGCCGGCGGCGGGCACGATGGCGAAATGGCGGGGGTGAAAGGTCTGCATGGCGCGCGAATTCTAGCCCGGATTCAACCCGGCGCAGCAGCCTGCGGCATCGACTGCCCACGCACCATGCATTAAAGTTGTGCGCCGTAACGAATACATGTGGCGCCCGGCCTCCCATGCCCTTTTCCATCCCCTTCGATACCGACCAGGGCCAGGCCTTCCTGATCGCCATCGGCATCGGCCTGCTGATCGGCCTGGAACGCGAGCGCGTCGCCTCCGCCCGCGCCGGCCTGCGCACCTTCGGCCTGGTGGGCATGCTGGGCGCGCTGACCGGACTGCTCGGCCAGCAGCTTTCGAGCATCCTGCCGCTGGCGGTGGGCATGGCGGTGATCGGGGCGATGATCATCGCCGCCTACCTGCGCCACCCGGACCCCAGCGATCCGGGCACCACCTCGGTGGCGGCGCTGCTGGTGTGCTACTGCCTGGGGGCCGCGGTGTGGTACGGCCATGCGCAGCTCGCGGTCATGCTCGCCGTCGGCACCACCGTGCTGCTGTACTTCAAGGCCCAGTTGCGCGGCATCGCCACCCGGCTGCAGCCGCGCGACTGGATTTCCATCCTGCAGTTCGGCGTGCTGTCGCTGGTCATCCTGCCCATCCTGCCGGACCGGGAATTCGGCCCCTACGCGGCGCTCAATCCGTACCAGATCTGGTGGATGGTGGTGCTGATCTCGGGCGTCAGCCTCGCCGGCTACGCCGCGCTGCAACTGGCGGGCGCACGCTACGGCGCCGCCTTCGTCGGCATCTTCGGCGGGCTCGCGTCGAGCACGGCGACGACCATGGTGTATGCGCGCTACGCGCGGGAAACACCGGCCATGGCGACGATGGCCGCGCTGGTGATCGTGCTCGCCAACCTGGTCATGGTCGTGCGCGTGGGCATCGTCGCGCTAGTGGTTGCGCCGGGGGTGATCTCCCAGTTGCTGACCGTCGTCGTGCCGGCGCTGCTGCTCGGCCTGTTCGCGCTGCTGTGGAACTGGCGCCGGCTCACCGAACGGGGAGAGGCGGTGCTGCCCGAGACCACCAACCCCACCGAACTGCGCACCGCGCTGGGCTTCGGCGCCCTCTACGCGGTGGTGCTGCTGATCGCCGCATGGCTCTCGGACATCGCCGGCAATCGCGGCCTGTACGCGCTGGCGCTGGTCTCCGGCCTCACCGACATCGACGCCATCGCGCTCTCCAGCCTGCGCCTGTTTGCACTCGACAAGCTCGCGCTGGGGCCCACGGTCATCGCCATCGGCCTGGGGATGCTGGCCAACCTGGGCTTCAAGACCGGTCTCGCGATGGTGATCGGCGGCCGCGAACTGGGCCTCAAGGTGCTGGGCGGTATGGGCGCGGTGGGCATCGGCGTGCTCGGCGGCATCGCCTGGAGCGCGCTGGGGGCGCAGGGCCTATAATTTTTCGTGTAGTGGCGGCGTTCAGTCTGCCACCTCGACGCGGATTCCTCCCATGGCCATCGCATCCGTCAGACCTCCCGCGGTCGCCGGCCAGTTCTACCCCGGCGACCCCCTCGTGCTCAGCGCGCAACTGAGCGAACTGCTGACCACCGCCGTGCCCCTGGAGAACGTGCCGCCCCCCAAGGCGGTGATCGTGCCCCACGCCGGCTACATCTACTCCGGCCCCATTGCCGCCACTGCCTACGCAGTGCTCGCCCCCCTGCGCGACGTGGTGCGCAAGGTGGTCATGCTGGGTCCGACCCACCGCGTGGCGGTGGACGGCTTCTCCCTACCCGCCACCCAGGCCTTCGCCACCCCCTTGGGCGAGGTGCCGCTGGCGCGGGCCGACTGGCTGGCGCTGCAGGCCCGCGCCGACGTCAGCGTGGATGACCGCCCGCACGCCTTCGAACACTGCCTGGAAGTGCAACTGCCCTTCCTGCAGACCGTGCTGGGGCGTTTCGAACTCGTCCCGGTGCTGGTGGGCAGGGCGAACGCCGAGGCGGTCGCGGACCTGATCGAGAGTGTCTGGGGCGGCCCGGAGACGCTGATCCTGATCAGTTCCGACCTGTCCCACTACCTGAGCTACGAGCAGGCGCGCCATTGCGACCGGGCCACCATCGAACAGGTGATCCGCCTGCAGGTCGGCCTGAACCACGAGCAGGCGTGCGGCGCCACGCCCATCAACGGCCTGCTGCGCGTGGCCCAGCGCCACGGCCTGGAGCCCCACCTGCTGGATCTGCGCAACTCCGGCGACACCGCCGGCGACCGCGGCCGGGTCGTGGGCTATGCCAGCGTCGCCTTCTGCGAGTCCCCCGCCCATGCCGCAGCCCCCCGACACTGACGACGCCCTGGGTGCCGTGCTGCTGGCGCGCGCCCGGACGGCCATCGCGCGCGAGCTGGGCGCGGCTGCCCCGGCGCTGCCCGACGATCCGGCGCTGGAGCAACGGGGTGCAACCTTCGTAACGCTGAAAAAGCACGGCGAGCTGCGCGGCTGCATCGGCAGCCTGCGCGCCCAGCGTCCGCTGGGGGAAGACGTGGCGGCCAACGCAGTGGCTGCCGCGACCCGCGACCCGCGCTTCCCGCCGCTCATGGCGAAGGAACTCGCCGAGGTGGACATCGAAGTCTCCCTGCTCTCCGAGCCCGAGTTCCTCGACTTCGCCGACGAGGACGACCTGCTCGCGCAACTGCGTCCCTTCGAGGACGGCCTGATCCTCTTCGCCGGCTGCCGCAGCGCCACCTTCCTGCCCCAGGTGTGGGAACAACTGCCGGAGCCGCGCCGCTTCCTCGCCGCGCTCAAGCAGAAGGGCGGACTGCCGCCCGACTATCCCGTCTCCCAGCTCATGGCCGCGCGCTACCACGTGCGCAAGTGGCACGAAAAGAACCGTTAGCGGACGGCAGGCGCACGCGGGAAGGGCTAAGCTGAATCAAGGATGTCGCCAGCACATCCGTCTTCGGAGTCCCGCCGTGAACCACCCCGTCCGCTACTGGCATCCGCTCGACGACGGCCGCATCCAGTGCGACCTCTGTCCGCGCTACTGCAAGCTGCACGCCGACCAGCGCGGCGCGTGTTTCGTGCGCCAGCGCGAAGGCGATGCCATCGTGCTCACCACCTACGGGCGCAGTTCGGGCTTCTGCATCGACCCGGTGGAGAAGAAGCCCCTCAACCACTTCTACCCCGGCACCTCGGTGTTCTCTTTCGGCACCGCTGGCTGCAACCTGGCGTGCAAGTTCTGCCAGAACTGGGACATCTCCAAGTCCCGCGACATGGACCGCCTGATGGACGCCGCCTCGCCCGAGGAAATCGCCCGCACCGCGGCGCACTGGGGCTGCCGCAGCGTCGCCTACACCTACAACGACCCGGTGATCTTCGCCGAGTACGCCATCGACACCGCTGAAGCCTGCCACGCGCTCGGGATCAAGAACATCGCCGTGACCGCCGGCTACATCACCGAACTGGCGCGCGGCGACTTCTTCGCCCCCATGGACGCCGCCAACGTGGACCTGAAGGGCTTCACCGACGACTTCTACGTCCAGTTGTGCGGCGCCCATCTGCAGCCCGTGCTCGACACCCTGACCTGGCTGGCCCATGAAACCGAGGTATGGGTGGAGATCACCACCCTGCTGATTCCCGGCAAGAACGACTCCGACGCCGAGCTGAAGGCCATGACCGCCTGGATCGCCCGCGAACTCGGCACCACGGTGCCGCTGCACTTCACAGCCTTCCACCCCGACTTCAAGCTCACCGACCTCCCCGCCACCCCGCCCGCGACGCTGACCCGCGCGCGCAACATCGCCCTCGAAGCCGGCCTGCGCCACGTCTACACCGGCAACGTGCACGACCGGGAAGGCGGCACGACGCGCTGCACCGGCTGCGGCGAGGCGCTCATCGTGCGCGACTGGTACGAAATCCTCGACTACCGGCTCACGCCGGACGGCTGCTGTACGGAATGCGGCACCCGGCTCGCCGGCCGTTTCGGCGAGTACGCCGCCCCCTTCGGTTCGCGCCGCATCCCGGTGGCCATCCACCGCCACTGAGCATGTCAGCGTGAAATGCGCGCCTTGCCGACCGCTGGGAGGCGTGCAATGCTGGAACGCGTTTCCCATCGCCACGGCGGCATCCCATCGTGAAGCTGCGCCACTCGCTCATCGGCATCCCCTCTGCCCAGGTCTGGCTGGAAGCCCTGCTCTGCCATGCGCCCGACGTGCGCGCGCTGGCGGTCATCCTGCAGCCCTTCTCCACCCCGCCCGATGCCGAGCGCGAGGACGAGGTCACGCGCCAGTTGCAGGCGGCGGGCTTCGCCACGCTCACCGTGGATCTGCTGACCGCCTACGAGGAAGCGCGCGACCCGGACGCCCGCTACAACGTGCCCCAACTGGCGCTGCGCATCGAAGGCGTGCGCGACTGGATCGCCCACCAGCCCATGCTGCGCATGCTCGAAGTCGGCCTGCTGGCCTCGGGCACTGCCAGCGGCGCCACGATCCGCGCCGCTGGCCGCGCCCCCGAACAATACGCGGCGCTGGCCTGCCGCGGCGGGCGGCCGGACCTCGCCGGCGCCAAGCCGCTCCGCGTACTGGCGACGCCAGTGCGCTTCGTGGTCGGCGGGCGCGATCCGGGGCTGGCCATGCTGCGCCAGTCCTACGAACACCTCACCGGCGAACGCGACTGGCAGGCGGTGAGCGACTGCGACGACGGCTTCGCCGTCCCCGGCGCGCTCGCCGCCTACGCCCGCCTGGCCACCGAGTGGCTGCTGCGCCACCCGCATGCGCCGCAGCCGGTGCCGGACGCCGTGCCCGACGCCGCCGGGCAGTAGCCGCAAGCCGGTCGGCGGGTTCGCCCGGGAACGGCCGCGCCACTCTCTTCCTTCCCCTATAATTCGCCCCCTCCACGCTCCATCCGGCGCGGCCCTGCCGTGCACCGCCATGTCCACCGAATCTTCGTCCCAGCCCGCCGCCCGTCCCGCCCTTCCGCTGCCCGAACTGCCCCAGGCAGGTGCCGGCCAGCGCCTGGATCTGCCATCACTGGCCGGTTCGGCGGATGCGCTGGCGGTCGCGCAACTGGGCGCGCGCGGACGCATGCTGCTGGTGGTCACTGCCGATCCGCTGGACGCCCAGCGCCTGCAGGAGGAAATCGCCTGGCTCGCGCCGCAGCTACGCCTGCACCTGCTGCCGGACTGGGAAACCCTGCCCTACGACAGCTTCTCGCCCCACCAGGACCTGATCTCCGAGCGCCTGTCCACCCTCTACGCCATCGGCCGCGGCGAGGCCGACGTGGTGCTGGTGCCGGCCTCCACCGCGCTGTACCGCATGGCGCCGCCCGCCTTCCTGGCGGCCTACACCTTCTTCCTCAAGCAGGGCGAACGGCTGGACGTGGAGCAGTTACGCGCCCAGATGGCGCTGGCGGGCTACGCCCACGTCACCCAGGTGGTGAGCCCGGGGGAATTCTCCGTGCGCGGCGGGCTGATCGACCTCTATCCCATGGGCTCGCCACTGCCCTACCGCATCGACCTCTTCGACGACGAGGTCGAAAGCATCAAGACCTTCGACCCGGACACCCAGCGTACCGTCTACCCGGTGCAGGAAATCCGCCTGCTGCCGGCGCGGGAGTTCCCCCTCGACGACGCCGGGCGCAGCCGCTTCCGCAGCCGCTTCCGCGAGACCTTCGAGGGCGACCCGACCCGCAGCCCGGTGTACAAGGACGTCTCCAACGGCATTGCGCCCGCCGGCATCGAGTACTACCTGCCGCTCTTCTTCGACGACACGGCCACCCTCTTCGACTACCTGCCGGCCGAGGCGCCGGTGCTGCTGCACCGGGACGTGCCGGGGGCGATCGCCGAATTCTGGCGCGACACCCGCTCGCGCCACGACCTGCTGAAGGGTGACCGCAGCCGCCCGGTGCTGGCGCCGGAGGAACTGTTCCTCACCGAGGAGGCCTTCTTCGTCGCCCTCAAGGACCGGGCGCGCTACCAGCTCCCGGCCCAGAGCGAGGCGGGCCCCGCCGTCCCGCTGCCGCCCGTGGCCGTGGAAGGCAAGGCCACCGACCCGCTGCACCGGCTCAAGGCGTTCTGCGCCGGGTTTGGCAACACGGGCGGCCGCGTGCTGGTGCTGGCCGATTCGCCGGGCCGGCGCGAGACCATGGCCGAGTACTTCGGCGAGTACGGCCTCGCCTTCGCCCCCAGTGCGGACTTCGCCGGCTTCGTGGCCGCAGGCGCGCCGCTGGCGCTGGGCGTTGGCCCGCTGGCGGCGGGCTTCATCCTGCCCCAGGCGCGCCTGGCGGTGGTCACCGAAGCCGAACTCTACGCCGCCACCGCCCGCACCCGCGGGCGCCGCGACCAGCGTCGCGCTACCACCATGGAGGGCTGGCTGCGGGATCTCTCCGAGCTGAAGCCGGGCGACCCGGTGGTGCACGTCTCCCACGGCGTCGGCCGCTACATCGGCCTCGTGCACATGAACCTGGGCGAGGGCGACACCGAGTTCCTGCACCTGGAATACAGCGGCGGCGACAAGCTCTACGTGCCGGTGTCGCAACTGCACGTGATCACCCGCTACGCCGGCGCCGACCCGGAGGCCGTGGACCTGCACCGCCTGGGTTCCGGCCAGTGGGAGAAAGCGAAGAAGAAGGCCGCCATGCAGGTGCGCGACACCGCGGCGGAACTCCTCGCCCTCTACGCCCAACGCGCCGCGCGCCCCGGCCACCGCTTCGACTTCAAACAGCACGACCTGGACGCCTTCGCAGAAGGCTTCGGCTTCGAGACCACGCCCGACCAGCAGGCCGCCATCGACGCGGTGGTCGCCGACATGAAGACCGGCCGGCCCATGGACCGCCTGGTGTGCGGCGACGTGGGCTTCGGCAAGACCGAGGTCGCCCTGCGCGCGGCCTTCGTGGCGGTGGCCGACGGCAAGCAGGTGGCGGTGCTGTGCCCCACCACGCTGCTCGCCGAGCAGCACTGGCAGACCTTCTCCGACCGCTTCGCCGATTGGCCGATCAAAGTCGCCGAACTCTCCCGATTCAAGAGTGCCAAGGAACAGAATGAGGCCCTCGCCCAACTCGCCGAAGGCAAGGTGGACATCATCATCGGCACCCACCGCCTGCTGCAGAAGGACGTGCAGTTCAAGCGCCTGGGGCTGGTCATCATCGACGAGGAGCACCGCTTCGGCGTGCGCCAGAAGGAGGCGCTGAAGGCCCTGCGCAGCGAGGTGGACATCCTGACCCTGACCGCCACCCCCATCCCCCGCACCCTGGGCCTGGCGCTGGAAGGCATGCGTGAGTTCTCCGTGATCGCCACCGCCCCTTCCCGCCGGCTGGCCATCAAGACCTTCGTGCAGCGCTGGAGCAAGGGCATCGTGCGCGAGGCGGTGCTGCGCGAATTCAAGCGCGGCGGGCAGGTGTACTTCCTGCACAACGAGGTGGACACCATCGAGAACATGCGCAACGCCCTGGCCGAGATGCTGCCCGAGGCGCGCATCGTCGTCGGCCACGGCCAGATGCCGGAGCGCGAACTGGAGCGCGTGATGCGCGACTTCACCCAGAAGCGCGCCAACCTGCTGCTGTGCACGACCATCATCGAGACCGGCATCGACATCCCCACCGCCAACACCATCGTCATCAACCGGGCCGACCGCTTCGGCCTCGCCCAGCTCCACCAACTGCGCGGCCGCGTCGGGCGTAGCCACCACCAGGCCTACGCCTACCTGCTCACCGATGCGGAAGCCAAGCCCACCTCCCAAGCGCAGAAGCGCCTGGAGGCCATCACGATGATGGAAGAGCTGGGTTCCGGCTTCTATCTGGCCATGCACGACCTGGAAATCCGCGGCGCCGGCGAGGTGCTGGGCGAGCACCAGTCTGGCGAGATCCAGCAGGTGGGCTTCAGCCTGTACACGGAAATGCTCAAGCGCGCGGTGCACGATCTGCAGGCCGGCAGGGAACCGGACCTCTCCCAGCCCCTGGAGGTGGTCTCCGAGATCAACCTGCACACCCCGGCCCTGCTGCCCTCCGACTACTGCCCGGACGTGCAGGAGCGCCTCACGCTCTACAAACGCCTCGCCAACTGCGAGACCGACGAGGACCTGCGCGCCCTTCAGGAAGAACTCATCGACCGCTTCGGCGAACTGCCGCCCCAGACCCAGGCCCTGCTGGAAACCCACCGCCTGCGCCTGCTGGTGCGGCCCTACGGCGTGGCCAAACTGGACGCCTCGGAGGCGCAGATCAGCGTGCAGTTCGGCCACGCGCCGGCCATCGACCCGGGCAAGGTCATCCTGCTCATCCAGCGCGACCGCAACACCCGCATGGCCGGCCCGGACCGACTGATCCGCAAGGTGGCCGTGCCGCAACTGCGCCAGCGCGCGCAGGCGGTGAGGGAACTGCTGGAGTCGGTACGCGCGGCCTGACGCGCAACTTGTCACGAAGTGCCCTCCGCCCGAGGCAGACGTCATGCCCCGCATCGGCTAAATTGAAACGGCCGGCGCGCGTCGGCACGGCCGCAGGCATGCCGGCCGGTTTTCAAACACCCCAGGAGGTCACGATGGCAAACAAGAAGATCGAGGATGTGGAAGGCATTGGCCCGGCGATCGGCGCGAAGCTGCGCGAAGCCGGCATCAAGGATACGGATTCCCTGCTGGCCGCCAGCACGACCCCCGCGCAGCGCAAGCAACTGGCCGAAAAGACCGGCCTCACCGACAAGCAGGTGCTGAAGTTCGCCAACCTGGTCGATCTCTACCGCATCAACGGCATCGGCTCGGAGTATTCCGAACTGCTGGAAGCGGCCGGCGTGGACACGGTGCCGGAACTGGCCCAGCGCAATGCGGGCAACCTGGCCGCGGCCCTGCTCAAGGTCAATGAAGAGAAGAAACTCACCCGCCGCGTACCCAGCGAAACCGAAGTTGCCAAGTGGATCGAGCAGGCCAAGAGCCTGCCCCGCGTGCTGCAGTATTGATTCCGGCCGGGCGTGGGGTGAAAAAAAGCCACCACGCCCGCGTAAAACCGTGTATCGTGCGCGTTGCAGTCGATTCAAGCGGTATGTCCTGGCGGTTTTCTGGCAGTACGTTCTTCCCGGAACGGTTTCGGTTCGAATTCCCTCGCATGATTCTTGATCGTTCCTGCGCCCGGGCGTCTTGCCCACAATCTTCATATGGAACGCTAAACAAATGAGCACTCAAACCGGTACCGTCAAGTGGTTCAACGACGCCAAGGGCTTCGGCTTCATCACCCCCGAAGGCGGCGGCGAAGACCTGTTCGCCCACTTCAGCGAAATTCAGGGCAACGGCTTCAAGACCCTGGCCGAGAACCAGCGCGTCGAGTTCGAAGTCAAGAACGGCCCCAAGGGTCTGCAGGCCGCGAAGATCCGCGCCCTCTGAGCCCAGGCGCTTGACGCACGGAAACGCGGCTTCGGCCGCGTTTTTTGTTTTGTGGTCGTCCGCCTGCCACACTGAATCGTTTTCCCGCCCTTCCCCGCCAGCCCTTCCCGCCACAGCCCCTCTCCGACCGCCCCGATGACCACTCCCATTACGAGCTTCCGCGACCTCGAACTGCCCGCGCCCCTGCTGAGCGCGCTGGCCGAAGTCGGCTACGAAACCCCTTCGCCCATCCAGGCCGCCTGCATCCCCCACCTGCTGGCCGGGCGCGACCTGCTCGGCGAGGCGCAGACCGGTACCGGCAAGACGGCCGCCTTCGCACTGCCTGCGCTGGCCCGCCTCGATCTCGCCAATTTCCGTCCCCAGGTGCTGGTGCTGACGCCCACGCGGGAGCTCGCCATCCAGGTCGCCGAAGCCTTCCAGAAGTACGCCCATCACCTGCCGGGCTTCCACGTGCTGCCCCTGTACGGCGGCCAGAGCATGGTGGTGCAGTTGCGCCAGTTGAAGCGCGGCGCCCACGTCATCGTCGGTACGCCGGGGCGGATCATGGACCACCTGGAGCGCGGCAGCCTGGTGCTGGACGGCCTTTCCACGCTGGTGCTGGACGAAGCCGACGAGATGCTGCGCATGGGCTTCATCGACGACGTGGAGTGGATCCTGGAGCACACCCCGGCGGAGCGCCAGACCGCGCTCTTTTCCGCCACCATGCCGGAAGCCATCCGCCGCGTCGCCCACCGCCACCTGCGCGAGCCGCAGGAAGTCAAGATCCGCGCTGCGACCGCCACCGTGGCGGCCATCCGCCAGCGCTACTGGCAGGTGCGCGGCGTTGACAAACTGGACGCCCTCACGCGCATCCTGGAAGTGGAGGACGATTTCGACGCTGCCATCGTCTTCGTGCGCACCAAGACCGCCACCGTGGAACTGGCCGAGCGCCTGGAAGCGCGCGGCTACGCCGCCGCCGCGTTGAACGGCGACATGACCCAGGGCCTGCGCGAGCAGGTCATCGAACGGCTCAAGAACGGCTCGCTGGACATCGTCGTCGCCACCGACGTGGCCGCCCGCGGCATCGACGTGCCGCGCGTGAGCCACGTCATCAACTACGACATCCCCTACGACACGGAAGCCTACGTGCACCGCATCGGTCGCACCGGGCGCGCGGGGCGCCAGGGAACGGCGATCCTGTTCGTCGCCCCGCGCGAGACCCGCATGCTCAAGTCCATCGAGCGTGCCACGCGGCAGCCCATCGAGGCCATCGCGCTCCCCACCCGCGAGGCCGTGGCCGGCCGGCGCGTGGCCCAGTTCCGCCAGCAGATCGTGGACACGCTGGAAAAGGAAGATCTGGCCTTCTTCATGGACGTGATCAACGGCGTCGAGGAGGAGGAAGGTTTCAAGGCCCACGAGATCGCCGCCGCGCTGGCCTTCCTGGCCACCCGCGACCGTCCCCTGCAGATCGAGGAGACCGGCCGCGGCTGGGACGTCGCCACCGCGCCGCAGTCCGCCGGCAGGGCGGAGCGCCCGCCCCGGGAGCGCCGCGACGAAGCCCCCGCCCGCCGGCACGCCTTTTCCGACGGTCAACTGACCCGCTACCGCATCGAGGTGGGCCGCGAACACGGCGTGAGCCCCAAGGAAATCGTCGGCGCCATCGCCAACGAAGGCGGCATCGAGGGCCGCTACATCGGCCAGATCCACCTCTTCGACGACTACAGCACGGTTGAACTGCCCAAGGCACTGCCGGCCGAACTGCTGGGCCTGCTCAAGCGCGTGCGCGTGCGCCAGCGCCCGCTGGCGATCCGCGAACTGGGTGCGGCCGAAGCCGAAGCCCTGCCGGAACGCCGCCGCCCGACCGGCGGCTTCAAGGAACGCGCCGCGGGCGGCGAACGCCCCCCGCGCAAGTGGGAAGGCGGACAGGAGCGCCCGCGGGCCAAGCCGTCCGGCGAGCGGCACGGCGCGCCGAAGCCGCACGCCGGCAAGCCGGTGAAGCGCTTCCGCAAGGACTGAACGCCCCCCTGCCAATGAAAAACGCCGGCGCGAGGCCGGCGTTTTGCCATCTGCCAGGCAGCGGGCGCGGCGCCCGCTGCGGAAGATTCAGAGGCGCCCGCTGGCGCGGCGCTGGGGTCCGTCTCCCCAATGGGCGTCGCTCGGCGCCTCCTCGAACTGCGGGAAGCGGCGGTCGTGTTCCATCAGCAGGCTCATGATCGTCAGCGCATGCTCGCGCGGAAAACCCTGGCGGGTGCCGCCGCGGGTGTCGGTCATAAGCTGAAGGATATAGTTGCGACATTCGCGGCTGCCCCAGATATGGTCAATCTTGCGCAGATGCGGGAAGCGCGCGTAGAGCGACATCGTGTCGGTTTCAGTGACACTTTCGCGGATTGGTGCGTTCATTTCCGGAATCTCTCGATACCCACTTCGGGCAGTCCCTGCGTTTATAGCGCAAGTATCACCTTAGTACAATTGCGGATATCACGCTGAGGCAGTATTCCGGCGCGCGCGGCGCACCGTCGCCGATATTGCACCTGAGCCGCCGATTCAGCGGCGTGGCGGGGAATGGTGTTCAGGCATCACCGACGTGCGCCAGCACGGCATTGAGCATGGCCGCGCCCAGGCGCTTGCTGCGCAGGCCGCTCCAGCCGGTCTGGCCGTCCGGCAGGTTGGCGTTGTCCTTGAACGGCATCTCCAGCGTCAGCGATACGCAGGCGAAATGGTTGGCGACCCACTTGCTCGCCAGGGTCAGCAGTTCTTCGCCGAAGCGCCCCGGCTTGTAGCCATGCTCGGTCTGGAAGTCGGGGCTGGCCGCGCGGAAAGACTCGACGAAGCGCGCCTGGCGCTGCGCCAGTTCCGGCGTGAAGGCCGGCACTTCCTCGGCAGTGGAAAAGAACACGTAGGGCAGTTCCTCGTCGCCGTGGATGTCGAGGAAGAGTTCGCAGCCGGTGTCCATCATCGCCTGGCGCACCAGTGCCACTTCGGGCGAGGCCTGGGGGTCGGGATCGCGCCACTCGCGGTTGAGGTTGCGCCCGGCGGCGTTGGTGCGCAGGTTGCCGCGCACCGCGCCGTCCGGGTTCATGTTGGGCACCACGTAGAGCACCGCGTGCTCGCGCACCTTGCGCGCTACCGGGTCGGCGGCATCCAGCAGGCGCTCCAGCAGGCCTTCGACAAACCATTCGGCCATGGTTTCGCCCGGATGCTGGCGGGCGATGACCCACACCGGGCGGCGGCTCGGGCCGGGCCGGCCGACCACGACCGCGTCAAGGTCGCGCCCTTCCACCGTGCTGCCCAGGTGGCGCACCTGGGCGAAGGGCGACAGCTCCGCCCAGCCGAGCAGATCCAGGTGGCGCTCGAAGGAGTACGGCTCGAAATAGGCGTAGTAGATGCTGTCGCGCTCGGGCGTGTGTTCGACGATCAGCTTGCCGTCCTCGTAGCGCGTGGTGGCGATGCGGAACCAGTTGCGACGGTCGTAGGAGGCCACGCAACGGTAGCCTTCCCAGTTCGGGTAGGCGGCTTCGGCCGCGTTCTCGAACACCAGGCGCACGGCCCGGCCGCCTGCATCGAGCAGGCGGAAATGGAACCACTGGGCGAAGTCCGCGGCGTTGTCCGGACGCAGGCGCAGGCGGATGTTCTGCGGGTCGGCGAGGTCCACCACCTCGATGGCGCCGGCGTCGAAGTTGTGGCTGATCTTCATGGCTGCCTCAGTCCAGCCGGCGGCGGAACACCAGCGTGTCCTCATCCGACGCCCCGGAGGCGAAGGCGTAGCCCTCGCTGTCGAAATCCTTCAGCGCCTCCACGTCCGCCGCCCGCCGCGTGATCGCGTAGCGGCTCATCAACCCCCGCGCGCGCTTGGCGTAGAAGCTGATGATCTTGTAACGCCCGCCCTTCCAGTCCTCGAATACCGGGGTGACGATGCGCGCCCCGAGCCTGTCGGCCTTGACCGACTTGAAGTACTCCTCGGAGGCCAGGTTCACCAGCACCGGGGTTTCGCCCTCCTCACGCTGGTCGGCCAGCACGCGGCGCAGGGCGTCGGTGATGATGTCGCCCCACCAGGCGTAGAGATTGCGCCCGCGCGGATTGGCGAGCCGGGTGCCCATCTCCAGCCGGTAGGCCTGCATCAGGTCCAGCGGCCTCAGCACGCCGTAGAGGCCGGAGAGGATGCGCAGGTGGTCCTGCGCCCAGGCCAGCTCGTCCTCGCCCAGGCTGGCGGCGTCCAGCCCTCCGTAGACGTCGCCGTTGAAGGCCAGCACCGCCTGCTTGGCGTTGCCGGTGTCGAAGGGTCGCGACCAGGCCGTGTAACGCGCCGCATTGAGGGTGGCGAGCTGGTCGGAGAGGTCCATCAGCTTCGCCACGTCCTGGGGTGCGAGTTCGCGCAGGATGCGGATCAGCTGTTCGGACTGGTCGAGGAAATCCGGCTGGGTATGGCGGGCGGTGGAGGGAGGGGTCTCGTAGTCCAGCGCCTTGGCGGGGGAAATGACGAAAAGCATGGCGTTGTGCACCGGTTGGGGGATGGCGGGATGGTAGCAAAAGCGCGGCGGCTGCACCGCCTCCGCGCTCCCGGCCCGGCCGACGGGGTTTGACACTGCCGGGGCGATTGCGCACCATTGTCCGGTTTTGCCCACGCCCGCCTCCATGCCGCAACCCGACCTGCTCCGCCGCTCGCTCGCCTCCGTCTGGCACCCATGCACCCAGATGAAGCGCCACGAGACCCTGCCGCCGATCGCCATCGTGCGCGGCGAAGGCGCCTGGCTCATCGATGCGGACAGCCGTCGCCTGCTGGACGGCATCAGCTCCTGGTGGGTCAATCTCTTCGGCCACTGCAACCCGCGCATCAACGCGGCGCTGCGCGAACAACTGGACACGCTGGAGCACGTGCTGCTGGCCGGCTTCACCCACGAACCGGTCGTGGCGCTCTCGGAACGTCTGGCCGCGTTGACCGGCCACCGCCTGGGCCACGCCTTCTACGCTTCGGACGGCGCCTCGGCCACCGAGATCGCCCTGAAAATGAGCGCCCACTACTGGCGCAACCACGGCCAGCCGGGCAAGCACCGCTTCCTGAGTTTGGCCGGCGGCTACCACGGCGAGACCGTGGGCGCGCTGGCGGTCACCGACGTGGCGATCTTCCGCGATGCCTACGCCGATCTCGTCAAACCCGGCACCACGGTGCCCTGCCCCGATGCCCGCCTGGCCGAGCCCGGCGAGACGCCGGCCGACGTGGCCCGCCGGGCGGCCGCCGCACTGGAAGCCCATCTGGCCGAACACCACGCCGAGACCGCGGCGCTGATCGTCGAACCCCTGGTGCAGGGCGCGGCCGGCATGGTCATGTACGACCCGGAATACCTGCGCCTGGCGCGCGCCCTGTGCGACCGCTACCGCGTGCATCTGGTGGCCGACGAGATCGCCGTGGGCTGCGGGCGCACCGGCACTTTCTTCGCCTGCGAGCAGGCCCACGTGTGGCCGGACTTCCTGTGCCTGTCCAAGGGCATCTCCGGCGGCTACCTGCCCCTGTCCCTGGTGCTCTCGACGGACGACATCTACGCCGCCTTCTACGCCGACGACACCGCACGCGGCTTCCTGCATTCCCACTCCTACACCGGCAACCCGCTCGCCTGCCGCGCCGCGCTGGCCACGCTGGACATCTTCGCCGAGGACGGCGTGCTTGCCGCCAACCGGAGCCGCGCTGCGCGCCTAGGCGAGGCGATGGAAGAAGGTTTCGGCGGCCACCCGGCAGTGCGCCATCTGCGCAGCCGCGGCATGATCCTCGCCTTCGACGTGGCGGGCGCCGGCGCCGACTTCGGCCGCCGCTTCTTCGCCGCCGCGCTGGAGCACGGCGTGCTGCTGCGCCCCATCGGCAACACGGTGTACTTCATGCCGCCCTATGTGGTGGACGAAGCCGAGATCGCCCACCTCATGCGCGGTGCCCGGGCGGCGCTCGACGCGGCGCTCGCCTGACCATGCTGATCGACCGCCTGCAGGCCGATCTGGCCGCCCTCGACGCCCAGGCCCTGCGCCGCACCCGGCGCAGCCTGGAGAGCCCCTGCGGCCCCCATGCCGTGGTGGACGGGCGCGAGATGCTGGCCTTCTGCAGCAACGACTACCTGGGGCTGGCCGGCGAACCGCAACTGGCCCAGGCCCTGGCCGAGGGCGCCGCACGCTGGGGTGCGGGCTCCGGCGCGTCGCATCTGGTGAGCGGCCACTACCGCGTGCACGACGAACTGGAAGCACGCCTGGCCGCTTTCGTCCGCATGGAGGCGGCGCTCTACCTCTCCACCGGCTACATGGCCAACACGGGCGTGGCGCCGGCGCTGCTGGGGCGTGGCGACGCCATCTTCGCCGACCGCCTGAACCACGCCTCGCTGGTGGACGGCGCCCTGCTGTCCCGCGCCGACCTGCACCGCTACCCCCATGCCGACACCGCCGCGCTGGCGCGCATGCTGGAAGCCAGCACGGCGAAGCACAAGGCCATCGTCACCGACAGCGTGTTCAGCATGGACGGGGATGTTGCCCCACTGGCGGAACTGCTGGCGCTGGCCGAACGGCACGATTGCTGGCTGATCGTGGATGACGCCCACGGCTTCGGGGTGCTTGGACCGCAGGGGCGCGGCGCGCTGGCCGCCGCGGGGCTGGAGAGTTGGCGGCTGATCTACGTGGGCACGCTGGGCAAGGCCGCCGGCGTGTCCGGCGCCTTCGTCGCCGGGCACAAGGACGTGGTGGCCTGGCTGATGCAGAAGATGCGCACCTACATCTTCACCACCGGCGCCCCGCCGGCGCTGGCCCATGCCCTCCTCGCCAGCCTGGACCTGATCGAAGGGGGCGACGCGCGGCGCGCGCGGCTCGGCGGGCTGATCGGCCTGCTGCGCGAGGAACTGCATCTGACCCGCTGGCGCCTGCTGCCCTCGCGCACCGCCATCCAGCCGGTACTGGTGGGCGACAACGCCGAGGTGCTGCGGCTCGCCCGCGCCTTGTGGGACGCGGGCCTGTGGGTGCCGGCCATCCGCCCGCCCACCGTGCCCCAGGGCACGGCCCGGCTGCGCATTTCGCTGACCGCCGCCCACGGCGAGGATGACGTCCGGTGCCTCGCCGCCGCGCTGAACCGCCTGGAGGCGACCCTGTGAGCCGGCCGCTGGTGCTGCTGCACGGCTGGGGCCTCACCGCCCGCGTGTGGGAAGCGCTGCGCGCGCCAATGGCCGATGTGCCCGTCTACGCCCCGGACCTGCCCGGCCACGGCGACGCGCCGGCGGTCGGCAGTGCCAACCTGGCGGCGTGGACCGACCGCCTCGCCGCCGGCCTGCCGGATGGCGCCACCGTGTGCGGCTGGTCGCTCGGCGCGCTGCTCGCCCTCGACCTTGCCGCCCGCCATCCCCGCAAGGTCGCCCGCCTGGCGCTGATCGGCGCCACACCGCGCTTCGTCGCCGCGGACGACTGGCCCCACGCCCTGGACGCGGCGACGGTCACCGCCTTCCGCAGCGCCTTCGCCACCGATCCGGCCGCCGTACTGCGCCGCTTCGTGGCGTTGCAGGTCATGGGTGACGCCCGCCGCCGCGACGTGGGCGCCGCGCTCACCGCCGCCCTGAGCACGATGGAACCCGATCCCGCCCGCATCACGGCACTGGCCGATGGCCTGGCGATACTGGCCGGCACCGACCTGCGCGGCACGCTGCCGGGGATCGCCCAGCCGGCGCTGCTGCTCCACGGCGAGCACGACGCGCTGATGCCGGCGGACGCGGCGCGCTGGCTGGCCCCACGATTGCCGGGAGCCCGATTGGAGATCATGGCGCATTGCGGCCACGCCCCCTTTCTCTCCCGCCCGGCGGACTGCGCCGCGCTGTTGGAAAACTTCCACCGTGCTTGACACTCGCGCCGCCAAGGCGCAGGTGCGCCGCGCCTTTCACCGCGCCGCACCCACCTACGACCGAGCCGCGCAGGTCCAGCGCGAGGTCTGCGCACGGCTGGCGGCCCTGGCCGCCGCCCATGCCTGCCGGCGGCCGGTGAAGCGCGTGCTGGATGCCGGCTGCGGCACCGGCCACGCCCTGGACCGGCTGGCCGCCACCCATCCGGGTGCGCAGTTGCTGGCCCTGGACTTCGCCCCCGGCATGCTGGCGCGGATAAGCGGCCATGGGCGCATCTGCGGCGACCTGGAACACCTGCCCCTGGCCGGCGGCTGCCTCGACGCCCTGTGGTCCAGCCTGGCGCTGCAGTGGTGCGCGCCGGATCGGGCACTGGGCGAGATCGCCCGTGTGCTCGCCCCGGGCGGAACCGCCTGGCTCGCCACGCTGGGTCCGCAGACCCTGCATGAATTGCGGGCGGCTTTCCGTGCAGTGGACGGAGCCGCGCACGTCATCGACTTCCATCCTCTCGAGACCTGGCAGACGGCGGCGGAGACGGCCGGGCTGGCCGTGCGCGCGCTGGAGTGCGCACCGGCCTGGGCACTGGCGCCCGACCTGCGCAGCCTGCTCGCCGGCATCAAGGCCATCGGCGCCCACAGCGTGGGCAGCGCTCCGCGCAAGCCGCTCGGCCGGGCGGCCTGGCGCACGCTGGCGGCGCAGTACGAAGGCTGGCGCCGGCCCGACGGCCTGCTGCCCGCAACCTACGACGTGATCCTGCTGGCCGTGGAAAGACCGCAATGAACGCCGCCGCGTGGTTCGTGACCGGCACCGACACCGGAGTCGGCAAGACCTTCGCCACCTGCGCCCTGCTGCACGCCGCGCGCCATGCGGGCTTGCGGGCAGTGGCGATGAAACCGGTGGCGGCCGGTGCGGAATTGGTGGACGGGCGGCTGGCCAACGAGGACGCGCTGCGGCTGCGGGCCGCAGGCAGCTTCGACCCCGGCCTCGACCTGCTCAACCCCTATTGCCTCGCCAGCCCGGTCGCGCCGCACATCGCGGCACGGGAGGAAGGTGTGCGCATCGACCCGGCGCTGATCGCCGCCCGCCTGGCGGATCTGCGCTCGAAAGCCGACTGCGTGTTCGTGGAGGGCGCGGGCGGCTTTCGCGTGCCGCTGGCGGCGGATTACGACATGGCGATGCTGGCGCGCGATCTCGGCCTGCCGGTCATCCTGGTGGTGGGCATGCGCCTGGGCTGCATCAACCACGCCCTGCTCACGGCGGAGGCCATCGCCGCACGCGGACTCGTACTGGCCGGCTGGATCGCCAACCGCATCGATCCGCACATGCTGCACTTCGAGGACAATCTGGACGCGCTGCGCGAACGCCTGGCAGCCCCCCTGCTCGGCGTGCTGCCCTACCGGGCGGACGGCGACGCGGCCGCCGCCGCAGCCGGGTTGACGCTGCCGGAGCGCGGCTGAACTACAGCACGCCGAGGAGTTGCCCCTTCAGCTCGATGGCGCGCAGCTTGCCCATCTTGGTCAGGGAAATGGCATGGAACCAGTCCTCGACGAGCGCCTGCAGATCGGCCGCGCTGCGGCTGTCGTTGATGCGGGTCATCAGGTCGAGGGCGCCATAGGGGCCGTTGAAGGTGCGCAGGGAATTCATCATGAAGTTGCGCGCCTTTTCCAACTGCTTCGGATCGCCTGCGTCCCCGTCCGCCGGAGCGGGCCTGGCCGCAGGCGCGGGGGCGGTCTGCTCCACGTAGCCGTCCCGCTGCAGCAGTTCCAGGGTTTCGTCCAGCCTGGGATCGGGCATCAGCGCACGCACCTCGTCCAACGGGCGCTTGCCGTCGATCAGGATCAGCAGCCTCCTCTCCCGGGGACCCAGGCCGCCGCCCCGTTGTTCGATTTCTTCCTGCCCTTTGCGGGTCTTGGCCAGAATCGCGTTCATCTCGTCTCCTCCGTACAGCCCGTGTTTCGCTGGCAGCAGAAACTCCTGTGCGGCATTTGTAAGAAAACGTTCAGGATTCTGAACGCTTGGAGGACGATGTCAATAGGGTCATCCCCGATGCCCTTCGGTTTTTCGAGCCTGGCGGACCTGCTCGAACAGGCACACGGCGGCCGCGGCACCCACGTTGAGGGATTCCACCGCTGCGTTCATCGGGATGACGATGGTTTCCGAGGCCAGCGCCGCCACGCCGGGCGACAGCCCCTGCCCTTCCGCGCCGAACAGCCAGGCCACCGGGCGCGCGAGATCCACGTCGTACAACGGACGCGCATCGACCCCGAGCGCAGCGGCGATCACCGGCCCCGGAAAACCCTCCAGGCGGGCCGCCGCGTCCGCCTGTTCGTGGATGCGCAGCGCGAAGTGCGCACCCATGCCCGCCCGCAGCACACGCGGCGCCCAGGCCTGCGCGCAGCCGGGAGTGAGCAGCACGTCGGCGACGCCGGCCGCCGCCGCGGTGCGCAGGATGGTGCCGAGGTTGCCGGCATCCTGCACGCCGTCGAGTACGACCACCGTGCCGGTGAACGGCGCGGGCGCCGGTGGCGGCGGAAGGTCGATGACGGCCAGCACCCCGGACGGCGTATCGACCGGGCTGACGTGGGCGAACAGGCGGTCCGGCAGATGCAGCACCGGCACCGCAGCATCGGCGCGCGTGAACAGCGCCTGGATTTCGTCCTGGGCCAGGCCGTGGTCGCTGACCACCAGTTCCTTCAGCGGCCAGTGGGCGTCGAGGGCGGCGGCCACGAGATGCGCACCGTCGAGCAGGGTTTCACCGTATTTGCGCCGCTCGCGCGCGGAATCGGCCAGCGCGTGCAGACGCCGTACCGCGGGGTTTTCGCGCGAGGTGATCGCCTTCACGGATGGTTCAAAGCCCCAGCCCGAGGGTGGCGATGGCGATGGTCGCGACGCCCAGCGCGAGGTTGAAGCCGACGCGCTGGCGGATGGTGTTGAGCGCCACTGCTCCGCTGGCCCAGTCCTCCACCCGTACCGCGCGCTGCAGGCGCTGCCAGGGGCCGAGCCAGATGCCGGCGAACACGGCGATCATCACCAGCCCGGTCAGCAGCATGACGTGCCACGCCCGCGGCGCGCCCGCGAAGCCCCTCTCGATCAGCATGAACAGGCCGGACAGCCCGATCAGCGCGACCGCCGCCCACACCAGCGGGAAGAAGCGCGCAAAGGTCGCCGCCCACAGCGGCAGGCGCTGCGCGGGCGCGAGCTGGGCGGCGGCCGGGCGCAGACAGCCCCAGGCGAAGGCCATGCCGCCCACCCACACGGCAACGCCGAGCACGTGCAGGAACAGCATCAGGTGATGAACGCTCATGCTTCGTCCTCCGGGGACCACAGCGGCGGATTCGCCAGGATGTCCCGCACCGGCGCGAAACTGCGGCGGTAGAACGGCGCCACGCCGTGGCGGCGGATCGCCGCCAGGTGGGCCGCGGTGGGGTAGCCCTTGTGGCCGGCCAGGCCATAGTGCGGGAACTCGGCGTCCAGCGCCACCATGGCGGCGTCGCGCACGGTCTTGGCGAGAATGGAGGCCGCGGAGATGGCCGGCTCCAGCGCGTCGCCCTTGACGATGGCGCGTGCCGGCACGGCCAGCGGCGGGCAGCGGTTGCCGTCCACCAGCACCTCGTGCGGGGTATGCGTGAGGGCTTCGACCGCGCGCTTCATCGCCAGCATGGTGGCGTGCAGGATGTTCAGGCGGTCGATCTCCTCCACCGTGGCCTCCGCCACCGCCCAGGCCAGCGCCCGTTCGCGGATCAGCGGCGCAAGCCGTTCACGCGCCTTCTCGCTGAGTTTCTTGGAATCCGCCAGGCCGGCGATGGGGCGCGCGGGGTCGAGGATGACCGCGGCGGCGACCACCGGGCCGCACAGGGGGCCGCGGCCGGCCTCGTCCACGCCGCAGATCAGATGAGCGCGCGCAGGCGGCATTCCTCGGCTCCGATGATGTAGGGCAGGATGGCGGCGGCCGCCTTGTCCGCGGTGCCCTGGCGCAGGTCGCGGTGCAGGTCGGTGAAGCGTTCGGCCAGCGCCTGGCAGGCGGCCGGATCGGCCAGCCAGCCTTCCAGCGCGTCGGCGAGTTTTTCCGGGGTGGCGTCGTCCTGCAGCAGCTCCGGCACCAGGCTGTCGTGGCACAGGATGTTGGGCAGCCCCACCCAGGGCAGATAGGCCATGCGCTTCATCAGCCGGTACTGCCACTTGCCCATGCGGTAGCTGATCACCATCGGACGCTTGAGCAGGGCCGCCTCCAGACTGGCGGTGCCGCTGGCCACCAGCACCGCGTCGGCGGCGGTCATGGCGTCCACCGCGTGGCCGAACAGCATGCGGATCGGCAGGTCCGTCGCCTCGTTGCGGTGGATGGCTTCGTCGAAGAGCTGGCGGGTCTCGCGCGTGGCGAGCGGGACCAGGAAGAGCAGATCCGGCCGCCGCTCGTGCAGCAGGCGCGCCGTGCCGATGAAGATGTCGGCCAGATTGCGCACCTCGGACTGCCGGCTGCCGGGCAGCAGCGCCACTGCCCTGCTCGCCCTGGGCACGTCGAGCAGTTCGCGCGCCTCGTCGCGGTTGGGAAAGAGCGGAAACACGTCCGCCAGCGGATGGCCGACGTAGCTCACCGGCACGCCGGCCTTCTCGTACAGCGCCGGCTCGAAGGGGAACAGGCACAGCATGTGGGACACCGAGCGCGCGATCCTGCGGATGCGCCCGCCGCGCCAGGCCCAGATCGACGGGCTGACGAAGTGGATGGCCGGCATGCCCGCCGCCTTCACCCGGCCTTCCAGCCACAGGTTGAAGTCCGGCGCATCGACGCCGATGAAGGCGTCCGGCCGTTCGCGGCGGATGCGCGCGAGCAGCGCCTTGCGGATGCCGGACAGCTCGCGGTAACGCTTGAGCGCATCCACGTAGCCGTGCACGGCGAGCAGTTCGCACGGCCACAGGGCATCGAAACCTTCGGCCTGCATCTTGGGGCCGCCGATGCCGAAGAATTCCGCATCCGGCAGATGCCGGCGGATGGCGCGGATCAGGTGGCTGGCAAGCAGGTCGCCGGAGGCTTCCCCGGCGACCATGGCGATTCTGGGCGGCACGTCGGTCAGCGGACGATGCCGCGGGAGCTGTGGGCGATGAAGGCGGCGAAGGGCTCGACTTCCGCGTGTTCGGCGACGATTTCGGCCACCTTCCCGCGCGCCTCTTCCAGCTTCAGCCCGCTGCGGTACAGCGCCCGGTAGGCGCGCTTGATGGCCATGATGGCGTCGGACGAATAGCCGCGCCGCTTCAGGCCTTCGCTGTTGATGCCGTGGGGCTGGGCCGGGTTGCCCGACACGGTGACGAAGGGCGGCAGGTCCTGCAGCAGCACGGTGCCCACGCCGCAGAAGCTGTGGGCGCCCACGCGCACGAACTGGTGCACGCCGGTGAAGCCGCCCAGGATGGCCCAGTCGCCCACATGCACGTGGCCGGCCAGCGTGGCGTTGTTGGCGAAGATGGTGTGGTCGCCCACCTGGCAGTCGTGGGCCACATGCACGTAGGCCATGACCCAGTTGTCGTTGCCGATGCGCGTCACGCCCGCATCCTGGCTGGTGCCCACGTTGAAGGTGCAGAATTCGCGGATGGTGTTGCGGTCGCCGATCTCCAGGCGGGTCGGTTCGTCGTCGTACTTCTTGTCCTGGGGCTGGGCGCCGATGGAGCAGAACTGGAAGATCTCGTTGTCGCGCCCGATGCGGGTGCGGCCCTCGATCACCACGTGCGGGCCGATGCGCGTGCCGTCGCCGATCTCCACGTGCTCGCCGACGACGGAATACGGGCCGATTTCCACGTTGGCGCCGAGTCTCGCGCCGGGATGGACGATGGCGGTCGGGTGAATCATGACTTGGCCTTGAGCGCGCACATCAGTTCGGCTTCGGTGGCGATCTGGTCGCCGACGCGGGCGACCCCCTTGTACTTGTAGATGTTGCGCTTGGCCTGCAGGATTTCCACCTCGAACACGAGCTGGTCACCCGGCACCACCTGGCGCTTGAAGCGCACGTTGTCGATGCCGGCGAACAGCACCACCGAATTCTCGTCCGGCTTCACGCCCATGGTCTTGAACGACAGCAGCGCCGCGACCTGGGCCATGGCCTCGACGATCAGCACGCCCGGCATCACCGGGTGGGTGGGGAAATGGCCGGGGAAGAAGGGCTCGTTGATGGTGACGTTCTTCAGCGCGACGATGCGCTTGCCCTCCTCGATCTCCAGCACCCGGTCCACGAGCAGGAAGGGATAGCGGTGGGGCAGGTACTGCAGGATTTCGTTGATGTCCATGGGAGCTCAGTCGGATTCAGTCGGATCGGCCTTGTCCAGGCCCTGTTCGAGGGCGCGTATTCTATCCACCAAGCTGTCCAGGTGGCGCAGATGCGCGAAGTTTTTCACCCACTCGGGGTGAGGCTGCACGGGGAGATTGGCGGTATACACGCCGGCCCGATGGATGGACTTGGTCACCAGCGTGCCGGCGGACACCACCACGTCGTCGGCGATGGACAGGTGGCCGATGATGCCCGCCTGCCCGCCTATCATGCAGCGCGCGCCGATCACCGTGCTGCCGGCGATGCCCACGCAGCCGGCGACGGCGGTTTTCTCGCCGATGCGCACGTTATGGGCGATCTGGATCTGGTTGTCGAGCTTGACGCCGTTGCCGATCACCGTGTCGTCCAGCGCACCCCGGTCTATGGTGGTGTTGGCGCCCACCTCCACGTCGTCGCCGATGACCACGCGCCCGACCTGCGGAATCTTGATCCACGAGCCGTCGCGGTCGCGGGCGAAGCCGAAGCCGTCCGCGCCAATGACCGCACCGGCGTGCAGGATGCAGCGCGCGCCGATCACGCAGCCGTGGTAAACGGTGACGTTGGCATGCAGACGGGAGCCGGCGCCTATCGTCACGCCGCGCCCGATGTGGCAGCCGGGGCCGATCACCACGTCCTCGCCGATGCGGGCGCCGGCTTCCACCGAGGCGCCGGCACCGACACTGGCCGAGGCGGGCAGGTCGGCCTCCACCGCGGCCGTGGCATGCACGCCGGCGGGCACGGCCGCGGGCGGGTTGAACAGTTGCGCGACGCGGGCGAAATAGACGTAGGGATCGGCGGTGACGATGCGCGGCAGGGCGGTGAGTTCGCGCGCCTCGGGCGCCACGATCACCGCCGAGGCACGGCAGTCGGCGAGCCGCGCGGCGTACTTGCGGTTGGCCAGGAAGGCGAGATCCCCCTCCCCGGCCTGGTCCAGCGTGGCCACGCGACGCACGGCGACGGCGGGGTCGCCCACCAGCTCGCCGCCCAGGTGGGCCACCAGTTCGTCGAGTCGGAACATCCCCGCGCCTGCCCGCTTACTTGCCTTCGGCAAGCGCCTTGATCACCTTGTCGGTGATGTCGATGCGCGGGCTGGCGTACACCGCTTCCTGGAAAATGATGTCGAAGTTCTCGTTCTCGGCGATGCGCTTGACCGCCGCATTGGCCTTGTCGAGCACGGTGGCGAGTTCCTCGTTGCGGCGCTGGTTGAGGTCCTCGCGGAATTCGCGCTGCTTGCGCTGGAAGTCGCGGTTCAGGTCGTTGAACGCGCGCTCCTTGTTGCGCCGGTCGGACTCGGCCATGGTCAGGCCGCTGCGTTCGAGCTCCTCCTGCATCGCCTGCAGGTCGGCGGCCATGCGCTGCAGCTCCTGGTCACGACGCTCGAACTCCTTCTCCAGGCGCTGCTGCGCGCGCACCGCGGGGGCCGCCTCGCGCATCACGCGATCGGAGTTCACGAAGCCGATCTTGGATTCGGCCATCGCGCTCTGCGCCGCCAGACCGAGCAGCGCGGCGGCGAGAACGGAAACGGTACGGACTTTCACTTATGCCTCCAACAAAACCGGGCCATGCGGCCGGATCAGAATACCGAGCCCATCTGGAACTGGAAGCGCTGCACCTCGTCGTCGTCCTCCTTCTTGAGCGGGAAGCCGAGGCTGAACTTGAGCGGGCCGATGGGTGAGCTCCACGAGAAAGCCAAACCGGTACTGTAGCGCAGATCGCCGACCTTCAGCTTCTGCTGACGGCCGTTGGCGTCCTCGCCCCAGACGTAGCCGGCATCGAGGAAGGCCGATACGCGGAAGGAGCGGTCCATGCCCGAGCCTGGCAAGGGGAAATAGAACTCGGCGTTGGCGACCAGCTTGCGGGTGCCGCCCAGCGCGTCGCCTTCGTCGTCCTTCGGGCCGATGGAGCTTTGTTCGAAGCCGCGCACCGAACCCAGGCCGCCGACGTAGTAGTTCTTGTAGAACGGCATGGGCTTGCCGTGCAGGCCCTTGGCCCAGCCGGCCTCGCCGTTGAGCATGAGGGCGTAGTCGCGCCCGATCGGGAACCAGTGCTGGTACTGGTAGCCGGCCTTGATGTATTGCAGCTTGCCGGGCGGCGTGGCCAGTTCCGCGTACAGGCTCTGGTACACGCCCCTGCGCGGAAAAAGGAAGCTGTCGCGCCCGTCCCGCGACCAGCCGGCGGTGAGCATCAGGCTGTTCACGGTGACCTTGCCGACGCCGTACTGCGGGTCGTTGCGATCGGTGACATTGGAACTGCAGCCGAAGTCGACGCAGAAGTCGCGGTAGCGGAAGGTGCTTTCCTGGTAGGTCTCGATCTCGGTGCGGTCGGCGGCGATGCCGAAATTGATCTGGTCATCCTCGCTGATCGGATAGCCGATGCGTAGCCCGGCGCCGGTGGACACCGTCTTGTAGGGGGAGATCGAATACGATTCGGACGGATCGTAGGTGCGGTGGTAGAGGTCCCAGCCCAGACTCACGCCGTCCACCGTGTAGTACGGATTGGTGAACGACAGGGCGTAGGTCCGGCTGGTCTTGCTGGTGTTCAGCCCCAGGGTCAGCGCATTGCCGCTGCCGAACAGGTTCTGCTGCGAGATCGAAGCCTGGAAGGTAACCTTTTCCGAACTGGAGAAGCCCGCGCCCAGCATCAGGTTGCCGGTGGGGCGTTCCTTGACGGTGAAATTGACGTCCACCTGGTCGGTGGTGGCCGGCACCGCCGGCGTCTCCACGTTGACTTCGTCGAAGAAGCCCAGGCGCTCGACGCGGGTGCGCGAGCGGTTGATGGCCGCGGCGTCGTACCAGCCGCCTTCCATCTGGCGCATCTCGCGGCGCACGACCTCGTCGCGGGTCTTGGTGTTGCCGCCCACGTTGATGCGGCGCACATACACCCGGCGGCCCGGGTCGACGATGATCATGAACGCGACTTCGCGCTTGTCCTTGTCCACCTCCGGCGCCGCGTTCACGTTGGCGAAGGCGTAGCCCTCGTTGCCAAGCAGGTCGGTGATGGCCTTGGTGGTCTCGGTGAGCTTCTCGCGGGAGAACACGTCGCCGGGACGCAGTTGCGTCACCTCCTGGTACTTGGCCTCGTCGAGCACCAGATCGCCCGTGTAGCGCACGCCGGACACCGTGTAGCGCTCGCCTTCGGTGATGCTCACGGTGATGTAGATGTCCCGCTTGTCCGGCGTGATCGAGACCTGGGTGGAATCGATGTTGAAATCCAGGTAGCCGCGGTCCAGGTAGAACGAACGCAGGGTTTCCAGGTCAGCGGACAGCTTCTGGCGCGAATACTGGTCGTTCTTCGTGTACCAGGTGAGCCAGCCGGGCGTGCGCAACTGGAACAGGTCGAGCAGATCGTCCTCGTCGAAGGCCTTGGCGCCGATGATGCCGATCTGGCGGATCTTGGCGACCTCGCCCTCGTCCACGGTGAAATTGACCGCGACCCGGTTGCGCTCGAGCGGGGTGACCGTGGTGGTGATCACCGCGGAATACTTGCCGCGGGACAGGTACTGGCGCTTGAGCTCCTGTTCGGCGCGTTCGACCAGCGAACGGTCGAAGATGCGCGCTTCGGCCAGGCCCACCTCGGCCAGCCCCTTCTTCAGCGCGTCCTTGTCGAATTCCTTGACGCCGACGAAATCGATCTGCGCGATCGCCGGGCGTTCGTCGAGCAGAACCACCAGCACGTCGTTCTCGACTTCGATGCGCACGTCACGGAAGAAACCGGTGGCGAACAGCGCCCGGATCGCCTCGGCGGCCTTGTCCTCGCTGAAGGTGTCGCCGACCCGTACCGGAAGATAGTTGAATACGGTGCCGGCTTCGGTGCGCTGGATGCCCTCGACGCGGATGTCCCTGACGACGAATGGATCGAACGCGAGGGCCGGCGCGGACGCAAAAAGGGCCACCATCAGCCCGGAAAGGAGCTTGCGATTCATCGGGTATCAGCCGGAAACGAGACGGGATATGTCGTTGTAGAAGGCGAAAGCCATGAGCATTGCGAGGATGACGAGACCAATTTGCTGACCGATCTCCATGACGCGCTCGGGAACGGGGCCGCCTTTGAAAATTTCGATCGTATAGTACATCAAATGCCCGCCATCCAGCACCGGAATGGGCAGCAGGTTGAGCACGCCCAGACTGATGCTGATCAGGGCCACGAACTTGAGGTACTGGCCCCAGCCGAGCTGCGCGGTCTGCCCCGCATAGTCGGCGATGGTCACCGGCCCGGAGAGATTCTTCCACGACACGTCGCCGGTGAGCATGCGTCCGATCATGCGCACCGATACCACGCTGGTTTCCCAGGTCTGGCGCATGGCCTTGACCAGGCTGTCCACCGGCCCGTAGCGCACCACCGCGAACAGTGCGTCGTGCTCGCCGATGGACGGACGCGCCACCGCGACGCCGATGCGGCCGATGCGCTCTCCGCCCTCCTCCGCCACGTCCGGCACCAGGATCACCGCGATGCGCTCGCCGCCGCGCTCCACCACCGCCGGCAGTTCCGTGCCCGCTGCGGCGCGCACGCGGTCCACCAGGTCGCTCCACGAATCCAGCGGCGCACCGCCCAGTTCGACGAAGCGGTCGCCGGCGCGCAGGCCAACGCGAGCGGCCGGACCGTCGGCGACGAGTTCACCGATCACCGGCTCGATCAGCGGGCGCCACGGACGCAGGCCGATGCGCACGATGAGATCTTCGCCATCGTCTATGGCGAAGCCGGAAAGATCCAGCGGGCGGTGGACTTCCACGCCTTCCAGCGTGCGCACCTGCAGGGTGACCCGGCGTTCGTCCAGCGCATGGCGCAGCAGCACCCAGCGCAGTTCCTGCCAGCTATGCACGGCCTCGCCGTCCACCGCCGTCACCAGGTCGCCGTCGCGCACGCCGGCCGCCGCAGCCACGCTGGCGCTCTCCACGACCGCCAGGCGTGGGCGCAACTCCTCCACGCCGGTGGCGAACAGCCCCCAGTAGAGCACGATGGCGAGCAGTAGATTGGCCAGCGGACCAGCCGCCACGATGGCGAAGCGGCGATACACCGACTGGCAGTTGAAGGCGCGGCGGAGCTCATGGGCCGCCACCTCGCCCTCGCGCTCGTCGAGCATCTTGACGTAGCCGCCGAGCGGAAACGCGGCCAGCGCCCATTCGGTGCCGTCCCGGCCGGCGCGCCAGGCTACCAGGGGCTTGCCGAAGCCGATGGAGAAGCGCAGCACCTTGACCCCGCACCAGCGCGCCACCAGGTAGTGGCCCAGCTCGTGGATCAGGATCAGCAGGCCGAGCGCGGCAGCAAAGGGGATCAGGTAGCTGAACAGATTCATTGGCGGTTGCGTATCTCTTGGCGGGCAATCTCACGCGCCCGCGCATCGGTGGCGAGGACGGCCTCCAGCGAGTCGACCGACAGCCCGGATGCACGTTCCAGCGCGGCGGCAATGATTTCCGGAATGCGGCGGAAGCCCAGCTTCCTGTCGAGGAAGGCCGCTACCGCCTCTTCGTTGGCTGCATTGAGCACGGCCGGCGCAGCGCCCTCGGCGCGCAGGGCCTGGTAGGCCAGCGCCAGGCAGGGGAAGCGCTCGAAGTCCGGACGTTCGAAGCTCAGTTGTGCGATCTCGAAAAGATCCAGCGGGCGCACGCCGGCCTCGATACGCTCCGGCCAGGCCAGCGCGTGGGCGATGGGCGTGCGCATGTCCGGGTTGCCGAGCTGGGCGAGCACCGAGCCGTCCACATATTCCACCATGGAGTGGATCACGCTCTGGGGATGGACGACGACGTCGATCCGTTCGGCAGGCGCGCCGAACAGCCAGTGCGCCTCGATGACCTCCAGGCCCTTGTTCATCATGGTGGCGGAATCCACCGAAATCTTGCGCCCCATGACCCAGTTGGGGTGGGCGCAGGCCTGTTCGGGAGTGACCGCTTCCAGATCGGCCGCCGCCGCGGTGCGGAAGGGTCCGCCCGAGGCGGTGAGCAGGATGCGGCGCACGCCGCGGACGTCCGGGTCGCGCCCGAAATCCGCCGGCAGGGCCTGGAAGACCGCATTGTGTTCGCTGTCGATGGGCAGGAGCACGGCGCCGCTGGCGGCCACCGCGTCCATGAACAGGCGCCCGGAAAGCACCAGCGCCTCCTTGTTGGCGAGCAGCACCTTCTTGCCGGCGCGCGCGGCGGCCAGCGTGGGCTGCAGACCGGCGGCACCGACGATGGCCGCCATCACCGCATCCACGTCCGGGTGAGCCGCGACTTCCGTCAGTGCCCGCTCTCCGGCGAGCACCTCGGTACGGCTGCCGGCTCCGGCGAGGCGGGTGCGTAGTCCGGCCGCCGCAGCCTCGTCGCCCAGCACGGCGATGCGCGGCGTGAAGCGCAGGCATTGCTCGAACAGGCGGTCGGCCTGGCGCTGGGCGGTGAGCGCGAAGACCTGGAAACGCTCGGGGTGGCGGCCGACCACGTCCAGCGTGGACATGCCGATGGAGCCGGTGGCACCGAGGATGGTGATGCGCTGTGGGCTGCGGGTCATGAATCAGCGAGCATAGCAGAGCGCCGCAAGGCCCACCAGCGGCAGGGTGGACGTCAGGCTGTCGATACGGTCGAGGATGCCGCCGTGGCCGGGCAGCAGCGTGCCGCTGTCCTTCATGCCGGCCTGGCGCTTGAGCAGGGATTCGAACAGGTCGCCGACGATGCTGACCGCGGTGAGGGCCGCGAGTGCCAGCGCCAGCGCCACCACTCCGCCCACCGACCAGGCCGGCGCAAAGAGCTGCCACACGGCGACGAAGCCGTATGCGAGCACGCCGGCCAGCGCGCCCCAGGCGCCTTCCCAGGTCTTGCCGGGGCTGATGGCCGGGGCCAGCTTGCGGCGGCCGAAGGCGCGGCCGGCGAAATAGGCGGCGATGTCGGCCACCCAGCAGATCGCCAGCGCGGCCAGCAGCAGCCAGGGGCCGAGCTGGCGCAGTTGCGCCAGCACCAGCGCGGGCGGCAGCAGCACGATCGCACCCACGGCGACCGCCGCACCCATGCCCTGCACCTGCCACTTGCGGCGCAGCCACAGCGGCACGGCGACGAGCCAGAACACGGCACCGAGCAGGTACAGCCCACCGAGGGCGAACGGCGCCCGCCCGCCCGCCTCGCCCAGCCCGACAACCCAGCCGACGACCAGGCAGAGCAGCCCGAGCAGCACGGCGAACACGATGCGTGGCGTACCAGCCAGGCGCGTAAGCCCGCCCCACTCCCACCCCCCCGCGCCGCAGATCAGCGCGGACAGGGCCAGCCAGGCCAGCGGGGGCAGATAGAAGACGGCGCCCAGCAGGGCGCCCAGCAGCAGTACCGCCGTGATGACCCGTGTCTTAAGCATGGCCACCCGATTCGGCCGCCGACGGGGATTTCTGCAGTTGTTCGCTGGTGCGGCCGAAGCGCCGTTCCCGGCGCTGATAGGAGGCGATCGCCGTATCGAGCGCCTGGGCGTCGAAATCCGGCCACAGCGTGTCGGTGAAGTACAGCTCGGCGTAGGCCAGTTGCCAGAGCAGGAAATTGCTGATGCGCTGCTCGCCGCCGGTGCGGATGAAGAGATCCGGCTCCGGCGCGTAGTTCATCGCCAGTTCGGCGGCGAGCTCGTCCTCGGTGAACTCGCCGCTCCGCTCCGGATGGAGCTCCAGCATGCGGTTGACGGCCTGCAGGATTTCCCAGCGTCCGCCATAGTTGGCGGCGACGGTGAGGGTCAGGCGGTCGTTGGCGGCGGTGAGTTCTTCGGCGCGGCGGATCATGTCCACCAGCTTGGCATCGAAGCGCGACAGATCGCCGATGACGCGGAAGCGGATGCCGTTCTTGTGCAGGCGGTCCACCTCTTTCTGCAGCGAGCGCATGAAGAGCTGCATCAGGAAGGACACTTCGTCCGGGGGGCGGCGCCAGTTCTCGGAACTGAAGGCGAACAGGGTCAGGTAGGCGACGCCGCGTTCCATGCAGGCGCGGATCACTCCGCGCACCGCCTCGACCCCCCGCGTATGGCCGGCCACCCGCGGCATCATGCGCTTGCGCGCCCAGCGGCCGTTGCCATCCATGATGATGGCGATGTGGCGCGGCACGGCGGACACCTCGGGAATCGCCCGGGTGGAGCTGGTGAAGGAGGAATCCGCCATGTAAGCCGCGCGCCCTGGAGAAAGGAAGGAGCCGTTGCAGAACGATCCTGGCGGATCAGATCTGCATCAGCTCCTGTTCCTTCTGCGCGAGCAGCTTGTCGATCTCGGCCACGGAGCGGTCGGTGAGCTTCTGGATCTCGTCCTCGGCGCGGCGCTCCTCGTCCTCGCTGATCAGCTTGTCCTTGACCGCGTCCTTGAGCTGCTGGTTGGCATCGCGGCGCAGGTTGCGCACGGCGACCTTGGCGGTCTCGCCCTCGTGGCGCACCACCTTGGTCAGGTCGCGGCGGCGCTCCTCGGTGAGCGCCGGCATCGGCACGCGGATCAGCTCGCCCTGGGCGGCCGGGTTGAGGCCCAGGTCGCAGTCGCGGATGGCCTTCTCCACCTTGGAGACCATGTTCTTTTCCCACGGCTGCACGCCGATGGTGCGCGCGTCGATCAGGGTGACGTTGGCCACCTGGTTGATCGGCACCGGGGAGCCGTAGTACTCCACCGTCACGTGATCGAGCAGGCCGGTGTGGGCACGGCCGGTACGCACCTTGGCCAGATCGGCCTTGAGCGCCTCGATCGACTTGTGCATCTTGTGTTCGGTCGTTTTCTTGAGTTCGGGGATCATGCTCGAATCCTCAGGAATGAACCAGGGTGCCCTCGTCCTCGCCCATCACCACGCGCCGCAGCGCGCCGGGCTTGAAGATCGAGAACACGTTGATCGGCAGCTTCTGGTCGCGGCACAGGGCGAAGGCAGTGGCGTCCATCACCGCCAGATTGCGGCCGATGGCCTCGTCGAAGCTGATGCGGTGGTAGCGCTGGGCGTCCGGGTCCTTCTTGGGATCGGCGGTATACACGCCATCCACCTTGGTGGCCTTCAGCACGATCTGTGCGCCGATCTCCGAGCCGCGCAGCGCGGCGGCGGTATCGGTGGTGAAGAAGGGGTTGCCGGTGCCGGCGGCGAAGATCACCACCCGCCCCTCTTCCAGATGGCGGATGGCGCGCCCGCGGATGTAGGGCTCGACCACCTGGTCGATGCGCAGCGCGGACTGCACGCGCGCCTCCAGATCGGCTCGGCGCATGGCGTCGGCCAGGGCCATGGCGTTCATCACCGTGGCCAGCATGCCCATGTAGTCCGCGGTGGCGCGGTCCATGCCGCGGGCCGCGCCGCTCATGCCGCGGAAGATGTTGCCACCGCCGATCACCACCCCCACCTGTACGCCCAGGCGGACCACGTCGCCGATCTCGGCGACGATGCGGCTGACGACGTCCTCGTTGATGCCGTAGGCGTCGTCGCCCATCAGGGCTTCGCCGGAGAGCTTGAGCAGGATGCGCTTGTAGGCGGCGGCACTCATGGACGGCCTCTTACTTCTTGGCGGCAGCGGCGGCCTGTTCGGCCACTTCGGCGGCGAAGTCGGTGACCTTCTTCTCGATGCCTTCGCCGACCACGTACAGCACGAAGGCCGCCACCGAGGCGCCACGCGCCTTCAGCAGGGCTTCCACGGTCTGCTTGTCGTCCTTGACGAAGGGCTGGCCGAGCAGGGTCACTTCCTTGAGGAACTTCTGCACCGTGCCTTCGGCGATCTTGTCCAGCATCGCGTCCGGCTTGCCGGCTTCGCGGGCCTTCTCGATGGCGATGCGGCGCTCGGCGTCGATCAGGTCCTGGGACACGCCGGAAGCGTCCAGGCTCTTCGGCTTGGAAGCGGCGATGTGCATGGCCAGATCCTTGGCGAGCTGTTCGTCGCCGCCGACCAGATCCACCAGCACGCCGATCTTGGCGCCGGCATGCACGTAGCTCGCCACGCGGCCCTTGGCTTCGATACGGGTGAAGCGGCGGATGGTGATGTTCTCGCCGATCTTGCCCACCAGCGCGGTGCGGAAGGCTTCGACGGACTGGCCTTCGAGTTCGAGCGCGGACAGCGCCTCGACATCGGCCGGGTTCTTGGCGGCGACCAGCGCGGCGAGCGAGGCGGCGAGCGCGATGAAGTCGTCGTTCTTGGCGACGAAGTCGGTCTCGCAGTTCAGTTCGACCAGCGCAGCCAGCTTGCCGTCGGCCGACAGGTAGGTGCCGACGATGCCTTCGGCGGTGACGCGCGCGGCGGCCTTGGAGGCCTTGTTGCCGAGCTTGATGCGCAGCACTTCTTCGGCCTTGGCCATGTCGCCGCCGGCTTCGGTCAGTGCCTTCTTGCATTCCATCATCGGCGCATCGGTCTTCTCGCGCAGTTCCTTGACCATGCTTGCGGTGATTTCCGCCATGCTAACTCCTGAGATTCCGTTTAAGACTTGCTGACGCCCCGCCGCGGGCGGCGGGGCGTTCGATTCCTGCGCAGGGCGGCGCTCAGGCTTCCTCGCCTGCGCCCGCCTCTTCCTCGACTTCGACGAATTCGTCGCCGCCGGCGGCCACGACTTCCTGCAGCGACTGGCTGCGGCCTTCCAGCACCGCGTCGGCCACGCCGCGGGCGTACAGGCGGATGGCACGGGACGAGTCGTCGTTGCCCGGGATCAGGTAATCGATGCCTTCCGGCGAGTGGTTGGTGTCCACCACGGCCACCACCGGGATACCCAGCTTCTGGGCTTCGGTCACGGCGATCTTGTGGTAGCCCACGTCGATCACGAACAGGGCGTCCGGCAGGCCGCCCATGTCCTTGATGCCGCCGATGGACTTCTGCAGCTTTTCCAGCTCGCGGGAGGCCAGCAGGGCTTCCTTCTTGGACAGGCGCTCGATGGAGCCGTCCTCGATCATGGCTTCCATTTCCTTCAGGCGCTTGATGGACTGCTTGACCGTCTTGAAGTTGGTCAGCATGCCGCCCAGCCAGCGCTCATCCACGTAGGGCATGCCGGCACGGCGGGCTTCCTCGGCAACGATCTCGCGCGCCTGGCGCTTGGTGCCGACGAACAGGATGGTGCCGCGGTTGGCGGCGAGCTTGCGCACGTAGCCCATGGCTTCCAGGTACTTGGCCATGGTCTTTTCGAGGTTGACGATGTGGATCTTGTTGCGCTGGCCGAAGATGTAGGGGGCCATGCGCGGGTTCCAGAAACGGGTCTGGTGGCCGAAGTGGACGCCCGCTTCGAGCATCTGGCGCATCGTGACAGTCATGGTGAAACTCCGAATCAAAGGGTTGAACCTCCGCCCGGCATGGCTGCCGAACACTCGCGTGCTCGCAGCCCGAACCGTCTCGGGAGCTGGTCTGGCCCCCGCCTGCAGACGGACCCTGTCGGTGCTCTGCCGGGCGTGTGGATTTTGCCTGCCGAGGCCGGCAGACAAGAGCGAGATGATAGCACCTGTTCATTGCCGCACTCAAGGCGCAGGGCCGCCCGGATTTGCCCGGAAAGGGCGCATGCGCTAGCCTTCACGCTTTTACGGTTACCCCCGACGAGATGAGCATCACCATCAAGACCCCCGAAGAAACGGAACAAATGCGCACCGCCTGCCGCCTGGCGGCGGAAGTGCTCGACTATGTGGAACCCTTCATCAAGCCCGGCGTCACCACCGCCGAACTCGACCGCCTGTGCCACGAATACATGGTCCAGGTGCAGAACACCGTACCGGCGCCGCTCAACTATGCCCCGCCGGGCTACACGCCCTACCCCAAGGCCATCTGCACCTCGGTCAACCACCAGGTCTGCCACGGCATCCCCGGCGACAAGGCGCTCAAGAAGGGCGACATCGTCAACCTGGACATCACCATCATCACGCCGGAGGGTTTCCACGGCGACACCAGCCGCATGTTCATCGTCGGCGGCGACGGCAGCATCCTCGCCAAGCGCCTGTGCCAGGTGACCTTCGAATGCATGTGGCTGGGCATCTCGGTGGTGAAGCCCGGCGCACGCCTGGGCGACATCGGCGCCGTCATCCAGAAGCATGCGGAAGGCAACGGCTTTTCGGTGGTGCGCGAATTCTGCGGCCACGGCATCGGCCGCAAGTTCCACGAGGAGCCGCAGGTGCTGCACTACGGCAAGGCCGGCACCGGCGTGGAACTGCTGCCCGGCATGATCTTCACCATCGAGCCCATGATCAACGCCGGCAAGGCGGCCATCTCCGAGTTGCCGGACGGCTGGACCATCGTCACCAAGGACCGCAGCCTGTCGGCGCAGTGGGAGCACACCGTGGTGGTCACCGAGACCGGCGTCGAGATTCTCACCCTGTCCGCCGAGTGCCCGCCGCCCCCCGCCTTCGCCGCCCATCTCCTCGCCCCGGCGGCCTGAGGCCGCCGCGATGAACGCTCCGGCGATCTCCATCGACGGCCTGCGCGACGCCATCGCCACCACGCGCGAGCAGCTCGTGCATGGCGGCGAGGCCCTGCGCGCTGCGTATGAAGCGCATCCGCGCACCGCGACCGTGCTCAAGGGACGCGCGCGCATGGTGGACGAGGCCATCGTCCGCCTGTGGCAGAGCTGCGGCCTGCCCGCCCAGGCGGCGCTGGTGGCCGTGGGCGGCTACGGGCGCGGCGAGCTGTTCCCCTGTTCGGACGTGGATTTGCTGGTGCTGCTGCCCGCGCCCGCCGGTGCGGATCTGCAGGCGCGGCTGTCCACGCTGGTCGGCGCCCTGTGGGACGTGGGCCTGGAGATCGGCCACAGCGTGCGCACCCCGGACGAATGCCTAGACGCCGCGGCGCAGGACATCACGGTGCAGACCAACCTGCTCGAAGCGCGCCTGCTCACCGGCAACGCCGACCTGTTCGACGAGTTCTCCGCGCGCTACCGCGAAATGCTCGACGTGCGCGCCTTCTTCAAGGCCAAGCAGCTCGAGCAGGAACAGCGCTACGCGCGCTACAACGACACCCCCTACAGCCTGGAGCCCAACTGCAAGGAGAGCCCGGGTGGCCTGCGCGACCTGCAGATGCTGGGCTGGATCGCCCGCGCCGCGGGGCTGGGGCGCAACTGGCGCGAACTCGCGCGCCGGCGCCTGATCACCGGCGAAGAGGCGGCCGACCTGCGCAGCGTGGAACGCTTCCTGCAGCACCTGCGCATCCGCCTGCACTACCTGACCCGGCGCTCCGAGGACCGCCTGCTCTTCGACCACCAGGAAAAGCTCGCCCGCATCATGGGCATCGAGGCCACCGCGGCCAAGCGCGCCTCGGAGGTGCTGATGCAGCGCTACTACCTGACCGCGAAGAAGGTCACGCAGATCAACACCATCCTGCTGCAGAACTACGGCACCGAGATCTTCGACGACCGCGGCGGCCCGGCCATCGTCATCAACCCGCATTTCCAGGCCGTGCGCGAACTGCTCGACGTCCGCCACGAACAGGTGTTCGAGCAGCACCCCTCGGCCCTGCTGGAATGCTTCCTGATCCTGCAGCAGCGCTCCGAGCTGAAAGGCATGACCGCGCGCACCCTGCGCGCCCTGTGGCTGGCGCGCAAGCGGATCAATGCCGCCTTCCGCGCCGACCCCGCCAACCGCGCGCTGTTCCTGCAGATACTGCAGCAGAAGCGCGGCATCGTGCACGAGTTCCGGCGCATGAACCAGTACGGCGTCCTGGGCCACTACCTGCCGGCCTGGCGGCGCATCGTCGGCCAGATGCAGCACGACCTCTTCCACGCCTACACCGTGGATCAGCACATCATGATGGTGCTGCGCAACGTACGCCGCTTCACCATGGGCGAGCACGCCCACGAATACCCGCTGATGACGCGGCTGATCCTGGCCTTCGAGCGCCACTGGCTGCTCTACGCGGCGGCGCTGTTCCACGACATCGCCAAGGGACGCGGCGGCGACCACTCCAGGCTGGGCATGGAGGACGCGCGCGAGTTCTGTGAACAGCACGGCCTGTCCGCCGAAGACACCGGACTCGTGGTATGGCTGGTGGAGCACCACCTGACCATGAGCCACGTGGCGCAGAAGGAGGACACCTCCGACCCCGACGTGGTGCGCCGCTTCGCCGACATCGTCGGCGACGAACGCCGGCTCACCGCGCTCTACCTCCTCACCCACGCCGACATCCGCGGCACCAGCCCCAAGGTCTGGAACGGCTGGAAGGGCAAGCTGCTGGAAGACCTCTTCTTCGCCACCCAGCGCCTGCTGCGCGGCGCCACGCCCCAGCAGGCCCTGGGCCTGGACGACCGCCTCGAGGACGCCCGCAACATGCTGCGTTTCTACGGCCTGCGCCCGGGCGTCGAGGACGCCCTGTGGGAGCAGCTCGACGCGGTGTACTTCATGCGCCACTCGGCCGAGGAGATCGCCTGGCACACCCGCGTGCTCTACTACCGCACCGAAGCCGACGAGGCGGTGGTCAAGGCGCGGGTGGCGGAGGAAGAGGATGGGGTGCAGGTCATGGTGTTCACCCGCGACCAGGCCGATCTCTTCGTGCGCCTCACCGGCTTCTTCGGCCGCCTCGGCTTCAGCATCCTGGACGCCAAGGTGCACACCACGCGGCACGGCTACGCGCTGGACAGCTTCATGCTGCAGAGCGCCGGCCCGGACACGAACTACCGCGACGTGGTGACCCTCATCGAGCACGAACTGGCCCAGCGCCTGAACCGCCCCGATGCGCCCATCGAACGCCCGGCCGACGGACGCCTGTCGCGCCAGGTCAAGCATTTCCCCATCACTCCGCAGGTGAGCATCCGTGCCGACGAGGCCGGACGGCACCATATTCTGTCGCTGACCGCGGCGGACCGCCCCGGGCTGCTCTTCGGCGTGGCCGAAGTGCTCGCCAGGCACGGCATCAACGTGCAGACGGCGAAGATCGCCACGCTGGGCGAACGGGTGGAAGACACCTTCCTGCTGTCCGGCGGCGGCCTGTCGCAGGAGGCGCAGGTGGTGCGCGTGGAACGCGAACTGCTCGACCGCCTGCACGTCTGACCCGGCCGGAGGCGCCGGCCGGCGCCTCAGTGCCCCTTGCCGCCCAGCCTGTCCATCAGGGCGTACATCACGCCGGAAAAGAGGAAGGTGACGTGGATGCCGACCATCCAGCCGAGGCGCTGATGGTTGATTTCCCCGGTCGTGTGCTCGACGTTCATGAAGGCCTTCAGCAGCTCGATCCCCGAGATCGCCACGATGGAGCCGATCAGCTTGATCTTGAGATCGGAGAAGCCGATGTGCCCCATCCATTCCGGGCGGTCCTGGTGGCCGTGGAGGTCGTCCATCTTGGAGACGAAGTTCTCGTAGCCGCTGAACATGATGATGATCAACAGGTTCATGATCAGCGCGATGTCCACCAGGGACAGCACGCCGATGATCATCTCGCTGCCGGTCGCCGTCATGATGTGGTCGACCAGGCCGAAGATTTCCTTGGCGAACTTCACCAGCAGCACCACCATGGCCAGCACCAGGCCGAGATAGATCGGTGCCATCAGCCAGCGGCTGGAGAACAGCAGGTGTTCGAATGCGTTTTCGATGCGCTTCATGAGTGCTTCCACTGAGAATTCCGGGGCGCGGGGATTCTAGCCGCAATCGGCGGCTTTTTCGCGCTGGACCGTTTCGCACATTTGTAATACGTTGCACGGCTGCAGGCGCAGGCCGCCGGACCACGACAGAGCACCATGGGCGAAAGCATCGGCCGTTTCGAAATCAGGAAGGAACTGGGCCGCGGAACCCAGAGCGTGGTCTATCTGGCCTTCGATCCGCACCTGGAGCGCGAGGTCGCGGTCAAGACCATGCACTTCGCCGAAGCCAGCGACCGCCAGAACGTGGATCTGCTCGCCGAGGCCCGCATCGTCAGCAAGCTGCGCCATCCCGGCATCGTGCCCATCTTCGAGGCCGGCGAACAGGGCGGCGACCTGTACCTAGTGTTCGAGTACGTCCCCGGCGAGAGCCTGGCGCGCCTGACGACGCGCGAAGGCCCCCTGCCCGCTCCGCGCGCGGCCGCGCTGATGGCCGACATTCTCGCCGCGGTCGCCCATGCCCACAGCGAAGGGGTGATCCATCGCGACCTCAAGCCGAGCAACGTGCTCATCGACGGCGGCGGCACGCCGCGGGTGATGGATTTCGGCATCGCCCGGCGCGTGGACCGGGGCGGGGGTACGCCCGGGGAGTTCTCCGGCACGCCCTCCTACATGGCCCCGGAATACGTCTCCGCGCGCACCGTGAGCGAGCAGACCGACGTCTTCGCCGCCGGCCTGATCCTGATCGAAATGCTTACCGGACGGCGCGTATTCCAGGGCGCCAGCGTGCAGGCGATCATGGACCGCATCGCCGCGGCCCCGGCCGCCCTGCCCGCGGACGTGCACGTGGACGAACGCCTCGCCGCCATCGCGCTGCGGGCGGCGGCCCACGACCCGGCCGACCGCTTCCGCAGCGCCGGGGAGTTCCGCCAGGCGCTGCTGGCCTACCTCGCGCCGCCGGAGACGGAAGCCGCCAGGGGCGAAGCGGCGCAGAGCACGGTAGACTTCCTGCTGCGCCGCATGCGCCACAAGAGCGATTTCCCGGCCCTGTCGGAATCGGTCAGCGCCATCAACCGCATCGCCTCGGACGAGACCGAGTCGATCAACAAGCTGTCGCTGACCATCCTGCGCGACTTCTCGCTCACCAACAAGATTCTGCGCCTGGTCAATTCCGCCCACTTCCGCCAGGCCGGCGGCGGCAGCATCAGCACCATCTCGCGCGCGGTGATCGTGCTGGGCTTCGACGCGGTGCGCAACATCGCCATCACCGTGCTGCTGTTCGAGCATCTGCAGGACAAGGCCAACGCCGGCCAGCTCAAGGAAGAGTTCCTGCGCGCGAACCTGGCCGGCCTGCTCGCCAAGGACATCGCCGCGCTGCTCGGTACGCGCGACCTGGAACAGGCGTACATCTGCGCCGTCTTCCACAATCTGGGCCGCCTGCTCGCGCAGTTCTACTTCCCCGAGGAATCGGAGGAGGTCCGCAACCTGATCGTACAGAAGGGCTGCACCGAGACGACGGCCGCCCAGCGCGTGCTCGGCATCGGCTTCGAGGAACTGGGCATCGGCATCGCCCGCAGTTGGGGCTTCCCGGCGCTCATCGTCAACAGCATGCAGCGACCGCCGGCCGGCACCGTGCGCCCTCCGCGCACCCCGGAAGAACGGCTGCGCACCCTGTCGGCCTATTCCAACGACCTGTGCCAGGCCATCGCCACGCTGCCGCCGCACGAACGGGACAAGGAACTGGCCCGCATCAAGGCCCGCTACGGCGAAGGCCTCAAGGTGGAAGACAGGAGCCTGCAGGAGTGCATCGCCCGCTCGATCGGCGAGATCACCGACTTCGCCCAGATCGTCCGCATCAACCTCCGCCAAACCCAGTTCGGCCAGCATCTGCGCCGCTACGCAGGCAACGGCGCGGCCGAGCCGCCCACGATACTCGGCGACGCGGCGCTCGCCGACGCGGTGCTCGGCCACGAGTCGCCGGTGGGCCTGGACACCGACGACTTCTCCGGCGCGGGCCAGAAGGCCGTCGATGCGCAGGCCGTGCTGACCGCCGGCATCCAGGACATCAGCAACACGCTGGTGTCGGACTTCAGGCTCAACGACATCCTGCGCATCATCCTCGAAACCATGTACCGCGCCATGGGCTTCCGCCGCGTGCTGCTGTGCATCAAGGACGCCCGCAGCGACACCATGCTGGGCCGCTTCGGCTTCGGGCCGGAGGCCAACGAACTCGCGCGCAGCTTCCGCTTCACGCTGAAGTTCACGCCGGACATCTTCCACGCCGCCACCTCCAAGGGCGTGGACATCCTGATCAGCGACATCGACGACATCAAGATCGCGGACCGCATCCCGGACTGGTACCGCAAGGCGTCGTCGGCCAGGACTTTCGTGCTCTTCCCGCTCACGGTCAAATCCAACCCGGTCGCGCTGATCTATGCCGACAAGCAGCATGCCAACGAGATCGTGATCACGGAAAAGGAACTGCAGTTGCTGCGTACACTGCGCAACCAGGCGCTGCTCGCCATCAAGCAGTCCACATAGGAACTACGTCACGGTCCACATCAGAGTTGCGCGTGGAACGCGCTTGCGGCATGCCGTTTTGTCATGGAAAATCGCCGGGCAGACAAGCATTTACGCCTCTTCCGCGGCGTATCGGCCGTCTGCATGCACGTCCGGCACCCCCACACCAAGCGAACAACAACAAGCCCCCTCTCGCTTCATGCCCGGCCCCGCCCCCTACGTGAAGGTCCTCGACATCGAGCAGACGCTGGCCGAGCTGCAGGAGATGGTCGACCACCTGCAGCAGGAGCGCAACGACCTGGAGATCGCGCTGACCACCGCGATCGAGCACGGCGACGCGATCGAATCGCAACTGGAGACGGCCAACCGCCAGTTGCAGCAGGAAGTGCGCGAACGCCTGACGGTGGAAAGGCAGTTGCGCGACCTGGTCGCCACCATCACGCAGAAGAGCCGCGACCTGGAAGTGGTGCTGCAGACCATTACCGAGCACGCCGACCAGATCGACCTGCAGTGGCTCGGCCGCTACATCGAAGCGGAAAACGACGCGCGCCAGGACTCGCTCACCGGGCTGGCCAACCGGCGCATGCTCGACGAGGCCATCGCCCGCGAATGGAAGCGCGCCCGGCGCGAACAGCAGCCGCTGTGCATGCTGGTGTGCGACGTGGACCACTTCAAGGACTACAACGACCGCTACGGCCATCCCGCCGGGGACGACTGTCTGCGCGCACTGTCCGAACTGCTGCGCGGCGTGCTGCGGCGCGAGGGCGACCTCGCCGCCCGCTACGGCGGCGAGGAATTCGTGCTGCTGCTGCCCAACACCGATCTGGCCGGCGGCCGCCTGGTCGCCAATCACATCATGGAACGGCTGTCCGGCACCCCGCTCCTGCATGAAGGTTCGCCCTTCGGCGTGCTCACGCTGAGCATCGGCGTGGCCGCCTGTCTGCCGCAGGACGACGACCAGGGCACGCTGTTCGCGGAAACCGACCGCCTGCTCTACCTTGCCAAGCAGCAGGGCCGCAACCGGATCGCAGCATGAGACCCCATCGACCAGGAGCACACCGATGACCGAAGACTTCGGCCACTTCGTCGATATCCGCCCCGGCCGGGACGCCGAATCGCTCAACCTGTCGTTCTGGCCCGGCCATCTCCCCCTCAAGCAGCGCTGGCGCAACAACGGCCTGTCGGCCGATTTCCTGGGCGACTACGTCACCACCTTCTTTCCGCTCGATGACGACATCCCCGAAACCCGCCACCGCCAGGCGGAAATCCGCGGCGCCGTGAGCTACATCGCCAACGAACTGCTCGAGAACGCGATGAAGTTCCACGACGCGGGCCAGCCCGAGCCGATCACCATCCTCAGCCTGGACGACGAGCAGATCGTGTTCCAGGAAAGCAACGGCGCCAGCGCCGACAACGCCGCCGCCTTCCGCGCCTTCATCGCCCGGCTGCGGGAGGCCGACCCCGGCGAACTGTACCTGGAGCAGCTCGAACGCAACGCCCTGTCGGAAGACACGGCCGGGCTCGGCTACCTCACCATGATCAACGACTACGGTGCCGAACTGGCCTGGCGCTTCGAAGCCGGCCACGACGGAGGCTACCGCGTCATCACCCAGGTCACCCTGAAATTATGATGGAGCACGTGCAGATGAAGTCACTCGAAGGCGACGGCTACAAGGTCGATTTCGACAGCGGGGACAGCAGCATCCGGCTCGCCGGCTCGCTGCGTCTGGGCGGGCTCAGCGAATACGCCCCCATTTCGCAACTGCTGGACGAATCCCTCGACGGGCGCTCCACCCTCACCGTAGACCTCACCGGACTCGAGTTCCTCAACAGCTCGGGCATCGCCACGCTGTCCAAGTTCGTCATCAACGCCCGCAACCGCAAGGACTGCGCGCTGACCATCCGCGGCTCCAACGCCATTCCGTGGCAGGGCAAGTCGCTCAACAACCTCAAGCGCCTGATGCCAGCGCTCGAACTCGTGTTCGACTGAGCCCGACCCCCAGCCGTGAGCGCCCCCGACTCCGCTGCCCGCACCGCCGGCGAGCGCACCCCGCTCATGCACGGCCTGACCTTCCGTCAGGCGGCGGCCACCCTGCTCATCGTGCTGCTGCTCGGCCTGCTCGCCGGGGCGATCGAACTCTACTCGGACTGGAAGTCCATGCGCGCCGAGATCCGCGCGCAGACCGAGCGCACGCTGCAGCTCGTACACGGTCCCGCTGCGGAAGCCGCCTATCTGTTCAACGATCAGTTGGCCGCTCAGGTGGTGGACGGCCTGTTCGCCTATCACGAGATGAAGCAGGTCGTGCTGCGCGACAACTTCGGCAAGGTCATCGCCCAGCGCGACCGCGAGGACGGCGCCCCCGCCGGCGCCCTGGTGCATTTCCTGTTCGGCGACATCACCGCCTACGGCATCGCGCTCAAGCACGGCAGCGCCCCGACCGGCGCCAACGACGTCGGCCGCCTGGAAGTGGCGCTCGACGCCGGCGAGATCGCCGCCAGCTTCAACCAGCGCGGCCGCGTGCTGGTGGCGGTGGGGCTGGTCAAGGCGCTGGTGATCTCCGCGCTGGTGGTGCTGATCTTCTACTTCATGATCACCCGCCCGCTGCTCGCGCTGCACGCCGCCATCACCCGCATCGACCCGGCCCGTCCCGGGGCCTGGCCCAGGCCCAGCCTGCGCGGGCACCAGCGCGACGAACTGGGCCAGATCGTGCACAGCCTGGACGAACTGATGCAGGCCTTCCAGCGCGGCCTGGAACAGCGCGACCGCGCCCGTGACGAGAACACCCGGCTGGGCGCGGAGCTCGACGTCTCGCGCCGCATCCAGCAGATCCTGCTGCCCTCGCGCGCCGAGCTGGACGCCATCGAATCCCTCGACATCGCCACCTACATGGAACCGGCCAGCGAGGTCGGCGGCGACTACTACGACATCCTCAGCCATGCCGGCGGCGTGCGCATCGGCATCGGCGACGTCACCGGCCACGGCCTGGAGAGCGGCGTGGTGATGCTGATGACGCAGAGCGCGGTGCGCACCATGCTCACCGCCCGCGAAGAGGACATGGTGCGCGTCATGGACGTGCTCAACAGCACCATCTACAACAACGTCCAGCGCATGGGCTGCGGCAAGAACCTCACCCTGGCCCTGCTCGACTACCACAGCCTGCACGACGGCGCCGCGCGCGGCCGGCTGCGCATCAGCGGCCAGCACGAATCGGTGGTCATCGTGCGCCGCGACGGTCAGGTAGAAATCATCGACACCGACAGCCTGGGCTTCCCCATCGGGCTGATCGAGGAAGTCGCCGAATTCGTCGGCGAAATCCGCCTCGACCTGCACCAGGACGACGTGGTGGTGCTCTACACCGACGGCATCACCGAGGCCGCCGACGAAGCCCATCGCCTCTACGGCCTGGAGCGCCTGGCCGGCCTGGTCGCCGCCCATCACCGCGACAGCGCGGAAACCATCAAGGACGCCATCGTGGCCGACGTCAAGCGCCACATCGGCAGCCAGACCCTGTACGACGACCTGACCCTGGTGATTCTCAAGCAACGCTGAACACGCCCTCCACTCCCCCTTCGCCCGAGGTTTCCATGCCCACTGCCCGCACTGCCTTCCGCACCCTGCTCGCCGCAGCCGCATTCGGCCTCGCCCTGGGCAGCGCCCACGCGCAAGACCGGTCGCTCGAAGAGCTGCAGTGGATCAGCGAGGAATACGCGCCCTACAACTTCAGCGAGAACGGCGTCGCCAAGGGTATCGCGGTGGACGTGCTGGTGAAGATGTGGGAAGTGCTGGGCGTGCCGCGCAGCGCCGCCGACGTGCGCATCCTGCCCTGGGCGCGCGGCTACCGCATGGCGCAGGAGCAGCCGGGCACCTGCCTCTTCTCCATGACCATCACCCCCGAGCGCCGCCAGCTCTTCGCCTTCGTCGAGCCGCTGGTGGATACCAGCGTCACCATCGTCGCGCCGACGGCCAAGCAGCTCCGCGTCGCCGCCGCGAAGGACCTCGACGCGCTCACCATCGGCGTCGTGCGCGACGACATCGGCGAGCAGGCCCTGCACAGCGCCGGCATCAAGAGCGCCCTGGTGCGTACCGATTCGGCCCGCAGCCTGGTGCGCATGCTCGAAGGCGGCCGCTTCGACGCCATCTCCTACGGCCTGGATACCGCGCTGTGGAACATGAAGCTCGAAGGCATCGACACCGCCGGCTACAAGGCGGTCTTCACGGTGCGCGAAGGCATCATGGGCTACGCCTGCCACAAGGACATCGACCCCGCCCTGCTCGCCCGCCTGCAGGGCGCGCTCGACAAACTGCTCGCCGACGGCTCGGTCGAACGCATCAAGCGCCAGTACCTGCGCTGAGCTTCCGGCCACGCACGGCAGGTGGCCAGGTTTCATCCGGCGGCCCACTGCTGCTAGACTCGCGAACCCGGGTCCGGATGACCCGGTGCGAAGTGCAGCCTCGGTGGTGAAATTGGTAGACACGCTTGACTTAGGATCAAGTACCGAAAGGTGTGGGGGTTCGAGTCCCTTCCGAGGCACCACGACATGCCGGCCTGCTGGCCCACAGCATCTCGCCGAGCATGTCGCTTGCGCGTGAAAGCCCCTTGCCCAGGCTGTTCCTTTCCGATGGGGCAAACGGCACGAGCACCAGCAGCCTGGCTTCCTCGTGCTCCCCGTGCCGCCTCACGCCCACCCGTATCCGCCGGAACTGTCCGCTCCCCAGGCTGCCGATGACCGAGCGGACGCCCTTGTGCCCCGCATCCCCGCCCTCGCGCTTGAGACGCACCTCCCCCAGCGGGAGATCCATGTCGTCGTGCACCACGATCAACTGATCGACGCCCGCACCATGGCGTTCCAGAAAACTCCGCACCGGCTCGCCGCTGCGGTTCATGCTGACGCCCGGCTTGAACAGCAGAACGGTTCTCCCGTTGCCTGTGATCAGGCTCAGTTGCCCCTCCGGTCCCGCTTCCCAGAACCCGCCGGCCCCGGCGGCGAGTTGATCGCAGATCCGGTAACCCACGTTGTGCGGCGTGTCCGCATACTTCGGCTCCGGATTGCCGAGGCCGACCACCACCACTAGTCCGGCGGGGTCGGGGACTTCACGGCCCGGCGGCGGCACGGCGAAGCCTCGATCAGTTCCGGCTCGCACGGGAGGCGCCGAAGCTGCCGCGTAGAGTTGATCACAGACTCCGCAGAAGTTGCTTCTTCCGCATTTTTCCTGCCAGCAAGCGATTCGACGCTCGCGGTCCAGGACCAGGCGGACCAGGTGGTCCGTCTTGTGCGAACCCTTGAGCAACACGAGATCGCCCGGCCGCAGGGCGGAATGGAGATACTCCGAGGCGTCCCGCAAGGAAGGGAAGGCACGGAGCTGCCGCGATGGATCGTCCGTCCCGGCCTTCAGGGCCCGCAAGGCGTGGGGTCCCACGAACACGACCAGTTGCCCGATCTCCAGGGCCTGGCGTGCGACCTTGGGATACAGCTTGGACGCCGACAGGGAGTAGTCCGACAGCGTGCCGATGACCAGCACCTTGCGCACGGCCTGCGCATCGCGCATGAATTCGAACGGCGCCTGGATGGACCACAGGGGCGCCTTCCAGTCGTCGCGAACGAAGACGACACCGTTGGAAGACCGCACGATCTGCATCCTCCCCTCGGTGGACCCGACACACATCAGCCCCGGGATCGCTTCTTCCAGGGGAATGCCGAGGGCAATGGCCACGCCCAGCGCGGAGAGCACCGAAAGCGCCAGTTGTCTGCCGTTCAGCCGGGTGGTGACGGTGTAGGCGATCCCCCGGTATTCCACGTCGAGGGTCAGCGGCTCCGGCCAGTTCGAGCGCACACGCAGGAGTCTCAGCGTGGCGCCCTCGGCCTCCCCCACCCAGATCACCCGCCGTCCGCATCGCTCTCCGATGGCGCGGACCAGCGGATCGTCGATGTTGAGGACTGCCGTTCCATCGGGAGGCAGGCTTTCCACCAGCTTGCCCTTTTCCCGGGCAATGGCCTCGACGCTCTTGAATGCGCTGAAATGGTCCCGGGCCACCATTGTCAGCACCGCCACCCGGGGTCTGGCCAGCCGCAGCGGAAGATCGAGATAACCGGGCTCGCCTGCGGAAAGCTCGACGATGCAGAAGCGGTGTTCGGGACCGATTCCGCGGACGGTCTCGGCCACGGCATCGTGCTCGTTCTGGGAACGTCTCGAGCTGTGGACAGGGGCGTGCCCGGCAAGGATGGCGGCGCACAGATCCTTCGTGGTCGTCTTCCCGGCACTGCCGGTGATCCCCACGACGGTGACCTGTCCGCGGGCACGGCGATTCATGAAGGCCAGGGAGAAGCGGACGTAGCGGCGCGCGAGCACCTTGGTCCTCGCGAACGAATGCCCGATTCTTCCGTGAATGGCGGACCAGGTATGCCCCACATGCGCAAAGCCCATGCTCTCCCTCCCGTCCCCCATGTCGAGGGTGCCAGCCTGTCCATCATAGGCATCGCAAACGGGAGTCGTCACCGGACCAATGGCGCGAACAAGTGCAACTTTTTGTGCAGGCACCGCGACCGCGGGCGGCGCATCACAGCCGCCTACATCCGCAGCCGCTCCGCGTAGCCGGTCATCTCCAGGTAGCCGCGGCCGATCTCCCGCCCCCCTTCCAGCAGGCGCACCGCCCCTTCCCAGTACACCGCGCCGGTAGAACGCCGGCTGTCCAGTTCCTGGTCGTCCATCAGCGGCTGGATTTCCAGCGTGCGGGGAGCGGCCCCGGCCGGGTTCAGCTCCAGCCGCCACGTCACCGCGTAGTCCGCCCCGGTGCGCGACGAGCGCCAGCGCCGCAGCGGCGTGAAGCGCAGTTCCTGCGGCGCCAGGCTGCGCTGGCTGCCGTCCGCGGCACGCAGGGTGCCGCCGGCCCAGCGCGGCTCGCCCTGCTCGTCGCGCATGCGGAAAGCCATCAGCGCCCCGCCGTCGTGCAGGTTGATGCCCAGCCAGTCCCAGCCGCGCACCCCCTCCGGCATCAGTTCGCTGGACCATTCGTGGTCCAGCCACGCCCGCCCGCTCACTTCCCGGTCCTGCCCGTCCACGCGCAGGGTGCCGCGCGCAGCCAGTTGGGGGCGGCTGTAGTAATGGCTGGCATGCCTGGGATCGGCATCCTTGCGGCTGAAGCCGGCCTCTCCGTTGAGCATCGGGGCGGCGGTCGGATCGAAGCGCAGGTCGAAAGCGAAATCCTCGCCGGCGGCACGGGCGAGGTAGTGGTCGCCCTCCCAGGCAATCGACCAGTCGCCCACCCAGGCATGGGTGCGGCCGGTCTCGAACCCCACCAGCGGCGGCAGCGCCCGTGCGGCCCGTTCTGCATGCAGCAGGCGGCCGGCCTTGGGGTCGGCCACCGCGGCGTGGGCCAGCACCAGCTGGCGCGGCGCGAAGCGGCTGGGGTTGCCCTCGCCAATGCGGGTGCGTACGCGGAAGAAGGTGATCTGGAAACCGCGCTCGATACCCTCGCCGTCGGCGAGCCAGCCGGTGACGTACCACCACTCGGTGCGAAAGGCCGGGTGTGCGCCGGTGTCGGCCGGAAACTCGATGGCGCGGCCCGGCAGCACCGGCGGATAGTCGGCCGGCAGTTCGTCGGCGAAGGTTCCGCCCGCCAGCAGCGCGAACGCGGCGCAGGCGACGGCGGCCAGGCGGCGAATCCAGCGCGCCGCCATGCCTACCAGTCCTCCCGCACCGCCAGCACCGCCGGGCGGCGCATCGCGTGCGCCCCCGCCAGCCGGGCGGCGAGCGCGGCCAGCGCCACCAGCACCGCTGCGAACAGCGCCAGTCCGCCGGCCGGGACGCTCATGTCCATGCTCCAGTGGAAGCTCTGGCGGTTGACCACCTCCACCAGCACCCAGGCCACCGCCGCCCCGGCAGCAAGCCCCACCGCCACGCCCAGCGCCGCGGCCAGTGCCCCCTCCAACGCCAGCAGGCGGCCGATCTCGCCCCGCGTGAAACCCAGGTGGCGCAGCATGCCGAACTCGCGCCGGCGCGCGGTGGCCAGCGCGGCGAAGCTGGTGGCGATGCCGGCCAGGCCGATCAGCACCGCCGCCGCTTCCATCAGATAGGTCACCAGGAAGCTGCGGTCGAAAATCTCCAGGCTGCGGGCGCGCACCTCGCCCGTGGTGGCGACGCGCACGGTGCGCTCGCCCAGCGCCGCCACCGCGGCCTGCGCCACGGCGGCGGGGTCCGCCCCGGGCCGCAGGCGGATCGCCAGGTCGTTGGCGCGGTGGTCGCCGCCGAGGGCCTGGTACACGGCCAGATCCACCGCCACCGCGCCGTGCTGGCGCGCGTAGTCGCGCCACACACCGGCCACGCGGAAGCGCTGCAGGCGGCCCGCCATCGGCACCGCCAGTTCGTCGCCGGTGGCGAGGCCGAACAGGTCCACCATCGCCTCGGAAATCCAGGCCTGCGGCAGGTCGTCCGGCGGGACGGCGATGTGGCCCTCCACCAGCGGCAGGTCGCCCTCGGCGCGGATCGTGCGCGCCAGCAGCGTGACCGGCGCCCGCTGCCCGTCCAGCCGGATCTGTTCGAAGCGGATCGGCTCCACGGCCGCCACCCCCGGCAGCGCCGCCACCGCGGCCACCGTGTCCTCGTCCAGATAGCCGCTCGCCGCCGAAGACGAGGCCTGCAGGTAGAGGTCGGCCGGCAGCATGCGCGCCAGCCAGTCGTCCAGGGACAGGCGGAAGGAATTGACCATGATGGCCATCGCTGCAGCCAGGGCCACGCTGGCAACGACCGCCGCGCCGGCCACCACGGTCTGCCCCGGCGCGGCGGCCAGCCGCGCATGGGCCAGGCGCCACAACACGGCACGCCCACGGGCCAGGACACGCGCCACTGCGGCCGTCACGCCGGGCAGCGCCAGCACGGCAGCGGCCAAGATGCAGGCCACCGCCGCGTAGCCCGCCACCGGCACCCCGCCCAGGGCCGGCAATCGGCTCAGAACCGCCGCAGCCAGCGCACACGAAAAAGCAGCGACCCAGCGCGGACGCGCATCCAGCCCGGCCTCGTCGGCTGCCCGCAGCGCGCGGGCCGGCACCAGGGCCGCCGCATCCCGCGCCGGCACCCAGCTCCCGGCGACGCCGGCGGCCACGCCCAGCGCCGCATAGGCCAGCGCCGGCAGCGGCTCGAAGCGCAAGGCTGGGCGCAGACCCTCGAAAAAGCCCGCACCCAGATCGCCGCCCACGAGGCGGAAGGCCAGCGCCGCCAGCCCATGCCCCAGCGCCACGCCGCCCAGCCCTCCGAGCAGGCCCAGCGCCGCGCCCTCGGCCAGCAGGCCGCGCTTGAGGCCGCTGCGCTCCAGGCCCAGGGCGCGCAGGAAGGCGAATTCCTGCCGCCTGCGCGCCACCGCCAGCATCTGCGTGGAGAACACCAGAAAGGCCCCGGTGAGCAGCGCGATGGCCGCCAGCATGCCCAGATTGACCCGGTAGGCGCGGGACAGGCCGGCCACCTGGGCGGCGGCGGCCTCCGGCGCCAGCAGTTCCACACCGGGCGGCAGCAGCGCGGCCAGGCTGCGGCGCGCCTCCTCGCGGGCCACGCCGGGCGCCAGGCGCAGGTCGATGCGGGTGAGCAGGCCGGGACGGTCGAAAAGCTGCTGGGCCGCGGCGATGTCCATCACCCCCAGCGCCTGCCCCGCCCCGGCACCCGGCACGCCGCCCGAAACCGTCAGCGCATGCTCGACCACACCACTCTGCACGGCCAGCACGTTCCCGGGGGCAAGACCCAGTTCGGCGCTTGCCGCGGCGCTGAGGAAGATGCGCCCCGCTTCCAGCGCCGCGAACTGCCCCACGCCCTCGGCCGGCACCGGCAGCAGCGCCGGCTGCACGCCGGGCAGGCGGAAGATGTCCGCGCCCAGGATGCGCAGGCTGCCGTCGCGCCCCGGCAGGCGGGCTTGTACCTCCAGCAGCGGGCTGGCCTCGGCCACTTCGGGGCGGGCGGCGAGTGCGAGGTAGAGCGCGTCGTCGAAGCCGCCGCGGGGCCCCAGCACCTGCAGGTCGGATTCGCCTGCGAGCAGGCGCAGTCCGCGGCCGAACTCGTCCAGCGCGGCGTCGTGGATCAGTTGCACCGCCAGGCCCAGCGCCACGCCCAGGGCGATGGCGGCCAACGACAAGGCGGTCGCCAGCGGCCGGCGCCGCAGGCTGGCGAGGAAGAGACGGCGCAGGGCGGCGCTCACGGTTCCGGCGCCAGGCCGCCGGCGGTGAGGCGCAGCACCCGGTCGGCGCGCGCCGCGGCAGCGGCCGAATGGGTCACCAGCACGCCCGCCGCGCCCGCTTCGCGTACCGCCTCCAGCAGCAGCTCCAGCACCGCCGCGGCACGGCCGGGGTCGAGATTGCCGGTGGGTTCGTCGGCCAGCACCAGGGCCGGCCGATGCACCAGCGCGCGGGCGATGGCCACGCGCTGCAGTTCGCCGCCCGACAGATGGCGGGGCCAGTCGTCGGCGCGCGCGGCGAGGTCCACGCGCGCCAGCATGGCCCCGGCGCGCTCCCGCGCCTCGCCCTCGGCCACGTCCAGCAGCCACAGGGGCAGCGCCACGTTCTGCGCCAGCGTGAGGTGCGGCAGGATGTGGAAGGCCTGGAACACGAAGCCGTAGCGGCTGCGCCGCAGGCGGGCGAAAGCGTCGTCGTCCAGACCGGCGAGTTCCCGCCCTTCCAGGCGGATGCTGCCACTGTCCACCGATTCGAGTCCGGCCAGGCAGTTGAGCAGCGTGGACTTGCCCACCCCGGATTCGCCGACGATGGCCACGCACTCGCCGGCGGCGACGTCGAGATCCACGCCCTCGAACAGGGCGGCAGGTGCGGCGGGGTCGAAACGTTTGGCGAGACGGCGGATTTCGAGCATGGGAGAGAGATTGCGGGAAGCCCGGAAAGTGCCGGGCCGCGCTTTGGCTTATACTCCGGGCGCCCGGCAGCCGCCAAGCGCGCCGCCCGCCCGTCATGCCCGTCGAACACTACGAGAACTTCCCCGTCGCCTCATTGCTGCTGCCCGCCCGCCTGCGCGAACCGGTGGAGGCGATCTACGCCTTCGCGCGCGGCGCGGACGACGTGGCCGACGAGGGCGACGCGGCGCCGGCCGAGCGCCTGGCACGGCTGGACGAGTACCGCACGGCGCTGGCCGCCATTGAACGGCACCAGCCCTGCCCTGTCGCCGATCTCGCCCCCCTGTTCGAGCGCCTGGAACGCAACGTGCGCGCCCACGCCCTGCCGCTGCAGCTCTTCCGCGACCTTCTGGACGCCTTCAGCCAGGACGTGGTCAAAACCCGCTATGCGGACTTCGCCGAAATCCTCGACTACTGCCGCCGGTCCGCCAACCCGGTGGGCCGGCTGCTGCTGCACCTGTACGGAGTGAGCGACGAAACGGCGCTGGCCCAGTCCGACGCCATCTGCACCAGCCTGCAACTGATCAACTTCTGGCAGGATGTGTCCATCGATTGGGACAAGGACCGCATCTACCTGCCGGCCGACGACATGGCCAGCTTCGGCGTCACCGAGGCGCAGGTCGGACAGGGCCGGGTGGATGAGCCCTGGCGCGCGCTGCTGGACTTCCAGGTGCAACGTGCGCGGGCCATGATGCGCGCCGGCGCACCGCTGGCCCGCCGCCTGCCGGGACGCATCGGCTGGGAACTGCGCCTGATGGTGCTGGGCGGGCTGCGCATCCTGGAAGGCATCGAGGCGGCCGGCCACGACGTGTTCGCCCACCGCCCCACCCTGCACCGGAACGACTGGCCGCTCCTGGCTTGGCGCGCCCTCAACTACGACAACAACACATGAATCCGCACGCCTACTGCCAGGACAAGGCCGCGAAGAGCGGCTCCAGCTTCTACTACAGCTTCCTCTTCCTGCCGGCCGAGCGCCGCCAGGCCATCACCGCCCTGTACGCCTTCTGCCGGGAGGTGGACGACGTGGTGGACGAATGCCACGACCTGTCGCTGGCGCAGACCACGCTGGAGTGGTGGCGCCAGGAAGTGGCGCGGGTCTACGAGGGCCAGCCCACCCATCCGGTCGGCCTCGCCCTCAAGGACGTGCTCCCGCGCTTCGACCTGCCGCGGGAGCAGTTGCTGGAAATCATCGACGGCATGGCCATGGACCTGCAGCAGACGCGCTACCTGGACTTCAAGAACCTCCAACTCTACTGCTACCGCGTGGCGAGCGTGGTGGGCCTGCTGGCGGCGGAGATCTTCGGCTACACCGACCGGGCCACGCTGAAGTACGCTCACGACCTGGGGCTGGCCTTCCAGCTCACCAACATCATCCGCGACGTGGGCGAGGACGCCCGGCGCGGGCGCATCTACCTGCCCATCGAGGACCTGCAGCGCTTCAACGTGCCGGCCGCGGACATCCTGGAGGCGCGCCACAGCGACAACTTCCGCGCCCTGATGGAATTCCAGGCCGAACGCGCGCGCCACTACTACGCCCAGGCCTTCGCCCACCTGCCCGCGGCCGACCGCAAGAGCCAGCGCCCCGGACTGGTGATGGCGGCCATCTACCGCACTCTGCTGGACGAGATCGCCCGCGACGGCTTCCAGGTGCTGGACCGGCGCACCTCCCTGACCCCGCTGCGCAAGCTGTGGATCGCCTGGCGCACCTGGATGAAGGCCTGACGCGCGGCATGGTCCCCCATCAGGTCGCCATCATCGGTGCCGGCTACGCCGGGCTCGCCTGCGCCGTGGAACTCGCCCGCCACGGCGTGCAGGTCACCGTGTTCGAACGTTCCCACACCCTGGGCGGACGCGCCCGCGTGGTGGCCAAGGACGGCCACCGCCTGGACAACGGCCAGCACATCCTGCTGGGGGCCTACAGCGAACTCACCCGCCTGCTGCGTACCACCGGCGTGTCGCCCAAGACGCTGGAACGCCTGCCGCTGCTGCTGCACGTGCCGGGCGAACTCCACCTGCAGGCCGCGCACCTGCCCGCGCCCTTCCACCTGGCCGTGGGCCTGCTGCGCGCCCGCGGTCTCGCCTGGGCGGACCGGCTGGCCATGCTGCGGCTGATGCGGGGGCTGAAGAAACGGGCGTGGCGCGTGGAGGCGGCGCAGAGCGTCGCCGAACTCCTGCGCCAGACCCGCCAGACGCCCCGGCTGATACGGCTGATCTGGGAGCCCCTGTGCGTGGCCGCCCTCAACACCCCGGCGGCCGAAGCCTCGGCGCAGATCTTCGCCAACGTGCTGCGGGACAGCCTGGGGGCGCACACCGCCGCCAGCGAACTGCTGATCCCGCGTATCGACCTGTCCGAACTCTTCCCCGTGCCGGCCGCACGCTTCCTGGCCGTGCGCCGCGGCAAGCTGCGCACCGGCACCGCGGTGGAAGGCATCCGCCGGGAAAACGGGGAGTTCTTCCTCGATGGCGACCCGGGCCGCGGCGGCTACCGCCAGGTGGTCATCGCCACCGCCCCGCACCACGCCGGCGCCCTGCTCGCCTCGGCCGGCGATTGCGAACGCCTGGCGGCGCAGATCGACGCCCTGCCCTCCGAACCCATCGTCACCGTCTATCTGGCCCTGGGCGACGGCGTGCACCTGCCCCATCCGATGATCGGGCTGGCCGGCGCCCCGGCCCAGTGGGCCTTCGACCGCGGCCGGCTGGGCGGCCGCGCCGGCCTCGTCGCCTGCGTGATCAGCGCCCATGGCGCCCACGAGGCCCTGTCCCGGGAGGAACTGATCCTCGCCGTGCACAAGCAACTGGAAGACGAACTCAGCCGCCGCCTGCCCGCCCCGCAGTGGAGCCAGGCCATCACCGAGAAGCGCGCCACCTTCGCCTGCCGGCCGGGGCTGGTGCGCCCCGGCTGCCGCACCCCGGTGCCGGGGCTATGGCTGGCGGGGGACTACCTGGATTCGGATTACCCGGCCACGCTGGAATCGGCCGTACGTTCCGGCACGGCCGCGGCGGAACGGGTACTGCGCTTCGCCGCCCGCACCGGGCACTGAGCGCCCGGCTCAGGCCCAGCTCAGCGCCGGGTTGACCGGTTCGGCCGTTGCCTTGCCGGCACGAAGATCGGCCAGCATGCGGCGCAGCGCACCGGCGTCCTCTTCGGTGAAGCCACGCTTGAAATCGGTGAGAACCAGGCGGGAGCGGGTCAGCCAGTTGCCCGGCGCGTCGTCCACCGCACACCAGGCGGCGGTGGTGAAATCCGCCGTGTGCTGGGACAGCCACAGCATGGCTTCCCGTTCGCGCAGGCCGTGCAGCTCGCTGCCCCGCTTCGGGATGAGCTGGGGCGTGGTCCCCGCGACGCGCGGCCGGATGTCCTCCGCGAAGCGCAGGCTCAGGGCGGACAGGGGGAAAAGCATGCGCTGGTCCGCGGCGATGACGATGCGCGCTTCGTCGAACTCGCGCATCACCGCCTCGACGGCGGGCAGACAGCGGAAATCCTCCACCTCGCCCCAGGGGTGGGTGACACCGTCGAAATCCATGAAGATGTACGTGTACTTGCTCATTGCTTGCCCTCGATCCGGAAAGATCGCTCCGGAAGTACGGGTTTATTTATGCTGCAGTGCAGAATACACGCTATTTGTGCTCCTTGGAAGCGAGCAAAATCACGCCGAAAGGCCCGAATCCATTGGCTTATGATTCCGATCAAGTATGATGCTGCAGTGCAGCATGTCCGACTGTTCTCAATGCAGCGGCTGGCCGGCGCGCCGGTGCTCGCCCACGTCGAGCATGACCACCTCGCGCCCCAGCAGCACCACGGCGCCGTGGTAGCGGTCGTCGCCGCTGCCGGAGTATTCGAACTCATATACGCGCCGCAGTGCGGCGTGGCCGTCGTCGTCGCGCGCCAGGCGCAGAGAACGGCAGGCCACCGTCTCGTCCAGCAACTGCACCCCTTCCCGCCGGCAGGCCGCGCGCGCCTCCGCCATGCCCGCCTCGCGGGCCTTCAGGCTGTCGAGCCAGAACCAGGCAAGGGCGGCGAGGAGGACGAGCGCCGAGAGTTCGAATCCGGTCATGCCGCCGATGATACCCGCTCGCGCGGAGGGTTCAGGGCAGCAGCATGCCGCGGATCATGTAGAACAGCATCGCCGCCATCAGCGCCGACGCCGGTACGGTGATGATCCAGGCCGCGGCGATGCGCATCACGTGCGAACGCTTGACCAGTTCGCGCTTGTAGACCTTGCGCAGGCCCTTGCGCTCGCCCTTGGACAGGTTCAGCGGATCTTCGCGCAGCTTGGCCTTGCGCTTGAGGTCGCGCAGCATCTCGCCCTTGCGCTTGATGGAGGCCTTGGCGAACTGCGCCAGAAAGGCATCCAGCGCCACTTGGTCGCCCTCCGGATGGTGCGCCTTGATCTCCGCCACCATGCGGTCGTAGTTGCGCTTGAGGTATTCGCGCAGGAAGCCGACGCCGAACACTCCGCCCACCGCGATGTGGGTGGAACTCACCGGCAGGCCGAGCTGGCTGGCGAGAATCACCGTCAGCGTGGCCGCCATGGCGATGCAGAAGGCGCGCATCTGGTCGAGCTCGGTGATCTCGGAACCCACCGTGCGGATCAGCTTCGGGCCGTAGAGCGCCAGGCCCAGGGAGATGCCCAGCGCGCCCACCATCATCACCCACAGGGGAATCGGCGCATCGGTGCTGATCTGCGTCTGGCCCAGGGTCACGATGTCCACGATGGCGGCCAGCGGACCCACCGCGTTGGCCACGTCGTTGGAGCCGTGGGCGAAGCTCAGCAGGCCCGCGGCGAAGATCAGCGGCACGGTGAGCAGGCTGTTGACGCTCTGCTTGGAATTGCTCATCTGGCGCGAACGGCGTTCGACGGCCGGCTTGACGATGAAGTAAACCACCACCGCAAAGGCCAGGCCGAGCAGGACGGCAGCGAAGAAGCCGACCGTCACCAGCTTGCCGAGCCCCTTGAGCAGGAGATAGGTGCAGAACACCCAGGCCATCAGCGCCACCAGCAGGGGCACCACCTTGCGCGCCGCGGCCACCATGTCCGCCTGGTAGGTGACGCTGTGCTTGATGAGGTACAGGAATCCGGCGGCGATCAGCCCGCCCATCAGCGGCGAGACGACCCAGCTTGCCGCGATCGACCCCATGACCGACCAGTTCACCACGCCGAAGCCGTTCGCTGCGACGCCCGCGCCCAGCACCGCGCCGACGATGGAATGGGTGGTGGACACCGGTGCCCCCACGGCGGTGGCGACGTTCAGCCACAAGGCCCCGGCCAGCAGCGCGGCCATCATCAGCCAGACGAAGGTATCGTTGTTCTGGATGCTGGCCGGATCGATGATGCCGCTGCGAATGGTGCCGACCACCTCGCCGCCGGCGATGAGCGCGCCTGCCGCCTCGAAGATGGCCGCGATCACCAGCGCGCCGCCCATGGTCAGCGCCCTGGAACCGACTGCCGGGCCGACGTTGTTGGCCACGTCGTTGGCGCCGATGTTCATCGCCATGTAGCCGCCGATCAGCGCGGCGATCACCAGCACCAGGCTGGGCTGGCCGTCGCCGCGCATCGTCGCGTAGAGCATCACGCCGACCAGGAAGAGCAGGCCGAGGCCCAGCCTGAAGAGTTCGGAGCGGCCGCTTTCCGTCGCCCGCTCGATTTCACTGATGTGCTGAAGTTCCACGCGCCGATGCCCGCCCGCTGCAAAAGCGCGTATTGTTTCAGAAATATTCCCTTAACCCAAACGTAACAATACCCGCCGCGCCGCTCACAGGCGGTCGTACTTGTCCGCGCGGCCGCGCGCCGCCTCCACCGGGTAGCGCTCGGCGTTGATCGCCAGCTTGCGCCGCGCCGCCTCGGCCAGGTCGATGCCGAGCACGTCGGCCAGGCGCACCAGGTACAGCAGCACGTCGGCCAGTTCGAGGGCCACCTCGCCGCGCACCCCGTCGGGCAAGGCCGCCGACTGCTCCGCCGTCAGCCACTGGAAGTGCTCGATCACCTCGCCGGCCTCGCCGGAAAGGGCCATGGCCAGGTTCTTGGGGGTGTGGAACTGTTCCCACTCCCGCGCCGCGGCGAACTCGCGCAGCGCGTCGCGCAGGGTTTCGAGGCTGTCGGTGGGTGTCATTCGATGTGGTGCTCCAGGTCGAAACCGGCGCCCTCGTCCTCGGCCAATTGCTTCACCAGCCAAGGCATCACCGCCTCCAGGCGTTCGGGCAGCACCCAGGGCGGATTGACCACGAACACGCCGCTGCCGAACATGCCGAAGCCGTCGCGCGGCGGATGGCGCACCGCCAGGCGCACGTCCAGCCAGCTCTCGGCGCCCAGGGCCGCGAGCCTGTCGGGCAGCTTGCGCGCGTCCGCCCGCGCAAGCATGGGATACCACACCGCGAAGGTGCCGGTGGGGAAACGGCGCAGACCCTCGGCGAGGACGTCCACGACGCGGCGATAGTCGTCCTTGACCTCGTAGGGCGGGTCGATCAGCACCACCGCACGCCGGCTCGGCGGCGGCAACAGGGCGCGCAGGGCGGAAAAGCCGTCGGCCTTGCGCACGCTCACACGCTCCTGCTCGCCGGCGAAAGTCCTCTGCAGCAGTTCCACGTCGGCCGGATGCAGCTCGAACAGGTGCATGCGGTCCTGCGCCCGCAACCGGGTCATCGCCAACGCCGGGGAGCCGGGATAGAAATTGAGCCGGCCGTGGGGGTTGAACTGGCCCACGGCTTCCAGATAAGGCTTCAGCAGTTCGGGCACGTCCTCGCGTTGCCACAGCCGTCCTACCCCGGCCGCGTGCTCGGCATTCTTCGCCGCCTGCTCGCTGTCCAGCGCATAACAGCCCGCCCCGGCGTGGGTATCGATGTACCACCAGGGCTTGTCCTTGCGGTTGTAGTAGTCGAGCAGTTCGATGAGCAGGAAATGCTTGAGGACGTCGGCGTGATTGCCGGCGTGGAAGGCGTGGCGGTAGCTGAGCATGGAGGGGTTGCGAAGAAAGGTTGCGGCGAAAGCGTTCGCCCCATGTTAACACCCCCATCACCACGGCATCGGAAGTGCTTGATGCAAGGCGGCTTTTGACGTTACGGCAGGTTTTCACGCGGCGCAGCAATTGCTATGATTGCGCCCCTTTCCGCGGGTGAACGCCTCGCCTGCCGGAGAACCGAGAGAACAGTCAATGGCAATCTACGCACTGGGCGACCATGCGCCGCGCTTCGGCGAAGGCTCCTGGGTCGCCGACAACGCCACCGTGATCGGCCGGGTCGAAGCCGGGCGCGACGTCAGCATCTGGTACAACGTGGTGATCCGCGGCGACAACGATCCCATCACCATCGGCAACGGCACCAACATCCAGGACGGCTCCATCCTGCACAACGACGACGGCGTGCCGCTCGTCATCGGCGCGGACGTGACCATCGGCCACATGGTGATGCTGCACGGTTGCACCGTGGGCGGCGGCAGCCTGATCGGCATCAACGCGGTGATACTCAACCACGCGGTGATCGGCAGGAACTGCATCATCGGCGCCAACGCGCTGATTCCCGAAGGCAAGGTCATCCCCGACCGCTCGCTGGTGGTCGGCTCCCCGGGGCGCATCATCCGCGAACTCTCCGACGAGGACATCGCCAAGCTCAGAGCCAACGCCGCCCACTACGTGGACAACGCCCGACGCTACGCGGCCGAATTGCGCCACATCGATCCGTTCAACGGGCGCTGACAAGCGCTTACACCCGGAGCACGCGGCAGGCGGGCAGCCGTGCGGTATAAATGGCCTTCCTCCCATCCGGAAAGGCCCGCCATGTCCCTGACCACCCGCACCCTGCCCGTCCTGCTCCTCGCCGGTGCCCTGTCCGCCGGCAACGCCTGCGCCCAGGCGCCCGCCGCGAACCAGGCCACGACGATAGACCTCGCAGCCGCCGCCACGCGCCCGGCGGCCAACGACCTGGCAGTCGCCACCGCCTACTTCGAAGCCAGCGACGCCAGCCCGGCCGCGGTGGCGCGCCAGGTCAACCGCGCCATCGCCGCCGCCCTCGACACCGCGCGCGCCTACACGACCGTCAAGACCCAGTCCGGCAGCACCCAGACCTGGCCGGTGTACGGCAAGAACGGCCGCCAGATCGAGGGCTGGCGCATGCGCTCGGAAATCCGCCTGGAAAGCCGCGACATCGCCGCCCTGTCCGAACTGCTGGGCAAGCTGCAATCCACGCTGGCGGTGTCGCAGATCGGTCTGGAGCCGGCGCCGGAAACCCGCCGCAAGGCCCTCGACGACGCCACGGTGGATGCCATCCGCGCCTTCGAGCAGCGCGCGCAACTGGTGGCGAACACGCTGGGCAAGCCCTATCGCATCCGCCACCTGGGCATCGGCGAGTCGGGTTACCAGCCCATGCCCCGCATACGCGCCGCCATGGCCGCCGCGGAAGCCGCGCCGGCCCCCATCGAGGCGGGCGAAAGCCAGGTCGGCGTGACGGTGAACGGCACCATCGAACTCACCGAGTAAACCCGCGCTGGACGACGGCCGGGCGGCTGGACTATCTTTGCGCCCATGCGTCCGTCCGCCGCCCAGCCTTCCGCTCCGCAGCTTCGCATCCGGCACCTCCTGCCGGCCGCGGCGGCGGCACTGCTGTCGGCCTGCACCACCCTTCCGCCCCCCACGGCCGATACCAGCGCCACGCCACGCCGCAGCGCGCCGCAGAACAGCTACTTCACCCTGGAAGACCAATCCCAAAGCCGGGAGATGGTGATCTTCGCCCTCGGCCTGCTGGACGTGGGCTACCGCTTCGGTGGCCGCAACCCGGAGGCCGGGCTGGACTGCAGCGGCATGGTGAGCTACATCGTCGAGCAGGTGTCCGGACAACGCCTGCCCCACAACGCCGCGCAGATCGCCGAACGCACCCGTCCCATCGGCGTCGCCGACCTGCAGCCCGGCGATCTCGTCTTCTTCAACACGCAGAACCGCCGCCACAGCCACATGGGCGTATACATGGGCGACGGCCGCTTCATCCACGCACCGTCGAGCCGCGGGCGCATCCGCATCGAACGGCTGGACAACCCGTACTTCGCGCAGCGCATCGACGGCGCCCGCAGCCTGCTGGCGAGCAACTGATCCAGACCTGCAGCGGCATCCGCGGAATGCCATGCATGAACAAGAAGCCCGGATTCACCGGGACGACGACACCACCACCCAAGGAGAACGAGACATGCCTGCACGCAAGATCAGCGAAGTGGTACGCGGCCAGCCCATCCTGACCGCCCGGGGAACGATTTCGGTGCGGGAGGCCAGCCGGCTGATGACGGAGCGCCGCGTCGGTTCCATCATGATCGTCGCCGGCGACGGACGTCTGGCCGGCATCTTCACGGAACGGGACGCCCTCGCGCGGGTGCTGGCCGACGGGCTGGACCCGGACCGCACCCCCATCGAAGATGTGATGACCCGCGATCCCCTCGCCCTCACGCCGTCCCAGCCCCTCGGCCATGCGCTGCACCTGATGCACGACAACGGCTTCCGCCACGTGCCGGTGGTCGAGGACGGCCGGCCGGTGGGGATGATCTCGGCGCGCGACGCGCTGGGACTGGAGATGGTCGCCTTCGAGGCGGAACTCGAACAGCGCGAGACGATCACCGAACTGCTGTGAAAGCTGGCCGGTATCGTAGGAGCGGCCTTGGCCGCGATACGGCTGGCGGGAATGCAAAGGCCGCCATCGCGGGCAAGCCCGCTCCTACTCGACGGCTGCCCCGGAAGAGGCCTTTTCGTCCGCGCCCTGCTTCGTACCCGGTTTCTGCGGCACATGCACGTAGATTTCCCCCGGCCGGGTCAGGCCCAGTTCGTAGCGCGCCCGCTCCTCGACGGCCTCGTTGCCGGACTTGAGGTCGTCCACCTCGGCGGCCAGCGCCGCGTTGCGCTGTTCGAGCTGGTGATTGGCGGCACGCTGGGCCTGCAGTTGGGAGTCCACTTCCCAGACCCGCAGCCAGCCTCCCTTGCCCAGCCATAGCGGGTATTGCAGGACGACCGCCAGCAGGGCGAGGATGATCAGGGGCCAGCGCATGAAGGGGCGAACGAATGCCTGAATGCAAGGAAGGCCAGCGGATCGTCCGCCGGCCTTCGGGTTTTTACCATGCGACGCCCGCCGCGGCGAGCATCGTTTTCAACCGGTAACGCGGTTATTAACGCGCACGCAGGTTGAAGAAGGCCTTGCGGCCCGGGTAGCTGGAAGTGTCGCCCAGATCTTCCTCGATGCGCAGCAGCTGGTTGTACTTGGAGATGCGGTCCGAGCGGGAGAGCGAACCGGTCTTGATCTGCATGGCATTGAGGCCGACGGCGATGTCGGCGATGGTGGCGTCGTCGGTCTCGCCCGAACGGTGGGAGATCACCGAGGTGTATCCGGCGCGCTTGGCCATTTCCACCGCGGCGAAGGTCTCGGAGAGCGTCCCGATCTGGTTGATCTTGATGAGGATGGAGTTGGCGACGCCCTGGTCGATCCCCTGCTCCAGGATGCGGGTGTTGGTGACGAAGAGATCGTCGCCCACCAGTTGTACGCTCTTGCCCAGGCGGTCGGTCAGCACCTTCCAGCCGGCCCAGTCGCCTTCGGCCATGCCGTCCTCGATGGAGACGATGGGGAACTTGTCCGCCAGCGTGGCGAGGTAGTCGGTAAAGCCTTCGGCGGTGAGGCTCAGACCCTCGCCGACCAGTTCGTACTTGCCGTTCTTGTAGAACTCGCTGGAGGCGCAGTCCAGGGCCAGCAGCACGTCGCGGCCCGGCTCGTAGCCGGCGGCGGCGATGGCGTCCTGGATCAGGTTCAGGGCCTCTTCGGTGCCGGAGACGTTGGGCGCGAAGCCGCCCTCGTCACCCACGGTGGTCGGGTAACCCTTCTTGTCGGTGATCTTCTTCAGGTGGTGGAAAATCTCCGCGCCGCAGCGCAGGGCCTCGCGGAAGCTGGCCTGAGACACCGGCATGATCATGCATTCCTGGATGTCCAGGCTGTTGTTGGCGTGCGCGCCGCCGTTGATGACGTTCATCATCGGCACCGGCAGGGTCATGGGGCCGGAGCCGCCGAAGTAGCGGTACAGGGGCAGGCCGGCCTCTTCGGCCGCGGCCTTGGCCACCGCCATGGACACCGCCAGCGTGGCGTTGGCGCCCAGGCGGGACTTGTTCTCGGTGCCATCCAGCTCGATCAGCGTGCGGTCGATGAAGGCCTGCTCCTCGGCGTCCAGGCCGATGATGGCTTCGGAGATTTCCGTGTTCACGTTCTCCACGGCGCGCAGCACGCCCTTGCCCAGGTAGCGGGCGCTGTCGCCGTCGCGCAGCTCGATGGCCTCGCGGGAGCCGGTGGAGGCGCCGGACGGCACCGCCGCGCGGCCCATGACGCCGGATTCCAGCAGCACGTCGGCCTCGACGGTGGGATTGCCGCGGGAATCCAGAATCTCGCGGGCGATCACGTCAACGATTGCACTCATGGTTCTTCCTGTATCGGTTGGAAACGGGGAATTCTTTCAGGCGAGCCTGGCAGGTCAAAGCTGCTGTTCGATGAAGCCCTGGGACTTCACCAGGCGGTCGATGTCCCGCAGCACGGCCAGCAGCGCCTTCATCTTCGGCAGCGGCCACGCGTTGGGGCCGTCGGACAGGGCCTTGGCGGGGTCCGGGTGGGTTTCCATGAAGAGCCCCGCCACGCCCACGGCCACCGCGGCGCGCGCCAGCACCGGCACGAACTCGCGCTGCCCGCCCGAGGCCGTGCCCTGCCCGCCCGGCAACTGCACCGAGTGGGTGGCGTCGAACACCACCGGGCAGTTGGTCTCGCGCATGATGGCGAGGCTGCGCATGTCGGACACCAGGTTGTTGTAGCCGAAGGAGGCGCCGCGCTCGCACACCAGGATGGTGTCCGCGCCGCCGTTGGCTTCCTTGGCCTTGTCCACCACGTTCTTCATGTCGGCGGGGGCGAGGAACTGGCCCTTCTTGATGTTCACCGGCTTGCCGGAAGCGGCCACCGCGTGGATGAAGTCCGTCTGGCGGCACAGGAAGGCCGGCGTCTGCAGCACGTCCACGACGGCCGCCACCCGGGGGATTTCCTCCACGGTGTGCACGTCGGTCAGCACCGGCAGGCCCAGTTGCTTCTTCACCGCTTCGAGCATTTTCAGGCCGGCATCCATGCCGTGGCCGCGAAAGCTCTTGCCCGAGCTGCGGTTGGCCTTGTCGTAGGACGCCTTGAAGATGTACGGGATGCCCAGTTCGGCGCAGATTTCCTTCATCTGCCCGGCGATGTCCAGGCACATCTGTTCGGATTCGGCCACGCAGGGGCCGGCAATCAGGAAGAAGGGCCGGTCCAGGCCGGCCTCGAAACCACACAGCTTCATCGTGCTACTCCTCAGCCCGCCTTGCGTGCCAGCGCCGCCTTCACGTAGGCGACGAACAGTGGATGGCCCTTGCGCGGATTCGAGGTGAATTCGGGATGGAACTGGCAGCCGACGAACCAAGGGTGCACGTCGGAGGGCAGCTCCACCATCTCGCACAGGTCGGTGACCGGCGCACGGCCGGAGACGACCAGCCCCTTTTCTTCCAGACTGGCCAGCAGGGTGTTGTTCACTTCGTAGCGGTGGCGGTGGCGCTCGACGATGTCGTCCTCGCCGTAGATCTGGCGCGCCTTGGAGCCCGCCTTCAGGTGGCAGGTCTGGCCGCCCAGGCGCATGGTGCCGCCCAGGTCGGAATTCTCGTTGCGCTTCTCGATCTTGCCGGTACGGTCCTTCCATTCGGTGATCAGGCCGATCACCGGATAGGGGCTGGCCTTGTCGAACTCGGTGGAGTGCGCGCCTTCCATGCCGGCCACGTCGCGGGCGAATTCCACCACGGCGAGCTGCATGCCCAGACAGATGCCCAGGTAGGGCACCTTGTTCTCCCGCGCGTAGCGGATGGCGGCGATCTTGCCTTCCGTGCCGCGCTTGCCGAAGCCGCCCGGCACCAGAATGGCGTCCATGTCCTTCAGCGCGGCGCAGCCCTCGCGCTCGATGTCTTCCGAATCGAGGTAGTGGATGTTCACCTTGCTGCGGGTGTGCATGCCGGCGTGGTTGAGCGCCTCGATCAGCGACTTGTAGGACTCGGTGAGATCCACGTACTTGCCGACGAAGGCGATGTCCACCTCGTGCTCGGGGTTTTCCAGCGCGTGGATCAGCTTCTCCCACGCGGAGAGGTCCGCCGCGCGGGCCAGGATGCCCAGCTTGTGGCAGACGATCTCGTCCAGCATCTGGTCGTGCAGCGCACCGGGGATCTTGTAGATGGAATCCGCATCCAGGCACTCGATGACCGCTTCCGGCATGACGTTGCAGAACAGCGCGATCTTGCGCCGCTCGTCGGCCGGAATGGAGCGGTCCGCGCGGCACAGCAGGATGTCCGGCTGGATGCCGATCTCGCGCAGTTCCTTGACCGAGTGCTGGGTGGGCTTGGTCTTCAGCTCGCCCGCGGTGGGGATGTAGGGCAGCAGCGTGAGGTGGATGGAGCAGGTGGCGTTGCGGCCTTCCTCGATGCCCATCTGGCGGATGGCTTCCAGGAAGGGCAGGGATTCGATGTCACCCACCGTGCCGCCCACCTCGACGATGGCCACGTCCGCGCCTTCCGCGCCGCGCTTGATGTAGTGCTTGATCTCGTCGGTGATGTGGGGGATGACTTGCACCGTCTTGCCCAGGTACTCGCCGCGGCGTTCCTTCTTCAGCACCGACTCGTAGATCTGGCCCGTGGTGAAGTTGTTGCGCTTGCTCATCTTGGCGCTGGTGAAGCGCTCGTAATGGCCGAGGTCGAGATCGGTTTCCGCGCCGTCTTCGGTGACGAACACCTCGCCGTGCTGGAACGGGCTCATGGTGCCCGGATCGACGTTGATGTAGGGATCCAGCTTGAGGTGCGTGACCTTGATGCCGCGGGATTCCAGGATGGCCCCCAAAGAGGCCGCTGCGATGCCTTTGCCCAGGGAGGACACGACACCGCCGGTAACGAAGACGTATTTGGTCATGGGAATGCGACTGCGGGAAAGCGCGATGATAACCGAAGAGCCCCTGCGGCCGGAAGCGGGCGACGGCCCGTTACGGGTCCCAAGACACCCTTCGGCACCGTTGCAAAATGCAGCGGGCGGGCGCCCGAAGGCCCCGCCCGCCGGGGATTTGCGGCCTGCCGAGTCAGGTGCGCGGCACGGTGCGATGCAGCCGGGCCTCGCGCTTGCGCTCACCCGGTTTCACGACCGGCGGCGGCAGGCCGGCGAGCTTGCAGGCGTCCTCGTCCCCCATTTCCATCCACATGCCGCGCTTCAGGCGCGAAGGCAGTTCCACCGGGCCGTAGCGCACGCGGATCAGCCGGCTCACGGTGAGCCCGACCGCCTCGAACATGCGCCGCACTTCCCGGTTGCGCCCCTCGGAAATGGTGACCCGGTACCAGTGGTTCACCCCTTCCCCGCCCGCGTCCACCAGGCTGTTGAAACGGGCTTCGCCGTCTTCGAGCTGGATGCCAGCCTTGAGGGAGGCGATCTGCTCGTCGTCCAGGGAACCGAGCAGGCGCACCGCGTACTCCCGCTCCAGTTCGTAGCGCGGGTGCATCAACCGGTTGGCCAGTTCGCCGTCGTTGGTGAACAGCAGCAGGCCGGAGGTGTTGAAGTCCAGCCGCCCCACCGCGATCCACCGCCCGCGGCGCAGGATGGGCAGGCGCTCGAACGCCGTCGGGCGGCCTTCCGGGTCCTCGCGGGAAACGATCTCGCCTTCCGGCTTGTGATAGAGCAGCACCCGCGGCGCGCGCTGGGCGAAGCGCAGAGGCACCATCCTGCCGTTGACCTTGACCCGGTCGCCCGGCCCGATCTTCTGCCCCGGCACCGCCGGTGCGTCGTTGACCAGGATGCGCCCGGCCTCGACCAGGGCCTCGATCTCACGCCGCGAACCGACCCCGGCCGCGGCCAGCACCTTCTGCAGGCGCTCCGGCTCGATCTGCGGCTCCGCACTGCGGGCTTGTCCGGCCGATGCCCGGCCACGCGGTGCGTGCGCCGGCCTGGCCTGCGCCGACTCGCCTCCCGCCGCGGAGCTGCGGCGCGCACGCGCGGGGTCGGCCTGCTCGCGCGACGGCTTCTTGCTGGTCGGGGGGCGCAGCGGACTGCGGGTCTTGCGGGGGGAGGACAAAGGCTTGCTTCCTGTGGGATGAAGCGGCCTTATACGGTACGGCCGCTGAATTGGCGGATTATAGCCCGCTGCATCGCCTATCAAGACCGTATCGCTTCGCATCCGGGCGATATCGGCGACAAGTTCCTCTTCCCGGTTTCTTTGGCCAAATTTGGGAAATTTGGGTATATTTCCCCCACGTTCCACCGGAGCACCGCCATGGCCCAGACCCTGCGAATCGACGCCCTAGACACCCTGCCCCGCACCCCCGCCGCCGATGTCAAGAAGCATGGCTGGCGCGGCGTGATGAAAACCGTGGGCAGCAAAGGCAAGGTGCTCGTCACCAACCACAACGAACCCGAAGCGGTCATCCTGTCAACCGCGGAATACACCGCCATGGTGCAGGCGCTGACCGAAGCTCAAACCGCCAGCGCCTCCGCCCTGGAAACCCTGCGCCGCCGCTTCGACCAACGCCTCGCCGCGCTGCGGGCCGACGACGCCGGCGAGCGCCTGCGCGCCCTGATCCGACAACCCGCCACCCTCGGCGGCAAGGTCAAGGCCGGCACCGGGCACTGACGGCCTGGCCGTGGCCCGCCCCGTCCTGTACGTGCTGGCCGGCGTCAACGGCGCCGGCAAGAGCTCGGTCGGCGGCCACCTGCTCCGGCAGGCCGGCCTTGCCTGGTACAACCCGGACGCCTTCGCCCGCGAAATCGTCGCCGCCACCGGCTGTACTCAGGAGGAAGCCAACGCCGCCGCCTGGCAGGAAGGCATGCGCCGCCTCGATCAAGCCCTGGCGCAACATCATGCCTATGCCTTCGAGACCACTTTGGGCGGCGACACCGTCGCCGCGCGCATCCAGGCCGCCGCCCGGTCCCACGACGTCCTGATGTGGTTCTGCGGCCTCGCCACGCCCGAACTGCACCTCGCCCGGGTCCGCGCCCGCGTCGTCGCCGGCGGCCACGACATCCCGGAAGAAAAAATACGCCAGCGCTGGATCAGTTCTCGGGCCAACCTCATCGCCCTGATACCGCACCTGGCCTATCTGAAGGTCAGCGACAACAGCGCCCACGCAGGGCCCGGCGAAGCCATCCCCGACCCCTTGCCGGTGCTGGAGATGGAGAACGGGCGACTGTTGTGGCCTACCGAAGCAGCGGACCTGCTGCACACGCCGGAATGGGCCAAGCCGCTGGTGGAAGCGGCACTGGAATGACGGGCCTCCGCCCCGCCACCACGAACGTCCAGCCCCCGGTTACACGCCCTGCGCCTCGCGCGCCTTCAGCGCCGCCCATTCCCCATCCTCGAACAAGCGCGAACGGGTCAGGAAGCGCAGTCCCTCCGGCCCTTCCAGGGAGAACATCCCCCCGCGGCCGGGCACCACGTCGATGATCAGGTGGGTGTGCTCCCAGTACGCGAACTGGGCACGGCTCATGTAGAAGGGGCAACTGCCGATCTCGCCCAGTTGCACGTCGGCATCGCCGATCTGGAACTCGCCTTGCGGGTAGCACATGGGCGAACTGCCGTCGCAGCAGCCGCCGGACTGGTGGAACAGCAAGGGGCCGTGGCGCGCCTTCAGGCGGGCTATGAGTTCGAGCGCGGCGGGCGTGGCCGATACGCGGCTCGCTTCGGTCATGGCTTCGTCCATGGTCTCGTCCTCCCGCTGCGGGCCGGTGCATGGCGCCGGCCCGCATGCCTTTGCGTCAGGTCAGAAGAAGCCGAGCGCGTTGGGCGAGTAGGACACCAGCAGGTTCTTGGTCTGCTGGTAGTGCTCCAGCATCATCTTGTGGTTCTCGCGCCCGATGCCGGACTGCTTGTAGCCGCCGAAGGCCGCGTGGGCCGGATAGAGGTGGTAGCAGTTGGTCCATACCCGCCCGGCCTGGATGCCGCGTCCCATGCGGAAGGCGCGGGACATGTCGCGGGTCCACACGCCGGCGCCCAAGCCGTAGAGGGTGTCGTTGGCGATCGCCAGGGCGTCGTCCTCGTCCTTGAAAGTGGTCACCGACACCACCGGGCCGAAAATTTCCTCCTGGAAGATGCGCATCTTGTTGTGCCCCTGGAAGATCGTCGGCTTGATGTAGAAGCCCTTGGCCAGGTCGCCGTCCAGGGTGTTGCGCTCGCCGCCGATCAGGCACTTGGCGCCTTCCTGCCGGCCGATGTCCAGGTAGGCCAGGATCTTCTCCAGTTGTTCGGAGGAAGCCTGGGCGCCGATCATCGTCGAGCTGTCCAGCGGGTTGCCCTGCTTGATCTTCGCCACCCGGTCCACCGCGCGGGCGATGAACTTGTCGTAGATCGACTCCTGGATCAGCACGCGGGACGGGCAGGTGCACACCTCGCCCTGGTTCAGCGCGAACATGGCGAAACCTTCCAGGCACTTGTCGAAGAAGGCGTCGTCGGCCGCCATCACGTCCTCGAAGAACACGTTGGGGCTCTTGCCGCCCAGTTCCAGCGTGACCGGGATCAGGTTCTGCGAGGCGTACTGCATGATCAGCCGGCCGGTGGTGGTTTCGCCGGTGAAGGCCACCTTGGCGACGCGGCTGTTGGTGGCGAGCGGCTTGCCCGCTTCCAGGCCGAAGCCGTTGACCACGTTGAGCACGCCGGGCGGCAGCAGGTCGCCAATGAGCTCCAGCACCACCAGCAGGGAGGCCGGGGTCTGTTCGGCCGGCTTGAGCACCACGCAGTTGCCTGCCGCCAGCGCCGGCGCCACCTTCCAGGCAGCCATCAGGATGGGGAAGTTCCACGGGATGATCTGCCCCACCACGCCCAGGGGTTCCTTGAAGTGGTAGGCGTAGGTCTCGTGGTCGATCTCGCCGATGGAGCCCTCCTCGCCGCGGATGCAGCCGGCGAAATAGCGGAAGTGGTCGACGGTGAGTGGCAGATCCGCCGCCATGGTCTCGCGCAGGGGCTTGCCGTTGTCCAGGGTTTCGGCGGTGGCGATGAGCTTGAGATTGGCCTCGATGCGGTCGGCGATGCGGTTCAGGATGTTGGCGCGCTCGGCCGGCGGGGTGCGGCCCCAGGCCGCCTTGGCCGCATGGGCGGCATCCAGCGCGAGTTCGATGTCCTTCTCGTTGGAACGGGGCACCGCGCACAGGGTGCGATCCGTGATCGGGCTGTGGTTGTCGAAGTACTGCCCGTCCACCGGCGGTACCCATTCACCCCCGATGTAGTTCTCGTACTGGACCTTGTAGGGGTTGTCGATGGTGATGTCGTTGATGCGCAGGCTCATGTCTCTTACTCCTCCGATGGATTCTTGGTTTGGCGTCTCCGCCGTCGGGCGGGTAGGGACCTGCAGCAGGCGGCGTGCCAGGAAGCCGCCCTTGCGCGGCGCACCATTCGCCCGTCCGCCCCGCCGGCTGCGATGCGGGCAAACGTTCCGCAACGCAGCACGACGGAATGACGATCGGCCTTGCGCAACCGAGCGGCAATGGGCTAAATGAAGCGATACGAATCAATGATTTGTCGCGATCTGCGACAAATCCCGGGCGAGGTGCCGCGACAGGCTGCGACACCCCGCCCGCAGGGCCCGCAGAAGGCCGGCAGCCCGCCTTGCGCGCTGCGACACCCACGGAGGAGACCGGGATGATCGAACTTTCGCCCACCGCTGCCCGCCCTGCGCCGAGCGAGGCCGAACTGGCACGTGCCCGGCGCGACTTCTTCCTGCGCGGCCGGCCGCCCAGCGTTTCCCTCGGCCGCCAGGTGCTCGGTTCCTGGACGCGCTGCGTGCAACGGGGGCTGGTGGCGGAACGCGCCTGCCCCGTCGAGCCGCTGACCGCCGCCGCGCTGACCGAAGCGCGCGAACGCGCCGAGTTGCTGCGCCGGCTCGCCGAGCCGGAACTGGAATTCCTCGCCGAGACGCTGGCCGACACGGCCAGCCAGGTCATCCTCGCCAATGCCTACGGTCTGATCCTGGAAACCCGCGGCGACACCCGCGCCATGGACCGCGCCACCCGGGTTGCGCTGCTGCCCGGCGTGAGCTGGGCGGAAGCGGCCATGGGCACCAACGCCATCGGCACCGCGCTCACCGACAACGAACTCACCGAGATCTGGGGCAGCGAGCACTTCCACGACCAGCACCACCGCCTGTGCTGCACGGCCGTGCCCATCCTCGACCACGCCGGCCGCCCGGTGGGCCTGCTCGACGTCTCCGGCGACGCGCGCCTGCCGCGCGGCTACGCCCGCAGCATCGTCATGCGGGCGGCGCGGGAGATCGAGCACCGCTGGCTGCTCAACGCGCCCGAACAACTCGCGCGGCTGCGCTTCCATCCCGCGCGCGCCTGCGTCGGGGCCTATCAGGAAGGCGTGCTGCTGCTGGACGAGGACCGCATCGTCGGCGCCAACCGCAGCGCGCTGCAGTGGCTGGATACGGACTGGAGCCTCGTCGGCCGCCGCGTGGACGAGGTGTTCGACCATGCCGAGGTGTCGGCGGAGCGCCTGCGGACCCATGGGGGACGACAGTTGTTCGGCCAGTTGCAGGCGCCCCGCCGGGTGCAGATCGACCCACCGGCACCTGCGGAAGAGAGCAGCCTGTGGCTGGGCGAAGCCCAGCGCAGCGCCCTCGCCCGCCTTCGGCGCGCCATCGACGCCGGTCTCGCCACCGTGCTGCTGGGCGAGACCGGCTGCGGCAAGGAAGCCCTGGCCCGCCGCGCCCATGCCCTGTCCGCGCGGGCGAGCGGCCCCTTCGTGGCCATCAACTGCGCGGCCCTGCCGGAAACACTGATCGAAGCGGAACTGTTCGGCTACGTGGAAGGCGCCTTCACCGGCGCCCGACGCCGGGGTTCGCCGGGGCGCATCGCGGAAGCCGACGGTGGCATCCTCTTCCTGGACGAGATCGGCGACATGCCGCTGCCCCTGCAGAGCCGCCTGCTGCGCGTGCTGCAGGAGCACCGCGTGGAGCCCCTGGGCGGCGGAGCGCCCCGGACCGTCGATTGCGTGGTGCTGTGCGCCACCCACTGCGACCTGGACGCCATGGTGGCCGAAGGCCGCTTCCGCGCCGACCTGCTCTACCGCCTGCAGGAACACCGGGTGGAACTGCCCCCCTGGCGCAGCCTGCCCGAAGCCCAGCGGCGCGACGCGCTCGCCCTGCTATGGCGGCAATCCGGCGGCCCGGCGCGGGGCATGGTCCTGAGCGCCGCCGCCTTGGAATGCCTGCTGGCCCACCCCTGGCCGGGCAATTTCCGCCAGTGCGCCGCCGCCCTGCGGGCGCTGGCGGCGCTCGCCGACGACGGCGCGAAAATCGGCCCCGCCGACCTGCCCGCCGAACTGCGTCCGGCACCGGCTCCGCCCAGAGTTTCACTCGACGAACTCGGCCGCGGCGCCATCGTCGCGGCCCTGGCCCGCCATGGCGGCAAGGTGGCCCCGGCCGCCACGGAACTGGGCATCCACCGCGCCACGCTGTACCGGCAAATGCGCCGGCTCGGCATCGCTGCGCGCGAACCGGGCGCAACGGCACAGGCTGTACGGAAAGGAAATGCGGGCGCCTAGGCTTCGGGCTCGGGCCTGGCCTCGACGCCTTCCAGAACCGGCAGTTCCACCAGGTCCATGATGCGTTCGATCTCCGTGAGCGCCGGCAGCTCGGTGAGGCTGCGCAGGCCCAGGTCGTCGAGGAAGCGGCGGGTGGTGGCGAAGAGCGCCGGGCGGCCGGGGGTGTCCCGGTGGCCGACCTCGTCGATCCAGCCGCGGGATTCCAGCGTCTTCAGCACGTTGGGCGAGACGGCCACGCCGCGGATGTCCTCGATGTCGCCGCGGGTGACGGGCTGGCGGTAGGCGATGATGGCCAGCGTCTCCAGTACCGCGCGGGAATATTTCGGCGGCTTCTCGTCCTTCAGGCGGTCGAGGAAGACCTGGTATTCCGGCCGCGTCTGGAAGCGCCAGCCACCGGCGGTCTGCACCAGTTCCACGCCGCGGCCATCCCAGTCCGCGCGCAGTTCGTCCAGCAGGCGACGGACCAGGTCCGGGCCGGCGTCGTCCTCGAACAGGCGGCGCAACGTAGCCACCGGCAGCGGCGCCGGAGCAGCGAACAGCGCGGCCTCAATGACGCGCTTGAAGTCCTCAGGCGTGCTCGGTGCTTGCATCGGCGAGCCTGACGTAGATGGGGGCGAAGGCGTCGTTCTGGGTCACGTGTACGAGCTTTTCCTTGACCAGTTCCAGCATGGCGAGAAAGCTCACCACCAGCCCGGCCGGCCCCAGCTTCGGGTCGAACAAAGTGTCGAACACCACGAAGGCACCGTCCGAGAGCCTGCGCAGGATCCCGGTCATGTGCTCGCGCACGGAGAGTTCCTCCCGCTGCACCCGGTGGTGCTGCTTGAGGCGGGCCTGCTTCATGATCCGCAGCCAGGCGAGCTGCAGGTCGTGCAGGGTCACGTCCGGCAGGCGCTCGACGACCTTCTCGGCCACGAACACGCTGACCCACTCGAAGTCGCGCTCTACCCGCGGAATGGCGTCCAGGCGCGCGGCGGCCTGCTTCATCTGCTCGTATTCCAGCAGGCGGCGGACGAGTTCGGCGCGGGGGTCGGCGGCCTTCTCTTCGGTTTCCCGCGGGGGGCGCGGCAGCAGCATGCGGGACTTGATCTCCAGCAGCATGGCTGCCATCAGCAGGTAGTCGGCCGCCAGTTCCAGGTTGGTCGCGCGCATGGCCTCCACGTATTCCAGGTACTGCACCGTGAGCGGCGCCATGGGAATGTCGAGGATGTCCAGGTTGGCCTTGCGGATCAGGTAGAGCAGCAGGTCCAGCGGGCCTTCGAAGGCTTCCAGGAAGACTTCCAGCGCGTCCGGCGGGATGTAGAGATCCTTGGGCAGCTCCAGCACCGGCTCGCCGTACAGGCGCGCCACCGCGGCCGCTTCGCGGTCGGTCTCGGTGGGCGCGAGATCCAGCGGCATGTTCATGGGCGGGCTGCCGTCGGGACTACTCAGCCGTAGGAGAGGCCCATGGCCGCACGCACGTCCTGCATGGTTTCCTCGGCCAGCGCGCGGGCGCGCTCGCTGCCCTCGGCGATGATGCGGCGTACCAGGGCGGGGTCTTCCTCGTAGGGCCGGGCGCGCTCGTGCATCTCGGCCTGTTCCTTGAGCACCGCGTCGATCACCGGCTGCTTGCATTCGATACAGCCGATGCCGGCGCTGCGGCAGCCCTGCTGCACCCATTCCCGCGTGCCGCCGTCCGAGTAGATGAGGTGGAACTGCCACACCGGGCACTTCTCCGGGTCGCCCGGATCGGTGCGCCGCACCCGCGCCGGGTCGGTCTGCATGGTGCGGATCTTCTTGGTGACGGAGTCCGGGTCCTCCCGCAGGAAGATGGTGTTGTCGTAGCTCTTGGACATCTTCTGCCCGTCCAGGCCGGGCATGCGTGAGGCCTCGGTGAGCAGCACGCCCGGCTCCACCAGGATCATCTTGCCGCCGCCTTCCAGATAGCCGTACAGGCGCTCCCGGTCGTCCAGGCTGAGGCTTCCCGCCTCGCCCACCAGGGCGCGGGCCTGGGCCAGGGCCGCCTCGTCCCCGTCCTGCTGGAAGCGGGTGCGCAGGTCCAGGTACTGGCGGGCGCGCTTGCCGCCGAGCTTCTTGACGGCGGCCTGGGCCTTGTCCTCGTAGCCGGGTTCGCGGCCGTACATGTGGTTGAAGCGGCGCACCAGTTCCCGCGTGAATTCCACGTGGGGAATCTGGTCCTCGCCCACGGGCACCTTGTCGGCGCGGTAGATCAGGATGTCCGCGCTCATGAGCAGCGGATAGCCGAGAAAGCCGTAGGTGGTCAGGTCCTTGTGGCTGAGCTTCTCCTGCTGGTCCTTGTAGGTGGGCACGCGCTCCAGCCAGCCCAGCGGCGTCATCATGGACATCAGCAGATGCAGCTCGGCGTGCTGGGGCACGCGGGACTGGATGAACAGCGTGGCCTTGGCAGGATCGACACCCGCCGCCAGCCAGTCGATCAGCATGTCCCAGACGCTCTCCTCGATGACCTGCGGGTTGTCGTAGGCGGTGGTCAGCGCATGCCAGTCGGCGACGAAGAACAGGCAGGGGTATTCCTCCTGCAGCTTGACCCAGTTCTTGAGCACGCCGTGGTAATGGCCCAGATGCAGGCGGCCGGTGGGCCGCATGCCGGAGAGAACGCGTTGTGCGTACATGTCTTAACCGTAAAACCCGAAGATGATTGCGAGAACGTAGCGGAACACGGCGATCAGCGGCCACAGGATGGCCCCCAGGATGCCGGTGAACAACAGGATGAGGAGGATGGGAAAACCGTAGGGTTCGATGCGGGCGAACTGCCAGGCGAACCGGCCCGGCAGCAGGCTCACCGCGATGCGCCCGCCGTCCAGGGGCGGAATGGGCAGCAGGTTGAGGAACATCAGCACCGCGTTGATCGTCATGCCGGCTTCGGCCATCAGTTCCAGCGGCAGCGTGTAGGAGGTTTCCGGGCCGCCGCTGGCGAACTTGAACACCACCGCCCAGGCCAGCGCCATGACCAGGTTCATGAACGGCCCGGCGGCGGCCACCCACAGCATGTCGGCCTTGGGCTTGCGCAGCAGGCCGAAGTTGACCGGCACCGGCTTGGCCCAGCCGAACAGGATGCCGCTCCCGCCCAGCAGCGTGGACAGCGTGAGGATGGCGATGGGCACGATCACCGTGCCCACGGGGTCGATGTGCTTGAGGGGATTGAGGGTGATCCGCCCCGCCAGGTGTGCCGTGGGGTCGCCGAAATGGCGCGCCACGTAGCCGTGCGCCGCCTCGTGCAGCGTGATGGCCAGCAGCACCGGCAACGCCCAGATGGCAAGCGTGGGGATCAGGGATTCCATGAAAGCTCGGCTCGGAAAGCGGGCATTCTAGCAGAGCGGGGCGTCCGCCCTGCCCGGCCTCCACCCCCTCATTCCGCTTCCAGCCCGAAGGGCGCGAGGCTGCCCCGCCCGGCCCGCACCAGTTCGGGCACGCCGGAGGTGAGGTCGATCACCGTGGTGGCCTCCGGCCCGCAGAAGCCGGCCTCGATCACCAGGTCCACCTGCTTTTCCAGGCGTTCGCGGATTTCCTCGGGGTCGGTCAGGGGCAGGTCCTCGTCGGGCAGCAGCAGGGTGGAGCTGAGCATGGGCTCGTTCAGCTCCTCCAGCAGCGAGGAGACGACCGGGTGTTGCGGGATGCGCAGGCCTATGGTCTTGCGCTTGGGGTGCAGCACGCGGCGCGGCAGCTCCTTGGTACCTTCCAGGATGAAGGTGTAGGCGCCCGGCGTGGTGGCCTTGAGCAAGCGGTACTGGGCGTTGTCCACGCGGGCGTAGGTGGCGATCTCGGACAGGTCGCGGCACATCAGCGTGAAGTGGTGACGCTCGTCCACGCCGCGGATGCGGCGGATGCGGTCCAGCGCGCGGGCGTCGCCGGTGAGGGCGGCCAGGGCGTAGGCCGAATCGGTGGGCAGGGCCACCAGGCCGCCGTTGCGCATGATCTCCGCGGCCTGGCGGATGAGGCGCGGCTGCGGGTGTTCGGGATGCAGGGAAAAGAACTGGGCCATGATCTCAAGGATGTTGTTGTTTTGTGTTGCCGCCGGCGCTGCGCGCCGGCTACTGCAGCAGGCGCGACCACACGGGCGTGAGATCGGGCGGCAGGGGGTTGCAGCGCCCCAGGTCCACCGCGCTCTCCTTCTCGCCGTGAAAGTCGGATGCGCGCGAGGCCAGCAGGCCGCGCCGACGCGCCTCGGAGGCGAAGCGGGCGGCCTCCTCGGGCGTGTGCGCGCCGGACACCACCTCTACCGCCTCGCCGCCGGCGGCCTGGAAACAGTCGAACAGGCGGGCCATGTCGGCGTGGGACAGGCGGTAGCGCGCGGGATGGGCCACCACGGCGATGCCGCCCGCGGCACGGATCCAGCCCACCGCCTCGTCCAGCCGCGCCCATTCGTGCTCGACGAAACCGGGCTTGCCGCGCGCCAGGTAGTGGTCGAAGACGGTCTTCACGTCCGGCATCACTCCGCTGGTGACGAGGAAGCGGGCGAAGTGCGCACGGCTCACCAGCGCCGGATTGGCAGCAAAGCCGCGCGCGCCTTCCAGCGCCCCGCGGATGCCGATGCGGGCGAGCTCCTCGCCGATGCGCACGGCGCGGGCGTCGCGTCCGTCGCGCACCTGCGCCAGACCTGCGACCAGCAGCGGATGGGTGTGATCGATACCCAGCCCGACGATGTGGATGGTCTCGCCGGCGAAGGACACCGAGATCTCCACCCCCGCCACGAAGGCCAGCCCCAGTTCCGCAGCCGCCGCCCGCGCCTCCTCCACCCCGCCAACCTCGTCGTGGTCGGTGAGCGCGAGCAGGTCCACGCCGTTGGCGTGGGCCCGCCGCACCACCTCGGTGGGCGACAGCAGGCCGTCGGAGACGGTGGAATGGCAATGCAGATCGGCGTTCATGGGGTTTCCGGGGAATTTCCGTATTCTAACGCCGTGCCCGCGGCGTCAGAGGTGGGACAGCAGGAAATCCTCGATGATCCGTGCCACGTCGGCCGGGCGGTCGTGGTGCAGGTTGTGCCCGCAATCGGGCAGTACCACCTCGCGGAAGTCGGGGAAACAGGCCTTGGCTGCCTCGTGGGCCTGGTCGTCCACGCCCAGCCGCCGGCGCAGTTCGGCACCGTCCGGCACCAACCACAGCACCGGCGCCGAAACCCGGCACCAGCAGGCTTCCGCCTCGGCGCGGCGGTACAGCGTGGCATTCGTCCGCCGGTGCGCCGGGTCGCCCAGCAGGCGGACGCCACCGGCACCGTCGGGCTCGGCCAGTTGGTGCGCCAGCCAGTCCGCGCACTCGGCACCCAGGCGCGGGTTGTCGCGCGTCAGGCGGGCCGCCAGCGCGGCGAAATCCGCGTAGGGGCGAAAGGACACGGGCCGCGCCAAGTCGTCCAGCCACTCCGCGTAGCGCGCCGGCGCCTCGTCCGGGCTCCGGTCGGCCAGACCGAAAGCGTCCAGCGCCACCACCGCGGCCACCCGCTCCGGGCGGATGCCGGCGTACAGGCAGGCCACGTTGCCGCCCATGCTGTGCCCCACCAGGCGCGCCGGCTCGTCCGGCGACAACAGGCGCAGCAGCGCATCCAGGTCGCCCAGGTAGTCCGGGAACCAGTAGGCGTCGCCCGCCCAGGCGCTGCGGCCGAAACCGCGCCAGTCGGGGGCGATGACGTGCCAGTCGCGGGCCAGCTCGTCCACCACGAACTGGAAGGTGGCCGACACATCCATCCAGCCGTGCAGCATGAAGAGTCTGGGCGCGCCGGCCTCGCCCCACTCCCGCAGGTGGCAGGCCAGGCCGCGCAGTTCGATGGAGCGCGAACGGGAAGCTCTCATGGGGACATCCGGCAGGTTTGCAGGGTGGGAAAGATAGCACCTTGCTCCCCTCCCCTCGCCGATGCTATCGTGCGCCTCGTCGCGCGGGAGAGAACTCCCATCGAGTCGCCGAAGGCGTAACCCCCCGGAACCGCTCAGGCAAAAGGACCGCGCACGGCAAGAACAAGTCTGGAGAGCGATGCGGGCGCGGGTTGCGCCGGCGCATCCACCGAAGGGGCACCCGGCAGCACACGTCCGGAATCTCTCAGGTACAAGGGACAGATGGGGCGATGCGGGCAGGACTGCCGGTTTCGCCCCATTTTTCGTTCACCCCTTGCCGGAGCCCCCCATGAGCAACCCCCAGGCCACCCCCGCCCAGCGCACCGCGCTCCATTCCGCCCACCTCGCCGCCGGCGCCCGCATGGTGGATTTCGCCGGCTGGGACATGCCGGTGAACTACGGCTCGCAGATCGAGGAGCACCACGCCGTGCGCCGCGACGCGGGTATGTTCGACGTCTCCCATATGCTCGCGCTGGATCTCACCGGTGCCGGGGCCACGGGCTTCCTCCGCAGTCTGCTGGCCAACGACGTGGCCCGCCTGAAGACCCCCGGCAAGGCCCTGTATAGCTGCATGCTCAACCCGGAAGGCGGCGTCATCGACGACCTGATCGTCTATCGCTTCGCGGACGACGACTACCGCATCGTGGTCAATGCCGGCACCGCCGACAAGGACCTGGCCTGGATGCGCGGGCACATCGCCGCCACCGGCGCCAACGTCACCCTCGAATCCCGCCGTGACCTGGCGATGATCGCCGTGCAGGGCCCCAACGCGTTGGCGCGCGCCGCGCAGGCGATTCCCGAACTCGCCGCCGCCACCGTGCCGGCCCCCTTCTCCGCCTCGCGCCTGGGCGATCTGTTCATCGGCCGCACCGGCTACACCGGCGAGGACGGCATCGAGGTCGCCCTGCCCAACGAGCGCGCCGTCGCCCTGTGGGACGCCCTGCGGGCAGCCGGCGTGGCGCCCTGCGGCCTGGGCGCCCGCGACACGCTGCGCCTGGAAGCGGGCATGAACCTCTACGGCCAGGACATGGACGAAACCGTGTCGCCGCTGGACGTGGGGCTCGCCTGGACCATCGATCTGCGCGACGAGGCGCGCGGCTTCGTCGGCAAGGCAGCACTGCTGGCCCACGGCGAGCACAAGGCCTTCCTCGGCCTGGTCCTGGAAGACCGGGGCGTGCTGCGCGCCCACATGAAGGTCGCCACCGCCAGCGGTGCCGGCGAGACCACCAGCGGCAGCTTCGCGCCCAGCCTGGAAAAATCCATCGCCTTCGCCCGCCTGCCGGCCGGCACGGAGGCCGGCGAAACCGTGCAGGTGGACGTGCGCGGCAAGGCGCTCGCCGCCCGCACCGTGAAGCTGCCCTTCGTGCGCAACGGCAAGGCGCTGGTCTGAGCGACCGCCCTGCCCGATGCCTCGGGCAGCCCCCCTTCTGAGCCCCCTCGAACACCCCTGAAAACGCCTCTCCAACGGAGCCCTCACCATGAGCAACATTCCCGCCGAACTGAAGTACACCGCCTCCCACGAATGGGTCCGCGTCGAAGCGGACGGCACACTGACCGTGGGCGTCACCGACCATGCCCAGGAAGCCCTGGGCGACGTGGTGTTCCTGGAACTGCCGGAAGCCGGCCGCCAGACCGCCGCCGGCGACGCCGTGGCGGTGATCGAGTCGGTCAAGGCCGCCTCCGACATCTACGCCCCGGTGGCCGGTGAGGTCATCGAATCCAACCAGGCCGCGGTGGATGCGCCGGAAAGCGTGAACGCCGACGCCTACGCCGCCTGGCTGTTCAAGCTGCGCCCGGACAACGCTGCCGACCTCGGCAGCCTGCTGGATGCCGCCGGCTACGCCGCCGCCATCGCCTGATCCACGCCCCGACACCCACGGCCCGGACCCCGACCATGCAGGAACTCCTCACCGCCCCGCTCGCCCGCCTCGAACAGCGCGACGCCTTCCTCGAACGCCACCTGGGCCCCAATCCGGCGGAGATCGCCACCATGCTGGCCGCCCTCGGCGCCCCCAGCCTGGACGCGCTGATCGACCAGACCGTGCCCGCCGCCATCCGGCTGAAGGAGCCGCTGCCCCTGCCCGGCCCCCGCCCGGAGCAGGAAGCGCTGGCAGCCCTGCGGACCATCGCGGCGAGGAACGTGGTGAAGAAGTCCTTCATCGGCCTGGGCTACCACGGCACCCACACGCCGACGGTGATCCTGCGCAACGTGCTGGAGAACCCCGGCTGGTACACCGCCTACACCCCCTACCAGGCCGAGATCGCCCAGGGCCGGCTGGAGGCGCTGCTGAACTTCCAGCAGATGGTGATCGACCTCACCGGCCTGGAACTGGCCAACGCCTCCCTGCTGGACGAAGCCACCGCCGCCGCGGAAGCCATGGCCATGGCGCGCCGCGTCTCCAAGGCGAAGTCCAACGCATTCTTCGTGGATGAGGGCTGTCTGCCCCAGACCCTGGACGTGCTGCGCACCCGCGCCCAGTACTTCGGCTTCGAGCTGGTCCTCGGCCCGGCGGTGGAAGCAGCCGGCCACGACGTGTTCGGCGCCCTGCTGCAGTACCCGGACGCCAACGGCGAAGTGCGCGACCTGTCCGCCCCCCTCGCGGCACTGAAGGCCAAAGGCGCCATCAGCGCCGTGGCCTGCGATCCCATGGCCCTGGTACTGCTGAAATCCCCCGGCGAACTGGGCGCGGACATTGCGCTGGGCTCGACCCAGCGCTTCGGCGTGCCCATGGGCTTCGGCGGCCCCCACGCGGCCTTCTTCGCCACCCGCGAACACTACGTGCGCGCCATGCCCGGCCGCATCATCGGCGTGTCCAAGGACCGCCACGGCAAGACCGCGTTGCGCATGGCCCTGCAGACCCGCGAGCAGCACATCCGTCGCGAGAAGGCCAACTCCAACATCTGCACCTCCCAGGTGCTGCTCGCCAACATGGCCGGCTTCTACGCCGTGTACCACGGCCCGCAGGGCCTGAAGACCATCGCCGCGCGCATCCACCGCCTGGCGGCGATCCTGGCCGAAGGCCTGCGCCGGGCCGGCGTCCATGTCCGCGGCAGCCGTTTCTTCGACACCGTGGTGGCTGAAACCGGCGCCCGCACCGCGCAACTGCTGGCCGCCGCCGAGGCCGCCGGCTACAACCTGCGCCAGGTCTCGAACGAGGCCGTGGGCGTGGCACTGGACGAAACCGCCACCGCGGAGGACGTGGCCACCCTGCTCGCCCTCTTCGGCGCCGGCAGCGACGTGGCGGCGCTGGACGCCGCGGTCACCGCGGCCGGCGGTGCGCTGCCCGCCGAACTATTGCGCCACGACGCCATCCTGGCCCACCCGGTGTTCAACACCCACCACACCGAGCACGAGATGCTGCGCTATCTGAAGAAGCTGCAGAACCGCGACCTCGCGCTGGACCACTCGATGATCTCCCTGGGCAGTTGCACCATGAAGCTCAACGCCACCAGCGAGATGATCCCCATCACCTGGCCGGAATTCGCCAACCTGCACCCCTTCGCGCCCCGCGCCCACGTGCTGGGCTACCTGGAGATGATCGAAGGGCTGTCGGACTACCTCAAGGCGGTCACCGGCTTCGACGCCATCTGCATGCAGCCCAACTCCGGCGCCCAGGGCGAATACGCCGGCCTGGTGGCGATCCGCCGCTACCACGCGAGCCGGGGCGAGGGACACCGTACCGTCTGCCTGATCCCGAAATCCGCCCACGGTACCAACCCGGCCTCCGCCCAGATGTGCGGTCTGGAAGTGGTGGTGGTCGATTGCGACGACAACGGCAACGTGGACCTGGAAGACCTCAAGGCCAAGGCCGCCCGGCACGCCGAACGCCTGGCCGCGCTGATGGTCACCTATCCGTCGACGCACGGCGTGTTCGAGGAGAACATCCGCGAGATCTGCGCCGCGGTGCACGCCCACGGCGGCCAGGTGTACATGGACGGCGCCAACCTCAACGCCCAGGTGGGACTCACCTCCCCGGCCACCATCGGCGCGGACGTCTCCCACATGAACCTGCACAAGACCTTCGCCATCCCCCACGGCGGCGGAGGCCCGGGCATGGGGCCCATCGGCCTCAAGGCCCACCTCGCCCCCTTCATGTCCGACCACGCCGTCGCCCCCACCGGTGCGCCGGACCGCAGGAACAAGGGCCAGGGCGCCGTGTCCGCAGCGCCCTTCGGCTCCGCCAGCATCCTGCCGATCTCCTGGATGTACATCGCCATGATGGGCGGCGAAGGGCTCAAGCGCGCCACCGAGGTCGCCATCCTCAACGCCAACTACATCGCGGCGAAGCTCGGCCCCCACTACCCGGTGCTCTACACCGGCAGCCAGGGCCGCGTCGCCCACGAGTGCATCCTGGACATCCGCCCCATCAAGGCAGCCACCGGCATCACCGAGGTGGACATCGCCAAGCGCCTGATGGACTACGGCTTCCACGCCCCCACCATGTCCTTCCCGGTGCCCGGCACCATCATGGTGGAGCCCACCGAATCGGAAGACCCGGGCGAACTGGACCGCTTCATCGGCGCCATGATCGCCATCCGCGGCGAGATCGCCCGCATCGAGCGCGGCGAACTGCCGGCGGACGACAACCCGCTCAAGAACGCGCCCCACACCCAGTTCGAGGTCGCCGCGTCCGAGTGGAAGCACGCCTACAGCCGCGAGGAAGCCGCCTACCCGCTGCCCTGGGTGGCGGAGAACAAGTTCTGGCCCGGCGTCGGCCGCATCGACGACGTCTACGGCGACCGCAACCTGTTCTGCGCCTGCGTGCCGGTGTCGGCCTATGCCGATTGAGCGGCGGGGGCAATCCGCTCCCTAGCCGCCGAAACCGCGGGCCGGCCGTGCCACGACCGGCCCGCGGCACATTTCGCACGGCCCAGCGCCGCCTGCGCTAGAATCCGCGCCCGGTTCCTCCCCCTTCCAGCGGGCATCGTCCTTCCCATGCGCAGATACTTCGACTCCCCGTCCACTCGCTGGCGCATCCTGCTCGCGGCCAACCTCGCCGCGCTCGCCGGCCTGCTCGCCTGGCTCGCCTGGCAGAGCCGCCCGGTAGCCATGCACGACCTGCATCTGGCCGAAGGAGAGAAGCTGCAATGCGTGTCCTACGCGCCCTTTCACCTGCCCGGACAGACCCCTTTCGACCCCGAGCTGCGCATCCCCCGTACGCAGATCGCTGCCGATCTCGCCGCCCTGGCGAAGATCACCGCCTGCGTGCGCCTGTACTCCATCGACCAGGGCCTGGACGCAGTCCCTGAACTGGCACGTGACCTGGGGCTCAAGGTAATGCTCGGCGCCTGGATCGGGCGCGACAAGACCAAGAACGCCGTCGAGCTGGATCGCGCAATCCAGCTCGCCAACGACAACGCCGACGTGGTGGACGTGCTGATCGTCGGCAACGAAGTGCTGCTGCGCCGGGAGCGCACGCAGGCCGAGATGCGCGAACTGCTGGCCTACGCCCGCGCCCGCGTCCGCGTGCCGGTGACCTATGCGGACGTGTGGGAATTCTGGCTGAAGAACCGGGAACTCGCCGCAGAGGTGGACCGGGTCACCGTACACATCCTGCCCTTCTGGGAAGACGAGCCGGTCCATATCGACCATGCGGTGAGCCACGTCACCGCGGTGCTGGAGGAAGTCCGCCGCGCCTTCGACAAGCCGGTGACGATAGGCGAGACCGGCTGGCCCAGCGCCGGCCGGCAGCGGGAGGAATCTCTCCCGTCGCGGGTGAACCAGGCGCGCTACGTGCGCGAGTTCGTCCACCAGGCCCACGCCGAAGGCTGGCGCTACAACCTCATCGAAGCCATCGACCAGCCGTGGAAGCGCAACCTGGAAGGCACCGTGGGCGGCTACTGGGGCATGCTCGATCCGGCCCTCGCGCCCAAGTTTCCCCTTGCCGGTCCGGTGAGCGAGCGCACGGGCTGGGTTCTGCCTTCGGCCGCGATGCTGGCCGGTGCCCTGCTCTGCCTGGGGCTCGCCCACGGCGTGCGCGCCGGCGGCCTGCAGCGCCTGGGGGCGGCCGCGGGCGGCGCGATGGGCGGGCTGGTCGCCGTGCTGCACGGGGAGCACGCACTGCTGGCCTACCGCAATGCGCTGGAATGGAGCGTGCTCGGCGGCGTGGGCCTCGCCGCGACCCTGTTGCCGCTCATCCTGGCACGCTGGCGCGGCGATGGCATCGTGCCCGCCGCGGGCGCCGCCTGGCGCAGCCTGCGCGGCGGGCGGGCGTCGCTCAGTCAGGCGATACCGTTCGCCCTGAGCTTGTCGAAGGGCGGTTGCCGTAAACGGGCTTCGACAAGCTCAGCCCGAACGGGCCGTTGTGTATTCAACGACCCTTTGCTCCTGCTCGGCCTGCTGCGCGGCGTGCTGCTGTTTGCCGCCGCAATCGCCGCGCTGCTGCTGGCCGTCGATCCGCGCTACCGGGATTTCCCGCTCGCGCTGTATCTCATCCCGGCGCTCCATCTCGGCCTGCTCGGCGTGCTGGCCGCCGGCAACGGCAATGAGGAACGCGTGTGCGGCGCGATCATCGTCGTGGCGACGATCGCCCGCTGGTCAAGCGAGCCGGCCAACCCCCAGGCCCTCGCCTGGCTCGCCACCGGGCTGGCCCTGGGCCTGCCCGCGCTGTTCGGGCGCCGCGCGGGCCAGGGTCAGTAGCGCCAGCAGCGCCCCCACCGCGGCCGGATCGAAGCTGTACAGCACCAGCCCGGCCACGCCGGCCAGCCAGCCGGCCCAGGCCGGCGCACGCCGGCCGCTGACGAAGGCGACCACCCCCAGGACCAGGGCCGCCCAGCCCAGACGCTGCTGCAGGAAGGACTGCACCAGCACCCACTTCACCCCGCACCAGCCGGCGATGCCTTCGACCAGGCTGCCGCCGCACTCGCGCGGCAGCGCGTCGGCCTCGAGCAGTCCGTAGCGCAGCCACAGCGCCAGGCCCAGCACCGCAGCCGTGGCTATTACGAATGTTGCACCGCCGCATTTCTGCAAGATTTTTGGCATCGACCGGTTTTTCCCCTTGGAAATCAGAATTGCGCCGAACGGCGTACTTTCTGTTGCAAATACAGCCTTTGGAACGGGGCCCCACCCCTCGTAATAAGGCGTAGACTGCCGATCGCCGAGACCGGGTGGTGCTGCGTGTGCATTCTTCCACAAAGCGTTTCGGCGCGGATGTTGCAATGCGCAACCTCCGCTTCCAGACTTCGAGCGACGACGCACACGGTACCGCACCGCTACAACCTTGGTCATACATATACAGAGGCCTCGATGAAACAAACCGCATCGCTGATCTACCGTGTGGTGGTCGCGACAGCGATTGCAGCCCTGGTTGCCTACGCGCAATACGGACTGTGGCAATACTTCAACCGCGGCGCCGAACTCATCGGCAGCGCGCAGAGCATCAAGGGCTTCGCCTACACGGGCTTCCAGCGCGACCAGAGCCCGCTGGCCGGCACCTACCCCACCGCCGAGCAGGTCGGCGCCGACATGGACCTGCTGGCCACTTCGGCCGATGCCATCCGCACCTATGGCGTACGTGACATTCCGGCGACGCTCACCGAAGCCGGCGAACGGGATCTACTGGTCACCGCCGGGGCGTGGATCTCCACCGATCAGACTGAAAACGAACGCGAAGTGGGCGCGCTCATCGACGCCGCGCGCAAGATGCGCCACATCGAGCGCGTCATCGTCGGTAACGAAGTGCTGCTGCGCGGCGATCTGGAACTCGACGAACTGATCGTCCACCTGGACCGCGCCCGCAAGGCGCTGAAGAAGCCGGTCTCCACCGCCGAACCCTGGCACGTGTGGCTGAAGAACCCCGAGCTGGTGCGCCACGTGGACTACATCACCGTACACCTGCTGCCCTACCACGAGGGCATCCCGGTCGAATCCGCGCTGGAATACGCCTTCCTGCGCTACGACGAACTGGCGCGCACCTTCCCGAACAAGCGCATCGTCATCGGCGAAATCGGCTGGCCCAGCCGCGGCCCCACGCTCGCCAGCTTCGACGGCGCCACCCAGGCCGTGGCCTCGGTGGAGAACCAGGCCCGCTTCATCCGCGAACTGCTCGCCCACCCGCGCACCGCGCGCCTGGACTACTACCTGATGGAAGCCATCGACCAGCCCTGGAAGGTGGAAGTGGAAGGCTGGGCCGGCGCCTACTGGGGCCTGTACAACGCCGACCGGGAGCAGAAGTTCGCCCTCGAAGGCGTGGTGGTGCGCGATCCCCACTGGCAGAAGAAGGCCAGCACCGCTGCCGCGCTGGCCCTGCTGCCCATGCTGCTGGTGGCCTTTTTCCTGTCGGACTGGAACGTCTTCGGCCGCATCTTCCTCGCCGGCCTGATCCAGGCCTGCGTGTCCACGCTGATCATCGGCATCAGCGTGCCCATCGACTACTACCTCAACCAGCGCGACCTGGTCGGCCTCACCCTGCTGATCGCCGCCACCGTGCTCACGGCCGCGGTGCTGCTGTCCCACGGCTTCGAGTTCGGCGAAGTGCTGTTCAAGCGCCGCTGGCAGCGCCGCTTCATGCCGCTGCCGCCCCACGCGCCGGCAGACCAGCCCTTCGTCTCCATCCACCTGGCGTGCCACAACGAGCCGCCGGAGATGGTGATCGCCACCATCGACAGCCTCGCCAAGCTCAACTACCAGAACTTCGAAGTTCTCATCCTCGACAACAACACCCGCGACGAGGCCAAGTGGAAGCCGCTGGAAGTGCGCTGTGCCGAACTCGGCCCCCGCTTCCGCTTCTTCCACCTGATGGATTGGCCCGGCTTCAAGGCCGGCGCGCTCAACTACGGCCTCCAGGTCACCGATCCGCGCGCCGAGGTGGTGGGCGTGGTGGACGCCGACTACGTGGTCGATCCGGACTGGCTGGCCGGCCTGATCCCCCACTTCGACAAGCCCGACGTGGCCGTGGTGCAGGCGCCCCAGGCCCACCGCGACTGGGAAACCCACCCCTTCCGCCGCATGTGCAACTGGGAGTTCGACGGTTTCTTCCGCATCGGCATGCACCACCGCAACGAACGCAACGCCCTGATCCAGCACGGCACCATGACCCTGGTGCGCCGCCTGGCGCTGGAGGAAGTGGGCGGCTGGTCCGAGTGGTGCATCTGCGAGGACACCGAACTGGGCCTGCGCCTGATCGAGAAGGGCTACGACACCCGCTACGTGGACCACATCTACGGCCGCGGCCTGACGCCCTCGGACTTCGCCGCCATCAAGAGCCAGCGCTTCCGCTGGGCCTTCGGCGCGATGCAGATCCTCAAGCACCACATCCCGCAGATGCTGGGCAAGAGCCGGCTCAACCTGGCCCAGCGCTACCACTTCCTGACCGGCTGGTTCGCCTGGCTCGGCGACGCCCTGCAACTGGTGTTCGCCCTGGCCAGCCTGGCCTGGACGCTGGGCATTCTGCTCTTCCCCAAGGCCTTCGGCCTGCCGGTGACCGCGCTCGCGCTGCCGGTGCTGGCCTTCATGGCCTTCAAGGCGGCGCTCGGCCCCATCCTCTACCGCCGCACCATGGACTGCCCGTGGCGCGACATCCTGGGCGCCTCCGTCCTCTCGGTGGGCCTCGCCCACGCCATCGCCCGCGGCGTGTTCGCCGGCCTGTGGAAGAAGCACGGCACCTTCGTGGTCACGCCCAAGGGCTGGAAGGCCAAAGGCGCGCTGGCCTTCTTCGGCCCCATCCGCGAGGAGCTGACCCTGCTCTCCCTGCTGCTGGGCGGCATCGCCGCGATCCTGTGGGCGCATGGCACCGCCCAGATCGAGACCCGCCTGTGGGTCGGCATCCTGGGCCTGCAGTGCATTCCCTACCTGGCCTCGATCGCCTGCCAGGTGGCGGCCTACATGCCCGAACGCGGCAGCCCGCCGCCGTCCAAGGCAGGGTCGGCGACCACGCCCGCGCTGCAGCCGTAACAAAGCCGTCCGGCCTACGGGCCGGCGCGCCGGCTCCTCCTCACTTCACCGGCGGCAGCGGAATCTCGTGGCTGTGGCGTGCGCCGGCGGTCATGCGCCGGCACGCGTCGAGGAAGGCGCGGATCGCCGCGGTGTGGTACTTGCCGCGGTGCCAGACGAAGTTGAAGCGGCGGGCCAGGTCGAGCTCAGGCGCCTCCAGCGCTACCAGGCTGCCGCGGCGGAAGGCGTCGCGCAGCGCCAGCCGCGAGATGCAGCCGATGCCCAGCCCGCTTTCCACCGCGCGCTTGATCGCTTCGGTGTGTTCCAGTTCCAGGCGCACCTGCAGGCCGTCCGGCCAATGGCGCAGCGCCTGCTCCAGGGTTTCGCGCGTGCCGGAGCCGCGCTCGCGCAGGATCCAGGCCTCGCGCGCCAGCTCTTCCAGGCTCACCGTGGCCCGCCCGGCGAGTGCATGGGTGGGCGCGCAGAACGGCACCAGCTCGTCCTCCACCCAGGGCTCCACCTCCAGCTCCGGGGCGTCCGCCCGGCCCTCGATCAGGCCCAGATCGATCTCGTAGCGCGCCACCTGGGCAACGATGGTGGCGGTGTTGTGTACGGTGAGCGCCACCTGCCCGGCCGGATGGCGCTGCAGGTAGTCGGCCATGATCAGCGGCGCGAGATAGTTGCCGATGGTCAGTGTCGCGCCCACCTTCAGGCTGCCGGGAGCATCGTCCGCGCGCAGCAGCGCTTCCAGTTCCTGCGCGCGATCGAGCAGTTCCACCGCCCGCGGCAGCAACTGGCGGCCGAGTTCGTTGAGCCGCAGGCGCTTGCCCACGCGGTCGAACAGCGGCCGCCCGAACTGGTGCTCCAGCTCGGCCAGCGCCGCGCTGGTGGCCGACTGGGACAGGGCCAGCGCCTCGGCCGCGCGGGAGACGTTCTCGCCGCGGGCGATGGCCACGAAAACCTCGATCTGGCGCAGCGTGAAACGCATATCGATTCAGCAACTATGGGATACGCGAATTATCCATCAAACAGATATGCGATGGGGCCTAGAATTCCACGCGATCCGAATTCCCGAACCAGAGCACAACCCGTCATGAGCAACCTCGCCACCGAACGCGTCATCAGCGTGCACCACTGGAACGACACGCTGTTCAGCTTCCGCACCACCCGCAATCCCGGCCTGCGTTTCGAGAACGGCCAGTTCGTGATGATCGGGCTGGAGGTCGATGGCCGTCCGCTCACCCGTGCCTACAGCATCGCCAGCCCCAACTACGAGGAACATCTCGAATTCTTCAGCATCAAGGTGCCCAACGGCCCGCTCACCTCGCGCCTGCAGCACCTGCGCGAAGGCGACCCCATCGTCGTCAGCAAGAAGCCCACCGGCACGCTGGTGCTGCACGATCTCAACCCGGGCAAGCGTCTCTACCTGCTCGCCACCGGCACCGGCCTCGCCCCTTTCCTGAGCGTGATCCAGGACCCGGAAACCTACGAACGCTTCGAGAAGGTGGTGCTGATCCACGGTGTGCGCTACGTGTCCGAACTGGCCTACGCCGACTTCATCACCGAGATGCTGCCGCAGAACGAATTCTTCGGCGACGCGGTGCGCGAGAAGCTGCTCTACTACCCCACCGTGACCCGGGAACCCTTCCGCAACCAGGGCCGGCTCACCGAACTGCTCGACAGCGGCAAGCTCAATGACGAGCTCGGCCTGCCCCGGCTCGATCCTGCCCACGACCGCGCGATGATCTGCGGCAGCCCGGCCATGCTGCAGGACTGCTGCGAACTGCTCGACCGGCACGGCTTCCTCATCTCGCCGCGCATCGGCGAACCCGGCGACTACGTCATCGAACGCGCCTTCGTCGAACGCTGAATCGCCCTCTCCCGCCACGCCCGGCGCAACGCCCCGCAATGGGCAGCCCACACTGAGCGCAATCACCGGCAGCGGGTAGAATACCGGCCGCCTCACCGGCGTCGGGGTCAATTTCCTTGATACGCCTCAAGAATGGTGAGTCGGTCAAGGATATGATTCGCCGGTGATCCCTCGCAGCCCCCATCTCGCCATTGCCGCACTCCTGTCGGCCTTTGCCGCGGCGCTCGTCTTTCTGACCTGGCGCGAATCCCCGCCCGCGTCGATTCCGCCGGCCACCACGCCGCCCATGTCCGACGCGGTGCGCCGCCTGGAACCCATTTCCCCGCTACCGCGCATGGCCGAAGCGGTGGACAGCGGGCGTGCAGCGCTGGGCGAACGGCTCTTCCACGACCCCCTGCTGTCCCACGACCGGAGCATTTCCTGTGCGAGCTGCCACCCGCTCGACCGCGGGGGCATGGACGGGCTGCCGCGCTCGCGCGGCGTCGGCGACGCGGAAGGCGTGATCAATACCCCCACCATCTTCAACACCCGCTTCAATTTCGTGCAGTTCTGGGACGGTCGCGCGGCCACGCTGACGGAGCAGGTCGCCGGCCCCATCCACAACCCGGTGGAGATGGCCTCGAACTGGGACGAAGTCGTCGCCCGCCTGTCCGCCCACGAGGACTACCGCGCCGCCTTCGCGCGCCACTACCCGGGGCAGCGCATCGCGGCGGAAACCGTGGCCGACGCCATCGCGCACTTCGAACGCACGCTGATCACTCCCGATTCCCGTTTCGACCGCCACCTGCGCGGCGAAGCCGACGTACTCAGCGCCGATGAACGGGAAGGCTACGCACGCTTCAAGAACCTGGGCTGCGCGAGCTGCCACCAGGGCGTGAACGTGGGCGGCAACCTGTTCCAGCGTTTCGGCGTGGTGGGCGACTACTTCGCCGACCGCGGCGAGCCGACCGAGGCCGACCTGGGACGCTACAACGTCACCGGCGAGGAAACCGACCGCCACGTGTTCAAGGTGCCCAGCCTGCGCAACGTGGCGCTCACCGCCCCCTACTTCCACGATGCCGGCGCCGCCACGCTGGAAGAGGCCGTGGACATCATGGCGCGCTACCAGCTCGGCCGCACGCTCACCGACGAAGACCGCCAGCTCATCGTCGCCTTCCTGCACACCCTCACCGGCACATGGCGCGGCGAGCCGCTGAAATGAGCGCTGCGTCACGCCCCTCGCCCGAGCGCGCCATCCTCGGTGTGGCACGCTCCCGCTTCGTGTGGACGCTCGCCGCCATCGCCGCGGCCGCCAGCCTGCTGAGCTGGCTCTTCCTGCAGGCCGACGCCATCGACACGCGCGCCCACCAGGAATACAGCCGCGAACTGCGCCTGCTGCGCCAGGCAGACGCCGAACTCAACGCCGCCATCCTCGCCAGCCGCATCGGACTGCAGACCGACTTCGACACCATCGTCGCCGCGGTCGCCGCGCTCGAAGGCATCATCGACCGGCTCGACCACATCCCCGCCTTCCTGCCCATGGAAGACCACCTGCGCGTGCACGACGAGATCGCCGGGTTCCGCGCCGCGCTGGCCCACAAGACCCGCCGCATCGATCTGTTCAAGCGCGAGAACGCGGTGCTGCGCAACTCGCTGGCCTTCCTGCCCCTGGCCACCGACGCCGTGGTGGGCGACCCCAACGCATCGATTGCCTACACCCGCCCGGTCGGCATCTTCGTGCGCGGCGTGGTGACCCACGCCCACAACGGCGACATGGATCTCGGCCGCCAGCTCGCCCTGCGCCTGGGCGATCTGGAAAACCACATCGACAGCCTGCAGGGGCCCGAACGCGACCGCCTGCGCAACGTGCTGCTGCACGGCCGCGTGGTGCTGGAGCGCAAGCCCGCGGTGGACACGCTCACGCGCGAAATTCTCGCCATCCCCACCGCCTCGCTGGGCGAAACGCTCAACCTCAGCTACGCGCTCGGTTACGAACGCGCCTCGCGCCACGCCCACAACTACCGCACCGTGCTCTACGTGCTGGCGCTCGCGCTGGCGGGCTATCTCGCGCTGGCGATGCTGCGCGTCGGGCGCACCTCCCATGCGCTCGCGCAGGCCAACCGCGACCTGGAAGAGCGCATCGACGCCCTGCACCGCGCGCAGAACGACCTCAACCTCTACGCCACGGTATTCACCAATGCCGCCGAAGGCATGACCATCACCGACGGCGAGGCGCGCATCGTGGCCGTCAATCCCGCCTTCACGCAGATCACCGGTTACGCCCTGGACGACATCGCCGGACGCACGCCCGCGGTGCTCGGCTCCGGCCGCCAGGACAAGACCTACTACCGCGAGATGTGGGCCACGCTGGCACGCGAAGGCCAGTGGCAGGGTGAAATCTGGAACCGCCGCAGCAACGGCGAGGTGTACCCGGAGTGGCTGTCCATCACCGCAGTATTCAGCGCAGACGGCTCGCCCGCACACTACATCGGCATCTTCTCCGACATCACCGAGCGCAAGGCGGCCGAAGCGCGCATCCACCACCTCGCCCACCACGACCCCCTCACCAACCTGCCCAACCGCATCCTGCTGCAGGACCGCCTGGAGCAGGCCATCCTGCAGTCGCGGCGCAACCGCCGCCATGCGGCGGTGCTGTTCATCGACCTCGACCGCTTCAAGCTCATCAACGACACCCTGGGCCACGAAGTGGGCGACGGCCTGCTCATCCAGGTGGCCAACCGCTGTCTGGGCGAAGTGCGCGAAACCGACACCGTGGCACGCCAGGGCGGCGACGAATTCGTCATCGTGCTGCCCGTACTGGACCACCCCCAGGATGCCGCCACGGTGGCGCGCAAACTGGTGTCCGAACTGGGCAAACCCTACCGCCTCGGCCCGCACGAACTCACCGTCACCGCCAGCATCGGCATCGCCGTGTACCCGGACGACGGGCGCAACGCATCGGTGCTGCTGCGCAATGCCGACGCCGCCATGTACGGCGCCAAGAGCGACGGGCGCAACGGCTTCCAGTTCTATTCCACCGACCTGAACACCGCCTCCCTCGGCGAACTGCTGCTGGAGAACCAGTTGCGCGGGGCGCTGGACCGCCGCGAACTGCTGCTCTACTACCAGCCCAAGGTCAGCGCCGCCTCCGGCCGCGTCACCGGCGCCGAAGCCCTGCTGCGCTGGCAGCACCCGGAACTGGGCCTGCTCAGCCCGGGACGCTTCGTGCCCGCCGCCGAAGAAGCCGGCCTCATCGTGCCCATCGGCGAATGGGTGCTGCGCACCGCCTGCCGCCAGTTGCGCGAATGGCTGGACGGCGGCCTGGAACCGGTGTGCGTGGCGGTCAACCTTTCGGCCCAGCAGTTCGCCCACCAGGACATCGTCGGCCTGGTGCAGAAAGTACTGGAAGAAACCGGCTTGCCCCCCGCCCTGCTCGAACTGGAACTCACCGAAACCATGCTGATGCGCGACGTCGAGCACACCACCGAGGTGCTCGGCAAGCTGCGCGCCCTCGGCGTGCGCCTCGCCATCGACGACTTCGGCACCGGCTATTCCTCGCTGGCCTACCTCAAGCGCTTCGACGTCCACGTGCTCAAGATCGACCGCAGCTTCGTCAACGACATCCGCAGCGACGGCGCCGACGGCACCATCGCCGCCGCGGTCATCGCGCTGGCCCACAGTCTGGGCCAGGAAGTGGTCGCCGAAGGCGTGGAAACCGAATGCCAGCGCGACTTCCTCGCCCGCCACCGCTGCGACCTGTTCCAGGGCTACCTCTTCGGCCGCCCCATGACGGCGGAAGACTTCGCCGGCCAGATCGGCGCCGTCGCCCACGGCTGAACGCCGCCGCGGGCGGTGGTATCCTCCCGCCTTTCCTTCGAAACCCCGGATTGCGCACCATGGCCCAGTACGTCATGTCGATGCTGCGCGTGAACAAGACCGTTCCGCCCAAGCGTCAGATCATCAAGGACATCTCCCTCTCCTTCTTCCCCGGCGCCAAGATAGGCCTGCTCGGCCTCAACGGCTCCGGCAAATCCACCGTGCTGCGCATCATGGCCGGCGCGGACAAGGAATACGACGGCGAAGTACAGTGGCAGCCCGGCGTGCGTATCGGCTACCTGCCCCAGGAGCCGGAACTCGACCCGGCCAGGACGGTGAAGGAAGAAGTCGAATCCGGCCTCGGCGAAATCATCGAGGCACGCAACAAGCTCGAAGAAATCTACGCCGCCTACGCCGAGCCTGACGCCGACTTCGACAAGCTCGCCGAAGAGCAGGCCAGGTACGAAAACATCCTCGCCGCCGCCGGCAACGACGTGGAAAACCAGATGGAGATCGCCGCCGACGCCCTGCGCCTGCCGCCCTGGGACGCCGTCATCGGCAATCTTTCCGGCGGCGAAAAGCGCCGCGTCGCCCTGTGCAAGCTGCTGCTCTCCAAGCCCGACATGCTGCTGCTGGACGAACCCACCAACCACCTGGACGCCGAATCGGTGGACTGGCTGGAACAATTCCTCACCCGCTTCCCCGGCACCGTCGTGGCCGTCACCCACGACCGCTACTTCCTCGATAATGCCGCCGAATGGATCCTGGAACTGGACCGCGGCCAGGGCATCCCCTGGAAGGGCAACTATTCCAGTTGGCTGGACCAGAAGAGCGAACGCCTGGCCCAGGAGGCCAAGCAGGAAGCCGCCCACATGAAGGCCATGAAGCAGGAACTGGAATGGGCGCGCTCCAACCCCAAGGCGCGCCAGGCCAAGTCCAAGGCCCGCCTGGCCCGCTACGAGGAAATGGCCAGCGTCGAATACCAGCGCCGCAACGAGACGCAGGAAATCTTCATCCCGCCCGGCGAACGCCTGGGCGACAAGGTCATCGAGTTCAACAACGTATCCAAGGGCTTCGGCGACCGCCTGCTCATCGACAAGCTCAGCTTCCAGATCCCGCCCGGTGCCATCGTCGGCGTCATCGGCCCCAACGGCGCCGGCAAATCCACCCTGTTCAAGCTGATCCAAGGCCTGGACCAGCCGGACAGCGGCGAAGTCGTCGTCGGCCCCACGGTCAAGATCGCCGCCGTGGACCAGAGCCGCGCCGGGCTGGCCAACGACAAGACCGTATTCGAAGCCATCGCCGACGGCGCCGACGTACTCACCGTCGGCCGCTTCGAAATGCCCAGCCGCGCCTACATCGGCCGCTTCAACTTCAAGGGCGGCGACCAGCAGAAGATCGTCGGCAACCTCTCCGGCGGCGAGCGCGGGCGGCTGCACCTGGCCAAGACCCTCATCGCCGGCGGCAACGTCCTGCTGCTGGACGAACCCTCCAACGACCTGGACGTGGAAACCCTGCGCGCCCTCGAAGACGCCCTGCTGGAATTCGCCGGCTGCGCGCTCGTCATCAGCCACGACCGCTGGTTCCTGGACCGCATCTGCACCCACATCCTGGCGGCGGAAGGCGATTCCCAATGGACCTTTTTCGCCGGCAACTACCAGGAATACGAGGAAGACAAGAAGAAGCGCCTGGGCGAGGAAGGCGCCAAGCCGAAGCGGATCCGGTACAGGCCGATCACGCGCTGAGGGCCATGCCCGCCGCCGCCCCAGGGCACGGCGCACGCCCGGGGGCCGCGCATGTCGCGGCTCTTTTTATCTCGGCCTGCGCAAGCCATTTACGTCTAAAATGCAAAGCCATTGCATTTTAGACGTCGCCATGCAGAAACCTCGCACCCTGGCCCCCTTCATCACCCAGGCATCCGCCCACTTTCCGGTCCTGCTGCTCACCGGCCCCCGCCAGGTGGGCAAGACGACCCTCCTCAAGACCCTGGCTCGACCGGATCGGGGCTACGTGACGCTGGACGACCCCCTGCTGCGGGAACTGGCCCAACATGATCCCGGGCTCTTCCTGCAACGCTTCGCGCCCCCCTTGCTGATCGACGAAGTGCAGTACGCTCCCGGCCTGCTGCCCCACATCAAGATGGCGGTCGATACGGCAGGACGGCCAGGAGACTACTGGCTGACGGGCTCCCAGCCCTTCGTGCTGATGCAGGGCGTAACCGAATCGCTGGCCGGCCGCGTGGCCGTCATCAGGCTGCTGGGCCTTTCGTGGGCCGAACTGCACGGCAGAGCGGTGCAGCAGCGCCCATTCCTGCCGGGTCCACGGCACTTCGACGACACCCCGCCCAGCCCCGATCTGCTCACCCTGTACCGGCACATCTGGCGCGGCAGCTTTCCGGCCGTGGCCCTCGATGCCGCACTGGACCGGGATCTGTTCTACGGCTCTTACGTGCAGACCTACCTGGAGCGGGACATCCGCAATCTCACCCAAGTGGCCGATCTACAGACCTTCACCCGTTTCTTGCGCGTCGCCGCAGCCCGTAGCGGACAGATGCTCAACATGGCCGAAATGGCCCGCGACGTGGATGTAGCCCCCAACACCTGCAAAGCCTGGCTGAGCGTGCTGGAGGCCTCCGGGCTCGTCTATCTGCTGCACCCCTGGCACAGCGACACCACCAAACGCCTCATCAAGACGCCCAAGCTCTATTTCCTGGATACCGGGCTGGCGGCCTATCTCACCCAGTGGAGCAGCCCTGAAACGCTGGAAGCCGGCGCCATGTCCGGCGCCCTGTTCGAAACCTGGGTGGTGACGGAAATCCTGAAAAGCTGGTGGCACAACGGCAAACGCGCGCCGCTGTACTACTACCGCGACAAGGACCAGCGGGAAATCGATCTGCTGATCGAGCAGGACGGCACCCTGTTCCCGGTGGAAATCAAGAAATCCAGCGCACCGGGCCGCGACGCCACACGCGTCTTCGCCGCCCTGAACACGCTGGGCATGCCCGTAGGCCATGGCGCCGTAGTCGCGCCGGTGGCAACGGAGGTGCCATTGAATACGCGAGTAAGCGTACTGCCGATCGGTGCCATCTGAGAGGCATGAGAGCGCAATAGTGAAAAGAGGCCAGACCTTTTCTTGCAAGCCGGGTTATTGCCCACAAATCATTTCTGCTGCATCTGCTGAAGACGCTCGGCCTCCGCCTTGATCATCGCCTGGAGTTCGTGGATGTTGTTCTGCACGCGGGTGGCACCGAGCCTCGATCCTTGCGCCATCACATCCGGGAGCTTCCGGATGACCTTTTTTCCGACCGCCGAACCATAGAAGACATTGATTTCCGGGCCAACGCCGGATGCAGAGGATTGAAAATCAGCGTGGCACTGATTACCCAGGCAAGAGCCCGATTGATTCGGGTGCGCAGCTTCACCGGAAACCACATAAACCCCAAAGGGGTGGGTCATTCGAGTTCTTTTGAGAAAAATCACCCCACCCCCTTTGTTACTCAACCTGCCCGTTATTAACTACCGCATTTCCCAGACTGCGCCATGTTCAGCTTCGCAACATCCGCCTTGCCTTGCTCTTCCGAAACTTCTTCCAGATCAGCACCACCAACGAAAGCGCCCATCTTGATGAACTGCCGGATGAAATAATTTTTCCCTGCAACAAACATTAATTCCAGCGCATTCGGAGAGAATTCAGACTCCGTCTCGATCTTGTGTTTCTCTCCGCCCTTTACCTCGGTATAGAAAAAGACATCGGGCGCACTCTCTCCAACGCACTCGCCATCGATCCACAGGTCTTTCTTCAGCGATTTGCCAGCAAAACTGTTCCGGTAAAGATAAACGCCGGCCTGCCCTGCACTCGGCGGGTCAAAGCGTTTGGCCTTGTCCGATGCCTCCTTCGAAGCCATGTCGACGGATGCGCAGCCAGTCATCAGCATGGCTACGAGGGCGAGGATGGTAAATTTGCTCATGAAGATACCTTTCAGTGGATGGTGGTGGATAAAAATGTAGATAACGCTAAAAACTCAGCCAGCTGGTTGACCTGCTCCGTGGGCGAGATCGGGTGGAGGCTGCGGGCTCAATGCGACGCCGGAGATCGTGGCCGACGCGACGCCAGACCGTGCCGGCATGGCACCTGCAACGGTGGGCGGTTGATCCGGGAGCGCTGGTCCACAGAAACTACACTGATCCGCAAGGGGCAGAGTCATTCAAAGTCATCTGAAAGGAAATCACTCTGACCCTTTTGGTTTTCTCGACGACTGATGGGGTCACGCTTTGTTGTTCCCGACCGAGATCTCCTCGTAGCACTTGATGATGGTGTTCCGATCATCATTCGAGCGCCTTTGAAATATTTATCTTTATATTCATTTAGAATTTTCGAAATATATAAGCACTGACAGTCGATTTGCTACGTTCTGAACTTTCTCGCGAAGCCCTTTTTCATCAAGGTAGAACTCAGGGTTCTCGTCGAGCAATTCTTGGTCTGTGGTGAATGAGTCTACATCACCAAAAAGCTCGTCAAGAAGATTAAACAGTGGCTCATTCAACCTTCCTTCATTTTTGAATCTATCAAAGTAGGTTACCCTGAACTCATCGACCGATATTGCACCGTCAAGGAATTTCTTGAGTAGTAACCCGTATTCGACAGCAGCATTGCTCATCAACCGCCTCCCAGCTTTCCGGTAGTCAACACGTGCTCTAGTTGCTGTGGACTCAACCTCCAGCCAGACAAAAAGTTACCCGAAGAATCTCGAATGACATTCAAACCGGTGCTTGGATCGACATGGTGGGTTACCGGATTGCCACGATACGTCCCTTTGATCGCACGAGTACCGGCAGCATCAACATGTGATTGCAGCGCCGAACCAAACTCTGACAATGTCTTGTTGTTCGCATTGCCGCTGATGCCAAAGTCCTTCGCGTGCTTGAAGGCATGTTGAAGTTGCGATCGTGTAAAGCTAAGCCCCTCTGCCACGCCCTGTGCAACATTCCCCTTATTCAAAAGACTCGCAATCCACCCCGAAATCGTACCGCTATTCTTCACCGCACCGGCCAGTCCTCCAACGACACTGGCCCCGGCACCCACAAGCTCAGCCCTCTCGATGAAATCCAGCCGCTGCTGTTCCGACGCGGTCGGTATGTACAAGACGTCCCTGAGCCCCGGAGACAGCGTGAACATGTAGTCATTGACGAAGGCAAGAGCTTCGGGCTTGACCTCCTCGAAGCCGATCCCGTGTTGTGCCTCGGCCTCCATCGCAGCCAGCACATCCTCGGTCGTCAGTCCGACAAAACGCAGGTCGCACTGCTCCGGCCTGCTCTTGCAGTGATCCAGCGCCTGCTCGGCAACAGTACCTGCGTCCTTGTGCAATTCGTGGTTGTACTGCGTATCGTAGTTGGCAATATCCGCAGCCAATTGCGGATCGCCCTCCGAGACCGCCGACGACACCGCCCCGACCAGTTGCGAAGCCATGGACAGCAATTCCGGATCATGGTCCACCAGCTCCGCCAGATGATGGACCAGCGTTTCGTTGGCCCCGGCTGCCAGCGCTCCCGTGGCGAAGTCCCCCGTGGCCGCCTGGCTGATCAACCCACCCACCAAGGCTTTCGCCGCGATCTTCTCGATGCTGCCGTTTTCCAGTCCGAGGTTGCCCACCTGGTTGAAGGCCGCAGCCGACACGGTATGCACCGCCGCCGAAGTCAGCGCCTGGGCCAGGTTGTCGCTGAAGCTGCCGCCGTTGATCGCCGTGCCGACCCCGGCCGAGACCACCGCCCGCGTGCCCTGGTAGGCGGCAAACCGGCCTACGCCTGCCACGGTGTTGAGGTCGAACCCCGAGGCCGTGCCGGTGGCCGCGTTGGTCTTGGCGCCGAAGGCCTTGTCGATGTAGCCCGCAGTAATGCCGGCCACGATGGCGCTGGTCGCGTAGCCCTTGAGCGCGTCTTCCGAGAGACTCAGTTCGAGCGCCTCACCCAGGTCGCCGCCGCTGTTGATGGTGTTGATGGCCATGTTCGACATGGCCGAGGTCGCCGCCGCGGTCAGGGCCGCGTTGCTTGCGGTGCCCACGGCTGCATTGGTGAGGGTGGCAACCGCGCCGCTGGCCGCGCCCCAGGTAAGCACCGTCACCACGATGGCGATCACCAGCGCCAGCCCCGCGCCCAGCCCCGAATGGCTGTACTTGAAGCTGTCGTGCACCTCCTTCACGCGCTGCCAGTCCACGTCCCCGCGCGCTTCCATCTCCTTCAACCACGCGAGCTGCGGTTCGGCTTGCACCAGCGCGTCGATGGTCTGGGTGACGGTCTGCGCATTGACTTCCTTGACGTCGATGCTGATCCGCCCCGCGGCCCGGATCGCCAGTTCGCCACCGGCCACCAGTTCGCTCTGGCGCAGGGTCTCGTCCGTCTTGCCCTTGCCCTTGGCCGAGGTCCACGCCCAACTGCTGCTGCTCTTTTCGTGGCTTTCCTGCTTGAGGTCTTTCACGCCCTCGAAGGCGATCTCACCGCCGGACTCCAGCGTGAGGTCGCCGAGGCTCGCGAGCTTCGCCACCTGGTAGGTTTGATCGCCCCCGCTCTCGAGGGTGAGGTCCGTGCCGGCGCTCACTTGGCTGCCCACCTGGGTGACGGTGGTCACTTCGTCGCGCCGCGTCTTCTTGCTGCCGAAGCTGCCCTTTTTCTTCTTGTCGTACAGGGTGTAGTCCTGGTTCGCGGCCGCGAGCAGGGCGAGCTCGCCGCCCGCGTAGAGGTAGGCTTCCTCGCCCGCCTGCGCGGCGCTGGCCACCACGGTGAGGTCCTGTCCGGCCGCCACGGTGAGGTTGCCGCCGGCTTGCACTTCGGTTTGCTGCTGGCGCACGCTCAGCGTTTCTCTGTGGATCTTCTTGCTGCTGCCCTTGTAGCGGTAGTCGGTGTGGGAGACGTCGGCGGCGGCCGCGAGCGTCGCGTCGCCTCCGGCCAGCAGCAGGGCGTCGCCGCCCGCCTTCACCTGGCTGGCGATGACCGCCAGGTCACCGCCCGCCACCATGGCCAGACTGCCCCCGGCGCTCACTTCGGCGCCCAACTGGGTGACGTGCTCGCTCGTGCGCCGGGTGCGCGGGGTGCGGGCAACGCTGCTTTGCCGGTCTTCGGCCGCGGCGATGACGAGGTGCCGCCCGGCCGACAGGTCCATGGCGCCGCCGGCGCCGAGCACGCTGCCCACGTTGTAGAGGTCGCGCCCGGCCGACAGGGCGAGGTCCCCGGCCGCTTCGATGCGCGCGGCCGCGTCGACCAGGCTGTGGGTGAAGGTCAGCCCGCTGGCCTGGGCCGTGAAGGCCGTGACCGTGCGTTCGTTGATCAGATCCCCGCTGAGCGCGGTGACGTCCACGTCCCGCCCCGTGAGGAGGCCGCCGCGGGTGTTGATCACGCTGTCGGCCGCCAGCACGGAGAGCCGACCGACCGCTTCCATCAGCCCCCCATTGACGACGAGACCGGCGGTGGCCGACAGGTCCTCCGTGGCCCGCAGCGTGCCCCGGTTGGCGAGCGTGCCGCCGCTGATCAGGTCCACGTCCCGGCCCTGGATCAGCGCGCCACCACCGCTTCGCGGATCAGGCGCTGCTCATATAGGCCGTCGCCCAGGCGGTGTCGCCGTCTTCTCCCAAGAGACCCCGCAGGTAGGGTTCGGATGCCAGAGGCAATGCCCATTATCGTTTGCCGATTGTTAAAGAACTTCAGAATTTCGGGTTTTCACTCAAGACACCCATACGTCCAGGAGCAAAATTACTCCGACTCCTTTGAGTCTTTGACTCTCTGGGCTATTGTTTCACCGGCTTCACGGCAAAAGCATTGATCCTTCCCACTGGATAAGCCTGCATGTGCACGAGCACGGGCACAACCGGAGTGTTCGATCCCGGCATCAGCAGATTGTCGAAGACGATCGTCTGGCCGAGATACTTGTTGTCGGCAAGTACGATCAAGTAATAAACCCCAGCCTCGGGTGCGACGCCCGACATGGTGATGCGAATGTATCCGACCACGGCCTGAATCGCGGACGGACGAGACGAGAGTACAGCGCCGTCCTTGGCGACTACCATCGCATAGGGCTTGAGTGCGTATTTAAGAAAGCCAAAACAGCCATTCACGCAGAGAGACGTAACCTGAAAGTTAAAGGGTTCACTTTGCTGCAATGGGATGGAGAACACCCGGTAGTTGGAGGGAATTCCATCCACCAACATTCGCGGTTCATTCACCGTAATCTGCCATTGGGGTGGCATCCAGCCCGGATTAACTGGCAAGGGCTCAACGCTCGCATTACGGACGGCCTCCATAGGAGTTGTCGCCAGAGGCGTGCTGCTGTAACTGACCTGCTCCCTGAAAACCGTCTTGGGATTGGCCGCGCACGCCGCAAGCACGAAGGCAAGGCTCCCATAGCCAAGCATCCTGAGCAGAGTTCTACATCCTCTGCGCCAAAAAAACGAAAATCCCCCCCTACACTCGTGGATGCCGGCTTCGAGTCCTGTCCGTCTCATTTCTCGGAAGCAAACTGACCCGCGTATCTCCGGGATATCGGCGAATGTTGGATATGTATCGAGAGATCGCCCGCCTTCACCGGAATCGGCCTCTGCGACGGGATCAAAGCGCTCGACCGAACAATCGTATCCTCCCTCATCCGTCTGATATCGATACGGTTCCATCTGTTGTACCCATTATACATTTTACATGCAAGATGGGGATAGTCACCGCTACGCCCGACACATTCCGTCACCAAGTTCGTCAACTGCGCGTGAAATCCACCACCGTACTTGACGTGATAGCCACCGCCCTGCACCGACTGAATCTCGACAAAGCCGATTTCATCCTCACGCCCGCCGGTATCAGTAATCAGAATCCGTCTATCCTTGAAAAACGCTATGACTTCCTGTGTCTCCGCAGCATGAAGCCTCACCTGCTCCTCGTTCAACACTATCTTGTCTGAACTTGCGCAGGCGGTTAGCAGCACCGTCAGCATTGTAAAATGCATGTACTTCATTCACATATCCTTCCACTAATGGTTAGCAATCTACCAAAAAGACGCATCGATGTAATCGAACAGACCGTGACCATCTGACTCAAAAAAACAGCTTACACAAATATGGATAACCCACATCGACCGCTCTTATATCAATTATCAAAGGCAAATTCTGTCAGCCAACAACTCCCAATAACCACGATAAGTCGTGACAAAAAACCTTTAACTCTTAGTACAAGCCTGTCGCGGCTCCTCCTCCCCCTCGAAGCGCCATGAGATTATGGTGCCATCTGGACTGACGAGCAATGAGTACAGACAGTACTGTGTCCAACGAATATAGTAACGAGTATTCGGAGGCTCTTGCTCCATATGATAGTAAATCGCCTCCCCCTCTGGAATAAAAGCTCTGTATCTTGTTCCTTTTTCACTCCTGTTTTTCTTTGTATCGAATTTTGTTCCAATCATCCCATCTATATCTTCTTTCCAATACCCATGATATGAGCACCCCCCAACAAGGAACAAGCATATCAACATCGATGAAATCGATATTACCTTCGTACTTTTCATCTATCATTTCCTCGTGATTGATCGACCACTGGCTTTAGCCAATAGTATTGGCTAGCAAAACTGCCATAGTTCAGCATTATGGCAGGGGGCATTGTTCCAATATTCGTTATCATGTTCGTCATTTTATTTACATCCAACCAATTCATCCAAGTGTCGTGCAGTGTAGCAAATGAATTGAATCCAGGAACTGCGTTCAGAGCATTACTAATAGGCGTTCCATGACAAATAGCCAATAAAGATGTACACACCCTATTTAGCCCGATATTTTTCCCCGCCATTTCTACCCCATCAACAACAACTTTCGGCACCCGGTAAAAACCTTCTTCCGGTATTTGGGTAAATTCAGGCCCATCGGGCCGATCCACCCCGGGCCGAATATCAGCTTCACTACCCACCCAATACTGGTACGCCTCTCCCGCCAGTCCAATACCGGCCACGGTCGCCCAATCCTCAGGGCTGTCCGCACCAGTCAGAATCCCCTTAGCAGCGGTATTGAGTGCATAAGCCTTGGCACGTTCGGGCAGATCGGTCAGTATCGTGTTGCCGTTTTCCGTTGTCGTGCGGCCCCACATATCCGTGTACGCCCCCAGGCCGGCGATCGCTGCGGCGCTTGCATAGCTCTTCAGGGCATCGTCCGAGAAACTCTGTTCCAGAGCCTTGCCAATGTCCCCGCCGTTGTTGATGGTGTTGATGGCCACGTTCGAGGCGGCCGAGGTCGCCGCCGCCGTCAGCGCCACGTTGGCCCAGCCGGCCGGGACTGCCGCCACAGCGGCCGTCGTGGCCGTGGCGGCGGTGGCCGGCACCGCCGCGGCCATCGCGCTGCCGGCTGTCGCGCCCGAGCCGAGCCACGCGCTCACGTAGGGCCCGACCACCACCGCCGCCACGATCGCCACCACCAGCATCAGCCCCGGCCCCATGCCCGAATGGCTGTACTTGAAGCTGTCGTGCACCTCCTTCACGCGCTGCCAGTCCACGTCCCCGCGCGCTTCCATCTCCTTCAACCACGCGAGTTGCGGTTCGGCTTGCACCAGCGCGTCGATGGTCTGGGTGACGGTCTGCGCATTGACTTCCTTGACGTCGATGCTGATCCGCCCCGCGGCCCGGATCGCCAGTTCGCCACCGGCCACCAGTTCGCTCTGGCGCAGCGTCTCGTCCGTCTTGCCCTTGCCCTTGGCCGAGGTCCACGCCCAACTGCTGCTGCTCTTTTCGTGGCTTTCCTGCTTGAGGTCCTTCACGCCCTCGAAGGCGATCTCCCCGCCGCTGTCCAGCGTGAGGTCGCCGAGGCTCGCGAGCTTCGCCACCTGGTAGGTTTGATCGCCCCCGCTCTCGAGGGTGAGGTCCGTGCCGGCGCTCACTTGGCTGCCCACCTGGGTGACGGTGGTCACTTCGTCGCGCCGCGTCTTCTTGCTGCCGAAGCTGCCCTTTTTCTTCTTGTCGTACAGGGTGTAGTCCTGGTTCGCGGCCGCGAGCAGGGCGAGCTCGCCGCCCGCGTAGAGGTAGGCTTCCTCGCCCGCCTGCGCGGCGCTGGCCACCACGGTGAGGTCCTGTCCGGCCGCCACGGTGAGGTTGCCGCCGGCTTGCACTTCGGTTTGCTGCTGGCGCACGCTCAGCGTTTCTCTGTGGATCTTCTTGCTGCTGCCCTTGTAGCGGTAGTCGGTGTGGGAGACGTCGGCGGCGGCCGCGAGCGTCACGTCGCCTCCGGCCAGCAGCAGGGCGTCTTCGCCCGCCTTCACCTGGCTGGCGATGACCGCCAGGTCACCGCCCGCCACCATGGCCAGACTGCCCCCGGCGCTCACTTCGGCGCCCAACTGGGTGACGTGCTCGCTCGTGCGCCGGGTGCGCGGGGTGCGGGCAACGCTGCTTTGCCGGTCTTCGGCCGCGGCGATGACGAGGTGCCGCCCGGCCGACAGGTCCATGGCGCCGCCGGCGTCGAGCACGCTGCCCACGTTGTAGAGGTCGCGCCCGGCCGACAGGGCGAGGTCCCCGGCCGCTTCGATGCGCGCGGCCGCGTCGACCAGGCTGTGGGTGAAGGTCAGCCCGCTGGCCTGGGCCGTGAAGGCCGTGACCGTGCGTTCGTTGATGAGGTCCCCGCTGAGCGCGGTGACGTCCACGTCCCGCCCCGTGAGGAGGCCGCCGCGGGTGTTGATCACGCTGTCGGCCGCCAGCACGGAGAGCCGACCGCCCGCTTCCATCAGCCCCCCATTGACGACAAGACCGGCGGTGGCCGACAGGTCCTCCGTGGCCCGCAGCGTGCCCCGGTTGGCGAGCGTGCCGCCGCTGATCAGGTCCACGTCCCGGCCCTGAATCAAGGCCCCGGTCGGCGCCAGCCGCCCTTCGGCCTGCGCCAGGTAGAGCACCGGTACCAGCACTTCCTCCCCATTCACTTCCATCGCTTCCAGCCACACGATGTCGTGCGTGAGGGCGGCCACCTGCTCGGCCGTCAGCCCCACCCCCACCGAGAGGTCGAGCGCTTCCTTGCTGGCAATGGCGTTGTCCATCAGGTAGCGGTACAGGGCTTCGTCCGAGGTGAGCCCCGCCAGAAACCGCTGCCCGGTGCGCGCCACTACCGCTTCACGGATCAGGCGCTGTTCGTACAGGCCGTCGCCCAGGCGCCGCCACGTGGTGTCGCCGTCCTCGCCCAGCAGATTCAGCAGGTAGTCCGAGCCGAGGAAGTTGGCCAGCTCGGTGAGCACCGGGTTGGCTTTGATGAGGGGGCCGGGCGACGGGCCTTCGGTGAGCAGGAACAGCCCATTCTGGCCGCTGGGAAGGCTGAAACCGGGCAAGGTCAGCGGGTTGACCGCCTGCTGGGAAAGATCGGCAAAAGTCGCCATCCGGGCGAACGCAGGATGCAAAGGGTTGGCGATCAGCGTGATGCTGATTACCCAAGCGAGGATGCGGTTGATCCGGGAGTGCTGGTCCACAGAAACTACGCTGATCCGCAAGGGGCAGAGTCATTCAAAATCATCTGGAAGGAAATCACTCTGACCCCTTTGGTTTCCTGACCCCTTTGGTTTCGGGAGGAACTGCAATCCTGGCCAGCGCCGGGTTCAAGGGGTTTGCGACCAGCGTGGCACTAATCACCCAGGCAAGGACGCGGCTGGCCAGAGTGCGGAGACTCATCGAAGGCAATGGGAAACGGGACGTGCGGAAGGCTCGAAGAGACACAGGATCGGCGCAGGCGTCAAGGAAATATTAATCTTCAAATACCGTTCCAGCATATCATGTACAACGACTAACAGCCAACCTCAAAGCCTGCCCAACATCAACAGGATGACTCTGAGAGGGAATAACAACATAATCTGTCTCAGCAATCCCTTTCCCACTCCAAGCTTCCAATTTCTCGTGATGCATTGGTTGCATAATAATTGAATCACAAACCATTTCAACTAAACAATTTCTCATACCTTTAAACATATCACGCCTATTTTTGTAGCCAAATTCCGCAATTATCTTATCAACCCAAGAATGGTATTGTGGAACAACTCTACCTCCGATATCAAAAAACCCAGGATCGTTCTTAGGATTAATTTGTCGACTAGCAGCGAGTCCATCCAGAACGGCAAAACCTAATTCCTCATCAGTGACACCGGGTTTTAGAATGAACTGCCTCCCCAGATCATCCGGCAAACAATTCCAGTATCCAGAATACGTCTCGATAAAGAAAAAATCCTTATTCGCCTTTACACAAACCCACGACTTCTTATCCGGCTCAACCATGATTATCACTTTATAGAACTAATGACAACATTAACCCCTTGAGACTTACCATACTCTATCGCGCGATTAATCTGAACCCACTGAGCAGAGGTCGTTCCAGAGGGCACAGCAACATACAATTCACGAACACCAATCATATTTTTATTCAAAGGAACATTGTTTAACGCATATGAATCAAAGTTAGCAACCGCATCAACGTTCCCCTTCAATGAACTATAGATTTGGTTTGGATTTGCAATCTTGGCCGCAGTAGTCGTATCGAGAGTCTTAGCACTAATCGCCGTTCCAGTCGACGCATCATAGAAATCAAAAGTTTTGAATCCCTGAGGCAATCGTGTTCCCGACGGGAGTTGCGAGGCAAGATAGTCCTCCCATGGCATCCCTTGATTCTGAATACCTTTCCCCCATTCAATTCCTGTCGACTGCCGATCTACAGTACTATTCACCCACGCGGGAGTATTGTCCGGCAAATTTCCTGCGCGTGCCGCTTTGCTGTCCGCTACTGACCCCAGAACCTTGCCTAATCCTTTAGCGGCAAGAACTCCACCCACCTCCGAAAGCGGAAGCCCAATTACGGTCAAACGCTGCGTTGTTGCCCAGTCATACTCGGAGATATAACCTGCTTCTACCCCACGCCCTTGCAGCTTAAGCAAGGTCTGATAATAACTCTGCATTTGAGCATCATCAAATGGGCCAGTCTCATCACTGAGCAGCGCCTCCTTGATATATGCAGGAGCCTCCACCAATGCAGACAGCAAGGTTCGCATATCTTCAAGTAGGCTGGCATTCTTGGATGCATCTTCATACCCAGCCAATTGCCCAGCCTGATAGTCTGTAGCCCAATTCGTCAAGCGCTCAGGATCGAAGTTATTTTCCAGATAACTCCTGACTTCAGTATTGTTTTCATATGCACTGAAAAGCGGTTTCAGGTTTATCAGTTCGTTTCGATACTCCTCCGCCGTCACTGAAAACAGCTTGTGGAATTTTCCATCATTGTCCACATAGGCATCAGGCACTTTGGCCGCTTCAGTCAGGATAAAGGCTTCAGTGGCTGCATCACGGCCATTGACGCTCGTCCAGCCGACGTCGGCCATTGCTGCGCCGTAGCGATCCAACGCCTGCCTAGCTTCCGTTTCGGTCAGAGATACTCCACGCTCCTCCATGTATTCGATGTAGCGCAGTACCCGCTCTCCGTCGGCTAAGAATGCAATTTCTTTCGGGTGCAATTGCCGGTTGTACTGCGTATCGTAGTTGGCGATGTCCGCGGCCAGTTGGGGATCGCCCCCCGAGACCGCCGACGACACTGCCCCGACCAGTTGCGAGGCCATGGAGAGCAATTGCGGATCATGGTCGACCAGCGCGGCCAGGTCTTCGACCAGCGCTTCGTTGGCCCCGGCCGCCAGCGCTCCCGTGGCGAAGTCCCCCGTGGCCGCCTGGCTAATGAGCCCGCCCACCAGGGCTTTCACCGCGATCTTCTCGAAGCTGCCGTTTTCCAGTGGAAGGTTACCCACTTGGTTGAAGGCCGCCGCCGACACCGTATGCACCGCCGCCGCAGTGAGCGCCGTCGCGAGGTTGTCGCTGAAGCTGCCGCCGTTGATCGCCGTACCCACCGTCGCCGACACTCCCGCCCGCGCGGCCTGATGCACGGCGAAGCGGCCCACGTCCGAGAAATCACTCAGGTTAAAGCCCGAGACCTTGCCGGTCACCGGGTCGGTCTTGCCGCCCAAGGCACCGTCGATGTAGCCCGCGGTGATGCCGGCCACGATGGCGCTGGTCGCGTAGCCCTTGAGCGCGTCTTCCGAGAAGCTCTGTTCGAGGGCTTTGCCCAGGTCCCCGCCGTTGTTGATGGTGTTGATCGCCATGTTCGAGGCGGCCGAGGTGGCCGCCGCGGTCAGCGCCACGTTGGCCCACCCGGCCGAGACCGCACTCGCGGTTGCGGTAGCCGACAGCCCCGCGGCCATTGCCGTGCCCGAGCCGGCCGTCGCGCTGGCCATGCTGCCGATCGCCGCGCTGGCCGCGCCCCAGGTAAGCACCGTCACCACGATGGCGATCACCAGCGCCAGCCCCGCGCCCAGCCCCGAATGGCTGTACTTGAAGCTGTCGTGCACCTCCTTCACGCGCTGCCAGTCCACGTCCCCGCGTGCTTCCATCTCCTTCAACCACGCGAGCTGCGGTTCGGCTTGCACCAGCGCGTCGATGGTCTGGGTGACGGTCTGCGCATTGACTTCCTTGACCTCGATGTTGATCCGCCCCGCGGCCCGGATCGCCAGTTCGCCCCCGGCCACCAGTTCGCTCTGCCGCAGGGTTTCGTCCGTCTTGCCCTTGCCCTTGGCCGAGGTCCACGCCCAACTGCTGCTGCTCTTTTCGTGGCTTTCCTGCTTGAGGTCTTTCACCCCTTCGAAGGCGATCTCCCCGCCGGACTCCAGCGTGAGGTCGCCGAGGCTCGCGAGCTTCGCCACCTGGTAGGTTTGATCGCCCCCGCTCTCGAGGGTGAGGTCCGTGCCGGCGCTCACTTGGCTGCCCACCTGGGTGACGGTGGTCACTTCGTCGCGCCGCGTCTTCTTGCTGCCGAAGCTGCCCTTTTTCTTCTTGTCGTACAGGTAGTAGTCCTGGTTCGCGGCCGCGAGCAGGGCGAGCTCGCCGCCCGCGTAGAGGTAGGCTTCCTCGCCCGCCTGCGCGGCGCTGGCCACCACGGTGAGGTCCTGTCCGGCCGCCACGGTGAGGTTGCCGCCGGCTTGCACTTCGGTTTGCTGCTGGCGCACGCTCAGCGTTTCTCTGTGGATCTTCTTGCTGCTGCCCTTGTAGCGGTAGTCGGTGTGGGAGACGTCGGCGGCGGCCGCGAGCGTCGCGTCGCCTCCGGCCAGCAGCAGGGCGTCGCCGCCCGCCTTCACCTGGCTGGCGATGACCGCCAGGTCCTGGCCCGCCACCATGGCCAGACTGCCCCCGGCGCTCACTTCGGCGCCCAACTGGGTGACGTGCTCGCTCGTGCGCCGGGTGCGCGGGGTGCGGGCAACGCTGCTTTGCCGGTCTTCGGCCGCGGCGATGACGAGGTGCCGCCCGGCCGACAGGTCCATGGCGCCGCCGGCGTCGAGCACGCTGCCCACGTTGTAGAGGTCGCGCCCGGCCGACAGGGCGAGGTCCCCGGCCGCTTCGATGCGCGCGGCCGCGTCGACCAGGCTGTGGGTGAAGGTCAGCCCGCTGGCCTGGGCCGTGAAGGCCGTGACCGTGCGTTCGTTGATCAGGTCCCCGCTGAGCGCGGTGACGTCCACGTCCCGCCCCGTGAGGAGGCCGCCCCGGGTGTTGATCACGCTGTCGGCCGCCAGCACGGAGAGCCGACCGCCCGCTTCCATCAGCCCCCCATTGACGACGAGACCGGCGCTGGCCGACAGGTCCTCCGTGGCCCGCAGCGTGCCCCGGTTGGCGAGCGTGCCGCCGCTGATCAGGTCCACGTCCCGGCCCTGGATCAAGGCCCCGGTCGGCGCCAGCCGCCCTTCGGCCTGCGCCAGGTAGAGCACCGGGACCAGGACCTCTTCCCCATTCACTTCCATCGCTTCCAGCCACACGATGTCGTGCGTGAGCGCCGCCACCTGTTCGGCCGTCAGGCCCACCCCCACCGAGAGGTCGAGCGCTTCCTTGCTGGCAATGGCGTTGTCCATCAGGTAGCGGTACAGGGCTTCGTCCGAGGTGAGCCCCGCCAGAAACCGCTGCCCGGTGCGCGCCACTACCGCTTCACGGATCAGGCGCTGTTCGTACAGGCCGTCGCCCAGGCGCCGCCACGTGGTGTCGCCGTCCTCGCCCAGCAGATTCAGCAGGTAGTCCGAGCCGAGGAAGTTGGCCAGCTCGGTGAGCGCCGGGTTGGTTTCGACCACGTACTTGTGCGGCTGCGAGGCGTTGCCCGCCGGCATGCCATTGCCCGCCTGGCCCGCGTCGCTGCCGCCTTCGCCGCTGAGCCGGAACAGGCCGTTCTCGCCGCTGGGCAGGCTGAAGCCGGGCAAGGTCAGCGGGTTGACCGCCTGCTGGGAAAGGTCGGGGGGAAGCTGCGGGTTCAGTTGGACGACGGTGGTCGTGACCGACGCAACGGGCACGGTATCGTGCTTTTCGCTGTCCTGCTCACTGGTGTAATCGTGGGAGATGACGCCGTTGTCGAGACTCTCGCCGGCCGTGATGGAGACGCTGCCGCCGGCCTGGATGACCGCATGGCTGCCATCGCCGCCGCTGGTGGAGACTTCCAGGTCGCTCATCAACTTGAGGGAGTTGCCCTCGGCCGGAAATTCCATCAGGTTGTTCGGATTGTATTGGGATTGGGGAAGTCCACCACCAGGCAGGGGATTCACTATGCTGGAAACGGAAAAGGGAATGCTCACATTCCCGCCCGTCACGGCGTCGCGATACACCACCCCATAACGAATATTGTCTTCGTCACCCAGTCCAGGAAATGCAAACAGGTTCGCGATCGCCAGCCGCAGGTTTCCGCCCCCATCCACGTAGTAGGCGTTCGGAAAATCCGGGTTGTTGCGCTGGTTGTATTGATACACCTGGTTTCGGGCAAAGGGGGATACGTACTTGTCCCTGATGTTGTCGTGCCTGAAGATGCGGGTCCGTTCGATGGTGCCGGACATCGCCCCTTCGTTGCTGAAGTGCCCGGTCTCGATGGCGATGTCGCCGGCCGCGGAAACCGTGCTCAGCCGATTGGCGAAGGTGGCGCCGGTAAAGCTGAAATTGCCCCCTGCGGTGATGAACGAAGACTCATCCGCCTTGATCTCGGTCTGGTAGTTCTCCCGGACGAAGTAATCGACCGTGTAGTAGTCGTGCTCGCAGTCGTGGCAGCGTATCGCGACGTAGCCGGATAGGAGCTTGCGGCTGATTTCGAAGACGTCGACGGTGTTCTCCAGGGTCTGCGCCCGGATGTCCATGTCGCCGACGCTTTCGATGCTGCCGGAGCGGTTCTCCACCTTTTCGGCGCTGCCGTTTTCGCCGGCCCCGGTGATCAGCAGTCCGCCCAGGGTGTACACATCGGCATGGCGGTTGGTGAAGCGGTCTACGCGCAGCGCCATGTCCTCGCCGCTGAAAATCAGCCCTTCTTCGTTGAGCAGGTCGGGCGCGTCCAGGGTCAGGTGCTTGGCGCTGCCCAGGGTGCCGCGGTTGTCCAGTTCCGCGGCGCTGAAGGCGAGGTCGCTGGTGGCGGTGATGCGGCCGCGGTTGTCCGCCTTTCCGCTGAAGCCGAAGGTGGCCTTGCCTTTGGCGGCGATGAGGCCCGCGCTGGCCAGATCCAGGCTGGCGGCGGTGAGGCCGAGGTCGCCCACGCTGGTCAGGCGGCCCTTGCCGCCGTAGCCGCCGGTAAGAACCAGCGAGAGCGTGCCGTCGCTGGCGATCAGGCCGTCGTTGGTCCAGTTGCCGCCGCTGCCGGTGAGGGATTTGGTCGCCAGTACCTGGCCGTCGGCGGTCTGGCTGAAGGTGCCGACCTTGAGCGTGAGATTCCTGGCCTGGAGGGTGCCGCTGTTGGTCCAGCTCGCGGCATCGAGGGTGAGATCGCCCTGGGTGAGGATGTGGCCGCCGGCCTCCGTGACCCGCGCCGAGGCGATGCCGAACCCGCCGCTGCCGGCATGCAGCAGGCGGCCGCCCTGGTTGGCCAGGCTGCCGATGGACAGGGTCAGGTCGTGGTTGGCGGTTTCCAGGATACCGCCCTGGTTGTCCAGCAGCCCGTCGAGCACGACCGCGGTTTCGGTTTCGTCGCCGCCGCCCAGGGCACGCACCTGGCCGCCCTGGTTGTCCAGGCTGGCGGCGCTGAGGGCGAGGGTGCCGCCGCTTTCGATGATGCCTTGGCGGTTGTCGAGGGCGCCGGTAAGACGAAGGTCCATGCCGCCGGCGCCGAGGGCGTGGATGCGCCCGCCGTCGTTGAACAGGCTGCCGCCGGCGGTGAGATCGAGTTGCTGCCCCTGGATCAGGCCGCCTCCGCCCTGCCCGGCCACACCGTTCTTCAGCCAGCCGGACAGGATTGCGTGCGCCGTGCCTTTGACGCTGGCAAACGTGCCCTGACGGTTGTCGAAATTGCCGGCGCGGACCTTCGCGTCGCCGGTTTGGCTCAGCAGGGTGCCGCCCGCATTGAGCAGGTCGCCGCCCAGGTCCAGGGACAGCAGGCCCTTGCTTTGCAGGCTGCCGCCCTGGTTGTCCAGTTCGCCGGCGGCCAGGTGCAGGGTGGCGTCGCGGCTGTAGATGAGGCCGTCGGCGCTGTTGTCGACGTCGCCCTCCACGGTGACGTCGAGGGCACCGTTGGCGGCCACGGTGCCGGCCGCGTTGTCCAGGCTGGCGGCGTCGATTTCCAGTGTGCCTTGGCTGGCAAGGGCGCCGCCATGGTTGTCCATCGTGTCCGCCTCGATCTGCAACGGGCCGCCGCTGGCGAGTTGGCCGCCGGCATTGCCCAGGCTGCCGCTCAGTTCGAGCCGCGCGGCGGCATCGGTGCCGATCCGGCCGGCGGCATTGTCCAGTTCGCCACCGACGATTTCCAACGCCTTGGTGGCGAGCAGGCGGCCGTCACGGTTGTCCAGGCGCTCGGCCTCGATTGCCAGGTCCGCGCCGCTGTCGATCTGCCCGCCGCGGTTGTCCAGGGTTGCGCCGATGGTCAGGGTTTGCCCCTTGCCGCTGGAAAGGATGCCTTCCCCGCTGTTGTCCAGGTTTGCCGCGCCGAGGTCGAGGCGGCCGGCGGCGGCCACGGCGCCTTGACCGCTGTTGAGCAGATCGCCGGAAAGCAGCACGGAGATGTCGCCGTTGCTGCTGGAAAGCGTGCCGAGCTGGCGGTTGTCCAGGCTGTCGCCGGTGAGCGTCAGGCCCTCCCAGCCGGAAAGCAGCCCGCCCTGGTTGTTGGTGCTGTCGAGCGTGAGACCGAGCTGGTCGCGGCTGATGATCCGCCCGGCACGGTTGTCCAGGCTGGCGGCGGACAGGGTCAGCGGGCCCAGGCCGGAGATTTCGCCGCTGCGGTTGTCGATCTGTGCGGCTGCAAGGAGCAGTTGCCCCACCGCGGTGAGCAGGCCATCCCCGTTGTCCAGGGTTTCGGTGGCCGTTACCTTCAACTCGCGGCTGGCGGCCACGCTGCCGCCGTTGCGGATGTCCTTGCCGTCCAGTTGGACGTCGCCGACGGCATTGCGGGTGCCATCGGCGTTCACGCCGGCCTCGACGTGGCCCAGGTTGGTGAGCGTTTCCCCGCTGCTCAGGACGATGGCGTCGCGGGCGGCCAGGGCGGCCTGGTTGAGCAGGTCGCCGCGTGCCGTCAGTTCGAGCCGCGATCCGGCATACATCTGGCCCTGCGTTTCCACGCTGCCGGCATGGACGTCGATCCGCCCCTGGGCCGCGGCATTGGCGACGCTCAGCCTGCCGTTGACGTCGATGCGGATATCCCCTGCGGAAGCGGCCATGTCGCCGGCCAGCCGTACGCCGACGCCGGTCTCGGTGCCGAGCAGCATGATGCTGTTGGCGTACATGCCGCCCAGCGCGGCGCTGTCAATCGCCAGCAGCGGCGCATTGCCGTCGGCCGCGAGCGCGGTGGCACTGAGGTCGTCCGCATTCACGTCGTTGCGCCCGGCGATCACGTTCAGCCGCCGGGCGTACAGGTCCGCATTGATCCGGGCGCTGCGGGTGACGAGGTCGAACTGGTCGATGTTGCCGGCGTTGAGCCCCGCGCCGTCGATGGCGATCTCGCCGCCTTCCACGCGGAATCCGGCCAGCCACCCGTCTTCGATTCGCGGCGTGCCGGTGGTGAGCGTCACGCGCGGGGTGTTGAGGAAGCCGCAGCCATTGCAGGAGATGCCCCAGGGGTTGGCGACGACGAGCCGCGCGGCCTGACCGGCGATTTCGGTGTAGCCGTTGAGTTGGCTCGGCCGCCCGCCGGTGACTTCGTTGAGGATGAGGTTGGCCGCCCGGCCGCCGAGATTGGGGTTGCCGACGATGTGTCCGCCCAGTTGGGTGTTCTGCAGGGCAGCCGTGGCATTGTTGAGGATCAGGCCCTGGCTGCCGACGTTGTAGTCGGTGAAACGGTTGTGGGACAGGCCGCGCGTGTTGGGGGCGGCGATGTTGACCACCGGTACGCCGTTGCCCGCCTGGCCGAGCGTGGTGGCACCGCTTGCCACGGTGACCTGCGCCAGCGCGGAACCCATCGGGTTGAGGATCAGCGTGGCGGTGAGCACCCAGGCGATGGTCCGGCAGACCGGGCTGTGCAGGTTCATCGGCGTTTCCAGCAGAGGGGCGGCGGAGTTCTTCATGGCGGGAAAGTCGGCGAGGTCAAAGGAGGAATTCGAGGCGGAAGTGCATCGGATGCTCGCTGTCGGGCAGCGCGTCCGGGCGTGCGAGGGAGCGGGCGTACATCAGGCTGGCGCGCAGATGCTTGCCGCGCGCGGTCAATTCGATGGCACGCCCGCTGATGCGGCCGTGCTGGCCGGTGAGTTCGTTGTGGCGGTCGCGGGCGATGACGCCCACGTCCCATGCCAGGGCGATGCCGAACTCGGCCAGCACCGCGGGCAGCCAGGCCGCGGCGGCTGTGCCCAGCGCGTCCGGGGCCACCGGCGTGCGCCAGCGCAACTGGTTGCGCCAGTAGCCGCCGCTGTCGCCCGACAGGGACTGGTCCTTGAATCCGCGCACCGAACCCGGGCCGCCGATGCTGATGCGGCGCGGGCCGTGGAGTACGTCTTCGCTCTTCTGGGCGAAGACGAGGCTGTCGAAGGTGAAGGACTGGCCCGCCAGCGCGAAGGGCTGCAGGAAACTCGCGGTGAAGGTGTACTTGTCGTACTGCGCGCGCGGGTCGCCGGAGGCCGGATGATGGTCGGTCAGCCCGCCGAAGGCGCCGATGCCCCGCTGCCAGCCGAGGTCGAGGTTGATGAAGGCCGAGCCGATGCGCCGGCCGTGGTTCAGGCCCAGCCCCGCTTCGGACAGGCGCGGGCTGTTGACTTTCACCAGGCTGCCTTCGACGTAGTTGCGCGAGTCCACCTGGCCGATGGAGAGGTTCGCCGCGGTCTTGCCGACGGCATCGCGGTGCAGCAGCCGTTCGGCGCGCAGTTCCTGGCTGCGGCTCTTGCCGGACAGTTCGAAGGCGAAGCCCGTGGCCTCGTTCAGGCTGCGGTAGCGGCTTTCGCTGTAGCTGTAGGAGAAGGTCCACCAGCCCCAGGGCAGGCCGTAGTGGAGAAAGCCGTTGTCGGAGGACGGGTTCTTGCCGCCGTGCGTGTCGGCCCCGCCGCGCACCATGAACTGGTCGGCGAGGCCGAGGGGCGAATCCAGTTCCAGGCCGGCCACCCATTGCTGCTCGCCGGTGCTGCGCTGGCCGTCGTTGTGGCGGGTGAACGTCAGGCGCCAGGGCTTTTCCGGCGAGTTGGCGATCACCGCGCGGCTCGCGCCGACAGCCTCGCCGGGCGTGAGTTCGATGGTGGCACGGTTGGAGGGCAACCGATTCAACTGGTCCACCAGTTGTTCCAGTTCCCGCAGGTTGAGCAATTCTCCTTCGCGGCCGGGGAAGGCCATGTCCAGTTCGCGCGCGGTCAGACCGCTGTCCGGGCCGGGCTCGATGCTCTCCAATTGTCCTTCGACGACGATGACCTCCAGCGTGCCGCTGCCCAGCTCTTGCTCAGGCAGATAGGCGCGCGACGTCACGTAGCCGCGGTCGAGATACCAGTCGGTGATTCGCCGCAGCAGTTCGTTGAGATCGCCCGCGGCAAGGCAACGTCCTTCAAAAGGCGCAACGAGCTGCCGGCGTTCTTCCGCGTCCGGCAGCGTGGCGCCCTTGAGTTCGATCCGGCGAATCTCGAAGCATTTGCCGGGTTCGACAGGAGGCTCGGCGGGTTTGGGAACGGCGCCAGGCAACTGGTGCAGTTCCTGCAGGCGGCGCTGCTGCTCCTGCAGCAGGCGCTCCTGCCGTTCGCGGCTGAGATCGAGGTCGCCAGGCAGCATGGCCTGGGCGTGCAGGAGCGGGGCCACGCCGGCAAGTGCCAGCGGCAGTAGCCGGGCCGCGCGGCGAAGGGTACGGCCAAAGAGGGAAACATGCGGGCAGCGTTGCACGGGCACGGAGCGTGGTCGTCGAACGCCTCGACATCGGCCCGTGGGCAGCCCGTCTCAGACGTTCAATGTCAAGAGGGAAATTGTTTCATCATTTTATGCGAAGGACGTACCCTAACGCATCCTGCTGGCATGTGTCAAAAAAACCGACGTTCATGGCGAACATCGTGGCCCAAGCCGCTCCCTTCACTCAGACTCCAGGATCAACCTCACCCGCTCCGGCGTCGGCGGATGCGTCGCCAGGTAAGCCCCCTTCTCGCTCTTCGACGGATCGAGCCGCTGCAGGATGTCGGCGAAACGCTGAGCCGGGATGCCTTGGCGATTCAGCATCTCCACCGCGTGGCGGTCGGCTTCCCGTTCGAAGCCGCGGGAGTAGCCCAGTTCGGTGAGCATCAGCGGGAGCGCGGTGATGGCCGACGAGACGGAGGAGATGTCGCCCACGACCAGCGTGGCGATGAGACCCATGAAGGAGGCCTGGATGGAGCCGCGCATGGCGTGGCGGTGGGTGACGTGGCCGATTTCGTGGGCGAGCACGCCCATCAGTTCCTCGTCATGCTTGGCCAGGCGCACGAGTTGGTCGGTGAACACGATGGTGCCGGCCGGCAGGGCCAGGGCGTTGGCGCGGATGGAGTCGGCGGCGTCGCGGAACAGGACGCGCACGGGCTGGTGTCGCGCGGCCTCGTCCAGCAGCGGGGCGAAGGCGGCGAGCAGGCGGGCCTGCTCCTTTTCCGGCAGACGGCTGGGTTCGAAGAGCTGGCTGTCGAGGATTTCCAGCACGATGCGGTCGGCGTGGCGGTTGACCTCGGCAGGCAGCGCGAAGGCGGCGACCTTGGCGAGGGCGGGCACGCCCCACTGCACGCTGCCCCAGACGAAGGCGATGGTGACGACGAGGCCGATGAGGACGTAGCGCAGCTTCGATTCCAGCCGGTGGGCGAGCCCGGCGGCGGGCGAGCGCTGCGCGGCGAGGCGGTCGACGGCGTCGTTGTCTTCGGTCTCGAAACTCGCGCCGCCCGGAAAGCGCAGGAAGCGCGGCGTGTTGCCGATGCGCGAGGAGAAGGCGAGGCACTCCAGCGCGACCGGCGGCAGCAACTCGCCGGCCTCGCCTTCCACGCGCGCACTGCCGTCTTCGATGAGCACGCTCGCGCGGTGGGCGCGCGAGCTCGTGCCGTCGAAGAAGCGTCCTTCGAAGCGGTTTTCGATGGGCATCAGATGCCCAGGTCCACGTCGAACACGTCGCCGATCTCGCCGCCCACGGCGGAAACCTCGTCGCGCTGCGCGGCGGCGAATTCGCCCAGGTCGCCGTCGGCCGCCAGCCCGATGTGCTGCGCGGCGTAACGGGCCGTGCGCACCTTCGCCCAGGGGTAGAACAGGCCCAGGGTCAGGCCGATGGCGAGGGTGTTGGTGAGCATCAGCAGGGCGTAGGTGCCGAGCCGGTAGTCGGCCTGCAGGGCGTGGCTGCCGAGCGTGGTGTTGTTGAAGCGCAGGTTGGTCATCATGACGGTGGAGAGCGCGAAGATGAGCAGGTAGGTGGCGATCATGATGAACGGCCCCACGAGCGGAAGGACGACGGAGACCAGCCCCATCAGCAGACCGCCGCCGAAACCCACGCCGATCACGGCCAGCGCGATCAGGTAGAAATTGCTCGCTTCCCCGCCGAAGCGGAAAGGTTCCACGCCGTAGCGGCTGTTGCCGATGACGAACTGCTGCTGGCGATACATGGCGTAGGGGAACAATATGCCCGCGGTCAGCAGGCCGAGCAGCGGCCACAGCAGGAAGACCTTGTAGGCTTCGCCGATGCGTCCGTCGAAGCCGAAGCGCACGCCGCGCCAGGCGGAGTTGTGGTTGCGGAAGGCCAGCCCGCGCACCATGATCCACGGGAAAATGGCGAAGAAGAACAGCATCAGCACCACGCCGAGCAGCGGCACGAACTGGTCCGCCAGCATGTAGATGACCAGCATGGCAAAGGCGATCAGCCGCCCTTTGAGGATCTTCAGCGGGTCGGCCAGGTATTCGAAGCTGGTGCCGTCCAGGCGCGCGTTGCCGTAGAAGTAGCGCTGCGTGCGCACCTTGGCCCATGCCGAGTAGATGCCCAGGGTGACGATGCCGAGCAGCAGGTTGACGATCCAGATGCGGAAGAACTCGAAGCCGTTGCCGGTGAATTCGAAACCGAGTTCGCGGCGTTCGTCGGCAGCACGGGCGGCCGGTATGGCTGTCGCGGCGCCGGCGCCTCCGCCCTGCGAGATCGCTTCAGGCTGTGGAGCCGCAGGCGCCTCGGCGGCGGCTTGCGGTTCCAGCGCGAGCGGCCGGGCAGCCGGCGGGTGCAGGGCATCGAGGCTGACCGCCATGCCGATGCCGGTAAGCTGGCCCAGGTATGCGTCCGCCCTGGCGCGGTCGAGGTTGCGCTTGAGCACGACCCGCGGATGGCCGAAGACCTTGTCCACATCCTCGGCGGTGAGGCCGAACAACTCTCCGAAACGCTGCATGACCTGCTCGCGCTCGAACCCTGCCAGAATGTCGCCCTGGAACACCAGGGCGTAGCTCGCTTCAGCCATCACTCCTCCGCGGAATCGTTTGGGACTGCCCCGGCGGACGGTGCGACGGCCCACTCCGGGCAACCGGGTGCGCCCTGCGTCACGAGCCGGGACATGACGGAATGGTAACATCTGGTTACCGCGGCCGTCATGACGAATAGCACACGGCATGAAACCGTCCGCAGCCCGCCGATCCGCATTCACAAACCGGAGTGACCCCGACCGATGAGCGGCCCCGATCGCGCCAGCGATGCCACCAGCGCACCACCCCCTCCCCTGCTGCCCGAGTACCTGCTGCGTACCTACCGCTGGGCCTACCTTTCCCGCCGCACCCTGCCCTGGCTGGACCGCGACCTCGTGGTTTCGGCCATCCTGTGGGGCAACGCCGGACGCCTGATGCGCGCGGCCTGCGCCGAATTCGCCGTCGGCAGCAAGGTGCTGCAGGCGGCCTGCGTGTACGGCCGTTTCTCGCCCATGCTCGCCGCCCGGATCGGCCCGCAGGGCCGGCTGGACGTGGCCGACGTGTCCCGCCTGCAGCTCGAGAACGCCCGCCGCAAGCTCGCCTCTTTCGCACATACGCACGTGCTGCACGCCGACCTCGCCCACCCGCTCGCGGAACGCTACGACGGCGTGTGCGCTTTCTTCCTGTTGCACGAGGTACCGACGCACCAGCGCCGGCTGATCGTGGACAACCTGCTCGCCGCGGTGGCACCGGGCGGCAAGGCGGTGTTCGTGGACTACCACCGTCCGGCGCGCTGGCATCCGCTGCGCCCCGTCATGCATCTGGTGTTCCGCTGGCTGGAGCCCTACGCGCCGTCGCTGCTGGAAACGCCCATCGAATCGCTGTCGGCCCGCGCGGGCGAATTCGAGTGGCGGCGCATCACGCTGTTCGGCGGCCTGTACCAGCACGTGGTGGCGGTACGGTGCAGGTAGGGTAGGAGCGGGCTTGCCCGCGATCGCGGCCTTTGCTCTCCCGCCGGCCGTATCGCGGGCAAGCCCGCTCCTACGGTTGAACGTCGGCCCCGGCCGGCGTGGCCTGCTGGTGTTCCAGCAGCACCACGAAGGCGCCTGCCGGCATGGGCTTGTGGAAGTGGTAGCCCTGCAGCAGATCGCAACCCAGTTCGTGCAGGAAGGCGTGCTGCGCGGCGGTTTCCACCCCCTCGGCCACCAGTTCCAGGTGCAGGCTGTGGGCCAGGCTCACGGTGGCGGCGCAGATGCTGGCGTCGTTGGGGTCGTTTTCGATGTCGCTGACGAAGGCCCGGTCCAGCTTGAGGCGGTCGAGCGGGAAGAGCTTGAGGTAGGCGAGCGAGGAATAGCCGGTGCCGAAGTCGTCGATGGCCAGCGACACGCCCAGCGCCTTCAAGGCCTGCAGGTTGCCGATGGTGATCTCCGGCTGCTCCATGGCGGCGGACTCGGTCACTTCGAGTTCGAGCCGGGTGGGGTCCAGGGCATGGCGGAGCAGCAGGCGTTCGACGCGGCGCGGCAGATCGGGATCGCGCAACTGCCGGCCTGACAGGTTCACCGCCAGGCGCACGCCGTCGAAGCCGCGTGCCTTCCAGTCTTCCAGGTGTTCGCAGGCGGTGCGCAGTACCCAGTCGCCGATGGCGTTGATCAGTTCGCTCTCTTCGGCGATGGGGATGAAGGCGGCCGGGGAGATCAGCGAGCCGTCCTCCCGCTGCCAGCGGATCAACCCCTCGGCCGCGACGATATGGCAGCCGTCCGGGTTCATCTGCGGCTGGAAATACAGGCGGAACTCGTGGCGCTCCAGCGCCTGGCGCAGTTCGGCCTCCACGTGCAGGCGCTGGGTCACCGCTTCGTTCATGGCCGGCTCGAAGAAGCGGAAACCCGCGCGGCCGGCGGCCTTGGCCTGGTACATGGCGATGTCGGCATGCTTCATCAGCGTGCCGGCGTCGCCGCCGTCGTCAGGGAAGAGGCAGATGCCGATGGAAGCCGACAGACGCAGCTCCAGCCCCTGCACCCGTGCCGGGCGGCTCAGGGCTTCGAGCACCTTCTGCGCCACCGCGGCCGCATCGGACTCATGCATCAGTTCGCCGAGCAGAATGACGAATTCGTCGCCGCCCAGGCGGGCCACCACATCGGCCTCCCGCAGGCAGCCGGAGATGCGGTCGGCCAGGATGCGCAGCAGTTCGTCGCCGCTGGCGTGGCCGAAGGAATCGTTCACCGATTTGAAGCGGTCCACGTCCAGGAACATCAGCGCCAGCCTGTGCCCCTGGCGGTGGGCCTGGCCGATGGCCTGGGCCAGCCGCGCCTCCAGCCCGTAGCGGTTGCTCAGGCCGGTGAGCGCGTCGTACAGCGCGGCATGTTCCAGCGCGCGCTGTGTGGTGGCGAGCCGCTCGACCGCCTCCACCACTTCGCCCAGTTCCGCACTGTGGACGCTGGGCAGGCTGTCGGCCACGTCCTCGCCGCGGCGCAGGCCGGCGAGGCAGTCGGATATCTGCACCAGCGGCGCGAGCAGGTGGCGGCGCATCACCACCACCAGCGCCGCCCCGAGCAGGCCGGCAAACAGCGTGCCGGCCAGGGTCACGCCGAGCACCACGACCGCGCCGCGCGAGATTTCGGCCGAGGCCTGCGACACTTCGCGCACCAGCCTCGCCGCCACCTCGTCGGCCGCCTGCTGCATGGCGGCGCGGCGTTCGTGCCAGAAGGCCGCGCGGCGCTCGGCCATGGGCGCCAGGCCGGCGGGCGCGTGGATCGTGGCCGCGGCCTCCTCCTCGCGCATGGCGAGCAGGCGGTTGGCGGTTTCGAACGCGACGCTGGTGCTGCCCTCCCCGTCGCCCGCCAGCGCTTCGAGGGACGGATGCAGCGCAAGCGCCTGCATGGTGAGCGCGATGCTGCGCCAGCGCAGGGGATCGGCCTCGTCCTGGAACTGGTCGCCGAGCGTGATCATGCGCTCCAGGTTGCCGACCGCGCGCAGTTCGCCCATGCGCGCGGCGGCATTGTCCTGCCCGCCCCGCGCGGCCACGCGGATGGCGGAGACGGAGACGGTGGCCACCACCACCACGCCGATCAGCAGCGCGAGCGCAGCGCCGAGCGCGAGCCACAGCGACAGGCGGCGCAGCGAGAGGCGACGGGGCGCGACGCCTTGCGGAAGGTCGCTCATCGGCGGCTCACAGGATGCTGAAGGGGAAGTAGCGGCGGGCCAGGCGCTCGTGCTCGCCGCTGGCGATGAGGTCGTGCAGTGCATGATCGACGGCGGTGCGCAGGGCGTCGTCGCCCCGGCGCACCACCATGTGCACGCTTCCCCCCAGGCCGTGTTCGCGCAGCGGCGTACCGAGGAAGGCCAGGCCGGCGCCCTGCGGCGTCTTTATGAAAGGCAGCGCCTGCATGGCCGGCAGCAGGGCCACCTGGCAGGCGCCGGAGGCGAGGCCTTCGAGCAGGTCCTGGCCGGTGGGCAGCATGCGCACGTTGGCGGCGTGTTCGCCCGCCTGCCCGCTCAGGTAGCGTTGCTGGGCGGAACCGGCGACGGCACACACCTGCGCCTCGCCCAGCAGTTCGCCCACGGTCTTCATCGGCCGGCCGGCCTTGCCGACGAAGACCGAAGCCGAGCGCCAGAACGGCACGGTGAAGGCGACCTCGCGCTCGCGCTCCGGCGTGCGCAGGAAGTTGGCCGCGCCCAGGTCGTAGCGTCCGGCCGCCACGGCCGGAATGATGTCGGCGAAGGCCGCAGTCTCCAGGCGGCAGGTGCGGCCGAGTTGGGCACAGATCGCGCGCGCCACGTCCACGTTGAAACCGGTCAACTCGCCGTTGGCATCGAGATAGGAAAACGGCACGGAACGCGGCGTCAACACCACGCGCAGTTCTTCCGCTCCGGCCGGTGCGGTGCCGAGCAGCAGCGACAGCAGCAGGACACGGCCGAGCAGTGTGCGGAGGGTCATCGCGGTTTCCTTTGGGAGAGCGCCGCGCAGTATCGCAAACGTCGTACTCCCTGTCATCCGCGTTTCATTACGGAGAGGGCGAATCTCCGGCCGCAAGCAGCCCCAGCACACCGTCGTTGAGGCCGATGGCGGCGGCGCCGTGCTCGCCGCTGACGCTGTAATGCAGCGTTCCCATCTGCACGTTCACCCCTTCGTGCAGGACCTGTTCGGCGGTGACGCGGGCCTGCTGCGAGCGTGCGACGAGCTCGGCGAGGGACTGCTCCTCGTCGCGCAGGGCCTGGATTTCGTCCGCGAGCACCTTGGCGGTGTTGCGGGCGCGCTCCACCATGGCCGGATCGACCCGGCCCGGGTTGTGGCCGGCAAAGGCCAGCAGCTTGCTGATGTCGAGCAGTTGCTTCTCCTTGCCGTCGCGTGTCTTCGCCAATTCGTGCATGCGCTTGTGCGTCGCCGGGCTCACGCCCACCTCCAGGTTCGTGGCGATGCGGTTGGGCGAACCCAGCACTTTGCCGCTGATGGACAGCGTGGCCAGCGCGCGGCCGCCGATGATGTGCCCGCGGCGCTTGTTGCCGACGCGGATGTGGTTGCCCGCGGCCAGGTCGCACTGCATCGCCATGTCGTCGATGAAGATGCTGTCGCCCGCTTCGATGCGCGCCTGCTGGGCGAAGGCCGCGGTGAAGGTGCCGCCGCAACGGATCAGGCTGTCGGCGTGCTCCTTGCGGCCCAGGCCGCCGAGCGCGCCGCCCTTGATGGAGATGCTGCCGCCCGCCTCCAGCACACAGGGGTCGGCGGTGCCGCCGATCTGGATGTCGCCGCTGGCGCGGATGGTCATGCCGGCGGCCACGTCGCCGCGCACCACCACGCTGCCGTCGAAACTGACGTTGCCGGTGGCCATGTTGACCTCGGCGACCGTATATACCTGCTCGACGATCATGCCGCCCGCCACCACCACCGGCTGGCCGGCCACTTCGGCCAGCAGGCGGTCGGGGTCCTCGGGGTCCGGCTGCGCGCCGTTCAGCTTCGCCGCGAAGGCGACCTCCTTGCCCGGATGCGCCGGGATGGCCTGGCCGAACACGGTCACCCCCGGCGTACCGGCTGTCGCTGCCCGCCGCACCATCAGCGGCTGGCCGGGCGCCACGCTGAGGATGTCGCCCAGGTCGCGGTAGTCGGTCTGCCCGCTCGCGTTGAGATGCGGCACGCGGGAGCGGGCTTCGGGCAGCACGCTTTCCAGCCTCCCGTTCTCGCCCGGCACGGCGGGGCGTCCGCGCGCGACGGCCACGCCATCGGCCATGCCGGCGGCGATGGCGCGGGTTATGGCTTCGGGCAGGATGCCTTCGGTCACGCCCCTGGCGGCCAACTCGGCAAACACGGCTTCCTGCGCCACCGGCCTGCCGCCCTGGGCCGGCACGATGGTCAGCAGAGCTTGAAGGCCGTCGGGCGCAATGGCGATGGAGAAGCTCGCATCCACGCATTCACCCAATTTCAGCGCCGCAACGGCGGCACCCGAGTTGTACTGGGCCAGCAGGCCGGTGATGGCCATGGGGTGGTAGCGCAGCGTGCCGTAGCCCTCCTCGGCCAGGCGCGCGCGCAGCCAGGCTTCGTCGATGGGCACGGCCGCCGGGTCCGGCCGCACGCTCGCGAAGAGCGCGCCGGCTTCCGCATCCAGGCGGAAACTCAGCCCGACGCCCTTGCCCTGCCCCACCTCCGCATTCATCTCGGCCATGGTTTCAGCCCCTCACTGCGGCGAGGATCTCCCCGCGCTCTTCATGGGACGCTGCGAGCAGGGCCGCCAGCTCATCCGTGTCGATGCCGAACACCGCCGCGGCGGCGGGGCCGCGTACCGGATTGCGCCCCAGCAGGCCGTCGAAGGGGTTGGGCGCCTCGGACACCAGCGAGGCCAGTTGCACGACATGGCCGAGGTCGGCAGGCGGCCATTCGCCGTCGTAGGTGTGCTCCACTTCAAGGCAGTCGAGAATGCTCTCCGGCATGTCGAACACTTCCAGCACCGCCAGGCCGACGCTCTGGTGCATGTCGTCCACCAGCGCGGCGAAGCGGTCGATGCTGGCTTCCATGGCCGGGTAGTCGGAGGCGCGGGCGAGCAGGAAGAACTGGCCGATGTGGGTCATCATGCCGGCCAGCAGGGCCGCGTCCGGGTTGGCCGCTCGGGTCTGCCGCGCCAGCGCGAAACACCACGACGCCACATCGACGGAACGCAGCCACAGCCCGTGGGCCAGCATGCGCATGTTGGGCGAGCGGTGATCGCCGGCGAGTTGCTCGGTGGCCACCGCGAGCGCAAGGCTGCGCAGCGCGGACAAACCGATGCGGTGCACCGCGTCGCGCACCGTTTCGACGCGGGCGCGGTACGGGTTGAGCGCCACGGTGTTGGCCATGCGCACGGTCTTGGCGCTGAGCACCGGCTCGGCCTGCACCACCGTGGCGATCCGGTCGAGCGTGGAATCCGGATCGTCGGCCAGGCGCTTGATGCGCAAGGACACTTCCATGGACACCGGAAAATTCAGCCGGCGCTCCTCGATTTCCGCGGCAATGCGCTCGGCGAACGCCTCCGCCTGTTCCTCGAAACCCTGCATGACGCCTCCTCCCCGCCGGGAGCACAACACTCTGTGCGGGTTTTTATGTCGTATGGCCGAGTTTAGCGCGCCGCTGCAGCGATGCGGAATAGGCCGACGCCCGGGACGGAAGGCTTTGCTGACATCGGTCAACTGCCGCAGGGCGGATGGAAGCCTACGGGCGTGCCGGCTGCAGGCGCAGGATGCGCCCGTCCGTTTCGTCCAGCAGGTAGAGCAGCCCGTCCGGCCCCTGGCGCACGTCGCGGATGCGGTGGCCCAGCTCGCCCAGCAGGCGCTCCTCGCCGACCACACGCTCGCCGTCCAGCGCGAGGCGTACCAGCATGCTGCCGCGCAGGGCGCCGACGAACAGGCTGCCGCGCCACCGGGGAAAGGCGTCGCCGGTGTAGAAGGCCATGCCCGAGGGCGCGATGGACGGCGTCCATTGGGTGAGCGGCGCTTCCACGTCGGCACGCGCCGTGCCCTCGCCGATGCGAAAGCCGGTGACGTACTCGCGCCCGTAGGTGACGACCGGCCAGCCGTAGTTGCGCCCGCGGCGCACGATGTTGACCTCGTCGCCGCCCTGGGGGCCGTGCTCATGGGCCCACAGGGCGCCGGTCTGCGGATGCAGGGCCGCGCCCTGCACGTTGCGGTGGCCGTAGGACCAGGTCTCGGGCAGCGCGCCCGGCCGGCCGACGAAGGGATTGTCCGGCGGCACGCTGCCGTCGGGCGCGATGCGCACCACCTTGCCCAGGTGGCTGTCCAGGTCCTGTGCCCGGTCGCGGTGGTTGAAGCGGTCGCCCAGGGTCACGTAGAGCAGGCCGTCGCGCCCGAACACCAGGCGGGAACCCCAGTGGTTGCCGCCGGACGGGTCATCGTTCTGGGCGAAGATGCGCTCGACATTGGTCAGGCGCAGCCCGTCCAGGTCGAGCACGGCGCGCGCCACGGCCGTGCGCGCACCGCGGGCGGTGGGCTCGGCGTAGGAAAACCAGATGCGCCGGTCCGTGGCGAAGTCCGGCCCCAGCACCACGTCCAGCAGTCCGCCCTGCCCCCGCCCATACACCGCGGGCACGCCGGCGAGCGGCGCCGACAGGCTGCCGTCCCGCGCGACGATGCGCAGCCGCCCGGGGCGTTCGGTGACCAGCATGCGCCCGTCGGGCAGGAAAGCGAGGGACCAGGGCGTGTCCAGCCCATCCGCGATCTGCACCACCTCCACCGGGCCGGCGGCACTGCGCACGATGGCCACTGTTGCTTGAGCCCAGGCGCTGCCGGCGAGAAGAGCGATGCAGAATGGAAAGCCGATGCGGCGGGCGAAACTGCGGAAGGGATGCATGGCGCATTCTCCGGCGACGAAGCTTGTCGTGGAGACCCGCGCGAAGCCGGTCTGGTTCAACCGGCCCGCGCGGTTCATGCACCGTGGGCGCGCCCCGCCCTCACTCGACGCGGGCGAAGCTCAGCTTGCTGCCGGCCGCATCGACCCGGATGCGGTCCTTGGCGGCGAACTGCCCTTCCAGGATGGCCTTGGCCAGCGGATTCTCGATGCGCTCCTGGATCGCCCGCTTCAGCGGCCGCGCGCCGAACACCGGGTCGAAGCCGGCCGAGGCGATTTCCGCCAAGGCCGCATCGGAGACTTCCATGCTCATCTCCAGCCGCGCCAGCCGCTTTTCCAGGTACTTGAGCTGGATGCGGGCGATGCCGGCGATGTTCTTCTCGTCGAGCGCATGGAACACCACCACCTCGTCGATGCGGTTGATGAACTCCGGCCGGAAGAAGGTCTTCACCTCGGCCATCACCGCCAGCTTGATGACCTGGTAGTCGTCGCCCGACATCTGCTGGATCATCTGGCTGCCGAGATTGGAGGTCATCACGATCACGGTGTTCTTGAAGTCCACCGTGCGGCCCTGGCCGTCGGTCATGCGGCCGTCGTCGAGCACCTGCAGCAGCACGTTGAACACGTCCGGGTGCGCTTTCTCGACCTCGTCGAACAGGATCACGCTGTAGGGCTTGCGCCGCACCTGCTCGGTCAGGTAGCCGCCTTCCTCGTAGCCGACGTAGCCCGGCGGCGCGCCGATCAGCCGCGCGACCGAATGCTTCTCCATGAACTCGCTCATGTCGATGCGGATCAGGTGCTCTTCCGAATCGAACAGGAACTCGGCCAGCGTCTTGCACAGTTCGGTCTTGCCCACGCCGGTGGGGCCGAGGAAGAGGAAGGAGCCGTAGGGCCGGTTCTCGTCGGCGAGGCCGGCGCGCGAGCGCCGGATCGCGTCCGACACCAGCCGCACGGCCTCGTCCTGGCCGACCACGCGGGCATGCAGGCGTTCTTCCATGTGCAGCAGCTTGTCGCGCTCGCCCTGCATCATCTTGCTCACCGGGATGCCGGTCGCGCGCGACACCACCTCCGCGATTTCCTCGGCGCCGACCTGGGTGCGCAGCAGCTTGAACTGGCGCTCGCCGCTGCCCGCGGTTTCCGCCGCCTTCAACTGCGCTTCGAGCTGCGGCAGCTTGCCGTACTGCAGCTCGGCGAGCTTGTCGAACTGGCCCTTGCGCTGCATCTCGGCCATCTGCGCGCGCAGCTTCTCGATCTCTTCCTTGATGTGCTGGCTGCCCTGAACGCTCGCCTTCTCGGCGCGCCAGATCTCGTCGAGGTTGGCGTACTCGCGTTCGAGCTTGCCGATCTCGTCGCGGATCAGCAGCAGGCGCTTCTGCGATGCCTCGTCGGTCTCCTTCTTCACCGCCTCCTGCTCGATCTTCAACTGGATCAGGCGGCGTTCGAGCTTGTCCATGGACTCCGGCTTGGAATCGATCTCCATCTTGATGCGCGCGGCAGCCTCGTCGATCAGGTCGATCGCCTTGTCGGGCAGGAAGCGGTCGGTGATGTAGCGGTGCGAGAGTTCGGCCGCGGCGACGATGGCCGGGTCGGTGATGTCCACGCCGTGGTGCACCTCGTACTTCTCCTGCAGGCCGCGCAGGATGGCGATGGTGGACTCCACCGACGGCTCGTCCACCAGCACCTTCTGGAAGCGGCGCTCCAGCGCGGCATCCTTCTCGATGTACTTGCGGTACTCGTCCAGCGTGGTCGCGCCAATGCAGTGCAGTTCGCCGCGCGCCAGCGCGGGCTTCAGCATGTTGCCGGCGTCGATCGCGCCCTCGGCCTTGCCGGCGCCGACCATGGTGTGGATCTCGTCGATGAAGACGATGATGCGCCCTTCTTCCTGGGCGATGTCCTTCAGCACCGCCTTCAGCCGTTCCTCGAATTCGCCGCGGTACTTGGCGCCGGCCAGCAGCGCCGCCATGTCGAGCGACAGCACGCGCTTGCCCTTCAGGGTTTCCGGCACCTCGTCATTGACGATGCGCTGCGCCAGCCCCTCGACGATGGCGGTCTTGCCCACGCCCGGCTCGCCGATCAGCACCGGATTGTTCTTGGTGCGGCGCTGCAGGATCTGGATGGCGCGGCGGATCTCGTCGTCGCGGCCGATCACCGGGTCGAGCTTGCCCTGGCGGGCGCGCTCGGTCAGGTCGAGACAGTACTTGGAGAGCGCCTCGCGCTGGCCCTCGGCATCCTGGCTGCCCACGTTCTGGCCGCCGCGTACCGCGTCCACCGCGGCCTCCAGCGCCTTGCGGGCGAGGCCGTGCTCCTTCAGCAAGCGGCCGGCCTCGCCTTTGTCGTCGGCGAGCGCGAGCAGGAACATCTCACTGGCGATGAACTGGTCGCCACGTTTCTGCGCTTCGCGGTCGGTGAGATTGAGCAGGTTGTTGAGGTCGCGGCCGATCTGCACCTCGCCGCCGTGGCCTTCCACCCTGGGCAGGCGATCGAGCGCCTTGTGTAGCGTGTTCTTCAGCGGCGGCACGTTGACGCCTGCGCGCTGCAGCAGCGACACCGTACCGCCGTCTTCCTGGTCGAGCATGGCCGCCAGCAGGTGCTGCGGCTCGATGAACTGCTGGTCATTGCCCACCGCGATGCTCTGGGCATCGGCGAGGGCCTGCTGGAACTTGGTGGTGAGTTTGTCGAAGCGCATGGCGGCATTCCCCGTGGATTCTGGCTGCCTTCTATGTGGGGCGGGATCGGCGGCCTTCAAGGGGGCGCTGCAAGCAGCGTTCTTGCCGTGCATCGGACGGCGATCTATAGTAAGGAATCCTTACTTTTGCAGAGACATTGCCATGCTTGCCAAGATGACCGCCAAGAACCAGCTCACTCTGCCAAAGAGCATCACCAACGCGATCGGCCAAGTCGAATACTTCGACATCGAAGCGCGCGACGGACAGATCATTCTCACGCCGGTCCGCATCCAGCGTGCCGATGCGGTGCGCTCCAAGCTGGCCGAACTCGGCCTGGACGAGCAGGACATCGAAGACGCAGTGAACTGGGCACGTGCGGAAAACGGGCGCACCGGCCAATGACGCCGCCGCGGGTGGTGCTGGACACCAATCTGGCGCTGTCCGCACTGGTGTTCGCCAATGGCCGGCTGTCAGCTCTGCGCCGGGCATGGCAGAACGGGCGCTTCCTGCCACTGGTATCACGGGCGACCACGGCGGAACTGATGCGCGTGCTCGCCTACCCCAAGTTCCGCCTCACAGCCGACGAGCAGCGGGACTTGCTGGCCGACTACCTGCCCTGGTGCGAAACGCTGCGGATTCCCGAACCGCCGCCCCCGGTGCCGCCCTGCCGCGACCCGTTCGACGAACCCTTTCTGCTGCTCGCGCTGGCAGGCTGGGCGGATTTCCTGGTGACCGGGGACCGCGATCTGCTCGCCCTCGACGGCACGCTGCCCTGCCCGATCCACAATGCCGATACCTTCCTGGCCACGCTCGCCGCCAACCAACAGGAGTGAACCACCCATGACCGCGACCGTCCGCATCTACCACAACCCGCGCTGCGGCAAGAGCCGTTCGGCCTGCGCCATCCTGGCCGAGAAAGGCATCCAGCCCGAGGTGGTGGAATACCTCAAGACACCGCCCGACCGCGCCACGCTGAAGGGTCTGCTGAAGAAGCTCGGCCTGAGCGCCGAGGAACTGGTGCGCAAGGGCGAGGCCATCTACAAGAGCGAATACAAGGGCCGGACCCTGAGCGAAGAGGAATGGATCGACGCCCTGCTCGCCCACCCTATCCTGATCGAACGCCCCATCGTCGTGGCGGGTGAACGGGCGGTGGTGGCGCGTCCGCCGGAGCGCGTGCAGGAACTGATCTGACCCTTGCCGCTGCGCAGCATTGCACGCTCCTGCCGAGAAAGCCGGACGGGGCTGCAACAGCGGCACATTCGGGTGTGCTATGGTTCAAGGCGAGGCCGAGGGAGCGACATTGCAGTACTGATCGGCGTCATCGCTGTCCGAAATCGGCGCAATAGCGCCTTCATCGACATCAACGCGCGCGTGGGAGAAAACGATATGGCAACGAAGCAAGATCAGATCAACGAACTGCAGAAAAAGAACCTCGAAGCGGCGACGCGCCTGGCGCAGTTGTCCATCGAAAACTCCCAGCGCATCCTGGAACTGCAGGTTGCGACCGCCAAGATCCTGTTCGAGGACGGCGTGAAGAACGCCAAGGCGCTCAGCGCGGCCAAGGATCCCAAGGAAGTGATCGAACTGCGCACCCAGTACGCCCAGGCCACCACCGAGAAGCTCCTCTCCTCCGCCCGCGAGATCGCCGAGATCGCCGCGCGCACGCAGAACGAGGTCGGCAAACTGGTGGGGGAACAGCTCAGCACCGGCAGCAGCGACGTGTTCGAAGCCTTCCAGAAACTGTTCAAGGGCCTGCCCATCAGCGACCAGAACACCCTGGGCGCCATCCAGACCGCGATCGACACCTCGCGCACCGCCTTCGAGCAGATCACCCGCGCCTCGACCGAGGCCTTCCAGGCCTTCACCAACGCATCCCAGCCGCCCAAGGGCCGCAAGTAAGCCGCTGTCCGCTTCCATGAACGAGGGCGCCCGCGGGCGCCCTCGTTCATTTCGTCACCGTCCCGTGGGAACGGCCTTGGCCGCGATAGGGCGGTCGTGGGTATGGATCATCGCAGCATCGCGGGCAAGCCCGCTCCCACCCAACCGGATTCAGCGCCGCGGGTCGACGGCCTCCCAGGATTCGTCCCAGCGCGCCGCCGCCTCGTCGTCGGCCTCGCGCGCATCCACCCAGTGGGCGCCGTCCGGCGTTTCCTCGCGCTTCCAGAACGGCGCACGGGTCTTCAGGTAATCCATGATGAATTCGCAGGCAGCGAAGGCGTCACCCCGGTGCGCGCTCGCCACGCCGACGAAGACGATGCGGTCGCACGGCAGCAGACGCCCGTAGCGGTGGATGACCCGCACCCCATGCAGCCGCCAGCGCCGTTCGGCCTCGGCGACGATGCCGGCGAGGGACTGTTCGGTCATGCCCGGGTAATGCTCCAGGGTCATCGCGGTCACCTGTGCGCCGTGGCCCACGTCGCGCACCAGGCCGACGAAGCTCGCCACCGCGCCCACCTCCGGCCGGCCGGCGGACAGCGCTGCGATTTCCGCACCCGCATCGAAATCCGCTTCCTGCACGCTCACCGCCATGGTTCAGCCTCCGGTCACCGGCGGGAAGAAGGCGACCTCGTCACCCTCCGCCAGCGGCGCGTCGAAACCCGCCATGCGCTGGTTCACCGCGGCACGCACGTTGCGCCCCGCGCCCAGCGCGCTCCAACCCTCGCCGCGGGCGGCGAGGTGTTCGCGCAGCGCGCCCAGCGTGGTCACGCCTTCGGGCAGCGGCAGGCGCTCGCCGGGGCGGCCGACCGCTTCGCGCAGGCTGGCGAAGTAAAGGATGTTCAGTTCTTTCATGAGTCCGGGGTCACGGTCATCGAATGGTGTCGCGTTTCCTTGTCAGGATAGCAAGTCGCCGAACGGCAGGAAACGCACCGCGTCGCCGTGCGCTACCACCTGGCCGGCGGGGATGTCCACCAGGCCGTTGGCCCAGGCGGTCGATTGCAGCGCCGCCGCGCCCTGGTTGGCGAACAGTTCCACGCCGCCGGATTCGGTCATGCGTGCGCGCAGGAACTCGCGGCGGCGGTCTGCGCGCGGCCAGTCGAAATCCGCGCGCAGACGCACGCTCTGGGGCGCCACGTCGGCCACGCCCTGGGAAGCCAGGATGAAGGGCCGCACCAGCAGCAGGAAACAGACGAAGCTCGACACCGGATTGCCTGGCAGGCCGATGAAGGCCGCGCCATGCACGCGGCCGCAGGCAAGCGGCTTGCCCGGCTTCATGGCGACTTTCCACAGGGACAGGCTGCCTTCGGCCTCCACCGCGGGCTTCACGTGGTCTTCCTCCCCCACCGACACGCCGCCGCTGGTCAGGATCAGGTCGTGGCCTTCGGATGCCTCCCGCAGCGCCTGGCGGGTGGCGTCCAGATTGTCCGGCACGATGCCCAGGTCGGTGAATTCGCAGCCCAGCCCGGACAGCAGCGCCCGCAGCAGGAAGCGGTTGGAATTGTAGATGCCGCCCGGCGGCAGCGCCTCGCCCGGCATCGCCAGTTCGCTGCCGGTGGAGAACACCGCCACGCGCAGGCGGCGGTACACCGGCAGTTGCGCCAGCCCCACCGAGGCGGCCAGGGCCAGTTCCTGCGGGCGCAGGCGGATGCCGGCGGGCAGCACCTGGCGGCCGCGGGCGATGTCCTCGCCGGCCCTGCGCACGTTCTCGCCGGGACGCGGCTGATGGTTGATGACGACCTCGTCGCCCACGTGCTCGCACAGCTCCTGCATCACCACCGCGTCCGCCCCCGGCGGCAGCGGCGCGCCGGTGAAGATGCGCGCCGCGGTACCCGGCTGCAGTTCGCGCCCCACGCTGCCGGCGGGAATGCGCTGGGATACGGGCAGCCGCACGCCGGGCGCCGGCACGTCGGCCGCGCGCAGGGCGTAGCCGTCCATGGCGGAGTTGTCCATGGGCGGCAGGTCCATCGTCGAATGCTGGGCGCTGGCAAGCACACGGCCGGCGGCGACCAGGGTGTCCACCTGGTCCACCTCGCGCACCGGGCGCGCCTCCGCCAGCAGTTGCGCCAACGCCTCGTCGAAGGAAAGCAGCTTGTCGCTCATGGATGCTCCGGATGATTCAGGATGAAGTCGGCCACCGCCACCGCATCGTTGAGCGGCAGCAGCGGCAGCGGGCAGGCGGCGAGTTCGGCGTCGCTCGCCACCGCCACCACGTGTTCGTTCTCCGGCCACAGGGGCGGCTTGCCGTGGGCCGGGCGGTGAATCTCGATCTTGGGTACCGACGCGGCCTTGTAGCCTTCGATCAGCACCAGATCGGTGGGTTCGAGCACGCGCAACTGCTCTTCCAGCGTGGGCTCGGGGCTGCCGCGCAGTTCGTGCATCAGCACCCAGCGTTCGTTGGACAGCATCAGCACCTGGGTGGCGCCCGCCTCCCGGTGGCGCCAGGAGTCCTTGCCGGGCTTGTCCAGGTCGAAACCGTGGTGCGCGTGTTTGATCACCGACACGGTGAGCCCGCGGCGGGTGAACTCGGGGATCAGCTTTTCCACCAGCGTGGTCTTGCCGGAGCCGGACCAGCCGGCGATGCCGAACACTTTCATCGGGTCTGTCGGTCCTGAGGAGGGAATCGAGGGCCGGAGGATACTATAGTGCGCCGGGCGCCGGACTTGACTGCGGTCAGGTGGGGCATCTGTCGGGATTCCCGGACGCCACATCGCGGGCTGGCCCCCATGCGGACGCATGGCTGAGTACCGCCGTGCCCCAGTTGCAGAGCCCATCCGCCGTCAACGGGAGATGAAATGAGGGACGAAACGGGCCGAACGCTACACCGCGAAGCAAGGCTCCTCTTTCCTCACTTCACCTCTTCGCCGTCGATCTCCACGACATGTCCCGGCCCAGCGTCGATAAGCACGTAAAAAGGCACGGCCGGTCTTTCGAAGGTGAAGGATGCCTGCGCATCCAGTCGTCCGCCGATCAATATGTTGTCGTCCCCGTCCAGCACGTCGATGCGCAGGCCGGGGATGGGTTTCTCGTCGAAGCCGCCGCTGCAGCGGACGGTTTCCGGGTTCAGGTGGGCGCATTCGCCGAAGGGGTGGTGGGCCAGCGCCGGCGCGGCAGCGAGCAGCAGGCCGGCGGCCAGCGCATAAGGGATGGCGTTCATGTCATTGGCTCCTTTCCTGTGCCCATTTCACGGTGGCGGGCGAGGCGTCGGCCAGCGGAATGGCCTGGCGATGCACGGTGCCGTCCCAGCCTTCCAGCGTCAGCCACAGTTCGACCTCCGGCTGGAGGTTTTCCGGCACGCGCAGATCCGCCGACATCCGGTAGGGGCTGCCGGAGAACAGCACGCCCGAGGTGCGGACGTCGCCGCGCGGCTTGCCGATGCGCAGATAGGCGGCCTTCACCTGAGCGATGCAGTCTTGGCACAAGGCCAGGGTGAAGGATTTCTCGTATTCGCCATCGTGCAGCTTGGGCGCTTCGGTACGCCATTCACCCAGCTTCACCGGCCAGGTGCCGACCATGAACTGCCCGACTTCCCGCTCTCCCAGCCCGAACAGCCGGGCCGGCTTGCGGTCTTCCAGGTACTGCGGCAGATAGACCAGCGGCAGCGCCAGCAGCACGGCGCTCAGGTGGAAGCGCCAGCGCTTCCATTGGCGGGCCAGGCCGGCCGCCGCGCCGCTCTCCGGCGGTGCGAGGGAGGCGGGCAGCGGCGCGTCGATGGCCTCGTCCTCCCCGCCCTTGGCGCCCTTCAGCACCGCCGCCGTTGCCTTCACGGTGCGCTTCGTCCAGATCAGCAGGCCGGAGGCGACCATCAGGGTGAGCAGCAGGCCGAAGACGAAATAGACCAGCTTCAGCCACAGTCCGGCGAAATCGCCGGTGTGCAGCGGCCGCATGGAGCCGGTGAACAATTCCAGCCCGGAACGGTCGGCGATGCGGCGGACGTGCTCCACCTTGGCCGTATACGGGTTGATCTGGGCGAATTCGCTCAGCAAGGGCCAGGCCGCGCCCTGCCCCCGGACGGTGATGGGGCTGAAGGCATGGCTGCCCAGGCTGAGCGAAGCCGGCTCGACGTCGGGGAAATGCGCCCGCATCAAGGCCGCGGCCTGGTTCAGGCCGATGCGCGGCGCCGGCTGGCCGGCCGCCACCACGGGAATGTCGTCGCGGGCCACCAGCACCGGCAGGTCGGGGGCGGTGGAAGGGAGTTCGGTATGGGTATCGGTGAGAATGGCCAGGATCAGGAACCACAGCCCGGTCACCGCCATGATCAGGATGAAGGGAATCGACCAGATGCCGGCCAGCCGGTGCAGGTCGCCCCAGAACACCCGGCTGCCGCGGTCGAAGCGCAGCCGGGGATGCAGGAAGCCGCGCCAGAAGCGCTTGTAGACCACCAGCCCGGTGATCAGCGAACCGAGCAGCGGCAGGGCCAGCACGGAAACGGCATACCAGGCCAGGTTGAAGCCCTCGTCGAACGGCATCAGCAGCCAGCCGTGCAGGCCCCGGATGAACTGGCGGAAGGAAAAGCCGTCCGGCTCGCTGCCCTGGATGCGGCCGGTGTAGGGATTGACGTAATGGTTGACCGTGCGGGTATCCGGGTAGCTGGCGCGCACGGTCCAGGCGAACATGGATTTCACCGGGCGGGAGATGCTCTGTATGGCCGCGTCCGGATGCTCGCGGGCGATGACGGCGACGATCTCGTCGTAGCCCAGCATCTGCGCATCGCCGGAAGGCGGATTGGCGCGCACCTTGGGATCGGCCAGCCAGACGATCTCCTGGCTGACCGTGGCGATGCTGCCGGTGAGACAGACGAAGAACAGGAACACCCAGATGGGCAGCGCCAGCCAGCTATGGGCGAGGAACCACCAGCGGGCAGAGGATTTGGGTTGGGCCATGAAAGGAAGATGCAGTGTGTTGTTGGTGGGGAAAGAGAATTGGCGCTGTTCGCCATGACAGCGCCAATTACCGACAAAGCAGGGAGCCGTGCGTTCAGAAACTGCCGCGCACGGTCAGCGTGAAATTGCGCGGGGCGCCAAAGTAGTTGTACCAGTGCCAATAGTCTTCGACGTAAGAGAAGTAGCGCTTGTCGAACACGTTGTCGATGTTCAGCGCGGCTTGCCAGGTCTTGTCGATCTGGTAGGCCACTCTGGCATTCCACACGGCATAGGCACCCTGGATGGGGTTCTTCTGCATGGCGGGGTTGTTGGACTTCTGCTCGCTGCGGTAGTTGACCCCGACCCCCACCCGCCACTGGTTCAGTTCGCCGGGCAACCGATAGTCCGACCATAGCCGCAGCATATGCTTGGGTGTCACGTATTCGAACGGTTTGCCGACGTTGGTTGCGACATTGTCGTTCAGGTATTCGTTTCGGTTGTAGGTATAGCCCCCAGTGACCTGCCAGCCAGCGGCCAGTTTGCCGTGGGCCTCCAGTTCGACGCCTTCGCTGCGCACCTTGCCGGCGGCTCGCGAGCAGCGGTTCGTACCCGAATCGCCGCAAACCGGCGGCGAAACGAGATCGGTGACCGCCCGGTTTTCCTGATCGATCCGGAAAATCGCCAGCGAGGCGTTCAGGGCGCCGTCGAAGAGTTCCCCCTTGACGCCGACTTCGTAATTGGCGCCGACGATGGGTTCCAGCACCCGGCGGTTGGCATCGGTAGCGGTTTGCGGCTGGAAAATGTCGGCATAGCTGGCATAGGCCGACCACTGGGGCGTCAGTGCATAGACCAAGCCGGCATAGGGCGTCGTTTCGCCGGTTTCCTTCATGGTCGTCTTGCCGTTGCTCTCATACTCATACCAACTGGCGCGCGCGCCCAATACCAGGGTCAGTGCATCGGTCAGGTGGCTGCGCAACATGCCATACAGCCCTTTCTGGCGAGTATCGCTGGTTCCATTCCAGATGCCTGTCGGCGCGGTCGTCCCCAGCCGTGGCACGTCGTGGTCGACGTTGAATACGTCGCCATAGGCCGCGTGGTTCCAGTATTGCAGGTAGCCGTCGTCACGTTCTTGCCTGGCATAGCTGCCGCCCAGCAGCGTTTCATGCTGCACGCCCAGGAAGGAGAATTTTCCGCTCAGGCTGGCATCCAGTCCGGCGCTCTTGGCGCCGTAGCCATAGTCATAGCCCACGCCATAGGGCATGCTGCTGCCACCCACGGGAACCAGTCCCATGCCTGCGGAAGTCGCGGAGTCCCAATCCTCCTCGATATGCGCGCCGGTGATCTTCAGTTTCCAGTCCGGGCTGAAACGGTGCTCCAGATCGACGAAGACCTGGGTTTCGCGCCGCTCTGCGTCGTTCCATTTGGCCCCCACGTAGGTCGAGCGCGAGATGTCCAGTTCCCGGCCGTCCGCGTAGCGCGGCACGCCATAGTAGGAAGAAAGGCTGCCTTTCGAGTATGCGTGCGCGATGCCCAGGCCGAGGGTGGTGTCCGGCGTCAGATCGAAATCCAGCGCGCCATAGACATTGAGATTGCGCCCGGAAAGCGTATCGACGAAGGAATCCTTGTCCTCGTAATCCAGCACGGCCCGGGCGCGCAGGGTCTTGTCCGCATTCAGCGCGCCGCCCGCGTCAAGACGCACGCCATATTTGTCCCACGAGCCGATACGTCCTTCGACCTGGAAGGCGGTGTCGGCCAAGCCGCGTTTGCGCACCACGTTGATGGCGCCGCCAGGGTTCCCCGCGCCTTCCAGCAAACCTTGCGCACCGCGCAGCACCTCGACCCGGTCGAGGTAGGCGGCACTGATGCTGGAAGCGTTGCCGGAAGCGGAGCCCCGCACCAATGGAATGCCGTCGTATTGAATGTTGGTCGTCACGAAGCCGCGGGAATAGATCTCGGTCCAGTTGTCCGGGCGTGTGCGCAGGGTGATGCCGGTGGTGTTGCTGAGCACTTCTTCCAGCGTATCCAGTCCCTGATCGTCCATCTGCTGGCGGGTAACGATGGTGACGGATTGGGGAATCTCTTTCAGGGATTGCGCGCCCTTGAACAGCGTGGAACCGCTGGCGGCGTAGGAGCCGGTGCCCTCGGTCGTCGCGCTGCGTTCGCTTTCGGCCGTCACGTTCACCGCCGGCAGGACGGCCTCGGCCCCGCTCTTCACCACCGGCGGCGTCTTCTGCAGCACGTAATTCCCGCTGCCGCGATGCACTGCTTCCAGCCCGCTGCCTTCCAGCAGGCGGGCGAGGCCGTCCGCGACGCCGTACCGGCCGTTCAGCCCTGGCGACTGCAGGCCGCGGGTCTGGTCGGCTTCGAAGGAAAGGGTGATGTCGGCGGCGGCGGCGAAGGTGCTGAGCACGGTCCCCAGCGGGCCGGCGGGGATGCTGTAGTTGCGGCTGGCATCCTGCGCGTGGGCGGCCGGCGCGACGGTCAGGCCGGCGACAAGGCCGGTGGCGGGGCCGGCGAGGGTGATGCCCAGCAGGGCAGCGCGCAGCGCTCGGGGGAGCGGGCGGAGGCGGGTGAGGCGGCGGTGCGGCATGAAGAGGGTTCCTTTCCTGACGGGTTACCGGATGTGCAGTTTTTCTGCGCCTATCTGGTTGGCCGTTCAGGCCGGGAAAAGAGCAACCCCCTGATGAAAAAATTACCGCGCCTCGATCCGCACCCAATAGCGCGTCCGGTAGCGCACCCTGACCGGCAGCGAGGCGGCCAGATTGTCCAGCACGGCGTCGGTGTCGGCGAGGCGGAAGGCGCCGGACAGGCGCAGGTCGGCAATGGCCGGGTCGCAGCCGAGGATGCCCGGCCGGTAGCGGGCGAGTTCGGCGAGGAAGTCCTCCAGGCGCTGGTCGATGGCGACCAGCTTGCCCTCCGCCCAGGCGGCCTGGCCGGCATCGACGGGACGCGGCGCGTCGGCCGCCTGCGCCGAGAAGTCCGCCCGCTGTCCGGCTTCGAGGCGCAGCGGCGGCCCGTCCGCATGGGCCGGCCGGATTTCGACGGCGTGCTCGAAGACCGCCACCCGCGTGCGCCCGTCGCCGTCGCTGCGCACGCTGAAGCGGGTGCCGAGGGCGCGGATGCGGCCTTGCCCGGTGCGTACCTCGAAGGGGCGCGGGTCGCTGGCCGTCCGCACCAGGATTTCGCCGGCATGCAGGCGCAGCAGGCGCAGGCCGGGGCCGTAGTCGATGTCGACCGCGGAGGCGGTGCCGAGGTCGAGGGTGCCGCCGTCGGCAAGTTCGATCCGGCGATGCTCGCCGGTGCCGGTCCGGTGGTCGGCGGTGGCAAGCTGCCAGGGCGTGCTCTGCCGCGCGGCGAGGCCGGCGGCACCGCCGGCGAGCAGCAGGGCGAGCAGCTTGACGGTGCGGCGCCGGCCGGCCCGGGCGCCGTTCAGGGTGGGGACGACGATGTCCCGCGGCAGGCCGCCCAGGCGCCGCTCCAGCGCCTGCATGCGTTCCCAGGCGCGGCGGTGGCGGGCGTCGGCGGCCAGCCAGGCTTGCCAGGCCTGCCGGACGTCCGCGCCAGCGTCGCGGTCGTTGAGCTGGACGTACCAGTGGGCGGCGGCTTCGAGAACGTCGGCGGGCAGGTCGGTGCCCGCGGCCAGCGCGGCCATCGCGTCAGTCGGCCGCCAGCGCCAGGCATCTCGCCAGGGCACGCACGAGATGCTTCTTGACGGTGGTGACGGAGACCCCCAGGCGTTCGCCGATCTGCGCGTAACCCAGCCCCTCGAACTGGGCGAGCAGGAAGATCTCGCGGCTGCGCGGGCCGAGTTCGTCGAGCATGCGATCGATGGCGAACAGGGTTTCGAGGATCAGCGCGCGGGTTTCCGGCGAGACGGCCAGCGGCTCGGGGCGGGCGGCGAGCGTTTCGAGGTAGGCGCTTTCGATGGCCTGGCGGCGGAAGCGGTCGATGACCAGCCCGTTGGCGATGGTCACCAGGTACTTGCGCGGTTCGAGGATGTCGGCGGCATGGCGGCCGGCGAGGATGCGCAGGAAGGTGTCGTGGGCCAGGTCGGCGGCATCGCTGGCGTTGCCCAGCTTGCGCCGCAGCCAGCCTTGCAGCCAACCATGATGGTCACTATAGAGGGATTCGATTTCCTGCTGCATTGCGGATTCGGCGGCCGACACGGCGGGCTCCTGTCGTTGGGCGGTCGGACGCTGGCGCGGACCATGATGAGTTTGAGAATTATTCTCATCATAAGCCAGACGATCCCGCCCGGACAATCCGGTCCGGCCGGATGCCGCCGAAACAAGAGTTACCCGCGCCGGGGGTCGAAGGCGTCGCGCACGGCGTCGGCGAACAGGTTGGCGGCCAGCACCAGCACGAACATGAAGCAGAACGCTGCGGCCAGGGACCACCACACCATGGGCTCGCGGGCGAGTTCGGCGCGCGCCATGTTGATCATGGTGCCGAAGCTGGTCATGGTGGGGTCCACGCCGATGCCGATGTAGGACAGCACGGCTTCGGCGAGCACCAGGCCGGAGAAGTCCATCACCAGCGCGATCAGCACGATGTGCATGACGTTGGGCAGCACGTGGCGGCGCAGGATGGACGGGGTGCGCACGCCGAAGGCGCGGGCGGCCTGCACGTATTCCAGCTCGCGCAATTTGAGCGTCTCGCCCCGCAGCAGGCGGCACAGGCCGGTCCAGCTCGTGATGCCCAGGATCAGGCACAGGGCGAGCAGGCGCGCATCGGCCCGTTCCGCGGCGGTGGCGAACCACTGCGGGTGGGTGTCGATGACCACCTGCATCATCAGCACCGCGGCGGCGATCAGCAGCACGCCGGGGATGGCGCTGAGCACGGTGTAGAGGTACTGGATGACGTCGTCCACCCAGCCGCCCAGATAGCCCGCCAGCACGCCCAGCGCCACCGCGAAGGGCAGCATGACCAGCGTGGTCAGCGTGCCGATCACCAGCGCCGTGCGCACGCTCTTCAGGGCCTGGTAGAACACGTCCTGCCCCACCTTGTCGGTGCCGAAGACGTGATACCAGGGTGCGAGCACCGCAGCGATGCAGGCCAGCAGCAGGATCACCGCCAGCGCGGCGAGCACCGCGCGCCAGGCCAGTGCGGTGTCGCCTTGGGCGAGCCGCCGCAGGCCCGCGGTGAAGGGAATGCCGGCCTTGCGCGCCACGCCGGCCGCCGTGAGCAGGACGGGCAGCAGCCACAGCACGGCGGCGGCCAGCATCCCGCCCGCCAGGCGGCGGGCCACGTCCGCCGTCCGCTCGGCCTCCGGGTCGGCCAGATGGGCGGCGCCGTATTCCAGGCGCGGATGGATGCGCGCCTGCCCGCCCTCGGGCAGTTCCGCGGTTTCCCGCACGTAGAGGCGATCCGCGAACGGGGCCGAATAGGTCTTCTCGGTGCGCGTGCGCAGGGGTTCCAGCACCACGTCCAGCACGGACAGCACCTCGGACGAATACACGGCTGCGGCGTCGGCCGACGCGCCTTCCACCGGTGGCAACTGGGGGCGGAAGTGCAGGCTGTCGGCCACGCCGACGAGCAGGAAGACCGCCAGCACGGTGGCCGAAGCCATGCCCACCGGCCGCCGGCCGACCTTGCGCCAGGCTGCCCGCAAGGGCACGCTGCGGCGCACATGCAGCACGGTGGCCACGCCCGCAGCGAGCAGCAGGAAGAACAGCAGGTCGGTCCACAGCAGCACAGGCTGGAAGTCCATCATCTATTCCAGCCGCACCCTGGGATCCACCAGGGTGTAGGACAGGTCGGTGAGGATGAGCCCGACGATGTAGAGCACCGAGCCGATGAACACCATGGCCCGCACCACGGCGAAGTCCTGGGCGCTGATGGCGTCTATGGTGTAGCTGCCCAGCCCCGGCACGCCGAAGAAGGATTCCACCAGCAGGCTGCCCATGAAGAGCATCGGGATCACCACCACGACGCCGGTGAGGATGGGGATCATGGCGTTCTTGAGCACGTGGCGGAACAGCACCACCAGTTCCGACAGGCCCTTGGCGCGGGCCGTGCGCACGTAGTCGCGGGAGATTTCCTCCAGGAAGATGGTGCGGTACCAGCGCACGCTGGAGCCCACCCCGGCGATCACGCTGATCAGCACCGGCAGCACCAGGAAGCGCGCCGCGTCCAGCCCCGGCGCGTAGCCGGAGATGGGCACCAGCGCCCAGATCTTGGACACCAGCCACTGCCCGCCGATGATGTAGAACAGACTCGATATGGACATCATCGCCACGCAGGCCACCACGCCCCAGAAATCCAGGTAGGTGGCGCGGAAGAACACCAGCAGCAGGGCGAAGGAGACGGCGGCGAACAGGCCGAGAATGAAGGTGGGCACGGCGATGGCCAGCGACGGCCCCATGCGGTCGCGGATCTCGCGGCCGATGTCGCGCCCGTCGTCGGCGCTGCCGAAGTCGAAGGCGAACATGCGCAGGGACTTGTCGAAGAAGATGGTGTCCGTGAGCCGCCCCGCCCCGTCGGCCTCCGCGTTCCAGAAGGTGGGTTTGTCGTAGCCGCGCTCCACCTTCCAGCGCTCGATGCCCTCCGCGCTGGCGTGGCGCGCGCCCAGGTGCATGCGTGCCATGTCGTCGGGGGAATTGACCACGAAGAAGAGCAGGAAGGTGAGCAGGTTCACGCCGATCAGGATGGGCACGGCGTAGATCAGGCGGCGGACGACGTAGGCGAACATGTCAGTACCTGCCGGGCTGTCCAGGCCGCACCGGCGCTTCCCGGTAGGAGCGGGCTTGCCCGCGATGGCCGCCTGCGGGAAAACGAACGCCGCAATCGCGGGCAAGCCCGCTCCCACCGCACGGACGAATCGTTCCGTTCATCGCTGCACCTCCGCGGCCGTGGCGCGCTCGTGCCGGCGCCAGTGCGCCACGGCCGGTGCCACCATGGCCGCCAGCAGCGCGAGCACCACGGCGATGGGCCACAGCACCGGGCGGTTCCACGCCGCGCGGGCGGCTTCGCGGGCGGCCACGTCCACGCGCTGGTACTTGAGCGTGCCGCGCACGATGACGCCCGGCTTGCGGTTGTACACCCAGCCGTGCTGCAGCGAATAGGCCTTGGGGTGGAAGCCGAAGGCCCACGGCGCGTCGTGCTGCAGGATGGCCACCATGCGGTCGATGATGGCTTGGCGTGCGGGTCCGTCGGGCATGGTCTTCATCTGCTCGAAGAGGCGGTCGTACTCGTCGTTGTGGTAGTTGGCGGCGTTCTGCCCCGAATATTTCACCTTGCCCTGGGCGCCGTGGAGCAGGAAGAGCAGGTTCTCCGGGTCCGGGTAGTCCGCGTTCCAGCCCATGAAGAAGAGCTGCGCGTTGCCGGTACGCATCTTCTCCTGGAAGCGGTTCCAGTCCGTGGCGCGCACGACGAACTGCACGCCCAGGTCGCGGAACTGCTTGGCGAGCCAGTCCGAGCGCGCCTTGTCGCCCAGTCCGCCGGGCGTGGTGTCCAGGTTGATGATCAGCGCCTCGCCGGTCTGGGCATTGCGCCCGTTGGGCCAGCCGGCCTCGGCCAGGAGCCGCCGGGCGACGTCCTTGCCGCGCCGCGCGGGACGGCCGTCGCGCCATTCGTACACCACCGGGTTGATGCCCGCCTCCCCTTCCCGCGCGCCGAACAGGCCGGGCGGGATCGGATGCATGGCCGTCACGCCGCGGCCGTTGAGGAAGATGGAGACGAATTCCTCCATGTCGAGCGCGATGGAGATGGCCTGCCGCAGCTTGCGCGCCTTTTCCTTTCCTTCCGCCGTGTCGCCGCCCACCAGCGGGTCGAGCATGTTGAAGCCCAGGTAGAAGATGGACGGGGACACCGAGGTGAGGAGCCGGATGCCGCGCTCGGTCATGTCGTCGGAGAGGGTCACCTCGCCCTGGCTGGTCAGGCTCACGGCCTGGTCGAAGTTGTCCGAGGACACCCCGGAGGCGTCGTAATAGCCCTGCAGGAACTTGTTCCAGTACGGGATGCCCTCCCGCTCGCGGGTGAACACTACCCTTTCGATGAAGGGCAGCGCCTTGCCGCAGTCGGCCAGCAGGCCGGCCTCGGCATCGCCCGGCTCGCCGTCGCAGGGGTAGGCGTCGCCCCGGTAGTGGGGGTTCCTTGCCAGCACCATGCGGGCGTTGGGATTGTTCTCCACCAGCATGTAGGGGCCGGTGCCCACCGGCCACCAGTCCAGGGTCAGGTTGCGCTCGGCCATGCCGGGCTGGCCGAAGAAGCGGTCGGCTTCCGGCGGCACCGGGGAGAAGAAGGGCATGGTGAGCCAGTAGATGAACTGGGGGTAGCTGCCCTGCAGGGTGATACGGTAAGTGTGGCGGTCCACCACCTCCACGCCGGGCAGTTCGAAGCGGGTGAGGTCCAGCCAGCCCGGCTCCTGCTTCGCCGCTTCCGCCAGTTGCGTCTGCAGGGCCTTGAGGCCGGGCAGGTATTCGGCGATCAGTTCGAAGATGGGCGAATGCAGGCGCGGGTGCGCCAGGCGCTTGATCTGGTACACGAAGTCCGCCGCTTCCAGTTCCCGCGTGCCGGTCTCGGCGAAGTCGCCCACCCCGCGCACGGCGGCGAGATCCGCGGGGCGCAGGTCCAGGTAGCGCGGCGAGCCGTCCGGGCGGCGGGCGAAGGCCGGATGGGGCTGGTAGAGGATGCCGGGCAGGACGCGGATTTCGTACACGCTGGTCGCCACCCGCTCGGCCGGCGCGTCGTCCGCCAGCAACCGGCCCTCGGCGTCGTAGCGGCGCACGGTCGGCAGTTCGGCGGAACCGGAGCGCAACTGGTAGGGCCGCCGCAGGTAGTGGTATTCCAGCGGCGGTTCGACGATCTGGTACAGGAAGACCGCCTCGTCCTCGCTGTAGGACTGCACCGGGTCCAGGTGCTTGGGGCGCTCGGTGAAGGCGGTGTACAGGATGTTGCGCCCGCGCTCGGCGGCGGGGTACGGGTCGTTCCACGCACCGCCGCAGGCGGTCAGGAAGGCGACGAGCAGGAAAGTGCCCAGGCGGCGGATCATGGCGCGATTCTATCGTCTGAACGGCCGGCGTGCGCCGCCCGTCGCACGCCGTGCAAGGGCGGCCGCCAAGGCGTTGGCAATATGTAGAAAGCGAACCATTTCCCTGCTGCCGCATCGGCTATAATCCGCCGCTTGAACCAACGGAGAACATCGAACAATGGGCTTTCTTGCTGGCAAACGCATCCTGATCACCGGACTGCTGAGCAATCGTTCGATTGCATACGGCATTGCCAAGGCCATGCACCGTGAAGGTGCCGAGCTGGCCTTCACGTATCAGAATGAGCGCTTCCTGGAACGGGTGGCGAAGATGGCGGCCGACTTCGGCAGCGAACTGATCCTTCCCTGCGACGTCCAGAACGACGCCGAGATCACCGCACTGTTCGAGCAACTCGGTCAGAAGTGGGACGGCCTGGACGGCCTGGTCCACTCCATCGCCTACGCACCCACGGACGCGCTGGAAGGCGACTTTCTCGACGGATTCTCGCGCGAGGCCTTCCGCGTTTCGCAGGACGTGTCGGCCTACAGCTTCCCGGCGCTGGCCAAGGCCGCACGGCCGCTGATGAAGGGCCGCAACGGCGCGCTGCTGACGCTGACCTACCTGGGCGCGGTGCGCACCATGCCCAACTACAACATCATGGGCCTGGCCAAGGCCAGCCTGGAAGCCTCGGTGCGCTACCTCGCGGTCTGCCTGGGGCCGGAAGGCACCCGCGTGAACGCGATCTCCGCCGGCCCGATCAAGACCCTGGCCGCCTCGGGCATCGGCAGCTTCGGCAAGCTGCTGGCCTTCAACGAGCACAACGCCCCGCTGCGCCGCAACGTCACCATCGAGGAAGTCGGCAACGCCGCGGCCTTCATGTGCTCCGACCTAGCCAGCGGCGTCACCGGCGAGATCATGTACGTGGACGGCGGTTTCAACACCACGGCGCTGGGCAATCCGGACCAGGGCTGAGCCCTTCCGCAGCATCCGCCCAGCACGACGCCCGGCCCCGCGCCGGGCGTCGCGTTTCCGGGCCGGCGTGAATATGTCACGCCGGCCCGGTGGAGTACCGGAAGCCGGTAATCAAAATACCCCCGTCCCGGTATCTCCATCCCCCCCTGCGCAATCTAGGATTGATCGCAAGAAGCGCGACGCCACGGGCATTTCGCCGTACCCGGCGGAAGAATCGGCCTGCGCGAACGGCAAGCTGCCGGCCCGACGGCAGGGTGGGCTTGCGCGGTACGTCGGCCGATGCGCCGTCTTCGAGCCGCATAAGAACACAAGACGGCCACCGGCTGTCACGGCCCCCGAGGGCCGACCCAAGCAACAGGGGGCTTGCTAATGTCCAAGCGCAAGGGTTTGCTGCTTGACCAGCAGGGTACCGTCAGCGCGGCACTGCACGACCTGGAACTGCCCGAATGGGAATTCCTCACCCTGACGACGCTCGACGCCGCGCGCCGCGCCCTGTCGGGCAAGGTACCGCTGGTCGGCCTCGTGGTTTTCGATTCGGCCCGGGACTGGCCGGTTCGCGAGCTCGAAGCGCTGATCGCCCGCCATCCCATCGAGTGGATCGCCATCCTGGGCCGCGGCCTGATGCGCGATACCCAGCTCGCGCCCCTGGTGGCGCGCAATTTCCATGACTTCCACACCCTGCCCCTGGACCGGGAACGCCTGCTGATCACCCTCGGCCATGCCCACGGCAAGGCGCTGATCACCCGCGCCGCGAGCGGGACGGCGCAGGAATGCGGGCGCTTCGGCATGACCGGCAACAGCCCGCGCATGCTGGAGCTGTACCGGCAGATCGAAAAGATCGTCACCGTGGACGCGCCGGTGCTGATCGGCGGCGAATCCGGCTCCGGCAAGGAGTTGGTGGCACGCGCCATCCATTCCCATTCCGAACGCGCGCGCGGCCCGTTCATCGCCATGAACTGCGGCGCGATCCCGCCCAACCTGATCCAGTCCGAACTCTTCGGCCACGAGCGCGGGGCCTTCAGCGGCGCGCACCAGCGCAAGATCGGCAACATCGAGGCGGCCAACGACGGCGTGCTGTTCCTCGACGAGATCGGCGACCTGCCGCTGGATCTGCAGGCCAACCTGCTGCGCTTCCTGCAGGAACGCACCATCGTGCGGGTCGGTTCCACCGAGCGCGTGCGCGTCAACGTGCGGGTGATCGCCGCCACCCACGTGGATCTGAACCGGGCTGTCGCGGAAGGCCGCTTCCGCGAAGACCTCTACTACCGCCTCAACGTCGTGCATCTCAAGGTGCCGGCGCTGCGCGAGCGTCCGGGGGACATCCCCCCGCTGGCGGACGGCATCTTCGCCGAGCACAGCCACCAGAAGGCGCCCCAGGTCAAGGGCTTCAGCTCCGAGGCCCTGCGCGCCATGCAGGAATACGCCTGGCCGGGCAACGTGCGCGAACTGACCAACCGCATCCAGCAGGCCATGATCATGAGCGAGAACCGCCTTATCACGGTCGCCGACCTGGGCCTGCCCATCGGTGAAGGCGCCGCGGACGCGCGCACGCTGGACGAGGCGCGCGCCACGGTGGAGAAGGAAATCATCGTCAGCAACCTGCGCAAGTACCGCAACAACGTCTCCGAAGTGGCCCGCCAGCTCGGCGTGTCCCGCGTCACCCTGTACCGCATGATCGATCGCCTGAACATCGTCCTGTAGCCGACTCCGGGCTGTCCCCCGCAGGCGCGCGCAACGACAAGGGAGGAGAGAAGATGAAGACGCCTGTTTCCGCCTCGGCGGCGATCATGGGGCACGGGCTGGCGGGCGCCCTGCTCGTCCTCGGCGGCAGCGCGGCCCAGGCGGCGGACGACGGTGCCGGCTCGGTCTCCCGGCTGCAGGAGCAGGTGGACGAGCAGGCGGAGCAGATCCGCCAGCTCAAGGAAAGCCTGCTGCGCCAGAACCTGGCCATCAACGAGCTGCAGCGCATGGTGCAGATCGACCGCATCACCGGGCGCGGGGCCGCCCCCGCCGGCAGCTACGCCCCCCGGCGCGAACAACTCGCCCAGGCTTCCCAGCAGGGCGAAGCGCCGCCGCAGCCGGTCGGCCAGGCGCCCGAACAGCCCGCCGACAGCCGCCCGCCCGAGGTCGCGCCTATCTTCGAGCAGCCCGGCGTGCTCACCCCGCGCGGCAAGTGGATCGTGGAGCCGTCGCTGCAGTACAGCTATTCGTCGAGCAACCGCATCGCGCTGATCGGCTACACCATCATCCCCGCCATCCTGATCGGCCTGATCGACGTGCGCGAGGTCAAGAGCAATTCCTTCGTCGCCGCCCTCACCGTGCGCCGCGGCATCACCAACCGCCTGGAACTGGAAGCCAAGGTGCCCTGGGTGTACCGCTCCGACGACACCATCAGCCGGGAGGTCTTCACCGGCAGCGCCGACGAACGCGTGTTCGACACCACCGGCAGCGGCCTCGGCGACGTGGAGGTGACCGGCCGCTACCAGCTCAACGACGGCGGCGTGGACAGCCCCTACTACATCGCATCGCTGCGCCTGAAGACGCGCACCGGCAAGGACCCGTTCGAGGTCAAGACCGTCTTCGTGCCGGGCGCGCGCGAAGGCGGCATGCAGACCGAGATGCCCACCGGCTCCGGCTTCTACACGCTGACGCCCGGGCTGACGGTGCTGATCCCTTCCGACCCGGCCGTGTTCTTCGGCGGCGTGAGCTACCAGCACAGCTTCAAGCGCGGCAACGTCAAGACGAGACGGGAAGGGGGCAGCGTGCTGGTGGGCGACGTCAAGCCGGGACCGACCTTCGGCTTCAACTTCGGCATGGGCCTGGCGCTCAACGAACGCTCCTCGTTCAGCATCGGCTACGACCACCTGTCGGTCGGCAAGGTCGAGGTCGACGGCAACACCGCGCCGGGCTCGGTGCGCGTGCAGCTCGGCACCCTGCTGCTCGGCTACTCCTACCGGACGGCCAACGGGCAGACGCTGAACCTGTCGCTCGGCGCCGGCCTCACCACCGACACCCCCGACCTGCAGCTCACGCTGCGCATGCCGCTGACGCTCTGAGCCGGCGGCTCAGCGCAGCCGCAGCACGTCGCGCATCGATTCGCCCAGGCGCTGCGCGCGCATCATCTCCAGGCTGTTGGCGGTGACGTCGATGGTGGTCACCGTGCGGATGTGCTGGTTGTTCAGGGAATTCTGGATCACCGTGGCCAGCGCGGACGAGGACACGGCGTTGCCGATCAGCGTGTTGTTGGGTCCGTTCTGGATCACCGCCACGGTGCTGCCCAGCGCCGGCAGGCCGGCGGCGTTGACGCTGCCGCCGGTGAGCTTGCCCAGGTCGGCCACCGTGAGCCGGGTGGCACTGGCCAGTTCGCCGTTGATGTACACCAGGCGCTCGACGCCGAAGCTCACCTTCAGCCCGCCCGGCATCTCGAAGCCGCCGCGCAACGTATCCATGGCGCCCGCGTCCACCCGCTTGAGTTCGACCCCGGCCACCACCACCGGCGGCTCGCCCGCCTCCACCGGGAGATCGCCGTACCAGTAGGGCACGGCATCGTCGCCCTCATTCTCCGGCGCCCTGGGCCAGTTCTCGCGGGCGGCCTCGGCCATGCGCGCCACGTGGGCCGCCAGCGCCGCGTTGCGCGCGAGGGCCGGGTGAATGCTCAGGGATGGCCCGCCGGCCACCGCCTGCGGCGGCGTCGCGGCGGCGGCGGGCGCCAGATCGTTCCAGGTGCGCTCGACCACCTCGACCGCGCGCACGGTGAAATCCGACCAGCTCAGTTCCACCACCTCGGCCGCCCCGGCGCCTTCCCCCCGCACGGCGGACTGCCGCACCACGTCGCAGCCGTGAGCGCTCCCATCTAGCGGCCAGTCCGCGATGGCCAGCAGTTCGGCCGGCGGGGCCTGTTCGCACAGGGCCGGCGTGAAGGCCGGCGGCGCGACGTCGCCGCGCGAGACGCCCAGGCCCGCCACCGAGAGGGCGATCAGTCCGGCGAGCGTGCTGTAGCGGGGCATGATGGCCTGACCTCGTCAGAAATCGTTGGGGCCGGGACGGAAGAGCAGCACGTCGGCCAGCCCACCCTGCCCCACGCCCCTGCCCATCGGCGCGCGCGGACGGATGGACCAGTCTTCCGCGCGGTTGAAGCGGGCCAGCTCCACCCGCCCCATGACCACCAGCAGGATGCCGTTGGTCCAGTACTTGCCGAAATCCTCCCGCGACAGCACCCGCGTGCCGGTCGCCGGATCGCCGAGCACCACCGCGTCCTCACGCACGCCCTTGATGACGACGAAGTGGGAATAGCCGTTTTCGTTGATCAGCGCGATGGCCGGCACGTTGGCCTGCACGAGCTGGTCGAGGCGGGCTTCGACGCCGGCGGAGGGAAAGCCCATGGCATCGAGGTACTGCTTCATGTCGAGCATGGAGAAGCCTTCCTGGCGGATCTTCGCCTGGTCGCCGCGCTCGAACATGTGCTGGAATACCTGCTCCTCGCTCGCCTTGAAGCCGTAATGGTGGGTCAGCAGCGTGGCCACCGCCGCCGAGCCGCAACTGAAGTCGTACTGCTGGTGCATGGTGTGCACGTAGCGCGCGCCCTTCATCGTCGTCACCGGCACCGCGTAGGTGGCGCCGGTGGGCGAGATCAGGCGGGGCACATCGGCCTTGACCGTCTCGGCCAGCGCCGCCCCGCCCGCAAGGCCGAGCGCCGCAAGGCTGGCCAGTGCCGCCCCGATACGCCGCATCGCGCGCATGGCGGCGCCCCTCATTGGACCTCGACGTTGAGGATCACCGCGTTCTGGATGAGCACGCCATTGCCGCTGTTCTGGATCAGCATCGGCATGCCGTTGGCGTTCGCGAAAGAACCGCCGGACACGACGTTGTGCCCGGTCACCAGATCCGAGGCGCTGACCTCGCTCACCGTGCCGGAAGCGATGATCTTGCTGAGCCTGTTCTCCGCACCGCCGCGCAGTCCGTCCAGCCGCGCGTCGTCGAGTGTTGCATGGGCAGCGAACGCGGCGACCGGAATCCGGCCCGCGTCCTCCATCTGCCCGGGCGCCTGCCCTTCGGCCCACGCCGGGGTGCCGGCGACCACCAGCCCGCTGATCGCGACGGCCAGGGTCAGCAGTGGAATGATCCGTTTCATCGCGCAACTCCCGCTTGGGTGCATCGCATGCCGGGGGACCTCGCGGCCCCCCGGCCCAACCTGGGGCTCCTTACCTGACGCTCAGGTTGGCCTGCACGTTGGCGCTCTGCTGAATCAGCGAGCCGATGCCGGTGTTCTGGGCATTGATGATGATGCCCGCACCATTGGTGAAGCTGCCGCTGATGGTGTTGGACAGGTTGAAGTGTCCCGCATCCACCGTGATGGTGCCTCCGGCGCCGCCGGAGCCGCCGGAGCCGCCCTGGCCGGCTCCGCCCGTGGCATCGCCCGCGGTATTGGTGCCGCCGTCACCGCCGTTGCCGGCGGTGTTGCCGCCACCGCCCGCGCCGCCTGCGCCGCCGTTGCCGGCGGTGGCGCTGCCGTTGGTCGCGTTGCCGCTGGTCGCGGTTCCGCCGTCACCGCCGTCACCGGCGTTGTTGGTCGCGGCACCGCCCGCGCCGGCACTGGCCGTGGCCGCGCCGCCGTTGGCGGTGGCGTCACCCGTCGACCCCGCGCCGCCGTTCGCCGTACCGGCGCCGCCGATACCGCTGCCGGCGCCCGCGGTGGAGGTCGCTCCGCCGGAGGAGCCCGCACCGCCGGTGGCCGTGCCCGCACCACCGGTCGCCGTGGCGGCCTGGTCGTTGCTGCCGCTGGTGGCCGTGCCCGCACCGGAGGTCCCGCCGGTCACCGTGCCGCCATCGCCGCTGCCGCCGGCGCCACCAGTTCCGGTCGCCGTATTCGTGCCGCCGGTCGCATCGCCGCCGCCGGCCGCAGCGTTCGCCCCGAAGGCCCCGCCGATCGCGGGGCCGCCGGCACCGCCGCCGCCATCGCTCGCCGCACCGCCGGCAGCGCTGCCCGCGCCCGCCGGGCCGGTGCCCGCGCCGTTGCCGGACCCGGCACCGCCGCCGATCGCTCCAGCGTTGCCGCCGCCGGCATAGTCGGCCGAAATGGCGCTGCCACCCACGCCGCCGGCGCTGCCGCCGCCGGCACCGGCATGGCCTCCCGCCGCCACGTTGCCCGCGCCGGCACTGCCCGCGAAGGACGCCGCGCTGCCGCCATCGCCGGCCTTCGCCTTGCTGGCGTTGCCGCCGTCGCCGCCGCTGGCACCCCAGGCACTGCCGCTCTCGGCGTCGCCGACCTTGGCCCAGCCGCCGTCGGCACCCTTGGCACCGTCGCCGCCCTTGGCATTGCCGCCGTCGCCGCCGGAGCCCTTGGCGCTGCCGCCGTAGGCGTTGCCGCCATTGCCGCCGTAGGCCTTGCCGCCATCGCCGCCGTTGGCGCTACCCGCGTTGATCGCGGTATTGCCCAGCCCATGCACGTAGATCTTGGTGACCACGCCGCTGAGCTTGGACAAGGCCACGACCGAGGTCTTGTTGAACGCATCGGTCACGGCCGCCGACGCGGTGGCGCCGTTGTTGGCCGCCACGGCGCCCAGGCCCAGCGCGGCCGCCACACCGCTGTTCTTGCGGTTGTCGCCGGAACTGCTGTCGTTGTTCTGGTTGGAGTTGTCGCTCTGGCTGACCGAGGAGAACTCGTTGGCCTGCGGACTGTTGTCGCCGCCCTGGGTGTTCGTCGCGGTCGCGGTCTGGTTGTTGTCGCCGGCGACCCCGAACACGCCGTTCACCGGATTCGCGAACGCCTGGCCGGAAACGCCGAACGCAAGCGCGATCGCAGCAGAAATCAAAGTCTGTTTCATCTCTCTATCCCCTTCGTATGGGTCGGATTACTGGGTAACCCCGGTGCTGCGCACCGCGAGGTTGGCCTGCACGTTCGCGCTCTGCTGCACCAGTGCGCCCAGGGCGGTGCTCTGCGCGTTGACCAGGATCCCGGCGCCGTTGGTGAAGCTGGCACTCGAGCTGTTGGACAGGTTGAAGTGGCCGGCATTGACGCTCAGGCTGCCGCCGTTGCCGCCATTGCCACCCGTGCCGCCCTGCCCGCTGCCGCCGTTGGCCGCACCGGCGAGGTTCGTGCCGCCGCTGCCGCCGGCACCGCCAGTGTTGCTGCCGCCGCCATTGCCGCCGTTGCCGCCGCTGCCGGCGAGCGCGTCGCCGTTGCTGGCATCGCCCGAGGTGGCCGTGCCGCCCGCGCCGCCGTTGCCGGCGTTGTTGGTGGCGTCGCCGCCCGCGGCCGCGGTGGATTCGGCATTCCCCGCGCTGGCCGTGGCGTTGCCCGTGCTGCCCGCGCCACCGGTCGCGCTGCCGTCGCCGCCCGTTCCAGTGCCGTCGCCGGCATTCGCGGTCGCGCCGGTGGTCGATGCCGCACCCCCGTTCGCCTCGGCCGCACCGCCGGCCGCATCGGCGGTCTGCGTGTTGTTGCCGCTGGTGGCGTTCGTGTCGCCGGAGGTGCCGCCTGCCACGGTGCCTCCATTGCCGGCACCGCCATCGCCGCCGGTCGCCTCGGCACTGTTGTCGCCGCCTTGGGCGGTCACGCTGCCGTTGGCTTGCAGCGTGGTCGGCTCTTCGGACGGTTCCGCCGGGGGCGCGATGGCGAACGCATTGGCCCCGCCCGCCCCGGCCGCGGCACCGCCGCCGGAGCCGCCGCTACCGTTGCTCAGAGCCCCGCCGGCAAGCGACGAGGCACCGGCCGCGCCGGTGAAGCCTGCGTTCCCAGCCGCCCCTGCACCGCCGCCGCCAACGGCGCCGCCGCCCGTGGCCGCATCCTTGGCCGCCGCATGGCCGCCGGCACCGACTCCGCCGCCGCCGACACCCACGGCACTGCCGCCGCCGGCCGCATTGCCGGCCGTGGCACCGCCGCTGACCGACCCGGCATGGCCGCCGTCGCCGGCGCTGGCCTTGTAGGCACTGCCGCCGTCGCCGCCGTTGGCACCCTTGGTGAAGCCGGTCTCGGCGTCGCCGACCTTCGCGCTGCCGCCGGCACCGCCCTTGGCGCCGTCGCCGCCATAGGCGTTGCCGTCGTCGTCGCCGCGGCCGCTGGCATCGCCGCCGACCGCCTTGCCGCCGTCACCGCCGGTCGCCGCGCCGCCGCTGCCGCCGGCGGCATTGCCGAAGTTGGATGCCCCGTTGCCCAGGCCGAAGGTCTGGATCTTGGTGACCAGCCCGCCCAGCTTGGACAGGGCGACCAGCTTGGAGCTGTTGAAGGCGTCGCCGAACGTGGCGATCGCGCTGCCGCCGTTGTTCGCCGCGGCCGCTCCCTGCCCGGTCGCCAGCGCCTCGCCGCGGTTGTTGCGGTTGCTGCCGGCGCTGGCGTCGTTATCCCGGTCGGAGTTGTTCTGGACGGTGACGTGCGAGAACTCGTTGGCCTGCGGGCTGTTGGCGCCGCTTTGCTGGGACTCGGCCGACGCTTCCTGCGTGTTGTTGCCGAATACGACGACTGCCCCATTGATCGGATTCGCCCACGCCTGACTGCCGGCCAAGCCGAAAGCCAGCGCGAGCGCGCTTGAAAGTAAGGTTCGTTTCATAGCGTTTTCCCCTTCACGATGACGGAACCGGACGCCGTGTCCGGCCCGGTGCGACCCTTGCGCAAGCCTTGTGCCAAGGCCGGGAAAACGCATTTAACTGATTGAAATTACTTGCTATTCACATACTCTGCAATGAATATGCAATGGACTTTCGGCGCGGCTCTGTTCAGTTTCGATACAACCGGTCCGCCCGCCCGCACCCGGAATCCGGCGCCATTTGGCGGAAAATGACGAATAATCATGCACTTGATTGAGTTTACAGGCTTCGCGCCGGTGCCTCTTCGATGAAACAGAAGGGCGTGCCGCGCCCTCTGTACGCCCTGGCGGAGGTCAGCCGGCGCGGCGCTCCGTGAGCCCCGCGATGCACGGGGCGAGACGCTCGGACGCCACCGGCTTGTGCTGCACGACGATGCCGCGGTCGGCCATGCTGCGCATGATGTCGGGGTCGTGCTCGCCGGCGAGCATCACCGCGGGCAGGTGTTCGCCATGGTGGCGGCGCACCAGTTCGATGGCGTCCAGGCCGTTCTCGCCCTCCCGCAGCCGGTAGTCGGCCACGACCACGTCCGGCGGCCGCCCGTCGAGCATGAGGAGCAGACCGGCACCGTTCGGGGCGACGATGACCTGATGCCCCAGCCGGGTCAGCGCCCGGCCGATGCGGCGGGCCGCGCGGGGGTCGTCCTCCACCAGCCCGATGCGCACCTTGCGCAGCGGCGGCACCGCCGTGTCGCCGTGGTGCAGTGCCCGGCCCGGCGGCATTTCCACCGCGAACATGGACCCCCTGCCGGGACGCGACGCGACACGGATGCGCAGCCCCAGCAGGCGCGCGAGCTTTTCCACGATGGCCAGGCCGAGCCCGCTGCCGCGCGTGCGGTCGGCGTTGTCGAGCTGGCGGTACTCGTCGAAGATTTCCGCAATGGACGCCTCCGGGATGCCGACGCCGGTGTCCCACACCTCGATCCAGCGCCTGCCGCCGGAGCGCCGGCAGCCGACCAGCACGCCGCCGCCGTTGGTGTAGCGCACCGCGTTGGACACCAGGTTGTCCAGGATGCGGCCGAACAGGACCGGGTCCGTGCGCGCGCACAGCCCCGGCGCGCAGCGCGCCCGGCGCAGCGACAGGTGCTTGAGCATGGCCTCCGGCGTGTTGACCGAGACGATGCGGTCGAGCAACTCGTCGATGGGGAAATCGGTCATCTGCGGCTGCAGCGCGCCGGCCTCCAGCCGGCTCAGGTTGAGCACGTCGGTGAGCAGCGCGGAGAGACTCGCCACGCAATCCTTCATGCTGCGGATCAGCATCGCCTCGCTTTCGTCGCGGTGGCGGTCGAGCAGGCCGACGTACAGCCCGAGCGCGGAAAGCGGCTGGCGCAGGTCGTGGCTGACCGCGGCGAGCAGGCGGGACTTGGCGTTGTTGGCCCGTTCGGCCTCCAGGCGCGCCTGCTGCAGCGAATGCTCCGCCCGCTTGCGCGCGGAAATGTCCTCGTGCGCCACCACCACGCCGCGCTGGGGGGCGACCAGCGGGTAGGCGGTGAGCTGGTACCAGCGCTGCTCGCCGGGCGAATCGCAACTGTATTCCATGGTGAAGCGCTCGACGCCGCCGCGCATCACGCGCTCGATGCCTTCCCAGGCGGCGCGCGCCTGCGCGGAATCGGGCTCCTCCGGCGGCAGCAGGCAGGCGTCGCGATAGCTCATCCCCACCGGGTGCAGCGCCAGCGCTTCGGCGCCGTTCTCGATGGCGAAGCGCTGCCACGCGGTATTGACCGCGCGGATCACCCCGTCCGGATCGAGCACCGCGATCTGGGAGGGCAGCGCGTTGAGCACGCCGATGCCGAAGGCCTCGACCTCGCGCAGCGCGTCGTCCGCGTGGCGGTGCTCGGTGAGGTCCACGAGCATGAGCAGGCAGCGCTGCCCGATGGCGTCGGCCGCGGCTTCGGCCAGCACGGTGGGTTCGGGGCCCCGCTTGTGCGGCCGCAGCCCCAGTTCGCAGCCGCCGGCGCGGCCGCGGACGAAGGCCGCGGCGAGGAAGTATTCGAAGGCGGTGCGCTGGGCCTCGGCCACGTAGTCCGCGAACCGCCGCCCCTGCAGGCCCGCGGGCGAGCCGCCGAGCAGGCGGGCGGCCGCCGGATTGAGGCGGGCGATGTGGCCCTCGCGCGTCAGCGTCAGGCAGGGGCTGCTGGAATAGCGGTAGAAGCGGCGCAGGTCGGCGGCCTCGTCCAGGCCATCGCGCAGGTAGTGGATCGCCGCCTCGGGAAGAACGCGGTGAGCACGGCCTTCGGTATAGACGCCGCCGACCACGCGGACGCCTCCGCCGGGGATGTACACCCCGTCGGGACGCCCCTCCAGCGCGTCCATCCGGTCCTCATCGGGTTTCCCGTGCATCGCCGCCTTCCCGTGAAGTGCACCCGCTACTTCTTTCATAGACTAGCGGGGCTTGTTTGCATTTTTTGTCAGGCAAACAAGAGCGGGAAGGCCTTAGATGCCCAGTTCGGGCAGTAATGCAGCGGAACGGCGCGGCAACGGGCTCAGCGCGCGGCGGACGTGAGCCCGGTACGGATGGCGAACTTGGTCAGCGCCGCCACGCTGTGCAGGTCGAGCTTGCGCATGATGTTGCGGCGGTGCACCTCGACGGTGGATACCGCCAGGTGCAGGCGCCCGGCGATGCTGCAGGAAGTGTGGCCCTCGGCGATGAGCTGCAGGATCTGCCGTTCGCGGGCGGTGATGCGCGGCCCCAGCGGGCCGGCCTGGGTCTGGTCGCACAGGGCGTCCTTGACCGTGGCGGCCACCTCCGGGCACAGATAGGTGCGCCCCATGGCCACCATGCGGATGGCGCGCAGCAGCTCGTCGCCGGCCTCGGTCTTGGTGACGTAGGCCTTGGCGCCCACGTTGAGCATGTCGAGTACCACCTGGCGGTCGGAAAAGGCCGACAGGCCGATCACCTTGACGTCCGGCTTGAGCATCAGCAGGCGCCGCGTCGCCTCCACGCCGTTCATGCCGGGCATGGCCACGTCGATGCACACCAGTTCGGCCGCCTCGCGCACCACGGCGGTCAACAGTTCGTCGCCGTTGCGTGCCTCGCCCACGACCTTGAGGTCCGGCTCGCGTTCGAGCAGGGCCCTGAGCGCATGGCGGAATATCTGGTGATCGTCGGCAAGCACCACGCGCATCGTCTCGGTCCCTTTTTGAACTCCTGTCAGGAGTTCTTCCCGACCTGTGCGGGCGGTCAGATCATTATGGCCGCGATCCACGGCGATACAAACCCGCTCGCGGCGGTCAGTTGCCCTGGCACCGGAGGTCCCGATGCGCGCGCACCGCGGCCCCCGCGGCATAGCCGGCGGCCGGCATGCTGATCTCCGTCCACGCGGGGGATGGGGTGCGGGCGGCGGCGCGCGCCGCCGGCCCGGACAGCAGGATGCCCATCGACCGCTGCAGCAGGCGGTGCCCGGCGCGCAGCACCCCGATGTCCTCGGCGGAGCGCTGCAGGGCCTCCTCTAGCCGGGCGATGCGGGCATGCAGGGCCCTGTTCTCCGCCCGCAGGCGTTCGACCTCGTCGTACCTTGCGCTCACCGTCGCCTCCTTGCGCCGTCCCTTCCGTGCGCCCCCGCAGGCGAATGCGGCGGGGGCCGTTCAGGAGAAGATGTTAGGAAGCTCGCCGGCGGGGGGGAATACCGTATTCCCGGTATGTTCCCGGATCATATTTCCGGCGCTGGGCGAAGGCCGGCGAACGGTCCGGCCTACTGCTGGCGGGGAGGATTGACCGCCTCGGCGCGAATCTCGACCCCATAGCGTTCGCGCAGCAGGGCAAGATAGGCGCTGAAATCGCGCTCGGCCATGAGCTGCGCGTACTGGCGGGTCATGCCGGCGAGACGCGGATCGTCGGCGGCGAGTTGCGGCCGGTTCACCGCGTCGATGCGATACACCGCGTAGCCCTGTGCGCCCTGCGCCACGCCGACGTAGGCCGGCAGGCTGGCCGTGGCGGCGCCGAACACGGCCTGCGTCGCGGCCGGCGACAGCACGGTGGCGCCGCGCTGGAGAGTCAGCGTCTCGCTCCACTTGCCGTCCACCGCCTCGCCCTTGCCTGCCGCCGCCAGCGCCGCCTCGCCGGCGGCCGTGGCCAGGCGCACGGCCTCTTCGGCACGCAGGGCGTCCTCGATCTCGCCCTTGACCTGGTCGAAGGGCAGGCGTTGCGCGGCCTCGTGCTCGACCACGCGCGCCGCGACCAGCGTACCGGTGCCCACTTCGATGGCTTCGGTGTTGCGCCGCTTCTCCAGTCCGTCGTCCGAGAACAGCGCCGCCACCAGGCGCTCGCTGGTATACGGCCCCACCGCGGCGCTGCCGCGCTGGATCCAGTCGCTGTGGCGGATTTCGAGCTTCAGCAGTTCGGCCGCGGGCGCCAGGCTGTCGGGCTGCTCATAGACGGTGTTGGCGAACAGCTCGGCCAGCTCGGCCTGGCGCTGGCCGGCCTTGCGGCCCTTCAGTTCGGCCTCGATCTCGGCGCGCACTTCGTCCAGGGGGCGCAGCGCGGCCGGCTTCACGTCGGTGACCTGGATGATGTGGTAGCCGAATTCGGAGCGCACCGGGCCGACGATCTCGCCCTTGGCCGCGGCGAACACCGCGTCCTCGAAAGGCTTGACCATCACGCCGCGGCCGAAGAAGCCCAGGTCGCCGCCGCGGGTGGCCGAGCCGGGGTCCGCCGAGCGCTCGCGCGCCAGCGCGGGGAAGCCGTCCGGCGCCGCCTTCACGCGTGCGGCCAGGGTATCGGCATCCGCCTGCACCGCCTTGATCTGCTCCTCGCCAGCGTCGGCCGGCAGTTCGAGCAGGATGTGGCGCGCACGGCGTTCCTCGGCCACGCCGAAACGCTCCGGGCTGCCCTCATAGACCTGGCGCACCTCTTCCTCGGTGACACCGACCTGGCCGAGCAGCGCGGTCTCGTCGAACACCAGGTACTCGGCCTTGATGCGCGCCGGACGCTCGAAACGCGCCGGATTGGCATCGTAGAAGCGCTGCGCCGCGTCCTCGGCGAGCTGCACCTTGGCGAGCTGGTCCGCGGCCGGGAACGGCAGTTCGCTCACGCGGCGCTCCTCGAGCTGGGCGGAAAGGAAGCGGCGCGGCGACTCGGCGGCGGCGAACGAGGCGTCGCCCACCGCGAGCGCGAGCTGCTGGATACGGATGTCCTGGCTCAGGCGCGCTTCGAAGCTCGCCGGGGTCATGCCCTGGGCGCGCAGCAGGGCTTCGTAGCGTTCCATGGAGAAGCGGCCCTCGTCCTGGAAGGCCGGCACCTCGACGATGGCCTCCTGCAACTGCGCCTGGGTGACCACGAAACCGTTCTCCGCCGCGTACAGGGCCAGCACGCGCTGGTTGACCAGGTTCTCGAGCACCGCGCTGCGCAGTTCGGGCGAATCGAGCAGGCTGCGGTCCACCTGGCCGCCCATGGTTTCGCGCAGGCGGTCCTGCTGGGTGCGCAGCGCCTCCTCGAATTCCACCGTGCCGATGCGCGAGCCGCCCACCACGGCGACCTCGCTGCCGGTCGGGCCGTCGGTGAAATAGGCATCCATGCCGAAGAAGGCGAAGGGGATGATGAGAATGGCCAGGATGATCTGCGCGAAGCGCTTGTTGTTGCGTACAGCCTCGAACATCGTGATTTCCGTGGAAAAACGAAGAAATGAGCGAAGAAACGCGCGAAAAAATACGCGAAGGAATTTCGCGAAAAGGGTGTGCCGCGCGCTTGGACGCGGGCGCAAAGGTGGCGATTATGGCATCGGCCGCCGCTCGAGGCCAGAACGGGCGCGCCCGGCACGGCATGCGGGGCCGGCGCCATGCACTTGACAAACGTAATACGCCGCTATAAACGGCCGCAATGCGCCGTCTTCTCATCGTTTCCGGGTTCATCGCCCTGGCTTATGCCGCCACCGGCTGGATTTCGCTCCAGATCGCGGTGCCACCGGGCTATTCGGCACCCTTCTTCCCGCCCGCCGGCATCGCCCTCGCCGCGCTGCTGATCTTCGGCCGGCGCCACGTGGGCGGCGTCATCCTCGGCGCGTTCGCGGTACAGGTGATCGGGGTGCTGCGCAGCGGCGCACCCCTCGACCTGTCGTGGACGCCTTTCGTCGTACCCCTGTCCGCCGGACTGCAGGCCCTCGCCGGAGCGTGGCTGGCACGGCGGCTGATCGGTTTTCCCAACGCCCTCGACACGCCCGGCGCGATCCTGCGCTACATGCTGCTGGTCGCACCGCTCGGCTGCCTCGTCAACGCCAGCATCGCGGTGCCGCTGCTGACCCACGGCGGCCTCATTCCGCCCGGCGAGGCGCTGTTCAACTGGTGGAACTGGTGGGTGGGCGACACCCTGGGGGTGCTGATCGCCAGCCCGCCGATGTTCGTGTTCTTCGGCAACCCCCGCGAGGACTGGCGCACGCGCCGGCTCGCCGTGGCCCTGCCCATGTCGATCGCCATCGTGCTCACCGGCGCAGCCCTGTACCAGTTGAGCCGCTGGGAGACGATGCGCATCCAGACCCAGTTCAACCGCGACAGCGAGCAGCTCGCCGGCGCGGTGCGCAAGCGCCTGGATGCGCAGATCGACATGATGCTGGCGGTGGACCACTTCATGGCGATCTCCAGGGCCGTCGACCGGCACGACTTCCGCGAATTCGTCACGCCTTGGCTGGAACGCCATCCCGGCACGCAGAACTTCGGCTGGAGTCCTTACGTCGAGGGCCGCCGGCGCGCGGCCTTCGAGACCGCGGTACGCGCCGCGCACGGCGACGGGTTCACGATTCTCGCCCGCGACCTGCAAGGCCGCACCCTCCCCGCCCCGCCCGCCGCCGAACACCTGCCCATCGTCTTCGTCGAGCCCTTCGCCGCCAACGCCGCGGTTTATGGCCTGGACCCCCTGTCGCTGCCGGCCACCGCGCAGGCCATCGGGCATTCGCGCCGGACGCGCGCGCCGGTGGTCTCCGAAGGCATCCGTCTGGTGCAGGAACGCGGCACCCAGCGCGGCGTGGTGGTGTACAGCGCAGTGTTCGACCATCCCGCCGGCGGCCGCGAACCCGCCCTGCTCGGCGTCGTCTCCGGGGTGCTGCGCATGGACGACATCCTCGCGGCGATCCTCGACAGCAGCGGCCCGACCGATCTGGAACTGTGCCTGGCGGACCCGGCCGCCGCTCCCGGCAACCGGCGCCTGTACGGCCCGGAAGGCTGTACCGGCGACGGCTGGCTGCGCCAGCACATCGGCCGCGCGGTGCCGGTGCGCTTCGCCGGGCGCGAATGGCAGCTCCGCGTACGCGACACCGTGGCCTACATCCACCAGTTGCGCAGTTGGACGGCCTGGACCACGATCCCCATCGGCCTGGGCACCCTGGGCATGCTCGGCGCCTTCCTGCTGATGACCAGCGGCCACACGCGGCGCATCTCCCACCTGGTGGACGAGCGCACCGCCCAGTTGGCCGACGCCACGCGCACCCTCGCGGCGCAGGGCGCGGCACTCAACCGGGCGCAGCGCATCGCGCGGCTGGGCAGTTGGGAGTGCGAACCGGACGGCAGCGGCCTCGCCGGCTCGGACGAACTCGGCGCCCTGCTGCACCTGCCGGCCGCCGCATCGCTCACGCTGGAAGACCTGTCCGCCGCGGTGCATGAGGACGACCGTCCGGCCCTGCGCGGAGCCCTGGCTGCGGCGGCGCAATGGACCGGCGAGCAGGCGCTCGACTGCCGGCCGCGGGACAACCCCGGCCGGGTGCTGCACTTCCAGATCGCGAGCGAGTGGCGGGACGAACGCCCGGTACGCCTGCGCGGCACCGTGCAGGACGTGACCGCCACCCGCCAGGCCGAGGCGCACATCCAGTATCTGGCCCACTACGACGCGCTGACCGGCCTGCCCAACCGCAGCCTGTGGCTGACCCGGGCGCAGGGCGCGCTTCACGTGGCGCAGCGCCACGGCGACAGCCTGGCGGTGCTGTTCCTCGACCTGGACCAGTTCAAGACCGTCAACGATTCCCTCGGCCACCCCGCGGGCGACCTGCTGCTGGCCACGGTGGCCAGCCGGCTGGCCCCCTGTCTGCGCGAGGAAGACGTGCTGGCGCGGCTGGGCGGCGACGAATTCGTGGCCCTGCTGCCCCGCCTCGCGCACCCGGAGGATGCCGCCATGGTGGCGCGCAAGATGCTCGCCGCCCTCGATGCGCCGATCGACATCCACGGCCAGGAACTGCGCCCCACGATCAGCATCGGCATCGCCGTGCATCCGGCCGACGGCGACGACGTGGACACCCTGCTCAAGCATGCCGATACCGCGATGTACGGCGCCAAGGAGGCGGGGCGCAACAACTTCCAGTTCTTCGTGCCCGAGATGAACGTGCGCGCCCGCGAGCGCCTGATGCTGGAAAACGCCCTGCGGCGCGCGATCGAGCGTGACGAACTGAGCCTGCACTACCAGCCCCAGTTGCGCGCCGACGACGGCCGCCTGACCGGCTGCGAGGCGCTGGTGCGCTGGCTGCATCCGGAGATGGGCGCCGTCATGCCCGCCCAGTTCATCCCCGTGGCCGAAGATTCCGGGCTCATCGTGCCGCTGGGGGAATGGGTGCTGCGCCAGGCGTGCCGGCAGCAGGCCGCCTGGGCGCGCGCCGGCCTCGGCGGCCTGATGGTCGCGGTCAACATCTCGGCGCTGCAGTTCCGCCGCGCCGATTTCACCGGGGCGGTCACCCGCATCCTGGCCGAAACCGGCGCCGATCCGGCGTGGATCGAACTGGAGATCACCGAGAGCGCGCTGATGCAGCCTTCGACCGAGCTCCACGAACGCCTGGTCGCGCTCGGCCGCATGGGGCTCACGCTGGCGCTGGACGATTTCGGCACCGGCTATTCCAGCCTCGCCTATCTCAAGCGCCTGCCCATCAGCCGCCTGAAGATCGACCGTTCCTTCGTCAAGGACCTGCCGGGCGACCAGGAAGACGCCGCGGTGGCGTCGGCCACGCTGTCGCTGGGGCGGGATCTGGGGCTGGAAGTGGTGGCCGAAGGCGTGGAGCAGCCCGAGCAGTTCGCCTGGCTGCAGGCGCGCGGCTGCGCCAAGATGCAGGGTTATCTCTTCGCCCGCCCGATGCCGGCGGACGAGTTCGCGCGCTGGGCCGCCGCCCACGACCCGGCGGCGGTCGGCATGCTGCTCGCCACCGGCTGACCGGCGCTCAGTGCGGGCGGTTGGCCTGCCGCCACCCCGCCACCGCCTGCGCGGCATGGGCCATCACGGCGTCGCGCGACTCAGGCGGCAGTTCGCGCGCCAGCGCCGCGAACAGCGCCTCGGTGGCTTCCCGTCCCGGCCCTTCGGCGGCCAGCCCGTGGGCCAGGCACTGCACCTGGATGTGCGCCAGCGCGTCGGCCACCAGGCGCCAGCCCAGGGCCGGCATCTCGCGCGCCACCGCGAGCAGCGTGCCGCCCAGTTCGGCGGCCAGGCGCAGCGCCTCGTCGCGCTCCTCCGCGGCGATCGCACCGTGCCACAGGGCGAGGTGGATGGCGCGGCGCAGATCGATCTTGAAGTCCACGGCGTTTTCCTCGGCCGCGCCCAGGGCCTCGAACTGGACCAGGAAGCGGGCTTCGGCGCGCGCGTCGAGGCCGGTGCGCAGGGCACCGACCAGTTCGCTCAAACCGGGCAGCGCATTCAGCCCGAAGGCACGGCTGTAAGCCATGCCCCACTGATCCAGCCCGGACAGCAGCATCGCCAGGCGCAACGCCGGCCCGGCCTCGCCGCCGCCGGCCGCGCTCCAGTTGGCCAGCGCCTCGCGCACCTCGGCCACGCCGCGGGCACGCCCGGCATCGTCTTCTTCCACGCTCAGGCGGAACACGCGGGCGAAGGCGTCCTGCGCCATGCGCGCGGCGCGGCGCTGTTCCTCGGGCGGAGCAAGGGCGGCGAGCGGATCGGGGGGAAGCGGGGCCTGGGTCATGGCGGGCATCCGGAAAAAGAGGCGCATTGTGCCGCTTCGCCACGGCCGGGCGCAAACCGGGAGCCCTGTGGGAGCGGCCTTGGCCGCGATGCGGCGGTTCCGGATGCAAACGGCGCCGCATCGCGGGCAAGCCCGCTCCCACGGCCCGCCATCGGGCGTCCGTGCGCTTGCCCCGCCGGGTCAGCCGGCGGTGGCCGCCTCGGCTTCCAGCGTGCCAGCCTGCATGCGCAGCCGGCGCCCGCAGCGCGCCGCCAGCGCCTCGTCGTGGGTGACCAAGATCAGCGTGGTGCCGGCCTCCCGGTTGAGGGCAAACATCAGTTCGATGACCGCGGCGCCGGTGGTGGCGTCCAGGTTGCCGGTGGGCTCGTCCGCCAGCAGCAGGCGCGGGTTTGCCGCAAAGGCACGCGCCAGCGCCACGCGCTGCTGCTCGCCGCCGGACAGGTGCTTGGGATAGTGGCCGGTGCGCCCGGCGAGCCCCACGCGCTCCAGCCACTGCAGCGCAACGGAACGCGCATCCGCCCGCCCGGCCAGTTCCAGCGGCAGCATCACGTTTTCCAGGGCGGTAAGCGCGGGCAGCAACTGGAAGGACTGGAACACGAAGCCGACCGCCTCGCCGCGCAGCGCGGCGCGCGCGTCTTCGTCCAGGGCGAACAGTTCGCGACCCAGGATGCGCACCGAACCGGTGCTCGGAACATCCAGGCCGGCGAGCAATCCCAGCAGCGTGGACTTGCCCGAGCCGGAGGCGCCGACGATGGCCACCGATTCGCCCGGACCCACGGTAAACGCGATCTCGCGCAGAATATGCAGCTCGCCCTGGCCGTCGGCCAGGGGCACCGATTTGGACAGTCGGTCCACTTCGATTACGGGAGGGGAAAGTTCGATGCCGCTTCGATCCATGGTGATCTTCTTGTTCGTCCTTGTGTCGGGCACCGCACAGGCGGCAACCATCCTGGTGTGGGGCGACAGCCTTTCAGCCGGCTACGGCCTGCGCAACGGCGAAGCCTGGCCCACCCTGTTGCAGACGCGCCTGGCGCGGGAGGGGTTCCCGCATCAGGTGGTCAATGCCAGCGTCAGCGGCGAAACCTCGGCCGGCGGACGCTCCCGGCTGCCCGCCGCGCTGGCCCGCCACCAGCCCCAGGTGCTGATCCTGGAACTGGGCGCCAACGACGGCCTGCGCGGACTGCCGCCGGCCGCGCTGGCGGACAACCTGGGCGCCATGATCGCCGCCGCCCGCGAAACCGGTGCGCGCGTGCTGCTCATCGGCATGCAGATGCCCCCCAACTACGGCCCGGCCTACACGCAGCGCTTCGCCGCCACCTTCGAGAGCGTCGCCGCCGCCCACGAAGTGGCCCTGCTGCCCTTCCTGCTCGACGGCTTCGCCCAGCGCAAGGAGCTGTTCCAGGCCGACGGCATCCACCCCACGGCGGAAGCGCAGACCCTCATCCTCGACAACGTGTGGCCCCGCCTGGCGCCCCTGCTCGGCCGCGGCAGCACGGCCGGGGCACGCTGATCAGAGCACGCGGACGCCCGCCGCGCCGGCAAGGAGCCGCCCGATCACGTAAGCCTCGCTGCCCTGTACTTCGCGCACAGCGGCGAGCACCGCATCCACCGCATTCGGCGCGCAGGCCACCAGCAGGCCGCCGCTGGTCTGCGGGTCGGTGACCAGCTTGCGCTGCCACTCCGGCGCGTCGGCCGGCAGTTGCACGGCCTCGCCGTAGCTCGCCCAGTTGCGCCCGGACGCGCCGGTGGCGATGCCCTGGTCGCGCACCAGGGCGAGCGCCTCGTCGATGAGCGGCAGGTCGGCGAAGGCCAGTTCCGCACCCAGTTGCGAGGCGCGGCAGACTTCCAGCAGGTGGCCGGCGAGGCCGAAGCCGGTCACGTCGGTGATCGCATGCACGCCGTCCAGTTCCGCCAGCCGTTCGCCGGCGCGGTTCAGGGTGGTGGTCCAGCGTACCATCTCGGCGTAGCCTGCCCCGGACAACAAATCCTTCTTGAGCCCGGCGGACAGGATGCCCACGCCCAGCGGCTTGGTCAGCACCAGCACGTCGCCCGCCAGCGCGCCGGCATTGGTCTTGACCCGGGCCGGGTCCACCACGCCCAGGCCGACGAGGCCGTAGATGGGCTCCAGCACGTCGATGGAATGCCCGCCCGCGAGCGGGATGCCGGCCTCGCGGCACACCGTGGCGCCGCCTTCCAGGATGCGGCCGATGACCTCGGCGGGCAGCTTGTCGATGGGCATGCCGACCACGGCCAGCGCCAGGATGGGGCGCGCGCCCATGGCGTAGACGTCGGACAGCGCGTTGGTCGCGGCGATGCGGCCGAAGTCGTAGGGGTCGTCCACGATGGGGGTGAAGAAGTCGGTGGTCGCCACCACCGCCTGGCGGTCGTTGAGGCGATACACCGCCGCATCGTCGGCGTGCTCGGTGCCCACCAGCAGCTCCGGCGGCAGCAGGCCGGCCGGCATCTTGCCGAGCAGGTCGGTGAGCACGGCCGGGGAGATTTTGCAGCCGCATCCGCCGCCATGGGAAAATTGCGTCAGTTTGATCCGATCCATGAATCCCGCTAAGGAAAAGGCGCCCGGCGGGTGCCGCACGCAATGAAGAAAGGCCTCGCGACCGTAGCACAGCACACCGAGTTCGACCAGATCATCGACGCCCGCACGCCGGCCGAATTCGCCGAGGACCACCTGCCCGGCGCGATCAACCTGCCCGTGCTGGACAACGAGCAGCGCATCATCGTGGGCACCACCTACAAGCAGCGCTCGGCCTTCGAGGCGCGGCGCATCGGCGGTACCATGGTGCTCGACAACATCTCCCGCCACCTCGCCGGCCACCTCGCCGACAAGCCGAAAAACTGGCGCCCGCTGGTGTATTGCTGGCGCGGCGGCATGCGCAGCGGCGCCTTCGTGACCTGGCTGCGCATGGTGGGCTGGGACGCCCACCAGCTCGCGGGCGGCTACAAGTCCTGGCGCCGCATGGTCATCGCCGAGCTGGAAACCCTGCCCGCCCGCCTGCGCTTCCGCGTGCTCTCCGGCCCCACCGGCAGCGCCAAGACGCGGGTGCTGGAAGCCCTCGCCCGGCGCGGCGCCCAGGTGCTGGACCTGGAAGATCTGGCCGCCCACCGCGGCTCCGTGCTGGGGGCGCTGCCCGGCCGGCCGCAGCCGACGCAGAAATCCTTCGAGACCGCGCTGTTCGCCGCCCTGCAAGGCTTCGACCCCGCGCGACCGGTGTTCGTCGAGGCGGAAAGCCGCAAGATCGGCGTGGTACACCTGCCCGAGGCGCTGATCGCCCAGGTGCGCACCAGTCCCTGCGTGGCCATCGCCGCCAGCCGCTCGGCACGGCTGGACTTCCTGCTGCGCGACTACGCCTGGCTGGGCGACGATCCGGCCGGCCTGCAGGCCAGCCTCGCCCGTCTGAAAGGACTGCAGAGCAACGAGACGCTGGAACGCTGGCACGACTGGGCCGGGCGCGGGGCGCTGGCGGAACTGTTCGGCGAGTTGATCGACCTGCACTACGATCCCCACTACCGGCGCTCCCAAGGCCAGCACTACGCCCGCCTGGAGGCCGCGCAACGCCTGGAAACGGACCGCCTCGACAAGGCCGGCATCGAGCGGCTGGCCGACGCGATCCTGGCGGCATAGGGTGCCTAGCAATCCGGCGGATGGAATGAAGCACGAACACTCCCTCCCCTTCAAGGGGAGGGTTGGGATGGGGATGGGTTTATCGCCGTGCTGAACCGAAACCCATCCCCCTCCTAGCCTCCCCCTTGAAGGGGGAGGAATACGGCCGCCCGGCCGTCGCCGCGCAGCGCACACACCCGCTGCACCACTGCCGGCCGCGGCAACGCCACCTCGCCCTGCTCGAAGGCGACGACCGTGCAGTCGCCCGCTACACGCTCCAGCAGTTCGTTCGGCCGCAGCAGGAAATCCGGGCTGGACGGCTTGCCGAAGCGCTCGTTGCCCGCCATGAAGGTCTCATAGAGCAGCACGCCGCCCGGCGCGAGGCAGGCCAGCAGGTCGGCGAAGCGCGGGCGGTACAGGTAGTTGGCGACCACGATGCCGTCGAACTGGGCGCCGGCGTAGGGCCAGGCGCCCTCTTCCAGGTCCGCGTGGCGCGTGGTGACGCCGGCCGTGCCCCGCAGCGCCGCCAGCGCCTCGGCATCCCGGTCCGCCGCCTCCACCGCGTAACCCCGTCCGGCCAGCCAGCGCGCATGCCGTCCGCTGCCGCAGGCCACGTCCAGCACCCGCCCGCCGGCGCGGATCAGGGGCGCGAAGCGGACGACCCAGGGCGAGGGCTGCATCAGCGGTCGATGCCGGCGATGTGCAGGGCCTTGATCTCCAGGTACTCGTCGATGCCGTGGGTGGAGCCTTCGCGCCCCAGGCCGGACTGCTTGATGCCGCCGAAGGGCGACACCTCGTTGGCCAGGATGCCGGCATTGACGCCCACCATGCCGTATTCCAGCTCCTCGGCGACGCGGAAGATGCGGCCCACGTCGCGGGCGTAGAAATAGGCGGCCAGGCCGTATTCGGTGTCGTTGGCGAGGCGGATGGCCTCGGCTTCATCCTCGAAGCGGAAGATGGGCGCCACCGGGCCGAAGATTTCTTCGCGGGCCACGCGCATGGCCGGAGTCACGTCGGCCAGCACGGTGGGCTGGTAGAAGTTGCCGCCCAGCGCATGGCGCGCGCCACCCGCCACGGCCCGGGCGCCCTTGGCGACCGCGTCGGCCACCAGTTCCTCCACCTTGGCGATGGCCGCCTCGTCGATGAGCGGGCCGACGTTCACGCCCTCGTCCACGCCGCGGCCGACGCGGAAGCCCGCCATGGCCTCGGCAAGTCTGTTGGTGAAGCGCTCATACACGCCGGCCTGCACCAGCATGCGGTTGGCGCACACGCAGGTCTGGCCTGCGTTGCGGTACTTGGAGGCGAGCGCGCCTTCCACCGCGGCATCCAGGTCCGCGTCGTCGAACACGATAAAGGGGGCATTGCCGCCCAGTTCCAGGGACAGCTTCTTGATCGTCGGCGCGCACTGGGCCATCAGCAGCCGGCCCACCTCGGTGGAGCCGGTGAAGGACAGCTTGCGCACCACGGGATTGGCGGTCAGTTCGCCGCCGATGGCCACCGGGTCGCCGGTGAGCACGTTGAGGACACCGCGCGGAATTCCGGCCTGCTCCGCCAACGCCGCCAGCGCAAGCGCGGTGAAGGGGGTCTGCTCGGCGGGCTTGATGACCACCGTGCACCCGGCGGCCAGCGCCGGCGCGGCCTTGCGGGTGATCATCGCAGCCGGGAAGTTCCACGGCGTGATCATGGCGCACACGCCCACCGGCTGGCGGATGGCGAACAGGCGGCGGTCGGCGCCGCTGGTGGGGATGACCTCGCCGCCAGCGCGCTTGGCTTCCTCGGCGAACCATTCCACGAAAGAGGCGCCGTAGATCACCTCGCCCTTTGCCTCGGCCAGGGGCTTGCCCTGCTCGGTGGTCATCAGCAGCGCCAATTCGTCGGCATGGGCGAGGATCAGTTCGAACCAGCGCCGCAGCAGCGCGGCGCGTTCCTTCGCCAGGCGCTTGCGCCAGGCGGGCCAGGCCGCCTCGGCGGCGGCGATGGCGCGACGGGTTTCCGCCGCACCCAGGTCTGGCACGCGGCCGAGGGTTTCGCCCGTGGCCGGGTCGGTGACGGCGAAGCTGGCGCCGCCGTCGGCGTCCACCCAGGCGCCGTCGATGTAGGCCTGCTGGCGGAACAGGGGGGATTCGATGATCTTCTGCATGGCGTTATTCCCGCAATGGACGAGGCGAACCGGGCACCGAACCGCCCGGCGAGCGGAAGATTCTAGCCCGCATCGGCCTGCGTCACACCCCCGTGCGCGGAAAGGCCCCAAGCCCGTGTCGATATGTGATATAGAAATGCCCACCATGCGGCAAAGGAGACGTCGTCCACCGACGGATGCCTTGTGAAGCGGTATGTTTCCCACCTCCCGGCGCTGGCGCTCGCGGCGGTCGCCCTGCATCCCGCCATGCTGCATGCGGCCGACGCGCCCTCCGCCCCCTACGCCTGGTTCGCTGGCGCCGTCGTGCTCGCCGCGCTGATCCTCGCCGTACCCCTGAGCCTGCGCATCCTGCGCGACTGGCAGATCGCCAGCCTGCAGCGCGCCGACGACGACACCGAGCGCCAGGCCACCGAACGCGCGCTGCGCGAAAGCCAGGCGCGCTACCAGGAGGTGGTGGAATCGGTCAACGAAGTCATCCTGCGCACCGATGCCAGCGGCCGCCTCACCTTTCTGAACAGTGCCTGGGAGCGCATCAGCGGCTACCCGGTGGCCGTCAGCCTGGGCAAGAGCCTGGTGGATTTCCTGCACCCGGACGACGTGCCCGCCGCACGGGAGAACCTCAGGCGGATCGCCGCCGGCGAATGCGCCGAGACCCACAGCGAACTGCGCCTGCGCACCCGCAACGGCGAGGTGCGCTGGATCGAGGCGGCCGGCCGCGCGGTGCACGACGGCAACGGCGACCCGCCGGGACTGGCGGGCACGCTGGACGACATTTCCGCGCGCAAGGTCGCCGAACTGACGCTGAAGAACATCAACCAGGAACTGGAAACGCGGGTGCGCGTGCGCACCGCCGAGCTGGAGGCCTCCAACCGCGAGCTGGAGGCCTTTTCCTATTCGGTGTCCCACGACCTGCGCGCGCCCCTGCGGGCCATCGACGGCTTCGCGCGCATCCTCGAGGAAGAACTGGAAGACAGGCTGGAGCCCTCCTCGCGCGCCCACCTGGAACGCATCCGCAAGGCGACAGACCGCATGTCGCAGCTCATCGACGACCTCATCGACCTCGCCCGCCTGACCCGCCAGCCGGTCAACCGCGAACTCGTGGATCTTTCCGGGATCGCCCTGCAGGTGGTCGACGAGCTGCGCGCCGAGGAGCCCGAACGCAAGGTGGAAGTGCAGATCACCCAGCGCATGCAGGTCAACGCCGACCGCAACCTGATGCGCATCGTGCTGGAGAACCTGCTGCGCAACGCGTGGAAGTTCTCCGCCCGCCAGCCGGTGGCGCACATCGTCTTCCGCGCCGAACGGGACGGCGAGCGGCGGGTGTTCTCGGTGAGCGACAACGGCGCCGGCTTCGACATGGCCTTCGCCGCCAACCTGTTCCGCCCCTTCCACCGCCTGCACAGCGACAGCGAGTTCGCCGGCACCGGCATCGGCCTGGCGACGGTCGAGCGCGTCATCGCGCGCCACGGCGGCCTGATCTGGGCGCAATCCCGCCCCGGCGAAGGCGCCACCTTCTACTTCACGCTGGACAGTTGATGGAAAGAAGGCAGGTCGCGGCGCCCGGCGCGGAACAGGTGTTTGACTTGTGTCACAATCCATCATTGTGCACCGCACTATCCTTGCCGGCGCACGCGGCCCGTCCAACAGGGCGGACGCCGCACCGGCCGGCCCGCGAACGACGCGGCCGGCGCGACAGGACGAACAGACCGTAACGGGTACTGCACCATGAAAGAAAAACACTACCTCACGCCCCTGCTGGAACCCCGGTCGGTGGGCGTCATCGGCGCCAGCGAGCGGGAATCCTCCCTCGGCAACGTGCTGATCCGCAACATGCTCGATTCGGCCTTCAAGGGCCGTCTGTTCGCCATCAACCCCCGCCACGAATCGGTGCTCGGCGTACCCTGTTACAAGTCGGTCGAAGACGTGCCCCACCGCCTCGATCTCGCCGTGATCGCGGTGCGCGCGGAAAAAATCCCGGACATCGTCGATGCCTGCGGGCGCGCCGGCGTCAAGGCGGTCATCGTGCTCTCCGCCGGTTTCTCCGAGACCGGCCCGCGCGGCGCCAAGCTGGAACGCCAGGTGGTGGAGGCCGCGCGCCGCCACCGCATCCGCCTGCTGGGCCCCAATTGCCTGGGCATCATGCGTCCGGAACTGGGGCTCAACGCCACCTTCGCCCACGCCAGCGCCAACAAGGGCAGCATCGGCCTGATCTCCCAGTCCGGCGCCCTGTGCGCCGCCATCCTGGACTGGGCCAAGCCCAACAACGTGGGCTTCTCGGCCGTGGTGTCGCTCGGCTCGTCCTCCGACATCGACTTCGGCGAAGTGCTCGAATACATGATCTCGGACCCGCGCACGGAGAGCATCTTCCTGTACGTGGAAGGCATCCGCGACGCGCGCCGCTTCATGAGCGCGCTGCGGGGCGCGGCGCGCGTCAAGCCGGTGCTGCTGATCAAGGTGGGCCGCCACCCGGACGCCTCCAAGGCGGTGCTGCAGCACACCGGCGCGCAGGTGGGCGAGGATGGGGTCTTCGACGCCGCCCTGCGCCGCGCCGGCGTGATCCGCCTGTACAACATGGGGCAGCTCTTCGCCGCCGCCAACGCGCTGTTCTCCCACTTCCGCCCGCGCGGCAACCGCCTGGCCGTGATCACCAACGGCGGCGGCCCGGGCGTGATGGCCGCCGACCGCTGTGCCGACCTGGGCATTCCGCTGTCCGAGTTCTCCGAAGGCACGATGGAGAAGCTCAACGCCGCCCTGCCCGCCGGCTGGTCCCACGGCAACCCGGTGGACATCCTCGGCGACGCCGACGTGGAGCGCTACCGCAAGACGGTGCAGGCCGTGCTGGAAGGCCCCAACGTGGACGGCGTGATGGTCATGCTCACCCCCCAGGCCATGACCGAGCCCACCGAGGTGGCCCAGGCGATCATCGACCTGGAGAAGAACGCCGACAAACCGGTGCTGACCTGCTGGATGGGCGAGGAACTGGTGCTGGAAGCGCGCCACATGTTCATCGAGGCGGGCATCCCCACCTTCCGCACGCCGGAGCCGGCGGTGGAACTGTTCAGCCACATCTCCGCCTACTACCGCAACCAGAAGCTGCTGATGCAGACGCCGGCTTCCCTGTCGCACCTGAATCCGCCGTCCATCGAAAGCGCCCGCCTGGTCATCGAAACCGCGCTCGCCGAGCGCCGCAAGGCGCTCAACGAGATGGAATCGAAGGCCCTGCTGGCCGCCTTCCGCATCCCCATCGCGCAGACCGTGGTGGCACGCTCGGCCACCGAGGCCATGGTGCTGGCCGAGGAAATCGGCCTGCCGGTGGTGATGAAGATCGACTCCCCCAGCATCATCCACAAGAGCGATTCCGGCGGCGTGCGCCTGAACCTCGGCAGCCTGGCCGCGGTGCGCACCGCCTACCAGGAAATCCTCGACGAGGTGCGCAAGAACAAGCCGGACGCGGCGATCAACGGCGTGGCCATCGAGCCCATGATCCTCAAGCGCAACGGCCGCGAACTGGTCGTGGGCGTCAAGCGCGACGCCGTGTTCGGGCCGGTGATCACCTTCGGCGAGGGCGGCAACCGGGTCGAGGCCAACCGCGACCTGGCCGTGGCCCTGCCGCCGCTCAACAACTTCCTGGTGCGCGACCTGATCCGCTCCAGCCGCGTCGCCCCGCTGCTCGACGAGTTCCGCAACATGCCCGCGGTGGACATGGATGCGCTGGAACTCGTGATGCTGCGCGTCTCCGAGATGGTCTGCGAGCTGCCGTGGATCCACCAGATGGAGATCAACCCGCTGATCGTGGACGAAAAGGGCGCGGTGGCGGTGGATTGCCGCATCATCGTGGACAACGTCTCGCCCACCGCGGATCGCTACGACCACATGGCGATCCACCCCTATCCGTCGCACCTCACCCACAAGTGGACCGTGCCCGACGGCACCGAGGTCACCATCCGCCCGATCAAGCCGGAAGACGCGGAGCTGGAGATCGAGTTCGTGCGCAAGCTGTCGCCCGAAACCAAGTATTACCGCTTCATGAACACCATGCGCGAACTGCCGCCCGCGATGGTCGCCCGCCTCACCCAGATCGACTACGACCGGGAGATGGCCTTCGTCGCCACGGTGGAAAAGGACGGCGCCGACATGGAAATCGGCGTGTGCCGCTACGCGGTGAACCCGGACGGCGAATCCTGCGAGTTCGCCGTGGTGGTGTCCGACGAATGGCAGCACCGCGGCCTCGCCCGCCGCCTCATGGGCGTGCTCATCGAAACCGCGCGCGGCAAGGGCCTGGCCTACATGAACGGTGTCTTCCTCGCCAACAACGAGCGCATGCTGAAGTTCGTCCAGGGCCTGGGTTTCGTGCTCTCCAACGACCCCGAGGACAACACCGTCAAGCTCGGGGTGCTGGCGCTGCAGGACTGAGCCGGGAGTATCATCGCCGCCTTCTCCCGGACCACACGGACACCATGCCCGGCATCGAAACCATAGAATTCCAGGGCCTGCCGGCCCTGCACCTGAGCACCGCCGACGGTGCCAGCGCCGTCGTCACCCCTTACGGCGGCCAGGTGCTGTCCTGGGCGCCGACGCGCGGACGCGAACGGCTCTACCTGAGCGACCGCGCCCGCTTCGACGGCAAGAGCCCCGTCCGCGGCGGCGTACCGGTGTGCTTTCCCCAGTTCTCCACCCTGGGCAAGCTGCCGCGCCACGGCTTCGCACGCACCGCCCTGTGGGAGATCACCGAACAGCGCAGCGGCGGCGACTACGCGCTGGCCACGCTGCAACTGGCCGACAACCCCGAAACCCGTGCCTTGTGGCCGCATCCCTTCCTGCTGGAACTCACGCTGGCCATCGAGGGCGGCCGCCTGGACCTGGAGCTGGAAGTGGAGAACAGCGGCCACGCCCCCTTCGCCTTCAGCGCCGCGCTGCACACCTATCTGCGCGTGGCCGAACTGGAGGAATCCCGCCTGGAGGGCCTGCACGGCTTCGAATACCGGGACGCCCTGCACGGCGACGCCGTCCGCCGCGAATCCGGCGAGGCGCTGATTTTCGAGGCCGGCATCGACCGGGTCTACCACGACGTGACCCGACCCCTGCTGCTGCGCGAGTCCGGCCGTGCGCTGGGCATCAACGCCGACGGCTTCCCGGACGTGGTGGTGTGGAACCCGTGGGAAGACGGCAGCGCGCAGATCGCCGACATGGCGCCGGGCGACTTCCGCCGCATGCTGTGCGTGGAAGCCGCCGCCGCGCACCAGCGCATCGAGCTGGCCGCCGGCGAATCCTGGGTCGGCCGCCAGACCCTGGTCACCCTCTGACTCCCTGTGGGAGCGGGCTTGCCCGCGATGGGGCGGTCATGAGCACTTGGAACCGCCCCATCGCGGCCAAGGCCGCTCCTACAGCCCGACTTGCCCCCTGGCCCCATCTGGGGCACCATCCCCGCCCCGTTTTTCGATTCCCCCGCCGCCCCGCATGCTGCCACCCATCGAACACCGCATCGCCACCGAACTGGGCGTTCAGCCCCGCCAGGTCTTCGCCGCCGTCGCCCTGCTGGACGAAGGCGCCACCGTGCCCTTCGTCGCCCGCTACCGCAAGGAAGCCACCGGCGGCCTGGACGACACCCAGTTGCGCACGCTGGAAGAACGCCTGGGCTACCTGCGGGAACTGGAAGAGCGCCGCGCCACCGTGCTCGCGTCCATCGAGGAACAGGGCAAGCTCACCCCCGTGCTGCGCGAGGACGTGGAGAACGCCGACACCAAGCAGCGCCTGGAAGACCTCTACCTGCCCTACAAGCCCAAGCGCCGCACCAAAGCGCAGATCGCCCGGGAGGCCGGCATCGGCCCGCTGGCCGAGGCCCTGCTGGCCGACCCCACGCTGAACCCGGAGACCGAAGCCGCCGCATATTTGAACGAGGAAGCCGGTTTCCCGGACGCGAAAAGCGTGCTCGACGGCGCCCGCCAGATCCTCATCGAGCAGTTTGCCGAGGATGCGGAACTGCTCGGCACCCTGCGCACCCTCCTGGCCGACGAGGGCGAGGTGGCCTCCACCGTGGTCGAGGGCAAGGAGAACGAAGGCGCGAAGTTCCGCGACTGGTTCGACTTCCGCGAGCCCATCGCGAAGATTCCCTCCCACCGCGCGCTGGCCCTGCTGCGCGGGCGCAACGAGGGTGTGCTGCGCCTCGCGCTCGCCCTGCCCCACGACCCGGAGGCCGGCCCCCACCCCTGCGAACGCCGCATCGCCGCCCGTTTCGGCATTCGCGACCAGGGCCGCGCGGCCGACCGCTGGCTCGCCGACACCGTGCGCTGGGCATGGAACGTGAAGATCTCCCTGCACCTGGAACTGGAGCTGATGAACCAGTTGCGCGAGCGCGCCGAGGAAGAGGCCATCCACATCTTCGCGCGCAACCTCAAGGACCTGCTGCTGGCCGCCCCGGCCGGCAGCCGCAACACCATGGGCCTGGACCCTGGCATCCGCACCGGCGTCAAGGTGGCCGTCGTGGACGCCACCGGCAAACTGGTGGATACCGCCACCGTCTATCCCTTCGAGCCGCGCCGCGACGTGGAAGGCACGCTCGCCACCCTGGCCGCGCTGGCGAAGCGCCACGGCGTGGATCTCGTCGCCATCGGCAACGGCACCGCGTCGCGGGAAACGGACGCGCTCGCCGCCGAACTGATCCGCCGCCACCCGGAACTGCGCCTGACCAAGGTCATGGTGTCGGAGGCCGGCGCCTCGGTGTATTCCGCCTCGGAACTGGCGGCGCGCGAGTTCCCGGACGTGGACGTGTCCCTGCGCGGCGCGGTGTCCATCGCCCGCCGCCTGCAGGACCCGCTGGCCGAACTGGTCAAGATCGACCCCAAGTCCATTGGCGTGGGCCAGTACCAGCACGACGTGAACCAGTCCCGCCTGGCGAAGAGCCTGGACGCGGTGGTGGAGGACTGCGTGAACGCGGTGGGCGTGGACGTGAACACCGCCTCCGCCCCACTGCTGGCGCGCATCTCCGGCCTCAACGGCACGCTCGCGGCCAACATCGTCGAACACCGCAACGCCAACGGCCCCTTCCACTCCCGCGAGGCGCTGAAATCCGTGCCCCGCCTCGGCCCCAAGACCTTCGAACAGGCGGCTGGCTTCCTGCGCATCCCCGCCGGCGACAATCCGCTGGACGCCTCGGCCGTGCACCCGGAAGCCTATCCGGTGGTCGAACGCATCCTCGCCCGCGTGCAGAAAGGCGTGCGCGAACTGATGGGCAACGGCAGCTTCCTGAAGAGCCTGAGGCCCGCCGAATTCACCGACGAGCGCTTCGGCCTGCCCACCGTGCAGGACATCCTCGCCGAACTGGAAAAACCCGGCCGCGACCCCCGCCCCGAGTTCCGCACCGCCACCTTCCGCGAAGGCGTGGAGACGCTGAAGGACCTCGCCCCCGGCATGATCCTGGAAGGCGTGGTGACCAACGTCACCAACTTCGGCGCCTTCGTGGACATCGGCGTGCATCAGGACGGCCTGGTGCACGTCTCCGCGCTGGCCGACCGCTTCGTCAAGGACCCCCACAGCGTGGTCAAGGCCGGCCAGGTGGTGAAGGTGAAGGTGCTGGAGGTGGACCTGCAGCGCCAGCGCATCGCGCTGACCATGCGCATGGGCGACGAAGCCGCGACGAAGCCGCGCGGCGAGCGTCCTCCACAGCCGGCCGAACGCCGCCACGACCGCCCCCAGGGCACCCGCAACCCGGGACGCGAGCGCGAACCGGCCGCCAACAACGCCCTGGCCGCCGCCTTCGCCCGCGCCCGGCAAAAATGAGCCCGAGCATGAAGACCACGATCTACGGCATCAAGAACTGCGACACGATGAAGAAGGCCTTCGCCTGGCTGGACGAGCGCGGCATCGCCTATGATTTCCACGACTACAAGAAGTCCGGCATCGCCACCGCCAGGCTGCACGCGTGGAGCAAGGCGCTGGGCTGGCGCACGCTGGTGAACACCCGCGGTACCACCTGGCGCAAGCTCACGCCCGAGCAGCAGGCCGTCGACACCCAGAGCGCCGCCGTGCAACTGATGGCCGAACACCCCAGCCTGATCAGGCGGCCGGTGGTGGAGACCGCATCCGGCCACCTGCTGGTGGGCTTCGATCCCGCCACCTTCTCCAGTTTCATCAAGTCCGAGGACAACGCCTGATGCCCGCCAGCTACGTGCAGCCCTTCCTGCTCGACAAGCTCGACATCCGCGGCGCGCTGGTGCGCCTGGAGGACGTGTGGCAGGCCCTGCAGGCCGGGCGCGACTACCCGCTCGCGGTGGCCGCCCTGCTCGGCCAGATGAGCGCCATCGCCGCGCTGATCACCGCCAACCTCAAGCAGCCCGGCCGCCTCACCTTCCAGATCCAGGGCCACGGCCCGGTGGGCCTGCTGGTGGTGGACTGCAACGCCCAGCTCAACCTGCGCGGCTACGCGCGCATCGACGCCCCCGCCGCCGGCCGGCACCTGGACGAACTGGTGGGCGACGGCCGCCTGCAGCTCACGCTGGACGTGGAAGGCCTGGACCAGCCCTACCAGAGCGTGGTGCCGCTGGAAGGCGACAGCATCGCCGCGACCTTCGAACACTACCTGGCCCAGTCCGAGCAGCAGCCCGCCGGCCTGTGGCTGGCGAACGACGGCAACGCCGCGGTGGCCCTCTTCCTGCAGAAGATGCCCGGCGCCGACGGAAAGGACCTGGACGGCTGGGACCGCGTCCACCACCTGGCCCGGACCGTGCGCCCGGACGAACTCCTCGGCCTCGCGCCGGAACAGTTGCTGGGGCTGCTTTTCGCCGAAGAGGACGTGCGCCTGTTCGACCCCCGCCCGGTCATCCACCACTGGCCGCCGGACCGGGACAAGGTCGCCGGCATGCTGCTCGGCCTGGGCGAGGAGGAAGTGCGCGCCATCCTTGCCGAGCACGGCGAAGTAGTGGTCAAGGACGACCTCACCAACCACAGCTACCGCTTCGACGCCGCCGACGTGGACGCCCTGTTCCAGCCCCCCACCCTGCACTGACCCTCTCGGGAGAGACGCCGATGAACACCGAACGCACCCCCTCCGCGGGCATGCTCCGCCTCACCCACTTCATCTACGCCCTGCACGCCTTCGCGGTGTTCTCGGCCGTGCTCGGCTCGGCCACCATCGTCTTCAGCTTCGTCGCCAGCCTGCCGTCCCTGGCGGCCATCGTGCTCAACTACTGGAACCGCAGCGCGGTGCGCGGCACCTGGCTGGATTCCCATTTCAGTTGGCAGATCCGCTCCTTCTGGTGGACGCTGGCGTGGATCGTCATCGCCGCCGTGGCGGTATTCACGCTGATCGGCATCCCGTTCGCAATCGCCGCCTTCGGGATCGTCTCCGTGTGGGTGGTGTATCGCGTGGTGCGCGGCTGGTGGCGGCTGGCCGACGGCCAGCCCATGCCGATGCCGCCGGCGGCGTGAGGCCACCGCGCACTACGCCACACCCTGCGGGCCCACGCCCTACGGCTGCCTTGCCCGAAACCCTGCTGCTCAGTAGACTCCAAGGCTTTTGAGGCCGCCTAAGCCGATGACCCAGCTTCCCTCCGCCACCCGCGCCATCGAGTTCCGCAATGCAACGCTCGGCGCCACCGTCGCCGTGCTGCGCGAGACCGAACCCGCAGGCCTGGCCGACGCCCTGCACAAGATGCTGGGCGGCATGCCGGATTTCTTCAGCGGCGAGGCCACGGTGCTGGACTTCGGCACCCTGGAGGGCAGCCCCGAGCGCATCGACTGGGCCGGCCTGCTGAGCCTGCTGCGCCGCTACCAGTTGCAGCCGGTGGGCGTACGCAACCTTCCGCCGGATTTCGCCGAAGGCGCCCGCCGCGCCGGACTGGCGCTGCTGGACGGCGCCGAACTGCGCGAACGCCAGGGCGCGCCGGCCCCCGCCCCGGTACGCGCCGAACCGCCCCCGCCGCCGCCCGCGCCCGCCCCGGCACCGATCAGTGCCGGCACCATGTTCGTGGACCGTCCGCTGCGCTCCGGCCAGCAGGTCTATGCCCGCGGCGGCGACCTGGTGGTGCTGGCGGGCGTCAGCAACGGCGCGGAGATCATCGCCGACGGCAGCATCCACTGCTACGGCCCCCTGCGCGGCCGCGCGCTGGCCGGCGCCCAGGGCGACACGTCGGCGCGCATCGTGGCCACCAACTTCGGCCCGGAACTGGTCTCCATCGCGGGCGTCTATCGCACCTTCGACAAGGGCATTCCCGAACACCTCGCCGGCCGCGCCGCCCTCGTGCGCCTGACCGGCTCGGCCAACGACTACAAACTCGACCTCCAGCCGCTGCATCTGGACTGAACCAACAAGGGGAAACCGTGAAAGTCATCGTCGTAACTTCCGGCAAGGGCGGTGTGGGCAAGACCACCACCAGCGCGGCTTTCTCGTCCGGCCTCGCCCTGCGCGGCTTCAAGACCGCGGTCATCGACTTCGACGTGGGCCTGCGTAACCTGGACCTCATCATGGGCTGCGAACGCCGCGTGGTGTACGACCTGGTCAACGTCATCAACGGCGAAGCCAAGCTCAACCAGGCGCTGATCAAGGACAAGCACTGCGAAAACCTCTACGTGCTGCCGGCCTCGCAGACCCGCGACAAGGACGCGCTGACCGAGGAAGGCGTGGAGGCCGTGCTCAAGGAACTGGAGCACCTGGGCTTCGAATACGCCGTGTGCGACTCGCCCGCCGGCATCGAGCGCGGCGCGGTCATGGCGCTCACCTTCGCCGACGAAGCCATCGTCACCACCAACCCGGAAGTCTCCTCGGTGCGCGACTCCGACCGCATCCTGGGCATCCTGCAGTCCAAGTCGCGCCGCGCCTCCGAAGGCCGCGAGCCGGTCAAGGAGCACCTGCTGGTCACCCGCTACTCGCCCAAGCGCGTCGAGGAAGGCGAGATGCTCTCCTACAAGGACGTGCAGGAACTGCTGCGCGTGCCGCTGATCGGCGTCATCCCGGAATCCGAATCCGTGCTGCAGGCTTCCAACCAGGGCACCCCGGCCATCCACCTGAAGGGCAGCGACGTCTCCGAGGCCTACCACGACGTGGTCGCGCGCTTCCTCGGCGAGGAACGCGAACTGCGCTTCGTGGACTACGAAAAGCCGGGCCTGATCAAGCGCCTGTTCGGAGGCAAGTGAGATGTCCTTCCTTGCCAAGCTCTTCGGCGAAAAGAAGAAGACCGCGGAGATCGCCAAGAACCGCCTGTCGCTTCTCATCGCCCACGAACGCAGCGGCGGCGCCGCATCCGCCGATTTCCTGCCCGCGCTGCAGAAGGACCTGATCCAGGTGATCTCCAAGTACGTCGCCGTCAACCCGGACGACATCAAGGTGCAACTGGAAAAGCAGGACAACTACGAGGTCCTGGAAGTCAACATCGTGCTGCCCGAGAACAGCCGCTGAGCAGCGCGCCCGGATGGTGAAACTGGTAGACACAAGGGACTTAAAATCCCTCGGCGCAAGCCGTGCGGGTTCGAGCCCCGCTCCGGGCACCAGCATGCAGGCCCCCGGCGCCCCGCGCGTGGTCGGGCACCCCGCTGTTGAGTGCGAGTCCGACGCTCAGCAGGGTGTTGCGGAGATCGGCACGTGATCGTCTTCAATCTGGCTTGCGACGGGGATCATCGCTTCGAGGGCTGGTTCGCTTCGGCGGAGGCTTTCGACGACCAGCGGGCACGCGGCCTGGTGGCCTGTCCGGTGTGCGGCTCGGACACGGTCGAGCGCCTGCCGTCCGCGCCCTACGTGGTGACCCGCCACGAACAGCGCCCCGTGGAAGCCGCCAAACCCACCCCTGCACCAGCCCCTGCGCCGACCGTCGAAGCCGCCGCGGTGATGGCGCTGCTGCGCCGCATGGCGCGCGAATCCGAGGACGTGGGCGAACGCTTCCCCGACGAGGCGCGCAAGATCCACTACGGCGACGCGGAAGCGCGCAGCATCCGCGGCCAGGCGGGCCGCGACGATCTGGAAGAGCTGATCGAGGAAGGCATCATGGTGCTGCCGGTCCCCGGCGAGGAAGACCTGCACTGAGCGTCCGCCCGCGGCTCAGGCGCAGCGCGCCCTGATCAGCGGAATCCACATCTCCTCGGCGCTCAGGCCGCCGTGCACGCCGATCAGTTCGTGGTGCCGTTCCCCCGGCACATGGTCGGACACCGTCCAGCCCGCTTCCATCAGCAGCGCATGGGTGCCGACGCGCTCCGCGAGCCGCTTGTGGCGGGCGCCGTGGCCGAACAGGCCCTCCGCCACCAGTTCGGCGGAACGGCGCACCACGCCCTTCCCCGCCAGCGCCTCGCGCGCCCACGCCTCGAACTCCTCTTCCGCCCCCGCCTTGACGTGACAGAAGGCCGCACGCCGCTCGCCGAAGAGCGGTGCGTTCAGCATGGCGGACACGTCCGGATGGGCATCGAGCTGCACGCGGCGCTCGGGCGGATTGTCGATGAAGCCATGGTCGGCGCTCACCAGCACTTCCGCCCCGCTGCCGGCGAGGCGATCGCACAGAGTACGGAAGGCGACGTCGATGCGGCCGAACTCCTCCACCACCGGCGCCGAATGGCAGCCGTGGCGGTGGCTGAGCGCATCGAAACGGTCGTGGTAGGCATAGACGTAGCCGCCGCCGGCCCGGCCCAGTTCGCGCACTGCCTCGGCCACGCGGCCGACGAGGTCGTCCACGCCGTCGTGGGCGACGATGCGCGCGCCGCGGGAGTGGCGCAGCGAGTAGCCGGACCAGGCGATGGGGCGCGGCGCCACGACGACGGCCGGCCGGCGGGTGCGCTGGAACAGGCTGCGATAGGGAAACAGGCGCGGGATCAGGAAGGGGCCGTGCAGCGCACCGCCGCCGCGGCGTTCGATGGGCAGCGGCGCGAGCACGCCGCCGAAGCGGCGGTCGTGGATGAACCAGCCGGTGAGGCCGTGGGCCTGGGGCATGAGGCCGGTCATCACGGTGGTGATGGCGCTGGCGGTGGTGGACGGGAACACGCTGGTGAGCCGCCCCCGCCGGTGCGCGAGCAGCGCGCTGCCGGCTCCGAAGCGCTGCAGGAAATCGTCTCCCAGGCCATCGACCAGCCAGAACACCAGCACGCCGCCGCCTGCCTGCTGCGGCTCGTCCGACGCCATCCACGGCAGGCCCGCCCGTTCGCCGGCCAGCCAGCGCCGCACGCCGGCCGCCAGGCCGTAGAGGCCGCCGCAGCCGTAATCGGGCCGCACGGCACCGCCGGGCAGCCTGCGGGCGGAGCCGGGGTCATCGGGCATGTCGCGCACGTCCGGGGGAAATTTCGTCGTCTTCTCCATGGCTCCATCTTCTCAAAGCTTGGAGCCTCCGCGATACCCGGGGTGATCCGGATAGGTAAAACCATCTAGCCGCCTGCATCATCACCCCAATTCCGCCATGGTCTTTACCGGCCTAATCTGGCTGCGACTCCACGAAAGTGATAGGGAGCACAGCCATGAAATTCGACTCATCCCAAACGCCCGCAGCCGGCTGCGACCCGTCGCGGCGCGCCTTCCTGCGCGGCCTGCCGGTGCTCACCGCCGCGGCGGCCGTACCGGTCCCGGCGCTGGCGGCCGCCGAGACCCGCCACTGGGGCATGCTGGTGGACGTGCGCCGCTGCATCGGTTGCCAGGCCTGCACCGTCGCCTGCATGCAGGAGAACGCCGTACCGGAAGGCAGTTTCCGCACGGTGGTCTCCACCTACAGCGTCGAAGTCACCGACGCCCCGCAGCCGGCCGGCACCTACGTGCTGCCGCGCCTGTGCAACCACTGCGACGATCCCCCCTGCGTGCCCGTGTGCCCGGTGGGCGCCACCTTCAAGCGCGCGGACGGCGCGGTGCTGGTGGATGCGGAGCGCTGCGTGGGCTGTGCCTACTGCGTGCAGGCCTGTCCCTACGACGCCCGCTTCATCAACCACGACACCAACAAGGCCGACAAGTGCACCTTCTGCGCCCACCGGCTCGATGCCGGGCTGCTGCCCGCCTGTGTGGAGACCTGCGTGGGCGGTGCGCGCATCTTCGGCGACCTCAACGACCCCGAGGGCGAACTGCGCCGCCGGCTGGACGAGGCGGCCGGCGAGGTGAAGGTGCTCAAGCCGGAACAGGGCACCTCGCCCCAGGTGTTCTACATCGGGCTGGACCAGCGCTTCGCCGGCAAGGTGGAAGGACAGGGCAGTCTGTGGAAGCCGCAGGCGTCCCACGGCTAAGGAGTCCATCATGAACACGGCCATCGTCGAAACCATCAACGTCACCCGCGAAGTCGCCTGGCTGCCGTGGGCAGTGTCCTACTTCTTCCTCATCGGGCTGTCCTACGGCGCCTTCCTGCTGTCCCTGCCCGGCATCGTGCTGCGCCGTCCGGGCTGGGAAGGCATCTCCCGCCTGGCCCTGCTGGGCGCCCTGGTGTGCGGCCTGACCGCACCCGTGGCGCTGCTGGCCGACCTGCACCAGCCGGGCCGCTTCTGGCACTTCTACGCCCACTTCACCCCCACGTCCTGGATGTCCTGGGGCGCCTTCTTCATCCCCCTCTACCTGGGCGGCCTGCTGCTCTACGCCTGGCTGGCCTTCCGTCCGCTCCTTGCCGCCCACGGCAACGAAGGCGGCCGCCTGGCCGGGCTCGCCCGGGTGCTGGCCTACGGCGGCCTGGAAAGCCGTCCGGCCCTGCTCGGCGCCGCCGCCGTGGCGCTGCTGGGCGCGGTGCTGGTGGCCCTCTACACCGGGGTGGAGGTGATGGTGGTGCGCGCCCGTCCCCTGTGGGATACGCCCCTGCTGCCGGTGCAGTTCGTCCTCACCGCCCTGGCCGGCGCCGTCGGGCTCGCCCTGCTGTTCAACCGCTTCGGCGCGGCGGCACCCAACGGCACGGCCGTGGTCCGCATGGCGCGGGTGCTGGCCGCCATCGAACTCGCCGTGCTGCTGGCCGGCGCCCTGTGGCTGGCCCTGGGCCTCAGCGGGCTGGGGCCGACCCATGCCGAAGCCCTGGACCAGGTGGCCCATTCCCCCGCCTGGCGGCTCACCGCGGCGTGGGCGGCGGGCGCCACGGCGCTGACCCTGCTGCTGGCTTGGCTGCGGCCCGGCTCCGGGCTGCTGATCGGCCTGCTGGCCCTGCACTCGGCGTGGATGATGCGCTGGACCGTCTTCATCGGCGGCCAGGAAGTGCCCAAGACCGGCGCCGGCTTCTACAGCTACGAGCTGCCCCTGGGCCCCGAGGGCCTGCTGGGCATCGCCGGCACCGCGGGCCTGTGGATCTTCATCCTGGTGCTGGCCACCACCCTGCTGCCCCTGGACCGCCTGGCCCCCGCCGGCCGTTCGGGCGCCTGACCGAGAACGCATCGCACGGTGCCGGCCGGCGAGGCCGGTGCCGCCCACAGGAGAATCATCATGAAAATCCAACGACGCGACGTGATCGCCGCCGGCGGCCTGGCCGCCTTCGCCGCGGGCTTCTCCCAGACCCTGGGCCGCATGGCCGACGCCTTCGCCGGCCCCGCCGACGGCCGCCACCAGCACTACGGTGCGGGGCTGGAACCCGAGTTCCGGGTGGACCCGGCCACCGGCGAACTCACCCCCAACCCCGATCAACAGGTGAGCTACACCGGCTGCATGGGCTGTACCACCCTGTGCGGGGTGCGGGTGCGCATCGACAAGGCCACCGGCAAGATCCTGCGCGTAGGCGGCAACCCTTACAGCCCGCTCTCCACCGAACCCCATCTGCCCATGAAGGCCACGGTGAAGGAAAGCTTCGTCGCCCTGTCCCGCTTCCAGGACAAGGGCCTGGCCGGGCGCTCCACCACCTGCGGACGCGGCAACGCGGCCCTGGCCCAGATCGATTCCCCCTTCCGCGTACTGACGCCCCTGAAGCGGGTAGGGCCGCGCAATTCCGGCCAATGGGAACCCATCTCCTTCGAACAACTGGTGAAGGAAGTGGTGGAAGGCGGCGACCTTTTCGGCGAGGGCCACGTGGACGGCCTGCGCGCCCTGCGCGACCTGAAGACCCCCATCGACCCGGACAACCCGGCCTACGGCCCGCGGGTGAACCAGGTGGGCCACATCGTCAGCGTCAATGACGGCCGCGACCTCCTGGGCCGGCGCTTCTGGCAGCAGGCCTACGGCACGCAGAACTACGTGGGCCACGGCTCCTACTGCGGCGGCGCCTACCGCTCCGGCTCCGGCGCCCTGTTCGGCGACCACCGCGCCATGCCCCACGCCAAGCCGGATCTGGCCAACGCGGAATTCGTCCTCTTCATCGGCACCGCGCCGGGCAACGCCGGCAACCCCTTCAAGCGCACCGGCAAGATGCTGGCCCACGGCCGCACCGACGGGCGGCTGGAATACGTGGTGGTGGACCCGGTGCTCACCAATGCGGACAACCGCGCCGCCGCCGAACGGGGGCGCTGGGTGCCGATCCGGCCGGGCACGGACGGCGCCCTGGTCATGGCCATGATGCGCTGGCTGTTCGAGAACGGCCGGGTGCACACCGCCTACCTCGCCAACCCCAGCCTGGCGGTGGCCGAAGCCCGCGGCGAACCCTCCTTCACCACCGCGAGCTGGCTGGTGATCGCCGAACCGGGCCACCCGCGGGACGGCCGCTGCCTGCGCGGCTCGGACATCGGCCTCGCTGCCGGAAGGCAAGGAACGCTCGGCGAGGCCGACCCCTATCTGGTCATGGGCGAGGACGGCCGCCCCCTGCCCGTGTCCACGGCCACCGCCCCCGCGCCCCTGGACGTGGACAGCACCGTGGATCTGGGCGGCAAGGCGGTACGGGTGCGCACGGGTTACGCCCTGCTGCGGGAATCGGCCCTGGCGAAGACCCTGGACGAATACGCCGCCGCCTGCGGCGTGCCGGTGGAAGTCATCACCGGGCTGGCGGACGAGTTCTCCAGCCACGGCCGGCGCGCCTGCGCGGTGGCCCACGGCGGCATGATGTCCGGTGCCGGCTTCTACAACGCCTACGCCGTGGTCACCCTCAACGCCCTCATCGGCAACCTCAACTGGAAGGGCGGCTTCGCCATGAACGGCGGCGGCTTCCCCCATGTGGCGGCCGGCCCCCGCTACGACCTGGTGAACTTCCCCGGCAAGATCCAGCCCAAGGGCACGCCCCTGGGCCGCAACGTCCCCTACGAGCGCACCGCCGAGTTCGCCAGGAAGCGAGACGAGGGCAAAGCCTATCCGGCGCGGGACCAATGGTTCCCGGGCGCCCCCGGCTTGGCCACGGAATTCTTCTCCAGCGCCTTCGAGGGCTATCCCTACGGCCTCAAGGCCCTGGTGCTGTGGATGGCCAATCCGGTGTACGGTATTCCGGGGCTGAAAGAGCGCTTCGGCAAGGATTTGGCCGATCCGCAGAAGCTGCCGCTCATCATCTCCATCGACCCCCTCATCAACGAGAGCAATGCCTACGCGGACTACATCGTCCCGGACACGCTCATGTACGAAAGCTGGGGCTGGACCACGGCCTGGAACGGCGTGCCCACCAAGATGCTGACCGCCCGCTGGCCGGTCGTCGAACCCCGCCTGGCCAAGACCCCCGACGGCCAGCCCATCTGCATGGAAACCTTCGTCTTCGCCCTGGCCCGCGCCATGGACCTGCCCGGCTTCGGCCCCGAAGGGCTGGCGGACGCGGAGGGCAACCGCCTGCCCCTGGAGCGCCCGGAGGACTGGTACCTGCGCGCCGGCGCCAACGCGGCCTACGCCGGCCAGCCAGTGGCCGACGCCAGCGACGAGGACATGGCGCTCACCGGCGTGGCCCGCATCCGCCCCGCGCTGGAAGCGGTGCTCAAGCCCGAGGAATGGCGCAAGGTCGCCCTGCTCTACACCCGCGGCGGACGCTACCAGCCGGCGAACCAGGCCCAGGACGCGAACAACCCGGAATGGCAGGCCCAGCGCTTCGCCAAGCCCCTGTGGATATGGAGCGAACACGTGGGCGGCGCCAAGAACGCCCTCACCGGCAAGCGCTATTCCGGCTGCGCCACCTGGCAGGAGCCGGCCTTCGCCGACGGCACGCCCATGCGCGCCGTCCATACGGAATCGGACTGGCCGCTGCTGGCCATGAGCTTCAAGTCCGCCCTGCAGAGCGCCCACAGCATCGCCACCCCCATCACCGGCCTGCACCCGGAAAACGCCCTCGTCGTGCATCCGGAGGATGCGGCGGCGCGGGAACTGGCGACCGGGGACCAGGCCTGGCTCGCCACCCCCGGCGGGCGGGTGAAGTGCACGGTGCTGGTACACCACGGCGTGATGCGCGGCGTGGTCGCGGTGGAGCACGGCTTCGGCCACCGGGAACTGGGAGCGCGGCCCCACCGTATTGGCGGGCAGAGCCAGCCGGACCGGCCGCAACTGGCGGCAGGCATCAACATCAACGATCTCGGCCTGGTGGACCCCACCCGCGGCGGGCGCAACGTCTGGGTGGACGCGGTGTCCGGCACCTCGGTGCGCAACGGGCTGCCGGCCCGGCTGGAAAAGGCCTGACGCAGGGCGGGGCGTGCTGCGGTACGCCCCGTGGGCGATCAGTCCAGCGCGTGGGGGTCCGCCCGCAGCATCAGGCGGGCCAGTTCGGCGGCGCTGCCCAGTCCGGTCTTGTCCATCACGTGCTGGCGATGCACGTGCACCGTCTTCTCGCTGATGTCCAGCTCCCGGGCTACGACCTTGTTGGGCAGGCCCAGGGCCACCAGGCGGGCGACCTCGCTCTCCCGCGGCGACAGGCGCGCCAGCACGGCGGCGGCCTCCTCGCGCCGTGCGGCGTCGGCCCGCTCGCTGTTGCCCTTGCGCACCGCAGCCGTCACCGCGTCGATGAGGGCCTGATCCCGGAAAGGCTTTTCCAGGAAGTCGCTGGCGCCGTGCTTCATGGCCTGCACCGCCAGTTCCACGTCCCCGTGGCCGGTGATGAACACCACCGGCACCGTCCATCCGCGCTGTGCCAGGCGCTGCTGCAGTTCCAGCCCGCTCATCATGGGCATGCGGATGTCCAGCACCAGGCAGGCCAGGCCGGCGCAGTCGTCGCCGCAGCTCGCCAGGAAATCCTCCGCCGAGGCGTGGGCCACGGCCTGCCAGCCCACGGATTCGAGCAGGAAGACGAGCGAACGGCGGAAGGCCGCGTCGTCGTCCACGATGTGTATGGTCTGCGGGCTGCGGTCAGTCATGGGCGGGAATGCTCAGGGTGAACACCATGCCGGGGCCGTCCCCGGCCACGCGCGCTTCCAGCCGGCCGCCGTGGGCCTCGGCGATGGTCTTGCAGATGGACAGGCCCAGCCCCAGGCCATCCGGCTTGGTACTCAGGAAGGGTTCGAACAGGCGCCCCTGGACCGCCGCATCGAGGCCGGGGCCATGGTCGCGCACGGCGATACGCAGGCTGCCGTCCACGATGGCCAGCGCCACTTCCAGCCGGCAGCGCCCGGGGCCGAGGCCGCGGCAGGCATCGTAGCCGTTCTTGAGCAGGTTGAGCACCACCTGCTGGATCTGCAGGGCGTCCATATCTACCGCCCTGCCCGCCGGCAGGCGGTCGTCCAGCACCACGTCCGGCGCCTGGGCCAGCATGCCGCGGAACAGGGCGACGGCCTCCACCACCACCTCCCGCGGATTGCGCCGTTCGCGCTGGCCGGCGCGCTTCTTGGCGAAGGCGCGGATGCGCGCGAGGATGGCCGCGGCCCGCTCGGCCTGCTCGGCGATCTCCCCCGCTGCCTCGCGGCTGGCCTCTTCCGTGAGGCGGCCCGCGTCGGCCCGGCGCAGCACGCTCTGGGCGTAGTTGCCGATGGTGGCCAGGGGCTGGTTGAGTTCGTGGGCCAGGGTGCCGGACAGCTCCCCCAGCACCGACAGGCGGGTCAGGTGGTCCACCTGCTCCTGGTTGGCGCGCATGCGCGCCTCGATGGCCCGGCGTTCGTCCAGGGCCGCGGTCAGCGCCTGGGTGCGCACATGCACCAGGTGCTCCACCCGCACCGTGTAGATGACCCACCCCGCCACCGCGGTCATCAGCAGCGCCACCCAGGGCCAGTAGCGCTCGGCCAGCGCCATCAGCGTGGGCGCGCGCAGGTAGGCGTAGGGGCCGATCTGCAGTTCGCGGAAGAGTTCGTGCACCGACTGGTAGTCCGCCGGCACCGACCAGGACAGGCCGTTGGCAGCCGGCGGCATGGACAGCAGCGCCACCGCCACGCTTTTCGCCAGCGATGCGGACGTGTGGCGCAGGGTGGCGATGGGCCAGTCCGGGTACAGGCGGGAGGTGGTGGCGCAGGGGAAATCCGGCTCGTTCCGCGGCGCCACCACCCGCAGGCGCGCCGCGTATTCGGGCATGGATTCCAGCAGGCAGGCGCGCACGATGCCGAAATCGGCGCGGCCGTCCAGCACCGCATCGAACACCCCGTGCATGGGGAAACCCACCTCCACCCAGGAGCGGAAGGCGCCTTCCGGATCGATGCCGGCCCCGTCCAGTTCCCGCCACAGCACCCGGAAGCCGCCGAAAGCCTCGCGGGACACCAGCGCCACGCGCTTGCCGCGCAGATCCTCCAGGCGGGAGATGTCCGCCATCTCCTTCGGCACCACCACCGCCGAGCCTATGGCCCGGTCCGGCCTGCCTTCGCTGAAGGCCAGGGTAAGGATGCGGCTGGCGCCCAACTCAGCTTCGAGTTCGACGTAATACCCGGGGTTGGTGATGATGAATTCCAGCTCGCCCCGTTCGGCGCTCGCAAGCATGCCGTGATGATCCAGCGGCACCAGCTCGAAGCGGTGTTCCGGCAGCCGGGCCTGCAGGTGGGCGAGCACCGGCTGCCAGGATTCGACGGCCGTTTCCGCGCCGAGAAAGGCGAGCACACCGATGCGCACCGTCGCCGCCTGGACATGGAACGGCATGCAGAACAGGCCCAGCGCGAGAAGCGCGGGAAGCAAGCCGGCACGGAGCGATCGACGAAAGAGAACGGGCATTGCGCAGGCATTGTAAAGGTTCGGATTGCCACCGCGCCGACCACGGCGCCGCGCATGCCGGGTGGCAGCGGCGGCACTTCTTGCCAATTCCACCCACTTGAACGCGCCCGGGCAATAGGTAGAACCATCTACGGTGGTTTGTACATTAAATTAGAACTTACTTATATAATTATGCCCATCAACAAACAGATGAGACCTCCAGCCCGCGAGGCTCCCCCACCATCCATCCCGCGCGCCCGCGCACAAAGCACGCCCATGCTCCGCCAGACAATCCCGGTCCTGATGCTGCTGTCGGCCACCTGCCTCCCGCTGCAGCCTGTACTGGCCAGCCCGCCCGACGGGGCGGCCGCACTTGAAACGGTATCCGCCCATGCGGCCGACGCCGGTGCCGCTACCGCCCATGCCGGCCGCGTGGAGGCCGTGCGCAGCGCCACGGTGGCCGCGCAGGTGGCCGGCACGATCACCGCGCTGCACGTGAAGGCTGGCGACCGGGTGGTGGCGGGCCAGGAACTGGTGCACATCGACAGCCGCGTGGCGGGGAAGACCGCAGTGGCCAGCGCCGCGCAGACCGACGCCGCCGTCGCGATGCTGGCCGCCGCCCGCAGCGAGTTCGAGCGCCAGCAGCGCCTGTTCGAGAAACAGTACATCAGCCAGGCGGCGCTGGAGCGCGCCGAGGCGCAGTACAAGTCCGCCGCCGCCCAGGCCAGGGCGCAGCAGGCCGCGGCGGACGCGGCGGGCACCCAGGCCGGGCTCTTCGTGCTGCGGGCGCCCTTCGACGCCATCGTCGCCGAGGTGCCGGTGGAAACCGGCGACATGGCCATGCCCGGCAGCCCGCTGCTGGCGCTGTTCGCCCCCGATGCGCTGCGCGTGGTCGCCGACGTGCCGCAGGGCGCCCTGCCGGCCGACGCCGCGGCACAGGACATCGAACTGGAACTGCCCGATGGCCGTATGCTCTCCCCCACCGCCGTGGAAGTGCTGCCCACGCTCGATGCGCGCAGCCATACGGTGCGGCTGCGGCTGGCGCTGCCGCCCGCGGCCGGGGTGGTGGCGCCCGGCAGCTACGCCCGCGTCTGGCTGCCGGGTGCCGTGCCGCGTGCCGCCGTGCTGGTGCCGCGCCAGGCCGTCGTGCGCCGCGCGGAAATGACCGGGCTGTATGTACTGGATGCGCAGCAGCGTCCGCTGTTGCGCCAGGTGCGGCTGGGCGCCGAGCACGGGGACCTGGTGGAAGTGCTCGCCGGCGTCGATGCCGGCGACGCCGTAGTACTGGACCCGCAGGCCGCGGCGCGGCTGCGCCGCTGAGGGGGTCCGGCTTGAGCACCGCAGAACACGGCACCGGCCAGGGTCTCTCCGGCCGCATCGCCGCCGCCTTCCAGGCCGCGCGGATCACCCCCCTGCTGGCCCTGCTCGGGCTGCTGATGGGGCTGTTCGCCATGCTGGTGACGCCGCGCGAGGAAGAACCGCAAATCGACGTCACCATGGCCAGCGTGATGGTCGCCTTCCCCGGCGCCTCGGTGCGCGAGGTCGAGCAGATGGTCGCCTCCCCCGCCGAACAGGTGCTCGCCGGCATGGCGGGGGTGGAACACGTCACCTCCGCCTCCTACCCCGGACAGGCGCTGCTGACCGTGCAGTTCGAAGTCGGCGTTCCGCGCACCGAAGCGCTGGTGCGCCTGCACGACGCCCTCGATTCGCATGCCGACTGGCTGCCCGCCGGCCTGGGCGTGCTGCCGCCGATCGCCAAGCCGCGCGGCATCGACGACGTGCCCATCGTCAGCCTGACGCTGTTCACCGCCGCGCCGGACCAGGGGGCCTACGATCTGGCGCGCATCGCGCACAGCATCGAGGCGGAACTCAAGCGCGTGCCGGGCACGCGCGAGGTGTGGACCATCGGCGGCCCCGGCCGCGCGGTGCTGGTGCAGCTCGATCCGGCGCGCCTGCGCAGCCACGGCGTCAGCGTGGGCGAACTGCACCAGGCGCTGCAGGCCGCCAATGCGGGCGGGCCGGTGGGCGAACTGCTCACCGGCAACCAGGCCATCCAGGTGGACACCGGCGCCTTCCTGCAGGACGCCCGCGACGTGGCCGAACTGGTGGTGGGCGCGCACGACGGCCACCCGGTACTGCTCGGCGACGTGGCCGAGGTGCGCCTCGGCCCGCCGCCCGCGGCCAGCTACGTCTGGCACGGCACCACCGGCGAACGGCCGGCCGAATACCCGGCGGTGACGCTGGCGATCAGCAAGAAGCCCGGCGAGAATGCCATCGACGTCGCCAACCGCCTGATGGAACGGGTGGAGAGCCTCAAGGGCACGGTGATCCCCGACGCCGTGCAGGTGGCCGAAACGCGCAACTACGGTGCCACCGCCGACGACAAGGCGCGCCAACTGATCCAGAAGCTGCTGTTCGCCACCGCCTCGGTGGTGGCGCTGGTGTTCTTCGCGCTGGGGCGGCGCGAGGCGGCCATCGTCGGCATCGCCGTGCTGCTGACCCTGACCGTGACCCTGTTCGCCTCCTGGGCCTGGGGCTTCACCCTCAACCGCGTGTCGCTGTTCGCGCTGATCTTCTCCATCGGCATCCTGGTGGACGACGCCATCGTGGTGGTGGAGAACATCCACCGCCACCAGCACCTGCACCCCGCCCGGCCGCTCGCCGAAATCATTCCCGCCGCGGTGGACGAGGTGGGCGGCCCCACCATCCTGGCGACCTTCACGGTGATCGCCGCGCTGCTGCCGATGGCCTTCGTCAGCGGCCTGATGGGCCCTTACATGAGCCCCATCCCGATCAACGCCAGCATGGGCATGCTGCTGTCGCTGGCGATCGCCTTCACCGTCACCCCCTGGCTGGCGCGCCTGTGGATGCGCGAAGTGCCCGCCGGCGCCCACGCCACGGCGCATGAAGGCGCCGCCCCCGACGGCGCTGCCCCTCGGCCTTGGCTGGCGCGCTTGTTCCACCGCATCTTCGATCCGCTGCTGGACGAACGCCGCGGCCCGCGCAACCGCCGGCTGCTCGGGCTCGCGGTGGTGCTGCTGATCGCGGCCTCGCTGGTGCTGCCGGTCACCGGGCTGGTGCTGCTGAAGATGCTGCCCTTCGACAACAAGTCGGAGATCCAGGTGGTGGTGGACATGCCCGAGGGCACGCCGCTGGAGAAGACCGCCGCGGTGCTGCGCGAACTGGGCGCGCATCTGGCCGCGGTGCCGGAGGTCAGCGACTACCAGGCCTACGCGGGCACCGCCGCGCCCATCAACTTCAACGGCCTGGTGCGCCAGTACAACCTGCGCAGCGGCGGCGCGGTGGGCGACCTCCAGGTCAATCTGCAGCCCAAGTCGGCGCGCAGCGAGCAGAGCCACGCCATCGCCACCCGCCTGCGCGCGCCGCTGCAGGCCATCGGCGCGCGCCACGGCGCCAACGTCAAGATCGTCGAAGTGCCGCCCGGCCCGCCGGTGCAGGCCCCCATCGTCGCCGAGATCTACGGGCCGGACGCCGACGGCCGGCGCGAACTCGCACGCACGGTGCGCGGTGTGTTCGAACGCACCGCAGGGGTGGAAGACGTGGACGACAGCACGGCCAGCGCCGCGCCGCGCATCCTGCTGCAGGTGGACCGCCGCAAGGCCGCCGCGCTGGGCGTGGCGCAGGCCGAGGCGGTGCGGGCGCTGCAGGCCGGCCTGGGCGGCGCGGCGGCCACCTATGTGCACGACGGCAGCCGCTACCCGGCGCCGGCCTGGCTGCAACTGCCGCCGCAGGCGCATGGCGACCTGGCGGCACTGCTGCAACTGCCGGTGCGTGCCGCCTCAGGTAGCCTGGTGCCGGTGGGCGAGGTGGTGCGCATCGGCGATGCCCTGCGCGAACAGCCGGCCTTCCACAAGGATCTGCTGCCGGTCGAATATGTGACCGCCGACATGGCCGGCACGGTGGACAGCCCCTTGTACGGCATGTTCGCGATGCGCGGCGAACTGCTCGCCCTGCCCACCCCCAACGGCGGCGCGCTGGGCGAGTACTTCATCCGCCAGCCCCAGGACCCCTGGCGCGAATACGCCGTCAAGTGGGACGGCGAATGGCAGATCACCTACGAGACCTTCCGCGACATGGGCGCCGCCTATGCCGTCGGGCTGCTGCTGATCTACCTGCTGGTGGTGGCGCACTTCGGCTCCTACCTGATGCCGCTGGTCATCATGGCGCCGATCCCGCTGACGCTGATCGGCATCCTGCCCGGCCACGCGCTGCTGCACGCGCCGTTCACCGCCACCAGCATGATCGGCATGATCGCGCTGGCCGGCATCATCGTGCGCAACTCCATCCTGCTGGTGGACTTCATCCGCCTGCAGCAGACCCGTGGCGTGGCGCTGGAACGGGCCATCGTGCAGTCGGCGATCATCCGCGCCCAGCCCATCGCGCTGACCGCGCTGGCGGCCATGCTGGGTGCCTTCTTCATCCTCGACGACCCGATCTTCAACGGCCTGGCGATCGCGCTGATCTCCGGCATCCTGGTATCCACGCTGCTCACGCTGGTCGTCATCCCCCTGCTCTACTATGTCGCCTACCGCCCGCGCGGCGGCGGCACAGGGCAGGCCCATGCCTGATCCTTCCCCCACCGTCGTCCCCTCAAGGAGAACATCCATGACATCCTGGCAGATCGTGCGCATCGCCGCCGGCTTCTTCATCCTGCTGTCCCTCGCCCTGGGCGTGCCGGGCAGCCCCGTCTTCGTGAGCCAGTGGTGGCTGGCGTTCACCGTCTTCGTCGGCCTCAACCTGCTGCAGAGCGGCTTCACCCGCTGGTGCCTGCTGGAGACCCTGCTGCGCAGGCTGGGCGTGCGGCCTGGCTGCTGAACCGCCGCAGGAACACGCCATGATCCGCCGCCTCACGCTGGCTCCGTTGTGCGCCGCATTGGTACTGGTCGCCGCCAACGCCCGCGCCGCGCCCCTGCCGCAGTTGTGGGAAGCTGCCCAGGCCCATGCGCCCCTCATGCACTCGGCCCGCGCCGCCCGCCTGGCGGGACAGAGCCGCGGCGAGCAGGCGCGCGCCCTGTGGCGGCCCGATCTGGTCATCAGCGGCGCGGCGGGTTATGCCGATGCCAGCAGCCTCACCCGCGGCGCACAGTTCGCCGCGCCCGGTTTCGGCAGCACCGGCGGCGTGCGCTTCGAGACCGACGTCGGCCACGCGCGCAGCGGCAACTGGAGCCTGGTGCTGATGCAGCCGCTCTACAGCCCGCAGCGCAGCGCCCGGCAGGACCTGCTGGATATCTCCGCCACGAGCGCCGAACTGCAGTGGCAGGCCGCCCGCCAGGATCTGATGCTGCATCTGACGGAAGCCTATTTCTCCCTCGCGCTGGCGGAGGAATCGCTGCACGTGCTGCGGCGGCAGCAACAGGCGGTGGAGCGCATCCTTGCCGAGACCCGCGACCGTTTCGAACTGGGCGACCTGCCGGTGACCGATACCTACGAGGCGCAGGCGCGCGCCGAAGCCGTGCGTGCCCAGGTGCTGGCCGCCGAAACCGAACTGAGCCTGCGCCGCGACGCCCTGGCCGACCTGACCGGCATCAGCCTGCCCGACGGCGAGGCACGCCTGCCGCAGACCCTGCGGCAGTTGCCCCCGGCCGCCCCCCTGGCCGACTGGCAGACCCGTGCCCTGCAACGCAATCCCCAGTTGCTGCTGATGGAACGGCAGGCGGCCGCGGCCGCCCGCGAAGCCGCCCGCCACGGCAGGCTGGACGACGCACGGGTGGACCTGGTGGCCCGGGTCGGCGGCGAGCACCTCAGCGGCGACGGACCCGGCGGCAGCGCCTCCGCCCGCAACCGCGAGGCATGGGCCGGCGTGCAGTTCAGCCTGCCGCTATCCACCAGCGGTCTGCGCAGCGCGCAGGAACGGGAAGCCGTGCATCTGCTCGACAAGGCCCGGGCCGACCGCGACCTGGTCCGCCAGCAGATCGATCAGCGCATGCGCGGCGCCTGGCTGGGGCTGAGCACCGGCAACGCCCGCGTGCAGGCGCTGCAGGCGGGCGCAGAGGCCAGCCAGGCGCGGCTGGACGCGACCCGGCTCGGCCTGGAGGCGGGCGACCGCAGCACGCTGGATCTGCTCAACGCCGAAAACGAATACGCCGCCGCCCGGCTGGCACTGGACGAGGCGCGCGTGCAACTGCTGCTGCACCGCCTGCAACTCGACGCGCTGGCCGGCGGCCTGGACGAAAGCGCACTGGACTGGGCCTGGGAACAGACCCGGTAAGTCTGGAAAGCGGGCTCCGCTCGACGGGAGCATCCGCGGCCGTTTCGTCAGCCGCCGCGGCCGGCGCAACGGAACCCCATGCGCCCCCTACTCCGGCACGCAGATGCGCCCGGCCCGGGCTTCCAGCAGCGTCTTCACCACCAGCGCCAGCACGACCGCGCTGAGCACCGCCAGCAACACCCAGCCGAGACCGCCGTAGAAGGCCCCGCCGCCGTGGGCGGCCATCTCGAAGGTGGCGATGGTCATGGCCGCGAGGGGGAAGGAATAGGCCCACGCCGAGATGAAGAACGGCAGGCGGAAGAAGCGCAGGGCGTTGCTGGCGAGCAGCAGGGTCAGGAACAGGGCGACGAAGTACAGCACACGGGCGAAGGCGTCCACGACCCCCGTGAGCGCCACGTAGGAAATGAAGCCCACGGCGGGCGGCGCGATCAGGATGAACAGCGTGGGCGTCAGGCGCGCCGGCAGCGGCTCGTGGAAGAACAGGCGGTAGAGCACGATGGTCATCAGCACCAGCCAGAACACCAGGCCGATGCTGAAGAAGAACCAGCTCAGGTCCATCGGCGCCACCTTGACCCCCGCGATCGGCACCAGGATGTTGCCCACCACCGGGATGAACCAGGCCGGGTTGGCGTGCTTGATGTCGTAGTGGGTGTGGTGAATCCAGCTACTCATGGTCCACAGGGTGAAGCCCAGGTGCACGGCGGCACCCACGTACCACGTCCAGCGCGCCGCGCCCGGCGCCTGCGGCACCCAGGCGATGGCGAGCAGCAGCAGGCCGATGGAAATGGCCGGAAAAAAATTGAGCTTCACCGGATGGGCCCGCTCCGCCGCCACCGCAGCCGGGTGGCGCAGAATCTTGAAGCCGTACACCGCGAGCAGGAACACGAACAGGCCGGTGGCGGCCCAGCGCAGCGCCTCGCCGATGCCGGCCGGCACGCCGACGGCGTGGTGTGCCTTGAGCCAGGCGAGGGTCAGGCCGGCGACGCCCATCACGGTGGAGAACAGCGCCACCGGAAAGTGGGCGAGCCGGCTTTCGGAATGGCTGCCGGCGGCGGCCGGGGCGGACGTGGATTGGGACATGGGTGGGGCCTCCTGGGCCGTAACGGGCTGGGATCAGTACTCGGACCGGGCGGGATCGCCTTCGGGTTCACCGTCCTCCCAGCCGGTGATCATCGCCTTGATGTGCGCGAACACCGTGTGCCCGGTGGTGGTGAGGTACACATGCACGATGAAGAACACCAGCATCATGAAGGCGCCCGCGGTGTGGGCGGTGGCCACCCACTCCAGTTCCAGCCAGCGGTCGATGCCGTATTCGCCCCACCAGGCGTAGAAAAGATAGAACAGGCCGGATATCCAGATGACGGGCGAAACCACTGCGAGCAGTGCGAGATAGGCCAGGCGCTGCAGCGGGTTGTGCTTCTTGAGCGCGGTCTTGTGGTAGGGGTGGGGTGCGCCGCGGAAGATGCCCCAGGCGTAGTAGCGCGCCATGGCGTCCACCTTCTTCAGCGTGGGGATGTATTGCCGCCATTCGCCGGTGGTGAATTGCCAGAAGATGGTGAAGGCCCACAGCACCAGCAGCGCCCAGGCGGCCAGGGTGTGGTATTCCACCGCGCGGCCGAAGCCGAAGTTCCCGTAGGCGCCGGAAATCTCGAAGCCGGTGAGCATCATGAAGACGATCAGCGCGGCCTGGGACCAGTGCCAGAAACGCTCGTAGCGCTTGAAGACGTAGAGGCGGTGCACGGTCTTGTGTTCGCTCATGGTGTCACTTCCCCCGGTAGTGGGTGAGGATGCGCAGCGCGCCGTGGATCAGCACGCCGGCCAGGGCCGCAGCCGCGGCCAGCCAGCCGGCGACACGCAGCCACGGCAGGCCGTCGCGGCCGGGCAGATAGATGCCTTCGATGCCGGCCAGGCGGCCGTCGCGGCTGTGGCATTCGCGGCAGGCCACGGCCTGCTCCTTGGGCGCCACCATGTGGGTGATGGGCCAGATCATGCGGGTGGCGGCGAAGTCGAAGCTGCCGCTGTAGGGCTGGCCCGTGGCCGCGGCGCCGGCGGCCAGCGCCTTGGGCCAGTCGAAGTTGTACCAGAAGGCGGTGTCGTCCGGCGTGGCGGTGTGAGGCACCAGCAGGGTGCGGTGCTCCACGTCGTAGGGCTGTTTGCCGTGGAAGATCTTCACCGGCCAGATGCGGGCGTCCGGGTCGTCGGGGCCGCCGTGGTAGGCGTTGATCGCCACTTCGGCGGACGGATCGATGGGGGTATCGGCCGTGGTCCAGGTGACCTTGCCGTTGAACCACAGGTATTCGGGCACCACGTTCTCGCCGAGGACGAAGTCGCCCTTCTTGCTGTCGTAGATCACGTGGCCGTGCTCGTCCTTCTTCTGGAAGGGTTTGCCGGCCTCCGTCAGCTTGCCCGCGGTGGACCAGTCCCAGCCCATCTTGGTGGGCACGCCGCCGCGCGCGAAGCTGGGGATGTGGCAGGCCTGGCAGGCCAGGGTGTCGGTGTGGGCGTTGAGGCGGCCGGCGGCAAGCAGGCTTTCCTTGTGCGGCTTGTCCCCGTGGCAGGACTGGCAGGTGGCCGGGTTGCGTTCGCTCTTCTCGCCGCGCACCAGCGGGCCATGGGGGTCGGCGGCCGTCATCGCGATGCGGCTGCCGGACACCCTGTGCTCTTCGGCCCGGTGGCAGTCGCTGCAGGCGAAGTTCAGGCCGTCCTTCGCCATGTGCACGTCCAACTCGCGCGTGGCCGTGTTGAGGGAGGAATCCAGGTCGCCGTGCTTCACGCCATCCCCGCCGCCGCCGTAGTAGTGGCAGGTGCCGCAGGTTTCCCGCGAGGTGGGCCCCACGTGCTGCGCCACCCGGGCCAGATCGGTGGCCTCGACGAACTTGCCCGACCGGGGCGGCCATTCCATGCGTTCATAGGCGGGGTGTCCGGCCAGTCCGGAGAGTTTCCTGTAGCCGCCCGTGTTGTGACAGGCCAGGCAATCCACCTTCTCCTCGGCGGAGAAGTCGAAGCCGTCGTCCTGCCAGCCGTAGCCCACGTGGCAGGACTGGCAGAACGCTTCATTGGACTTGTCGCCGATGCAGAAGCCATTGAGCATGGTCTTCTTGCCCAGTTTGCTGCCATCGGCCGGGTTCTCGTATTCCCAGGTCCAGTGGCGGGTGGCCATGACCTGCCTGGCCGCCTCGGTGTGGCAGGACAGACAGGCGCGGGTGACTTCCTCGCCGCTGGCGAAAGGCCCCTGCAGTTCCTTGAACTTGCCGTGGTCGGCGGTGGCAGCCAGGGCGCTGCCGCCGGCCCATAGTGCGATGCCGAGCGCGCATGCCGCGGCCCGGCCGATAACGGTCTCCATGCTCCTCTTCCCTTTCTGTTTATTGTGGTTGGATGAAACGTGCCTGTGTCAGGCCGTGTTGCCGCTGCCGTCGTCGCCGATCAGCAGCTTGGTGGCGGACAGCCACTTGTGGGGCGGAATCTCCAGGTTGGTCGGTGCCGGCTGGTGGCGGAACACCCGTCCGGCGAGATCGAAGATGGAGCCGTGGCAGGGGCACAGAAAGCCGCCGGGCCAGTCCTCGCCCAGCCCGCTGGCCTTGCCCGGCTGCAGTTTCTCGCTGGGGGAGCAGCCCAGGTGGGTGCAGATGCCGATCACCACCAGGTACTCGTCGTTGATCGAGCGGTGGCGGCTGACCGTGTAGTCCGGCTGCAGCGAGTCGGCGGAGCCCGGATCGGCGAGGCGGTCTTCGTGGCCCGCGAGGCCGGCGAGCATTTCCGGCGTGCGGCGCAGTATCCACACCGGCTTGCCGCGCCATTCGACGGTCATCATCTCGCCGGGCTGCAGTTTCCCCACGTCGGCTTCCACCGGCGCGCCGGCAGCCCTGGCGCGCTCGGACGGGGTCAGGCTGGCGACGAAGGGCACGGCGGTCGCCGCGGCGGCCACGGCCCCGGCAGCCGAGGTGGCGATGAGCAGATTGCGGCGGTCCTGGGCAATGTCGGACATGGGGAGTTCTCTCCGTCGGCTCGTAAAAAAACGCCGGGCATCCGAGATGCCCGGCCAGGAAGACGAAACGGGAGCCCGGGCGAAGAAGGCTGGCATGACGGCCCCTGCCAGGGGGTTGGGGCGTCGAGGTGACGTTGCAGTGGCCGTCCGGGCAGAAACACCGTTTCTGGCCGATACGCATTCAAGGAACGTGCCAGGGTTCGGGGCCAGCCGGGTGCCGCATTCGATTTCTTTTAAATCAATGCACTAAGCGAACCACCAGGCAGTTTCAAAAGAGGCTCCGCGCTGCCAATGACGATCGTTCTGGCAGAACATGGCAGGTTCTGGCGGCTTCCTGGCGGTCCCCTCAGCCGGAACTGCGGAAGATCGTTGCACGCGAGCGGGCAGATTCTGGAAAAGGGGAGCGCTTTTCGGTCGGCATCGTACTGTCCAGGTTGGCAGCGAGATGGCAGTTTGCGCTGGCAGATCGGGCGACACTGGCAGTGCGGCCGCCGCTCCCGGCGACCGGACAAAAGCCGAAAATTGATACAAAACAAGATCATGGCAGCCTTGGCACGACACTTGTATCGGGACCGGCATTCCCCCGGGAGAAAACGATGCAACTGGCCGACCGGAAACTGCTGCGCGAGATCGTCGTGGTCGTCGTGCTCAAGCTTCTGCTGATCACCGCCCTGTGGTGGGCGTTCATCCGCGACCACAGGGTCGAGGTGGACGTCCAGCGCATGGCGGTGCATGCGTCCGGCACGTCCACTGGGGGCCTTCCCAACCCTGACGGAGAGACCGATGGTCACTGAGCAACTCGTTGACCTCTCGCGGCTGCAGTTTGCCGCCACGGCGATGTACCACTTCCTGTTCGTGCCGCTGACCCTGGGCATGGTCTGGCTGCTGGTCATCATGGAAAGCGCCTGGGTGATGACCGGCAAGCTCGTCTACAAGGACATGACCCGCTTCTGGGGCAAGCTCTTCGGCATCAACTTCGCCCTGGGCGTCACCACCGGCATCACGCTGGAATTCCAGTTCGGCACCAACTGGGCCTACTACTCCCACTACGTGGGCGACATCTTCGGCGCGCCGCTGGCCATCGAGGGGCTGATGGCCTTCTTCCTGGAATCGACCTTCATCGGCCTGTTCTTCTTCGGCTGGGACCGCCTGTCGCGCACCCAGCACCTGATGGTGACGGTGCTGATGGCGGTGGGTACCAACCTCTCGGCGCTGTGGATCCTCGTTGCCAACGGCTGGATGCAACACCCCGTGGGTGCCGAGTTCAGCTATGAGACCATGCGCATGGAACTGGTGGACTTCTGGGCCGTGCTGTTCAACCCGGATGCCCAGGCCAAGTTCGTGCATACCGTGTCGGCCGGCTACGTGACCGGGGCCATGTTCGTGCTGGCGATCTCGGCCTGGTACCTGCTGCACGGCCGCGACCGGGAGTTCGCCCGCCGCTCCTTTTCCATCGCCGCCGCCTTCGGCTTCGCCTCGGTGTGCTCGGTGATCGTGCTGGGCGACGAATCCGGCTACGTGGTCAGCGAGGCGCAGCAGACCAAGCTCGCCGCCATGGAGGCCATGTGGGAGACCGAGCCGGCGCCCGCGAGCTTCAACGTCATCGCCCTGCCCAACGAGGCGGAGATGAAGAACGACTACGCGCTGCACATCCCCTGGGTCATGGGCCTTCTCGGCACGCGCTCGCTGGACCAGGAGATGCCGGGCATCCGCGACATCGTGGCCCGGAACCGCGAGCGGGTCGAGGTAGGCGTGGAGGCCGTGCGCCTGCTGGAAGCGCTGCGTGCGGACCCGTCCAATGCCGATCTGCGCGAACGCTTCGACGCGGTCAAGGAAGACCTCGGTTTCGGCCTGCTGCTGAAGAAGTACGCGGCGTCCATGGACGAGGTCACGCCCGAACTGATGGACCGCGCCGCCCGCGACACCATCCCGCAGGTCGCCCCCATGTTCTGGAGCTTCCGCCTGATGGTGGCCTTCGGCTTCGCCCTGCTGGCGCTGTTCGGCCTGGCCCTGTGGCATTCCGTCAAGGGCACGTTCGAGGGCAAACCCTGGCTGTTGCGCTGGGCGCTGTGCTTCCTGCCGGTACCGTGGGTCGCCTCGGAACTGGGCTGGTTCGTCGCCGAATACGGCCGCCAGCCCTGGACCATCTACGGCGTGCTGCCCACCCACCTGTCCGTTTCCACCCTGTCGGTGGAAAGCCTGTACGGCTCGCTCGCCGGCTTCGTCGGCTTCTACACCCTGCTGCTGATGGTGGAGATGTACCTGATGGTGCGCTTCGCCCGCCAGGGGCCGGGCAGCCTGGGCACCGGCCGCTATCTGAACGAAACCGCCCACGCCTGAAAGGAACCCAGGACATGATCCTCGACTACCCGACCCTGAAACTCATCTGGTGGCTGCTGGTGGGCGTGCTGCTCATCGGCTTCGCCATCATGGACGGCCACGACATGGGCGTGGGCACGCTGCTGCCCTTCGTCGGCAGGAACGACACCGAGCGCCGCGTGGTGATCAACACCGTCGGCCCCCACTGGGACGGCAACCAGGTGTGGTTCATCACCGGCGGCGGGGCCATCTTCGCCGCCTGGCCCATCGTCTATGCCACGGCCTTCTCCGGCTTCTACTGGGCCATGCTGGCGGTGCTGTGGGCGCTGTTCTTCCGCCCGGTGGGCTTCGACTACCGCAGCAAGATCCACAACGCCGCCTGGCGCAGCACCTGGGACTGGGGCCTGTTCGTGGGCGGCTTCGTGCCGCCGGTGATCTTCGGCGTGGCCTTCGGCAACCTGCTGCAGGGCGTGCCCTTCCACTTCGACGACAGCCTGGTACCGTACTACACCGGCAGCTTCTGGCAGTTGCTCAACCCCTTCGCCCTGCTGTGCGGGGTGGTCTCCAGCGCCATGGTCACGCTGCAGGGCGCGGTGTATCTGATGCACCGCACCGAAGGCGAGGTCTACGAACGTACCCGCAAGGCCATGCTGGGCGCCGGGCTGGTGCTGCTCGCCGGCTTCACCGTGGCCGGCGTGTGGGTGCAGGAGATTCCGGGCTACGTCATCGCCGGCGCCATCGATCCCTCCGCCCTGCCCAACCCGCAGGCCAAGGAGGTCGTGCGCGAGGCCGGCGCCTGGATGGCCAACTACCGCGACCTGCCGGCCACGCTGCTGATCCCCGTCCTGGCCTACCTGGGCGCGGCCGCGGCGGTGTGGCTGGCCTGGCGGGGACGCACGCTGGCGGCCTTCGTGGCTTCGTCGTTGGGCATCGTGGGCGTGATCGGCACCGCCGGGGTGTCCATGTTCCCCTTCGTCATGCCTTCCATCACCGTGCCGGACGCCAGCCTCACCGTGTGGGACGCGGTGTCCAGCCACCGCACGCTGGCCATCATGTTCTGGGCCACGCTGATCTTCATGCCGCTCATCGTGCTCTACACCGGCTGGGCCTACAAGGTGATGGCCGGCAAGGTCACGGCCGCCTACGTGCGCGAAAACGAACATTCCGCCTATTGAAAGAGGGAGAACTCGCATGTGGTACTTCACCTGGGTGCTGGGCATCGGCTTCGCCGTGCTGCTGGCGATCCTGAACGTGCTGTGGATGGAGAACGAAAATGGACGCAACGGAAGCCTGCGGGCACGGCGCGACGCCGAAGACGCCTGAGACGGGCGGAGCGTGTGCCAACCCCCTCGCCATCGCGGTGGCGGTGGCGATCACGCTGGGCGTCACCGTCTATCCCCATGCCCTGGCCGGCCCGGACGGCGCCGCCGACCACTGGGCCGCCATGGCGGCCTTCTGGGCGATGAGTGCCGGCTACGTCAGCGGCGTGGGGTTCCGCCCGCGCCGGCCGGCTTTCCGGCTGCTGTTTTCCGGCTGGTCCTGCCTTGCGGCGCTGGCGGCGGCCGGTACGCGCATGGCCTGGCTGTGGGGATAGGGCGATGTATTTCCGCGTGATCGAGGATGCGCGCTCCAGCACGCTGGGTTATCTGCTGGCCGACCTCGACACCCTGGACGCGGTGGCGATCGATCCGCCGCCCGGGCAGGAGGCGCTCATCGGCGCGCTGCTCGACGAGCGCGGACTGCGCCTGCAGTACGTGGCGCGCACCCACGTGCACCGGCCGGACCACGCGGACTGCAGCGCCCTGTGCGCACACAGCGGCGCAGCCTGTGTGGCGGGAACGGAAATCGCCGGCGTGCCGGCCGTGCTCCGGCTCGGCCAGGGCGACACGCTGGTGTTCGGCGGCGAGGTGCTGCGCGTGCTGGCGACTCCGGGGCACACGCCGGCCTGCGTCAGCTACCAGTGGCGCGACCGCCTGTTCTGCGGCGACGTGTTCGACGTGGGCGGATGCGCAGTGGGGGACAGCGAATCCGACCCCGGCCTGCTCTATGACACGCTGACCCTGCGCATCTTCGCCCTGCCCGGTGAAACGCTGGTGTTCCCCGCGCACCGGCTGAAGGGCCGCACCGTTACCATGGTGGCCGAGGAACGCCGCCGCCATGCCCATGTGGCCGGCATCTCGCGGGAATCCTTCGTCACCGGGATGGCTTTCCGCCGCACGGTACGCCCGCGCATTGCGCCGGCTCCGGATGGGCGGTCGGGCGGATGAGCAAATTCCGATGGGGCCCGCCGGAATGAAAAATGGGGCTTTCGCCCCATTTTCTTGATGATCCACAGACTTCAGCAGAACGCTGCAGAGCAAATTCTGGAGCGGGAGATGGGACCTTAACATACATCCCAACCATTTGATTAACAAAGAATTATCTGTTTTCATGCATCACGAATTGACAACGTTTTAGATTTGTTTCTGTAACGTGTCAAATCTAAATCTACCCGCCAGTGTCGCCGGCAGATGGAGCCGCCGTCGGGCGGATACGTCCACCTTCTCAGTCCCTGCGCTTGTCGCGTTCGATCAACGCGTAGGCCGAATGGTTGTGGATGGATTCGAAGTTTTCCGATTCCACCACATAGGCGTCGATGCGCGGTTCGGCATTGAGCAGGCCGGCCTCGATTTCGGCGTTGATCCAAGCCATCGTTTCAAAGAGATATTTGCATCTTATGAGCTACATTCCAGCTCTATTTTCCACTCTTGAAGCCCAGAAGCCACAAGACGGAGCAAGAGCGCTTTCTTTGGCTTAAGTGTCTCTGATCCTGCGGCCTTCTGCTTGTTGATTTGCATCCCATAGGGTACATTTATGAATAAATAGCCTATTTTTGAAGCCCAGGGGATACAGTGTCCACACTAGCCGACGTTGCAGACATGTTGCGCAGCGCCCGCCGGGAAGCCGGTCTGAGTCAAGAAGCGCTCGCCCAACGCGCCGGAGTTTCACGTACCACCGTTGCCAGGATGGAAACGCTGGCAAAGGGAGACATGAGCGTTTCCGCTCTGGTACGCCTGCTGGAAGCTGCTGGCTACGACCTGAAGCCGGTCAGGCGGGGGCATGTCCGTACCGTCGAAGACATTCTGGCCGAACAGCGTCGAGGTGACGTCGAATGAAACTCGGCGTGCATGTCTGCGGACGGACCGTTGCGAACCTCTATCGGGAACGCGATGAGTATGTCGTGAAGTACCTGCCCGGTACGGACCCGGCAGACTTCATCAGCCTGACCATGCCTGTGCGTGAGGAACCCTGGCGCTGGCCACGCGACCTGCATCCATTCTTTCGCCAGAACCTGCCCGAAGGTTATTTGCTGAGCGTCATCCGTGAAGAGTTCGGACCGCTACTCGATGGCACCGATCTTTCGCTGCTGGCCGTCGTGGGCGGCATGGGTATCGGACGAGTCACCGTCACATCCGAAGGAGGCGCACCAGGCGAAGAGATGGCACCTCTGCAGGTCGAGCAGCTACTGAAGGCAGAGAACACCACGGAACACTTCGCCAGCCTGGTACGCCGATATGCCCGCGCATCCATCTCAGGCATGGTGCCCAAGTTCATTGCGCCGGAGGAAGGTCCGGGGGAACCGGATCATCCACTGGGCAAACCTACGTTGCGCACCAGCCATCACATCATCAAGGGGTCGGACGACAGCACACCCTATCTGGGCTTCAACGAGTTCTACACCATGCGGGTGTTGGAACGCCTGAACGTCGTACCGGTCGCCAAGACACGCATGTCCGATGATGGCCGCGTGCTGGTCGTGGATCGTTTCGACGTTGATGCAAATGGCGTGCCGACGCATGGTGTCGAAGATGCCTGCGGTCTGCTGGGGCTTCCGCCACACGAGAAGTACGCAACGACTACCGAGCGTGTCCTGAATGCGTCCCGGGTGTATCTGCCGGCTGCGAATGTCCGAACGCAACTGGGACAGTTTGGCTGGCATCTGCTGACCAACTATGTGGTGCGCAATGCCGATTTCCACGCCAAGAACATCGCGCTGTACTATGCCGGGCTGCAAAATGTAGCCTATGCGCCGGTCTACGATGTCGTGACGACGCAGGCTTATCCACGCCATGCCACCAATCCACCAGGGTTGTCCATCGATGGGCGCCAAACTTGGGTGGTTGGTAAAACCCTGGAACGGTTCTTCAAAGCAAGGCTGGGAATCGCACCCACGCAGTATGCGGAAATGGTGGAGTGCCTGTGCGAGTCAGCTGTCGAGGTAGGCCAGGAAGTGATTGAGGCCGCCAGGAATGAGCCCCGATGGCATACCGTAGCCAAGCAGATGGTGCATGCCTGGAATGAAGGAATGGCATCGCTGCGCAGTCCGAAAAGCTTGGTGGCGTTCAGGGGTCTGGAAGAGGTGATTGCTCGGGCGGGGTTTTCGGACCCGGAACGGCCAGAGAGCGGACGGACGGTTATTGGGAGGTCGGAGTTGTTGGGTAGACCACCTAAGCGATAAATATCTGTTTGGTGGCCAGGATGTCCACTAGGCCTCGCCGATAAGCGCCTTCAGATCGCCCAGGGTGCGCCCGATCATTTCGAATGCCTCCGCGCCGTCATACCGTAGCGACGACTCGTACCTGGCATATGGGCTGGCCGGACTGCGCACGGCGGACAGCCAGTTGAACGACCCCACGATCAGCCAGGCCAAGTCCACCAGTATCAACTTGCTGTGCACGCCTTGGGGGCTGGCCTTGTGTATCACGGCGCCGGCTGTGCTCAACTGCTCGATGCAATGGTTGAATTCCGGGACTTTCTGCTGGTTCAGACTCGGATCGGTAACGATGGTCACCCTCACGCCTCGGGCGCTAGCTTTCGTGATCAAGGCCAGAATATCGTCCGCCTGGATCGCGGCCATAGTCAGGAAGGGAGACACCACGACCAAGCGGGTTCGCGCGGTCTGAAAAGCTTCCACCAGTGCACTGCGATGATCGGCCAGATCGCGGATCAAGGCCACAGGTGACAGATCGAAGCCGGGTGCGAGCAGATCTGCCGGCACGTCGGTGATCTCATTCTGGCCTCCCATGAAAAGCGCGCGCCCGACGATGGCTGAGGGATGCTCGCCGACGGGGCGAAAGAGATGCATATTGCCGAACACGAGAAAGGCATCCTGCGCACGGGAAACTGCCACGTTCAGGATCGATGGATCTCTGTCGAAAAACGTCCGGCCCGGCTCGGCTTCCAGTCCGCAAGTGGGCGAAAAGATGACGACCCGCTGCTCGGCACCCTGCAGCGCGAAGACAGTTCCCACGGTGATATCGTGGCCCTTCCCGAATGCGTCATCCAGCGCGCGACGGATGGCATGCACCTGGGCAGCAAATGGCGTAATCACCGCAACCAGCTGACCGAAGGCCTTGTCGTCTTCCTTGAAGGCGTCCTCGATTTCCGTCTTGCGCTGTGCGAGCCATTTAGCGATAGCGGTCGCCTCCAGTAGATTGCGGCGGCTGGAGCCCCGCTTCTGCGACAAACCAGGCAGGTGGACATAGCCCAGGGTCGGCACCAGCTTGCGGGGGCCTTCTTCTCGGCACGGCTGTAGCAACCCCTGATAGGCCAACCGGTTGCTGATACCGATGATCTCCGGCCAGCAACGCCGATGCTCGCACAGAAACATCCCGCGACCGCGCAATGGATGCTTGGAGAACGGCGTAGCCCGTTGCCCCAATTGCATCAGGCTACCGGCAGACGCGGCGATGCCGGCGGCAAGGAAGTCGGTTTCCTCTGCGAATGCGGGGATGAGTCCGCACTGCGCCGCATTGGTCAAGTCAAGGGATCGAGGTACGGACCAGACGGGCTTGATCTGGTCGACATCGCCAACCACCAGCGCACGCTGTGCCAAGGAGAAAGAGGGAGCCCCGATCTCCGGAGAAACCTGCCCGGCTTCATCGACGATCAACAGGTCAATGGCGTTGTAAAGAGGCTTGGGCTTTCCGCGGAATCCCTCGAAGCGCCCTGGCAGGGTGAAGAGTGTCGACACAAAGCAAGGAAAGAGCTTGGCGAGCCGCCGGTATTGCCGAAGCAGTTTCTCAGGAGCCTTATTGTCTTCCATCTTGCCAGCACGGCCGAGGCTCTCGCTGACCTCCGTCAGGTAGCGTACCTCCCAGTAGTGAGTCGCCAGCTTGAACGCGGCGAAGCGGGGACCGATGTCCAATGCCGCCTGCGCATTGGCAAACGTCAGCACTTCCGGTTCGGGCACGAGACGCCGGAGTTCCTGCACTGCCTGGTCGAACCGGACCAGCCGCTGCCGATGTTCGCCAAGTGCCGCGCCGACCGTCTCGCGCGTGTCTTCCCCTGTATCCAGCATTGCGCGTAGGGCACGGTCCACCTCGTCTCGTTCCGGATGAAAGCGGAACCGCTTGCCGAGCAGCGCGGCATGCTCAGCCTCAGCGTCGGCCAGGAAGGCCAGGTCGCGTCGCCGCCGCATGCCGAGAATGCCTATGCCGGCCAGCAGCGCCATCCACCATCGTTCAGCCGCGCAATGATGGTGCCATTGCCGATACAGCGATCGGGCTTCACTTTCGTCTGCCGACGCTTTTGCTAGCTTCGCCTCCAACGCGGCCACATCAGCCTGCAGCGCTTTGCGTGCGCCGGAGGTATCCGCCGAGCTGAGCCCCTGTTCGCCGACATGCTCGTGCAGCAGTTGCAGCGCCTTCACCGCCGACCGGATGCTGCTTGCCACTTCCTGCAGTTTTCCAGCCAGCAGTTTGCGAACCGCATCGAGGTCATTTATCGTCTCTTCAGCAAATGCCGCCCTTGCCTTTGCCAGAAGCGCGTCGCGTGCTGTCGTGAAACCTGCATCCGTCTCGTATGCCTGCGCTTCATATTGCGCCTCTTTTCCCATCCCCTTCATGGCATGAACCTTGAAGCTCTTCTCGATCTTGGCCGTCTGGGAGGGCAGGAAAAGGCCATAGCTGGCGAGCTCAGGCAGCCAACGTCCGGCCAGCGCATCCGTTGGCTCCTTGACTTCGGCGAACGCCCGCAGGATGTTCAGCACAGCCTGGTTATTCGTCGAGGCAGCGACGATAAGCGGAGGTTCGCCGCCCGCCAAGGCCGCCTTGACCCATTCGGTGGCAATGACGCTGAGCAGCAGGGTCGTCTTGCCCGTACCGGGCGGACCATCGACTGTGAGCACGCTGGGCGCCTTGCCCGCCAGGTAATGCGCCAGCGATTCGCGCTGTGAATCCGCCAGCCCGTACCGGCACTCCATCTGACCCAGGTGGTCGATGGTTGCTGCCAGTTGCTCGGAGGCAGTTAACAGGCGTTGATCGCCAGCTTTCCTGGTCAGCGTTTCATACAACTGCACGTCAGGTGCATCGGGAGAGCGCAGACGATCGACCAGGGCTTCTATCGCGGCCGTCGCCGGGCTGGGGCCACGCAGCCAGAGGTGGCCGCAGTCCAACGGCACATAATCGTCAATGGCCAGTTCGGCCAGCGTCTGGCCGGTCAAGGCAAACGTCAGAGCCTCCGCTTGCGTCACCAGGGCCGACCATGAGCCTCGCTGATCGTTGTATCTGGCATACGCGGTATCGGCGCCTTCAACCGTACCCAAGGTCACTTCCCAAGGGGTGGGCTCAAGTAAATTGCGTGGCATCAATACTGATGCATTCGCTTTCTCGTCGTCGATCAGTTGGCCATCCTGGCGTAATTTGGCGTAGATGACGATCGGGGCGATCTTCGATGGGAGTCGATCGCTCACGTAGCCGTGCTCTGCACGCAAGGCAAAGACCCTGGGGCAAACGAGCACAGGAATAGGCCAAAGACGCTCATCGTCAATCGAGCCATTGGCAGCCTTCTTGGCGTGTGCGAAAAGCGTCTTGGTGGCGTGTTCACCAACCTTCCCGTCGGGAAGCAGATCCATCTGGACTTCAACGGTTCTGTCACTGCCAAAGCTTGGCGAAAGCCTCGACGCATCGGCAAGACTTGCCTGCAGGTAATCCAGGTAAGCCTTACTGTGTGGATTCATTGTCATTTTTCACGAGCACGCACGCTGCATCCGGCTACAGCCGATCATCGCTGTTAGCAACGATTTCCAGCCGATAGTGTACCCATGATTCCGGCCAGGATCTTGTCCATCGCCCGCTTCGCGGGTCAAGATGCACCGATTCTGCGTATACGCCCTGACCAGAGGATGCCTCCCCGCTGCCACCACACCGGTCCCGCAAGGAATCACCGCCAACAGCGAGGGCTCAACGAATCAACCATGACTATTCTCTTGCTCACCAATATCCTAAAATCATAAATTTAACATATCCCTATAGAAAACCTACACAGGTACTGAACTTGAAAACAGAGACCTGAGCATGAAGGCGAAAGAAGAGGTCAAGCAGTGGACCAGCCAAGCGTAAGAGTGTGCAGGTGCCGTCATCACTCAAGGCAAGACAACGATAGCCGAGGCCAGCCGGGCCCATGAACTGAGGCCTACGGAAATCGAGAGCAGGATGGATGGCGCCAAGCACGGCATGGAAAACTCGCTACGCACCAAACCCGAGGGCGTGTACGCGCAGCCGAAAAATAGACTTACATCGCGTGGCTGTGGGTGAATCTTAGAAACGTCGCTGGAAAGCAAAAAAGGCCAAAAACAGAGTTTTCGGCCTTTTTCAATCTATGGACTCCAGATGACGTCCATGGACATGAATTCTGGAGCGGGAAACGAGTCTCGAACTCGCGACCTCAACCTTGGCAAGGTTGCGCTCTACCAACTGAGCTATTCCCGCAGTGTCTTGCGCCGCGTCGTTTCGCGACGGGGGCCAACTATACCGCTCTTCGATTGGCGGTGCAACCGCCCGCGGCAGGCGCGGACGGCCGCCGGATCAGTATGCGCTCGCGGGCTCTCCCGTCGGCGCATGGACGTCCGCGTAGTAGCGCGCGGCGACGTCCGGGTGGGAGCGCAAACGGCCTTTCAACGCGTTGTCGCCGGCATTGTAGAAGAGCGGATTGTGCGGGTCCGATTCGGGGCCGGTGGCCTGCCACGCCAGCGCATCGGGCAGTTGCAGCAGCGGAATCGTCACCCCCAGCCGGGGGCCGGGGAAGAAGGCCACCGACAGGCGATCGCGCCCGGCCGGGGGGCTGAGCACGCGATGGACGGTGGCGCGCAGATAGCCGTTGGAGGCGAGTTCCAGCGCTTCGCCGATATTGACGACGAAGGCGCCGGGAATCGGCGGCGCGTCGATCCAGCGGCCATCGCGCTCCACCTGCAGACCGGGTTCCCGCTCCACCCACAGGAGGGTCACGAAGCAACTATCCTTGTGCGCGCCGCAACCCTGGCCGCCGCCCTGACCTTGCCCGGGATAGCGGATGATCTTGAGCTGCTGGGTCGGGTCGGGGAGGAAGCTGGCGTCGAAGACGTCCTCGGGCTGCTCCAGGGCCACGGCGAACGCGCGCAGCAGCTTGTGGGCGATCCCCACGCCCAGGGCCTGCCAGGTTTCGATGGCGGGACGCAGTTCCGGCAGTTCGGTGGGCCACTGGTTCGGCCCCTGCAGGCGGCGCCAGGCCGGGTCGCCCGCCTGCAGGCGGAGCGCCGGGCGTTCGGCGCCGAAGTCGATCTGTTCGCGCCAGTCCGGCTTGCCGCGGGTGATCTCGCGTCCGGTCCGCGTGTAGCCGCGGAAATGGGGCGAATGGATCATCTCGATGCCGAGCTTGGCGGCCTCGGGCAGGTCGAAGAAGGCGCGCGACTGGCTGAACACGGTAGTTATCAATTCGTCGGGCACGCCGTGGCCGACGAGGTAGAAGAAGCCGTCGGTACGCGCGGCCTCGCGCAGATCGGCGAGAAAACCGGCCCGGTCACTGTCGAAGCGCCGCAGATCGAGGATGGGAAAGGCATTGCTCATGGTTTCGCTCCTTTGCAGTCGGGCCTGTCGGGCGCGGGGTCGTGGCGACGCGGGATCGGTCTGGATGTTAGGAAGGCGGCATGAGACATGCCAACGAATGATTTCTGCGTTGCATACATGGGAAACCCGCAACGGTGTGCTGCCGGGGCATCCCGCGGCCGGTGCCTGCAGACCCGGCCACGGCGCACGCCAGGCGCACCAGCACGAGGCACCTCCGCACCGGGCTTCACCACGATAGTGCGCCGCCGGATTTCACGATTACTGCTGTTATTCAACATTCAACGCTCTTGATGGAAGTTCGAAGAATTTAGTAGCTGGCATGCCTGATGCTTTTGATTGGCCTGACTGGTCTGACCAGTCATAACAGTGAGTCGATAACCCGAACCGAACCATGCCCAGCATCTCCAGCATCGCCGCCCAAACCCTCCAGCGCCGCATCGTCTCGGGCGAGTTCGCCCAGGGCGACACCCTGCCCGCCCAGCGCGAACTGGCCGAGAGCCTGAACATCAGCCGCGCGTCGCTGCGCGAGGCGATTTCCATGCTCGAAGCCCTCGGCCTGGTGCGTTCCCAGGCCGGCAAGGGGGTGTTCGTGACCTGGGGCCGCAAGTCCGACCCGGAGCAGTTGCCGGCCGGACCGGCCGCGGTGCCGCCCCACGCGCTGTTCGAATTCCGCCACGCGCTGGAGCCGGCCTGGGCCGGCCTGGCCGCGCAGCGGGCGACGGCGGCGGAGCACGCGGCGCTGCGGACGATCCAGGCCGGCATGGAAGCCGCGCTGGCGGCGGGCGACCTGGTGCAGGCCTCGGAGCTGGACCTGCAGTTCCACCTGCGCCTGGCCGACCTGTCCGGCAACCCGCTGCTGCGGGCCGCAGCCGGCCAGTTCTCCGCCCAGATCGCCCACAGCCTGCGCCTGCCCTTTGCCGACGTGGGCGGCATGTGGGCGCCGGCCGACGAACACCGCCACATCCTCGCCGCCATCGAGGCGGGCGACGGTGCGGCGGCGGCGGCGGCCATGCGGGCGCACCTGGACGCGGCCGCCGCGCGGGTCGGCATCGACTTCCTCAGACCGGACACTTCCCTTCCCTCCCCTTCCTCCACCAAGGAGCCCAGCCATGCCTAAGCAACGCCGCAACTTCCTCCGCAGCCTCTTCGCCGGTGCCGCCCTGTTCGCGTGTGCCACCCTGCCCGTCCAGGCCGACGTGCTCGCCGACATCCAGCGCAACGGCACGCTGCGCGTCGCCGTGCCGCAGGACTTCCCGCCCTTCGGCAGCGTGGGCACCGACCTCAAGCCGCAGGGCTACGACATCGACATGGCGAGCCTGATCGCCAAGGAGCTCGGCGTGAAGGTCGAGCTGATCCCGGTGAGCAGCACCAACCGCATCCCCTTCCTGACCACCGGCAAGGCCGACCTGGTGATCTCCAGCCTGGGCAAGAACGCCGAGCGGGAGAAGGTCATCGACTTCTCCGACGCCTACGCGCCTTTCTTCAACGGCGTGTTCGGCCCCGCGGACGCGGCGGTGTCCGCGGTGGGCGATCTGGACGGCAAGACCGTGGGCGTGACCCGTGGCGCCGTGGAAGACCTGGAACTGAGCAAGATCGCCTCCCCCAAGGTGACGATCAAGCGCTTCGAGGACAACAACGCCACCATCTCCGCCTACCTCACCGGCCAGGTGCAGTTCATCGCCACCGGCAACGTGGTGGCCGCGGCGGTCAACGACATGACCAAGCTGCGCGGCCTGTCGGCCAAGTTCCTGATCAAGAACTCGCCCTGCTACGTGGGCGTGGCCAAGGGCGAAGCCGCGCTGCTGGCCCGCGTCAACGCGGTGATCGCCAAGGCCAAGGCCGACGGCTCCCTGGAACAGATCGCCCAGCGCTGGCTGAAGGCGCCGCTGCCGACGGACCTGTGAGCCAGCTCCGGCCGGGCATGCACGCCGCCTGCCCGGCCGGCGCCACCTGAACCCCATCGGGACTTTCCATGGCCTACCAGTTCGACTTCGCCCCGGTATTCGAGAACGCCGACCTGCTGCTGCAGGGTGCGGCCGCCACGCTGGGGCTGACTGCCGCCGGCGCCGTGCCGGGCATCGCCCTGGGCATCGCCGGCGCCATCTGCCGTGCCTGGCGCATCCAGCCCTTCGCCGCCCTGTTCGGGGTGTATGTGGAGGCGATCCGCAACACGCCTTTCCTGGTGCAGTTGTTCTTCATCTTCTTCGGCCTGCCGTCCCTGGGCGTCAAGCTGAGCGGCTGGGAGGCCTCCATCCTGGCGATGGTGATCAACCTGGGCGCCTACTCCACCGAGATCGTGCGCGCCGGCATCGAAGCCACGCCCCGCGGCCAGTTGGAAGCCGCCGCCTCCCTGGCGCTCTCCCGCGCCCAGACCTTCCTTTACGTGGTGCTGCGCCCGGCGCTGGCGCGGGTGTGGCCGGCGCTGGTGAGCCAGGTGATCATCGTCATGCTGGGCTCGGCGGTGTGCTCGCAGATCGCCGCGGAGGAACTCACCTTTGCCGCCAACTTCATCCAGTCGCGCAACTTCCGCGCCTTCGAGACGTTCTTCGTCGCCACCGCGGCCTACTTCGTCCTGGCGCTGCTGGTGCGCCAGGCGCTGATGCGCTTCGGCCAGCGCGTCGTCGTTGGGAGGCCGCGCTGATGTTCGTCCAGTTCACCACCTGGGACATCGTCCGCAACCTGCTGGAAGCGGGCAGATGGACGCTGGCCCTGTCTCTCCTCGCCTTCATGCTGGGCGGCGCAGTGGGCCTCTTGGTGCTCTTCCTGCGCATCTCCCACAACCGGGTGGCACAGGCTTTCACCAAGGGCTACATCGAGATCTTCCAGGGCACGCCGCTGCTGATGCAGCTCTTCATCGTGTTCTTCGGGTTGCCGCTGCTGGGCATCGACGTCTCGCCCTGGCTGGCCGCCGCGCTGGGCCTGACGCTCTTCACCAGCGCCTACCTGGCGGAGATCTGGCGCGGCTGCGTGGAGGCGGTGCCGCGCGGGCAGTGGGAAGCCTCGGCCAGCCTGGCGCTCTCCTTCCCCCAGCAGATGCGCCACGTGGTGCTGCCCCAGGCGCTGCGGGTGGCCATCGCGCCCACCGTGGGCTTCTCGGTGCAGGTGGTGAAGGGTACGGCGGTGACGTCCATCATCGGCTTCGCCGAGCTGACCAAGACGGGCTCCATGCTGGCCAACGCCACCTTCCAACCCTTCCTGGTGTTCGGCCTGGTGGCGGCCGGCTACTTCGCCCTGTGCTACCCCCTGTCGCTCTACGCGAAACGCCTGGAGAGGAGATTCCATGTCGCTCGTTAACATCGCCGGCCTGCACAAGCACTTCGGCACCAACCACGTCCTGAAGGGCATCGACCTCGCCGTCGAGGAAGGCGACGTGATCGCCCTGATCGGCCGCAGCGGCTCGGGCAAGAGCACCCTGCTGCGCACCATCAACGGCCTGGAGAGCATCGACAAGGGCGAGCTGGTGGTGGACGGCACCGCGGTCCACGACGGCAAGGGCGACCTGCGCGCCCTGCGCCAGAAGGTGGGCATGGTGTTCCAGCAGTTCAACCTCTTCCCCCACCTCACCGCGGGGCAGAACGTGATGCTGGCGCCCACGGTGGTCAAGAAGACCGCGAAGCGCGAGGCCGAGGACATCGCCAAGGAGGTGCTGCTCAAGGTGGGCCTGTCGGACAAGTTCGACAGCTACCCGGACCAGCTCTCCGGCGGCCAGCAGCAGCGCGTGGCCATTGCCCGCGCGCTGGCCATGCGCCCCAAGGTGCTGCTGTGCGACGAGATCACCTCCGCGCTGGACCCGGAACTGGTCAACGAGGTGCTGGCCGTGGTGCAGCAGCTCGCCGCCGAGGGCATGACGCTGATCATGGTCACCCACGAGATGCGTTTCGCCCGCGACGTGGGCAACAAGCTGATCTTCATACACCACGGGCGCATCCACGAAAGCGGCGATCCGAAGACCATACTGACCAACCCCGAAACGCCGGAACTGGCGAACTTCACCCGCGCGGTGATGTAGCCTCCCGACCCGACCCCCGAGAAGGATTCCCGCGACCATGCTGATCGCCCCGCCCGCCGAACTGCCCGACTGGGCCCGCCGCACCATCAACCTCGCCGACCCGCGCCTGGGCGCGCGGGCGCTCCACGCCAGCGACGACTTCTTCGCCGAGGTCGGACGCATGCTCGACCCCGGGCCGGCCGTGTTCATCCCCGGCAAGTACGACGACAACGGCAAGTGGATGGACGGCTGGGAAACGCGGCGCAAGCGCACCGCCGGCCACGACTGGTGCCTGGTGAAGCTGGGGCGCAGGGGCACGATCCGCGGCTTCGACGTGGATACCTCCCACTTCACCGGCAACTACGCCCCGGCCGTGTCCATCGACGCGGTGGCGGCCGACACGGACGATCCCCAGGCCCTGGCCGGCCTGGCGTGGACCTGCATCCTGCCGTCCGTGTCCCTGTCCGCGAGCGCCCACCACCTGTTCGAGATCGACTCCGCCGAGGCCTGGACCCACCTGCGGGTGAACATCTACCCGGACGGCGGCGTGGCCCGCCTGCGCGTGTATGGCCAGCCCGTGGGCGTGTTCGACCCCGCCGACCCGGACCGCCTCTACGACCTCGCCGCGCTGGAGAACGGCGGCCGGCCCGTGGCCTGGAACGACGCCCACTACGGCGCCGTCTCCAACCTGCTGCTGCCCGGACGCGGCGCGAACATGGGCGAAGGCTGGGAGACCCGGCGGCGGCGCGAGCCAGGCAACGACTGGTGCATCGTCGCCCTGGGAACGGCCGGCTTGATCGATCACGTGGAAGTGGATACCGCCCACTTCAAGGGCAACTACCCGGACCGCTGCAGCATCCAGGCGGCCCTCGTGGAGGGTGGCACCGACCAGTCCCTGGTCACCCAGAGCATGTTCTGGCCGGTGCTGCTGCCGGAGCAGCCGCTCACGGCCGACGCCATGCACATGTTCGCGGCCCAGGTCGCCGCCCTCGGCCCGGTGAGCCACGTGCGCATCAACATCTTCCCGGACGGCGGCCTGTCCCGCGTACGGCTGTGGGGCAAGGTGCGCCCATGACGGCGGTGCTGCGCCTGCGCACCGAACCGCTGACCGCGGCGGCCTTCGCCCCTTTCGGCGAGGTGATCGAGGTGTCGGACGCCGCGCGCCACTACCCCATCAACGGCGGCAGCACCGAGCGCTACCACGATCTGGCGCGAATAGCGCCGGGCGCGGGCGGGCGGGCCATCGTGTCCATTTTCCGCGCCCGGCCGTGCGCCCTGCCCTTCATCGTGGAGATGCTGGAGCGCCACCCGCTGGGCAGTCAGGCCTTCATGCCCCTGTCGGGACGGCCCTATCTGGTGGTGGTGGCGCCGGGAGGCGAAGCGCCGGCGGCGGACGGCCTGCGGGCCTTCCTCGCCGGCGGCACGCAGGGGGTGAACTACGCCCCCGGCGTGTGGCACCACCCGCTGCTGGCGCTGCAGGCGGTGAGCGACTTCCTGGTCATCGACCGCGCCGGGCCGGGCGAGAACTGCGACGAGGCCGTGCTCACCGGGGCGGTGCGCATCGATCTCGTGTGACCCGGGTCATTCCGGCAGCGCGATCCGGTTGTCGGTGGAAAACCGGTAGTCGTGGAACACGTGCTCGGCCGTGAGGATTTCGTAGCGGCCGCTGTCGTCCTTGCGGCTGGTGTCCTTGAGCCGGTAGGCATAGTGGCCGCAGGTCCAAAGGTCGAAGTTGCGCATGTGGGTACACAGACAGGTCTTGTCCCACACCCTGACCTTGGCGCCTTCCGGGTGCAGCGCCACCTCGCGGTTGTAGGCGTCGATGTACTGGCAGTGGCCCTTGGCGTCCAGCAGATAGCCGTAGGCCTCGCAGTTCGGGCGGATGCCGTTGCCGATGGCCGGGCTGCCCTTGAGCATGCGCATCAGATAGCCGGTGGGGGAAATGTGATTGACCTCGATGTCCCCCTCGCTGGCCTTGAAGTACTCCTGCTGCACGTCTTCCGGCAGGCCGCACTCGCGGGTCACGGTGAAGCGGGTGGCCACCTGCACCGCCGCCGCGCCGGCTTCGAGGAAGTTCACCGCGTCGCTGCCGGTGAAGATGCCGCCGGCCGGGATCAGCGGAATGTCGAGCTGTTCGGCCGCCAGCCAGTCGCGGATTTCCACGACGATGGCGGCCAGATCGAACTGCGCCCAGTCCTCGCCGAAACCCAGGTGGCCGCCGGCCAGCGGGCCTTCCACCACCACGTAGTCGGGCAGCCGCCCGGTGCGCGCGCTCTTCTTCAGGAAGAGCTGCAGCGCGCGCAGGGACGAGACGATGATGCCCAGCTTGGCGTCACGGAAGCGCGGATGGTCCTCGATCAGCGCGAACGAACCCAGGTGCAGGCCCGCGGCCAGCGTGATGCCGTCGATGCCGGCATCGAGCGCGGCCGACAGGCGCACGCGCAGGGTTTCCCTGGGGGCGTTCATCGTCAGCTTTTCCATGCAGTTGATGAACACCATGCCGGGGCCGCGCTTGGCTTCCATGGTGCGGCCCACGTGCAGCGCGGTGGCTTCGGCGAGCAGGCCGAGGTCGAACTGCACCACCGATTTGTCGGGGTTCTCGACGTTGAACTTGTACTGCTGCAGCTTGTTCTTGACGTACTTGGTCTTGAAGCGGCGGTCCGAGACCGTGGGGACCATGGCATCCGAGATGTGGCCGATGCCTCCCAGTCGTGCGGCTTCCAGCGAGAGCTCGGCGGTCGAGATGTCCACCCCCATGCCGCCTATCATGATCGGCACCAGTTCCTGCTTGCCGAACTGCAGGCGAAAATCGTCCACACGCTTCATTACTTCCGTATCCCCTCTGGCGTAGCCCGCGATTATGGCCTGAGAAGGCCCTCCGGGGCTAGGAAAACCGCCGCCGCACCGGCGCCCGACCCGCCCGGCATGCGTCCCCGCGAACCGCCCCGTCAGCGCCCCGCCGCTGCCCGCTGCGGCTGCCAGGCGGCCGGGGTGGTGCGCTCGAAGCGGTAGAACAGGTTGGGCTCGGAGAGCAGGTAGAGAGCGCCTTCGTCGTCCAGCGCCACGCCCTCGGCCTGGGCGATGCCGTGCGCCAGGCCGTGCCAGCCGGGCCACAGCGGCATCAGGCTGACCAGCGTGCCCGCGGCGTCGTACTCGACCACCAGCCGCGACTCGTCGCTCAGCAGCAGCATGTGGCCGGTCGGTTCGTGCAGGGTCAGCGACGACAGATCGTGCATGAACAGCCCCGACGAACCCGGCTCCTTCCATTCGCTGATCTGCAGGTCCAGACGCCCGCCGCTCAAGGCTTCCGGCAGGCCGTTGATCTCGTAGATGCGCAGCGGCGACTTCTCCTTGACCACCAGCAGGCGGCCGCGCACCGAATCCCAGGACACGCCCTCGAAACCGCGATTGCCGTCCAGGTCAATCGCCAGCCCGAGGCGCGGCGCATCGCTCGCGTCCACTGCGGTGGCATCCGCGCCGATGCGCACCAGCACCAGTTGCTGGCTGCGCTCGTCGGCGATCACGAACAGATCGCCGCGCACATGGGCGATGCCTTCCGGGTCGGTGATGCCGCGCAACGGCAACAGCCGCAGCGGCTTGCCCTCGCGGGACACTTCGAACACCGCGGGCGGCTTGTTGGTCACCGTATACAGCGAGCCGCGCACCGGATCGAAGGTCAGCCCCGAGGCGTTGCCGTCGATGCCTTCTATGACACGAGCATCGATCGTCACACTGTACGCCGGCAGCCATATTCCCGCCGCCGCCCAGCGCGACTCCCCGGCCTTCATCTGCAGCCAGTGGCGCGTCAGGTTGAGCGGCTGGAAGCGCCATTCCAGAACGCCCAGCGCCGCTGCCAGCACCAGCGCCGCCGGCAGCCACCGCCGCCATCCTCTCCTGTCCGCCATCCCGTCTCCGCCTGTGGTCGCACCGCACCGGGGCGGTCCGCGGCACGAGTTCCGCGGCGGAACTCTTTCCCGCCTCTCCCACTCAGCCGATACTACATTCTGCCCGAGAACAGCCCCCGTTCCGATCTGCCATGCTCCGCACCCTCAAGGAACTCTTCAACGCCCTCGCCGAACCGTCCGCCGCCGCCCTCCCGGAACAGCGGGAACACCGTCTGCAGCTCGCCACCGCAGTGCTGATGGTGGAAGTCATGCGCGCCGACGCCAAAGCCAGCGAGTCCGAACGCCAGGCCATCCTCGACGCCCTGCGCGAGCGTTTCGCGCTCGCCCCCGACGAAGTCGACGGACTCTACGAACTGGCCCGCAGCACCTCCCACGACGCGCCGGACCTGCACAGCTTCACCTCCCGCCTCAACAAGGGCTACAGCGCGGAGGAGAAGGTGCGCATCGTCGAATACCTGTGGCAGATCGCCTACGCCGACGGCCACCTGAGCCACCACGAGAACCACCTGATGCTCAAGCTCGGCGACCTGCTCTACATCCCCCGCGGCGATTTCGTCGCCGCCAAGCAGCGCGCCCGCGCCGCCGCGGGGCTTGGCGCCGGCTGAGGATGCGCCCCGCCCGCGATCCGCCCGTGCTGCTGCGGCGCCTGTTCGACGCGGCCATCGCCGCGGCGCAGCCCATGGCACGCCTGCCGGCCGTGCTGGCCGGCATCGCGCCAACCCGCGGGCGCACCGTGGCCGTCGGCTGCGGCAAGGCCTCGGCCGCCATGGCGCAGGCGCTGGAAGCGCACTGGCCGGGCGAACTCTCCGGCCTGGTGGTCACCCGCTACGGCCACGGGGTGCCGTGCCGCCGGGTGGAAATCGTCGAAGCCGGCCATCCGCTCCCCGACGCGGCCGGCGAAGCCGCCGCGCGGCGCATGCTCGACAGGGTGCGCGGACTCACGGCCGACGACCGGGTGATCTGCCTCGTCTCCGGCGGCGGCTCGGCGCTGTTGCCGCTGCCCGCGCCGGGACTGACGCTCGCCGACAAGCAGGCGCTCGGCCGCGCACTGCTCCAGTGCGGTGCCGCCATCGCCGAGATCAACTGCGTGCGCCGCCACCTCTCGGCGATCAAGGGCGGACGGCTGGCGGCGGCCTGCCATCCGGCACCGGTGGTGAACCTGCTGATCTCCGACGTGCCGGGCGACGACCCCATCGACATCGCCTCCGGCCCCACCGTGGCCGATCCCACCACCTGCGCCGATGCGCTGGCGGTGCTGCGGCGCTACCGCATCGAACCCCCGCCTGCGGTACGTGCGCTGCTCGAAAGCGGCGCCGGCGAAACGGTGAAGCCGGGCGACCCATGCCTGCCGGCCATCACCACGCGCTTCGTCGCCACCCCGCAGATGGCGCTGGAAGCCGCGGCCGAGGTGGCCCGCGCAGCCGGCGTCACGCCGCTGATCCTGGGCGACGCCATCGAAGGCGAAGCGCGCGAAGTGGCCCGCGCGATAGCCGCCATCGCCCGCCAGGTGCGCCGCCACGGCCAGCCGGCGAACCCCCCGGCGGTGCTGCTGTCCGGCGGCGAGACCACGGTCACCGTGCGCGGCCAGGGGCGCGGCGGACGCAACGTGGAATTCCTACTCGCCCTCGCGCTGGCGCTGGACGGCCAGGCGGACACCTGGGCGCTGGCGGGCGACACCGACGGCGTGGACGGCCAGGAGGAAACCGCCGGCGCGCTGATCACGCCGGACACGCTGGCGCGCGCCCGCGCCGTGGGGCTGGCCCCCCGTGCCGCGCTGGCCGACAACGACGGCCACGGCTTCTTCGCCGCCCTGGGCGACGGGGTGGTCACCGGGCCGACGCTGACCAACGTGAACGACTTCCGCGCCATCCTGGTGCTGTAGACGACCCCGTCCGCCGCCGGCGAATCGACCTGCGGGAACATTCCCCACCCTGTTAAGATCAACGGCTTGCGCGACAGACGCGCGGCCTCCATCCACGGGGTGTTCCCATCATGTTCTACGGCATCACCGACCTGACCACCTTCATCCTCGGCACCATCTTCATCGTCCTGCTGCCCGGCCCGAACTCGCTCTACGTGATGTCGGTGGCCTCGCGCTGGGGCGTGGCGCCGGGCTATCGCGCCGCCTGTGGCGTGTTCGCCGGCGACACCATCCTGATGATCCTCGCCGCCACCGGCACCGCCTCGCTGCTGCGCGCCACGCCGGAACTGTTCATGGTCATCAAGTACGCCGGCGCGGCCTATCTGGCCTGGGTCGGCCTCGGCCTGCTGCGCGCCTCCATCGCTTCCTGGCGGACCGGGCCGGCGGAAGCGGCACCGCAACCGTCCGCGCCGGCGCCCGCCGCCAAACGCCCGTTCCGCACGGCGCTGATGATCAGCCTGATGAACCCCAAGGCCATCCTGTTCTTCGTCTCCTTCTTCATCCAGTTCGTCGATCCGGCCTACGCCCACCCGGGCCTGTCCTTCGTCATCCTGGGTGCCATCGTGCAGGTGGCCAGCGCCCTCTACCTGTCCACGCTGATCTTCGGCGGCGCCTATCTGGCCGCGCAGTTCCGCCGCCGGCGCCGCTTCGCCGCGGCGGCCACCGGCGGCGTGGGCGGGCTCTTCATCGGTTTCGGCGCCAAGCTCGCCACCGCCACGCTGAACTGAACACGCCCGCCCATGCGCTAGAATCGCGCCCCTGTCCTTGAGTCGCCCCCGGTCGCGGGGGCTTTTTCGTTTCGGCCCCACTGCATGAACATCAACATCAGCGACCTCACCGCACCCTACCCGCCCCTGGTCCATCGCATCGAAGCGGAGGCCACGGTCATCGGCGACCAGATCCTCAAGATCGACCACTTCCTCAACCACCGCATCGAACCGGCCTTCATCGTGGACATGGGCCGGGAACTGGCACGCCGCCTGTCGGCCTTCCATCCGACCCTGATCCTCACCGCCGAGGCCAGCGGCATCGCCCCCGGACTGGTGGTGGCGCAGGCGCTCAACGTGCCGCTGGTGTACGCGAAGAAGTATTCGCCGCAGGTGGAATCGCCCTTCATCTCGCGCCTGATCCCCTCGCCCACCAAGGGCGGCGAGACCAAGCTGGTGCTGGCGCAGCGCTACGTGCCGGCCGGCGCGCGCGTGGTGCTGGTGGACGACTTCCTGTCCAACGGCCGCACCGCGGTGGCGCTGGTGGAGATGGCGCGCGAGGCCGGCGCGGAAGTGCTGGCCGCGGGCTTCATCGTGGAAAAGCGCTTCAAGCGCGGCCACGAGGCGGTGGAAGCGCTCGGCATCCCGGTGTCCACGCTGGCCCAGGTGGAGCGCCTGGAGGGTGGCAAGGCCATCCTGCGCCAGGCGGAAGAGTGAGGTAGGCAGCCAGGAAAGGCCCCCGCGCGCTACACTGCGGCATCCGCATCCAGGAGATAGGCGATATGCAGGAATTCGAAGAACAAGCCCAGGCCTTTGCGTCCCGCATCGAGGAGGAACTGCAGGAGGGGCGGCTCAACTTCCCCACCGCGCTGGACGTATCGCTGCGCATCAAGCGCCTGGCGGACAATCCGGAATCCACGCTGGACGAGATCGCCGCGGTGGTGAAGGCCGAGCCGGTGCTCAGCGCCAAGGCCGTGCGCATGGCCAACGCGGTGCTGCTCAACCCCTACGGTGCACAGATCACCGCAGTCAGCGACGCGGTCAAGCGCATCGGCCTCTCGGCCCTGCGCTGCCTGGCCTTCGCGGTAGCCGCCGAGCAACTCGCCCAGGACCACCGGTCGCGGGAGATGCGCCTGGTGGCCTCGGGGCTGTGGATGCATTCGGTGGATGTGGCCGCCTGGTCCTACGCCTTCGCCCGCCACCTGCGCACCATCAATCCGGACACCGCCATGCTCGCCGGCATGATGGTGGACATCGGCCAGTTCTTCCTGCTCGCCCGCGCGGCGGACTACCCGGCGCTGGAAAGCAACATGAACCGCTTCGCCGAGTTCGTCTCCACCTGGGACGAACCGGTGGGCCGCGCGATCCTGGAAGCCTTTGAACTGCCCGAGGCCATCCTCGACGCCTTCCAGTACGAGGACCCCTACGGCGGCAACTGGCCGCCCGAAGACCTGGGCGACCTGATCTTCATCGCCGGGCTGGCGGCCGAGACGCCCAATCCCTTCGACTCCCTGCAGGGCATCAACAACAAGGCCGCGCTGCTGGAAACCTGCACCGCCGGCATCGACCGCAGCAAGTTCGACGAACTGCTCGATGCCGCGCGCGCCGGGCGTCAGGATCTGCTCTCGGCCGTGGCTGGCTGACCCACGGCACGGCGGAAGAAGTTCACACCGGATTCCCCGGAACGGGGAATTCATCCTGGCGGCCCCAGTCACACCGGCACGAGGACATTCGTCCGGGGAGCGAAATCCATGACTGCCGTGCCCGTCCGCAGCGACCGCCAGATCGCCGACGCCTTTCTCGCCGCCACCCTCCCCGCGCGCCTGGTCGATCTGCGCGTGCAGATCGGCAGCGTGCTGCCCGACGTCGTGCGCGTCGGCATCTTCCTGGTGGACGACGAGCAGGCCCGCCTGACCCACTGGGCCGACAGCGAAGGGCGCGTGCGCCCCTGCCCGCCCGGTGTCGCCAGTCTCCCGGACAACCCGGCCCTGTCGCGCTGCGGCGCCTTGGGCTGTGCCCAGACCCCCTTCGTCCGCCTCGACCCGGCGCTGGAATGGGCGGCCGACGGACGCACCTGTCCGCTGGTCGTGCTGCCGGTGAGCCGCCTGCGGCGCTTCTACGGTTTTCTCGTCGTCGAAGCCGATCCGGCGGTCGTACTGCCGACCTGGGACGTGCGTCAATTGCTCACCTGGGGACGGATCGCCACCGGCCTGCTGGCGCAGGGCATCGAAGCGATACACGCCCTCATCGGCGCCACCCGCTTCGCCCTCGACTTCACGCTGATGCGCGACCGGGAAACCGGCGAGCACCAGTTGCGCCTGCGCGACTACATCCGCGTGCTGACGGAGGAACTGTCCGCCGCCCACGGCCTCTCCGACGAGTTCATTGCCGAACTGACGCTGTTCGGCCCCCTGCACGACATCGGCAAGGTCGGCATCCCCGACGCCATCCTGCTCAAGCCCGGCCGCTTCGAGCGCGACGAATGGGAGCACATGAAGGAACACGTCATCATGGGTCGGCGCATGGTCGAGCGCCTGGTGGACAACTTCGACCTGCAGGACATCCCCGGCATCCGCACGCTGCACGCGGTGGTGGCCCACCACCACGAACGCCTGGACGGCAGCGGCTACCCGGAAGGCATCCACGGCGACGCCATTCCGCTGGCCGCACGCATCGTCAGCACGGCGGACATCTTCGACGCGCTGACCTGTCTGCGCAGCTACAAGCGTCCCTGGAGCCTGGACGACGCCTTCGCCCAGATCGAAGCGCTGGCCGGCGACAAGCTCGACCTGGAATGCGTACGCGCCATGGTGTGCGCCCGCCCGCGCATCGAAGCGGTGTGGCGGCGCCACGCCTGCGCACCCGCGGCGGACTGACGGCCCTCAGTCCTCCAGCGCCCGGCGCAGCGCCTGGGCCGCGGCGCGCACCGTGTCGCTGGCCTCGGCGAAGAACTTCCCCAGCGGCAGGAAGCCATGGACCATGCCGGCCACCGGCAGGTGCTCCACCGTGCCGCCCTCGGCGCGCACGCGCTCGGCGAAGGCGAGGCACTCGTCGATCAGCGGATCGCATTCGGCGGTCATCAGCAGCATGGCCGGCAACCCGGACAGCGACGCCGCGCGCAGCGGCGAGGCGCGCCAGTCTTCGGTTTCACCGTCTGGCAGGTAGCGCTCGAAGAACCACGTCAGACTCTCCCGGTCGAGGAAATAGCCGTCCCCGTAGCGCTCCCGCGAGGGCCGCGCGCCGAGTATCTCCGTGCTCGGATAGGCCAGCAGCAGGAAGCGCGGCTGCACCCCGCCCGCATCCCGCAGGCCGAGCGCGGTGACGATGGAAAGATTGCCCCCCGCGCTGTCGCCGCCCAGCGCGATGCGCCCCGGGGCGATGCCCAGCAGGTCCGCTTGGTCCGCCGCCCACTCGAAGGCCAGGCGCGCGTCCACGACCGCCGCCGGGAAGGGATGCTCCGGCGCCAGGCGGTAATCCACCGACAGCACCGCACAGCCGGACGCGTTGGCCAGTTCCCGGCACAGCACGTCGTAGCTCTCCACGTCGCCCACGCACCAGCCGCCGCCGTGGTAGTAGATCAGCAGCCCCAGCACGTCGTCCCGGTGGGCGGCAAAGGGGCGGTAGAAGCGCGCCAGCAGCGCACTGCCGTCCGGGCGCGCCATGGGCACCTCGGTCACCGACGCCACCGCCGGCGCCTCCGGGCGGAAGGCGAACAGCAGCTTCTGGAAGGAATGGCGGGCCTGCGCCACCGACAGTTCGTGAAAGCGCGGCGCGCCCACGCGGTAGACCATGTCGAGCAGCGCCCGGGCCTGGGGAGATAGCGGCATGTTCGTCGAAGCCGCACCGGCGGGCGCGGCAAGCTTGGAGCGTTGTCAGGGCCGGGTATTGTAGGTCCATTGCCCGAACCCGGAGTCGCATGGCCCGTGGTATAAGAATCCACCCCACCCCGCCGGACCGCCACCGATGACCGCCCCCAAGTCCCTCTCGCCCGACACCCTGGCCGCCCAGGGCCTGGGCTGGATCACCCAGCCGCACCACGACATCGCCCCCGCCATTCATCCCGCCAGCACCTTCGAGCGCGCCGGCGACGGCAGCTACCCCGGCGGGCGCGTGTATTCCCGCGACCAGAGCCCGGCCTACGACCAGGCCGAAGCCCTGCTCGCCGCCCTTGAAGGCGGGCACCAGGCCCTGCTCTTCCCCTCCGGCATGGCCGCCGCCACCGCGCTGCTGCAGGCGCTGGAGCCGGGCGCGCGCGTGCTGGCGCCGCGCGCCATGTACTGGGCGCTGCGCAACTGGCTGATCGAACTCTCCGCGCGCGGGCACATCGCGGTCGAGTTCTACGACAACGCCGACACCGCCGGATTGACCATGGCGCTCGACGCCCTGCGGCCGCGCCTGCTGTGGATCGAGACCCCGGCCAATCCCACCTGGGAAGTCACCGACATCGCCGCCGCCTGCGCCGCCGCGCGCCGGTACGGCACGCTGGTGGCGGTGGACTCCACCGTGCCCACGCCGGTGCTCACCCGGCCGCTGGCGCTGGGCGCGGACTTCGTCATGCACTCGGCCACCAAGTACCTCAACGGCCATTCCGACGTGGTGGCCGGCGCGCTGGTGTGCCGCGAGGACACGCCCACCTGGCAGCGCGCGCGGCAGAACCGCGCCCTGGGCGGCGCCGTGCTCGGCCCCTTTGAAGCCTGGCTGCTGCTGCGCGGCATGCGCACCCTCTACCCGCGCGTGCGCCAGGCCAGCGCCTCGGCGCTTGCCATCGCCCGGGCCTTCGAGCGCGACCCGCGCGTCGCCGCCGTGCTCTACCCCGGCCTGCCCTCCCATCCCGGCCACGCCGTGGCCGCTGCGCAGATGCAGGGCGGCTTCGGCGGCATGCTGGCCCTGCGCGTGGCCGGCGGCGAGGGGGCCGCCATCGCCGCGGCCGGCCGGCTGCAGGTGTTCAAGCGCGCCACCTCGCTGGGCTCCGTGGAAAGCCTGGTCGAACACCGCGCCAGCGTGGAAGGCCCCGGCTCCCTGTGCCCGCCCGACCTGCTGCGCCTGTCGGTGGGCATCGAGGCGGTGGAGGATCTGATCGCCGACCTCGATCAGGCGCTGGGCTGAACCTGTACCGCCTGGCGATACCCCGCAGCCGAACGGCGCGAACCCGTACCGCTGCCGCGACGCCGGGCGGCTGGATTGCCCCGGACGGAGTATTCTTGCGCCATCCCGCGCGCCGTCCATGCCATCGGCTTGCCGGCGCGTGATGTCTGCATGGCGCGGAAACGCCGCGCATCGACCGGAAGGTGAATCATGGGGATCATCGTTTTCGCCATCGGCGGATTGCTGCTGATCGGTTTCTTCGGCGGCCTGCTCGGCGGGCGTCTCGGCCGGCGCCCGGATGCGGAACAGCTGCAGCGCATCGAGGAGCGCCTGGACCTGCTCCAGCTCGCGCAGAACCGGCTGATCCGCCAGGTGGCAACCCTGGAAGCGGCCGCGCGCGTGCCGGCGGATGCCGCGGCACCCGCCGCACCAGAACCGGCCATTGCGCCCGAATCGGCGGCACCGGCCGCCGCGGCCGGGCCGGACATTCTCGAATTCGATCTGCCGCTGCCATCCAGGACACAGGCCGCGCCGGCAGACGCCCTGCCTCGCCCGACGCCGCTGCCCCAGCCGCCGTCCTTCGACACACCCTCCCCGGCCGGCTGGCTGCGCGACTGGCTGTTCGGCGGCAACACCGTGGTGCGGGCCGGCATCGTCATCCTGTTCTTCGGCGTGGCCTTCCTGCTCAAGTACGCCTACGAGCGCGTGCAGGTGCCCATCGAACTGCGCCTGACCGGCGTGGCGCTGGGCGCCGTCGTCCTGCTGGTGCTGGGCTGGCGCCTGCGCGAGCGGCGCGCGGGCTACGCGCTGGCGCTGCAGGGCGGCGCGGTGGGCCTGCTCTATCTCACCGTGTTCGCCGCGCTGCGCCTGTACCAGTTGATCCCGGCACCGGCGGCCTTCGCGGCGCTGGTCGCCATCGCGGCCTTTTCCGGCGTGCTTGCGCTGCTGCAGGAGGGACGCTCGCTGGCGGTGCTGGGCACCTGCGGCGGCTTTCTCGCGCCGCTGCTCGCTTCCACCGGCAGCGGCAGCCACGTGGCGCTGTTCTCCTACTACGCGGTGCTCAATGCTGGCGTGCTGGCGCTGGCGTGGCGGCGCGCATGGCGGGAGCTTAACCTGCTGGGCTTCGTCTTCACCTTCGTCATCGGCGCCCTGTGGGGCGCGCGTTACTACCGACCGGAACTGTTCGCCAGCGTGGAACCCTTCCTGCTGCTGTTCTTCCTGATCTACCTCGCCGTACCGGTGGGCTACGCGCTGCGCCGCCGGGTCGAGGACGACCAGGGCCGCACGGCAGCCTACGTGGATGCCTCCCTGGTGTTCGGCGTGCCCCTGGTCGCCTTCGGCCTGCAACTGCGCCTGGTGAGCGGCTTCGAGTACGGCGCGGCGTTCAGCGCGGTGGCGCTGGGCGCGCTCTACCTGCTGCTGGCCCGCGGCCTGTGGCGGCGCGCAGGCGAAAAGCTGCGCCTGCTGGTGGAAGCGTACTACGCGCTGGGCGTGGCCTTCGCCACGCTGGCCGTGCCCCTCGCGTTCGAAGGCCGCTGGACGGCGGCGGCCTGGGCGCTGGAGGCAGCCGCCATCCTGTGGATCGGGGTGCGTCAGGCGCGGCTGCCGGCGCGGGCCTTCGCGCTGCTGCTGCAACTGGGCGCGGGCGGCGCCTTCCTGCTGGACCTGCCCGGCGGCGGAGACCTGCCGCTGCTCAATGCGCAGTTCCTCGGCTGCACGCTGATCGCCTTCGCCGGGCTGTTCAGCGCCTGGTATCTGGCGCGCCACGGCAAGGCCCTGCATGACGCGGAACGCGCCGCGGCGCCCGCGCTGCTGATCTGGGGCCTGGGCTGGTGGGTCGCCGCCGGCCTGCTGCAGGCGGGCCACCACCTGCCCTACCCGGTGGAGGTCAACGCCTTCCTGCTCTTCCTGGCGATTTCCGCCGCCGCGCTGGCGGCCTTCGCCCACCGCAGCGGCTGGGCGCAGGGCGGCAGCGCCAGCCTGTTCATCGGGCCGGCCATCGCGCTGGCCGCGGTGCACGCGCTGGACCAGTCCCACAACCCGCTGGCTGCGCTCGGCTGGCTGGCCTGGCCGGCGCTCCTGGGCGCGCATCTCTTCGCCCTGTATCGCCATGAAGCCGCGCACCCGCGCACCGCGCCCTGGCTGCACGCGCTGGGGCTGTGGGTGCTGGCGCTGGTGGGCGGGCTCGCCGCCGCTCGCGGCATCGACCAGGTGGTGGACGGCGCTTCGGCCTGGGCCCTGCTCGGCATCGTGCTGGTGCCCGGCGCGCTGATCGCCGGGCTGGCGTCGCTGGACACCGAACGCTGGCCTTTCGGTCCGCATCGCCATGCCTATCTGGTGCCGGGTGGCGCGCCGCTGGCGGTCTTTCTGCTCGGCTGGAGCCAGTTCGCCAACTGGGCGCACGACGGTTGGGCCGATCCGCTGCCCTATGTTCCGCTCGTCAATCCGCTCGAACTGGGCCTGGTCGCGGCGCTGTTACTGGCCGTCTGGTGGCTGGCCGCACTGCACCGGGAGGAACCGGCCGGCGCAGCGCAGACCGGCGGCATGGCGGGTGCGATCCTCGGAGCGCTCGCCTTCCTGATCGCCAACGGCGTGCTGATGCGCAGCCTGCACCACTTCGCAGGCATACCCTGGGACATCGACCTGCTGCTCGCTTCTCGCCTGGTGCAGGCGGCGCTCTCCATCTTCTGGACGCTGATCGCGCTGGCGGTCATGGTGGCCGGCGCACGGCGCACGCAGCGCGCGCCGTGGATCGCGGGCGCGGTGCTGATGGGCGTAGTGGTGGGTAAACTCTTCCTGGTGGACCTGTCCAACGTCGGCGGCATCGAGCGCGTGGTGTCCTTCCTCGGCGTCGGCGTGCTGATGCTGGTGATCGGCTGGTTCGCTCCGGTTCCGCCCAGGAGCCTGGAAAACAGCATGGAGAACGCACGATGAATTCAGCCCTGGTCCGCTGTGCAGCCGCCCTGCTGGGGGCATTCGCCGCTGCCGGCGCCCTGGCCGAGACGGTGGACGACTACGCCTGGGCCGCTCCCATCGCGCTGGAACGCCCCGCGCCCTTCCAGCGCATCGCCCTGCCGCCGGCGGTCTATCGCGGCATGACCCATGGAGACCTCGCCGACCTGCGCGTATTCAATGCCGACGGCGAAGTGGTGCCCCACGCCCTCGAACCGCGCGCCCTCGAACTGAGCACGCCCGGCACGCCGGTCGCCGTACCCCTGTTCGTGCTCGGCACCGCCGCCGACAGCGGCCGGGCGCTGAACCTGCGCATCGAGACGCGCACGGACGGGGCGGTGGTCAGCCTGGGGCCGGAAACCGGCCGCCCGCGCGGGCCGGCCGGCGCCTGGCTGGTGGATGTGAGCCAGCTCGGCCAGCGCATCCGGGCGCTGGATCTGACCATGAACGACCCTACCCGCCAGTTCTCCGGCCGCATGCGCGTGGAAGCCAGCAATGACCTCGCCCAGTGGCGCACGCTGGTGGCCAGTGCGCCGCTGCTGCAACTGCAGGCCGAGGACCACGAACTCGCGCGCCTGCGCATCGAATGGCCGGCCACCCAGGCCCGATACCTGCGCCTCACCTGGTCCGGCTCGCCGCCGGCCGGCCTGCGCGAGCACGTCTTCGATGCCGCGCGCGTGGAACCGGTGCCCGCGCTGGTGGAGGCCGAACGCACCTGGCTCGCTCTCGATGCGCCGCAGGTGCACGAAGTCGGCGGCCGTCACGAATACCACTTCGCGCTGCCGCGCGCGGTGCCCGCGGACCGGCTGCGTGTCGAACCGCCCCAGGCCAACAGCGTGGTGCCCGTGGAGGTGTTTACCCGCGAGCGGCCGGACGCCCAGTGGCGTTCCCTGGGCCGGCACAGCGTATGGCGGCTGACCGAGGACGGCGCCGAGCGGCGCAACGCCGACCTGCCGCTGCGCCCCGCGGGCGAGTTGATGTTGCGCCCGGACGAGCGCGGCGGCGGCTTCGGCACCGGCGTGCCGGCGGTGTCGATCGGCTGGGTGCCGCACGCGCTGGTGTTCGCCGCCCGCGGCACGCCGCCCTTCACGCTGGCCTTCGGGCGCTACCGGGCCGATCCGGCCGCCTATCCCATCGACGGGCTGGTGCCCGGCTACGGCAAGGCGGATGCTGCAACGCTGCCCATCGCCGATGCCCGGCTGGGGGAATCCGCCGCCGCGGGCGGCGACGCCCGGCTGAAGGCACCCATCGACACCCGGCGCTGGATGCTGTGGGGCAGCCTGCTGCTCGCCGTGGCACTGCTCGGCGCCATGGCGTGGAAGCTGTCGCGCCTGGTGGCTACGGACCGGTAGGGGCGGCTACTAACCCGGCAATCAACTGCGAAATTCAGAAACAGGGCGACACCGCAGCTCCCTCCCCTTGAAGGGGGAGGAACAACACATCCAAACCACTGCGTGTATTTGATTGCCGGGTCAATAATCTCCCCTGCTCCCGCTTCCAAAGGAAATCCATGTCATCCACCGCCCGCCACAACATCCTCGAAGACGTCCAGGGACTGCTGGTGGGCTCGCTCTTCGTCGGCCTCGCGGTGGTGTTCTTCAAGCACACCGGTCTGCTGATCGGCGGCACCGCCGGGCTGGCCCTGCTCACGCACTATGCCAGCGGGTTCAACTTCGGCCTGCTCTACTTCCTGATCAACCTGCCCTTCTACGTGTTCGCGGTGCGCGCGATGGGGTGGGTGTTCACCATCAAGACCTTCTGCGCGGTCGGCCTGCTGTCGGCGTATGCGGAAGTGCTGCCACGGGTGATCACGCTGGACGCCCTGCACCCGGCCTTCGGTGCCGTGATGGGCGGCCTGCTGGCGGGCACCGGGCTGTTGATGCTGATCCGCCACCATGCCAGCCTGGGAGGTGTGGGGGTGATGGCGATCTGGCTTCAGCGCAACCGCGGCTGGCGGGCCGGCAAGGTACAGATGGTGGCCGACTTCCTGATCCTTGCCGCCGCGCTGCCCTGGGTGCCGGTGCCGCTGGTGGCCCTGTCGGTGCTGGGCGCGCTGGCCCTGAACCTGGTGATCGCCATCAACCACCGCCCCGGACGCTATTTCGGCGTGTGAATGCAGCCGCCATGCAGATCGCCGAACCGAAACGCTGCGCCACCTGCAAACGCTGGGGCGGCGTGCGCGAACTGGCACCCGACGGCAGCACCGTGCTGCCCGACCCCGCGCGTCTGCGCGGCCCCTGCATCGAAGGCCCCTGGCACGGCAGCCTGCGCGGCCCGCGCAATGCCTGCGGGCAGTGGGTGGACTGGCGCGAGGCGGCGCCCCCACCGGCAACGGATGGCGAGACCTGAACCCGCGTCAGGCCCAGCGGCGCACGATCCAGTGATCCAAGGACAAGCGCCCCGGCCCGTGCGCGATCAGGTACAGCAGCACCGCCGCCCACACGCCGTGGGTGGGCCAGGCGCCGGGATAGACCAGCACCTGGATCACCAGCGTCATCCCCAGCAGCGCCAGGGCGGAGAAGCGGGTCGCCAGACCGACCAGCAGCAGCACGGGAAACAGGTGCTCGGCGAAGGCCGCCAGGGGCGCGGCGAGTTCCGGGGGGATCAGCGGCAGTCGGTATTCCTCGCGGAACAGGTACACCGCGCTGTCCGCCAGCCGCGGCCAGCCCAGGCTGAATTCGCCTTCGACCAGGTCGATGGCAAGGCCCTCGATCTTGGTCTGGCCGGACCGCCAGAACACGCCGGCGATGGAGAAACGTCCGACGGCGGCGATCAGGTCCGCCGGCACCCGGCCGCACAGGGCCACCAGCCGCCTCACCAGCGCGGCAGCCGCGGGCGGCGCGGATGGGTCATTCGTGCTGCCATTCATGTTCCGGCCCTCCTTCCCCGATGGCGACGATGGCCCGCCAGCGCAGCAGGGTCGCCAGCGCATCCGCCGCATCCAGGCCGGGCTCCGCGACCGCGAATGCGTCGCCCAGCGTCGCCCCTGCCTGCACGCGCTCGATGAAGGCCGCGGCTGCCGCGGGCAGCGCGACCACATACACCTCGCCGCCGGCACGCACGACCAGCGCCGCCTGGGCGCTGGCCGGGTCGACCGCGGAAAGGTCCACCTCCTCAACCTGGTGCGCGGCCCACAGATCCACCACCGCATGGGGCGAGCGCAGCACGCCGAGCGCCGGGTGCAGCACCAAGCGCAGCAGGGGAAGGCGGCCCGGATCGCCGAGCAATGCTGCCAGTTCCGCGTCCGGCAGCGGCTCCGCATCGGCCGCGTGGCAGACACGCACGCGCAGCATCTCCAGCCGGGCCACGTCGGCCAGCCAGGGCAGTGCCGCGGCGGGCGGGAAGGCGGCGACGAAGTCCGCGAAGCCCTCGCCATAGAACGCCAGCAGCCGCGAGCGCGGCGGCGCCGCCGTGACGTAAACCTGCGCCATGGCGCCAAAGAAGTCGTCACCCACCAGCGCGCGCGTCACCGGAAAGCTGTCCGCCAGCGCATCCACCAGGGACACCACCACGTTGTTGCGATACACCGCGAAGCGCAGTGCCGGGTCCGAGCCGTTCCACGCCACCAGCCCGGGCGGACAGGGCAGCCCCGCATCCAGCAGGGCGGCGGCGAATTCCGTTTGCGTCGTCATGCGGGCACCGCCTCGTCGCGCGCCGCGAGCAGGCGCTCGGCCTCGCGGGCCTCGCCCAGCAAGGTGTCGAACGGCGGAATGTCGTGGTCGCGCTCGATCAGCGTCGGCGTCGGGCCGAGCCGTTCCAGCGCGAAGGCGTAGAGCGCCCATACCGCGCGATCCACCGGCGAGCCGTGGCTGTCGATCAGCAGGTCGGCGCCCGCGGCATCCTGCTGGCGGGCGAAGCCGGCCAGGTGGATTTCCCCCACCGCCCCCAGCGGCAGGGCCTGCACGTAGGCACGCGCATCGCTCCCGTGGTTCGTGCAGGACACGTAGGCATTGTTCACGTCCAGCAGCAGGCCGCAGCCGGTGCGGCGCACCACCTCGGCGATGAACTCCGCCTCGCCCAGCGTGGATTCGGCGAATTCCACGTAGGTCGCCGGATTCTCCAGCAGCATGGGCCGGCGCAGGCGCTCCTGCACCCGGTCCACGTGGTCGCAGACGCGGGCGAGGGTTTGCGGCGTCCAGGGCAGCGGCAGCAGGTCGTTGAAGAAGGCGCCGCCGTGGCCGGACCAGGCGAGATGCTCGGAAAAGGCCTGCGGCGCGTAGCGTCCCAGCAGCGCGGCGAGCCGGTCCAGATGCGCCTCGTCCAGCGGCTCCTCGCCGCCGATGGACAGGCCCACGCCGTGGATCGATAGGGGATAGTGTGCGCGGATGCGGGCCAGATGTTCGTGGAACGGCCCGCCGGCCACCATGTAGTTCTCCGCGTGCACTTCGAAGAAGCCCACCGCGGGCCGGGTGTCGAGGATCTGCCGGACGTGCGCCGGCTTGAGCCCGAGCCCGGCCCGGGCCGGCAGCGCGGCAACGCCCGCCGCGGACGATGCGCAAGGGACGATGGTCGTCATGACGGACGCTCCGCGCTCGCGCCGCTCAGGACTTCTTTTCCTGGAACGGCATCAACTGCCCCTGGCCGGTGGGCGAGGCGGGCGACTTCATCTGCTCGCAGGTGCCCTTGGGGACGAACTTCCACGCATTGCCCTGGTAGTCCATCTTCGCCGTGCCGGCGCAGGTGGTGCCGGGACCGGCGGCGCAGTCGTTCTTGCCCTTCATCGCGACGCCGTAACATTTCTCCTTGTCGTCGTCGGCGGCGGACGCCGGCGCGGTGGACAGGGTCAGCGCGGCGCCGAGGGCGAGCGCGAGGGCGGCGGCGTGACGGGTGGCGGTAGTGCGGTTCATGTGTCTCTCCTGATCATGAATGGGTCGGCATCGCCGGTGCGGTGAATCCGTGCCGGCTGCGACAGGGGTCAGTCGAGGCACGGTGCCGATTCCTTACACGCCATTCGCGGGTACGGCCGGACTGTAAGATTCGCCCACGCCCGGACGACGATGCCCGATGGCCCCTACAATTGCATCAGCGCGAGGAGAACTCCATGCACCGTCGTTCGACGCCGTCCCACCGTGCCCGCCGCCGGCGAAAGGTTGCGGCATGAGCGCGGCCCCCTCCCCGGCCGCGGCGACCGACACGACGGCCGCACTGTCCGACCCGGCCCAGCTCGCCGCCCTGCACCGGGACATGCTGCGCTTCGCCCGCCTGCAGTTGCGCGATCAGGCACTGGCCGAGGACGCGGTGCAGGAAGCCATCGAGGCCGCACTGGTCGGCGCGGCGGCCTATGCGGGCAAGGCCGCGCTGCGCACCTGGGTGTTCAGCATCCTGCGCAACAAGATCGTGGACCTCCTGCGCCGCGGCAGCCGGCTGACGACGCTGGGATGCGTGGTGGGCGAGGATGACGAGGAAGGCGCCATCGACGCCCTGTTCCGCGCCAACGGCCACTGGCAGCCAGACTGTCGCCCCCGGGGCTGGGAAGCGCCCGAGGAATCCCTGGAGAACAAGCAGTTCTGGGCCGTGTTCGAGGCCTGCCTGGACCACCTGCCCCAGAGCGTGGCGCGGGTATTCATGATGCGCGAGATGCTCGGCTTCGAGACCGCCGAGATCTGCGCAAAGGCCGGCATCACCGCCAACAACTGCCACGTCATCCTGCACCGGGCGCGCACCGGCCTGCGCCAGTGCCTGGAACGCAACTGGTTCGTCACGGGGGAATGCCGCGCATGCTGACCTGCAAGGACGCCACCCGACTGTGCTCGGAAGCACTGGACCGTCCCCTCACGCTGCGCGAACGGCTCACGCTGCGCGCGCACCTGCTGATTTGCACGGGCTGCACCCGCTACAACGAGCAGATGGCCGCGCTGCGCCGCATCGCCGCACGCTTCGCGGATGGCGGCTTCGCCCGCCCCGATGGGGAGACGGACGCAGACGGCGGCAACGGCAGCGAAGGGAAGTAGCGCCCTGCGGCAGGCTCAGGCCGTCGCGGCCTGCAGCAGCCCCTGCCGTTCGATGAAGGCGATGATCTCCGCCAGGCCCTGGCCGGTCTTCTGGTTGCTGAACACGAAGGGGCGCTCGCCGCGCATCTTCTTCGCATCCCGCTCCATGACTTCCAGCGACGCCCCCACCAGCGGCGCGAGGTCGACCTTGTTGATCACCAAGAGGTCGCTGCGGGTGATGCCGGGGCCGCCCTTGCGGGGGATCTTGTCGCCGGCCGAGACGTCGATGACGTAGATCGTCAGATCCGAGAGTTCCGGCGAGAAGGTGGCGGCCAGGTTGTCGCCGCCGGATTCCACGAAGACGATGTCCAGGCCGGGGAAGCGGCGGTTCAGGCGGTCGACGGCCTCCAGGTTGATGGAGGCGTCCTCGCGGATCGCGGTATGCGGACAGCCGCCGGTTTCCACGCCGATGATGCGCTCCGGCGCGAGGGCCTGGTTGCGCACGAGGAATTGCGCGTCTTCGGCGGTGTAGATGTCGTTGGTGACCACGGCGATGTCGTATTTGTCGCGCAGCGCCAGGCACAGGGCCAGGGTCAGCGCGGTCTTGCCGGAGCCCACCGGGCCGCCGATGCCGACGCGCAGGGGATGCGGGTTGCTCACTGTCGAATGCTCCTTGTGTCATCAAGCTCACAGTGATCCGTTCGCCCTGAGCTTGTCGAAGGGCACGAGGGCTTCGACGAGCTCAGCCCGAACGGATAGCGGGGCCACACCGTTTACGAACGGAACAGCCGGGTGTGCTGCGTCTCGTGCCGGCTGCTGGCGATGGCCAGCGCGGGCGAGAAATTGCTCCACTGGGCGCGCGGCAGCGCCAGCGCCCGTTCGGCCAGGGCCGGGATGCGCTCGCCCAGGCCGGCGAGCAGGCGCTGGCCGGCACTCTGGCCCAGGGGCACGGCCTTGATCGCCGCCATGACCTGGTTCTCGGCCCAGGCCCACAGGTAGGCGGCGATGGCCTCCTCGGGCGGCACCCGCCATGCCGCCGCGGCGGCCGTCCAGGCGGTGGGAAAGGCCGGTTCCTCCACCGCCTCCAGCCGCGCCGCCCAGCCGGGCAGTCCGGCGAAGGCCGGCAGCCCGGTCAGCAGGCGCACCAGCGAATAGCCCATCTGCACGGTCTCGGCGCGCAGCTCGGCGGTTTCGCGGCTGGCGAGGAAGTCGGCGTTGAGGGCGGCGATCTCCCGTTCCGCCTCGCTCGCGTCGCTGCCGCAGCCGCCCTCGCTTTCGTCCGCCTGCGTCCATGCCGCCAGCAGACGGGCGGCGAGCGGGGCCTCGAAGGCGCCGATGCCGTGCTCCAGCAGGTCGCCGATCCAGCGCGCGGCGTCGGCCTCGCTCCTCACCATGCCGGCCTCCACGGCCCATTCCATCCCCTGGGAATAGGTGTAGGCGCCCACCGGCAAGGCGGGGCTGACCAGTTGCAGCAGGCGCACCAGGGGCAGCATGGCGGCGCGGCCTAGTAGTTGCCGTCCATCATGTGGATGCGCGCGCCCTTGGCGCCTTCGCCTTCGTGCTGGTGGCCGTGGGAGTATGCGCCGGCTTCCGGCTCGAAGGGCGCGGTGACCGGCGCCACCGAGGCGCCCAGGCCGGCGAGCATGTCTTCCAGCACGTGGTCGGCCTGGATGCGCAGCCAGCTTTCGCCCAGTTCCACCGCCACGTGCCGGTTGCCCAGGTGGTAGGCGGCGCGGGCGAGTTCGAAGGCGTCCGCGCAGCGCACTTCCAGCAGTTCCTCGGGGGCGGCCACCACCTCGACGATGCGCCCGTCGGCCGCGGCGAGCTTCATGCCGCCGCGCAGGATGGTGCCGCGGGGCAGGAACAGGCCCACTTCCTCGCCGGACTTGAGTCTGGCGCGCAGCCTGCTCTTGGTGCGGTATTCGAAGGACAGTTCCAGTTGTTCGCCGGCCACCCCGTGGCCGGTGTGGAGGTGTTCGATCAGCAGCATGGCGGAGTTCCGGACGGCGGTTTCTGCGACAGGCGGAATATCGGTGGCGATCATGATCCTCTTCCCATCAGAACAGGAAATAGCGTTGCGCCAGCGGCAGCTCGGCGGCCGGTTCGCACACCAGCAGCTCGCCGTCGGCGCGTACCACGTAGGTTTCCGGGTCCACCTCGATGGCAGGGGTGGCGCCGTTGTGCACCATGTCGGATTTGCGCACCGTGCGGCAGCCGCGCACCGCCACCAGCGGCTTTTCCAGCCCAAGCGCAGCCACCGCCGGGTTGGCGAGCGCCGCTTGCGAGACGAAGGTCACGGAGGTCTTCAGCCCCTTGCCGAAGCTGCCGAACATGGGCCGGTAATGCACCGGCTGCGGCGTCGGGATGGAGGCGTTGGCGTCGCCCATGGCCGCGGCGGCGATCATGCCGCCCTTGAGGATGAGGCTGGGCTTGACGCCAAAGAAGGCGGGCCGCCACAGCACCAGGTCGGCGAGCTTGCCTTCCTCCACCGAGCCGACCACGTGGGCGATGCCGTGAGTGATGGCCGGATTGATGGTGTATTTGGCGATGTAGCGCTTGACGCGGAAGTTGTCATTCGACCGGCTCGCCTGCGGTGCAGGCGACACACCACTCCCCTCTCCCCCCGCGGGAGAGGGGCTGGGGGAGAGGGCCGCGGCAGGAGGCGCCAGCCAGCCGCGCTGCACCTTCATCTTGTGGGCGGTCTGCCAGGTGCGGATGACCACCTCGCCGACCCGGCCCATGGCCTGGGAATCTGAACTCATCATCGAGAAGGCGCCCAGGTCGTGCAGGATGTCCTCGGCGGCGATGGTCTCGCGGCGGATGCGCGATTCGGCGAAGGCCACATCCTCGGCGATGGCCGGGTCCAGGTGGTGGCACACCATGAGCATGTCGAGGTGCTCGTCGATGGTGTTCACCGTGTAGGGCCGGGTCGGGTTGGTGGAGGACGGCAGCACGTTGGGCACGCCCACCGCGCGGATGATGTCCGGCGCATGGCCGCCGCCCGCGCCCTCGGTGTGGAAGGTGTGGATGGCGCGGCCCTTGAAGGCGGCCAGCGTGGTTTCCACGAAGCCGGATTCGTTGAGGGTGTCGGTGTGGATGGCGACCTGCACGTCCAGTTCGTCGGCCACGGTGAGGCAGTTGTCGATGGCCGCGGGCGTGGTGCCCCAGTCCTCGTGCAGCTTGAGGCCGATGGCACCGGCCTCCACCTGCTCCCGCAGCGGCTCCGGCAGGCTCACGTTGCCCTTGCCCAGGAAGCCGATGTTCATGGGAAACGCTTCGGCCGCCTCCAGCATGCGGTGGATGTGCCACGGCCCCGGCGTGCAGGTGGTGGCGTAGGTGCCGGTGGCCGGCCCGGTGCCGCCGCCGATCATGGTGGTGACGCCGCTCATCAGCGCTTCGTCGATCTGCTGCGGGCAGATCCAGTGGATGTGGGTGTCGATGCCGCCCGCGGTGAGGATCATGCCTTCGCCCGCGATGACCTCGGTGCCCGCGCCCACGGGAATCGTCACGCCCGGCTGGATGTCCGGATTGCCGCCCTTGCCGATCTTCCAGATGCGGCCGTCCTTGATGCCCACGTCCGCCTTGACGATGCCCGCGACCGCATCGACGATCAGCGCGTTGGTGATGAGGGTGTCGGCCACCTCGGCCGCGAGCTGCTGGCCCTGGCCCATGCCGTCGCGGATGACCTTGCCGCCGCCGAACTTCACTTCCTCGCCGTAGATGGTGTAGTCCTTCTCGACTTCGATGACGAGTTCGGTATCGGCCAGCCGGACCTTGTCGCCGGTGGTGGGGCCGAACATCTCCGCATAGGCGCAGCGCGAGATTTTCGCCATCACAGTGCTCCCATCACGTCGCCGTTGAAGCCGTAAACCTTGCGCGCACCGGCGAGCGCGACCAGTTCCACGGTGCGCGACTGCCCCGGCTCGAAGCGCACCGCGGTGCCGGCGGCGATGTTGAGCCGGAAACCGCGCGCCGCGGCGCGGTCGAAGGCGAGCGCGGCGTTGGTTTCGGCGAAGTGGTAGTGGGAGCCGACCTGTATCGGCCGGTCGCCGGTGTTGGTGACCGACAGCGTCAGCGTGGCGCGGCCGGCGTTGAGTTCGATGTCGCCGTCGGCCGGCAGGATTTCACCTGGAATCATGGTCGTCCTTCTGGGCTATCTCATGGCAAGAACACGCGGGCGGCTCAGCCGCGGGCGCCGAAACGGTAGTCGCGCACGGCAGGCGTCGCCGGCTTCACAACTTCCTCGTTGGCCGGCTCCACCACGGGTGCCGGCTGATACTGGGCGCGCAGACGGTCACGCAGGCGGACCACCATCAGCAGCAGTTCCTCGTCCTCGGCGCGCTCCTCGACTTCGTGCAGCAGCTTCTCGGCATACTGCTCATCGGCGGTCAGCGCGGCCAGATCGACCGCCATGTCGAGGCTGCGACGCACCTGCAGCTTGAAACGGGCCAGCAGCCTTGCGGTTTCCAGTTCCATCTCGCTCATGGTTTCCCCTTGTTTGTATGCAATGGTTATCGGTAAGGCCAGTTTTCAGACGATGGGGTTATGCACCGTGACCAGCTTGGTGCCGTCCGGGAAGGTGGCCTCCACCTGGATCTCCGGGATCATCTCCGGCACCCCGTCCATGACCTGTTCCCGCGTGAGCAGCGTGGCGCCGTAGCCCATCAGCTCGGCCACGCTGCGGCCGTCGCGGGCACCTTCCAGGATGGCGCAACTGATCAGCGCCACCGCCTCCGGGTAGTTCAGCCTCAGGCCGCGGGCCAGGCGGCGCTCGGCCAGCAGGCCGGCGGTGAAGAGCAGCAGCTTGTCCTTTTCGCGGGGAGTGAGTTCCATGCGTACTCCTAGGTGTTCCAGATTCGGGGGGCCTCGGCGGCGCGACCGGTGAGCGCCGGACGCAGCACGCGCCACAGGGCGCGCAGCCATTGCTGTCCGGCTTCCGCGTGGAGGCCCAGCCAGCGCGCCACCAGCAGGCCGGGCAGCAGGGTCACGCCGCCCTCGCCCGCCGCGGGCGGCACGGCGCGACAGGCATCCAGCAGGGCGGCATCGAGTCCCGGGCCGGTCGCCAGCAGGGTGCCGGTCACGGGCTGGCCGGCCAGGCCCGCCGGCGAATCCAGCAGCGCGCCGCCGCCGTCGATGCGGCCCGCTTCCAGCCACAGGGGCCGGCCGTCGCGGGCGATACGGGTGGACAGGGAAAACGCACCGCGCTGAAAACGCTCGCCCGCGCCGGTGCGGCCCAGGCACAGCATCTCGCTGCCGATGAAGACGGCATCCTCCGCCAGTTCCACTTCCAGCGCCTGCTCGCCCACGGCGCCGTCATAGACGATGCTCTCCTGGGGCAGCCATTCGCACACGGCCCCGGCCGCCACGTCCAGCCGCTGGGTGAAGCTCCCCGGCGCCACGCCGGCCGCGGAGCGATACCACTTGCCGGCGCCGGGCGTGGTCAGCAGCACGTGGGCGCCCTCCCCCAGCGTGGCGGAGAATTCGAGCTGGTCGCCGCCGACGATGCCGGCGGGCGGATGCACCAGAATGGTGTGGCAGATCGCCTCGCCCTCCGGGTAGAGGGGGCGCTGCACCACCAGCGGCCCATGGTGGCTGCGCGCCGCCAGCACCGTGCGCGCGCCGCGGCGCGCGTAATCCAGCGCCAGCCGGGCGCGCCAGCCCGCACGGGGCGGGACGGCAGCCGATCGGGCGAGAAGGTCCGAGCGCTCGGAGACGGCATTCATGCACGACCCATAGCAATCGGCGCGCCAGCGGCCAGTCACCTCTTATGAATCATGCACTTGCCTCGCCCGGCCGGAGCACGGCCGGGCGAGGCCGGAGAACATGCGCACCATTGCGGTGCACAAGAGTCTTCAGCCGGGGCGATCAGCCCATCATGTGGGCAGGCAGCCAGGTCACCAGACCCGGGAAAACGTAGAGCAGCACCACCGCCAGCACCATCAGCAGGAAGTACGGCAGCGCATAGCGCGCGATGGTGGTGATCTGCCGGCCCGTCAGCCCCTGCAGCACGAAGAGGTTGAAGCCCACCGGCGGGGTGATCTGCGCCATCTCCACCATGACCACGACGAAGATGCCGAACCACAGGGGATCGATGCCGGCGGCCTGGATGGTGGGCAGCAGCACCGCCATGGTCAGCACCACGATGGAGATGCCGTCCAGGAAGCAGCCCAGCACCACGAAGAACACCGCCAGCACCAGGAGCAGCATGCCCGGCGTGAGGCCCAGCGTGGCAATCCACTCCGCCAGATGGCGCGGCAGGCCGATGTAGCCCATGGCCAGGGTCAGGAAGGCCGAACCGCCGAGGATCAGCGCGATCATGCAGTACAGCCGGGTGGCGCCCAGCAGCGCCTCGATGAAGCTCCGGCGGGTGAGCGAGCGCTGGCTGGCGGCGATGATCAGGCTGCCGATCACGCCGATGGCCGCCGCCTCGGTGGCAGTGGCGATGCCGGCATAGATGGAGCCGAGCACGCCGCCGATGAGCAGGATCACCGGGATCAGGTTGCGCGAGGCGCGGATCTTGTCGGCAAAGCCGGTGCGCAGGTCGGCGGGCGGAATCCGGTCCCGGTTCAGCAGCGACCACAGCACCACCCAGCCCATGAACAGGACGGCCAGCATCACGCCCGGCAGCACGCCGCCGATAAAGAGCTTGGCGATGGACACGTCCGCCGACACGCCGTAGACGATCATGATGATGGAGGGCGGAATCAGCAGGCCCAGCGTGCCGGCGCCGGCCAGCGTGCCGAGGGCCATGGATTCCGGGTAGCCGCGCCGGGTGAGTTCCGGCAGCGCGATCTTGCCGATGGTGGCGCAGGTGGCCGCCGACGACCCGGACACCGCCGCGAACAGCGTACAGCCGATGACGTTGGTGTGCAGCAGGCGGCCCGGCAGGCGCTCCAGCCAGGGGGCGAGGCCGCTGAACAGGTCTTCCGACATCCGGGTGCGGAACAGGATCTCGCCCATCCACAGGAAGAGCGGCAGCGCGGTCAGCGTCCAGCTGGAATTGACGCCCCACACCGCCACCGCCAGGCCGTCGCCGGGCGCACGCGGGGTGAAACCGAACAGGCCGAGGATGCCGATGGCCATCAGCGCGAGGCCGATCCACAGGCCGCCGGCCAGCAGCACCAGCATCGTGCCGATGAGGATTGCAGCGATGGTCAGATCCATGTCGGCCTCACTCCATGCGCGCCGCTTCGGCGCCGGCCCCGGCCAGCCGTGCCGGCGTACGCCCCAGCGTCGTCAGCACCAGGTCGTCCACCAGGGCGATCAGCAGCACCACGGTGCCGAAGGCCATGGACAACTGGGGTATCCACAGGGGCGTGGCATCCACGCCCTGGGAGACGTCCCCGAAGGCATGGGACTCCCAGGCCAGGTGCACCGCATGCCAGGCGAGCATGCCGGCCACGACGGTCGCGCCGGCCAGCGAGAACCACTCCAGCGCGCGGCGCAGGCGCGGCCCGGTGCGTTCCAGCACCAGGCTCACGCGGATGTGCTCGCCATGCTTGAAGGTGTAGGCCAGGGCGAGGAAGCCGCAGGCCGCCATGGCGTAGCCGGCGTAGTCGTCGGTGCCGGGCAGGTAAATGCCCAGCGGCCGGCTGACGATGCCGGTGGACACCATCACCAGCGTGCCCACCATGCCGACCGCAGCCAGCGCTCCGGACAGGCGGTAGAGGAAATCGAGGAAGGCTCGCATGGCGGGCTCCGGGCAGAAAAAAGCCCGGCGGGCCGGGCTCGGGAGGAAACGGACTTACTTGCGGTAGGCGGCGAGGATCGCCTGTCCGTCGGCACCGGCCTTCTCGACCCATTCCGCGGCCATGCGCTCGCCCACCTGGAGCAGGTCGGCGCGCAGCGCGTCGGAGGGCGGCAGCACCTTCATGCCGTTGGTCTTGAGCTGATCCACGTACCAGGCGGTCTTTTCCTCCGACAGCTTCCAGCCGCGGGTCTCGGCCGCCGCAGCGGCGTCCAGCACGGCCTGCCGGGTGGCCCCGTCGAGCGCGTCGAAGGCCTTCTGCGACACGAACACGATGTTCTTCGGCAGCCAGGCCTGCACGTCGAAGTAGTAGTCGAGCTGTTCCCAGCTCTTGGAGTCGTAGCCCGTGGCCGACGACGTGAGGTTGGCCGACACCACGCCGGTGGACAGGGCCTGGGTCAGGTCCGCCGCCTGCACGGTCACCGGCTGCGCGCCCATCAGCTCGATCATGCGCGCCACGGTCGGGCTGTAGGAGCGGATCTTGATGCCCTTCAGATCCGCCATCGAATTCAGTGCGGTCTTGGAATAGATGCCCTGGGGCGGCCAGGCCACCGCGTACAGCAGCTTGAGCCCGTTCTTCGCCAGCCGCGCCTCCACCGCGGCCCGCGAGGCCCGCCACAGCTTCAGCGCGTCGGCGTAGCTGGTGGCGAGGAAAGGCACGGTGTCCAGCGCGTAGAGCGCATCCTCGTTGGCCAGGCTGGACAGCAGCACCTCGCCGATCTGCGCCTGGCCGCCCTGCACCGCGCGCTTGATCTCGTTGGCCTTGTACAGGGAGCCGTTGGCATGGACGGTGATCTTGAGCTTGCCGACGCTGGCCTGCGCCACGTCGTCGGCGAACTTCTGGATGTTCTCGGTGTGGAAGTTGGTGGCCGGATACGGGGTGGGCATATCCCAGGCGGTCTGCGCATGGGCAGCGCCAGCAATGCCGAGCGCGGCGATGGAACACGCCGCGGTGTGCAGGATGCGGTGCTTCACGTTCATGGGGAAAGTCTCCGTGGAAAGGGCTGAGGGGTGTGAGGCCAGCGGGAAACTCAACGGCGAATCCGTTATCCCGGATGCGCCGTTGTTGAAAGGTTGGGATTTCATCTATAAATTGTCAACAATTCGTAAACGAAACGTGAGAAAAAAATGGGCAATCCGAAGTCGCCCCCCTCCGCCCTGGAAGGTGGACGCATCGTGTCCTCCCAGCACCTGGTATCGCCGAAATCCCCCGAACTGTCGGAGCTGGAGTTCGGCCTGATCATCGCCTGGCACGCCTTCGCCCGCTGGATGATGCGCTGCATGACCGCGGCCGGGGTCAAGGACATGACGCCCATCGACGTGCTGGTACTGCACCACGTGGCGCACCGGGACACGGAAAAGCGCCTGGCCGACATCTGCTTCGTGCTCAACGTGGAGGACACCCACGTGGTCTCCTATTCGCTGCGCAAGCTCGCCGGGCTGGGGCTGGTGCAGAGCACCCGGCGCGGCAAGGAGGCCTTCTTTTCCGTCACCGGAGAGGGGCGCGAAATCTGCCTCGCCTACCGGGACGTGCGCGAAGCCTGCCTGATGCCCGGCTTCACCGGCAGCGCCGAGGACAACGCCCAGATCGGCGAACTCGCCCGCCTGCTGCGCACCCTGTCCGGCCGCTATGACCAGGCCGCCCGGGCCGCTTCCACCTCCGCGCTGTGAGCCGCAGGGGCCGCCGGCCATGAACGTCCGCGTGCTCGACGCCGGCGACGCCGCGCTCACCATCGAATTCGGCGACGCCATCGATCCGCGCCTGCTGGCATCGGTCAACGCCCTCGACGCGGCAATCTCCCGGATGCACGCCGAAGGCGGCCTGCCGGGGCTGATCGAAACCATGCCCACCTTCCGCTCGCTGACGGTGTTCTTCGATCCCCTGGCGACCTCCCGCGCAGCCCTGCGCAACGCCCTCGAACCCCTGCTCGCCGCCGCGGAAACGGTTGCGCCGCCGGCCGCGCGGCACTGGCGCCTGCCCGTGTGCTACGAGGGCGAGGCCGCCCCCGACCTGGCCGAGACCGCCCGCGCCATCGGCCGCAGCGCAGATGAGGTGGTGGCCCTGCACAGCGGCACCGAATACCTCGTGTACATGCTCGGCTTTCTGCCCGGCTTCCCCTTCATGGGCGACCTGCCCGCAGCGCTGCGCCTGCCCCGCCGAGGGGAACCGCGGGTGCGCGTGCCGGCCGGCAGCGTGGCCATCGCCACCGGACTGACCGCCATCTACCCTTGGGAAAGCCCGGGCGGCTGGCATCTGCTGGGGCGCTGCCCGGTGCCCCTGTTCGACGCCGGGCGGGGCGCCCCCGCCCTGCTCGCCGCAGGCGACCGGGTGCGCTTCGAACCGGTGGGCACAGCCGAATACCGGCGCCTGACCGCCGCCATCGCAGCGCGGGAGATCGCCCCGCAGCACTGGCTGGCCGCCGACGGCGCCCACGAGACCCGCCCATGAACGGCACGGCCCAGGCCGAGATCCTCTCCCCCGGCGCCTACGCCTCCCTGCAGGACGCCGGACGTCGCGGCTGGCGGCATATCGGCGTGCCCTGGGCGGGCGCGCTGGACGCCCGCCTGATGCGCATCGCCAACGTGCTGGTGGGCAACGCGGAGAACACCCCGGTCATCGAATGCTTCGACGGCGGCCTGCACCTGGCCGCCTGCGACGGCCCGCTGCACGTGGCAGTCGCCGGCCATGCCGCACTGGAGGTGGACCGGGGCGCAGAACGCCGCGCCGCCGCCCCCTGGCGCTCCCTTACGCTCGCCCCCGGCGACAGCCTGCGCATCCGCCGCATGGAGGCGGGCCGCATCGCCGTGGTGGCGATCGCCGGACTCACCGTACCGCGGATGCTGGGCAGCGCGGCCACCTACACCCGGGCGCAACTCGGCGGCATGGACGGCCGGGCGCTCGCCGCCGGCACCCGATTGCAGGCCGCCGCCGCCCCGGGCCATGCCGAGCGCGTGCTGCCCGCAGCGCCCGCGCCGGAAACCGGCCCCTGCACGCTGCGCGCCGTGCCCGGCCCGCAGGACGACCACTTCACGCCCGAAGCGCTGCACACCTTCTTCTCCGCCGAATACCGCGTCAGCCCCCAGGCCGACCGCATGGGCGTGCGCCTGGACGGCCCGGCCCTGGCCCATCGCGGCGCGCCGGAGATCGTGTCGGACGCCACCGTGCCCGGTTCCGTACAGGTGCCGGGCAACGGCCTGCCCATCGTGCTGCTGGCCGACGCCCAGACCGCTGGCGGCTATCCCAAGATCGCCACCGTGATCGGCGCCGACCTGCCCCGCCTGGCGCAATGCCGGCCCGGTGACGGTCTACGCTTCACGGCGGTGAGCGCGGAAACCGGCGAAGCCGCCGCCCGCGAGCGGGAGACGGAAACGCGCCGCCTGCTGGCCGCCATCCGCCGCCTGGCCGGCGGGCTGGACGAAGCCGCCCTGTACGATGCCAACCTCGCCGGCAACGCCGTCGATGCGCTGAACCCGGAGCACACCCCATGAGCCGACCGATCAACCTCAACGCCGACCTAGGCGAATCCTTCGGCCCCTGGAAGATGGGTGAGGACGAAGCCCTGCTGCAGGTGGTGGCAAGCGCCAACATCGCCTGCGGCTTCCATGCCGGCGACCCCCTGGTGATGCGCCGCACCGTGCGCACCGCGCTGGATGCCGGCGTGAGCCTGGGCGCCCACCCCTCCTGGCCTGACCTGCAGGGCTTCGGCCGCCGCCCGCTCACCATGGCGCCGGCGGAGCTGGAAGCCCTGGTGATCTACCAGATCGGCGCGCTCGCCGCCATGGCCGCAGCCGAAGGCGGCCGGCTCACCCACGTGAAGCCCCACGGCGCCCTCAACAACCAGGCCTGCGAGGACGCGGCACTCGCCGAAACCATCGCCCGCGCCGTCAAGGCCGCCGACTCCACGCTGATCCTCCTCGCCCCGGCCCTGTCGGAACTGCACAAGGCCGGCGAACGCGCCGGCCTGCCCGTGGCCGCCGAAATCTTCGCCGACCGCGCCTACACCGAAGCCGGCACCCTGGTCCCCCGCAACCAGCCCGGCGCCGTCATCCACGACCACGCCGCCCTCACCGTCCACGTGCTGCGCATGCTGGAGGCCGGCGGCATCGTCACCGTGAGCGGACGCACCCTGCCCTGCCCCGTGGACAGCATCTGCGTGCATGGGGATACGCCGGGTGCGGCGGACAACGCCCGCCGACTGCGCGCTACCTTGGAGGCCGAGGGCTGGCACATCGCGCCATTGCCGGAAGTGCTGGAAACCCGACCGTAGGCTGGGCTGCGCGCAGCGAAGCCCAACGTCACCCTCCCCCATCTCCCGTGGATAGCGCATGCCCTGATGCCTTATGAGCGCCAGAACCCAATAGACATAGACCTTCTCGGTTCGTATGCTGTAACGCTTGTAACGGATGCACGCCCGAACCTGTTCGAGCAGCCTTGGCGGCTTGGCAGCCGCGGGGTCTTGAGACTTGCCGGGTTTGGGGTAGCCGCCCATGCTGTTCATGCATACAGAATTGGCGTGTAAGGGATTGAACACAATGACAAAAGCGAGTAATGATGTGTACCGGGTTATCCAGCATCGCCCGGGTTATCCATCATTTTTGATGTCTACAACACATTAGACATTGGAGGTGGTCACTTGAGTGGAATCAGCATCAAGGCAGTTCTTATTGCAGCAATCGTCGTACTATTTGCGGACGTTATTGCCGCATTCGGACTATCGTTTGCTCTGGGGCAACCACTAGGTGTGCCACCCAATACCAAGTTTTTCATTGGCAGCATCGTATTGGGTACTCTTACAACAATTCTAGGTGGTTATGTCGCTGCACGAATAGCAAAGAAACGCTTATACGTTAACGCTGGCGTGGTGGGGGGGCTAGGCATTTTAATTGGCTTACTTCCTGCACAAGACAATCCACTTTGGTTCAATATCATCTGTTTTCTAACCGTCGTCCCAGCAGCGATCCTGGGAGGATATTTAGCCAAATCCTCTCGTGTGAAAGATGTCTAACCCTGCGCTCAACCCGACCTGCGCGAAAAGCCGCGCAGTCGGGTTAGCTCCACGTTAGACATCGTCATCGTGACTCTCCCACTTCCTCTCAGTGCAAACCCTCTCGCGCTCATCCGTGGGTTGCCGACAAAAAAGATTCCGCTGGATCAGATCGTTACGAAGGAGGGCGCCGTCACAGACGAGATATTTCTCAACAAGTATCTTGGCTATCTGAAAGGTAAGGTGACGATCTACGCCACCCGCATGCCCCTGAGTCGAATCAGACCTGGATTTTGGCGCCCAAGCAATCCGGGGTTCGAATACATCTGCGACAACGTCACCGATGACGATGTTCGATTCATGGAAGACCTGATTCGGCTGGGAGATCGCTCTGCATTACACGTCTATCCCAATCCGAACAAAGCTGATCCGTTTGACTTTGTTTGCCCGGACGATGTGGCGTCGTATCGGGCGTATGAGTCGTTAGGCATTCGTACACCGCCCGTAATACTCATAGGTAAGCCGGAATCACTCGATGAATCGGGTATAGGAATCAGGCAATACAAATGCACATACAACCCGCTTACATCTCACATGGATGGCATTGTCAGCGTCACCCATAAGATGGTGCCATCTATTCTTGGGACCAATCGGCCCGATCATGCCAGTGCGCTTGCACGACTTATCGAGACGGTTCAAACAACAAAGGAAAAGGTTAAGAACTTTCACCGCGGCGGAGTAACCACACTCCATTATCACCATACGCTGTACTCAGTACTCTTGCGTGCTCAGGAAACACTGGAGGCTATAAAGCTTCTCTCCGGGCACGGCCTACATCTGAATGCAGCCTCCCTCGTCAGGACTTTGTATGAGCTTGCCCTAACCTTCTACGTAGATTGGATTGCTCCTACACAGATGTATCGGTACCTGCAAATTTCTGCCGTAATGTCCGAGAAGGAATGGGAGAAGTATTGCGACGAGACCTATCACGAACAGGTAAAGGCTGGGCTATCCGCCTACGATGCAAAACGACTGAAGGACGCCAAGATGTTCGGCTTCCGATTGGTAAGCGTTGTTGCCGAGAAAGCTCGGTTATTCCCGCTAGGGCTTGAGCATCACAAGGATCTATATTCCTTTCTGTCTGACATCACGCACCATGATTTCAGCATGACGGCGCGTTACACCAACACACTTGAGCACGGCGACGAGAGCGTTTTCAACGAAGATGCTGCGAGTACCACAATTTACTGCGCCGACCTTTTCACCGCTGCCATTGTGGCTCGTGTTCTAGACGACATTGGTGAACCCAAGGCTCATGACACCACTCGCGCAGCCCTATCCGATGGCTAACCTCTCGGTCGACACGGACCTCGCGCAAGAAGCGCGCGAGGCCGGTCACCTCCAACGTTAAGCCCCTACGCACACGAGCATGACCAACACTCTTAGTCTCGCGAAGGCTCTCCTTCCCGCTTTGGCCGGAATCGCTGCCTTTTGTTACTACATGGCCCATCTCGCCGAGAAGGGCTCGTCCGAACTGGCGAGGCAACGGTTACGTGAACTCCTGCTTGAGCGCAAATTGCTCCCGGCCATGCGTGGTGCGTTTGTATATTTCCTTCGCGCGTCAGATCGATACTTTGGACCGAAGCTGTTTTCATGGAAGGCGCTATTACGGTCAATTGCGCTGAGCATCTTCTGGATAGCTGGCGTGCTCGCAGCCTGCATTGCTGTCTATCCCAACTACAGCAGTTGGCTTGGCGGCAACATATCGAGAAAGCTAATATTGCAGAGCGCCGGTGTATTGCTCGCAGCTTCACTTGTAGCCGACTATGTATCCGTTTGCGTGACTCGTGCAATCGCACGAGCAGTGATGGCCAAAGGAAGGCTATGGCTGATGTCCGCGGTCGCCGTAGATCTCGTGGCTTCCGTGCTGGTTTTCTACTTTCTGTTCACCTCCGCGAAGCTAGTCGTTCATCCAGCAAACGGAGCACTCGGACTGTTGGACTCGCTTCGAGTGTGGTTCAACCCCGCTGGGTTGCCAATCGGCATCGAATTTCTCCGACCACTATCGGCGGACATGCTGGTTGCACGAGGTGACGGCAACTTTGACATCAAAGGCGGCCTACTTACTGAAATCGTCTACGCGTTTCCAGAGTCGGTGCTATTCCTTTCCAGCCTGCTCACCTCTGTTTGGTTGTGGCTCTACGTGCTGGGCTATCTCATTCTGTTTGCGGCAGTGCGACTGGATCGAATCGGAGTCTCCGCAAGAAGGTTTCTCAAGACGACTGAAGACCCAATCAACAGCTTGGCGCTGGCGATCGTCATCGCGAGTGCTGTACTATTCACGATCATTCTTGCATTTACGGCTGTTGCAGACGGGCTTGCTTATCTATCACAGTCCTAACAGGGTGATGCAAAACTCGTCGAAAGCGTGAATATGACGATCTTCGGGGATAGTCCGACCCTTCCCTCGGTAGCGAAAACGGCTTATAGGTCCTTTTTTGAGAGGTCAGATTTTTCGTCACTCGCGTAGAGAGCACTTTTGCATCACCCTGCTAACCTCCGCTTGTACCCGGACGCTAAGCCAGCGGGCTCTGGCCCGCTGGCTTAGCGCCTGTGAAGCGGCTCGTTATGCATAAAGGCCTGCGCGCACTTCTGGCATCAACTGCTGCTCTTGTCAGCGCACCCGCATTTGCATGGCTTGCGGCAGAGCTTGCTGCCTACTACGAGATGTTCTCGACTGGCATGAACTCTCGGGCCGAGTTGGGCGACGACTTAGGCTTTGGCATTCTCTTATTCATGGTTGTGCCGCCTTTCACATTGGCTGGTGCGGTGCTTGTAGGGTGGCTTGTTTGGTCTCGCACTGGGCGCGCGAAAACTACACTCACAAATGAGGACGCAAATTCATAACATCCCACTCCAGCCGACCGGGTGGTTCCTACGGTTTGTTGGGCCACCCTGAACAAACAGTTCGGCCCGCGTAGGTTGGGCGGGGCGCAGCGAAGCTCAACGCAGACCACCCGATCCGCCCCCCATGTTGGGCTTCCTTCGTCAGCCCAACCTGCCAGGCTTTCACACCCCCAAGTACCGCGACCAAAGCTCCCGATCCGCATCCAGTTCCACAGAAGTCCCGCTCCAGGCAATACGCCCCCGTTCCAGGATGAGGTGGCGGTCGGCCAGTTGGACGAGTTTTTCCACGTACTTGTCCACCACCAGCGTGGTCTGGCCGTCGGCCTTGAGGCGGGCCAGGCAGTGCCAGATTTCGTCGCGGATCACCGGGGCCAGGCCCTCGGTGGCTTCGTCCAGGACCAGCAGGCGCGGATTGGTGGAGAGCGCCCGGGCGATGGCCAGCATCTGCTGCTCGCCGCCGGAGAGCTGGTTGCCCGTATGCCCGGCGCGCTCCTTCAGGCGCGGGAACAGGGCGTAGAGGCGGTCCAGCGTCCAGCCGTCGCGCCGGCCGTTGCGGGTGTCGGCGAAGGCGACTAGGTGCTCGCGCACGGTGAGGTTGGGGAAGCACTGCCGCCCTTCGGGCACGATGGCCACCCCCAGGCGCGCGATGGCGTCCGCCCGCGCGCCGTGGATGGGCGTGCCGCCGAAGTGGATTTCGCCCTTCTTCGCCCGCAGGCCGCCCACCAGGGTCTTGATGGTGGTGCTCTTGCCCATGCCGTTGCGGCCCAGGAGTGCCACCACCTCGCCGGCGCCGACGTCGAAGTCCAGCCCGAACAGCACCTGGCTGGCGCCGTAGCCGGCTTCCAGGCCGCGGCAGGTCAGGAGGGGTTCGTGCTTCATGTTTCCGTGTCCGTCCCCAGGTACACCGCCTGCACTTCCGGGTGGCCCTTGATGTAATCCACGTCGCCCGAGGCCAGCACGCGGCCGTAGTCCAGCACGGAGACGCGGTCGGCAAGCTGGAACACGGCGTCCATGTCGTGCTCGATGAGCAGGATGGCGGTCTGCGCCCGCAGCTTTTCGATCAGCGCCACCATCTGCAGGGAATCCTCCGGCCCCATGCCGGCCATGGGCTCGTCCAGCAGCAGCAGGCGCGGCCGGGCGGCCAGCGCCAGGGCCACGTCGAGCTTGCGTTGCGCACCGTGGGGCAAGGTGCCGGCGATGCGGTGCAGGGCGCCGGCGAGATCCACGGTTTCGGCCAGGGCCAGCGCGGTGTCCATCAGTTCCTTCTCGGCCGAGCGCCGGGACAGGAAGCGGAAGCTGGAGCCGGCATGAGCTTGGGCGGCAAGCAGCAGGTTGTCCAGCACGGTGTCGTGGCCGAACACGCTGGTGACCTGGAAGCAGCGGGACAGCCCGGCGCGCACGCGCTGGTGGGGGGCGAGGCCGGTGAGTTCCACGCCGTCCAGGGAGAGGCTGCCGCCGTCCAGCGGCAGCAGGCCGGAGATCAGGTTGACCAGCGTGGACTTGCCGGCGCCGTTGGGGCCGATGAGGGCATGGATCTCCCCCTTCTCCACGGCAAGGTCCACGTGGTCCGTGGCAAGCAGGCCGCCGAAGCGCTTGACCAGCCCGCGGGCCTGGAAGAGGCTCGCGGCGCTCATCACCCTTCCCCCCGGCGGCGTTCGAACAGAGCCGCCACGCCCCGCGGCGCGAGGAACACGACGAGGAGCAGCATCAGGCCCAGGGGCCAATGCCAGTATTCGGTGTTGATCTTGAGCACTTCCGCCAGCGTGTACCAGATCGCCACGCCCAGGGGCGCACCCCAGCGCCGGCCCCGGCCGCCGAGCACGACCATCACCAGCAGCGTGGCCGATTCCGTCCAGTGCATCAGGGACGGGCTGACGAAGGCGTTGTGGCTGGCGAGGAGCCCGCCGGCCAGCCCCGCCAGCGCGCCCGCGCCGGTGAAGGCAGCGAGCTTGATGCGATAGACCGGATAGCCCAGCGCGGCCATGCGCGTTTCGTTGTCGCGGATGCCCATCAGCGCGTGGCCGAAGCGGGACACCGCCAGCCGGCTGGCGAGCGCGAACACCAGCGCGGCAAGGGCCAGTACCACCCAGTAGAAGACGTCCCCGTGCACGCCGTCCAGCCAGCCCAGGGAGAGGGGCGTGTAAAGCCCGTAGCCGTCGTCGCCGCCGTAAGTGCGCAGGGACACGGCCAGGTAGTAGAGCATCTGCGCGAAGGCGAGCGTGATCATCAGGAAATACACGCCCCGCGTGCGCAGGGACACTGCACCGGTCAGCGCGGCGAACACTGCCCCCGCGGCCAGCGCCCCACCCCAGGCCAGCCACGCGGAGCCGACGCCTGCCTCCACCAGCGCCACCGCGGCATAGGCGCCCACGCCGACGAAACCGGCGTGCCCCAGGGCCACCATGCCGCCATAGCCCAGGATGACGTTGAGGCTGGTGGCGGCGATGGCCACGATGAGCATGTGGCGCACGAAGCCGACGTAGTACTCCAGGCCGAAGTGAGGCGCGATCAGCGGCACCGCCGCCAGCAGGGCGAATACCGCCCACGGCAGGATGCCGGCCGCGTCGAACCGACGTGCGGGGACAGTGGCGGACGGGGCGATGCGCTCGCTTTGCGTCATGCCCCGTCCTCAGGCCCGCGCCGGGAAGAGTCCCGCCGGTTTGAACGCGAGCACCGCCGCCATCAGCACGTACATGGCGATCCCGGCCAGCGCCGGCCCCAGGTCGGCTGCCAGGGACGGCGGCAGCACGGCGCGCAGCGCGGGCGGCAGGAAGGCGCGGCCGGCGGTGTCCACCAGCCCCACCAGCAGCGCGGCGACAAAGGCGCCGCGCACCGAGCCGATGCCGCCGATGACGATGACCACCAGCGCCGGGATCAGGATGGCTTCGCCCATGCCGATCTGCACCGCGCCGATAGGCCCCATCAAGGCGCCCGCCAGCGCGGCCAGCGCGGCGCCGAGGGCGAACACGAAGGAAAACACCCGCCCCACCCGCACGCCCATGTACTCGGCCATGACCCGGTTGGAAGCCCCGGCGCGCACCAGCATGCCGGTGCGGGTGTGGTTGACCAGCACGTAGAGCCCCACAGCCACCGCCAGACCGGCGCCCAGCAGCACCAGCCGGTAGGCGGGATAGGGCAGCTCGGGGAGGAGCTGCACCGGGCCGGCCAGCGCGGCGGGCGTGGGCGCCAGGATGGGCGACGGCCCCCAGATGGCTCTGACCGCGTCGTCGGCGATGAGGATGAGGCCGAAGGTGGCCAGCACCTGGGCCAGGTGGTCGCGGGCGTACAGGCGGCGGATCACCAGCACTTCGACGACCGCGGCCACCAGCACGGTGAGCGCGATGGCCACCGCCACCGCGCCGACGAAGGAGCCGCTGGCTTCATGCACCTTGGCCGCGATGTAGGCGCCGGCCATGTAGAGGGAGCCGTGGGCGAGGTTCATGGTGTCCATGATGCCGAACACCAGCGTGAGGCCCGCGGCGAGCAGGAACAGCATGAGGCCGTAGCCCAGGCCGTTCAGAAGCTGCTCGAAGATGAAGATGGCGTCCATCGGGGAGATTCGGGGGTAGCAACTCCCTCCCCTTCAAGGGGAGGGTCGGGGTGGGGATGGGTTTCGGTTCAGCGCGGAGATGAACCCACCCCCACCCCAGCCCTCCCCCTGAGGGGGAGGGAGCAATCGGGCTGCATTACGAAGGGAGTTCCCCCCTCACATCCCGCACTCGCCCACGTAGGCGTCCTGGTGCTTCTCCAGCACCGTGCCCACCAGCTTGTTGGTGAGCTTGCCTTCCGCGTCCTTGTCCACCACGCGCAGGTAGTAGTTCTGCACCGGATAGTGGTTGCGGCCGTAGGCGAACTCGCCGCGCACGGACTGGAAGCTGGGCTTGGCGAGCGCGGCCGCCACGGCGGCGCGGTCCTCGATCCTGCCGCCCACGTCGCGCACCGCGGCGTCGATGGCCATGATGGTGTCGTAGGCCATGGCGGCGTACACGGTGGGATAGCGGCCGTCGTACTTCTTGCGGAAGGCGGCGACGAACTCGGCGTTGGCGGGGATCTGCAGGTCGTGGGTCCAGTGGGCGGTGTTGTACAGGCCCAGCATGGGCTCGCCCACGGCCTGGATCACGTCCTGGTCGGCGGAGAAGCCCGGCGCCACCAGCGGGATGTCCTTCAGGCCGCCGCCGACGAACTGCTTGACGAAGTTGATGCCCATGGCGCCGGGCAGGAAGAAGAACACCGCATCCGGCTTGGCGGCGCGGATCTGGGCGATCTCGGCGGCGTAGTCGATCTGGCCGACCTTGGTGTAGATCTCGTCCTTGAGCGCGCCCTTGTAGAGGCGCTTGAAGCCGTTCAGGTGGTCCTTGCCCGCCGGGTAGTTGGGGGCGACGATGACCATGTTCTTGTAGCCCTTCTCGTTGGCGAGCTTGCCGGCGGCCTCGTCGTAGGTGTCGTTCTGGTACTGGCCGAAGAAGTACGGGTTGCACTGCTTGCCGGCATAGGGGCTGGGGCCGGGGTTGCTGGAAATGAAGGGCACCTTGGCGGCGAACAGCGCCGGGCCGACGGCCAGCGCCGAGTTGGACGCGATGGGGCCGGTGAAGAAGTCGATCTTCTCCCGCTGCAGGTAGCGCTGCACCAGTTGCACGGCCTGTTCCGGGCTGCCGCCGAAGTCCGTCTTGACGACCTCCGCCGGCAGGCCGCCGAGCTTGCCGCCCAGCTTTTCGATGGCCAGGTCGAAACCGTCCCGCGACTCGGCGCCGAGGGCCGCGAAGGGGCCGGAGATGTCCAGCGCGATGCCGACCTTGACGGAATCGGCGGCCTGGGCGGCAAAGGCGGTACACAGGGCGGCAGCGAGCGCCGCGCGTTTCAGCATGGGCATGGATGACTCCTTGGGTGATCGGGGGATGCAAGCCGCTCCTTATACCGCCATCGGCATAGGGACGTCGACCACTCGCAATGCAAAGGCGTGCCTGTTCCTACACCGCCGCCGGCCCCAGCGGCACGCTGACATCGCCCGGCAGCACGGCGCGGTCGCGTCCGCCGCGCTTGGCCTCGTACATGCGCTGATCGGCCAGTTCCACCAGCACCGGCCAGTCGAGCACGCCGTCGGCCAGGCTTTCGGTGACGCCGATGGAGGCGGTCAGCGGGCTGCCGTCCGGGCGTGTGCCGAAGCCGGCCTCGCGCAGGCGCCTGAGGAAGGCGGGCATCTGGTCGGCGGGCATCTCCGGCAGGATGGCGATGAACTCCTCGCCGCCCCAGCGCACCAGCACGTCGCCCCGGCGCAGGGTCTGGCGCAGGCGTTCCACCAGCGCGCACAGGACCTGGTCGCCCGCATCGTGGCCGTACTGGTCGTTGATGGTCTTGAAGCGGTCCAGGTCGAAGAAGGCCACCGCGAGCGGCTTGGCGGACATGGAAGAGAGGCGGAACATCAGCTCCAGCGCCTCGGTGCCCGAGCGCCGGGTGTAGGCGCCGGTGAGCGGGTCGGTCATGGCCTTGTGCACCAGGCTTTCCATGTAGTGGGACTGGCTCATGCCGGAGAACATCGCCACGCCCATCATCATCAGCATGAACCACAGCGTGGCGCCGTGCTGGTCCAGCGCCAGCTCGGCGCCGCCGGAGACCATGCCGGTAACGGCGATGCCCAGCACCGGCAGCGAAAACAGCAGTATCTCCAGCGCCGTGAGCGGAAAGATCGCCAGCCCGCCCAGCACGATGGTGGGCATGAAGGCGTAAAGCTGCATCACCAGGAACTGGCCATTGACCAGCGCGGAGGCGTCGATGAGCTGCAGCGACACCAGATAGAAGGCCGGCGGCACCATCAGCATGATGAGCAGCATGATCACTGCCTGGAGATAGGGATGCGAGGGCGACACCTGGCGCGGCCAGGCCAGCCCGACGAACACGGCGGCCGAAGCCAGGCGCAGCACCACCAGCCACGCTGCGGTATGGCTGTCGAACACCAGCACGTCCACCACCGACCACAGGGGCACCAGGACGGCGAACAGGGCGGAAATCAACTGCACCCGCGCGATGATCACCAAGGCTGCGTGGCGGCGCATATGCACCGAGCGGCCGAACGGCGTCAGCAGCCCCAGCAGTTGCCCGCGGGTGAGCTGCGTCGGCGCGACGATGTGCTCGCTGATGGTGTTCCAGAGCTTGTTCACGATCTGTGTCCGAAGGTGGACCGAGGCGACGAGGCGGGAGCCGGAAGCGGCAAATCGTATATCTTAAGGCGTAAGCCCGGCAAGGCGGCCGAACGCCGTTGTCAGCACTGCGGAATATTCCGCAGCCCACGTCAACCTGCTCCGGAACGGAATGCGCCGGGCAAGGATTCAGACGGACAGCGCCTCGCGCACCCCGTCGGCGTCCATGTCGGCACCCGCGCCGCGCATGACGATCTCGCCGCGCTCCATGACCAGGTAGTGGTCGGCCAGCGAGCGCGCGAAATCGTAATACTGCTCCACCAGCAGGATGGCCATCTCGCCCGTTTCCGCCAGGCTGCGGATGGCGCGCTCGATGTCCTTGATGATGGAAGGCTGGATGCCCTCGGTGGGTTCGTCAAGGATCAACAGGCGCGGCCCGAAGGCCAGCGCCCGGCCGATGGCGAGCTGTTGCTGCTGCCCGCCGGAGAGGTCGCCGCCGCGCCGCCCCAGCATCTGCCGGAGCACCGGGAACATGCCGAACACGCGTTCCGGCACCGCCGTGCCGCGGGGCCGGGTGGCGAGGCCCATCAGCAGGTTCTCCTCCACCGTCAGGCGGGGGAAGATCTCGCGCCCCTGGGGCACGTAGCCGATGCCGGCGCGCACCCGCTCGTAGGACGGGGCGCGGGTGATCTCCCGGCCGTCGAACACCACATTGCCGGAAGCGGCCGGCACCAGGCCCATCAGGGTCTTGAGCAGCGTGGTCTTGCCCACGCCGTTCCTCCCCAGCAGCGTGGTGACCCCGAGCGGCACCTCGAAGGACAGGTTGCGCAGGATGTGGCTGCCGCCGTAGTACTGGTTGAGCTTGTCGACCTTCAGCATGCTTGTACTCGTTCCTGTTTCCTTGGCGCACCCCCTCCCCTTCAAAGGGAGGGTTGGGGTGGGGATGGGTTTTCGCGGCACTGGACCGAAACCATCCCCCTCCTGGCCTCCCCCTTGAAGGGGGAGGAATGACCTTGCCCTCCTGCGCGTCAACGCCCCAGATAAACCTCGATCACCCGCTGGTCGTTCTGCACTGCGGCCAGATCGCCTTCGGCCAGCACCGAGCCTTCGTGCAACACCGTCACCTTGCCGCCCAGCGCCTCCACGAAGGCCATGTCGTGCTCCACCACCACCAGGGAATGCTCCCCCGCCAAACTCACGAACAGCTCCGCGGTGCGCTCGGTCTCGTCGTCGGTCATGCCGGCCACGGGTTCGTCCAGCAGCAGCAGCTTCGGCTCCTGCATCAGCAGCATGCCGATCTCCAGCCACTGCTTCTGGCCGTGGGAAAGCAGCCCGGCGCTGCGGTCCGCCGCCCCCGCCAGGCGGATGCGCTCCAGCACCGCGGCGATGCGGTCGCCCTCCTCCGCCGTCAGGCGTGCGAAGAGGCTGCGGCGCACGCGCTTGTCGGCCTTCATCGCCAGTTCCAGGTTCTCGAACACGGTGTGCTGCTCGAACACGGTGGGCTTCTGGAACTTGCGCCCGATGCCGGCATGGGCGATCTCGGGTTCGCTCATGCGGGTCAGGTCCAGGGTCTGGCCGAAGAAGGCCTTGCCCTCGTCCGGCCGTGTCTTGCCGGTGATGACGTCCATCATCGTGGTTTTGCCCGCGCCGTTGGGGCCGATGATGCAGCGCAGTTCGCCGGCGTCGATGGCGAGGCTCAGCTTGTTCAGCGCGCGGAAGCCGTCGAAGCTCACCGTGATGTCGTCCAGGTAGAGGATGACGTCGTGGGACAGGTCCAGCTCGCCCGGCTGCACCACATGGCCGATGTTGGCCCCGCCCTCCCACTGCTCGCGCTGGTTGGCCTGCTCGGCGTCGCGGTCGATGACGGTGCTCATGCGGCGGCTCCGCGGGTGGATTCGGTGGGGGGAGCGGTCAGCACGGCGGGTTCTGCCGCAGGTGCCGGCGCCGGCTCCGCTTCCTCTTCCGTGGCAGGCGCGTGCCGGCCGCGCAATTTGCTCCACAGCCCGATCACGCCATTGGGCAGGAACAGCGTCACCGCGATGAACAGGAAACCCAGGAAGAAGGGCCAGTATTCCGGGAAGGACACGGTGAACCAGCTCTTGGCCAGATTGACGATACCCGCCCCCAGCACCGCGCCCACCAGCGTGCCGCGCCCGCCCACCGCCACCCACACGGCGATCTCGATGGAGTTGGCCGGGCTCATCTCGGAGGGGTTGATGATGCCCACCTGGGGCACGTAGAGCGCACCCGCCAAGCCGCACAGCACGGCGGACAGGGTCCAGATGAAGAGCTTGTAATGCAGCGGGTTGTAGCCGATGAACATGACCCGGCTCTCCGCATCGCGGATCGCCGTCAGCACGCGGCCGAAGCGGGAGGTGACGAGATAGCGCCCCAGCAGCAGCACGCCGGCCAGCAGCGCGGCGGAGAGCGCGAACAGGATCACCCGCATCTCCGGCGTGGTGATGCCGTAGCCCAGGATGCGCTTGAAGTCGGTGAAGCCGTTGTTGCCACCGAAGCCGGTCTCGTTGCGGAAGAACAGCAGCATGGCCGCGTAGGTGAGCGCCTGCGTGATGATGGCGAAATACACCCCCTTGATGCGCGAGCGGAAGGCGAAGTAGCCGAACACCCAGGCCAGCAGCCCCGGCACCGCCACCACCAGCAGCAGCGCCCACAGGAAGGAATCCGACCCCGTCCAGTACCAGGGCAGTTCCTTCCAGTCCAGGAAGACCATGAAGTCCGGCAGGTCCGCGCCGTAGCTGCCGTCGCGGCCGATCTGGCGCATCAAATACATGCCGAAGGCGTAGCCGCCGAGGGCGAAGAAGAGCCCGTGGCCCAGGCTGAGGATGCCCGCGTAGCCCCAGATCAGGTCCATCGCCACCGCCACCACCATGTAGCACAGGATCTTGCCCAGCAGGCTCACCCAGTAGGACGACAGGTGCAGCGCGTGGTCCGCCGGCAGCGCCAGGTGGGCCACCGGCACCCACACCCAGGCGAACAGGGCGAAGAGCGCCAGCGCCGCCCAGCCGGCGCGCGGCAGCTTGGCGAACAATCGGACCGTCAATGGGGTGCGCATGCGGCGCGTCCTCCGTGGGTATCAGTTGTCTGCGAAGCGGCCCTTGAGGGCGAAGATGCCCTGCGGACGCTTCTGGATGAAGGCGATGATGAACACCAGCACCAGGATCTTGGCGATCACCGCGCCGGCCCAGCCTTCCAGGAACTTGGAGACGATACCCAGCCCCATCGCCGCCCACACCGCGCCTGCGAGTTGCCCCACCCCCCCCAGCACCACCACCATGAAGGAATCCACGATGTAGCCCGTACCCATGGCCGGGCCCACGTTGGAAATCTGCGACAGGGCCACCCCGCCCAGCCCGGCGATGCCCGCGCCGATGGCGAAGGCCAGCGTATCCACGCGCGCCGTGGGCACGCCCACGCAGCCGGCCATGGCACGGTTCTGCGTCACCGCGCGCACGAACATGCCCAGCCGGGTGCGGTTCATCATCAGCCACACCAGGAACAGCACGAAGGCCGCGAAGCCCAGGATGACGATGCGGTTCCACGGCAGCACCACGCCGGCCGCCAGCTCCACGCCGCCGGACATCCACACCGGGTTGGCGAGTTCCACGTTCTGCGGGCCGAAGACCACCCGCGCGGCCTGGATCAGCACCAGGGAGATGCCCCAGGTGGCGAGCAGCGATTCCAGCGGCCGGCCGTACAGGAAGCGCAGCACACTGCGCTCCATGACCACGCCCACCGCGGCGGCGGCGAGGAAGCCGGCCGGAATGGCGGCCACCACGTACCAGTCCACCCACTCCGGCAGATGGGCGCGGAACAGGCCCTGCACCACGAAGGTGGCGTAGGCGCCGACCATCAGCAGTTCGCCGTGGGCCATGTTGATGACGCCCATGACCCCATAGGTGATGGCCAGGCCGAGGGCCGCCAGCAGCAGGATGGAGCCCAGGGACAGGCCGGAGAACACCGTGCCGATGTTCTGGGCGACGGCCACGCGACGCTCAATGGCCGCGATGGACGCGGCGGCGGCCTCGCGCACCAGGGCGTCGGGCTCGCGCCAGGTGCCATTGTCCTGGGCCATGAAAGGTTCCAGCAGCGCCTTCACCGCCGGGTCGGAGGATTCGCCGAGCGCCGTCACCGCCTTCAGGCGCTTGGCCGGATCGTCCGCGTTCAGGTTCACCTTCGCCGCGGCCAGCAGCACGATCTCGCGGATGGCGTCGTCCTGCTCGCTTTCCAGTGCCCGTTCGAGCACCGGCAGCAGGGTTTCGGAGGCGTTGTCGCGCAAGGTCTGCGCGGCGGCCAGGCGCCGCGTGGCATCGTCCGCGGACAAGTCCAGCGCCGCATTGGCCGTAGCCAGCGCGCGGCGCACGCGGTTGTTCACGCGCAGCAGGTCCACCGCATCGGGCGCGGCCTCCACCACGGCACCGCCCACGTCGGTCACCCTGCCATCCCGCACGATCACCACGCGGCCGTCCAGCACGCCCAGTTCGCCCGCCCCCAGCGCAGCGATCACCCGGCGCGCCTCCTCGCCGCCGCCCGCGCCGATAGCTTCGATGGCGGCGATGCGCGCGCCGAAGTCGCCCGTCGCCAGTTGCTGCAGGGCGCCCTCGTCCACCGCCGCACGCGCCTGGCCGGCGGCGGCGAGCAGCAGAAAGGCCGCCAGCAGCGGCAGGATCAGCCAGGCGCGCTGCGCCCAGGGGGAGGTTCTCTTCATGTCAGTGCCCGAAACGGCCGTGTAGCGAAGATGCCGTGGGAGCGGGCTTGCCCGCGATGCGGCGGTCGTTTCCCCGCAGGCCGCATCGCGGCCAAGGCCGCTCCTACAGTAGAGTCAAGCCGGCATCAAAGCCCCTGCTTGCCCTCATTACCGTCGATGAACGGGCTCCACGGCTGGGCGCGGATCGGCGACTTGGTCTGCCACACCACGTCGAACTGGCCGTCCGCACGCACCTCGCCGATCAGCACCGGCTTGTGCAGGTGGTGGTTGGTCTTGTCCATGGTCAGCGTGAAGCCGGACGGCGCCTTGAAGGTCTGGCCGCCGATGGCCGCGATGACCTTGTCCGTGTCGGTGGACTTGGCCTTCTCCACCGCCTGCTTCCACATGTAGATGCCCACGTAGGTGGCTTCCATCGGGTCGTTGGTGACCACGGTGTCGGCATTGGGCACGCCGTTCTTCTTCGCCCAGTCCTTGTACTTCTTGATGAAGGCGTCGTTCTCACCGTTCTTCACCGTCATGAAGTAGTTCCACGCCGCCAGGTGGCCCACCAGGGGCTTGGTATCCACGCCGCGCAGTTCTTCCTCACCCACCGAGAAGGCCACCACCGGCACGTCGGTGGCCTTCAGGCCGGCGTTGCCCAGTTCCTTGTAGAAGGGCACGTTGGAGTCGCCGTTGATGGTGGACACCACCGCCGTCTTCTTGCCCTCGGAGGCGAACTTCTTGATGTTGGCGATGATGGTCTGGTAGTCCGAATGGCCGAAGGGGGTGTAGTCCTCCATGATGTCGGCTTCCGCCACCCCCTTGCTCTTCAGGAAGGCGCGCAGGATCTTGTTGGTGGTACGCGGATACACGTAGTCGGTGCCCAGCAGCACCCAGCGCTTCGCGCCGCCGCCTTCCTCGCTCATCAGGTATTCGACGGCCGGAATCGCCTGCTGGTTGGGCGCGGCGCCGGTGTAGAACACGTTCTTCTCCAGTTCCTCGCCTTCGTACTGCACCGGGTAGAACAGCAGGCCGTTGAGTTCCTTGAACACCGGGTTCACCGACTTGCGGCTCACCGAAGTCCAGCACCCGAACACCGCCGCCACCTTGTCCTGGCTGATGAGCTGGCGAGCCTTCTCGGCGAACAGCGGCCAGTTGGAGGCCGGGTCCACCACCACCGGCTCCAGCTTCTTGCCCAGCACGCCGCCGTTGGCGTTGATCTCCTCGATGGTCATCAGCGCCACGTTCTTCAGCGCCGTCTCGGAAATCGCCATCGTCCCCGACAGGGAATGCAGGACGCCCACCTTGATGGTATCGGCCGCCTGCGCGCCGAACGGTACGCCGATGGCGGCGATAGAAGCGGAAAGGGTCAGCGCCTTGAGGAAGTTGCGACGAGTCTGCATGGAAGTCTCCCTTGAAGTGATCGGAAATGCCGGACACCCGGCCTTGCTGCGTTGCACGATCAAAGATTAGGGAGACGGGGGGATGCATGAAATACGCAAGGTTGCGTAGGGGGCAGGCAGACGAGCCGGCCCACACGGGACGACTGCCGGGCTCTGCTATCGGGCGCTGAACCGGCCATGCCCCTGCGAAGCCAGGAACCGCCCCTCCGAGCTGACAGCGGCCGCAGGGAACAACCTGCGGCCGGCACAGCGCAGTTGCTCACTCAGTCCTTCAGGAACTCCAGCAGATCCTGGTTGAAGCGATCCTTGTGCGTGTCGGTCAGACCATGCGGCGCGCCGGGGTAGATGATCAGCTTAGCCCCTTTGATCTGCGCGGCGGAGGCCTTGCCGGAGATGTCAATCGGCACGATCTGGTCGTCGTCTCCGTGGATCACCAGCGTAGGCACGTCGAATTTCTTCAGATCTTCGCGGAAATCGGTGGCCGAGAACGCTGCGATGGAATCGTAGGTGTTCTTGTGCCCGGCCTGCATACCCTGTGACCGCCAACTGTCGATGAGACCTTGCGAAACCTTGGCGCCCGTCCGGTTGAAACCGTAGAACGGGCCGGATGCAAGATCAAGGTACAACTGTGCGCGGTTCTCCAGCGAGGCCTTGCGGATGCCGTCGAACACTTCGAGCAGCAGGCCGCCCGGATTGTCGGCGGTCTGCAGCATCAGCGGCGGCACGGCGCTGACCAGCACGGCTTTCTTGACCCGTTCGGTACCATGGCGTCCGATGTAGCGCGCCACTTCACCGCCCCCGGTGGAGAAGCCGACCAGGGTGACGTCCTTCAGGTCGAGCGTCTCGATCACTGCGGCCAGATCGTCGGCGTAGTGATCCATGTCATTGCCGTCCCACGGCTGGCTGGAGCGGCCATGGCCGCGGCGATCGTGAGCGACCACGCGATAGCCCTTGCCGGCCAGAAAGATCATCTGGGATTCCCAACTGTCCGAATTCAGCGGCCAGCCATGGCTGAAGGTGACGACCGGGCCGTCCTTCGGGCCCCAGTCCTTGTAATAGAGCTGCACGCCGTCGGCTGTGGTGACGGTGCTTGCGGTGTGGGCAATGGCGGTATCGGACACCGGCTTTGCGGCGTGCGCGGCAAAGCCGGACTGCAGCGCGATAGCCAGCAGCGGCGTGGCAACGATGCGGGTGATGACGTTCATGGTGCTGGTTTCCTGTTCGTATGCGAGGGGTGACTCAGATCAGTCGGCGATGACGAGCGTCACGTCGATGTTTCCACGCGTGGCGTTCGAATAAGGGCAGACCACATGGGCCTGGTCGACCAGCGCCTGCAACACGCCACGGGCAATGCCGGTGGCGGCGATGGTCAGTTCGGCCTCGATGCCGAAGCCGGTAGGGATCTGGCCGATGCCGACCTTGCCGGTAACGGTGGTGTCCGCAGGCAGTGCAACCTTCGATTTGCCGGCGACAAACTTCAGCGCGCCAAGAAAGCAGGCCGAATATCCAGCGGCGAACAATTGCTCCGGGTTGGTGCCGGGGCCGCCAGCGCCACCCAACTCGCGAGGCGTGGACAACTGCACATCGAGTACGTTGTCGGAGGAGGTGGCGCGGCCTTCCCGGCCGCCTGTGGCGGAGGCTACGGCGGTGTAAAGGATCTTTTCGATGGACATGATGGTGGTTCCTGTGTTGGTGGATTGCCGGGCGGGGGTTGCTCGGTGAGACGAATTCTGCTCGCCCAACAGGAACTATTGGTGATATAAAATCCAGAAAATTTGATCTGGAGTATTGCCATGACCGATCGACTCGCTGCGCTGATGCTGCACTTCCCGGTGAGCGCACAAATGTTCAATGCCGGGGCGCTGTGCGGCATCAACGCCCTGGAAAGCGACCGTGCGCACGGACAGTTGCACTTGGTGCGCAGCGGCGCAGTCGAGGTGCGATACGGCAAGGAATCACTGCACGTCGAACGACCCAGCTTGCTGCTGTTCCCGCGGCCGCTGACGCACACCTTTGTCACCGACCCCGAGCGCGGTGCGGACATGGTTTGCGCGAACCTGTCGTTCGAGGGCGGCGCAGGCAATCCGATCGCATCGGCGTTGCCGGATGTCGTCTGCCTGCCGCTGGACGGGATACCGGGTGCCGGGCCGGTACTGTCGCTGCTGTTCGAGGAAGCATTCGAACGGCGATGCGGGCGCGTGGCGCTGGTCGAGCGCTTGTTCGAAGTGGTGATGATCCAGGTCTTGCGCCAGTTGATGGAAAGCGGCGAAGTGAAAGGCGGGATGCTGTCGGGCTTGTCGCATCCACGTCTGCGCAATGCGCTGGTGGCGATGCACGAGGCGCCGGCACGGGAATGGACGCTCGAGGAACTTGCCAGCGCGGCCGGCATGTCGCGCAGCGTATTCGCCACGACTTTCCGCCAGAAAGTCGGCATCACGCCGGGACAGTATCTGCAAGGCTGGCGCATGCGGCTGGCACAGGAAGCCCTGCGGCGCGGACGTCCTTTGAAAGTGATCGCAATGGAAGTCGGCTACGGCAGCGAAGCCGCACTCTCGCGCGCGTTCAAGGCGCAATCCGGGCAGTCGCCTCGGGAGTGGAAAAGCCGGTTGCCCATGGCGGCCCATGACTGAGCACACCACGAATCGGGGGCGATGCGCATAGGCGGAATAACAGAGGCCGGACCTGCCCCCTTCCTGCCGGAGCCGTACCATCGCCTCCGCGGAATGCGTGGGGACCAAGGCAGGCGGACGTCCTCACTGGATAACCGGCGCCGATCCTGACAAGCTACGCCCCGCGTCCATCGACCCGACCCGCCATGCACTTCCCCACCCCCCTCCAGCCCGGCCATCTGATCCGCCGCTACAACCGCTTCCTCGCCGACGTGGAGACCTCCGGCGGCATCCTCACGGCCCATTGCCCGAACACCGGCTCCATGATGGGCTGCGCCGAGCCCGGCATGAAGGTGTGGCTGTCGCCTGCGGCGAATCCGGCGCGCAAGCTGGCGTGGACCTGGGAACTGGCGGAAGCCGAACCCGGCGTGCTGGTGGGCGTGCATACGGGGCGCAGCAATGCCCTGGTGCGGGAGGCGATCGAATCGGGGCGGGTGGCTGCGTTGGGGGGTTATCCGCGCATCCGGGGCGAGGTGAAGTACGGGGCGAACAGCCGGGTGGATCTGCTGCTGGAGGCGGACGGGCGGCCGCCCTGCTACGTGGAGGTGAAGAACGTTACCGCCGCGGTGCAGGACGGCATCGGCCACTTTCCGGACGCGGTGACGCTGCGGGGCGCCAAGCATTTACGGGAACTGGCGGGCATGGTGGCCGCGGGCCACCGGGCGGTGCTGGCGTTCTGCGTGCAGCGGGAGGACGTGCGGGAGGTGCGGCCCGCCGATCACATCGACCCGGCCTACGGACGCGCGCTGCGGGAAGCGATGGCGGCGGGCGTGGAAGTGCTGGCCCTGGGGGCGACGGTATCGCCGGCCGGCATCGAACTGAGCCGGATGCTGCCGGTGCACGTGCCGTGAAAGGTTCAGGGCGAACGCTGTCTCCGGTTTGATTGCCGGTTAACAGGCGACAGTTTCCGCCCCGGCGAGTACCGTGCGGTCCCGGCCGCCGTGCTTGGCGGCGTAGAGCGCGGCGTCGGCGCGGTGCTGCAGGGTGTCGAAATCCACCTCGTTCCAGCGGCCGGATGCAACGCCGATGCTGACGCTCATCGGCACCTCGGCCAATGCCGGAATCGCACGGCAGCGGCGGCTGAATTCGGCGCGGATGCGCTCGGCGCCGGCATATGCGCCGCTGCCGCCGGTGTCCGGCAGCAGCGCGCAGAACTCCTCTCCGCCCCAGCGCACCGCCGTGTCGACGCCGCGCAGCACGTCATTCAGCACGGCGCCCATCACACACAGCACTTCGTCGCCCATGGCGTGGCCGAAGCGGTCGTTGAGATGCTTGAAACGATCGATGTCCACCACCAGCACCGAACCGGTCTGCCCCTGGCGCCGGCCCTGCTCCAGCAGCGGGCCGATGCGCTCGAAGAAGCCGCGCCTGTTGGGCAGCCCGGTCAGGCTGTCGTAGTGGGCCGAGCGCTTCAGATCGTCCAGCAGCCGGGAAAGGGCCAGCAGCATCAGCAAGGGCGTCGCCACCGCCGTGGAGAGCAGCATGGTGATCCAGGTCAGGATGAAGGGATCGTTCTGCTCGCTGCCCGTGATCAACGGCACTACGCCGGCAAGGCCGATGTGTGCATGCAGGGCGAGCACCCCGGCGTCGATCAGCATGACCAGCGCCACCGCCAGCGCCACCGCCCGCCGGCCGAAAGTACCGCTGAAACGCAGCAGGACGATGGCACTGAACAGGCGCAGGATCGCGGCGGTACTGGCGGCCAGGAAGATGCGCAGTGCGCGGTCCGGGCTCACGACACCGAGCCAGACCGTGGCCACGATGCTCAGGATCAGCAGCGCCGCCAACGGACCGGCCGCCACCCGACGGCCGAAGAAGTGCAGCGTACCGACCAGCCAACAGGCATGCCCGAGCAGAAAGAAACTGTTGAAGAGCGGCCCGAGCCAGGGCGACCCGGATTCCGCCAGGATCAGCACCATGGACGCAGCCAGCGCCGCCAGCCCGTTGGCCGCCGCCCAATACAGCAAGGGCTGGCGACAGGCCCCGAGCAGCGCGCCCCAGACCAGCACGACCGCGTTGGCCGCGCCGACCACGGTGACGGCGAACATCAGGGTGGGATCGTCGAAGTACATTGTTTCCTTCCAGGGTGGCCTTCAACAGCGGGCGGCCGGCACACCGGCCCTGCGGAATCCGACGGCTGCGTGAGTCGGGCTGGTAGAGAACGGATCATACGATCAGCCGCGCCCTCCGCCCTGCACCGGCCTCACCTTGCCCGCCGCCAGCTTCGCGCGCTGCCGCGCCTCCTCCACCGTCGCACCATTCGCCACCGCCACGCCCATGCGCCGTTTGGCGAAGGATTCCGGCTTGCCGAACAGGCGTAGATCGGTGCGCGGCACGGCCAGCGCCTCGGCCACGCCCTCGAAGGCGATGCCGGGGGCGTCCAGGCCGCCGTAGATCACCGCGGAGGCGCCGGGCTCGCGCAGGGCGACATCCACCGGCAGGCCGAGGATGGCGCGGGCGTGCAGTTCGAATTCGGAGAAGCGCTGGGAGCACAGGGTGACCAGGCCGGTGTCGTGGGGGCGCGGGCTGACTTCGGAGAACCACACCTGGTCGCCCTTCACGAACAGTTCCACGCCGAAGATGCCGCGCCCGCCCAGGCTGCCGGTGACGGCGGCGGCGATTTCCCTCGATTTCGCCAGCGCGGCGGGGCTCATGGGCTGGGGCTGCCAGGATTCCACGTAGTCGCCGCCGACCTGGACGTGGCCGATGGGCTCGCAGAAATACGTCTGCACCGTGCCGGCCCCGTCGCGGGCGCGCACGGTGAGCTGGGTGATCTCGTAGTCGAAGTCGATGAAGCCTTCGACGATGACCCGGCCCTGGTTCACCCGCCCGCCGGCGGCGGCGTATTCCCAGGCGCGGGCCACGTCCTCCGGCCCGCGCACGGTGGATTGGCCCTTGCCGGAGGAGGACATGACCGGCTTGACCACGCAGGGATAGCCGATGGCGCCGTCGATGGCGGCCTGCAGTTCGGCCAGCGAATCGGCGAAGCGGTAGGGCGAGGTGGGCAGGCCGAGTTCCTCGGCGGCCAGGCGGCGGATGCCTTCCCGGTTCATCGTGAGGCGGGCGGCGCGCGCGGTGGGGATGACCTCGGCCAGTCCCTCGGCTTCGATCTCTGCCAGCGTATCGGTGGCGATGGCCTCGATTTCCGGCACGATCAGGTGCGGGCGCTCGCGCTCCACCAGCGCGCGCAGGGCCGCGCCGTCGGTCATGGGGATGACGTGGGCGCGGTGTGCGACCTGGTGGCCGGGCGCATTGGCGTAGCGGTCCACCGCGATCACTTCCACGCCCAGGCGCTGCAGGGCGATGATCACTTCCTTGCCCAGTTCGCCCGAGCCCAGCAGCATGACCTTCAGCGCGCTGGCCGACAGCGGTGTTCCCAATCTCATCGCAATGCTCCCTGGTTCGAGAGCCGCAACGATCCACCCGTGCGCCCCCTTGCGTCAAGCCTCCGGAACGAAAAGGGAATGTTTCTTGCATGCGTTGAACGGATTTCAGTCCCGGACCTCCGGCCCGGACCGCCCCGCCGGCCCGAACCGACGGCAGACCGCAACGCCTGAAGTCTGGCCCACCCATTGCAAGGGAGGAGACGAAAGTGAGCATTTACAAGGGCATAGACTTCGACGATACGCTGAGCGCGGTGGTCCGCCACATGGACCCGGTGCAGGACTACCGCGAGACGCTGCAAAGCCTGCAGGCAGTGTGGGACAACCTGACGCTGTTGGGACAATTGTCGGGCAGCGGCACCGACATGAGCGAAACCCGACAGGCGTTCGCCGCCCTCACCGCGGATCTGCTCAACCGCCTGGGCATCGAGATCCGCAACAAGGCCGTGCAGGCGCTCAAGTCCAAGGCCCAGGTGGCGGTGGACATCATGGTGCGCAACCTCTTCGAGCGCACCGCCGACATCGGCTTCCTGGCGCAGGACGACGACATCCGCGGCTTCGCGCGCTGCATGCGCGACCTGCTCGCCCGCGGCGAGGACACGCAGTGCTGTACCGGCCACCGCCAGCGCATCGAGCAGCGCTTCCGCGAGTACGTACGCAAGTACTCGGTCTATCACGACATCATCCTGCTCGGCACCGACGGGCGGGTGCTCGCGCAACTGGACGCAAGCAATCCCGTGCGCCAGTCCGCCGACCCGCTGGTGCGCGAGGCGCTGGAGACGCCCGAGGCGTACGTGGAGGTGTTCCGCCGCTCCGACCTGCTCGCCGAACCGCGTCCCGGCCTGATCTACGCCTATCGGGTGACCGAGGAGGACGGCACGCCCCTGGCGGTGCTGTGCCTGTGCTTCAGGTTCGAGAACGAGACCCGGCGCATCTTCGCCAACCTGGGCAAGCCGCGCGACCGGACGGTGCTGGCGCTGCTGGACGCGGACGGCGGGGTGATCGCCAGCAGCGATCCCTACCACCTGCCGGTGGGCGCGCCGATGGAACGGGTGCTGGAGGGCGACTGGGGCGTGGTGCTTTTCGGCGGGCGCGAATACCTCGCCACCACCCGCCCCACCCAGGGCTATCAGGGCTACATGGGGCCGGGCTGGATGGGCCATGCGATGGTGCCCATCGAGCACGCCTTCGCCCACCAGGGCGCCGACCGCCTGGCCGCGCTGCCCGCCGGCGTGATGGCGGCGGTGATGAAGAGCCCCACCCTGTTCTCCGAGGAACTGCGCAACATCCCGCGCCAGGCCGAACAGATCCAGCGCGCGCTGAACCGCTCCGTGTGGAACGGCAACGTGCGCCAGAGCAGCAGCGAGGTGCCGGCCAACACCTCGTTCTCCAAGGTGCTGCTGTGGGAGATCGGCAACACCGGGCTGAAGACCACCGACGTCTTCGAGCGCTCCATCGGCAATCTCAACGAGACGGTGGTGTCGTCCATCCTCGACGACACCCGCTTCCTCGCCTCGCTGGCCATCGACATCATGGACCGCAACCTCTACGAGCGCGCCAACGACTGTCGCTGGTGGGCGCTCAACGCCTCCCTGGCGCGCCAGCTCGGGCGGCTCGCCGAGGCCCCGGACGAGGCCCGCGCCGCCATCACCCGCGTGCTGGAGGCGATCAACGCCCTGTACACGGTGTACGACAACCTGGTGGTGTTCGACGCCGCCGGCACCGTGGTGGCGGTTTCCAACCCGCACTACGGCGAGTGCATCGGCCACGCGGTGGGCGAGGAATGGGTGCGCCGCTGCCTGGCCCCGGCCGACACGCAGAGCTACGTGGTATCGGCCTTCGCGCCCACGCCGCTGTACCACGGCCGCCACACCTACATCTACGCAGCCGCCATCGCCGACACCGACGCGGGGCACGGCGGCACCTGCGGCGGCATCGGCATCGTGTTCGACGCCGAGCCCCAGTTCCGCGCCATGCTGCAGGACGCCCTGCCGCGCAACGCGCGCGGCGAGATCATGCCCGGCAGCTTCGCGGTATTCGCCGACCGCGGCCGGCGCGTGATCGCCAGCACTGACGCGCGCTACCCCATCGGCACCGAACTGCCGCTGCCCGAGGCACTGTTCCAGCTCGCCAACGGCACCGACAGCGCCACCATCCATGCGCTGGACGGCTGCTACCACGCGGTCGGCGCGCGCATGTCGGCCGGCTACCGCGAGTTCAAGTCCGCCGACGACGCCTACCACAACGACGTGGCCGCGCTGGTCTTCGTGCCGCTGGGCGCGGTGCCGGCCGCCGGCGAAGTGCCGGCCGGGGAGCCGGGCCTGGTGCGCCTGCCGCGCCTGCGCCAGACCGGCGCGCCCGGCGGCAGCACCGAGATCGCCACCTTCTTCATCGGCGACGAATGGCTGGGCATCGTCTCCGCCCACGTGCTCGAAGCGGTGGACGCGACGGGCATCACCTCGGTGCCCGGCCTGCCCGATCACGTGCAGGGCGTGTTCATGTACCAGGACCGCCCGCTGCTGGTGCTCGACCTCAAGGCCCACCTGCGCCTGCGCCGGCCGGTGGATGCCGCCGGCTATCGCCAGATCGTCGTGGTGCGCGGGCGCGGCAAGGAGCCGTTCGGCATCCTGGTGCACCGCCTGGGCGAGATCCCGGAAGTCGCCAACAGCCGCATCGACCCGGTCAACCTGCTCTACCAGAGCGAGGCCGCGCTGGCCGAGCACGTGGTCCGCCCCGACACCGCCAACGACGGGCACGGCATCCTCATCGTGCTCTCGCCCGAACGCATCGTCGCCCGGCTGCTGGGCGGCAGCACCGCCCTCGCCGAGCCGGCGCTGGCCCTGCGCGCGCTGGCGGGCGTGGTGCTCGAATGAACCCCGGACGCGCCCGCGCGGTGCCGGGGCACAGACGACAGGCGTATGATCCCGGCAGCCCCCCACCCGCGGAGCCGCCATGGAAAACCGCTACGTTCTCCACATCGCCAACAAGACCTACTCGTCCTGGTCCCTGCGCCCTTGGGCGCTGATGCGCACGTTGGGCATCCCCTTCGAGGAGCGTCTGTCGCCCTTCGCGCCGGGCTCCAACTGGAATGCCTTCCGGGCCTTCTCGCCCAGCGGGCGCGTGCCCTGCCTGCACCACGGGGCGCAGGTGGTGTGGGATTCGCTGGCCATCGCCGAATACCTGGCCGAGCGCCATGCCGGAGTGTGGCCGGAGGACGCGAAGGCGCGCGCCTGGGCGCGCTGCGCCGCGGCCGAGATGCACAGCGGCTTCGGGGCGCTGCGCGAGCAGTGCTCCATGCACGTCGCCCTGCGCATCCGCATGCGCGCCATCGGCCCCGCGCTGCGCAAGGATCTCGACCGCCTGGACGAACTGTGGCGCGAGGGCCTGGAACGCTTCGGCGGCCCCTTCCTCGCCGGCGGGCAGTTCGGCGCGGTCGATGCCTTCTTCGCACCGGTGGCGTTCCGCGTGCAGGCCTATGACCTGCCGCTGTCCGCTGCGGCGCGCGGCTGGGTCGACCGCGTGCTCGCGCTGCCGGCGCTGCGGGAATGGGAGGCCGCCGCGCTGGCCGAACCCTGGCGCGACGAGGACCACGAACGCGAGGCGCTGGCCGCCGGCACGCTGATCGAGGACCGCCGCCCGTCCGCGACGCCGCGTTAGCCGGTCGGGCCGCCGGACGCCCAGCCGACCGTCAGCCCCCGCACCACGGCCGCGGTGCGGCTTTCCACGCCGAGCTTGGCGAGGATGTGCTCGAAGTGCTTTTCCACGGTGCGCGGGCTGGCGCCCAGGATGAGGGCGATCTCCGGATTGCTCTTGCCGGCCGCGGCCCATTGCAGCACCTCGCGCTCGCGGGCCGTGAGCGGCAGGTCGGCGAAGCGCGCGGCCACACCGCGGCCCACCGGCCGGCCCACCAGCAGCAGGTGGCCGTCGGCCTCGGCGGCGTCGGGCAGCAGGTGGATGTCCAGCTCCGTGTCGCCCTCGACCAGGCGCAGCGTGCCGGTGCGCGGCCCCAGCAGCGGATCGGGCGAGTCGGCGAGCAGCGTCGCCAGCCAGCGGTCGATCTGCGCCGGCAAGCGGCGGCCGGGCACCACCCGCGCACCGCCGCAGAAACCCGCCAGGCGCAGCACGGCGCGCTCCGAAGCGCGGCGCACGCGGCGCAGCGGGTCCAGGCCGATCTCGTACCAGCCGGCCTCGCCGCACACCTCTTCCAGCCGCGCCGCGGCGGCGCTCAGGCGTTCCAGCGCCAGCGCGTGGCGGAACATGAGCGCCAGTTGCGGGCGCACCAGGTCCAGCAGCGCACGCTCCCGTTCGTCGTAATCCCGCCCGCTGCGCTGCACGACGAAGCTCACCAGCAGGTGCTGGTCCACGAACAGCGGCATGGCCATCACATGGTCGATGCCGATGCGGCGGTAGTACTCGTTGTACAGCTCGGTGCGGTGAAAGCGCGCGGACGGCAGGGAATCGCTGATCTTGCGCGTGGCGCCGCGCGGGTGGGCGGCGTGGTACTGCACCAGCGGGTGGTCGAAGAACATGCGGTCGAAGATCGCCCGCTCCTCCCGGCCGATGGCGCCGGGGTCGCTGCTGTACACGGTGCGCCGGCCGCGCACCAGATCGCAGATCGACAGCGTGGTGAGTTCCGAATCCACCAGCTCCGGCAGGCCGTCCACGCCTTCGCGCGCAAAGCGCGCCACCGCCGCGGCCTGTTCGGCCATGCGGTGCAGAAAGCCGAGCGCACGCCCCTGGGCGCCGTGCGTGGATGCGGGCATGGAACGCGCCGGCGGCCCGCCCTGCGCGGGCCTGCGGACCTACGTGGGGTCACGTATTCCGCGGCTTGCCGCCGGCTGCTAAAAGTATAGTCAGCCGGCCGGAACAAGCCCGGCGCAGGCACGACAGGAGGACGACATGGCACAGACACTCGAAAACACGGCCACCGGCACGGCCGCCGGTCTGCTGGACGGCAGGCGCTTCGCCGGGGTGATCCTCGAAAAGGGCCAGACCAGCGGCGACGCGGACACCCTGGTCTTCGCCGACGGCCGCTTCAGCTCGACCGCCTGCGAGGAATACGGCTACGGGGGAGCGCCCTACACGGCGACGCGGGAAGGCGACGCGATCCGCTTCTCCTGCGAAACCCGCAGCTCCCGTTACGGCAGCCTGGAATGGAACGGCCAGGTGCGCGGCGACAAGCTGGACGCCACGGTCATCCGGCGCGACGAAGGCAAGCCGCCGCAGGAATACTGGGCGGTTGCCGGCCAGGACTGAAGGAGGTTTCCATGAACACGCAAGTGGCAAGCACGCTCGACGAACGCGCCGAACTCAAGGCCTTCGACCGGCCCGACGAAATCCGCGAATTTCCCAAGGGCCGCCTGGAGCTGGTGAAGGTGGGCGGCGCCATGATAGGCCGCGCCGTGTTCCAGCCCGGCTGGCGCTGGTCGGAGTCGGTGAAGCCGATCGCGCGGACCGCGAGCTGCGAGGCGCCGCACTTCCAGTACCACGTCTCCGGCATCCTGATGGTGCGCATGGACGACGGCACCGAACTGGAATGCCGGCCGGGAGATGTTTCTCTGCTGCCGTCGGGTCACGACGCCTGGGTGGTGGGGGACGAACCCGCGGTGGTGGTGGATTTCCAGGGCATGGTCGATTACGCGCGGGGGCACTGAGCCCGCCCCCGCGGCTCAGGAGGAGCGCAGCAGGCGGCCGAAGAAGCGGCCGAGAATGCCGCCGTGCTGCCCGCGCTCGTACGCCTTGGCGTAGCCGCGGTCTTCGGCCTGGATGTGCTCCACCAGCCAGTCGCGCAGGAAGTGGAGCAGGTCCAGGCTGATCTGCTTGCCCTGCTGCAGTTCGACGCGCGCATCGTGGATGCGCTTGACGAACTGGGCGTGCAGCTTGCGGTGCTCGTCGAAGTTGGGATAACCCGTCGACTGCATGAAGTTCTCTTCCGCCGTGAAGTGCGAGACGGTGTAGCTTTCCAGCTCGTCGAGAATCTTCAGCATCTCGCCGTCAGCGGCCCGGTTCACGATGGCCGACCACAGGTGGTTCATGATGTCGAACAACACCTTGTGCTGGTCGTCGATCTGCTCCAGCCCCAGGCTGTAGCTGTCGTCCCATTGCACGAGACTGTCTCTCGCTCCCATTGCTGTCCTCCGCTAATCGATGATGTGGCCATGACGCCCACCGGCCGTGGCGACCGGGATGTTCGGCTCGTTATGTCTTTAGCAATACTTGTTCCACCCTCTTGACTGCGTTCGCACCCGGCATCGCCGTGTTCCCGCCCGCCGGAAAGTATCGCAACACGATGTTACACAACTGCGCACGTCATGCAAGGGGAGCGGAATGCCGGAAAGATCGCAGATTGGGCGGAACCCAGGCGGGGCAAGGCATTCAACCGGCCGGCTCCGGCAGGCCGGAATGGCCTCATCCGGGCCGGCGCGACAGGAGCGGGTCCGGCATGGCGGCGATGCCGTCCGCGCAACGACCCGGACACAATGGCGGACGAGGTGTGCTCCACGCGGTACGCCGCCTCTGCCTAATGGACGAAAGCGGACACGGCGGCGGGATCCCCGCGCGGCACCGGGCCGCAGGGAACCCGCCCCCGTTCAGCAGCACTCCTCTTCGATCTTGTCGAGCAGCGCCAGGGCCTCGTCGTCTTCGTAGGTCTCGAACAACTCGCGGATCATGTTGATGTAGCTGTGCACCAGGAAGAGTTCGTCGCAGCGCTGGCTGCTGCGCCCTTCCAGCTTGTCGCGGAACTGGTCCCAGAAGGCGTTGCTCTGCCCCGGCACGTCGATGTGGCGGCGCACGTACTGCATCAGCAGGCGGGCGTTGCCGTCGCAGTCGATGCCGCAGAAGCTCACGTAGCGGTCGGGCTTGTCCAGCGCCTGGGCGAAGGGGTTGGCGGCGAGCGCGGCGGCGTAGGGATCGTTGGAGCTGTCGTCGGACATGGCGGATTCGGGGTGCGAGGGTTCGGAGCCCGGGATTGTCGCCGCCCGGCGGCGCCCGCGTCTGTCAGCCAGCCGACAGACCGCCCGCGCGGCGCTGCAGTTCGGCCGGATCGCGCACCACCAGGGTGCGCCGGCCTTCCCGCGCGAGCACGCCGTCGCGCACCAGTTGGGCGATGAGCGAGGACACGGTCTGGCGCGTGGTGCCGAGCAGGCGGGCGATGTCCTCGGTGCGCAGCGCCAGCGGCACGCGCAGGCCGGGCGGCAGCGCCGGATCGGCCGCGCGCGCGAGGCCCAGCAGAAAGTTGGCCAGCCGCGCCGGCACGTCGCGGAAGGCGAGGTTCTCGATGATGTCGATGGAGCCCGCGAGCAGGCGCGCCAGCACGCGGATGACCACCGGGGTGAGCTGGGGCTCGGCCAGCAGGCGGGCGCGGAAGCTCGCCGTGTCGGCCACCTGCACGCGGCAGTCGGTCACCGCCTCCACCCAGGCGCGGCTGTGGGTGGAGAAGATTTCGCCCGGTTCCAGGAAGGCCAGCGTCAGTTCCTTGCCTTCTCCGGCCAGGAACACGCGGGCACGCCCGTCCTGCAGCAGGAACACCGAATCGCTGCGCCGGCCCGGCGTGCAGATGAACTCGCCGCGGGCGTAGCGGCGCAACTGCTGGCTGGCGAAGAGTTCGGGCGGCATGCCGTGGGGATGCACGCTTCAGCCCTCCCCGCCCGCGCCGCGGATCTTGCCCATGGCCATGGAGGCCGCGGCGGTGCGGGTCTCCACGCCCAGCTTGTCGAACACGTGCTCCAGGTGCTTGTGCACGGTGCGCGGGCTGGTGCCGAGGATGTCGCCGATGTCCCGGTTGGTCTTGCCGCGGATCACCCAGTACAGCACCTCGGCCTCCCGCGCGGTGAGGCGGAAGGCGGCCACCAGCGCCTCGATGGCGGAGGCGTCGCTTTCCTCCCGCAGCACGATCAGCCATTCGTCCTCGCCCTCCTCCGCGCTGCGGTCGTGGAAGGTGGCGAGCAGGCGCCGCGGGCCGTCCGCATGCACGAGCTGGGGCGCCTCCTCGCCGGCGCGGCGGGCGCGCTCCGCGTGTTCGGCCCAGCCCAGCAGACGGGGCGGCGTGGCGCCGCCGGCATCGGGAAACCATTCGGCCAGCAGCGTGCGTGCCAGCGCGGTCTGCCACACGATGCGCCCGCTGGCGGTGTGGATGGCGATGGTGCCCTGGCCGAAGGCGTCCAGCGCACTGCGGGCCTGGCGCATCTGGCGCGCGCTCTGCAAATGGGCGGCGATGCGGGCCAGCACCTCCGCCGGGCGGATGGGCTTGGTCACGTAGTCCGAACCGCCCGCGGCGAAGGCCGCCACCAGGTGCTCGGTCTCCGTGAGCCCGGTCATGAACACGATGGGAATGTGCTGGGTGACGAAATCCGCCTTGAGCCGGCGCGCCACCTCGAAGCCGTCCATGCCGGGCATCACCGCGTCCAGCAGCACGATGTCGGGCAGGCTCTGGCGGGCGCGGGCGAGCGCCGCCTCGCCGTGGGTGGCGACCAGTACGGTGTAGCCGGCCTCGTCGAGGGCGTCGTGCAGCAGGGAGAGGTTTTCCGGCACGTCGTCCACGATCAGGACGATGTCGTTGTCGATGCGGTTACGGACGGGACTCATGGCCTGCCAGGACAAGGGTTTTCATGGCGTCGAACTGGAATTCCCGCGCCTGCACGCGCAGGCGGCGCACGAACTCGGCGCAGGCCGGCTGCGCGGCTTCGATTTCGTCGAGCTTTTCGAGGATGCCGCGCAGATAGCCCAGGCCGATCAATTCGTCCAGGGCGTGCAGCGCGGCGACTTCAGGGTACACCAGCACCGGCGCGGGCGGCGGGGCCGGCGCACGGCGCGGGGCCGGGCGCGGACGGGAAGCCCGGGGCGCTTCGGCCACGCGCGGCAGGAAGAGACGGACGCGGAAGGTGGTGCCCCGCCCCGGCGTGCTTTCCACCTGCATCTCGCCGCCCATCAGGTCGGTGAGCATGCGCGCGATGGTCAGCCCCAGCCCGGTGCCGCTGGCTTCCGCGCTGCCGGAAACGCCGCGCGCGAAGGGCTCGAAGATGCGCGCGAGGTCTTCCGCGGCGATGCCCGGCCCGCTGTCCTGCACCTCGAACACGGCCATTTCCCGCGCATAAGCAAGTCGCAGCACCACCTCGCCGCGCACGGTGAACTTGACCGCATTGCCGACGATGTTGATGAGGATCTGGCGCAGGCGCTTTTCGTCCGCCCGCACCGCGGCGGGCAGTTCGCCCTGCTGCTCGTAGCGGAAGGCGATGCCCTTGTCCCGTGCCTGCAGTTCGAACATGCGCACCAGGTCGTCCACGAACTCGGGAAAATCCAGCGTGCCCACCTCCAGCTTGAGCTTGCCGCCTTCGATGCGGGCGATGTCCAGCGTGCCTTCGATCAGGGACAGCAGGTGCTCGCCACTGCGCCGCAGCACCCGCAGGGCCTGGCGGCGGTTCGCCGGCACGGCCGGATCGTCGGCCAGCATCTGCGCGTAGCCGAGGATGCTGTTGAGCGGCGTGCGCATCTCGTGGCTGATAGTGGTGATGTAGCGCGTCTTGGCCTGGTTGGCGTGCTCGGCCTGCTCCCGCGCGCGCTGCAACTGCTCGTCGGTGCGGCGGTGCAGTTCGATCTCGCGGGTCAGCAGATGGGTCTGGCGGTTGGATTCCTCCTGCGCCACCTGCCGGCTCTTGTGGGCCAGCACCAGCCACCAGGCCGCCACGCCCGCCACCAGCAGCAGGGCCGCATAGGCCTTGACGAAGCTCGACTGCAGCGCCGACACCAGCGCGGCGTGTTCCCATCCGAGCGCCTGGATCTCGTGCAGGTAAAGGAGGCCGAGCAGCAAGGCCAGCGCCGGCACGATCAGCGCCATCAGCAGCAGGAAATGGCCCAGCCCGGAATGCAGCCAGGGCTGCAGCGCGGCCGGCAGGCGGCGTTCGACGACCGCCGCCCACTGGGCGGCCAGCGTGGCCTGGGGCTTGCACAGGTCGTGGCAGCGGGCGTCCAGCGAGCAGCACAGGGAGCAGATGTGGCCCTGGTAGGCGGGGCAGTGGGCCATGTCGTCGGATTCGTATTCCCGCTCGCACACCACGCAGCGCCGCAGCCCGCCGCCGGCCGGCGCGTGGTCCGCGCGGGCCAGGTAGTAGCGCCCGCCGGTGGCCCAGGCGATCAGCGGCGCCGCGGCGAAGGCCACGCCCAGGCTGATCAGCGTGGCGTAGGGCTGCACCGCCGGGCCGAAGGCGCCGAGAAAGGCCGCCACCGACAATGCGGAGGCCAGCAGCATCGCCCCCACGCCCACCGGGTTGATGTCGTACAGGTGGGCGCGCTTGAATTCGATGCCCTTCGGCGACAGGCCCAGGGGCTTGTTGATGACCAGGTCGGCGGCCACCGCCGCAAACCAGGCCACCGCCACGTTGGAGTACAGCCCCAGCACCTGGCCGAGGGCCTGGAACACGTCCAGCTCCATCAGCATCAGGGCGATCAGCGTATTGAACACCATCCACACCACCCGCCCCGGATGGCTGTGGGTGACGCGGGCGAAGAAGTTGGACCAGGCCAGCGACCCGGCGTAGGCATTGGTGACGTTGATCTTCAACTGCGAGACCACCACGAACACCGCCGTCACCGCCAGCACCACCCTGGGGCTGTCGAACACGTAGGAGAAGCCCACCAGATACATCTGGTTGGGGTCCACCGCCTTATCGGCGGGCACGGCGGCGGAAAGCGCCAGCCAGGCCAGCAACGCGCCGCCCAGCATCTTCACCGCGCCCATCACCACCCAGCCCGGCCCGCCCAGCAGCACCGCGAACCACCAGCGCCCGCGGTTGGCGCGGGTCTGCTCCGGCATGAAGCGCAGGTAGTCCACCTGCTCACCAACTTGGGTGATCAGCGCGATGCCGACGGTCACAGCCGCACCAATCAGGTGCATGTCGAAGCCGCCGCCCCGCCCGTCCTGCCCCGGATAGGCGAACAGCCCCTGCAGCACTTCCGGCTCCTGCTGCAACAGGAAGACGTAGGGCAGCACCAGCAGCACCAGCCACAGGGGCTGGGAGAGCGTCTGCAAGCGGCTGATGTTGGTGATGCCGTGGGTGACCAGCGGAATCACCACCAGCGCGCACACCATGTAGCCCCACGCCGGGGCGAGGCCGAAGGCCAGTTCCAGCGCGTAGGCCATGATGGCCGCTTCCAGCGCGAACAGGATGAAGGTGAAGCTGGCGTAGATCAGCGAAGTGATGGTGGAGCCGATGTAGCCGAAGCCCGCGCCGCGCGTGAGCAGATCCATGTCCACACCGTGGCGCGCCGCATACACGCTGATGGGCAGGCCGGTGGCGAAGATGATCAGGCTCATCACCACGATGGCCCAGAAGGTGTTGATGAAGCCGTAATTGACCAGCAGCGTGGCGCCCACCGCCTCCAGCACCAGGAAGGCCGCCGCGCCGAAGGCCGTGTTGGCCACGCGCAACTCGCTCCACTTGCGGGAACTGCGCGGCGTGAAGCGCAGCGCGTAATCTTCCAGCGTCTCCCGCGCCACCCAGGCGTTGTAGTCGCGCCGCACCTTCATGACGCGCTGCACCGGTTCGGCGTGCGCGGCAGGCGGCAGGACGGAAGGGGGCGGGAGGGACATGCGGATTCCGGCGGCGTTGTCTCCGGCTTTGCAGCAATCCCCATGCCAGACTATGTTTAATCATGGTGGACGGCACGGGCCGGCGCGGCCCGGAAACGCCGATGTGGTGCGGTATTGATACCGATCAACAACACGCGGCGCCGGATTCTTCACACTAATGCAACGTCGAGACGAAAGGGCGGGCGGACTCCGCCGGCTGCCCGTTCGCCGAGATGCGTTTTCCCACTGAACAGCGGTTCGTTAGCCAGCCTGCTCCCGCAAGCCAGGGGCCGCGCCACGGAGTTCGTTCCGATGGTTGCCGCTCGTCTTTCCGTTTCCGCGACAGTCCAGCTCGCCACGTCCGTACGGCGCGGCGCTTCCTTGCCGCCCTCCGGCGGCGACAGCCATTCCGTCCCATGTACGAGGTCCGGCCATGGACGGCTTTGAGCACGTGCGCGCCGTCGCCACCTGTGTGCGAGTCGTCCACCACCTGCGCGGACGCATCCGCCTCAAGCTCGCCGAGACCGGGCCGGAACTGCCCCGCCCGAGCGAGACCCAGGTCCGCCACCTGCACCGGGTGATCGAGGCCGCGGAAGGCGTCCGGTCGATACGGCTGAACCTGCTGGCCCGCTCGTGCACGGTCGAGTACGACCCCGCCGTCATTCCGATGGATGCGTGGACGGACTTCCTGGCCGGCACCGGCTCCGAGGCGGCGGGCATTCTCGAGGACATCCTGCGCGCCAAGTATCGGGAGATCGTCCATGCTCAATTACGATGAATCCATCCTGCGCATGCGCATCGTCGATCCGCGCGCGCCCTTCCCGGTGCTGCACCAGGCCGTGCGCATCGCCCTCTTCGACGAATACGCCGCGCGCGCCTTCTACAAGCGCGTGGTGGAATCTTTCGGGCCGCGGCCGCCGTTCGCCAACATCGCCAACGCCGAGGAGCGCCACATCGCCGCGCTCGGCGGGGTGTGCGAGCGCTACGGCATTCCGCGTCCGCTGGACCCCTTCCCGACGGAAACGACGGTGTCGCCGAGCTGGCTCGCCAACTGTCAGCGCGCAGTGGCGGGCGAAGTGGCCAACCTGCGGCTCTACACCTACCTCCTCGCCCAGGTGCCGAACCCGGACGTGCGCCGGGTGTTCGAGCAGTTGCAGGCCGCCACCCTGGAGAACCATCTGCCCGCCTTCCAGCAGGCGGCGGCCGAAGCCTGGGCCCAGGAGCGCTATCACGTCGCCCATGGCATACCGCCGCAGCAGGCCTACGTGCGCCACGGGCCGCTGTCGGATTTCATCGAACGGGCGCTCGCGCAACTGGGGCCGCAGGCCGGACTGCTCGGTACCCTGCTGCGCCACGTCCACCCCGCCCTGCTCGCCGGCATGGCAGTCGGGGGCACAGGTGCCTATGCCCTGAAAGGCAAACTCCGCCGGACTCGAAAGGAGAACTGAAATGTTGCCGCTCATCCCCTTCGCCGCCGGTCTGCTGACCGGCCTCGTCGCCGTGAATCTGCTCAAGACCAACAAGACCCGCGCCGGACTGGACAAGGCGCAACAGCGTCTGCGCGAGGCGACCGCCTCCAGCCTCGCCGCCATCGAAAGCGCCTCCGCGCGGGCGCGCAGCAAGCTCGAAGCCTCACCCGAGGCGGAAGCCGCACCGGCCGTCAAGCCCACTGCCGCGCCCCGCAAGGCTGCGCCCAAACGCAAGCCGAAGGCCAAGCCTGCCGCCGCCGCGCCGCAGACCGGTAAGGAGGCATCGTGAACTATCCCGTCAGAACCCTGCCGGCCGTAGCCGGCACGCCGGTCATCGAACGCAGCTTCGTGCGCGGCTTCGTCGCCTCGGCCTGCCTCAGCGCGATCCAAGGCGGGCAGCGTTCCCCCTCCTCCGCCGAGGTCAGGCGCGTCCTGCGCTACGCCCTGCAGGGCGGCACGGCGCTGGCCGCCGGAGCCGGAGCGGCGGCGGCCATCGAACGGCGCGACTACACCGGTGCGCTGGTCGCCGCGGCGGTGGGTGCGGCCGGCGTATTCGTCATCGAACGCATGCTGCGCGACGCGGCGCAGCGTTCTCAGGAGAAGCATGATGGGCAAGAAGCATAAGAAGCACGGCCGCCGCAACGGCGCGCCGAACGATTGGGGCATGGCGCAGCAGTACGGCGGCTGGCCGGGTGCCGGCTATGACGCCGGACAGGCCGCAGGCATGGGTGCGGCGCCGGGCATGGGCGCCGGGACGGGTCCCGGCATGACCGCAGGCATGGGGCCAGACCTGGGTCTTGCCGGCCTCGACGCGGGCTTCCTGCAAGGTCTGCCGGCCATGCTGCGCTCGCGCCATACCGAGCAGTTCCTGCTCGGCGCGCTGCTCGGCGCGGCGGCGGCCTGGGTGCTCGCCGACGAGGAACTGCGCGGCAAGCTGGTCAAGGCCGGGATCAAGCTCTATTCGGGGCTCGCCGGCGGCATCGAGGAAATGAAGGAACAGATGGCCGACATCAAGGCCGAGGTGGAGGCGGAACGCCACGGCGACGCCTGACGGACGGTGCATGATGGATGGTAGCTGGTTCTCCTTCGTCGAGCCGGCGCATGCGACGCGGGGGCGGGTACGCTACCGCTACCGCTGCCGCCCCGGCGCACCGCGCGATGCCGGGCGCATCGAGCACGCCGTGGCCGCGCTCGCCGGAGTCGAGGCGGTGCGGGCCAACACCAGGGCGTGCACGCTGGTGGTGAACTTCGATCCCCAGCGCACCACGGCCTCCGCCCTCGGCGCCGAACTCGCTGCGCTGGCACCGCCGGCCGTCCCTGCCGTGACGGGCAAGCCGCACGGCTTCGCCGACGGGCATCGCCTCGGCGCGGTCGCGCTGGCGGCTTCCACGCTGGTCGCCAGCCGCCACCTGGAGGAACCGCTGCAGGCGCCGGTGGCGCTCGCCACCGCGATCCCGCTGATGGGCGAGGCGCTCGACGACCTCATCGACAAGGGCATCACCTCCCACGTGCTCGAGGCGCTGGCGGTGGCGATTTCCATCGGCCGGCGCGACTTCCTCGCCGCCAACACCACCTCCTTCCTGCTCGCGCTGGGCGAGTACATGGAGCACTCCATCGAGCGGCGCTCGGACGAGATGCTCAAGCACCTGCTGCAGCCGGCCACCGGCGAAGTCTGGGTCGAGCGCGACGGCCAGGAGCAGCAGATCGAGGCCGACGAGCTGCAGATGGGGGATGTCGTCATCGCCGCCGCCGGCACGGTGATCCCCATCGACGGCACCGTGCTGGGCGGCGAGGCCCTGGTCAATGAGGCCACGATGACCGGCGAGAGCGTGCCGGTGGCCAAGTCCCGCGGCGCCCGGGCGCTGTCCGGCACCGTGGTGGAGGAAGGCCGCATCCGCATCTACGCCGAACGGGTCGGGCACAACGCCGCCGCGGCGCGCATCGCCGACTTCGTCGAGCAGTCCCTGGGCGCGAAGAGCCGTACCCAGCTCGAAGCCGCGCGCCTGGCCGACCGCCTGGTGCCCATGGTGTTCGCGCTGGCGACGGCGACCTGGCTCGCGTCGGGCGACTGGCGCCGCGTGTCGGCGACGCTGCAGGCGGACTACTCCTGCGCCCTCAAGCTGTCCACACCGGTGGCCTTCAAGGCCGCCATGTACCGCGCCGGCAAGGGCGGCATGCTGATCAAGGGCGCCTCCGCCCTCGAACAGCTCGCCGAAGCCGACACCTTCGTGTTCGACAAGACCGGCACGCTCACCAGCGGCGCACTGCAGGTCACGGATTCCATCGCCTTCGACGCCAGCTACAGTTCGGAAGACCTGGTCCTGCTCGCGGCTTCGGTCGAAGAGCACTACTTCCACCCCCTCGCGCTGGCGGTGGTCGAGGCCGCGCGCCGCATCGAGCCGCATCACCACTTCGACCACAAGGCGGTGGAGTTCATCGTCGCCCACGGCGTGGCCAGCGTCATCGACGGCAAGCGCATCGTCGTGGGCTCGCGCCACTTCGTCGAGGACGACGAAGGCATCGACACCGCCCCCCACCACGAAGTCATCGAAGAACTGCGCCGCGCGGGCAAGACCCTGCTCTACATCGGCTTCGGCGGCGAACTGCTGGGCGTGCTGGCACTGCGCGACGCAGTGCGTGCCAACAGCGCCGCCACCGTGCACCGCCTGCGCCGGCTGGGGGCGAAGCGGATCGTCATGCTCACCGGCGACCACCGCGAGCGGGCCGCGGCGCTGGCGAGCGAACTGGGTCTGGACGCCTTCCACGCCGAACTGCTGCCCCACGAGAAGGCCGGCATCCTGCAGGCGCTCGCCGCCGACGGCGCGCGCATCGCCTTCATCGGCGACGGCGTCAACGACGCGCCCGCGCTCACCGGCGCCCACGTGGGCATCGCCATGCACCACGGCGCCGACCTGGCGCGGCTCGCTTCGGACATCGTGCTGCTGGAAGACGACATCGCCCACATCGCCGACGCCAAGGCGCTCGCCAACGCTACGCGGCGGCTCATCGATTCCAACTTCAAACTCACCGCCGGCATCAACACCACCATCCTCGCCGCTGCGGCGCTGGGGCTGCTGAGCCCGGTATCCGCGTCGATGCTGCACAACGGCAGCACCATCGGTATCCTGCTGCGCGCGCTGGCCGGCGCCGGCCTGCCGCGCCCCGCGCCGGAGCGCACCCTCTCCCTCTCGTCATGACCGCTCCCTCCCGCCCGACCTTCCCCCTCAGCCTCGCCGAAGAAGGCGCCACCGTGCGCGTGATCGCCATCCGCGGCGGAAGCGCCTTCGTGCTGCGCGTGGCGGAGCTGGGCATCAACGTGGGCTGCGAACTCGCGGTGCGCCAGCGCGAAGGCGGCGGGCTGGTGGTCGCCCGCGGAGCCGCGCGCTTCGCCCTCGGAGCCGGCATGGCCCAACGAATCCTGGTGGCGGCCGAAGGCGCCGCCGACGAATCTTCGCAAAGGAGTAAGCAGTCATGACACTCAAGGAACTGTCGGTGGGAGACCGGGCGCGGGTGCTCGGCTTTCTCGCCGAAGGCGGCGCCTACCGCCGCAAGCTGCTGGCCATGGGGCTGACCCCCGGCGCGGAGCTCAGCGTGACCCGCGTCGCGCCCATGGGCGACCCGGTGGAAATCCGCGTCCGCGGCTTCGCGCTGTCCCTGCGCAAGGACGAGGCCGACGCGCTGAAAGTGGAGAAACTTTGATGAAAACCCACTACACGCTCGGCCTCGTCGGCAACCCCAACTGCGGCAAGACCACCCTGTTCAACGCCCTGACCGGCGCCCGCCAGCGCGTGGGCAACTGGCCCGGTGTCACCGTGGAGCGCAAGAGCGGCGAGTACCGCGCGGGCGACGTACGCTTCGAGGTCGTGGACCTGCCCGGCACCTATTCCCTGGACGTGGCCGACGCCGAGGTCTCCCTCGACGAAAAGCTCGCCCGCGATTACGTGCACGCGGCGGAGGCCGATCTCGTCGTCAACATCGTCGATGCCTCCAACCTGGAACGCAACCTCTACCTCACCACCCAGCTCGCCGAAATGCGCGTACCGCTGCTGGTGGTGCTCAACATGACCGACGTGGCCGAGTCCAAGGGCATGCAGGTGGACGCCGAGGCGCTGGCCCGCAAACTGGGCTGCCCGGTGGTGCCGGTGGTCGCCTCCGAGGGCACCGGCATCGACGCGCTGAAGGCTGCGATCCTCAAGGCGGCGGCCGAACGCCCGCAATCCGGCGTCGACGTCGCCTACGGCGAGGCCCTGGAAAAGGCCGTCGCCACACTCGCCCCGCTGCTCGTCGACGCGGCCGCCAGGCACGGCACCGCCGCGCGCTGGCTGGCGGTGCGCCTGCTGGAAGGCGACGGCCTCGCCACCGCCGCGGCCGGCCCGACGGCGGCGGAAGCCGCCGGGCGCGAACGCGAGACGCTGGGTGAGGACGTGGACATCCTCGTCGCCGATGCCCGCTACGGGCTCGCCAACCGCGTCGCGCGCACGGCGGTGAAGCACTCCGGGCGGATTGCCAGCGACCTCACCGACCGCATCGACCAGGTGGTGCTCAACCGGGCGCTCGGCATCCCCATCTTCCTCGCCATGATGTACCTGATGTTCATGTTCACCATCAACATCGGCGGCGCCTTCATCGACTTCTTCGACCAGTTCTCCGGCGTGCTGCTGGTGGACGGCTTCGCCGAACTGCTGGACGGCCTGGGTTCTCCCGCCTGGCTCACCGTGATGCTCGCCCAGGGCATCGGCGGCGGGCTGCAGGTGGTGGCCACCTTCATCCCGGTCATCGGCTTCCTCTACCTCTTCCTCTCCGTGCTGGAAGACTCCGGCTACATGGCGCGCGCCGCCTTCGTCATGGACCGCTTCATGCGCTGGGTGGGGCTACCGGGCAAGTCCTTCGTGCCGCTCATCGTCGGCTTCGGCTGCAACGTGCCGGCCATCATGGCCACGCGCACCCTGGAACATCGCCGCGACCGCCTGATGACCATCGCCATGGCGCCCTTCATGTCCTGCGGCGCGCGCCTGCCGGTGTACGTCCTGTTCGCCGCCGCCTTCTTCCCCCTCGGCGGACAGAACGTGGTGTTCGGCCTCTACCTGATCGGCATCGTCGTGGCGGTGCTCACCGGGCTGGTGCTGAAGAACACGCTGCTGCAGGGCGAGGCCACGCCCTTCATCATGGAGCTGCCGCCCTACCACCTGCCCACCGTCAAGGGCATCCTGATCCACACCTGGGACCGCCTGAAGAGCTTCATCTTCCGCGCCGGACGGGTCATCGTGCCCATGGTGCTGGTACTGAACTTCCTCAACGCCATCGGCACCGACGGCAGCTTCGGCAACGAGGACAGCGACCGCTCCGTGCTCGCCGCGGTGGGACGCGGCGCGGCGCCGGCCTTCGCGCCCATGGGCCTGACCGAGGACAACTGGCCGGCCACGGTGGGCATCTTCACCGGCGTGCTGGCCAAGGAAGCGGTGGTGGGCACGCTGGCGGCGACCTACGCCTCGCTGGCCGCGGCCGACGCGGGTGAAGCCGGCGAGGAGGAACCCTTCGATCTCGCCGCCGGCATCGCGGAAGCCTTCGCCACCATCCCGGCCAACCTGGTCGATGCGCTGGGCGCCTGGGCCGATCCGCTCGGCCTCGGTGTGGGCGACGCGGCCGACATGGAGGCCGCGTCCGAGGAACAGGGCGCCTCGGCCGACACCTTCGGCGCCATGGCGGCGCGCTTCGACGGCGCGGTAGGCGCCTTCGCCTACCTTCTCTTCATCCTGCTGTACTTCCCCTGCGCCGCCGCCGTCGCCGCCATTTACCAGGAATCCGGCCTGCGCTGGACCGTCTTCGTGGCAGCCTGGACCACGGGGCTCGCCTACGGCTTCGCCACGCTGTACTACCAGCTCGCCACCTTCGCCGCCCATCCGGCAAGCTCGCTGGCGTGGAGCGCCGCCGTGCTCGTCGCCTTCGCCGCAGCCGTGCTGGCGCTGCGCCGCTACGGCCGCCGCGATCCACGCGCGCCAGCGGCGGTGCCCCACGGCGCATGAGGAGAACCGATCATGATCCTGTCCCGGCTCACCGACCATCTGCGTAGCCACGGACGGGCGAGCCTGGCGGATCTCGCCCGCGCGCTGGACACCACGCCGGATGCCCTCGAAGGCATGCTCAAGCTGCTGGAACGCAAGGGTCAGGTGCGGCGCCTGGAGGGCGCCCCCTGCCCCGGCGGGTGCTGCAAGTGCGACCCGGCCACGCTGACCCTGTACGAGTGGGCCGGCAGATGAACGCGGACAACCGGCAGGCCGTATCCGCCGCCGCGCCGGTCCTGCTCGTCGTCGGCATCCACCGCGAGGAACTGCCTTTCGGCGAAGCCGTCGCCGCCCGCGTCGACCGCGGGGCCGTCGACGTGCTGGCCATTCCGGACGGCCTCACCGGACGCCGCCCACGCCCGGACCAGCGCTTCCATCACGCCATGCTGCACCGGGAGCTCTACCTCCAGCTCCTGCCCCACGTGGTCGGGCACTACCGCCTGCTGGTGGACCTGCACACCGGGCAGGACCGGCACGGCCCCAGTGCCGAGCTCTACTGCGCGGACGAGGCCCTGCGCACCTGTCTCGCCGCCACCATCGGCCGCCATCCCGACGACACGGTGCGCGCCACGCGGATCGTACCCTTCGCCGCAGCGGCCAAAACGCCCCACGAGGCGGGACACGCACCGCCCCACGCGGTCACGGTGATACCGGGAGAAGTGTGGGAAAACGCCGCCTTCCGCTACCTGGGCATGGAAATCTACCTGCCCGCGCCGGGCGCAGGCAGCGAGCGCGCCTGGTTGCTGGCGGACGAGCTCATCGACATCGCCACCGCCTGTGTGCGCTAAAAGCCCCTGACAACGGGCATCCGCCGCGCCGAGCGCTCAGCCGCGCTCCGCCGCCCGCTGCCGCAGAACCTCCAGCGCGCGCGGCTGCTCCACCAGCACGCACTGCTTGCCGGTACGCCGGCAGTGGTCCTGCACGCGCCAGTAGGCGTTGTGGCCGACGCAGCCGGACTGGCAGATCACCAGGTCGGCGGCCACCAGGCTGGCCTCCAGCGCGGCATGGTCGTCCGCCTCGTCGGCCGTGTGGTGGAGGAACTGGCCACCGGCCATCTCCACCATGCGCCGGGCGACGTGGGCGCCGGATTCGTCGCGGCCGATGCACAGCACCGCTTTTTCGCGCAGATCGGCGAGCGCGGTAGCCCGCATGAGCGGTACCGCCGCCGTGGAACCCGCAGCCGCACGCAGCGCACGCCGCTCCCGCATCAGTTCCTGCACGCGCTGCATCAGCGCTTCCACCCGCCGCGCCAGCGCAAGCCGCCGCGGCAGCCCCGGAATGGCGGCACGCAGCGCGGCCAGATCCTCGCGCGCATAGGCGAGCGCGGTGTCGCGGGTGATCACATGGGCGCGCAGGCGCATGACCTCGCCCCGCAGGCGCTCGATCTCAGCCGCCTGGCTGGCCAGCAGATCGCTGCAACGCTGCTGGACGCGGCCGAGGCGGCCGACCAGCACCCGGTGCTCTTCGGCCAGAAAGTGGAAATCGGCGGACAGTCTCATGATCCCCTCCCATGCATGGTGGCGGCGCGTGATGCGATGATGCTAGCACAGTTGCTAACAATTCTCATTACCAAGCGTAAGCAATTGTGCGCCCACCGCCACGGCACGGGACAGGACTATTCGGCGCCGATGCTGCCCTGGCCCAGCAGCGATCCCGCCATGGTCTCGACCCAGCGCCCGATGTTCGGATGGGGCATCAGCGGCCGGGCGAAGCGGTAGGGGAGCCCGGCCAGGTCGCCTTCCACCTCCGCCTCGATGCCCCCGGCCGACAGCAGTAGCGGCACCACCACCACGGGGCCGCCCTGCCCCGCCTCGGCCACGTTGCGGCGGAAAGCCTCGCGCGCGGCGTCCTTGACCGGCGGCGGAGCGTCGTTGCGGTGGGTCAGCACATCCACGCGGCGAAAGCCGCCGCGTTCGCGCAGGAAGCGGGCATGGGCCTCCATGTCCCGCAGCCAAAGGGCGTTCTCGCCCTCGTCGTTGGGGCCGTGGGCGATGACCACGACGCTGGTGGCCGCGGCATCGTCCGTGGCGGCCAGGGCGCGTTCCAGCAGGATTCCGCTCACCAGCGGGTGAGCGTCCATGGCGCCGGCGAAGTGGAAGCGCGCGCTGCTCGCCACCCGGTCGAGCCGGCGCACGCGCGTGGTCTTCGCCAGTTCCGCTTGCAGCCCGAGGATGTAGCGGAAGTTGCCGATGATGGGGCTGTGGGAGGACACGAACAGCGGCACCGCCGCGATCTCGCGCACACCCCGGCGCTCCAGGCGCTCCACCGCCGCCTGAATGGCCTGCGGATCGGCCATGCCGAACGCCACCTCGGTGGGCAGACGCTCGTCCAGGCTGCGCGCCACCTGCTCCACGTTGGCGTTCCACACGTTGGCCGGCCCATGCCCGGCGTGGTCGCCGTGGCCATGGCCGCCAGGGGCATGGGAGCCGTGGGCCAGCAGCAGGATTCCCATACCCTGCGCGGACCAGGCGACCGGACTGCAAAGGAGTATCAGCAGCGCGGCAAACCGCGCGACCGAGGGGATTGGAGACCGGATCATCACTGCTTCCTCCCGTTATCTGGATCGGTGCTGCTCCCGATCATCGTAGCCGAAGCAGGCCCGGACGGCCCACGTTCTCCCCATCTCGCCCACCCGGCCTAGTACCGGCACGCCATACCCCACCCGAAGGACTAGTCCTTGCCCCCTGCTTCCGGCGAATGTTCGCCGGACCCGCGAATCGCCAGACTCTGGTCCCGCATGGAGCCGCACGGCATCCACGGATCGAGGTAAGGGAGATGGCGACGCGACGCCGGCAGCAGCTTTCGGTACTGGTCATGAGCACCACGGCATTCACGATGTGCTTTGCCGCGTGGATGCTGTTCGCGGTGATCGGCATCCCGATCAAGGAACTGCTGGCGCTCAACGAGACCCAGTTCGGCCTGCTGGCCGCCACGCCGGTGCTCACCGGTTCGCTGGTGCGCCTGCCGCTGGGCATGTTCACCGACAAGTACGGCGGCCGCGTCGTGTTCTTCGCGCTGATGCTGGCCACGGTGCTGCCGACCTGGCTGATCTCCCAGGCCACGCAGTACTGGCAGTTCCTGCTCGCCGGGCTGTTCGTGGGCCTGGCCGGCGGCTCGTTCTCGGTGGGCATCGCCTACTGTGCGCGCTGGTTCGAGCGGCGCAACCAGGGCTTCGCGATGGGCGTGTTCGGCGCCGGCAACTCGGGGGCGGCGCTCACCAAGTTCGTCGCCCCGGCGATGGTGGTGGGCTTCGGCTGGCAGTTCGTGCCGCAGGCCTTTGCCGCGGCCATGCTGGTCGTGGCGCTGGCCTTCTGGTTCTTCACCTACGACGACCCGGAACACCGGGTGGGTTCGCACGTGGGTTTCGCCGACCAGTTGCGCGTGCTGCGCAACCCGCGGGTGTGGAAGTACTGCCAGTACTACTCCATCGTGTTCGGCGGCTACGTGGGGCTGGCGCTGTGGATGACCAAGTATTACGTGGCCGAGTTCGGCCTGGGGCTGGAGGCGGCCGCGCTGCTGGCCGCCTGTTTCTCGCTGCCCGGCGGCGTGCTGCGCGCGGCGGGCGGCTGGCTTTCCGACCGCTATGGCGCCCACAAGGTCACCTGGTGGGTGATGTGGGTGTCGTGGATCTGCCTGTTCCTGCTCTCCTACCCGCACACGCAATTCACCGTGCTCACGGTGGATGGGCCGCGCACCTTCGAGATCCATCACAACGTGTGGTTCTTCACCGCGCTGATGTTCGTCGTGGGCGTGGCCTGGGCCTTCGGCAAGGCCTCGGTGTTCAAGTACATCGCGGACGAATTCCCCCACGAGATCGGCGCCGTGTCCGGCATCGTCGGCCTGATCGGCGGGCTGGGCGGCTTCCTGCTGCCGATCATGTTCGGCGCCCTGCTCGACCTCACCGGGGTGCGCTCCAGCGCCTTCATGCTGCTCTACGGCGTCACCTGGGTGTCGCTGATCTGGATGTACTGGACCGAGGTGCGCCGCACCGACGTGCTGCACGCCGACGCCGCACCGGCCGCAGCTTCCCGCTGATTCGCCCAGACCTTCCCGGAGACACTTCATGAACACTGCCAAGGTCCAGACGCTGCCCCTGCCCCCCGGCGGCGACGGCGCCGAAATCGACTACTGGAACCCCGAAGACGAGCACTTCTGGCGCAGCACCGGCCGCCGCATCGCCAGCCGCAATCTGTGGATATCCATTCCCAGCCTGCTGTGCGGCTTCGCCGTGTGGCTGATGTGGGGAATCATCACCGTGCAGATGGCCAACGCCGGCTTCCCGTTCACACCGGAAGAGCTGTTCACCATCGCCGCCATCTCCGGGCTGTCGGGCGCCACGCTGCGCATCCCGGCCTCCTTCTTCATCCGCATCTGCGGCGGGCGCAACACGGTGTGGCTGACCACCGCGCTGCTGATGATCCCCGCGCTCGGCACGGGGCTGGCGCTGCGCGACACCGCCACGCCGCTGTGGGTGTTCCAGTCGATGGCGCTGCTCTCGGGCATCGGCGGCGGCAACTTCGCCTGCTCCATGGCCAACATCTCCACCTTCTACCCGAAGCGCCTGCAGGGCACCGCGCTGGGGCTCAACGCCGGGCTGGGCAACTTCGGCGTCACCACCTCGCAACTGCTGATCCCGGCGGTGATGACCGTGGGCGTGTTCGGCGCGCTGGCCGGCGCCCCTATCCCGCTCGCCAAGGATTCGGCCACGCTGATCGGCTCGATTGCCGCCGGCACGCCGACCTGGGTGCAGAACGCCGGCTTCGTCTGGCTGGTGCTGCTGGTGCCGCTGGCGGTGGTGGGCTGGTTCGGCCTCAACAACCTCAAGACCGTCTCCCCCAACATCGGCTCCACCGGCGTCGCCTTCGGCCGCATCCTGCTTTTCTACGGCGTCGCCCTGGTGGTGGCCGGCATCGGCCTCTGGCTCTACCTGCCCGCGCCCAGCGGCTCGGGCCTGCTGTCGGGGGCCGGCATGTGGATCGTGCTGCCGCTGGTGATCTTCGGCACGCTGTTCGCGCTCAAGGCGGTCGCCACGGGCGACATGAAGGCCAACCTGGACAGGCAGTTCGGCATCTTCCGCAACAGCCACACCTGGTCCATGACCGCGCTCTACGTGGTGACCTTCGGCTCCTTCATCGGCTTCTCCATGGCGCTGCCGTTATCCATCACGGTGATCTTCGGCAACACCCACGAGTTCGACGCCGCCGCCGGCACCTGGGTGCATGCCAGGAATCCCAACGCTCCGTCAGCGCTGATGTACGCCTGGATCGGCCCCTTCGTCGGCGCGCTGATCCGCCCGGTGGGCGGCTGGATCTCGGACAAGCTGGGCGGCTCCATCGTCACCCAGTGGATTTCCGTCGTGCTGGTCGTCGCGTCGGCCATCACCGGCTACGTGATGCACCTGGCCTACCAGTCGGCCACGCCGGAACAGTACTTCCTGCCGTTCATGGTGCTCTTCGTGGTGCTGTTCGCCGCCTCCGGCATCGGCAACGGCTCCACCTTCCGCACCGTGGGCGTGGTGTTCGACAAGGACCAGCGCGGCCCGGTGCTGGGGTGGACCTCGGCGGTGGCGGCCTACGGCTCCTTCATCGCCCCGGTGGTGATCGGCGGCCAGATCAAGGCCGGCACGCCGGAGTACGCGATGTACGGCTTCGCCGTGTTCTACGCCCTGTGCGTGCTGATCAACTGGTGGTTCTACCTGCGCCGCGACGCCTGCATCCGCAACCCCTGACGCCCCCCAAACCCCGGACAAAGACCGCGGCGCCCCCGCGCCGCAGCCCATAAGAAATACCGCCGCATCCCTGGAACAAGGAGCACACCATGAGTCATTTTCTCGACCGCCTGCGGTTCTTCGACAAGGTGCAGGACACCTTCGCGAACGGCCACGGCATCGTCACCAACGAGGACCGCAACTGGGAGGATGCCTACCGCAACCGCTGGCGCCACGACAAGGTGGTGCGCTCCACCCACGGCGTGAACTGCACCGGCGGCTGTTCCTGGAAGATCTTCGTCAAGAACGGCCTGGTGTCCTTCGAGATGCAGCAGACCGACTACCCGCGCACCCGCGAGGACCTGCCCAACCATGAACCGCGCGGCTGCCAGCGCGGCGCGTCCTTCTCCTGGTACCTGTACAGCCCGCACCGCATCAAGCACCCGATGATCCGCGGCCGCCTGCTGGAGCTGTACCGCGCCGAGAAGAAAACCGGCAAGGACCCGGTGCAGGCCTGGGAAGCCATCCAGGCGGACGACGCCAAGCGCGACAAGTACGTCAAGGTGCGCGGCCTGGGCGGCTTCCTGCGCACCACCTGGGACGAGGTGCTGGAGATCATCGCTGCGGCCAACATCTACACCATCAAGAAGTGGGGCCCGGACCGCATCTACGGCTTCTCGCCGATTCCGGCGATGTCGATGATCTCCTACGCCGCGGGTTCCCGTTACCTCTCGCTGATCGGCGGCGCCTGTGGCTCCTTCTACGACTGGTACTGCGACCTGCCCGCGGCCAGCCCGCAGACCTGGGGCGAACAGACCGACGTGCCGGAGGCGGCCGACTGGTACAACTCCACCTATCTCATCATCACCGGCGCCAACCTGCCGATGACCCGCACGCCGGACGCCCACTTCGCCACCGAGGTGCGCTACAAGGGCGCGAAGATCGTCTCCATGGCGCCGGACTACGCGGAATACGTCAAGTTCGCCGACCTGTGGATGCCGGTGCGCCAGGGCACCGACGCGGCGGCCTTCCTGGCCATGGGCCACGTGGCGCTGAAGGAGTTCTTCATCGACCGCGAGGAGCCCTACTTCCAGGAATACGCGCGCAAGTACACCGACCTGCCGATGCAGGTCATCCTGCGCCCCCACGAGGACGGCTACGTGTCCGGGCGCAACCTGCGCGCCTCGGACTTCGACGGCGCACTGGGGGAGGCCAACAACCCCGAGTGGAAGACCGTGGTCTATGACGCCCGCTCGCACGCCTTCGTCGCGCCCAACGGCTCGATCGGCTTCCGCTGGGGCGAGGAAGGCAGGTGGAACCTGCTGCCGAAGAACGGCGCGGCCCAGGAGGAGATCGAGGCGGAACTGTCCTGCCTGGCCGAGCGCGACGAGGTGGTGCCGGTGGGCTTCCCCCACTTCCAGCCGGGCGAACCCGGCCTGCTGTACCGCAACGTGCCGGTGCGGCGCATCCGCCTCGCTTCCGGCGAGGAGGCCCTGGTGACCTCGGTGTTCGACCTGCAGGTCGCCCAGTACGGCATCGACCGCGGCCTGGGCGGCCCCAACGTGGCCAGCAGCTACGACGACGCCGACGTGGCCTACACCCCGGCCTGGGCGGCCCGGGTGACCGGCGTGAAGGCGGCCGACATCGAACGCACCGGGCGCGAGTTCGCCGACAACGCCGCCAAGACGCGCGGCAAGTCCATGGTGATCATGGGCGCGGCGATCAACCACTGGTACCACAACGACATGCAGTACCGCTCCATCATGAACCTGCTGCACCTGTGCGGCTGCGTGGGCCAGACCGGCGGCGGCTGGGCGCACTACGTGGGCCAGGAGAAGCTGCGTCCGCAGGCGGGCTGGGCGCCGATCGCCTTCGCCACCGACTGGCAGCGCCCGCCGCGCCACCAGAACTCCACCTCCTACTGGTACTTCCACACCGACCAGTGGCGCTACGAGACCATCGACGCCGACCAGTTGATGCACCCGGCGGCCAGGGCCCGGTACAAGGGCTACCGCCTGGCGGACTATAACGTGGTCGCCACCCGCCTGGGCTGGCTGCCCTCAGCGCCGCACTTCAACGCCAACCCGCTGCAGATCGTCGCCGACGCCGAGAAGGCCGGCGCGAAGGACGAGGCCGGCATCGCCCGGTACATGGTCGAGCAACTGAAGAACGGCGAGCTGGACGTGGCCTTCGCCGACCCGGACGCGCCGGAGAACTGGCCGCGCAATCTCTTCGTGTGGCGGGCCAACCTGATCGGCACTTCGGCCAAGGGCCACGAATACTTCCTCAAGCACCTGCTGGGCGCGCAGAACGGCGTGCTGCAGGAAGGCGGCGACGGCAAGGGCACGCGGGAAGTGAAATGGCGCGAGGAGGCGCCGGCCGGCAAGCTGGACCTGATGGTGGACATCAACTTCCGCCTCAACTCCACCGGCGCCTACTCGGACATCATCCTGCCGACGGCCACCTGGTACGAGAAGAACGACCTCAACACCACCGACATGCACCCCTTCATCCACCCCCTGTCGGAGGCGGTGACGCCGGGCTGGGAGTCGAAGAGCGACTGGCAGATCTTCAGGTCCATCGCGAAGAAGTTCTCCGACCTGGCCGAGAAGCACCTGGGCGTGGCGAAGGACGTGGTGGCCCTGCCCATGCAGCACGACTCCCCCTTCGAGCTCGCCCAGCCCTTCGGCGAAGTGCGCGACTGGAAGAAGGGCGAATGCGAGCCGGTGCCGGGCAAGACCCTGCCGCTGCTCAAGGTGGTGGAGCGCGACTTCCCCAACACCTACCGCAAGTTCATCGCCCTGGGCCCGCTGATGACGAAGATCGGCAACAACGTCAAGGGCATCGACTGGAACACCGAGCAGGAATACGAGGAACTGAAGAAGGGCAACCGCACGGTAGAACTGCCCGGCATCTCCCACGGCATGCCCTCGCTGGAAGAGGACATCTCGGTGTGCGACGCCATCATGCGCATGGCGCCGGAAACCAACGGCGAGGTGGCCCACAAGTCGTGGAGCGCCCTGTCCAGGAAGACCGGCCTCGACCACCACCACCTGTACGCCGGACGCCACGAGGACAAGATCACCTTCCGCGACATCCAGGCCCAGCCGCGCAAGATCATCACCGCGCCCACCTGGTCGGGGATCGAGTCGGAGACCGTGTCCTACACCGCCGGCTACACCAACATCCACGAGCACATCCCCTTCCGCACGCTCACCGGCCGCGCCCAGTTCTACCAGGACCACGAGTGGTTCCTGGACTTCGGCGAGGGCCTGTGCACCTACAAGCCGCCCATCGACCTGAAGGCGCAGGACAAGGTGCCCGACAGCGTGCGCCGCAAGCCGCACCTGACCCTGTCCTGGATCACCCCCCACTCCAAGTGGGGCATCCACTCCAGCTACCAGGACAACCTGCGCATGCTGTCCCTGTTCCGCGGCGGCCCCTACGTGTGGGTGTCCGAGGACGACGCGAAGGAGATCGGCCTCGCCGACAACGACTGGGTGGAGGCGATCAACGCCAACGGCGCCACCATGGCCCGCGCCGTGGTGTCCCAGCGCGTGCCCCGCGGCATGGCGCTGATGTACCACGCCCAGGAGAAGAACGTTAACGTGCCCGGCTCGCCCTCCACGGGCAAGCGCGGCGGCATCCTCAACTCGGTCACGCGGGTCATCGTCAAGCCCACCAACATGGTCGGCGGCTACGCCCAGCTCGCCTACAGCTTCAACTACTACGGCACGGTGGGCTGCCAGCGCGACGAGGTGGTGGTGCTGCACAAGGTGGCCGACGGGGACATCGACTGGCTGGAACGGCCGCTCACGCCGGAACGGGAGGCGCAGCGGAATCCGGTGGGGGTGGGGGCGCAGTAAGAACTGGAGACAAGCGGGGGTCTGCTCCCTCCCCTTCAAGGGGAGGGCCGGGGTGGGGAGCTGCTTCCTGTTCGAGACGCTCGGCGGGGTCTGCTCCCTCCCCTTCAAGGGGAGGGCCGGGGTGGGGATGGGTTTCCAGCGGCGGCTTCGATAAGCCGTACCGCCCGACCCGACCGAAACCCATCCCCCCTCCCGACCTCCCCCCTTGAAGGGGGGAGGAGGAATCAGCTAACGGAGAAAACGCATGAAAATCCGCGCGCAATTCGCGATGGTGTTCAACCTGGACAAGTGCATCGGCTGCCACACCTGCTCGGTGACCTGCAAGAACGTGTGGTCCAACCGCAAGGGCATCGAGTACGCCTGGTTCAACAACGTGGAATCCAAGCCCGGCATCGGCTACCCGAAGCAGTGGGAGAACCAGGAGAAGTGGAAGGGCGGCTGGGAGAAGATCAACGGCAAGCTGGAACTGAAGGCCGGCGGCCGGGTGAAGAAGCTGGTGCAGATCTTCGCCAACCCCAACATGCCGCAGATCGACGACTACTACGAGCCCTTCACCTACGACTACGCGCGGCTGCAGAACGCCCCCCTGTCGGAGGCCGCGCCCACCGCGCGCCCGGTATCGCAGATCACCGGCGAGAAGATGGACAAGATCACCTGGGGGCCGAACTGGGAGGACGACCTGGCCGGCGAGTTCGCCGCCCGCGCCCAGGACCCCAACTTCTCGCGCATGGAAAAGGAGATCTACAAGCAGTTCCAGAACACCTTCCACCTCTACCTGCCGCGCATCTGCAACCACTGCATCAACCCGGCCTGTGTCGCATCCTGCCCGTCGGGCGCCATGTACAAGCGCGAGGAGGACGGCATCGTGCTCGCCGACCAGGACCGCTGCCGCGGCTGGCGCATGTGCATCTCCGGCTGCCCGTACAAGAAGGTGTTCTTCAACTGGGAATCCTCCAAGGCCGAGAAGTGCATCGGCTGCTACCCGCGCGTGGAATCCGGCCTGCCCACGGTGTGCTCGGAGTCCTGCGTCGGCCGCATCCGCTACAACGGCATCATCCTGTACGACGCCGACAGGCTGCTGGACGCCGCCGGCACCGACGATCCGCAGGATCTCTACCAGGCCCACCTGGACCTCTTCGTCGACCCGAACGACCCGGCCATCATCGCCCAGGCCCTGGCCGACGGCGTGCCGCAGGCCTGGATCGACGCCGCGCAGAAGTCGCCCATCTACAAGATGGCCGTGGAGTGGAAGATCGCCTTCCCGCTGCACCCGGAGTTCCGCACCCTGCCGATGATCTGGTACGTGCCGCCGCTCTCCCCGGTGCAGTCCCAGATCGACCAGAAGAACCTGCCCACCGAGGCCGACGGGGTGATCCCCAAGGCCGAGGCCATGCGCCTGCCCGTGCAGTACCTGGCCAACCTCTTCACCGCCGGCCGGACCGCATACGTCACCTCGGCCCTCAACCGGCTGATCGCCATGCGCTCCTACATGCGCTCGGTGCACGTGGACGGCAGGCCGGACACCCGGGCGCTCGCGGCCGCCGGCATCGACGAGCACACCGCGAAGCAGATGTACCGCTACCTCGCGATCGCCAACTACGAGGACCGCTTCGTCATTCCGACCTCCCACGAGGAAATCCGCCTGGACGACTACTACGGCTTCCAGGGCCAGAACGGCTTCACCTTCGGCAATGACTCCTCGCCGGGCGTGTCGCCCAACTCCCTGTTCCCCGAGCGCCGCCGCGAGACCGTGGAATCCCGCGAACCGGCCCCCCTCGCACCGCGCGACTGATGGAGACGACCACGATGAAAATCTTCCGCCTGCTTTCCGCCCTGCTCGACTACCCGACCGACGCCTTCCTCGCTGCCCTGCGCGAGGCGGCCGGGTCCGACCCCGCAGGCTTCGTGGCCGCCGAAGACGGTGCCGGCGTGCTCGGCACCGGGGAACACGCCACGCTGGCGGCCTTCGTCGCCGATCTGCTCGCCGCCGATCCGGCCGGGCGCCAGGCCGAATACGTGCAGACCTTCGACCTCACCGCCGAGCACAGCCTGCACCTCACCCATCACCTCTTCGGCGAGGAGAAGACCCGCGGCCCGGCGCTGGTGGACCTGGGCGAGTTCTACCGCGGCTACGGGCTCCAGGCCGACCCGCGCGAACTGCCGGACTTCCTGCCGCTGATGCTGGAGTTCGCCTCCACGCTGGGGCTGGACGAGGCGCACGTGTTCCTGGCCGACGTGGCCAAGGTGCTCGCCGTGCTCGCCGCCAACCTGGAAAAGTCCGCCAGCCGCTACGCGCCGCTGGTGCGCATCGTCGAACAACAGGGCAGCCTCGCCCGCCTCCCCGTCTGAAGGAGCACCCCATGAACCTGCTCAAACTCGTCTTCGGGGTCTATCCCTACATCGTGCTGACGGTGTTCTTCGTCGGTAGCTGGATTCGCTACGACCACGAGCAATACACCTGGAAGACCGATTCCTCCATGCTGCTCTCCAGGCGCCACATGGTGCTGGCGAGCAACCTGTTCCACGTGGGCATCATCTCCATCTTCCTCGGCCACTTCGCCGGCCTGGTGCTGCCCCACGCCCTGTGGATCGCGCTCGGGGTCTCGGACATGGCCCACCAGTGGCTGGCCATCGCGGCCGGCAGCGTGTTCGGCACCCTGTGCCTGGTCGGCGCGACGATCCTGTGGCTGCGCCGGGTGTTCAACCCCCGGGTGCGCGCCGCCAGCCGCTACATGGACAACGCCATCCTGTCGCTGATCCTGGTCACGCTGCTGCTGGGGCTCTCGACCCTGCCGGTGTCCATCGGCCACGCCGGCCACGGCGACGCCTCGGTGATGCTGGCGCTGGCGGCCTGGGTGAACAGCGTCGTCACGCTGAACCCGCAGCCCGAACTGCTGGCGGACGTCGAACCGGTGTTCCGCCTGCACATGTTCCTCGGCATGACGGTGTTCCTGCTCTTCCCCTTCTCCCGCCTGGTGCACGTATGGACCGCGCCCTTCACCTACCTCGGGCGCGCCTACCAGATCGTGCGCAGCAAGCGCCGCGCGCGGGCCTCGGCCTGAAGCCGGCCGGCCCGGGGTGATTGACTGCGGTCAAGGCACCCCGGCCGGCGGCGCTCCAGAATCCGCGCATCGAATCGCTCCCCCAGGCCGCAGCGCCCCATGATCCGCCCCCCATGCGTGCCGCCCCCTCCCGATCCGCCCCGGGCGCGGAGCAGACGGCCGTGAAACCGGTGCCGCCGCCGTCCGCCTGGTTCGGCCAGCGCCTGTCGGGCAAGATCGTCGGCATCCTGCTCGGTTTCTTCGTGGTGGCGCTCGCCGCCATCGCGCTCACCCTGTTCATCTCCTGGCAGCTCGAAGGCGCGGCGGCCGCGATCAACGATGCCGGCAGCCTGCGCATGCGCGCCTACCACATCGCCTACCACCTGGCACGGGCCGACGCCGAGCCGGGCGACCGCAGCGCCTTCGCCGCCCTCATCCACACCGAAATCCGCGGCTTCGAAGACACGCTGGCCAAGCTGGGCCGCGGCGACCCCACCCGCCCGCTGTTCATCCCCCGCGACGACGAGATCCCCGCCGACCTCGGCCACCTGGTCCGGATATGGACGCTCGACATCCGCCCGCTGCTCGAACGCCTGGCCGCCACGCCGGAACCTTTCGCCCTGCGTCTGGACATGAACGGCTTCGACGCCACGGTCGGCGCCTTCGTCACCGGCATCAACGACGTGGTGCTGAAGATGGAGCACAGCTACGCGCGCAGCACCAACATCCTGCGCACCTCGCAGGTGGTGCTAATCGGGCTGGCCGTGATCGGCACGCTGGCACTGGTCCGCTTCTTCTTCGTGCTGGTGATCCGCCCGGTGTCCGAACTGACCGAAGGCGTACGCCGCATGGCCGCCGAGGACTTTTCCGTGCGCGTGCCGGTATTCGCGCGCGACGAACTGGGCGAACTGTCCGAAGGCTTCAACACCATGGCCTGCCACGTGCAGGACCTGCACGCCACACTGGAACAGCGCGTCGAGGACAAGACCCGCCGGCTCACCGAGAAGAACCGGGAACTGGAGATCCTCTACACCACCAGCGGCTTCCTGCACGAACCGAACGACATCGACGGCCTGTGCCGCGGCTTCCTGCAGCGCGTGCAGGACACCCTGGGCGCGCGCGCCAGTTCCGTGCGCCTGCTCGACCGGGATTCGCAGAAGCTGTGCATCACCGTGTGCGAGGGCCTGGACGAACACTTCCTCGACGACGAGGCGGTACTGGCCTGTGGCCAGTGCGTGTGCGGTGCGGCCGTGGAGCACAACGTCGCCTTCATCACCGACGTGGCCCGCAACCCGGCGCTGCTGCCCCTGGACACCTGCCGGCGCGCGGGCTTCCGCACCGTGGCCGCGGCCACCGTCAGCGCCAACCGGCGCCCCATCGGCGTGTTCAACCTGTATTTCGACGAGTTGCGCCCCGCCGACGAGTCCGAACGCCAGTTGCTTGCCACGCTGGGCCAGCAGCTCGGCACCGCCATCGACAACCTGCGCCTGCAGGCGCGCGAGCGGGAGATGGCGGTGTCCGAGGAGCGCAACCTGCTGGCGCTCGAACTGCACGACTCCATCGCCCAGTCGCTGGCCTTTCTCAACCTGCAGGCGCAGTTGCTCGAAGAGAGCATCGGCGGCGGCGACGAGGCCGAGATGCGCGGCATTCTGGCAATGATCCGCCAGGGCGTGCAGCAGAGCTACGAGGACGTGCGCGAACTGCTGGTGCATTTCCGCACCGGCGTGGGCGTCCAGCAGGACCTGGACGCCGCCGTGGACGCGGCGCTGCGGCGGCTCGCCGAACAGACCGGCATCGCCACCGACCTGGACATCCAGGGCGACGGCGCACCCCTCGACCCGCAGACCGAAACCCAGGTGCTCTACATCGTCCAGGAAGCGCTCTCCAACGTGCGCAAGCACGCCGACGCGCGCACCGCTACCGTGCTGCTGCGCCGCGGGCTGGAAGGCCTGTCCGTCACCGTGCGCGACGACGGCGTGGGCTTCGACGCCGAACGCCGCGCCGACGACGGCCAGGCCCACATCGGCTTGCAGATCATGAAGGAGCGCGCCGCCGGCATCGGCGCCCGGTTCTTCGTCCGCTCCTCGCGCGGCAAGGGCACTGAAATCCGCCTGGAACTGCACCGCAAGCAAGAGGAGGCCGCCTGATGGACCCGTCCGCCGAAACACCCATCCGCATCCTGCTGGTGGACGACCACAGCCTGTTCCGCAGCGGCATCCGCTCGCTGCTGCAGCGCCACCCGGAATTCGAGATCGCCGGCGAGGCCGGCGACGGCATGGAAGGCGTCAAGCGCGCCGCCCAGCTCAGGCCCGACGTGGTGCTGCTCGACCTGCACATGCCCGGCCTGTCCGGGCGCGAGGCCGCGCAACTGATCAGCCGGGAGACGCCGGAGTCGCACGTGCTGATGCTGACCGTGTCGGAAGAGGCCGAAGACCTGCTCGAAACCCTGCGCGCCGGCGCCTGCGGCTACCTGCTGAAGAACATCGAGACCGACACCCTGGTGGCCGCCATCCACGCCGCAGCGCACGGCGAATCGGTGGTTTCCCCGCGCATGATGGGCAAACTGCTCGGCGGCCTGCGCGGAGCGCCCGCCGAACGCCCGGCGGCGCCCTCCCTGCGCGGCGAGGGCCCCGAGCGGCTCACCCCACGCGAGCGGGAAATCCTCGGCTTCATCGCCCGCGGCGCGAGCAACAAGGAGATCGCCCGCGAACTGGACCTGGCCGAGAGCACGGTCAAGATCCACGTACAGAACACCCTGCGCAAGCTGGGGCTGGCGAGCCGCGTGCAGGCCGCGGTGTACGCCGTGGAGCACGGCATCGCACCGCCACCCTGACCGGAGAGCACCGCCATGAATCCGCCCACCCCGCGCACCATCCGGCCGCCGCTGGTCTATTCCTGCTCCGGCTGTTCCAGCGCCGCCCAGCTCGCCAACCACCTGGCGCTCGAACTCGACACCCTGGGAGCGGCCGAGATGTCCTGCATCGCCGGCGTCGGCGGCAAGGTGCCCGCGCTGCTGAAGACCGCCCATTCCGGCCGCCCCATCCTGGCGCTGGACGGCTGCGTGCTCGCCTGCGTCAGGGAAACGCTCGCCACCGAGGGCCTCGTCCCCGCCGCGCACGTGCGCCTGGACCTGCTCGGGGTACGCAAGCGTCGGAAAGCCCGCTTCGACCCGGCCCAGGCCGCCGCCCTGCTGCCCGCGCTGGCCAGGACGGCCGCGCGGCTCGCCGGTGCCGCTTCGGAACCCAAACCGCGCTGAACCGGAGCGTGCCAAAGAAAAAAGCCCTTGAATCTCAAGGGCTTTTTCATTCGATGGCGGAGACGAAGGGATTCGAACCCTTGATACCGGTTTTGCCGGTATGCTCCCTTAGCAGGGGAGTGCCTTCGACCTCTCGGCCACGTCTCCGTCAGGAAGGCGCGATCATAGCGGCTCGGCGCCCCCCGGTCAATTTGCGCTCAGGCGGTTTCCAGGCCGAAGGCCTTGTGCAGCACGCGCACCGCCAGCTCCAGGTACTTCTCGTCGATGACCACCGAGATCTTGATCTCGGAGGTGGAGATCATCTGGATGTTGATGCCTTCCTCGGCCAGGGTGCGGAACATCCTGGAGGCCACGCCCGGGTGGGAGCGCATGCCCACGCCGACCACCGACACCTTGGCCGCGGCCTTGTCGCTTTCGATGGCACGGGCGCCGATATGGGCCTTGACGCCGTCGAGGATGCGGACAGTCTTGTCCAGATCGCCGCGCGACACGGTGAAGGAGAAGTCGGTGGTGCCGTCGTGGCCGACGTTCTGGATGATCATGTCCACGTCGATGTTGGCATCGGCCACCGGACCGAGGATCTGGTAGGCGATGCCGGGCTTGTCGGGCACGCCCAGCACGGTGATCTTGGCCTCGTCGCGGTTGAACGCGATGCCGGAGATGACGGGTTGTTCCATGTTCGTGTCTTCCTCAACAGTGATGAGCGTGCCCTCGCCTTCCTCCTGGAAGCTGGACAGGACGCGCAGCTTGACCTTGTACTTGCCGGCGAACTCGACCGAGCGGATCTGCAGCACCTTGGAGCCCAGGCTGGCCATTTCCAGCATTTCCTCGAAGGTGATGGTGTCGAGCTTGCGCGCTTCCGGGACGATGCGCGGGTCGGTGGTATAGACGCCGTCCACGTCGGTGTAGATCTGGCACTCGTCGGCCTTCAGCGCGGCGGCCAGCGCCACGCCGGTGGTGTCGGAGCCGCCGCGGCCCAGGGTCGTGATGCTGCCCTTCTCATCCACGCCCTGGAAGCCAGCCACCACGACCACCTTGCCTTCTTGCAGGTCGCGGCGGATAGGCGCTTCGTCGATGTTCAGGATGCGCGCCTTGGTGTGCGCCGAGTCGGTCAGGATGCGTACCTGGGCGCCGGTGTAGCTCTTGGCCCGCAGGCCGATGTCCTGCAGCGCCATGGACAGCAGGCCGATGGTGACCTGCTCGCCGGTGGACACCACCACGTCCAGTTCGCGCGGATCGGGGCTGGCGGCCACCTCCTTGGTCAGCGCGATCAGGCGGTTGGTCTCGCCGCTCATCGCCGACACCACGACCACCACCTGGTGGCCCTGAGCCTGGAACTTCGCCACCCGCTTGGCGACGTTCTTGATCCGCTCCGGGCTGCCCACCGAGGTGCCGCCATACTTCTGAACTATCAGTGCCATCGTCGTATCCAGTGCCTGTGGATAAAAGGCGTGATTTTAACGAATGTGGGCCCTTTTTGCGTGTCCGACGTAGCGCGCAGCGCGGCATCCACGCCCTGTCCGCTCCGCTGCCGGGAACCGGCCCGGGCCAGGTCGGCGTGCAGGGAAGCGTGCACTACTTCCCAGTACCTCCTCTGGCCTTCGCATTAGGCTCTCGCGCATGCCCTTCCGGGGGCTCGAAGCGTCGGGCACCGGCGACAACCCGGAACAGGTCGATGGCATCCGATTACCCGTCTAGTTACATGGTCTTACGGCTTTGACCTGTGGTTAACCGCAATTATGTTCATATCGTGCTTGTATGTTCCGGACATGCTGATCTATACTGCAGCCAACATACAACTTAAGTTGTATGGAACCCTCAACGGTCAGCCGTGTCTCATAACTCGCCTGACATTACTCAACAGGAAGAGGCAATGAAGAATCTTGAAAACATCGACGTTCGTGAGATCCGCCGCAAGCTGGGCATGAACCAGTCCCAGTTCTGGTCCAAGATCGGCGTGACTCAAAGTGGTGGTTCGCGCTATGAGAGCGGCCGCAACATCCCCCGCCCGGTGCAGGCCTTGCTGCGCCTGGTGCACATCGAGCAGATCGACATCAACAAGGTCAAGAAGGAAGACGTGGAAGTGGCCGAGTACCTCAAGGCCAGCAACCCCGAACTGTACAAGACCCTCAAGAAGGAAGCGCGCGCCAAGCGCAAGGAGCGCAACTGAACATCCCGACGGCCTGTAACGGGCTGCCGGTTCAGGGGCTGACCGTAACGGTCAGCCCTTTTTCCTTTATGGCCTCGGCGATCGCCTCCAGCTCGTCGAGGGGCAGTTGCGACACCCGCGGCGCCTCGGACTGCATGGACGGGCGCGCCACGCCATAGAGCAGCACGCCGCGCAGACGGGCCGTGCCGGCGCGCTCCAGCACGTCCAGGTAGGCCGCCAGCACCTCCGCATCCGGCCCCTGCCCGTCCCAGCGGAACATGCAGGTCTGCACCCAGGTCGGGCACAGCGCCGCACAGGCCGCCAGGTTGCGCACCACGCGCTCCACCGGCAGCTTCACGCCGTTGATGCGGGCGATGTCCTCGCCGCGCCCGGCATCCACCTTGAACCACACCTCGCCGCCGATTTCCCCCATGCGCGCGATGCCCGCCCGCACGCGGGGGCGGCCGAGCAGGCTGCCGTTGGTGATGAGGCGCAGCGGCACGCGCTCCAGGCCGTGTTTCACCCGTAGGCGATGGATCAGTTCGACCACGTCGGGAAACTCCGCCGCGCTGGTGGGTTCGCCATTGCCCGACAGGGCGATGTCACGGATTTCCCGCCCGCCGGCCGGCGCGTGGCGGGCCAGCCAATCGCCTTCCACCAGGGCCGTCAGGAAACCGTCCAGCTCGGCTTCGAGCTGCGCCAGATCGATCTTCGGCGCCGCACCGCGCACCAGGTTCGGCACCTGGCAATACACGCAGTGCCAGTTGCAGGCGTTGTTAGGGTTCAGGTTCACCCCCACCGACACGCCCCCCGCACGGCGCGACAGCACGGGGTACACGTAGGTCATCCCCGCCAGGTCGCGGTCGTGGTTGCGGACGGTGAGTCGGACGCTGCTGGAAGTCATTGTGGCGGAAGGGAAAACGGCCGGCGGCGGGAGGCCGGGCGGTGCTATAATCCGCGCCCTTTACCGCCGAGATCGAACATGCGCATCACCCGTCGACTGGAATTCGACGCCGGACACCGGATTCCCGATCACGCCAGCCAGTGCCGCCATATCCACGGCCACCGCTACGCGATCGAGGTGACGCTCTCAGGCCGCATCATCGACGCGGCCGGCCAGCCGGTCAACGGCATGGTGATGGACTTCGCCGACGTCAAGGCCATCGCCAAGCACCATCTGGTGGACCTGTGGGACCACGCCTTCCTGGTATATCGCGGCGATACCGTGGTGGTGGAACTGCTGGCGCGCATTCCCGGGCACAAGACGGTGGTGCTCGACGTCATCCCCACCGCGGAGAACCTGGCCCATCTCGCGTTCCGCATCCTCGACCCGCTGTACCGGGACACCTACGGCAACGATCTGCGCCTGGAGCAGGTGCGCCTGTACGAAACCCCCAACTGCTGGGCCGACGCGATCCGCGGCGCCGAGTAAGCGGACAGGACACACTGACGCCCCGCACGGCCTGGCCGTGCGGGGCGTTTTCTACCCAGGGATGGCTCAGCGCGAACCGCTCAGCGCATCCTTCCAGCCCGCCAGCGCATAGACCAGGACGGTGGTGCCGGCCAGGCCCAGGCCGAACACCAGCGCGATCAGGAACCAGTCCGCCGGCCCGCCCGCGTCCGTGAAACCGGACGAGGACACCCTGGCCATCAGCACCAGCGCCAGCGCACCGCCCACCAGGCCGAGCAGTTCCGACCGCACCAGGCGGCGGCTGACGATCTTCCGCTCCTTCGCCAGCACGGCGAGGAAGGCCACGATGCCGCCCACGGCGAGCAGCACCAGCACCCACAGCAGCGGCCCCAGCATCTCCTGGAACACCGCCAGGAACACCATCGCATCGAGTTCTTTCATGGTCCTTTCCTCCTCTCAGGCGCGCCCGCGCAGCATGCTGACGTAGGTGGGCTTGAGCGCCATGGTCTTCATCACCCAGCTCACCCACAGTTCCTCCAGCGGCGCGACGACGCCGGGGAAGGACGGGACGAGGTTGTTCTCGTAGTCGAACTCCACCAGCATGGCGCGGCCCAGCCGGGTGATCAGCGGGCAGGACGTGTAGCCGTTGTACACCGCATCGCTCTTGCGGCCGGCGATGTCCGCCACCAGGTGGTCCACGGCCACAGGCACCTGCCATTTGACGCTCGCCGCGGTCTTGCCCTTGGGCACGCCGGCGATGTCGCCCACGCCGAACACCTCGGGGAAGCGCTTGTGGCGCAGGTTGCCCTTCTCCACGTCCATCCAGCCCTCGGCCGCCCAGGGGCCTTCCTGCCAGCGCAGGGCGCTGTTGCGCACCGCGTCCGGCGCGCGCATGGGCGGAATCACGTTGATGAAGTCGTAGGGCTGCTCCACCGTGCCCTCGGGGCTGCGGAAGGTGGCGATGCGGCGGCCCGGGTCGATGGCCTGCAGCACGCGGTCGTAATGGGTCTTGATGCCCCGGTCGCGGAACAGCATGCGCACCTTCTCGTGGACGATGGGCACGCTGAATAGCACCTTGTTGTTGGCGTTGTAGATCAGCTCCGCCTTGCCCCGGTTGCCGCGCCGGCGCAGGTGGTCGTCGGTGATGAAAGTGTATTTTAGGGGCGCGCCCGCGCACTTCATCTCGGTGGCCGGACGGCAGAACACGCCCACCCCGCCCTTGTCCGCGAACTCCTGCAGTGCTCCCCAGGTGGCCGACGCGGCGGCCGGGCTGTGGTAGATGCTGCCCAGGCCGTTCCTGCCGATCCGCGCCACGTCCATGCCGGGGATCGCCTCGTAGTCCAGCTTCAGCCCGGTGGCCACCACCAGGTAGTCGTAGGCCACCGCGCGGCCGCTTTCGGTGACCACGCGCTTGCCTTCGGGGTCGAATTCGGCGACGCGCTCCTCGATCAGCTCCACACCGCCCGGCACGTATTCCGCCGTGGTGGATACCACGTAGGAGGCCGGCTTGACCCCCGCCCCCACCAGCGTGAAGCCGGGCTGGTAGTAGTGCTCCTTGCGCGCGTCGATCAGCGTGATCTTGGCGCCGTCGAGCCGCTCGGCCAGGCGCGAGGCCGTGGCCAGGCCGGCCGCACCGGCACCGGCGATCACGATGCGGGCCGAGGTCCTGACCCGTTCGGCCGCCCCGGCGGGCGGCGCCCTCAGCATCAGGGCACCGGCCCCCGCTGCGCCCAGCATGAGGAAGGTCCGCCGGTCCAGCGGCCTGCCGCCTATGCTTTCGAGCAATTTCCTTTCGTCTCCTTGCGCACTCATACTTACCTCCTCCGCAGGCCGGTTACGGCTGGATTGCCGCCCGGCTGTGTAACAAGATAATTAATTTTAGAATATCACTATACGTTTATATTGTTGAGCGTATTCCCCCATCCGAATCGTTTGCCGGCCTGGACTGCCGGCCCGCTGCCAACCTGGACAGGACGATGCCGATCGAAAACCGCCCCCTTCCCGAGCTGCTCTCCTTCCTCGACACCCTGCCAGAGCCGCACATCCTGTGCGACCGCGACTACCGCATCGTCGCCGCCAACGCCGCCTACCGCGCCGGCTTCGCCACCGGGCGCAGCGTCGTCGGGCGTACCTGCTACGAAATCTCGCACCACTACAGCGTGCCCTGCGACCAGGCCGGCGAATCCTGTCCGCTCGCGCGCGGGCTGAAGTCCGGCCAGCGCGAGCGCGTGCTGCACCTGCACCACACGGCGCGGGGCGAGGAATATGTGAACATAGAGCTGTCGCCCATCCGCGACGCCAGCGGCGAGATCGCCTGGTTCGTCGAGAAGATGGAACCCATGAACGCCGCCCGCGGGCTCAGCGACCATCATGGCCTGGTGGGCCGCGCACCGGCCTTCCAGCACATGCTGGGGCTGGTCGCACGCGCTGCGCCGTCCAACGCCAGCATCCTGCTGCAGGGCGAATCCGGCACCGGCAAGGAGCTGGTGGCCAACGCCATCCATGAAGCAAGCCACCGCGCCGACCACCCCTTCGTCGCGGTCGATTGCTCCGGCCTGCCCGAGACGCTCTTCGAAAGCGAGCTCTTCGGCCACGAGCGCGGCGCCTTCACCGGCGCCACCAGCCGCAAGGCCGGGCTGGTGGAAGCGGCCAGCGGCGGCACGCTGTTCCTCGACGAACTGGGCGACATCCCGCTCGGCATGCAGGTCAAACTGCTGCGCCTGCTGGAAACCGGCACCTATCGCCGCGTGGGCGCCACCGACCTGCGCCGCGCCGACATCCGCCTGGTATCGGCCACCCACCGGCCGCTGAAGCAGATGATCGCCGAGGGCCGCTTCCGCCAGGACCTCTACTACCGCATCAACACTTTCCCCATCACCGTGCCGGCGCTGCGCGAGCGCGCCAGCGACATTCCGCTGCTGATCGAGTCGCTGCTCGGCCGGGTCGCACCGGGTCGCCGCCTGAACGTCTCGCCCGCCGCCATGCAGGTGCTGTGCCGCTACGCCTTTCCGGGCAACGTGCGCGAACTGCGCAACGTGCTGGAGCGCGCCAGCCTGATGTGCGACGGCGAGGAGATCGGACCGGAACATCTGGCCGAGGACATCCGCGCCCCCGTGCAGGCCGCCGCCCTCGCGGAGGTACAGGCCACAGGCGGCGTGCACTGGCAAGACATCGAGCGCAACGGCTTCCTGCAGGCGGTGCACAGCCACCGCGGCAGCCGCAAGGAACTGGCCCAGAAGCTCGGCCTGAGCGAACGCACCCTTTACCGCAAGCTCAGGCAGTATCAAGCGGACTAGCCGGCGAACCGCCAGATCACTGCCAATTGCTGCCATGACAGCCATCAATGGCAGTACGGAACCGGCCGGGCGGGCGCCCGAGATGCCGCCTATCATGCTGTTTCCAGACACTTTCCGGACGCCAAGGAAACGGCAGCCGTTCCTGGCACATTCCTTGAGTGCACCTATACCGGAAGTGGGAACACTTGCCCTACGGTCACTGCAATGTCACCTCGACATCCCTCAGCCCCAAGCAGCACCGCAGACCGAGTCTCCATCCTCCAGGCTCCCGCTTCGCTTTCATGGCCGGGCATCGACGATGCCCGGTTTTTTTTGAGCAACCGACAGGGGGTGTATATTAGTGTTCGCTACAATTTCTCTGCAGCCGTAGTTCCAGTGCTGGTAATCGCGAAGCCTCAGCCTTCTCGCCGGCATACCGAACCATCGGGCCGGCAGCGCTTTCTCCCGTAGCCATAGCGGAATTCCATGCATATTGCCGTCTGTATCAAGCAGGTCCCGGACAGCGCACAGATCCGGGTGCATCCGGTCACGAACACCATCATGCGGCAAGGTGTTCCAACCATCATCAACCCCTACGATCTGTTTGCCCTCGAAGAGGCGCTGCGCATCAAGGACCGGACGGCGGCCAAGGTCACCGTGCTGACCATGGGGCCTCCCCAGGCCGACGACGCGCTGCGCAAGTGTCTCGCCTTCGGTGCGGACGAAGCCGTCCTGATCACGGACAAGGTGTTCTCCGGCGCGGACACCCTTGCCACGTCCTATGTGCTGGCGGCCGCGCTGAAGACGCTCGATGCGCGGGAACCGGTCGACCTGGTTTTCACGGGCAAGCAGACCATCGACGGCGACACGGCCCAGGTCGGGCCCGGTATCGCGACCCGGCTCGGCTACCAGCTCCTCACCTACGTCTCGAAGATCCGCGAACTGGACGCCGATTCAAGGCGCATCCTCGTCGAACGCAGGGCCGAAGGCGGCGTGCAGGTGCTGGAATCGGCGCTTCCCGCCGTGGTGACGATGCTCGAAGGCACGAATGAAATCCGCTTCGCGGACATGCCGGGCATGTTCAGGGCGGCACGTCAGGAAGTGGAGCGCTGGAATCGCGATGCAATCGGCGTGGACCTCGCGAAGGTCGGATTGAAGGGCTCGCCTACGGTCGTCGCCCAGGTCTTCGGCCCCAAGCCGAAGGCGGTCAAGGCCTTCCGTGTCGCCGGGGACACACCCGCCGCGATGGCGGAGGCGTTCGTCGACAGGCTGTTCGCCGATTATCCCCACCTTGAAGAGGCGATGCTCGAGCATCTCGAACAGGTAGACCGCCAGGGGGCGAAAGAATGAGCGACGCACTCGACACCGCGGCGAAGCCGATCAAGAAACCGAAGCGCGTCCTGCCCGAGCACTTCAAGTCCTACAAGGGCGTCTGGGTCTTCATCGAACACGAACACGGGCACCCGCATCCCGTCTCGTGGGAACTGCTCGGCAAGGGGCGCGAGCTTGCGGACAAACTGGGGGTTGAACTGGCGGGCGTCCTGCTGGGAGGCACCGGTGGCGAGGTAGCGGCGCTCGTCAAGGACGTCGGCGCTTACGGCGCAGACCTCTGCTATGTCGCCCGGCATCCCGTTCTGGACGACTACCGCAACCAACCCTACACGCTGGGGATGACCGAACTGGTCAACACCTATCAGCCGGAAATCCTGCTCCTCGGCGCCACCACCCAAGGGCGGGATCTGGCCGGGTCGGTTGCTACGACCCTCCTCACGGGACTGACCGCGGACTGCACCGGACTGGACATCGACCCCGGCGACCGCTCGCTGCTGTCGAGCCGCCCGACCTTCGGCGGCAGCCTGATGTGCACCATCGTCAACCTGGCCACACGCCCGCAGATGGCCACGGTGCGCCCGCGCGTCATGCCCATGCCCGCCCGGGTGCCCGACCGCCCGCTGCGGGTCGTCGAGCACGCCCTGCAACTGGACGAGTCCGCCATCGTCACCAAGGTGGTCGATTTCATCCCGGACGCCCGGGCCGACAAGCCCCAACTGCCGTTCGCCGATTTCATCGTCTCCGGCGGCCGCGGCCTGGGCAAGCCGGAAAACTTCGCCCTCGTCGAGAGCCTGGCGAGGACCATCGGCGCCGAAGTGGGTGCCTCCCGCCCCGCGGTGCATGCGGGCTGGGCCGAGGTGGAACGCCAGGTGGGCCAGTCCGGCAAGACGGTACGGCCCAAGCTGTACATCGCCGCCGGCATCTCCGGCGCCGTCCAGCACCGGGTCGGCATGGAGGGCGCGGACGTCATCGCGGGGATCAACCTGGACCCGGAGGCACCGATCTTCGATTTCGCCAATTACGCCCTGATCGGCAACGTGACCGAACTGCTGCCCGCCCTGGAACAGGCCTTCGCGCGGCGCCTGGCCGCGGCACGGACGAGGCGCGCAAACCCGGCCGAGGAGACGGTCTGATGGAGAAGTTCGACGTCATCGTCGTGGGCGCCGGACCTTCCGGCAACGCCGCGGCCTACACGCTCGCCAGGGCCGGTCTCTCCGTGCTCCAGCTCGAACGGGGCGAATCGCCGGGCACGAAGAACGTGCAGGGGGCCATTCTCTACGCGGACGCGCTGGAGAAGATCATCCCCGACTTCCGCGATTCGGCGCCGCTGGAACGGCACGTGGCCGAGCAGAGGATGTGGCTGCTGGACGAGAACCAGTCCTGCACCGGGGCGACCTACCGGGACGCGCGCTTCTCGCAGGAGCCGCACAACCGCTACACCATCATCCGCGCCCGCTTCGACCGCTGGTTTTCCGGGAAGGTGAAGGACGCCGGCGCGCTGGTCATCTGCGAAACGACGGTGACGGAACTGCTCCGGGACCCGGCCGGAAAAGTCATCGGCGTGCGCACAGAGCGTGCCCAGGGCGACATCCTGGCCGATTGCGTCATCCTGGCCGACGGTGCCAACGCGCTGCTCGGGGAACGCGCCGGCCTGCGCCCCCGCGTGAAGGCCGAGGACATGGCCCTCGCGGTGAAAGAGGTCATCTTCCTGCCGCGGGAAACGATCGAATCACGCTTCAACATCGCCGACACGCAGGGCGTGGTCATCGAGATCGCCGGCAACATCACGCACGGCATGGTGGGCACGGGCTTCCTCTACACCAACAGGGATTCGCTGGCGATCGGCATCGGCTGCATGCTGGCCGACATGAAGCGGCAGAGCCTCACGCCCTGCCAGCTCCTGGAAGGGCTGAAGCGGCACCCCGCCGTGCAGCCGCTCATCGAAGGCGCGGAGATGAAGGAGTATTCCGCCCACCTCATCCCCGAAGGGGGCTACAGAGCCCTGCCGCAGTTGTATGGCGAAGGCTGGCTCGTGGTCGGCGATTCCGCCGGGTTCGTGAACGCCGTGCATCGCGAAGGGTCGAATCTGGCCATGACTTCGGGGCGTTTCGCGGCGGAAACGCTGATTGGATTGCGCCAGGCCGGCAAGCCGTTCACGGCCGCCAATCTGGCGGCCTACAAGCGGCGCCTGGACGACAGCTTCGTCATGGCCGACCTGAAGAAATACCAGGGCGTGCCCGAACTGCTCCACGACCACCCCCACATCCTCGGCACCTATCCGCGTTTCCTCGGCGACGCCGCGCGGGAAGCCCTCACGGTCGATGGCGAGCCGAAGCGCGACAAGCAGAAGAGGATTCTCGGCGAGTTGACCCGGAAGCGTTCCGTGCTCGGCCTCCTCGGCGATGCCTACAGATTCTGGAGGGCTTTTCGATGAACGCACCCGCTGAATTCGCGCTGCCCAAGGTCAATGTGGAAGAGAAGCTGTTCCAGGACAGATACCGCGTCGATGTGGGAAAGCCCCACATCAAGGTCCGCGACGCCGGGGTCTGCGCGTCCTGCGCGGCGAAACCCTGTACCGTGTGCTGCCCGGCGGGCTGCTGGAGCATTGACGAGGACGGCGGCATCGACCTCATGGTCGACGGCTGCCTCGAATGCGGCACCTGCCGGCTGGTGTGCGACGAGGGCAACGTGGACTGGAACTATCCCCGCGGCGGCTTCGGCATCCTTTTCAAGTTCGGGTGATCGCAGCCATGGACAGCATCCGCAAGTTCCTCGCCCATGCCGTGCGCCTGGAGGCCGAGGCCGCCCGGCGTTTCGACGAACTGGCCGAGCACATGGCCACCCACGGCAACGCGGCGGTGGAGTCGGTGTTCCGCCAGTTCGCGGATTTCTCCCGGCTGCACCTCCAGACGGCGATGTCCCGGGCCGGATTCAGGTACATCGAGGACCTGCCCCGGGACGGCTACGAATGGCCGCACGGGGAATCGCCCGAAGCGGCACCCTGGTGGGGCGTCGACGGACTGATGGACGTGGAAGCGGCGCTGCGCCTCGCCTTGGAAAGCGAACAGGGCGGGCTGGACTTCTATCGCTCGGTGGCACTCGGTTCGGCCGACCCCCGCGTGCAGGCCATGGCCCAGGAGTTCGCCGCCGAGGAAGCGGAGCACGTGGCCAGGCTGCAGGAACTGCTGGCCGAAGCAAGCGGCAGGACTTGAGGGCAGCACATTCGCGGCCGGCTCAGTCCGGGCGGTCGCTGTCCGGCAGGTCGTAGCGGTCGGCGATGTAGGCCGGCCCCTTCATCACCAGCACGACGAAACAGAAGATGCCCACCGTGAGCAGCACGGCCCAGAACCGGGTCACGCTGCCCAGGGTCCAGATGTCGGCCACATGTACGGCGCGACAGATTTCGGGACTGGAGCTCGCCCCCCAGGCCGCGCGCGCGAACAGCGCCGACAGCAGCGCCACCGCCAGATGCACCAGCACGGTGGTGAACAGCAGCCAGGCCAGCAGGCTGTGGGCATCGCGCAGCAGCGCGTACCATACCGGGCCGACCGGCGCGATGGGTGGCAGCTCGAAGCCCTTGAGCATCGTCACCGGGTAGCCGGCCGCCGACAGCGTGGCCCAGCCGAGCAGCGCCAACGCCAGCATCAGCACATACAGCAGCCAGTGCAGCAGGCGCGCCGTCACGTTGAAATGCTGGGACTGGAGCATAGCGCCGCCTGTCATGGCGCGTCCTCCTTGCCGATCAGTAGGCGAAATGGATCTGGTCGCGCCGCAGCGTCGGCGACTCGATCTCGTCGACGACCGCCAGCGCGAAATCCGCCCCGCCGATCGCGGACTTGCCTTCGGCGTCGAACAGCGCGACATCGCCCGATTTGCGGTAGACGCCGCGCCGCTCGCCCGGCGCGAAGGCACCGAACTGCGCGCCTGGGCTGACGAACAGCCAGTCCAGTGCCTGCGGCGCCTCGGCCTGCAGCAGGTCGAACGCATCATGGGTCGCACGCGCGCCGTCGAGGAACTCGGGCGGCACGTCGCCGCTGTCGATGAAGCGCGGCGCACCGGGGGCCGGACGCAGCCCGCTGAAGCCACCTATGACGACGAAGCGCGCCCCGGCCCGGGCGATCGGTGCCAACGCTGCGCGGTAGATCGATATGAATTGCGCGGCCAAGTCGGGCTGGAACGGCGACAGCGCGCCCACCACCACGTCCGCGCCCGCGATGACGCGTTCGAGCGTTTCCAGGTCAGCCGCCGAGCCGGTCTCGTGGCGCACGCCCGGTACCGGCTCGGCCGGCTGCGAACGGCCCAGCGACACCACCTCGTGGCGGCGGGCAGCGGCCTCACGCACGATGTGCGAGCCGGCATAGCCGTTGCCGCCAATCACGATGATCTTTGCCATGTTCATTGCTCCTTGGGTCATTGCTGCTGATGTTTGCCGGCTCATTCCGCGGTCACGTTCAGTGCCACGTCGATGTTGCCGCGCACCGCGTTGGTTGAAGGCAGGGGCCGTCTCGCTGGATCAGGCGGCCACCGTTGAAAGCAGGTCAAAGTGTGTAATCCAGTCCGATCTTGCCGAAGTGCCCCCCCGCCTGTTGCAGACGGAAAGCATCGGCGATGTCGCGCAGGGCGAAGATGCGGTCGATCACCGGGCGGATACCGGTCGCGTCGAGGGCGCGCACCAGTTCGATCTGGTGCTGGCGACTGCCTACACCGATGCCGGTGACGCGCTGCTGGCGCGCCATCAATTCGATGGTGGGCACCACGCCGGCAAAGCCGGTGAGCATGCCGATCAGCGCGATGCGACCACCGATGCGGGTTGCGTTGATCGACTGCGCCAAGGTGCCGGGACCACCGACCTCAACGGCCAGATCGACACCGCGCCCGGCGGTGATCTCCAGCACCCGTTCAGCCCATTCCGGCTGCCTGCGGTAATTGATGAGGTGATCTGCGCCCAGTTGGCGGGCGCGTTCGAGTTTTTCGTCCGAGGACGAGGCCAGCAGCACCGTCGCGCCCGCCGTTTTGGCGAGTTGCAGGGCGAATATGGAAACACCGCCGGTGCCCAACAGCAGCACGGTGTCGCCGGGTTTGATGCCGCCTTCGACCACCAGCGCCCGCCAGGCGGTCAGACCGGCGGTGGTCAACGTGGCCGCCTCGACATGGCTGTAGCCCTTGGGCGCATGCGTGAAGGCGGTAGCAGGGCGCACTGTCACTTCGGCGGCATAGCCGTCGATGCCATCACCGGGCGTGTGCGCGAACCCGGCAAACTGTGGTTCGCCGGCCAGCCAGGGCGGGAAGAAGGTGGAAACCACCCGGTCGCCCACGGCGAACTCGCTGACCCCGGCACCGATGGCCTCGACCACGCCGGCGCCGTCGGACAGCGGAATGCGGCCGTCGGCGACCGGAAGCTGCCCCAGCACCACCGCCAAGTCATGGGCGTTGAGCGAACTGGCGTGCAAGCGCACGCGGATTTCGCCGGGTCCGGGCACGCCGGGATCGGCCAGTTCGACCTGCTCGAAGTGCTCCAGGCCAAAGGGGCTGCGCAAACGAATGGATTTCATGCCTGGGAACCTCTCTTTCTAAGATCCGTAAAGTTGACTTGTGACTTGTGCTGCACTCTAATCCGGTTCATTCCATTCAGTAAGTACGCACCTCAGAGTTAGTATGAAAGGCCACCCTGGTGCCAACTCGCTTTCCGACGCTTCAGCCCAAACCCTGGATGAAGGGACATTGACCTCGCGCGTCCGGCGCGGGGATCTCTTCATCGGCCCCGGAAACTGTGAATCGCGTGAAGTTTTTTCCCACATCACCAGCCTGTGGGGCGTTCTGTGCCTGATCGCATTGCGTGATGGCACCTTGCGCTTCAGCGAGTTGCGTCGAAAGGCCGGCGGAGTCAGCGAGAAAATGCTGGCGCAGACGCTGCAGCGCCTGGAAGCGGACGGATTGGTCCGCCGGACCTCCTATCCGGTTGTCCCGCCGCACGTCGAGTACGACCTGACCACCCTGGGGGAGGAAGCGGCTGCGCATGTCGCCGCACTTGCGGATTGGCTTGAAATCAATCTTCCCCGTATCAGGCAAGCCGCAAGCCACCGCACGCATCCGCCCAAGGTCTAGATCAAGCGGCTCTGAGTCCGTCCAGCAACCGATCCAGCACATCGCCGAGAACGGTGCGCGCGCCCCTGTGTGCCGAACCGCACGCAAGCGAAGCGCGCATGCCCGAATCTAGGAATCCGGGCCATAGGCGTCAGCGATGGAAGCCCGAAAGGGGGAGAGACGCCGCAGGCGGCTTGATGCGGAGGACGACAGCGCGCCCTGGCTACGCCGGGAGACGCTAGTGATACGCTTGAATCTACCCGGATTAACGTGACTGGTGATTCGCTGTGTCCATTGAAACCATGCTTGCCTTCTTTGCAGTAGCTTTGCTTCTCGCCTTTGTGCCTGGGCCAGACAACGTATTCGTCATGATTCAAGCTGCTCTACGAGGGCGCAACGCAGGTCTTCTCGTTGTTCTCGGCCTGTGCACGGGGTTGATCGTTCACACCACGGCAGTGGCCTTGGGTGTCGCCGTCATATTTCAGAAGTCGCAGCTCGCGTTCAGCCTGTTGAAATACGCCGGATCGGTCTATCTGGTGTATTTGGCTTGGCAGGCGTTTCGGGCCAAACCCATGAATGACGAGGAAAGTGAAAACCCGACAAATCCAGCCGTGGATGGTGCCAAGCTGTATTTGCGCGGCATCCTGATGAACATCACGAACCCGAAGGTTTCCATCTTTTTCCTGGCCTTCCTCCCGCAGTTCGTCGATCGGCAAGCTGGGCACGTCAGCCTGCAAATGTTCGCGTTAGGCGGTATCTTCATTCTGGCTGCCCTCTTGGCCTTTAGCGTGATGACGGTCGTGGCGGCGAGCTTCGGCGCGAGGTTCGGGCAATCGCCCCGTGTGCAAAAAAACATGAACAGGCTCGCGGGGGTCGTTTTCCTGGGACTTGCCGCCAAGCTGGCAACGGCAGAACGTTAATTCGCCCCTGGCTGCACTTCTCGCAGCGCCGCAGGCGCGAAGGCAGACGGCCTGCGCCTGGGGTTGTGCCGCATCGACTGCGGACTCGGGGATATCGTGCCTCTGCGTAGTCCAGAGAAGTTCGGTGCTGGAGCCATGGTGAAATGAAAGGGGCGGGGACCACGCCCCGCCCCTTCCGTCCGAGCCTGCCGGCTCAGACCGCGTAGCGGCGCAGGCGCAGCGAGAATTCCTGCAGTTGCGCGATGCCGCTCTGTTCGGCACGCTCGATCCAGTCGCGCAGTTGGGCCAGCAACTGTTCGCGGGTGGCGTTGGAGCGCGCCCAGATGGCTGCCAGTTCCTCCCGCATGGCCATCACCGTGGCCAGCGCCTTGCTGTCGCGCAGCACTTCGGACAACTGGCGCTTCTCGTGCTCGGCCAGGTGGCGGTCCTCGCCGGAGAGCACCCAGCGGGTGAGGGCCTTGGGGTCGAATTTACCGGCGTGGCGGGTCTTGAGCTGGGCGATCTCGTCCCGGCAGATGCGCTTGAGCGAATCCACGTAGCGCGTCATGACGTCGTAGCGGTGGGTGATGACCGCCTGCAGGGTGTCGAAATCGGGCACGTGCTTGGCCGCACCGAACTTCGGCCGCGGGATCACCTTGCGCGGGGTGGCCAGGCCCAGCAGGGCCAGGGTGCGGATGTAGAGCCAGCCGATGTCGAACTCGTACCACTTGGCCGACAGCTTGGCCGAGGTGGCGAAGCTGTGGTGGTTGTTGTGCAGTTCCTCGCCGCCGATCAGGATGCCCCAGGGCACCAGGTTGGTGGAGGCGTCCGCGCAGTCGTAGTTGCGGTAGCCCCAGTAATGGCCCACGCCATTGACCACGCCGGCCGCCCAGAACGGGATCCACACCATCTGCACCGCCCACATGGTCAGGCCGATGGGGCCGAACAGCAGCAGGTCGATGCCCAGCATGAGGGAGATGCCCAGGATGGAGTGGCGATAGACCTTGCGCTCCAGCCAGTCGTCCGGCGTGCCGTGGCCGTAGCGGGCGAGCGTCTCGGCGTTCTTCGCCTCGGCCCGGTAGAGTTCCGCCCCTTCCAGCAGCACCTTGAGCAGGCCGCGGGTCTGGGGGCTGTGGGGGTCTTCGGGGGTTTCGCACTTGGCGTGGTGCTTGCGGTGGATGGCGGCCCACTCCTTGGTCACCATGCCGGTGGTCAGCCACAGCCAGAAGCGGAAGAAGTGGCTGGGGATGGCGTGCAACTCCAGCGCCCGGTGGGCCTGATGGCGATGCAGGAAGATGGTCACCGAGGCGATGGTGACGTGGGTCAGCGCCAGCGTGGCGAGGACGTAGCCCCACCAGGGGAGTTCGATCAGGCCGTGATACATGCGTGCGGGTTTCCTTCGGATGGATGCGCGCCGGCGATTCTACGCGGCGCCTTGCGGCGGACAAGTGGGGTTCGCCCGTAGGGGGCGCCGCCATGGGCGGAGACTCAACAGAGACCGTGCGGCTGCGCTTTGGTTCAGGCTCAGGGCTTCCACGGCAGGCTGCGCACCAGGGTGGCGGCCTCCCGGTGGCGTTGCCAGTTGCGCAGATAGGTCTGGGCCAGCGGGCAGTGATTGCGCAGCACGAGGAGATTCTCCGCGTTGCGCTCGCGGGCCGACCAGGTGTAGTTGTACGAACCGGTCGCCACCGCGCAGCCGGGACCGGCCGCGTCGGCGATCAGCACCTTGTTGTGGGCGGCGGCGTAGCCGGTCTCGAAGGCCACGGGAATGCCCGCCTCCAACAGTTGCGGCAAGGCGTTGCGCCCGCGCTTGTGCATCTCCGCATCGGCCAGCACCTCCACCTTCACACCGCGGCGGTGGGCTTCGATGAGCGCAGCAGCCAGCTTGCGGCTGGTGAAGATGTAGGCCTGCACGTGCAGCGTACGGCGTGCCGCGCCGATCACGCCCAGCAGCACGCTCTCCGGGTCGTCAGCAGGAGAAAAGGCCACTTCCACGCTGCCCTGGGCGGGCAGCACTTGCCCGGCCACGGCCGGCAGCGCGGCAAGGGCCAGCAGCAGCACGCCAGCGCGTTTACGCATCCGGCGCCGCGCGCTCCAGCACCGCGGCGAAGAAGCCGTCGGTGTCGTGCTCGGCCGGGGACAGGTGCAGGCGCCTGCCGGTGGCGAGTGTTATGCCCTGCTTCGCCAGCACGTCCTGGGCGTCCCCTTCGCGGAATTCGGGATGGGCGGCCAGGAAGGCATCCACCACGCCGTCGTTCTCCTCGGCGAGCAGGCTGCAGGTGGCGTATACGAGGCGCCCGCCGGGGCGCACCAGACGGGCCGCGGCGGCGAGGATGCTGCCCTGCTTGGCCACCATCTCGGCCACGGACTCCGGGCTCTGGCGCCATTTCAGGTCCGGGTTGCGGCGCAGCGTGCCCAGGCCGCTGCAGGGGGCATCCACCAGCACCCGGTCGGCCTTGCCGGCCAGGCGCTTGACCTTGGCGTCGTTCTCGTGGGCGATCACCGTGGGATGCACGTTGGACAGCCCTGCCCGCGCCATGCGCGGCTTGAGCTTGGCGAGCCGCCGCTCGGACACGTCGAAGGCGTACAGGCGCCCGGTAGAGCGCATCATCGCGCCCAGTTGCAGGGTCTTGCCGCCGGCGCCGGCGCAGAAATCCACCACCAGTTCGCCCCGCTTGGGCTGCACCAGGAAGCCCAGCAGTTGCGAGCCCTGGTCCTGCACCTCGAAGCTGCCGTCCAGGAAGGCCGGATGCTTCTGCAACGCGGGCTTGCCGGCCAGGCGCACGGCCTGGGGCGAGAGCACGCCCGGCTCGGCGGCGATGCCGTCGGCGCGCAGGCGGGCGATGAGCGCATCCCGGTCGGTCTTGACGAGGTTGGCGCGCAGGTCCAGCGGCGCGGGGCGGTTGAGACTCCGGGCCAGGGCCAGCAGGCCGGCCTCGTCGGTGCCGGCGAGCAGGCGCTCGGCCAGCCAGTCGGGCAGGTCGGCACGGTCGGCGAGGCTGCCCTCGTCCACCGCGGCGCCCTTCAGCTCCGCCAGCCATTCCCGCTCGGTGGCGTTGGCCAGCCCCTCGAAATTGCGCAGCGGCCAGTTTTCGCCGCGGGCCAGCCAGGCCAGCACCAGTTCGCGCGGGCTGGCCGCCTCGCCGACCAGGCGGCGCAGCCAGCGCAGGCGGCGCAGCACGGCGTACACGGTCTCTGCGACGAAGCCGCGGTCGCGGTGGCCAAGGGCCTTGTGGTCGCGGAAATGGCGCGACAGCACGGCGTCGGCGGGATGTTCGAAGCCGAGCACCAGCCCCAACACCTGGACGGTCTGCACCAGCAGCGGGCGGGTGACGGCGAATTGCGGATTCTTCATGTCTTCCTTCAGTTGTTCTGCTGGAAGATGTGGGCGAGCGGGTCCACTTCCTCCTCGAGTTCGATCATCGCCTCGGGCTCTCCGGCATCAGCCGCGGCGGCGGCCGCACCGGGCGGCGACAGACGCAGTTGGATGGCCTGCTGGTCGAGCACCTCGCCGTCGTCGTCCGTCATGCGGATGCGCACCGGCAGCATGCCGTAGTTGCGAGCGAGCCAGATGTCTATGGTCATGGAACCGTCGGCCGCCTGGGCGCGCAGGCGCAGCGTGTCCAGCCGGCCGATGGGCAGTTGCACCGTCTCCTCGCCCACCCGCTCCAGGCGCGCCGGCTTGGCGCTCCTGCCGCTGACCACGGTGAGTTCGGCCGGCAGGCCGGCGGTGCCGATGATGCCGATCTGGTGCCACAGGCTGAGCACGTCCTGGTCGCCGGGCCGTACCGACGCTGCCCGGCGTTCCTTGCCGCCGCGCTGCAGGCTGACCCGTCCGGCCGTCCAGTCGAAGGCGGCGAGTTGGGTCGGCCGTCCCTGCTGCTCCACGGTGAAGCGCTCCGGCTTCAGCCCGCGCCTGCCCACCTCGCCCTCGCTGCGCTGGACGTAGCGCAGGCCGCTCAGCAGCGCCGCCACGCCGGTGGTCTGCACCAGCACGCTCATGCGGTAGCGGCGTTCGTCGTGGGACCACTCGTGGCGCGATTCACCCACCTGCATCCCGCCCTTGCCGAGGAAGACCCGGAACACGATGGAGCCCTGCGCCGGCCAGCCTTCCACGTCCAGCACCTCGGCCGCGGCCACCGGCACGGCCTCCGCCAGCGGCGCAGGCTCGGGCGGCGGCGCTTCCACGGCCGGCAGTTCGTGGGCCAGCGCCGCCACCTCGGCCGGCGGCGCGGCCTCCTCCACCGGCGCCGGCTCTGCGGTGATGGCGGCCGGCGGCGGGGGCGCCGGCTTCGCCCGCCGCGGGGCCGGCACCACCGGCACGGGCTTCAGCGCGGCTACCTGCACCGGCTCGGGCGCGGGCGGCGGAGGCGGGTCGATCAGCGCCGCGCGCACGACGAAGGGTTCGGGCAACTCGGGCCGGTCGGCCGTGGGCAGGGGCAGCCCGCCGCCGAGCAGCCAGGCGTGCATGCCCACCGACAGGCCGAGAGCGAGCAGTGTGTTGCGGATGCTCATGGACGCGGTCCGCTCAGCACCCGCCGCCGTCCAGGCAGGGCACGATCAGCGCCGGGGCGGCCGGGCCTTCGCCGCGCACGCGCATGCGGTGGCCGCCTTCCAGTTGCAGGCGGCCCTCCACGAACCAGCGCACGGCCTGGGGGTAGATGCGGTGTTCTTCGGCCAGCACGCGCGCGGCCAGGCGCTCCTCGTCGTCGTCCGGCAGCACCGGCACCACGGCCTGGATCACCACCGGCCCGCAGTCCAGCGCCGGGGTGACGAAATGCACCGTGGCGCCATGCACCCGCACGCCGGCTTCCAGCGCGCGGCGGTGCGTGTGCAGGCCGGGGAAGGACGGCAGCAGGGAGGGATGGATGTTGAGCAGCCGCCCTTCGAAGCGGCGTACGAAGTCGTCCGTGAGCACGCGCATGAAGCCCGCCAGCACCACCAGGTCCGCGCCGTGGCCTTCGATGACCTCGGCCAGCGCGGCGTCGAAGGCGGCACGATCCGGGTAGTGCCTGTGGTCCACCACGGCGGTCGGGATGCCTCGGCCCGCGGCGAACTGCAGGCCCTGGGCATCGGGCCGGTTGCTGATCACCGCGGCGATCCGCGCGCCGGGAATGGCCGCGCGCACGATGGCCTCCATGTTGCTGCCGCGGCCGGAAACGAGAATGACGATGGACTTCATGATCCTGTGGCGTGAAGCGCCCGCACGTTCAGCGCACGGGCAGGAAGACGGCGGTGGCCATGTTCTGGACCACCCGGGTGACGGTACGTTCGGTCTTTTCCTCGACGACGTCGGAGAGCACTTCGAGCTGGCCGATGATGCGGCCGAACTCGCGCTCGAAACTGAGGTTGGCGACCTCGCCGATCTCGTTCGAGAGCAGCAGCGGCGCGCCCCGCTCGTCGCGCGCGGTGGACAGTTTCCAGGCCGCGATCTCCACGTTGCGGGCCGCATTGTAGATGCGCTGGGCGTTCAATTCATCAAGAAGATAGAACTCCACCTTGTCGCCGAAGGCGCCCTGCACCATGCTGGCCAGCCCGACGGTGAAGGCGGCGACGCGGTCGCCGCGGTATTCGGGATGAAAGGCGATCTGCAGCGCCTCGATGTCGCGCCGGTAGCCCAGTTCCTCCAGCCGCCAGCCGTGCCTGCCGTCGAACAGGCGGGCGACCGCCTCCTCCGGCCCCGCCGCCCCGCTCTTGCGCCACTCGCGCGGATTGCGCCGGTAGAGCTTCTCCGCCAGCCGGCGCAGGCTGATGAACACGCGGCGCTGGTGGGCCTCCGCGAAGCGGTCGATGTCGGTCTTGGCCAGATGCTGGGGCGCGAAGGACGGCAGGCGCCCGTCCCGCGGTGCGGTGCCAGGCGACGAGCAGGCGACCAGCACCATCCCCGCCGCGAGCAACGCCGGCAGCCCGCGCCGGCCTGCGGGGCGGCCGGACGGCGGCAGGGAACGGGGCGGCGAGCTTTGCAAGATCTGTTGCGCCAAATGGATAACGCCGCATGATACCGGAAGGCCCGCCCCGCCGCGGTGCGTATAATTCCTCCCTTGTTCCCACCTTCACCACCCATGTCCGTCATCCATCGCCTGCCCGACCTGCTGGTCAACCAGATCGCCGCCGGCGAGGTGGTGGAGCGTCCCGCCTCGGTGCTCAAGGAAGTGCTGGAAAACGCCGTGGATGCCGGCGCGCGCGCCATCGAGGTGCAGCTCGAACAGGGCGGCGTACGCCGCATCCGCGTGGCCGACGATGGCTGCGGCATCGCCCGCGACGACCTGGAACTCGCCCTGGAGCGCCACGCCACCAGCAAGATCGCCAGCCTGGACGACCTGGAGCGGGTCGGCACCATGGGTTTCCGCGGCGAGGCGCTGGCGGCCATCGCCGCCGTGGCCCGCACCACCATCACCAGCCGCGCCGCGGGAAGCCCGCACGCCTGGCGCATCGCCGGCGACGACCGCGGCACGGCGCCGGCCGCCCTCAACCACGGCACCGTGGTGGAAGTCGCGGACCTCTATTACAACACCCCGGCGCGGCGGAAATTCCTCAAGTCCGAGGGCACCGAGTTCGCCCACTGCGACGAGATGTTCCGCCGCGTGGCGCTGGCCCGGCCGGACATCGCGCTGCAGCTCGCCCATAACGGCCGCATCAGTCATCGCCTGGCCGTGGCCGCACCGCTGGCCCGCGTGGCGGCGCTGATGGGCGACGACTTCGTCGCCCACGCCCGCGAGGTGGAGGCCGAATCCGGCGCGCTGCGCCTCACCGGCTTGGCCTCGCTGCCGGCCTACTCGCGCGCCAGCCGCGATGCGCAGTACTTCTTCGTCAACGGCCGCTTCGTGCGCGACAAGCTCCTCACCCACGCGGTGCGTCAGGCCTACGCCGACATCCTGCACGGCGCGCGCCACCCCGCTTACGTGCTGTTCCTGACCCTGGACCCGGCGGGCGTGGACGTGAACGTGCATCCGGCCAAGATCGAGGTGCGCTTCCGCGACGCGCGGGCGGTGCACCAGTTCGTCTTCCATGCGCTGACGCGCGCGCTGGCCGAATCGGGTGCGGCCCAGGCCGGCATGGCGGCGGAAATCCGCGCGGAGAACGCACCGGCCGCAGCCCCCCGCCCGGCCTACCCGGCCCCCGCTCCCGTGCAGGGCCGGCTGGCGATGGAGCCGGCCAGCCGCGCCTACTTCGACTTCGTCGCCGGCGCCCGGCCGGATGAAGCGCCCGCCACTCTGGCCGAGCGCCCCGCCCCCGCGCCGCTACCGTCCGCCGCCGTACCGGCACAGCCCCTGCCGGCCAGCGAGTACGCGCCCCCCCTCGGTTTCGCACTGGCGCAACTGCATGGCGTCTACATCCTGGCGCAGAACGAACAGGGCCTGGTGCTGGTGGACATGCACGCCGCCCACGAGCGCATCCTCTACGAAAAGCTCAAGACCGTGCTGGACGGCCGCCCCGCGGTGCAGCGCCTGCTGATCCCGGCCGTGTTCGGCGTCGGCGCGCGGGACATGGCCGCGGCCGAGGAGCACCAGGACGTGCTCGCCCGCATGGGTTTCGAGATCGCCCCGGCCGGCCCGCAGGAACTCGCCGTGCGCAGCGTGCCGGCCCTGCTCGCCAACGCGCCGGTGGCGGAACTGGTGCGCAATTTGCTGGAAGAATTGCGGGAATACCCGGCCACCGAGGTGGTGAGCGCCCGGCGCAACGAACTCCTCGCCACCATGGCCTGCCACGGCGCCGTGCGTGCCAACCGCCAACTCACGGTGCCGGAGATGAACGCCCTGCTGCGGGAGATGGAAGCCACCGAGCGCGCCGACCAGTGCAACCACGGCCGCCCGACCTGGACCCAGCTCGGGATGCAGGAGCTGGACCGCTTCTTCATGCGCGGGCAGTAGCCCGCACGGCACGCCGTGACCGCCGTCCATCCCCCCGCCCTGCTCCTGCTCGGCCCCACGGCCAGCGGCAAGACCGCCTGCGCGCTGGCGCTCGCCGCGGCGCTGCCGGTGGAGATCGTCAGCGTGGACTCCGCGCTGGTGTATCGCGGCATGGACATCGGCACCGCCAAGCCCACGCCCGCGGAACTGGCGGCCTGTCCGCACCACCTGATCGACATCGTGTCGCCGGAGGAAGCCTACTCCGCCGCACGCTTCCGCGCCGACGCCCTGCGGGTCATGGACGAAATCGCCGCCCGCGGGCGCATTCCCCTGCTCGCCGGCGGCACCATGCTGTACTTCAAGGCGCTGCGCGAGGGCCTCTCCGACCTGCCTCCGGCGGACGCCGGACTACGCGCGGAAATCGACCGCGCCGCCGCCATCCGCGGCTGGCCGGCGCTGCACGGGGATCTGGCCGCCCTCGACCCGGAAGCCGCCGCCCGCCTGGAACCCACCGACGCCCAGCGCATCCAGCGCGCGCTGGAGATCGTGAAACTCACCGGCCGGCCCGTCGCGGAAAGCTACGCCCGCCGCGGGATGCCCGCCCCGCCCTGGCGCCTGCTGCCGATCGCGCTCGCGCCCTCGGACCGCAGCGTGCTGCACGAGCGCATCGCGCAGCGCTTCGAACACATGCTCGCCGCCGGCCTGGTGGACGAAGTGCGCCGGCTGCGCACGAAATACCGCCTGGACCTCTCCATGCCCTCGATGCGCTGCGTGGGCTACCGCCAGGCCTGGGAGCACCTGGACGGCCTGTACGATCTCGACACCCTGCGCTTCAAGGGCGTGGCCGCCACGCGCCAGCTCGCCAAGCGCCAGCTCACCTGGCAGCGCCAGTTCCGCGAAACCTGGCCCGGACTGACGGAAATCGACTGCCTGCAACCCAATCTCGCCGGCGCGGTGCTGGATGCCGCCCGCCGGCTGCTGGATCAGACCTGAAAGGAAAACACCCCATGGACGACAAGGCCGAAATCGAACAGCAGACCCGCCGCTGGCTGGAGGACGTGGTGATCGGGCTCAACCTGTGCCCCTTCGCCCACCAGCCCCACCAGCACGGGCGCATCCGCATCACGGTCACCGAGGCCGCCGACGAGGAAAGCCTGCTGGAAGCGCTGCAGGAGGAGATGAGCCTGCTCGACGCCGCCGAGGAAACGGAGATCGAGACCACGCTGCTGGTCACGCCGTACATGCTCGACGACTTCGAGCAGTACAACCAGTTCTTCGACCTGGTGGACGTCTGGCTGCAGGAGTTCGGCTGGGAAGGCGACTACCAGGTGGCGAGCTTCCACCCGGACTACCGCTTCGCCGATACCGACCCGGACGACCCGGGCAACCTCACCAACCGCTCGCCGTGGCCGGTCTTCCACCTGATCCGCGAGTCCAGCATAGACCGGGCGCTGGCGAGCCACCCGGACGTGGACGGCATCCCCGCGCGCAACATCGAGCGCGTGAAGGCGCTCGGCGCGGACGAACGGCGGCGGCTCTTCCCCTATCTCTTCGGCGGCTGACCCCGCGCCGGACCGTCCTCACGCGCCCCGGTCGGCGGCGAGTTCCGGCTCGCCGCCCGCCGGCGGCGCATGGTGGTCGGCCGCAAGCGGGTTGCGCTCGCGGCGGGCGAGCAGCGTATACACCGTCGGCACCACGAACAGGGTGAAGAAGGTGCCCAGCAGCAGGCCGCCGACGATCACCCAGCCGATCTGCTGGCGGCTCTCGGCGCCGGCCCCGTGGGCGAGCGCGAGCGGCACCGCGCCCAGCACCATGGCGCCGGTGGTCATCAGGATGGGGCGCAGGCGCAGCACGGAGGCTTCGATGACCGCCTCGAACAGCCCCTTGCCGGCGTCGCGCAACTGGTTGGCGAACTCCACGATCAGGATGCCGTGCTTGGTGATCAGGCCGACCAGGGTGATCAGGCCGATCTGGCTGTACACGTTGAGCGTGCCACCGGTCATGTACAGCGCGCCGAGGGCGCCGGCCATGGACAGGGGCACGGTGAGCATGATGATGAGCGGGTCGCGGAAGCTCTCGAACTGCGCGCACAGCACCAGGTAGATGAAGGCCAGCGCGAGCACGAAGGTGAGCGCCAGGCTGGCGGTGCTGGTCCTGAACTCGCGCGACTGGCCGTCGTAGTCGATGGCGTAGCCGGGCGGCAGGATGCGCGCGGCGACCTCTTCCAGATGGGTGAGCGCTTCGCCCAGCGCGTAGTCCGGCGCCAGGTTGGCGGTGATCTTGACCGCGCGGCGCTGGCCGAAGTGGTTCAGCTCGCGCGGGCTCACCGTCTCGTGCACGCTGACCACGCTGGCCAGCGGTACCATGCCGCCGTCGCGCGCGCGCACGTAGAGGTCGCGGATGTCGGCGGGGTTGGTGCGGCTCGCCTGCTCCACCTGCACCAGCACGTCGTACTGTTCGGAGTCTTTCTTGTAGCGCGTCACCTGGCGGCCGCCGAGCATGGTTTCCAGCGTGCGGCCGATGACTTCCACCGACACGCCGAGGTCGGCGGCGCGCTCGCGGTCCACCTCCACCGACAGTTCGGGCTGGGTGAGCTTGAGGTCGGATTCGGGCGAGATGAAGCCGGGGTGATCGGCGATCTCGTCCAGGATCAGGTTGGTGTAGTGGGACAGTTCCTCGTAGGACGCCGAGGCCGCGACGACCATGGACACCGGGCGCGAGCGCGCGCTCTGGCCGAAGGAGGCCGGCAGGCTGGGATAGGCCTGCACGCCGGCCACGTCGCGCATCTGCGGACGCAGCTCGGTGGCGATGTCGGTCGCCTTGCGCGGGCGCTCGTTCCAGTCGGTGAAGGCGACGAAGGAAATGCCCTGGGACAGCGTGGGGTTGCCGCTGATCACCATGTAGAGGTTCACGTCCTCGGTCTTGGCGTAGATGCGCTCGATCTGCTGCGCATAGCGCGCCATGTACTCCATGGTGGCCCCTTCGGGCCCGGAAAAGAGACCGATGACCCGGCCGCGGTCTTCGATCGGGGCGAGCTCCTGCTTGAGCTGGCCGAACAGGAACACCGCGCCGCCGGCCACCACGGCGAAGGCCAGCATGACCACCCAGCGCGCCCGGAGCGCCGCGCCCAGCACCCCGCGGTAGCCTCCGGTCATCCATTCGAGGAAGCCCTCGATGGTGTTGTAAAGGCGGCCGTGCTTCGGCTCGTGGCGCAGCATCTTGGAGCACATCATCGGCGACAGGGTCAGGGCGACGAAACCCGACACCAGCACCGCGCCCGCCAGCGACAGCGCGAACTCGGTGAACAGCTTGCCGGTGCGCCCGCTCATGAAGGCCACCGGGGCGTACACGGCGGCCAGCGTCAGCGTCATGGCGATGACCGCGAAGGCGATCTCCCGCGAACCCTGGAAGGCCGCCTTGAGGGGCGGCACGCCCTCCTCGATGTGGCGGTAGATGTTCTCCAGCATCACGATGGCGTCGTCCACCACCAGGCCGATGGCCAGCACCAGGGCGAGCAGCGTCAGCGTGTTGATGGAAAAGCCGAAGACCAGCATGAGCGCGAAGGTGCCGATCAGCGACACCGGGATGGTGACCAGCGGCACCAGCGTGGCGCGCCAGTTGCGCAGGAAGAACAGGCAGATCAGCGCCACCAGCAGGATGGCCTCGAAGATGGTGGAGAACACCGCCGAGATGGAGCGCTCGATGAACACCGTGTTGTCGTTGGCGATGGTCATCGTCATGCCTTCCGGCAGTTCGGCTTCCAGCGCCGGCATCATTTCCACCAGGCCGCGCTTGAGATCCAGCGGGTTGGCGGTGGCCTGCTTGATGAGGCCGATGGAGGCCGCCGGCTTGCCCATGAAGCGCACCAGGCTGCGTTCGCTGGCGGCGGCCTCCTCCACCCGGCCGATGTCGCGGATGCGCACCGGGTAGTCGCCCGGCGTGGGCGGGGCGCGCACCACCACGGCCTCGAACTGGGCCGGTTCGGTGAGGTCGGTGGCGGCCACCACGGTGAATTCCCGCCGGGTACTCTCGATGCGCCCGGCCGGCACCTCCACGTTCTGCCGCCGCAGGGCGTCCTCCACGTCCTGCACGGTGAGGCCGTAGGCGGCCAGGCGGTCCCGGTCCAGCCAGATGCGCATGGAAAAGTCGCGCCCGCCGTAGACCCGCGCGTCCGCCGCCCCCGGCAGGGTCTGGAAACGGGGCTTGACGATGCGGGTGGCGAAATCGGTGACTTCCAGCGGCGAGTGGCGGTCGGACGAAAACGCCACCCAGATGATGGGGCTGGCGTCGGCTTCCACCTTGGCGATCACCGGCTCGTCCACGTCGTCCGGCAGGCGCCGGCGCACGCGGGAGACGCGGTCGCGCACGTCGGCCGCGGCGCTGTCGGGATCGCGCTCGATGCGGAAGCGCACGGTGATCTGGCTGCGCTCCTGGCGGCTGATGGACTGGATGACGTCCACCCCTTCGATGCCGGCCAGGGAATCTTCCAGCGGCTTGGTGACCTGGGATTCGACGATCTCGGCGCTGGCGCCGCGGTAGGTGGTGTCCACGGTGACCACCGGCTCGTCGATGTTGGGGTATTCGCGCACCGTGAGCTTGGTCCACGACACCACCCCGACCAGCACCACCAGCAGCGACAGCACGGTGGCGAACACCGGGCGGCGGATGCAGGTATCGGAAATCACCATGGCCGTCCCTCCTTCAGTCGGCCGCCGCTTCCGCCGCGGCGTCCGCCACCACGCGGACCGCTGCGCCTTCACGCAGCTTGAGCTGGCCGGCGGTCACCACCTCGTCGCCGGGGGCGAGGCCCTCGACCACTTCCACCAGCGATTCGCGCCGCGCGCCGGTGCGGATGTTCACCCGCTCGGCACGGCCGTCCACGACCCGGTAGACAAACTGCGCGTCGCCGGGTGCCGGCACCAGCGCCTCTTCCGGTATGGCCGCCACGGCGGGGCGTTCCTGCAGGATCAGGCGCACGCGCGCGAACATGCCGGGGCGCAGGCGGCCTTCCGGATTGGCCAGGCTGGCGCGGATGACCGCGGCACGGCCCTGGGCATCCACCAGCGGATCGATGGCGTCCACGCGCGCGGCGAAGCGCTCGCCGGGCAGGGAATCGCTGCCCACTTCCAGGGCCTGCCCCACGCGCAGGCGCGGCAGCAGGGTCTCGGGCAGGCGGAAGTCCACCTTCAGCACCGAGATGTCCTCCAGATTCACCAGCGGGTCGCCGTCCTTGACGAAGTCGCCCACGCTCACCTGGCGGATGCCGACGATGCCGTCGAAGGGCGCCACCAGGATCATGCGCCGGTAGCGCGCGTCGGCCAGTTCCACCGCCGCCCGCGCCACCTCCAGCCGGCTGGCGGACTCGTCGCGCGCGCTCTGGCTGACGAAGCGGCGCTCGAAGAGGTCTTCGGTGCGGCGGGAGTTGGATTCGGCCAGCGCCAGTTCGGCACGCGTCTGCTGCAGTTCGGCGCGCTGCACGGCGGCGTCCAGTTCCACCAGCACCGCGCCGCGTTTCACCGGCGTGCCTTCGCGGAACAGGATCGCGCTGATGCGCCCCGAGACTTCCGGGCGCAACACCACCGATTCGTTGGAGCGCAGCGTGCCGACCGCCGCGGCCTCGTCGGCCATCGCCACGATGCGCACCGCGGCGGTTTCGACGACCGCCTCGCTGCCGTTGGACGCGGCCTCGGCCGGTGGCGGTGCCGACGACGGCGCGCGGTTGATGTACCAGGCCACACCGCCCAGCAGGACGATGCCCGCCAGGCTCGCAGCGACGATCAGCTTCGGTTTTCCCGCCATACGGATTCGGTTCCGTTCGGAGCGCCCGGCCGCGGGATGCGGCCAGGTCGGTTCAGGCAGCGCTGGATTCAAGAGACCGGCGCGGGGGAAGCAAGTTGCACCGCGCGCCGCAGTCAGCCGACGATGGTAGCCGCCTCGCCGGGGCCGCGCGTGTCGATGCGGCCGATGCGGAACACGGTCTCCCCGGCCGCGGCGAGCGCCGCCTGGGCGGCATCCGCATCCGCGGCGGAGACGATCGCCACCATGCCGATGCCGCAATTGAACACGCGGTACATTTCCTGCGCGTTTACGTTGCCGGCGTCCTGGAGCCACTGGAAAAGCGGCGGCAGCGTCCATGCGGCGGCGTCGATGCGGGCGGTGAGCCCGTCCGCGAGGATGCGCGGCACGTTCTCGGTGAGGCCGCCGCCGGTGATGTGGGCCAGTCCCTTGACCGCGCCCGGCTGTGCGCGCATCAGCGCGAGCAGCGGCTTCACGTAGATGCGGGTCGGTTCCAGCACCGCGTCGCGGAAGGGACGGCCGTGGAAGCCGGCATCCAGGTCCGGCTTGGCGAGGTCGATGATCTTGCGGATCAGCGAGTAGCCGTTGGAGTGCGCCCCGCTGGAAGCCAGCCCCAGCACCACGTCGCCCGGCGCGATGCGGCTGCCGTCGATGATTTCGGACTTCTCCACCGCGCCCACCGCGAAGCCGGCCAGGTCGTATTCGCCGTCCGGGTACATGCCGGGCATCTCGGCGGTCTCGCCGCCGATCAGCGCGCAGCCGGCCAGTTCGCAGCCGCGGGCGATGCCGCCGACCACGGCCGCGGCGGTATCCACGTGCAGCTTGCCGCAGGCGAAATAGTCGAGGAAGAACAGCGGCTCGGCGCCCTGCACCAGAATGTCGTTGACGCTCATGGCCACCAGGTCCTGGCCCACGGTGTCGTGCCTGTTCCACTGGAAAGCGAGCTTGAGCTTGGTGCCCACCCCGTCGGTGCCCGACACCAGCACCGGCTCGCGGTACTTGCCGGTCAGCTCGAACAGCGCGCCGAAGCCGCCGATGCCACCCAGCACCTCGGGGCGCATGGTGCGCTTGGCGAGCGGCTTGATGCGGTCGACCAGGGCGTCGCCGGCGTCGATGTCCACGCCGGCGTCACGGTAGGAAAGGGAGGGTTTGGAGGCGGTCAAGATCGGTCCTCGGAGGAGCAGTGTGCGAAAGCCTGTCCAGCCGGCGCGTCGCCCGCAAGCTTGAGGGCGTCACGCCGAATGGCTACATTTACGGATTCTGCGGGGCCGCCGGCCCCGCGCCAAGTCCGCGATTTTACTCGAAATGACCCCTGCCCGCGCGTCGGAATCCTGGCAAACCCTGGTCTGGGCCGGCGTCGGCCTGGCCCTGCTGGGCCTGTTCTACCTGCTCTCCCCCATCCTCGCCCCGTTCGCCATCGCCGCGGTGCTGGCCTACATCTGCGACCCGGCGGTGAACTGGCTGGTGGCGCGCCGCCTGCCGCGCCCCCTCGCGGTGCTGCTGGTGATCGCCGGCATCGGCCTGCTGCTGGTGCTGCTGGTGGGCATCCTGGTGCCCATGGTGGTGTCCGAGACCAGCGCCCTGGTGCGCCGCCTGCCCGACCTGGTGGATATCTTCAACCAGCGCACCGCCCCGTGGCTCGCCGAACGCTTCAACGTCGAAATCCAGCTCGACGCGGCCTTCCTGCGCGAACTGGTGCGCGAACACGGTACCAACGCCCAGGATGCGCTGCGGGTGCTGTTCGCCCACGCCCGCAGCGGCGGCATGGCGCTGATCGGACTCGCCGCCAACCTGTTCCTGATTCCCATCGTCATGTTCTACCTGCTGCAGGAATGGCCGCGCCTGCTCGCCGAACTGCGCAACATCGTGCCGCGCCCGTGGCTGGAACGCGGCATGCGCATCGTCCGCGACATCGATTCGGTGCTGTCCGAATTCCTGCGCGGGCAGCTCTCGGTGATGCTGCTGCTGGCGGTGTTCTACAGTGTGGGGCTGTGGCTGGCCGGGCTGCGCTTCGCGCTGCCGGTGGGCGTGATCACCGGCCTGCTGGTGTTCATCCCCTACGTGGGCTTCGGCGGCGGGCTGGTGCTGGCGATCATGGCCGCCCTGCTGCAGGGCGAAGGCTGGACGCCGCTGATCGGCGTGGCGGTGGTCTACAGCCTGGGCCAGCTCATCGAAAGCTTCATCCTCACGCCCTACATCGTCGGCGACCGCATCGGCCTGCACCCGCTGGCGGTCATCTTCGCGCTGATGGCCTTCGGCCAGCTCTTCGGCTTCGTCGGCATGCTGGTGGCCCTGCCGGTGAGCGCCGCGCTGCTGGTGGGCCTGCGCGAACTCAGGGGCGCCTGGCTCGCCAGCCGGCTCTACCGCGGCGACACCCCCGACGAGGGCCAGGCGTGAAGCAGTTGGTGCTGGACATCCGCCGCGACGCCCCGCCCTCCTTCGACAACTTCGTGGCCGGCGCCAACGGGGAACTCGTCGCCGCCCTGCGCGCTACCATCGTGGGCGAATCCCACCTCTACCTGTGGGGCGCGCCCGGCTGCGGACGCAGCCATCTGCTGCGCGCCAGCGTGGCCGAAGCCCAGGCCGCCGGCCGGCCCGCGCTCCACCTGGCGGGCGCCGAAGCCGCGGACGCCCTGCCCGACACACCGGACGCCCTGCTCGCGGTGGATGACATCGACCGCCTCGCCGAACCCGCCCAGATCGCCCTCTTCAACGCCTTCAACCGCGCCGGCGCGCTGCGCCAGACCCTGCTCCTCACCGGCCCCAGCGCGCCGCGGGAACTCGCCCTGCGGGAAGACCTGCGCACCCGCGTCGGCCAGTGCCTGATCTATGAAGTGCAGCCCCTGGACGACGCCTCCCGCACCGCCATCCTGGCCGGCCAGGCGCAGCGCCGCGGACTGCGCATCGGCGACGACGTGGTGGACTTCCTGCTGCGCCACGGCCGGCGCGACCTGCCCAGCCTGCTGGCGACGTTCGACGCGCTGGACCAGGCTTCGCTGGAACGCAAGCGCCCGGTCACCCTGCCCTTGCTGCGCGAACTGATGCAGGGCGGGCTGGAAATCTGAAGTGAAACTGCACGACGTTCGCCAAGTGCCCGAGCCCCTCCCCCCTTGCGGGGGAGGGGTTGGGGAGAGGGGGAGTGCGGCGGCGCCACGCCACCTGTACCTGCCGCAGCCCCCTCTCCCCGGCCCTCTCCCACGAGGGGAGAGGGAGTGCATGCCCTGTCGAGCATCTTCCTCGACACGTCTCCCCGGCCCTCTCCCACGAGGGGAGAGGGAGTGGCGCTCCCGTTTCATCGGCTGCGGGTGGCGCGCAGCGCAATGGATAACTGAAATGAAACTGGACGACATCCGCCGAAAGTCCGGGCCCCCTGACGGGGGACGGGGAGCTTGCCGCCTTTCTCCCTCCCCCCTTGCGGGGGAGGGCCGGGGAGAGGGGGCGTCCCGCAGGGACGTAAGCGGCCGTCGTGCCGACCCGGCCCGCGTCCCTCGTCCGCCCGCCCCCTCTCCCCAACCCTCTCCCACGAGGGGAGAGGGAGCAAAACCACCACGTTTCATGCGTCGTGGGACGCGCAACGCGCGGTGGAGCAACTGAAATGAAACGCTCCCCACGCTCACTTCGTTCGCTGCCCCCGAGGGGGCTGCAGTACGCTTGAGGCGGCTCGGCGCGTACTGAAATCTCCCCAACCCTGGACGGAAACACCCCGTGGACCTGGTTCTCTTCGATCTCGACAACACCCTGCTCAGCGGCGACTCGGACTTCGCCTGGGCGCAGTTCCTCATCGCCAAGGGCGTGCTCGACCGGGAAGTGCAGGAGGCGAGGAACGTCGCCTTCTACGAACAGTACAAGGCCGGCACCCTGGACATCTTCGAATTCCTCGACTTCCAGCTCGCCCCCCTCGCCCGCCATCCGCGCGCCCAGCTCGACGCCTGGCACCGGGAGTTCATGGAAACCTCGATCCAGCCCATGATCGGCCCGAAGGCCCGCGCACTGGCGCGCCAGCACCTGGACCGCGGCGCCCTGGTGGCCGTGGTCACCGCCACCAACGCCTTCGTCACCGGCCCCATCGCGCGGGAATTCGGCATCGACCACCTGGTAGCCACCATCCCCGCGGTGGAAAACGGCGCCTTCACCGGCAAGCCGCGCGGCACGCCGGCCTTCAAGGCCGGCAAGATCGAGCGCGTGGAGGCCTGGCTGGAATCCCTCGGCCTCTACCTGGGCAGCTTCGAGCGGACCTGGTTCTACAGCGATTCCCACAACGACCTGCCACTGATGAAGCGCGTGGACCGCCCGGTGGCGGTGGACCCGGACGACACCCTGCTCGCCCACGCGCAGGACAACGGCTGGCCGGTGATCTCGCTGCGGGGCGAATGACCCGGCAGGCAGAGGTTCACCGCTCCCGCAGGCTCTCGTCCGCATAGCGCAGGAGCGGCCCGAGGAAGTATTCGATCAGCCGCCGCTTGCCGGTCTTCACCTCCACCGTCACCGCCATGCCCGGAGACAGGCGCACCGTGCGTCCTTCCACCAGCAGCGTGTCGCGCGCCAGGCGCACCCGCGCGGCGAACACCAGCCCCAGCTTCTCGTCCTGGATCGCATCCGAGGACACGTCCACCACCTCGCCCGCAAGGGTGCCGTACTTGGTGAAGGGGAAGGTCTCCACCTTGATCTCCACGGCCTGGCCCGCATGCACGAAGCCGATGTCCTTGTTCGGCACCAGCGCCTCCACCTCCAGCGGATTGTCCAGCGGCACGATCACCATCAAGGGCTGCGCCGGGGTCACCACCCCGCCCTGCGTATGCACCGCCAGTTGCTGCACGCGGCCATCGACCGGCGCCGCCAGCAGCATCAGGCGGTCGCGGCTCTCCGCCTTGAGCAGTTCCTGGGCCAGGGAGGCCGCGCGCTCCTGCGCCGCCTGCTGGCGGTCCAGCCATTCCCGCCGTGTCTCGGCCACCAGGCGGGCTTTCTGGTGTTCCGCCTCCAGCCGCGAGGCGGCGATCTCCGCCAGCTTCTCGCGCTGGGCGGCCAGGTCGCGCTCCTGCTCGATGCGCGCCTGCTCCAGTTCCAGGTAACCGTGGCGCGAGACGAAGCGCCTTTCCATCAGGTCGCGGTAATCCCGTGCCCGCTGCTCGACGATGGGCAGTGTCTGGCGCAGTTTTTCCACCACCGCCAGCGTGGCGCGCCGTTCCGCCTCGCGCCGGGCCACCTCGGCATCCAGTTGGTCGAGCGCCGACGCATACGCCGCATAAGTCCCACCCACCAGGCGTTGCTCCGCCTCCAGGCGCGGCGGCTCCAGGTCCGGCGGCAGCACGTCCCGCAGCGCGGCGAGTCCGGGCGGCTGGCCGGCTTCCAGTGCGGCCAGCAGCGCACGGCTGCGCCCCGCGTCCAGCACGGCGGCGTTGAACTCGCTGCGCAGCCGCTCCACGTCCGCCCGCGCCACGGTGGCATCCAGTTCGATCAGCGGCTCCCCGCTGCGCACCACCTGCCCGTCGCGCACGTGGATGGCGTGGATGGTGCCGGTTTCCTGCGGCTGCACCACCTTGCTGCGGCTGTCGGGCACGATCTTGCCGGCGGCGGTGGCCACCACATCCACGTGGCCGAACACCGCCCACAGCAGGGCCAGCAGCGCGAACAGCAGGATCAGCCCCATCGCCACGCGTGGAGCCGGATGCACCGGCGTCTCCTGCAGGGCGAGGGTGGCCGGCAGAAAGCGCGCCTCGTGGGGCAGGCGCACGGGCGGGTCCATCTCGCGCCGGTGGCGCCAGGCGTGGGCGAACACCGCCCGGTAACGCGCGAACAGATCGCGCAGGGCCTGCAGGCGCGGCCTCATCCGGCACCTCCCTGCAGGGCGAGCAGATGCGCGTAGCGCCCGCCCTCGCGTTGCGCCAGATCGGCATGGGGGCCGGCCTCGACGATCTCCCCCTTTTCCATCACCACGATGCGGTCGGCCCCGCGCACGGCGGAAAGCCGGTGGGCGATGATGATCACCGTGCGCCCCCGGCAGATGGCGCGCATGTTGGTCTGGATGATGCGCTCGGACTCGTAGTCGAGCGCGCTGGTGGCCTCGTCGAAGATCAGGATGCGCGGGTCGCCCATCAGCGCGCGCGCAATGGCGATGCGCTGGCGCTGCCCGCCCGAGAGCGTGGCGCCGTGCTCGCCCACCACCGTGTCGTAGCCTTCGGGCAGTTCCAGGATGAAGTCGTGCGCGCCGGCCAGCTTCGCCGCCTCCATCACCGCCTCGATGGGCGCGCCGGGGTCCACCAGCGCGATGTTCTCGCGGATCGTGCGGTTGAACAGCAGGTTCTCCTGCAGCACCACGCCGATCTGGCGGCGCAGCGAAGCGGCGTCGGCCTGGGCCAGGTCGATGCCGTCCACCAGCACCCGCCCGCGCTCGGGCACGAACAGGCGCTGCACCAGCCGCGTGAGCGTGCTCTTGCCCGAGCCGGAGCGGCCGACGATGCCGATCACCTCCCCGGCCGCTATCGTCAGGCTCACCCCACGCAGCGCCTCCGGGCCGTCCGGCCGGTAGCGGAAGCGCACCTGGTCGAATTCGATGCCCCCCGAGATCGGCGGCAGCGTGGAACGATTGCCGGCGGCCAGTTCCGTGCGCGTGTTGAGGATATCCCCCAGGCGCTGCACCGAAATGCCCACCTGCTGGAAGTCCGTCCACAACTGCGCCAGCCGCATGATGGGCTGCGCCACCCGCCCGGCCAGCATGTTGAAGGCGATCAACTGCCCCACCGTCAGGTCGCCGTCGATCACCAGCCGCGCGCCCAGCCACAGCGTGCCCACGGTGACCAGCTTGCCCACCAGGTTCACGCCTTCGTGCGCGATCGTGGACAAAGTGTTGGCGCGGAAGCTCGCCGACACGTAGGCCGCGAGCTGGTTGTCCCAGCGGCGGGTCATCTGCGGCTCCACCGCCATGCTCTTCACCGTATCCACGCCGGATACCGCCTCCACCAGAAAGGCCTGGTTCTCCGCACCGCGGTTGAACTTCTCGTGCAGGCGCGCGCGCAGCAGCGGCGTGATGCTGAGCGAAATCGCCGCGTACAGCGGCAGCGATGCCAGCACCACCAGCGTGAGCCAGCCGCTGTAGAGCAGCATCACGCCGATGAACACCACCGAAAAGAACACGTCCAGCACCACCGTGATGGCGTTGCCGGTGAGAAAGGCGCGGATGTTCTCCAGCTCGCGCACGCGCGCCACCGAATCACCCACCCGGCGCGCCTGGAAATAGGCCAGCGGCAGCGCCAGCAGGTGGCGGAACAGGCGCGCGCCCAGTTCCACGTCGATGCGGCTGGTGGTGTGGGCGAACACGTAGCTGCGCAGGCCGGAGAGCAGCACCTCGAACACCGACACCGCCAGCAGCCCGATGGCGATCACGTCCAGCGTGGTCAGCCCCCGGTGCACCAGCACCTTGTCCATCACCACCTGGAAGAACAGCGGCGTGACCAGCGCGAAGAGCTGCAGCGCGAAAGACACTGCCAGCACCTCGCCGATCAGCCGCCGGTGCTTGACCAGCGCGGGCACGAACCAGGAAAAGTCGAAGCGCGCCATCTCCCCCGCGAGCGAGGCGCGGGAGGTGAACAGGATCACCTCCCCCGTCCAGCCGGCCGCGAAATCCGCCCGTGCCAGCACCTGCGGACGACCGGCGGCGGGGTCGTGGATCAGCACCTTGTCCTCGTCCGCGCGCGCCAGCACCACGAAGCCACCTTCGCGGGTGAATGCCATGGCCGGCAACGGCGTGCGCGCCAGGCGCGCCAGCGTGGTCCTCACGCGCTTGGCCTGCAGGCCGAGCCTCTTCGCCGCCAGCAGGATCTCGGCCACGCCGAAGGGGGCGCCGTCTATGGCATGCTCGTGCGCCAGTTGGTCCGGGTCCGCCGCCACGCCGTGGAAGCGCGCCAGCATCACCAGGCAGGCCAGGCCGCTATCGGGCGCGGGCGACGGCTCCGCACCGCGGGGGGCTGCAAGAATTTCTTCTGTCATTGGGTACCAAAGCGCACGCGGCCGGCCAAGCCGCCCCGCGCGCAAAGCAGAGGGGATGAAACCGCCCCGGCGGACCACCCGGCCCGCCGGGGCGTCGGCGCTATTGCCAATTGGCCGCGATCACCGCATCGAGCGTCTCGCGGTAACTGCCCGGCAGGCTGGTCTCCCCGGCAGCCGGCGGCGAAAACGCCGCCATCGCCGACACCAGCGCATCCACCTGGTTTTGCAGCAGGATCGATCCGTCGCCGGCATGGAACTGCTCCACCCGGTAGGCCGCGCCGGAGTACCAGTTGTTGATGGTCACCTTGTCGTCGGAGCCGATCACGCCCACCTGCAGGTGGTTGCCGTTGCGGCTGAACCAGAGCTGGTCGGCGGCGATGCCGTCGGCGAAGACAAGGCGGTCGGTGTTGCCCGAGGTCGTGTCGTAGTCGGATATCGTGTCCTGCCCATCACCACGGTGAAAGCTGTAGGTATCACTACCCTTGCCCCCCTCCAGGAAGTCATTGCCTGCCCCACCGTACAGCGTGTCGTTGCCCCCGCTGCCGTATAGGCGATCATTGCCCACACCACCGTCGAGCACATCGTTGCCGTCCTCCCCGTACAGTGTGTCGTTGCCTTCGCCGCCGTACAGGGTGTCGTGGCCGGCGGCCCCTTCCAGCTTGTCGTTGCCGGCTCCGCCTTCGAGCACGTCCGCTCCGCTCGTGCCCCGGATCGAGTCCGACCCGGCCGTGCCCGCCAGCGCCAGAGCCACGATCTGGGCAGGGCTCCACACCGTGCCGTCCGCAAAGCGCACCGCCTGGATCGGGTTCGAGACGTGCGACGGATTGTCGCCGCTGTCGAAGAACTGCGTCACCGTCACCTGGTCCGTGCCGCCAGCCAGTGTGAACACCAGGCTGCCGCCCGAGCGCCGCACGCTCACCTCATCGACCGTCACCCCCGCCTTGAACTGCAGCACGTTGTGCTTGGTCGAGGACGTGTCGCGGTCCGAACCGATCGTGTCCTGGCCGTCGCCATGCCCGAACAAATAGGTGTCGTTGCCCGCGGCCCCGTACAAATGGTCGTTGCCGGCCCCGCCGTCGAGCACGTCGTCGCCAGCTTCCCCGTACAGCGTGTCGTTGCCTTCGCCACCGTACAGGGTGTCGTGGCCCACGGCCCCTTCCAGCTTGTCGTTGCCGGCTCCGCCTTCGAGCACGTCCGCTCCGCTCGTGCCCCGGATCGAGTCCGACCCGGCCGTGCCCGCCAGCGCCAGAGCCACGATCTGGGCAGGGCTCCACACCGTGCCGTCCGCAAAGCGCACCGCCTGGATCGGGTTCGAGACGTGCGACGGATTGTCGCCGCTGTCGAAGAACTGCGTCACCGTCACCTGGTCCG
>NZ_SSOD01000002.1 GCF_004801305.1 Pseudothauera rhizosphaerae | reverse complement strand
CGGGCTTGAACCAGAGGCAGGCGGGTGGCAGCTTGGGCTCCCACACGTGCTTTGCGCACCCCGGCCTGGCAGCTTGCCACCCGCCGCTCTCACCCACGATCCTACGGGGTATCGCAGACACAAGCGGCCTTGGCCGCGATGCGCACGCTATCGAAACGAACGTCGCCATCGCGGCCAAGGCCGCTCCCACAAAAAAACACGCCCTCTCCGCGTGCGGCGGGGAGGGCGTGGGCCTGTACTCGCCAGGCTTACCTCGTCAGCTTGCTTTCCTTGGCCCCCAGCGGGACGCTGGCCTGGGACTTCAGGAAGAGGCCGGTGTTGTCGTCGCGACCCTGCAGCAGGAACTTGGCACCGGGCTTGCCGTACTGTTCCACGGCCAGCTTGGACATCTTGCCGATGTCGCTGCCGCGGATGCGGTTGATGATGAGGACCGTCTTGATGTCGGCGAAGTCCTGCATCATGTTCTGGTCGCCTTCGCTGTCGCCGGCCACCAGGATCGGGCCGTAGCCGTACTTGGGAACGACGAAGCGTTCGAGCGCGCGGGTCTTGCCCTTGCCCTGGGTCTGGTCGTAGCCGTAGCGGAAATCCACCTGGATGCGGCCGGCGGCGTCACGTTCCAGTTCCATCGCGATCACCCGTTCGGGCAGGGCGTTGTAGCCGAACTTGGGATTGGACGAGATTTCCTTGACCACATCCACGAAGGAGGCCGAGCAGATCCAGATGTCGATGCCCGCCTGACGCAGGGCGACGAACAGATCCTGCATTTCCGGCACCAGGCGCAGGCCGTTCTTCCAGCTGATGGACACCACGCCCGCCTTGCCCGGCAGGGACGCCGGACTGGTCCACTTCACCTTCTCCACCGGCTGCTTGAGCTGCCAGTCGGCGGTTTCCTGCACCAGTTGCCGCACGTCCTTCTCCGTCATGCCGGCGAACTGGTACAGCACCCACGGATAGGACACGGACACGTCGAAGGTGCCGCCGATGGCGTCATACAGGTAGCGCACCTTGGTGATGAAGTTCATGTAGTGCGGGCTCTGCTTCACTTCCGCCAGCGACTTCGTGCCCTTCAATCCCTTGTAGTTGTTGTACAGCCAGGTGTAGCTCTCGATCGCATCGGGGACCACGAGGTCGATGTTGAGCGGCTGGCCGGCGGCGTTGTTGTAGTCCTTGCCGAAGTTCCCCTTGGGCACGTCCTTGCGCAGGGCCGCGTCCATCTGCGCGGGCGTCGCGCCGTAGCGCAGGTTTTCCAGTTGGTAGATCAGGGTCGCTTCCTCGATGTCGAGGAAGACCATGGTGTTGTCCCAGTCGAATACGGCATACGCCGGCTTGGCCGGGTCGTAGTTCGGGCTGGCCTTGCCGTGGGCGTTGATGAGGGCTTCGAGTTCGGTCTTGTTGAACGCATCCCAGTTGCGGTCGGCGAGCCTGACGGCCTGCTGCGCCTGGGCGGACGACGTGACGGACGGAGAATCGGTCGCGCAGCCGCCCAGGAGGACGGCCAGACACGCGGAGAAGATCAGTACGGCGTTTCTCGATTTCATCACTACTCTCCTCGAGTTGTTCTTGAAAGGATGCCGAAACTGCTGCTGCGACTACTCTTACAAAATATGACCAAGCGGGCGTGATTTCACCCCTGGCAACACGAATCATGTCGGATTCGGCCGCAGGGCGTTTTGACGAAAGGCATAAGAACCCCTGACAAAAGGAAACAGCCCGCACGCCAGGCAAGGCGTGCGGGCTGCTCGTGGAGGGGTGAGGGGCGGGGCCTGTGTCTTTCAGGCGGCCAGCTTGCCGTCGCGGAAGTCGCTGAGCGCCTGGTAGATCTCCTGCTCGGAGTTCATGACGAAGGGGCCGTACTGCACGATGCGCTCCTTCAGCGGCTGTCCCGCGATCAGCAGCGCGCGCGCCTCCCCGTTCGCGGCGATGGTCACGCCGTCCGCGTGGGGGTCGTTGGCGAGGATGCCCATGCGCCCGGCCGCCACCGTGCGCTCACCGATCCGCACCTCGCCCCGATACACGTAGACGAAGGCGTTGTGGGCCGCGGGCAGCGGCTGGCTGAAGCTTGCGCCGGCCGGCAGGTGCAGGTCCAGGTAGAGCGGGGCGGTGGCATCGCGGCTCACCGCGCCGGCCATGCCGTGGCTCTCCCCGGCGATCACGATGGCCTCCACGCCCGCCCCGGTGGCGAAGCGCGGCAGATCGCCCGCGCCGAAGTCGCGGTACCAGGGGGCGCACATCTTGTCCTGCGCCGGCAGGTTCAGCCACAACTGGAAGCCTTCCATCAGGCCTTCCTGCTGCTGCGGAATCTCCGAGTGGATCACGCCGCGGCCGGCGGTCATCCACTGCACGCCGCCGGTTTCCAGCAGGCCCTCGTGGCCCGTGCTGTCCCGGTGCCGCATGCGCCCGGCCAGCATGTAGGTGATGGTCTCGAAACCCCGGTGCGGATGGTCCGGAAAGCCGGCGATGTAATCGTCCGGCCTGTCGCTGCCGAAGGCGTCGAGCATCAGGAAGGGGTCCAGACGGCGCTGCAGCGGCTGAGTGAGCACGCGGGTCAGCCGGACGCCGGCGCCGTCGGAGGTGGCGACGCCGCTGACCAGTTGCTCGACGCCGCGCGAGTGCGTGAGCGTTGCGCCGGGGAGGATGGCAAGCGGGTTCATGGAGGTACTCCTGTCGTGCGGGCTCAGGCCAGCGCGGCGGCGAGGTCGGCCTCGGCCTGGGCAAAGCCCTGTTCGGCCGCCTCGGCGCCCATGTTGAGCCCTTCGGCGTAGATGAAGCGCACGTCCGTGAGGCCGAGGAAGCCCAGCACGGTGCGCAGGTAGGGCACCTGGGTGTCGGCCTCGGTGCCGCGGTAGCGCCCGCCGCGGGCCAGCGCCACGTACACGATCTTGCCTTTGAGCAGGCCTTCCGGGCCGCTGGCGGTGTAGCGGAAGGTGACGCCGGCGCGGGAGATGGCGTCGATCCAGCCCTTCAAGTGCACCGGCACGCCGAAGTTGTACATGGGCACGCCCAGCACCAGCACGTCGGCGGCTTGGACCTCGGCGATCAGCGCATCGTCGAGCGCCACGCGCGCGGCCTGCTTCGGCGTGCGCTGCTCGGACGGGGTGAACAGGGCGTCCAGCGCCGCTTCGTCGAGCAGGGGATGGGGCGTGGCGACCACGTCGCGCACGGTCAGCCTGGCGCCGGGGTTCCTGGCCAGCAGGCGTTCGGTCACGGTGTTGGCGACGCGGGTGGAATTGCCGCCTTCGCGGCGGGCGCTGGAGTTGATTTGCAGGATGTTCATTGTCGGTCTCCGGGGGTGGGGGTGAGCTACGGGTGCCACTTTATGGAGGAACGACGGCTTGAAGAAGACGGCGGAATGGATAATATTGTTCCGGCCATGGAACAATACGACCCCAACAACCTGCTGATCTTCGCCCGCGTCGTGGAAGCCGGCAGCTTCAGCCGCGCGGCGGAGCAGCTCGGCCTGCCCAAATCCACCGTGTCGCGGCGCATCGCCGGGCTGGAGGAACAGCTCGGCGAACGCATCCTGCTGCGCACCACGCGGCGGCTCACCCTGACCGAATTCGGCTCCCATCTGCTCGAACACGCCCGCCAGGTGGCCGACGAGGTGGACGCGGTGCGCGCGCTGGCCGAACACCGCCAGGCGCAGCCCAGCGGGCGCCTGCGCGTGTCCATGCCGAGCGATTTCGCCAACCTGCTGCTCACCGACATGCTGGCGGCCTTCGCCGCGCTGCACCCCGCGGTGTCGCTGGAACTCGACCTGTCGCCACGGCGGGTGGACATCGTCGGCGAAAGCTTCGACCTGGCGCTGCGCATGGGGGACCTGCCCGACGACGCCTTGCTCGCCGCGCGCCGCATCGCGCTGATGTCCATGGGCCTGTACGCCGCGCCGGCCTATCTGGCCGAGCATGGCGACCCGGGCGAACCCGAGGAGCTCATCCGCCACCAAGCCCTCGTGCTGCAGCCCGCGAGCGGCGGCCGGGCGCGCTGGACGCTGGTCCAGGGCGCCCGACAGCACGATGTGGAGCCGCGCGGGCGCATCGCCGCCAACTCCCCCGAACTGCTGATCAACCTGGCAGGGGCCGGCGCGGGCATCGCCGCCGTGCCCGACCATTTCGCCCGTCCCCGCGTGCGCCGCGGCGAGCTGCGCCGCGTGCTTCCGTACTGGCATCTGCCGGCCCACGCCGCCTGGGCCGTATTTCCCGGCCGGCGCCTGATGCCGGCCAAGACGCGCGCCTTCCTCGACATGCTGGAGAGTGCCCTGGCCGGCGCCTGTACGGCCGCCGAAGGGGAGGCTACGGTATAAGGCATGGGCATGGAGCCCTGTGCCCGGCTCATCGGGCAGACTTCTGAGGAGGACGCGCAATGAACCGATTTCTGCAATCCATCTCGACGCTCGCTGCCACGGCCTGCGCCGCACTGCTGCTGGCCGCCTGCGCCGCTGTTTCCGCATCGCCTGCGACAACCCTGCTCGACGTGGAGTGGCGGCTCATCGAACTGGAAGGGCAGGCCGTCGAGGCCGGCGGCCGGCGCGCCGCGCACCTGATCCTGTCCTCCGATGGGCGGGTCGCCGGTTCGGGCGGCTGCAACCGCCTGCTGGGCAGCTACCGTCTCGAAGGCGAGAAGCTGAGTTTCGGGCAACTGGCCGGCACCAGGATGGCCTGCCTGCAGGGCATGGAGCAGGAGCGCATCCTGTTCGACGCGCTGGCGAAGGTGACACGCTGGCGCACGGAAGACGGGCGGCTCGCGCTGTTCGACGAGGCCGGCACGGTGCGGGCGCGCTTCGCGCGCGCGGACGAGGCGGCCGGCAACGCCTACGAAGGCCCCGGCTGGTCGGGTAGCGAGGTGGTCTACCGCTGCGCGGGCGCCGCGCCGCTCCAGGTCACCTACGTCAACCTGAAAGGGGGCGATGCCTTCGCGGTGCTGCTGCACGAGGGCAGGCAGCACCTGATGCAGTCCCGCGTGGCGGCTTCCGGCGTGCGCTATGTGGATGTGAACGAGGAACGCGGCCTGCGCTGGTATACGAAGGGCGGGGAGGGCTTCCTGAACGCCCTGGCGGCCGACCACACCGCCAGCGAACGGTCCTTGCTCGGCGACTGCCGCGCCGTCGGTCGCGGCGGGTAGGCTATACTCGCCGCCTCCGCGGTTTGCGCCGCCTGCTGTCCGCGGGCGCGGCGATTTTCAGAACCCACTGATTTTGCTCAATCTTTGTTGCCTTCGCCGGGTGCTATAATCTCGCCGTCCGTTCCCCTTCCCCGCGCATGCAACTCTACGCCCTCGGCCTGAATCACCATACCGCGCCGCTCAGCATCCGCGAGCGGGTCGCATTTCGGCCGGAAGGTCTGGAGCAGGCCCTGCAGGACCTGACCCGCGCGCGCAAGGTGCCCGAGGCGGCCATCCTGTCCACCTGCAACCGCACCGAAGTCTATTTCGCCACCGAAGAGCCGCAGCATGCCGCCGACTGGCTGGCGCGCTTCCATGCGCTGGCGCTGGACGAGATCTCGCCCTACCTGTACACCCATCCGCAGCGCGAGGCGGTGCGCCACGTGTTCCGCGTGGCGAGCGGGCTGGATTCCATGGTGCTGGGCGAGCCGCAGATCCTCGGCCAGGTCAAGGAGGCCGCGCGCCGCGCCGAAGACGCCGGCACCATGGGCACGCTGCTGCACAAGCTGTTCCAGAACACCTTCGCGGTGGCCAAGGAAGTGCGCTCCACCACCGCCATCGGTGCCAACATCGTCTCCATGGCCGCGGCCGCGGTGCATCTGACCGAACGCATCTTCGAGCGTGTCTCCGACCAGCACGTGCTCTTCATCGGCGCGGGCGAGATGATCGAGTTGTGCGCCGCCCACTTCGCCGGTGCGCAGCCGAAATCCATGACCGTCGCCAATCGCACCGAAACGCGCGCGGCCGAACTCGCCGACCGCTTCGGTGCGCAGACGCTACGCCTGGACGCCATGGGCGAGGCCCTGTCCCGTTTCGACGTGGTGGTGTCCTGTACCGCCGCGCCGCTGCCCATCGTCGGCCTGGGCATGGTGGAGCGCGCCGTCAAGATGCGTCGCCACCGCCCCATGGTGATGGTCGATCTGGCCGTGCCGCGCGACATCGAACCCGAAGTCGGCAAGCTCGACGACGTCTTCCTGTACACCGTGGACGACCTCGCCCAGGTGGTGGACGCCGGCCTGGAATCCCGCCAGCAGGCGGTGCTGGAGGCCGAGGAAATCATCACCAGCCGAGTGGACGGCTTCCTGCACTGGATGCAGGCGCGGGACGTGGTGCCCACCATCCGCGCGCTGCGCAGCCACGCCGAGGGCCTGCGCCACGCCGAGCTGGAGCGTGCGCTGCGCCTGCTGGCGCGCGGCGACGATCCGCAGCAGGTGCTGGAAGCCCTCAGCCACGGCCTGACCAACAAGCTGGTGCATGGCCCCACGCGCTACCTGAACCAGACCGAAGGCGAACAACTGGCCGAAGCCAGCCGGCTGGTGCAGCGCCTGTTCAACCTCCACCCGGACGACTAGCCGGCATCCGGCGGGCGAAGCCGTTCGCCCTGAGCCTGTCGAAGGGCGGTAGCACCGACCGGGCTTCGACAGGCTCAGCCCGAACGGACCTCCGCCGGCCGCTCCCCTTGATCTTGATTCCATGAAGCAGAGCATCCGCGACAAACTCGAACACCTGGCCGGCCGGCTGACCGAGGTCGATCGCGAACTGGCGGCCGAGGACGCCGCGCGCGACATGAACGCCTTCCGCGCGCTGTCCCGGGAGCGTGCCGAGATCGAGCCGGTGGTAGCGCTCTACCGGGACTACCTGCAGGCGGAGGCCGACTGCCGCACCGCGCGCGAGATGCTGGCCGACCCGGAGATGCGCGAACTGGCGGAGAGCGAGATCGAGGCCGGTGAAGTTCGCCTCGCCGAGCTGGAAGAGGCGCTTGCCCGCGCCCTGCTGCCCCGCGACCCCAACGACGAACGCAACCTCTTCCTGGAAGTGCGTGCCGGCACCGGCGGCGACGAGGCCGCGCTGTTCGCCGGCGACCTGCTGCGCATGTACGCGCGCTATGCGGAACGCCAGCGCTGGCGGGTGGAGATCGTTTCCGTGAGCGAATCCGAGCTGGGCGGTTACAAGGAGGTCATCGCCCGCATCAGCGGCCCCGGCGCCTACTCGAAACTCAAGTTCGAGTCCGGCGGCCATCGGGTGCAGCGCGTGCCTGTCACCGAAACCCAGGGCCGCATCCATACTTCGGCCTGCACCGTGGCGGTGATGCCGGAGGCGGACGAACTGGCCGAGGTAAACATCAACCCGGCCGAGCTGCGCATCGACACCTTCCGCGCCAGCGGCGCCGGCGGCCAGCACATCAACAAGACCGACTCCGCGGTGCGCATCACCCACCTGCCCACCGGCATCGTCGTGGAATGCCAGGACGACCGCTCCCAGCACCGCAACCGCGCCCAGGCCATGTCGGTGCTGGCCGCACGCATCCGCGACGCCCAGGTGCGCGAACAGCAGGCCAAGGAAGCCGCCACGCGCAAGAGCCTGGTGGGCAGCGGCGACCGTTCCGAGCGCATCCGCACCTACAACTTTCCCCAGGGACGGGTCACCGACCACCGCATCAACCTCACGCTGTACAAGCTGGACGCGGTGATGGACGGCGACCTGGACGAACTCGTCGACGCCCTGACCCTGGAGCACCAGGCCGCGCAACTGGCCGAACTGGCGGGAGACTGAAATGAAACTGCACGCCGTTCGCCAAGAGCCTGAGCCCCTCCCCCCTTGCGGGGGAGGGGTTGGGGAGAGGGGGCTGTGCCGGCCAGCATGCCATGGACTGCCTTACGCCCCTGCGGGACGCCCCCTCTCCCCGGCCCTCTCCCGCGAGGGGAGAGGGAGCAGAGCCATCTCGTTTCATGCGTCGTGGGTCGCGCAACGCGCGGTGGAGTAACTGAGATGAGCGACGCCCCCGCAGTCACCGGCACCGACCCCGATTCCGCCGGCTCCGGCGTGCCCGACATCGCCGGCGCGCTCGCCTGGGCGCGTGCCCAGATCGGCGTCATGGATGCCCGCGTGCTGCTGCGCCACGTGCTGCAATGCCCGGCCGCCCGCCTGGTGTCCCATCCCGAAGCACGCCTGGACGACGCGGACTGGCAGGCTTATCACGCCCTGGTGGAGCGCCGCGCAGCCGGCGAGCCGGTGGCCTATCTGGTGGGCGAGCGCGAATTCTTCGGCCGCAGCTTCCTGGTCACCCCGGCAGTACTGATCCCGCGCCCGGAAACCGAGCTCCTCATCGAACTGGCGCTCGCCCATTTCGGCAGCCGCCCGCGCCCGCGGGTACTCGACATGGGTACCGGCAGCGGCGCCATCGCCATCACCCTGGCGCTGGAACTGGACCAGGCCGACGTCACCGCCGTGGACGCCTCCCGCGAAGCCCTGTGGGTGGCCATGGCCAACGCCGCACGGCTGGGCGCCAGCGTTTCCTTCGTGCAGGGCAACTGGTTCGAGGAACTGGACGGCGAGCGCTTCCAACTCATCGTCTCCAACCCGCCCTACGTCGCCGCGGAAGACCCGCACCTCACGGAAGGCGACGTGCGCTTCGAGCCGCGCACCGCGCTCGCGGCCGGCGCCGACGGGCTGGACGACATCAAGACCATCGTCGCCGCCGCCCCCCACCATCTGGAAGACGACGGCTGGCTGCTGCTGGAGCACGGCTACGATCAAGCCGCCGCCGTTCGCGGCCTGCTCACCGACGCCGGCTTCAGCGCCATCACCTCCTGGGCCGACCTCGCCGGCATCGAGCGCGTCACCGGCGGGCACTGGCCGGGGCGGCACTGAATGGGGTGGTCCTTGACGTAGCGCCGCTTGCCCGCCAAAATTTTCCGACTTTTTCACTCAACTTTTATAGAGCGAGCATCATGGACATCCAGGAAGTCATCCGCGAGCAGGTTTCCTCCAACCCGGTCGTGCTCTACATGAAGGGCACTCCCCAGTTCCCGCAGTGCGGCTTCTCCGCTACCGCGGTGCAGATACTCAAGCACTGTGGCGTGAGCGCGGTGGCCGCCGTCAACGTGTTGGAAAACGACGCCATCCGCCAAGGCATCAAGGAATTCTCCAACTGGCCGACCATCCCGCAGCTTTACGTCGGCGGTGAATTTGTCGGTGGTTCGGACATCATGCGCGAGATGTACGAGAGCGGTGAATTGCAGCAACTGCTGGCGGATGCAGGGGCGGTCGGGCAGAAAGGCTGAGCTGCAGGTGGGCGAGGATGCCCGCGCACGAGAATGGAAAAGCCGGCGAGCAGCCGGCTTTTTTTGTGGATTGCGCCCTGACGCCCCATCGCGGGCAAGCCCGCTCCCACGGCGCGGGGGCTCAGTAGCGCTTGCGCAACGTCAGGCGGTTGCCCTCGTGGGTCATTTCGGTGCGGGAAAGGAAGCTCATGCCAAGCAGGGCCACGGGCATGTTGTTTTCCAGAACAATCCCTTCGACACCGTGCATTTCCAGGGGGCCGACCCTTACCGTATCAAGGCGTACCCGCCATCCCCGGACCACGCCGCTGGCGGTCTGCACGCCGATGGGCGTTGCCCCGCTCAGGTCGACGCCCGCACGGCGGGCATCGGCGATGCCGATGCCAACAGAGGTAGCGCCGGTGTCCACCATGAAACGTATCGATGCTCCGTTGATGCTGCCCAGCGTCAGATGATGGCCTTGGGTATCGGCAGTGAGCGTCAGGTCTACGGCACCCGAGGACGTGCCATCGATCCGGACCGGTGCGCGGCCCAGTTCCACATGTTGCACCGTACCGTCCGCCTCGATTTTCGCCGAACCCGTGGCGGACGAAACGGCGAGCAGCTTGACGCCTTCGGGCGTCTGCTGCCCCACGGCTATGGTCCGGGGACGTCCGCCGTCTACTACCAATACGGCCTTGTTGCCGAGTATACCCACCAGAGAGACCTCGGATGCGATGGCGTAAGAGGGCAGGCCCAGCCAGACAGACAGGAGTAGCGCTGTCCACCCTTTTCTCTGGCTGAAGCCGGCGGCGTGGCCGGGGGTGTCGAACGGCCGCAGGAACATGCCGATTCTCCTTGATGGGGTTCTGGAATGGGTCAGTGCCGAATCATACGTCATTCTCCGCTGGCTGCCCTCTGAACCTGCCTACGGCCTTGTGGGTAAGATGCCAGGCCAGCAGGTGAGGTGGCATGCGCAGCCAGTGGGCGCGGACGTATAACAGCCAGCGGGCGAATCCGCTACCGGGGCTGTCGAGCAGGGGATGCTGCGGTCGCAGGGCGTGATCGTACAGGGCATCGCTGAGCCGGTTGACGTGCCCGTTCCGGCTGGGTGCGATACCTGGGGTTTTCAGCAGGCGGATGCACTGGTGACGGGCAAAGGCCAGAGGCGCTTCCAGGTGCAGGGTGTGGGCGCGTGCATCGAGTTCGGCGGCGAAATCCGGCCGAGCGGCGCCGAAGTGGCGAAACAGCCCGTCCAGGTCCAGCAGATCGCGGAAACCATTCGGCAATTCGCCTTCGTGGAACAAATGAGTGGCGCTGTGCAGCAGCATGTCCGTGGGTGAGAGGACGAAGACGCCTTCGTCGTCCGCTACCGGCATGGCCCGTTCGAGCATGGTCGCGGGATCGGGGTCGAAGCGTGCCGTGAGCGGAAGGATGCGGTGGTGCACGTCCACCACGGTCCCACGGCGCAGATGGCGCATGGGCGGCAGTTCGTGCATCCATTGTCGGTAGTAGCGCTGGTCGTAGGCGTCGTGGTGGGTGCCGGCCCAGCCGTGTTTGAGCAGGACGGATTCCACTTCGTCGATGCGCGTGCGCGGAACAAGGATGTCTACGTCCGAAAAGAAACGTCCGCGTGCAAAGGGAAGGTCGGCAGCCAGATAGGCAGCACCCTTGAGCAGTACCAGCGGAACGCCGATTTCGTCCAGCGCCGCACGCAGGCATCCGATTTCCCACTGGACGGCATGGGCCTGGCGGTCGGCCAGGGCGAGGGCCGCCGTGACGTGGGGACGACAGGGGGCCGGCAGGGCTTTCTCGGGCAGGCCACGCGTAGCGAACGCGAGTCTGCCCATGACATTGGCGCGCCTCGCGAGACGGAGCAGCGTGTCCCAGCCGCCCTCACTGAGCTCGGTGAGCCGATCCGGCTCGTTCAGCAGCGAGGCCAGGCGGTCAGGTGGCCAGTTCCGAGCAGCGCTCGTGCTCATGCTTCGAGGGCATTGAACCAGCGCAGGGCGTCGTCGAACTGCGCGTAGTGCAGGTCGAAGGCGGGTCCTCGGCCCAGCAGGGTAGTCAGGGTGGAAAACGCCGTCTCGCCCAGCACGTCGTAGTTGAAGGCATTGTCGATCAGCATGGCCATGGCCTCGGGCCGGGGAATCCGCTCGGCGTGCAGCGTGCTGCCGGCCCGGTAGCGCGGCGTGACGATCCAGCGCAACAGTGCCGGTCGGTCTGATTCGTCCACCGAGCCCGGCGGCGGGGCAAGGTGTGTGACGACCCCTTTCTTCGTATCCCGCACAGGGGGACCGATTGTGCTTTCGGGCAAGGTGCGCCGGATGACCTCGATGGCGTCGTTCTTGAGGCTGATCGGACGCACAAGCCCATATACCCGGCCTTCACCGGGAACGATGAGCGCCAGTTCGTCCGACAGCAGACGCCAGCCGCGATGGCTGAGATAAGCGCACAGCGTGCTCTTTCCCGACCCCGGCGGTGCCGGCAGCAGTACCGCGTCGTCACCGCGTGCTAGGACCGCCGCGTGGAGCAGCAGATACTGGTGGCAGTGGCTGGCGACGCACCAGTTCATGCCCCATTCCATCATTGCGAAAGCCTGCGCCGCGGGCAGCGAAAGGAAAGGAGCGTAGCCGTCGAGGCGGAACTCGACCTGCGGGCGCACCCATCGGCGCAGCGCGACAGGGCGGGCGACCTCGATGTGGAAATCGGCGAACGGCGGGCTGTCTGCTACGGCGTGGTGACCATACAGCAGGCGCAAATTGTCCGCGACGATACCTTCGCCGCAGGCGATGCGGAAGGTGAGCGGACCGGTGCGTAAGGCCAGCCGCCCCTGCGCCAGCCAGTCGGCGAGCGTGCGTGCGGGCAGCGTAGCAAGAGGAACGAAGGGGGAATGCGCCATCGGAAAGCAAGCCGTCTGCATGGGGGGCGTGCCGCCGATTATGCGCAAGGGCCCGGGATGCGCCGCGGAACTGTGACGCGGTCCGTGGACGGTTGTCCGGGTCTTGCAGCCCGGGTTCCGTAGGTTGTGCCTTAGCGCACCCTACGGGCGGAAGGTCAGCGTCGCCAGCAGGAGTCTCCACTGGCACCTTTGGCACCCGTATGGGCAAGGGTCAGGTTGCCGCATGTGTCGCCAGACATCGGACCGGTGGGTGCGGCGGTCAGGGTGAAAGTGGTCGCATTGCCGGCCACGGCGATGTTGTAGAACGCTGCGCCTCCGTCCTTGGGGGAGCGTGTAAAAGGCAGGGTGGGCATGTTGGCACCGTCTTGGTAGGTTCCATTGGTCGTATACCAACGCTCCATGAACTGCGCCAGTTCCATCAGGGCCGCCTGCGCGTCTGCGCGGCGGGCCTTGCGGACGTGGTCCTGGTACGAGGGGTAGGCAATCGAGGCCAGCAGGCCGATGACCGCCACGACAATCATCAGTTCGATCAGGGTGAACCCGCGTTGGGTCCTGTGTGCGATGTTCATCGGCTTGCCTCTGTGAATACCATGCGTTCGCATCATTGGGCAGCACGCCAGCTTTGGCGGCCCTCGTCCTCTTCGTCCAGCCCGGAGTCGTAGCCGGTCCACTCGTTCTGCTCGGGGTCAGTGATCAGATAGTCCCCGATGGTGGCCGGCACACCGCCGGGAACGGCGATGCCGCTGACCGGGATGTTGGTGCCGGGGATGTACATGGGCGGGCCGAATACCGGGTAATCAAGGCGTCCCCCGGTGCGCAGGTCGATTTCCATGTACCAGGAATAGCCGGTTGCCGAGCACGGATCGCTGCTGGGCACGTAGGTACTTACGCGCAGGCGTTCGAACCAGACTTCCGGGGCGCGAATGACGCGCTCGCCTTCGGCGACTCCAGCCGTTGCCGGCGCAATGGCCGGCGGGACGAGGTCCAGATACCAGCCGCGCTTGGAGCTCCAGTCCACCCTGCTGTTGCTGATGGCGCGGGCGTTGAAATCATCGATGATTACCTGGTGGGTGATGGTCTGTTGCTGTAGGGTGCTGCGGTCGGTCTCAGCAATTGCTTGGAGTTTGTCCCAGATGCCATAGACGCTTTGTACGCTACGATCCTCTGCGTCGCCAGCGGCGAAGAAGCGGCCGGTGCCGAACAGCACCATATAGCCGCCCTTCTGGTGCACCCGCAGGGCGGGGGTTACCGTAATGGGCTGGACCTGGCCGCTGGCGTTGCGGGCCGTAAAAAGCGGCAGATTAGTGCCGGAGCCATAGGCCACCTTCCAGTTGCAGTTGCCTGCCCCGGTGGCGCAAGTGCCGTCCATGGTGAACTTCCACAGGTTGCCCAGCAGATCGCCGGCATAGAAGCCCAGGGCGTGCAGGTTGCTGCGGTCGGTGGTGTTGTAGCCCGTCGGCCCGGACAGGCCGTTGTTGCCCGCGACCCCGGTTTCCACCTTGGAGATGAGGCTGCCGTCGGCCAGGTTCACGACATAGAGCACCGCCTTGCCGCTGGCGCTACCGTAGCCGTTGCCGAAGATCGCCGCCCATGCGCCGTTCTGCAGGCGGGCCACCAGCGGCCGGCCGAAGGTGTAGCCCATGTCCGCGTCGGTGAATTCCCATAGCACCTTGCTGGCCGTCATGCTGCCCGGGTTGGTGACGTCCAGGGCGTAGATCGAGTTGCCACCGGCTCCGAGGGAGCCGACCAGCACGGTCTTCCAGCCGCCGCCGAAGTAGGCGTCGGTCACGGTGATGCCGCCATCCACGTAATAGTGGTGCGTGTATTGGGGATCGGCCAGGGCGGCTAGATTGGGATATACGGCGTTGGGCACGTAAGCGAAAAGTTCGGTGCCTTCTTCCGCGTGGAAGGCATGCAGCATGCCGTCGTTGGCGCCCACGTAGACCACCGGGGCGCGGGTGGCTTTGGTGGTCTGCACGAAGTTGCGGTAGCTGCTGCCTTCAGTGCCGGAAAGGGTGTTGTAGCCCAGGTTCTGCTGGTGGACGTATACGGGGTCGGAGTTGATGATGTCGCCCAACACGGAGCCGCGGGTGCGGTAGGTTGTGCCTTCCCCTGTCCGGTCGCCGCGCAGGTAGTTGAGCACGGCCGCGCTGCCAAGCAGGGCCTTTTGATCGTCCGTCAGTCCGCCACTGGCCCAGGTGAAGGTGATTCCGCGGCCGTTTCCTGCGCCGCCGGCGTGGCTCAGAATGTTGCGGCTCGCCGGTGCGGGGAGTTCGCTGGCGGCGTCCCAGTCCGCATCGATATCGAGCGCACCGTCGCCGTCTTCCTCCGGCAGGTAGGACACCAGCCGGCCGCTCCAGTCGCTGCTGTCGAAACTGGCTTGGTACACCCGGGAGCCAGTGTTCAGGAACACGGAACTGGTGGCCATGCGGTTCACAGAGGAGCGTGCTCTGCTGACGATGGAGGCCAGTGTGTTGCCCAGGCCAGCGGCGAATTCTTCCGGGTTCTGTGCGCTGAAGAACCCTCCTCGGCTGTTGATTCCTGCGTGTAACAAGTCATCGAGTTTGGCCGGATTGCTATCTGCAGGGTCCGGCCAATTGATTGAGCTGCCACTTTCGACTGCAGCCCAGGCATCGCTTTCGTCGACTGATCCGGTCACGCCAAACCCAACACCAAACGTAACCATGTGCTGCCAGAAGGCCGGATTCTGCAGGCCCGTCGGCACCCGGTTCGCGAGATCTGAGCGCAGATCCGTTCTCCAGTAATACATGGCGATATCCGCTAGCGTGCCGCTGTATTCATCCTTATATGGGTCCGCTGCAGTGTATTGATATGTAGAGCCATCCGGCGCTGTAATAATAGGCCCGGCGGTATCGTCAATGTTTCCCGTAACGCTGCTGGGGCCATCCGAGTAATACCCGTCAGTCATCAGAATGGTGAAGCTCTGGCGGCACTCTAAATGAGGAGATGAATTATTGTTCCCCGGTACGGCCCCCCAAGGCCCACGGTTATCCGTTCGAGAGAAATATTTTCCGGCATCGTCCAGGGCTCCACGCAAGGGTGTCCCCGCATTCGGGATAGTGCGCCCATACAGTTCAGTGAAGAATGCTTCGCGGTCAGCCCCTGTGAATGGACGAACTCCGCGAACAATGGTTGATGTATTGACACCATCGACGGAGGAGGATGCCTTGTTGATGGCGCCATATCCCACTCGCATGCTTTCGCCCTGCTGGGCAAACGCCCGGCCTATGCCCGCCCGTGCCGCGAGAACGCGCGAGCGGTAATAGGTGTACCAGTTCGCAAAATTCTGTATCTCTTGGGCATACGTGCATACTCCTCCAGTGCAGTCGGAGCGGTTCTCGCGACCGTGGCCGGAGTAGTTGGGAGTCGTCGATTTGATCTCGACTTTGGTGTAATTACTCCAGCTCCAAACGCTTCCCCCGTTGTGCCAGAAGTAGGTAGCAGGCCAGAATGTTTTGCTGTTGGTTGTAGAGGAGCAGGATGTTGCTGATGTGCAAGTACGCCAACTTGGAGACTGATAGTTGGAGTTGTTGACGGTAAGGTTGCGGGCGTAAGCGTTTACACTCGTGCCCCCACTTGGGCAGCTACCCGTGTTTTCTGGATTGTGCGGCGCGCAGGATGCGCTTGCAGACGGGTAGAGTGAGCCATCGTGCTTGGCCCAGGGCGTATAGGTAACGCTGGGGTTGTAGTATGTCTTATTTACTTGAGGAGAGCGTGTCAGCGCATTGTAAGCAGCATTGTCGTCAACAGTGGAAACGGTGTTTGCATAATCGCTTCCGCCATAAACACCAGCCGGTCTTGGGAAAACGAACCGTACGTCACCGTTGGTTCTCCCCGCAGCGCGATAATCATCTGGAGTAATTTCATAGTGCATCGATCCCGAGTCATCAAGAATAAACATGATGTTTGGTTCGACCTGGCTGCTGACGTACAACGGTGCCTGGGAAATGTCTTCGGCCATGACCTGGGCGAGTGCCGCCGTGGGCCAAGTGCTGCCTCCCATGACGATGGCGGTGGCGATTAGGGAAAGAAGGCCCGGCCGGCACGGGATGCGGCGCTTGGGGGAACGGATGGGGGCGGGCATGAGCGACGCGTACTTCATTTTCTTCCTCCTGCGGTGCCGGGCGGGCGAGGCCCTGCGGGGCATCCGCATGATGTGCTTTGCTTATTCGGTGAACCCGTTATTGTAGGACGTGACGAGGGCGGATTCGGCATTGCCGGGAATGCGGCCCACGCCCAGAACCGCATAGCTTTCCACTTTAATGGAGGGGGCACTGCCGGAATCTATGACGGTTTGGTCCCTGGGCGTAAAAGGCTCGCAATCGGTGATTTCGGTGCTGACTTCCTCCCCCGCCACCTCCGTGGTCTCGGTGTAGGTATTGCATACCAGCTTGACGTAAGGTGATTCCTTGGGGCCGCAATAGCGGGAGGAATAGCGGGGGGGAATCTCGCTACTATTTTCCCCGTCGGTAAGCTCTTCGAAGTCAGTAAGGCTGCCGATCACGGCATCGGTGCAGTTCCATGAGTCCTGGGCCGTCCCGGTATCGTTCCGGATGGCGGCTTCCGCGGTGCGCACGGCCAGTTCTCCGGTGTGAAAGGCGCGGTATTGCTCCTTGACGTTGCCGGCCATGCGCTCTTCGAGGATGGTGCTGCGCATGCTGGCGACACCCAGGATGGTGAGCACCACCAGCATGATAAGGGAGACGACCAGGACGGCGCCGCGCTGGCCGGAAGGCGCATGCGCCGGTGGGCGGAGGGCGGTGGCGGCGTTCATAGCAGGCGGTTCCTGAGGGCGATGGTGGAGGTGAAGACTTGGCGCAGGCGGCGGTCGTCGGTGTTTACGGGCGCGCCGCCGAAGGTGACGGATTGCACTTCGGGAACCACGTTAGTTTCCGCACTGCGCACCAGCAGTTCGACGCGCACGGCGACCACGTTTTCCCAGTTGCCTGCTACGGAACTGGCGCTGGCGTCGACGAAGTTGCCGTCGGCCTGGCGGGGGTTGCCTGCGCTTCTCAGGCTGTATAGGAGGCGCATATTCTCGACCCCCTCCACGAGTTCCTGTGCGGCTTGGGTGCCAGCCCTGCGGAAAAGGGCGGGCTCGCCGCCGGCGCCTGTGCCGATGTAGTAGGTGACGGGAAACGCCGCACCGGACACGCGCAGCACGCCGGCATCCTCGAAATTCATCGGGTGGGCTTTGATGAAGTCGTTGCGGTTGCTCGAATCTATGTGTCCGGCGTTGCAATCTGCGAAACTGAGCCGGTGGGTAGCGGTAGGGCCGTCATCGTCTCCGCCGCCTGTTTCACCCTCTTCCCCGCCGCCTCCCGCAATTTCGGAGATGCCGCAGAGCTCCAGCACGACGCCCCGCGTGCAGTTTTCCTCGATGATCACCATGGTTTCACCCGTGTCCGGTTCCGCATCGGGGGCGATTTCCACATCCAGGGTCAGACCGGATGACGTGTCGCTGTCGAGAACCCGCATGGGCCCGCCCCGGGGGGAGAAGGTCTGGGCGGTGACCCAGTCTCCCCGGAGCCGGCCGGCAGGGGCCGTGCCTTCGCCTTCGCTGTATACGGAGGGGACGGTTTCGGGGGAGAACACGGCATTCCAGTTTGCCGTGGCATCGGGGTTGGCAGTTTGGCCCTCGCCGATGGCGCTGGGGTCGGTGAGCGCTACACGCAGCCGGCCTTCGTGAAGGTCGCCCGGTTCGACTTCCTGCTCGGCTTCCTGCCCCAGGCGCGTGCAGCCGAATTCCCGTGCCGGGCTGTAGCCGGCCGCGCGCAGGTCGCGGGCCATGAATTCCAGGGCGAAGCGCCCGCTTTCCTGGACGCGGGACAGGGCTTCGCTGGTGCGGTAGCTCTGCTTGCTGCCGAGGAAGATGGTGATGACGCCGGCGATCAGTATCAGGCCGACCGCCATGGCGACCAGCAGTTCGACCAGGGTGAGCCCGCGCTGGGTGGAGGGTGTTTTCATGATCTGCCAAGCCGGGTGCGAAATTCAAAGATTTGCCTGTTTTCCTGGTCGCCCGCGTCCGTCTCACCACCCGCCTTGATGTTGCCGCGGGCGTCGGTCCATTCGACGAAGATCGTGACGTTGCCGTCGCTGTCGCAGACACCCACGAAGCCTTCCGCATCGGCGCCGAGCAGGTCGGTGAGGAGGGTGTTCCATTCTGTGCGCTTAGTGTCGCTGCTGCCATCGTCATATACCGTGCAAGCGGTGAGGCTCTGCGCCTGCATGCGGTCGGCGAGATCGTTGGCGAGCCAGGTGGCCTGGGAACGTTGATAGGCGCTGTACCCGCTCTGCAGGCTGGTTAATTGCAGACCGGCCACACCGAGCAGGCCAACGCTGAGGATGACCACGGCAACAAGGATTTCGAGGAGCGAGGTGCCTTGCTGGTGCTTGAAAGCGAGGAGGGTCATGAACATGCTCCTGTCTTCGTGCTGACACGTCCTAGGCCGGCGACGCCGACGCAGCGCTGGACGGCGGTGCTGCCGCTGGAGGTCTGGACCTGGAATTCCCCGGTTGCGCTCGCGGTGCCGTCGGACTGGAACACGATGCCGCCCGCGGGGCCGGTAACGACCGGCTCGCCGGCTGCGGCATCCCAGACCTTCAGTACGGTGGCTCCCTGCAGCATGAGCCAGCCAGCCGCCCAGTTCGTGCCGTTTTCGCAAGCGCTGCCGGCGGCATTGCGGCGGCAGACGGTGATGGGGCTCCTGCGCTTGATGGCCTCAGAGCGGGCAGTTTGCAGCGTGCCCACGATGTCGTTGGCGATGGCCGTGGCGCGGTTGTTCTGGATCAGGTTCCGGAAGCTCGGAATACCGATGCCGAGCAGCACCGCGAGCACCGCGACGGTGAGCATCAGTTCGATGATGGTGAAACCACGTGTCTTTTTCATGGGTTGGACACTATGCGGAGTGGGCGGGAGGCTCAAGACGCCGGCGATGAAAGACTGAATTCGGCCGATGAGCGGTTTGCGGGTCCTGGGTGTCAGGATCCGGCCGGCAATTATGCCTGTCTGTGTCGAATGGAAACCGGATGGAGACCATGCCACAAACGGGACGGTACGCGCAGGGCAGGGCAGGGCTGCGATGCTATGCCTGCGGTACGAGGAGGGGGGAGGGCCTTGCCGCGGTCGGGCCGTGGTCATACGGCCGCGGCAGAGTGTGTGCGACCACCAAGGAGCAGGGAGCGTACCCTAAAGTAGGTGGGCGGCCATCAACTGGTCCAGCGCCGATTCTATCCGGGAAAGTTCGTATTCCTGCGGGTTGCCGGAATCGGCGAGGCGGGCGTGGATGGCCGCGGGGTCGGCGCCGACGGCACGCGCTGCATGCAGGACGGCGAGGGTGAAGGTGTCGAGGAGGTGGGTGTCGCCCGAGCGGCGGTCATAGAGCGCCGCCCCGTCTTCCCAGACGGCTTCGAGCAGGTGGGGCTGCGGGGCGGAAGGGCCGTTCAATAGGACGAGAGCCCCGTCCGTTCGAAGTACGCGACGATGTCGGCCGCGTACCAGGGGTTGGCGCCGGCGTGGGGCTTGTAGTAGCCCTTCTGGGCGTATTCGGACCACAGCGCCTTGAGGCTCTGTTCGGTCATCGCGCGCGGGTCGACCAGGCCGGTGCGGATGTTGAGCAGGACGCTGACGAAATGGGCGCCGATCTCGGACGGGTCGGCGTGTCCGGGCAGATCCATGACTTCGAACAGGGAGAGCGGCTTCCAGCCCTGCTGGCCGGACTTGAAGTAGCGGCCGTGCGACCCTTGCGGAAAGTAATTGTGGAACGGATCGGTCAGCGGGATCGGCCAACTGGTGAACGGGCCGTACTTGCTGATGTCGTCATCGTCGTCGTCATGCCCATGACCGGGGGACTTGTCCTTGCCGCCATGCTGGCTGTACCACAGTTTCTTGCGGTGATCGATTTCTTCCTTGGCGGAGTGTTTCCACTTTTTATGGGAGTATCCCCAGCACTTGGGCTTGTCTTCTTCCTTGTGGCTCGCCGTTCCGGACAGGGCTGCGGAGGGGCAGGTGCAGTAGGTCGCCAGTACCGGCCGGCTGGTCAGGGTGAGCAGCAGCGGTGCCGACGACAGCCCGCCGCGCAGCAGTCGGCGGCGCAGGCCGGAGACGTCGTGCGTCGGGGGTGTTTCAGCGGCGCGGTGATCCTGGTCGGGGGTCATGGCGATTCGTCCTGCCAAATGCCTGCGGTAGATGTTAGGTGTGCCATGGCGGCCGTGCCGTGAACCAATGCACGGACGGGGCGCGTTGTGTCTGATCGAAGCAATATCGATGCCGGATGGAGAATGTCGATATATAACAGTGCATTGCGCGCTGTCTGGGGGTGGTTCTGGGGCGTGCGGAAATAATGTGTAAAGTATTCCGACGCGCTAGCGCGCAGTGCCGCGGCCTAGGGCCGCCGTGCGCCGAGTTCGTCATTGAGGCGTGCCAGGAGGCGGAGCGCTTCGCCCAGGTAGCCGCGGCCGAACAGGTTGAGGTGGTTGAGGATGTGGTACAGGCTGTAGAGCAGCTTGCGCTGCTCGTAGCCTTCATTGAGCGGCGCGCAGCGCCGGTAGGCGGCATGGAAGGCGGTGGGAAAACCGCCGAACAGCTCGCTCATGGCGATGTCGGATTCCCGGTCGCCGTAATGCACGGCCGGATCGAACAACGCCGGGGTGCCGTCGGCCAGCACCGCTGCATTGCCGTGCCACAGGTCGCCGTGGAGCAGGCTGGGGCGCGGGCGGTAGTCGAGGAAGAGCGCCGGTACACGTTCGAGCAGGCGTTCGCCCTGGCGCTGCAGATCGCCGCCGAAGCCGTGGGCGCGCGCCAGCGCGAATTGCGGCCGCAGGCGGTATTCGGTGAAGAACAGCGCCCAGTTGTCGGTCAGGACATTGGGCTGCCGGTTTGCACCGATGTAGTTGTCGGCCGGCCAGCCGAAGCGCTCGCCACAGTGCGCGTGCAGGGCGGCGAGCGTTTCGCCGTAGCGGCTGCCTTCCCGCTCGGTGTGCACCGGGCGCAGTTCGAGATGCTCCAGGATCAGGCTGGTGTACTGCCCGTCGCTGCCGCAGGCGATCACGGCCGGGGTGCGGAAGGTGCCGGTGGCGGCGATTGCGGCCAGCCCGTCCGCTTCGGCGGCGAACACGGGCAGTCGCTCGGCGCTGTCGAGCTTGACGAAGAAGCGCCGTGCGCCATCGCCGGCGACGAAGGACTCGTGGCTGCAGCCGCCGCCGGCCGCCTCGATGTGGGTGAGGCGGAAGGCGTTGCCGAGGGCCGCACGCAGCGCGGCTTCGATGGGTGCGCGTGCGGTGGCGGGCGGCATTGTCGCTGGGGCGACGGTCAGCCGAGGCGGGCGCGGGCCCGGGCGATGGCCGCCCGCACCTGATCCGGTGCGGTGCCGCCCACGTGGTTGCGCGAGGAGAGCGAGCCTTCGACGGTGAGCACGGCGAAGATGTCGTCGGCGAGTTTGTCGGCTGTGCCCGGCACGTGGACCATGGCGTCGCGCAGTTCGGCCAGCGAGAGTTGCGGCAGGTCGCGGTCGAGGCCCTCGGCCGTGCGCACCGCCAGCGCCACGGCCTCGTGGGCGTCGCGGAAGGGCAGGCCCTTCTTGACCAGATAGTCGGCGAGATCGGTCGCGGTGGCGTAGCCCTGGGTGAGCGCGCCGCGCATGGCGTCCGCCTTGACGCGGATGCCGGTGATCATGTCGGCGTAGATGCGCAGCGTGTCGATCACCGTGTCGGCGGTGTCGAAGAGCGGTTCCTTGTCTTCCTGGTTGTCCTTGTTGTAGGCCAGCGGCTGGCCCTTCATCAGCGTCAGCAGCGAAATCAGACTGCCATTGACGCGGCCGGTCTTGCCGCGCACCAGTTCGGGCACGTCCGGGTTCTTCTTCTGCGGCATGATGCTCGACCCGGTGCAGAAGCGGTCGGCCAGGTCGATGAAGCCGAAGCGGGGGCTCATCCACAGGATCAGCTCTTCCGACAGGCGGGAGAGGTGGGTCATCAGCAGCGCCGATGTGGCGCAGAATTCGATGGCGAAGTCGCGGTCGCTCACCGCATCCAGCGAGTTCTGGCTGACCTCGTCGAAGCCCAGTTCGGCGGCCACGAATTCGCGGTCGATGGGGTAGCTGGTGCCCGCCAGCGCGGCGCTGCCCAGCGGCAGGCGGTTCACCCGCTTGCGACAGTCGGCGAAGCGCTCGGCGTCGCGCCGGGTCATCTCGTAGTAGGCCATCAGGTGGTGGCCGAAGGTCACGGGCTGCGCGACCTGCAAGTGGGTGAAGCCGGGCATGGGCGTGGCGGCGTTGGCCTCGGCCACGTCGAGCAGGTTCTTCTGGAAGTCGCCGATCAGCGCCAGAATCCGGTCGATGGCGTCGCGCAGCCACAGGCGGATGTCGGTGGCGACCTGGTCGTTGCGGCTGCGGCCGGTGTGCAGGCGCTTGCCGGCGTCGCCCACCAGTGCGGTGAGGTGCTTTTCGATGTTGAGGTGGACGTCCTCGTCGTCCAGGTTCCAGGCGAATTCGCCGCGTTCGATCTCGCCCGCGATCTGCGCCATGCCGCGCTCGATGTCGGCCAGATCCTGCGCGGCTATGATGCCTTGGCGGGCCAGCATCTTCGCGTGCGCGAGCGAGCCGCGGATGTCCTGCTGCGCCATGCGCTGGTCGAAGAACACCGAGGCGGTGTAGCGTTTGACCAGATCGGAAACGGGTTCGGAAAAGCGCCCGGACCAGGCCTTGGCCGGCTGGGAGGAAGTAGTGTCTGTCATAATGCGCGCTTGAAGGATGTTTCCGGCCGGACCCGGCCGTTCATGGGGCCGTCGGGTGCGCCGCACCCCGGCTTGAGCGATGCAAAGTATAAAGCAAAAGGCCCAGCCTCCCTTGCCGCCCGGCGGACTGCCCGATTTCCGCAATCTGGGCGTGCTGCTGCGCCTGCTCCTGCTGGTGAATGTGCTGGTGGTGGCCACCGCACTGGTGCAGGCGGACAGCTTCGACGGCTTCATGCTGCAGTTCATCGCCCTGGCCGGGCGCGTGGAACTGCCGCTGCTGGCCGTGGCCCTGCTGCTCTACCTGGTCCAGCCCTGGCTCGCGCGCCGGTCGCGGCGGGTCGGCATGGTGCTGGTCATGGCCGCCGTGCTGGCCGTCGCGGCCGCCGCGTACTGGCTCGCGGGCGGCTTTGGAGGTTTCGGCGGCGTCGGCCTGCAGCGCTGGCTGTTGTGGGCGGCGGTGGCTGGCGTGCTCGGCCTGTTGTATTTCGACTACCGCAACCGCCGGCTCTCGCGGGCTCTCTCCGAAGCGCGGCTGATGGCGCTTACCGCCCGCATCCGCCCGCATTTCCTGTTCAACAGCCTCAATGCCGTGCTCGGCGTGATCCGCTCCGACCCGCGCCGCGCCGAGCGCGCCCTGGAGGAACTGGCCGACCTCTTCCGCGTGCTGATGCGCGAGAACCGGGAGCTGGTGCGTCTGGATACCGAACTCGCCCTGTGCGAGCGCTACCTGGACTTGGAACGCCTGCGTCTGGGCGAGCGCCTGCAGGTGCGCTGGCAGGCCGAGCACTGCCCGCGCGACGCTCTGGTGCCGCCGCTGCTGTTGCAACCCCTGCTGGAGAACGCGGTGTATCACGGCATCGAACCCCTGGCCGAAGCGGGCGAGATACGGGTGCAGTTGTACCGCCGCGGCGAAGAACTGCGCATCGAGGTGGAAAACCCGGTGTCCCGCGATCTTTCGCATCACGAAGGCAACCGCATGGCGCTGGATAACCTGCGCGAACGGCTGATGCTGTTCTTCGACCTGGAGGCGGGGCTGGAGAGCGAGCGGCGCGAGGGCCGCTACCGGGTGCGCATCCGCATGCCCTACCGGAGTGCACCCGCATGAACGATACGGTCACCAGAACCCTGCGCGTGCTGATCGTGGACGACGAGGCGCCGGCCCGCAGCCGCCTGCGCGACCTGCTCGGCGACATCGCCGCGACCCAGCCCACCGAGGTCGCCGGCCTCGCCGCCAACGGCGTGGAAGCCTTGCGCCTGCTGGAAGCGGCGCCCGTGGACGTGGTGCTGGCCGACATCCGCATGCCGGTCATGGACGGCGTGGAGCTGGCCCGCCACCTGCGCCGCCTGCCGCAGGCGCCCGCCGTGATCTTCACCACCGCCTACGACCAGTACGCGGTGCAGGCCTTCGAACTGGCCGCGGCGGACTACCTGCTCAAGCCGGTGCGGGCGGAACGCCTCGCCGATGCGCTCGGCAAGGCGCGCCGCCACCTGGCGCCGGCCGATGCGGCCCTGGCGGCGCTGGCGCCGGGCGTGCGCCGGCACTTCAGCGTGAGCGAACGCGGGCGCATCCTGCTGGTGCCGGTGGAGGCCGTGCTCTACCTGAAGGCGGAGCAGAAGTACGTCACCGCGCGCACCGTGGAGCGGGAATACCTGCTGGACGAATCCCTGGTGCAACTGGAACAGGAATTCGGCGGGCGCTTCCTGCGCATCCACCGCAACAGCCTGGTGGCGCGCGCCGCGCTGCAGGGCGTGGAACGGGCGGCTGACGCGGACGAGGAAGGCGGCGAAGGCCACTGGCAGGTGCTGCTCGCCGGCGTGCCCGAACGCCTGCCGGTGAGCCGCCGGCAGTGGGCGGCGGTCAAGCAGTTGTTGGGGTTGTAGCACGCGGCGTCAGCCGCTGTTGCGCAACCCGGCGGCAATGCCGTTGATGGAGATGTGCAGCCCCAGGCGGATGCGCTCGTCGTCATGGGTTTCCCGGTGGCGGCGCAGGAGTTCCACCTGCACATGGTTGAGCGGGTCCAGGTAGGGGAAGCGGTTGCGGATCGAGCGCTTGAGCAGCGGGTTGCCGTCCAGCAGTTCGCGCTGGCCGGTGATGGCCAGCAGCGCCTCGACCGTATCCTGCCATTCGGCGCGGATGCGCGCGAAGATGGCGTCGCGCAGGGCCGCGTCCCGCACCAGTTCGGCGTAGCGCGCGGCGATGGCCAGATCGGTCTTGGCCAGCACCATGTCCATGTTCGACAGCAGGGTGGCGAAGAAGGACCACTCCCGGTGCATGCGCCGCAGGTGGGCGAGGCCGTCGTCCGGCCGGGCGGCGAGCCAGGCCTTGACCGCGGTGCCGAAGCCGTACCAGCCGGGCAGCATCAGCCGGCATTGGGCCCACGAGAACACCCAGGGGATGGCGCGCAGATCCTCGATGCGCATGCCTTTCTTGCGGGAGGCGGGGCGCGAGCCGATGTTGAGCTCGGCGATCTCGCTGATCACCGTGGACTGCCAGAAGTAGTCCTCGAAGCCGGGCGTCTCGTACACCAGCCCGCGGTAGGCGGCGAAGGCGCCGTCGGAGAGCGCCTGCATGGTGTCGAGGAAGGCCGGGTCCGGCGCGGCGCCGCCGTCCGCCAGCAGCGTGGCTTCCAGCGTGGCGGCCACCAGCACCTCCAGGTTGCGCCGGCCCACTTCCGGGTTGCCGTATTTGGCGGCGATGACTTCGCCCTGCTCGGTGAGGCGGATCTGGCCCTGCACCGCGCCGCCCGGCTGGGCCAGGATGGCCTGGTAGCTGGGCCCGCCGCCGCGGCCCACCGAGCCGCCGCGGCCATGGAACAGGCGCAGGCGCACGCCGTGGCGGGCGAAGGTTTCCGCCAGGCCGATCTCGGCCTTGTAGAGCTCCCATCCCGAGGTCAGGAAGCCGCCGTCCTTGTTGCTGTCGGAATAGCCCAGCATCACTTCCTGCAGCTCGCCGCGGGCGGCCACCAGCGCCCGGTACGGTTCCAGTGCGAACAGGCGGTCCATCACGCCGGGGGCGTTGCGCAGGTCCTCGATGGTCTCGAACAGCGGCACGACGTTCACGTCCAGAGCGCCCTCGTGGGGCCGCAGCAGGCCTGCTTCCTTGAGCAGCACGGCGAGTTCGAGCAGGTCCGAGACGTCGGCGGTCTTGGAGATGATGCAGTTCTGGATCGCCGCCGGGCCGAAGCGCAGATGGGCGCGGCGCGCGGCGCGGAAGATCGCCAGCTCGGATTCGGTTTCTTCGCTGTAGGCGAGATGGGGCGAGGCGAGCAGGCGCGGGGTGGCGAGCTCGGCCAGCAGCAGGTCGATGCGGGCGGTCTCGTCCAGCGTCCGGTAGTCGGCCGCCGCGCCCGCGGTGGCGAGCAGTTCGGCCACCACGCGTTCATGCACGTCCGAGTTCTGGCGCAGGTCGATGGGCGCTAGGTGGAAGCCGAACACTCTGAGCGCGCGGCGCAGGTGGCGCAGGCGGCCGCGGGCCAGTGCGGCCGTGCCGTTGGCGACGAGCGAATGGTGGAGGATGTCCAGGTCCGCGGCGAATTCGGCGGGGTCGGCATAGGACTCGGCTTCGCCCACCGGTGGGCGCGGCGGCGCGCTGCCGAGCAGGGCGTGCCAAGTGGCGGCGAGGCGCGCATACATGCCCGCGATGGCGCGGCGATAGGGTTCGTCGCTGCGGTGCGGGGAGTGGTCGGCGGAACGTTCGGCCAGGGCCAGCAGGGCGTCCGAAACCTGGACCAGGCCGAGGGCGAGGGAAAGCTGCGCGCCCAGCGCGTGCAACTCGTCCAGGTAGAAGCCGAGCGCCGCGGCGGCCTGCAGTGCGAAGGCGCGCTCCAGCACCTCGGCGGTGACGAAGGGGTTGCCGTCCCGGTCCCCGCCTATCCAGTTGCCGACCTGCAGGAAGGCGGGCAGTTCGGCCCCGGCCTGCCCGAGGTGGTCTTCGATGCCGGCATACAGGCGCGGCAGTTCGCGCAGGAAGGTGGTGGAGAAATAGGACAGGCCGTTGTTCACCTCGTCGATCACCGACAGCCGGGCCGGGCGCAGCATGCGGGTCTGCCACAGGGTGAGCACGGCGCGGCGCAAGGAATCGACGTTGGCCGCCAGTTCCTCGGGCGTAAGCTGCATGCGGTCGCGCTCGTCCAGGAGCTGGGCGATCCCGGTCTGGCAGTTGAGGATGCTCTTTCTCTGCACCTCGGTGGGATGGGCGGTGAGCACCGGCGACACCAGGGCGTGGGTGAAGAAGTCCGCCAGCGCCGCCGGTGCATCCTGGCCCAGTGCATGGGCGGCGCGCTCCAGCGCACAGGCCAGGCTGCCTTCCCGCGGCGCGGAGCCGGCCAGCAGGTGGGCGCGGGAGCGGCGGATGTGGTGCTGGTCCTCGGCGATGTTGGCCAGATGCGAGAAGTAGCTGAACGCGCGCACCACCTGGATGGTCTGCTCCCGTTCGAGGGCGTCGAGAATGCCTTCCAGCTCGCGGCGGGCGTCCAGGTCGTCGTAGCGGCGGAAGCGCACCGAAGTCTGGCGGATGCGTTCGATCAGGGCGAAGCTGGCTTCGCCCTGCTGGTCGCGCACGGTGTCGCCCAGCAGGCGACCGAGCAGGCGGATGTCTTCGCGCAGCGGCGCGTCCTTGTCGGGGGTAGTCGGGGTGTCGGCCATCGTGGCGGTCAGCTTCGATATCGTCGGTTGAATGGGAGGCGGGATGCCGTCCCGTGGGCCGGGAGGGCGGGCGGCATGCATGCTAGAATCGCGCCCAGCCAGAGCGCCATGGGTGTCAACCCTGATGCTGCACCGCGGCGAAAAGCGGCCTCCGGCATGAATCCCGTTCTCCTTGCATGAGTTCCCGACCGTGACCCGAAACGAATCCGGCAGCGCCGCGCCCGAGCGCATCGTCATCGCCACCCGCGAAAGCCGTCTCGCCCTGTGGCAGGCCGAGCACGTCAAGGCGCGGCTGGAGGCATTGTATCCGGCATGCCGGGTGGAACTGCTGGGCATGACCACGCGCGGCGACCAGATCCTCGACCGGCCGCTGGCCAAGGTGGGCGGCAAGGGCCTGTTCGTCAAGGAACTGGAAACCGCGCTGCTCGACGGCCGCGCCGACATCGCCGTGCATTCCATGAAGGACGTGCCCATGGAGATGGCCGAACCCTTCGCGCTGCCCTGCATCTCGGCGCGGGAACTGCCGCTCGACGCCTTCGTCTCCAGCCGCTACGCCAGCCTGGACGACATGCCGCCGGGGGCCGTGGTCGGCACCTCCTCCCTGCGTCGCGAGTCGCAGTTGCACATGAGCTATCCCTACCTGGCGGTGACCAGCCTGCGCGGCAACCTGGACACCCGCCTGCGCAAGCTGGACGAAGGCCAGTACGACGCGATCATCCTCGCCGCCGCGGGCCTCAAGCGCCTGGGTCTGGGCGAGCGCATCCGCGCCCTGCTGCCGTCCGAGGTCTCGCTGCCCGCGGCCGGGCAGGGCGCGCTGGGCATCGAGTGCCTGGCGGACCGGCCCGAGGTCGCTGCCTGGCTCGCGCCCCTGAACGACCCCGACACTTCCGCCTGCGTGCGCGCCGAACGCGCAGTCGCCCGGGCGCTGGCCGGCAGTTGCGAGGTGCCCCTCGGCGCCTACGCTGAAATTCGTGCCGGCCGCCTGTGGCTGCGCGGTTTCGTCGCGCTGCCCGACGGCAGCCGCATGGTGCGCGCCGAGCGCGAAGGCGACCCGGCCGAAGCGGAGGCGCTGGGCCGCGCGCTGGCCGACGAGCTGCGCGCCCAGGGAGCCGAGGCCATCCTCGCCGAACTCGGCTGACTCGCCGCCCCGGGCATGCCCCAGACCGCACCCCAGCCCCTTGCCGGGCTCCGCATCCTCGTCACCCGTCCTGCCGCGCAGGCGGACGCCCTGTGCGAGGCCATCGCCGCCCATGGCGGCACCCCGGTGCGTTTTCCTGTCATGGCCATCGAGGCGCTCGCCGATACGTCCGCGCTGGAGGACCTGGCCGACCGCCTCGGCACCTTCGATCTCGCCTTCTTCGTCAGCCCCAATGCCGTGCAGCACGCCCTGCGCGCCATCCTCGCGCGGCGCGCGTGGCCGGCCGGCGTGGCGGTTGCCACAGTGGGCAAGGGCAGCGAGCGCGCGTTGGCCGAGCACGGTTTCACCGGTGTGATCGCCCCGGACAGCGGTTTCGACAGCGAAGCCGTGCTGGCGCTGCCGGCCTTCGCGCCGGAAGCCGTGCGCGGACGCCGCGTCGTCGTGTTCCGCGGCGACGGCGGGCGCGACCTGCTCGGCGACACGCTGCGGGAGCGCGGCGCGGAAGTAGAGTACGTCACCTGCTACTGCCGCGCACTGCCACCGGTCGAACCGGCGCTGCTGCAGGGCCTGGCCGAGCGCGGCGAGCTCGATGCCATCAGCCTGACCAGCAGCGAGGGCGTGCGCAACTTCCTCACCCTGTTCGGCGGCGAGCTGCCGCCGGCGCTCGCGCGCATACCTGTGTTCGCCTCGCACCCCCGCATTGCCGAGCAGGCGACGCTGGCCGGTTTCTCCCGCGTCATCGCCACCGAACCGGGCGACGACGGCCTGCTGGCCGCGCTGGAAGCGCACTTCGATACCAGCCTCGGTTAAACTGAACGCATGAAAGAAGAAACCCCCGCGCTCACGCAGCCGCCGGCCGCCGCCGATGCGGCCGCGCCCAGGACCGGCGATCAGGCTTCCGCCGACCCCCGGCCGGCAGACCTTTCCCCGCCTGCGCCGCCCGCCCGCGGCGGCTCGCCCGGACTGGCGATCGTGCTCGCGGTCGTGGCCCTCCTCGGTGCGGCCGCCGCGGGCTGGCAGGCCTGGCAGACGCGCAGCCAGGCCGGCGAACTGCGCGACGAGCTCGCAAGCCGCCTGGCCGCGGCCGATACCGCCGCCACCGAGGCGCGCGCGCTGACCCGCCAGCAGCAGGAAGCCATTGGCACGCTGCAGGGCAAGCTCGGCGCGCTGGAGTCCAAGGTCGCTGCCACCGAAGGGCAGGCGGCGGCGCTCGAAGCCCTGTATCAGGAATTCTCCCGCTCGCGCGAGGACCGTGTGATCGCCGAGGTCGAGCAGGCGGTGACCATCGCCGGCCAGCAACTGACCCTCGCCGGCAACGTGGAAGCGGCGCTGATCGCCCTGCAGGGCGCCGAGGCCCGCCTGGCGACGCAGGACCGCGGCCAGATTGCCCCGCTGCGCCGCGCCATCGCCCGCGACATCGAACAACTGCGCGCGATGCCGCAGGTGGACGTGCAGGGCATCGCCCTGCGCCTGGAAATCATGCAGGATCGCATCGAAACGCTGCCGCTGGCCTATGCCGGTGAACTGCCGCGTCCCGCCGAGGCGACCGATGCCGTCTCCGAACCCGCCTCGTTCGGCTCCGCGCCGCTCGATTTCGTCGCCATGCTGGGGCGCGATCTGTGGAACGAGCTCAAGACCCTGGTGCGCGTCGAGCGCCTGGACCAGACCGAGCCCGTCCTGCTCGCGCCGGCGCAGGGCACCTTCCTGCGCGAGAACGTCAAGATCCGCCTGCTCACCGCGCGTCTCGCGCTGCTGGCGCGGGACGGCAACAACTATGCGGCCGACCTGAAGCAGGCACGCGGCTGGATCGAGCGCTTCTTCGACCTGCGCGACGAAGGCGTGCAGGCGCTGGTGGCCGAACTGAAGACGCTGGAGGCCACGCCCGTGGTCGTCGAGCACGGCGTGACCCTGGACAGCATGGCGGCCCTGCGCCTGTTGCAGGCGCGCCCGGCAGGTGGCGCCGATGCGGAACCCGCCGGCCCGGCTGACGACGGGCAGGACGCCGGCGGCGCAGCCGCTCCGGCGCGCTGAGGCCGACCCATGCGCGCCCTGATCTGGCTCATCGGCATCTTCGCGCTGGCCGCCGCCATTGCGGTCGCCGGCAGCATCAATACGGGCTACGTGCTGCTGGCGGTACCGCCCTACCGCGTGCAGTTGTCGCTCAACCTGGTCATCATCGGGCTGCTGGCGGCATTCTTCGTCGCCTACCTGCTGGTGCGCGTGTTGCACAACACCCTTGCGTTGCCGGGTGCGGTGAGGGCCTTTCGCGAGCGCCGCAGGCGCGACAAGGCCGGCCGCATGCTGCGCGACGCGCTGCGCACGCTGTTCGAGGGGCGCTATGCGCAGGCACTTAAGCTGGCCGAAAAGTCGTGCACCCTGGGCGAACGAACCCCCGCGGCGGCGCTGGTGGCGGCGCGGGCGGCCCACGCCATGCGCGACGAGACCCGCTACAAGACCTGGATCGGCCGCATCGCTGAATACGGTGATGCGGCCCGCGCCGCACGCCTGATGACCGAGGCCGAACTGGCGGTGGAAGACCGGGATTTCCAGCTCGCCGCCGAGCGCCTCGAAACCCTGCGCCTGCTCGGCAACCGCCAGATCGCCGCCCTGCGCCTGTCCCTGCGCGTGGCCTCCGCCCTGCACCGCTGGGACGAGGTGCTCAAGCTCGCGCGCCAGCTCTACAAGCACAAGGCCCTGTCCGACGAGCAGGTCGCCCCGCTGGTCCGCCGCGCCCACGTGGAGCGCATGCGTGAACTGGGCGGCGACGGCAAGGCGCTGTCCGACTACTGGAAGGCGATCCCCGCCGCCGAGATGAAGGACCGCCGCCTGGTCGAGCGGGCGGTGCCGCTGCTGGTGGCGGGCGGGCAGGGAGCGCTGGCGCGGCGCAAGGTGGAGCAGTTGCTGGACGCCGAGTGGGATTCCGGCCTGGCGCGCCTCTACGCCCTGTGCGGCCAGGACGACGCGGTGGCCTGCCTGGCCAAGGCGGAAGAGTGGCTCAAACGGCATCCCCAGGATGCCGGCCTGCTGCATGCGCTGGGCCGCTTGTGCCTGCAGGCGCAGTTGTGGGGCAAGGCGCAGAGCTATCTGGAACTGTCCCTCAAGCAGGACCCGGCGGTGGAAACCCATCTGTCCCTGGCCGGGCTGCTGGAGCAGCTCGGGCGGGGCGAGGAAGCGCAGGAGCACTACCGCGCGGCGGCGAAGGTGTCGGCCGAGCCGGCGGCACAGCAGGGCAGTCTGCCGGTCGCGATCTGAGTCCGATCCATGGGTGCCACGGGCTGGTAGGAGCGGCCTTGGCCGCGATGCGGCCTGCGGGAAAACGAACGCCGCATCGCGGGCGAGCCCGCTCCTACACCCAGTCCTGCGGCTTCAGATAGCGCTCGTACAGTTCCGCTTCCGCGCTGCCCGCTTCCGGGTGCCAGTCGTAGCGCCACTTCACGATGGGCGGCAGGGACATCAGGATGGATTCGGTACGCCCGCCCGACTGCAGGCCGAAGAGGGTGCCCCGGTCGAACACCAGGTTGAATTCCACGTAGCGCCCGCGGCGGTAGGCCTGGAAGTCGCGTTCCCGCTCGCCATAGGGCGTGTCGCGGCGGCGTTCGAGGATGGGCAGGTAGGCGTCGACGAAGGCGTTGCCCACGGAGCGGGTGAGGCCGAAAGCAGCATCGAACGGGGTCTTGCCGTCCGCGCCCAGGTCGTCGAAGAACAGCCCGCCCACGCCCCGCGGTTCGTTGCGGTGCTTGAGGAAGAAGTAGCGGTCGCACCAGTCCTTGAGCCGACGGTATTCCGCTTCGCCGCCGAAAGGAAGCACCGCCGCCTTGCAGGTGGCGTGGAATTGGCGCACGTCCTCTTCGAAGCCGTAGTAGGGCGTCAGATCCATGCCGCCGCCGAACCACCACACCGGCGCCTTGCCTTCGGCCAGGGCGACGAAGCAGCGCACGTTCATGTGCGCGGTGGGGCAGTAGGGATTGCGCGGGTGCAGCACCAGGGACACGCCCATGGCCTCGAAGCGGCGGCCGGCGAGTTCCGGGCGGTGGGCGGTAGCGGAAGCCGGCATGCCTTCGCCCGTGACGTGGGAGAAGTTCACCCCGCCGCGCTCGAAGAAGCCGCCTTCCTCGATGACGCGGGTCAGCCCCCCGCCGCCGCCCGGGCGCTCCCAGCCGTCGGCGCGGAAGGGCTGGCCGTCGAAGGCTTCCAGGCGTTCGACGATGCGCGCCTGCAGGGTGGTGAAATACTGCTTGATGGCGGCGAGATCGGGCGTCATGGTTTCCGGCGATGTCGTTACTGCCGTGGGAGCGGGCTTGCCCGCGATTGCGGTCGGGGCTACATGGACGCCGCAATCGCGGGCAAGCCCGCTCCTACATGGAGAGGGATCAGCCCTTGCGCGCCACGGCCCGGTGGCCGATGTCGCGGCGGTACTGGCGGCCGGCGAACTGGATCTGGTCGGCGGCCTCGTAGGCGAGCTTCTGCGCGCTGCGCACGTTGTCGCCCAAGGCGGTGACGCACAGCACGCGGCCGCCGGCGGTGACCACTTGGCCGTCCTTCTCCGCCGTGCCGGCATGGAAGACGTGGACGTCCGCGGTGTCGGCGGGCAGGCTGGTGATGGGGTCGCCCTTGCGGGGGCTGTCCGGGTAGCCCGCGGCGGCGAGCACCACGCCCAGGGCCACGCGGCGGTCCCATTCGGCCTCGGCCTGGTCGAGCTTGCCTTCGATGGCCGCCTCCACCAGGTCGGCCAGGTCGGTCTTCAGCCGCATCATGATGGGCTGGGCTTCCGGGTCGCCCAGGCGGCAGTTGAACTCCACCACGCGGGGTTTGCCTGCGTCGTCGATCATCAGCCCGGCGTAGAGGAAGCCGGTGTAGGGGCTGCCGTCGGCGGCCATGCCGGCCAGCGTGGGCTGGATGATCTCGCGCATCACGCGGGCGTGGATTTCGGGGGTGACCACCGGGGCGGGGGAGTAGGCGCCCATGCCGCCGGTGTTGGGACCCTGGTCGCCGTCCTGGAGGCGCTTGTGGTCCTGGCTGGTGGCGAGCGCCAGCGCGTTCTTCCCGTCGGCCATGACGATGAAGCTCGCTTCCTCGCCCTGCATGAATTCCTCGATGACCACGCGCGCGCCGGCGTCGCCCATCTTGTTGTCCAGCAGCATCATGTCGATGGCGGCATGGGCCTCGTCGGTGGTCATCGCCACCACGACGCCCTTGCCTGCGGCCAGGCCGTCGGCCTTGATGACGATGGGCGCGCCCTCGGCCTTCAAGTAGGCGTGGGCTTCGGCCGCGTCGGCGAAGGTCCGGTACTTGGCGGTGGGGATGCCGTGGCGGACCAGGAACTGCTTGGCGAAGTCCTTGGAGCTTTCCAGCCGTGCGGCGGCCTGCAGCGGGCCGAAGATGGGCAGGCCGGCGGCGCGGAAGGCGTCCACCACGCCGGCGGCCAGCGGCGCTTCCGGGCCGACCACGGTGAAGGCGACCTTTTCCCTGTGGGCCAGCTCCACCAGCTCGGGGATCGCCGTGACCGGGGCGTTCTCCAGCAGCGGCTCGCGCGCGGTGCCGGCGTTGCCGGGGGCGACCAGCACGCGGGTGACCTTGGGCGACTGGGCGAGTTTCCAGGCCAGCGCGTGTTCGCGTCCGCCCGAGCCGATGACGAGGACTTTCATGGACTGCTCCGTGCTCAGTGGCGGAAGTGGCGGAAACCGGTGAACACCATGGCGATGTTCTGCTCGTCGGCGGCGGCGATCACCTCCGCGTCGCGCACCGAGCCGCCGGGCTGGATCACCGCGGTGGCGCCGGCCTGGGCGAGCACGTCCAGCCCATCACGGAAGGGGAAGAAGGCGTCGGAGGCCACCACGCAGCCGGTGATCTGCAGGCCGGCGTTCTCGGCCTTGATCCTGGCGATGCGGGCGGAGTCCACGCGGCTCATCTGGCCGGCGCCCACGCCCACGGTCTGGCCGTCCTTGCAGTAGACGATGGCGTTGGACTTCACGTACTTGGCCACGCGCCAGGCGAACAGCAGGTCGGAGAGTTCGGCGTCCGTGGGCGCGCGCTTGGTGACCACCTTCAGGTCGGCGAGGGCGATGCGGGCCTCGTCGGCGCTCTGCACCAGCAGGCCGCCGCCCACGCGCTTGTAGTCGAGGGCGCCGGCAGGCTTGCCCAGCGGACAGGTGAGCACGCGCACGTTCTGCTTGGCGCGCAGCAGTTCCAGCGCGTCGGCGGTGTAGGAGGGCGCGATCAGCACTTCGAGGAACTGGGCCGACACGGCTTCCGCAGCGGCGCGGTCCACCACGCCGTTGAAGGCGATGATGCCGCCGAAGGCCGAGGTGGGGTCGGTGGAGAAGGCCTTTTTGTAAGCCTCCAGCGGGGTCGCGCCGAGGGCCACGCCGCAGGGGTTGGCGTGCTTGACGATCACACACGCCGTGCTGTCGAAGGCCTTGACGCATTCCCACGCCGCATCCGCGTCGGCGATGTTGTTGTAGGAGAGTTCCTTGCCCTGCAACTGGGTGTAGCCTGCGATGGCGCCTTCGGGCGTGTTCGGCTCGCGGTAGAAAGCCGCGCTCTGGTGCGGGTTCTCGCCGTAGCGCAGGTCCTGCACCTTGTCGAAGGCGAGCTGGAAGCGTTCGGGGTAGGCCTGCTTCGAGAGGTCGCCGGCTTCGTTGGTGACCAGCGCGGTGAGGTAGTTGGAGATGGCCGAGTCGTAGCGCGCCGTATGGGTGAAGGCCTTCACCGCCAGCGCGAAGCGGGTTTTGTAGCCGAGCTTGCCGCCATTGGCCTTGAGCTCGGCGACGATGCCGGCATAGTCCTCGGGATCGGTGACGATGCCCACGCCGCCCTGCTCGTTGCCGTGGTTCTTGGCCGCGGCGCGCACCATGGTGGGGCCGCCGATGTCGATGTTCTCGATGGCGTCTTCCAGCGAGCAGTCCGGGCGGGCCACGGTGGCCTGGAAGGGGTAGAGGTTCACCACCACCAGGTCGATGCGGCTGATGTCGTGGTCGGCGATGGTGCGCATGTGCTCGGCCAGGTCGCGGCGGGCGAGGATGCCGCCGTGCACCTTGGGATGCAGGGTCTTGACGCGGCCGTCCAGCATTTCGGGAAAGCCGGTGTGCTCGGAGACGTCGGTGACGGCGAGGCCGGCCTCGCGCAGCAGGGCGGCGGTGCCGCCAGTGGACAGCAGCTTGACGCCGAGGGCGGCCAGTTCGCGGGCGAAGTCGAGCACGCCGCGTTTGTCGGAAACGCTGATCAGGGCTTGGGTGACGGTCATGGGAAGCTTGGGCAACGGGAAGTGGGGAAAGGCGTGGGGAACGCGCCGCCCCGGGGGCGGCGCGGAATGATCACAGCAGATCGTATTCGTTGAGCTTGCGGCGCAGGGTGTTGCGGTTGATGCCCAGCATGTCGGCGGCGGCGGTCTGGTTGCCGCCGGCCTGGCGCAGCACGAATTCCAGCATCGGACGCTCCACGTTGCGGATCACCATGTCGTAGATGGCGGCCGGCCGTTCGCCGTCCAGGTCGCGGAAGTACTGGTCCAGGGTGCGCTGGACGGATTCGGCGATGTCGTTGGAACGGCTCATGCTGCGAGCTCCTGCGGATAGTCTTCCTCGTAGCGCAGGCGGGCGTCTTCCGCCGCCAGGCGGCCGAAGAACTCGTCCACCGCGTCGAGTTGTACGTCGATGTCGGGCAACTGGTTCATGGCGCGGCGGAAGGCCGCGGAGCCGACCAGGCCCTTGGTGTACCAGGAGATGTGCTTGCGCGCGATCTTGACCCCGGTCTCCTCGCCGTAGAAGGCATAGAGGTCGGCCAGGTGCTCGCGGCACACCTGGTGGATTTCGCTCACCAGCGGCGGCGCGAGCAGTTCGCCGGTGGTCAGATAATGTTCGATCTCGCGGAAGATCCACGGCCGGCCCTGGGCGGCGCGGCCGATCATGACGCCGTCGGCGCCGGTGTGGTCCAGCACGTGTCTGGCCTTCTGCGGGCTGTCGATGTCGCCGTTGGCGATCACCGGGATGTTCACCAGCGTCTTGACGTGGGCGATGGTGTCGTACTCGGCTTGCCCCATGTACTGGTCGGCGCGCGTACGGCCGTGGATGGCGATGGCGCGCACGCCCGCTTCCTCGGCGATGCGGGCGATGGCGGGGGCGTTGCGGTTGTCCCGGTTCCAGCCGGTGCGGAACTTCAGCGTCACCGGGGTCTCCGGCACGGCCGCGACCACGGCGTCGAGGATGTGTCCCACCAGGGCCTCGTCCTGCATCAGCGCGGAGCCGGCCATGACGTTGCACACCTTCTTGGCCGGGCAGCCCATGTTGATGTCGATGATCTGCGCGCCGTGGTCCGCGTTGTAGCGCGCGGCCTGGGCCATCATGGCCGGATCGGCGCCGGCGATCTGCACGGAGATGGGCGCCACCTCGCCCGCATGGTCGGCCCGCCGGCGGGTCTTGGCGCTGCCGTAGAGCAGCGAATTGGAGGTCACCATCTCGCTCACCGCGAGCCCGGCCCCCAGCTTCTTGCAAAGCTGGCGGAAGGGGCGGTCCGTGACCCCGGCCATGGGGGCGACGAACAGGTTGTTGCGCAGGGTGAAGCCGGCGAACTGCATGGGGATCGGGCTTGGGGAAAAGGCGGCATTTTACCCCATGCGGCGAGGGGTTGGGGCGCGCCGCGCCGGCCGGCTGCAGGCGGCGGGGCGGTCTTCCGGCGGAGCGGCGCGCGCCTGCTCGGTTTGCGCCGGGGTGGCTCAGGGCCAGGCGCGGGCGCCGAACATCATGCGCTTGGCGACGAAGTGGCGCAGCGGTCCGACCAGATCCAGGGCGAACAGGCCGGCGCCGCGCAGGTGGCGCAGGGGGGCGAGGTCGTTGCTGAAGAGGCGCACCAGGGTGTCGGTGAAGCCGATGGTGCCAAAGCGGTCCGGGTTGCGGCGGCTGGCGTAGGCGGCCAGCGTGGCGGTTGCGCCGGGGTCGCCGGGGTGGCGCAGCAGGGTGTCGGCCAGCGCCCACACGTCGCGCAGGGCGAGGTTGAAGCCCTGGCCGGCGACCGGATGCAGGGTCTGGGCGGCATTGCCCAGCCACACGGTGCGGGGGCCGACCGGGGTCTTGCGCACCTTGAGGCCGAGGGGGTAGCGCAGCCGCTCGCCGATGGACGTCAGGCACAGGCGGCCGCCGAGATGGGCCTGCAGGTGGGCGAGGTAGGCGGCATCGTCGAGGGCGAGCAGTTCGTCCGCCTGTTGCGGGCTGACCCCGTGCACCAGCGCGTAGGAAGTACCGCAGGGCAGCAGGGCCACTGGACCGGCCGGGGTGAAGCGTTCGAAGGCGGTGCCGGGAGGCGCGCCTTCGGCTTCGACCAGGGCGATCAGCGCGTGCTGGCCGTAGTCCCGTTCGGTCAACTCGGCGGCCTCCGCCCGGATGCCGCCTTCCGCGCATATAGCCAGGCGGACGCGGCGTTCCCCTGCGTGTCGGCCGGCGAGCTGCACCGTCACGCCGTCCGCGTCGGGCGCGAGGCTGCGCACCTCGGTCTCGTCCAGCACCGGAATGCCGGCCGCGTCCACCGCGCGGCGCAGCGCGCCGGCGAGGGCGCCTGCGGGCAGCACGTGGCCCAGCGCGGGCACGCCGTAGTCCGCGGCGCGGATCAGCGTGCGGCCGAAGCCGCCCTGCTGGGAGACGTGGATGGTGATGATGGGCGTGGCGGGCAGCGCCTGCCACACGCCGAGGCGTTCGAGCGTGAGCCGGGTGCCGTGGGACAGGGCCAGCACGCGCGGGTCGGCGGCGACCGCTTCCGGTTGTCTGGTGTCGGCGAGCGCCACGTCGAGCCCGCTGTCCTTCAATGCGAGCGCGAGCGCCAGGCCCACCGGGCCGGCACCCGCCACCAGCAGGTCGTGTTCCGTCATGCGCGGCCCTCGCGCATCACGGCTTCGATGTCCGCCACGCTGCGCGGGGCGTCCTCGGTGATGAACTCGCAGCCGTCGGCGGTGACCACCGCGTCGTCCTCGATGCGCACGCCGATGTTCCAGAAGTCCTGGGGTACGTCGTCGGCGGGGCGGATGTAGCAGCCGGGCTCCACGGTGAGCACCATGCCGGGGGCGAGGGAGCGCCATTCGCCGCCCTGCTTGTACTCGCCGGCGTCGTGCACGTCCATCCCCAGCCAGTGGCCGGTGCGGTGCATGTAGAAGCGGCGGTAGTCGCCGTTCTCCAGCACGCCGTCCAGGCTGCCGGCGAGGAGCTTCAGGTCCAGCATGCCCTGGGCGAGCACCTTGACCGCGGCCTCGTGGGGTTCGTTCCAGTGGGCGCCGGGGCGGATGGCGGCTTTTGCTGCGGCCTGGGCGGCCAGCACCAGTTCGTAGACGTCGCGCTGGGGGCCGGAGAAGCGGCCGTTGACCGGGAAGCTGCGGGTGATGTCCGAGGCGTAGCCGTCCAGTTCGCAGCCGGCGTCGATCAGCAGCAGGTCGCCGTCGGCCATGCGGCGGTCGTTTTCCACGTAGTGCAGCACGCAGGCGTTGGGGCCGCTGGCGACGATGCTGGTGTAGGCCGGGGCCTGGCTGCCGGCGGCGCGGAAGGTGTGCAGCAGTTCGGCCTCGACCTCGTATTCGAAGCGCCCCGGGCAGGCGGCGGCCATGGCGCGGCGGTGGGCGCGGGCGGAGATGGCGGCGGCGCGGCGCATGGTGTCCAGTTCGAAGGCATCCTTGACCAGGCGCATTTCGTCCAGCTCGGCGCGGATGTCCCGCACCGAGTGGGGCGGCACCACGCCCGTGCGCGAGTTGGCGCGCACCGCGTTGAGCGCGGCCATGATCCTGCCGTCCCACTCGCTGTCGTAGCCCAGGCCGCTCCACAGCACGGGCCTGTCGGCGAGGAGTTCGGGCAGGCGGCGCTCCAGGTCGCCGACGGTGTACGCCTCGTCGAAGCCGAAGGCGGCCTGGGCGGCTTCCGGGCCGTAGCGGTAGCCGTCCCAGATTTCCCGCTCCTCGTCCTTGGCGCGGCAGAACAGCACGCTGCGGTCCTCGTCGCCTGCGATCAGTACCGCCACCGCCTCCGGCTCGCGGAAGCCGGTGAGGTAGTAGAAGTAGCTGTCGTGGCGGTAGAGGTAGTGGGCGTCCCGGTTGCGGATGCGCTCGGGCGCGGTGGGCAGGATGGCGATGCCGCCGCCTTCCGCGCGCATGCGGGCGAGCAGGCGGGCGCGGCGGGCGCGGAAGGGGGTGATGTCGAGGACGGATTCGAGGGGGGCGTTCATGGATGGATTATGGCATGCGCTCAGAGGCTCTTTTGGACGCCGAGATGCGCGTCCAGTTCGGCCAGCCGGGCCGGCGTGCCCACGTCCAGCCAGTAGCCTTCATGCAGGCTGCCCGACACGCGCCCGGCGGCCATGGCGGCGCGCAGCAAAGGGGCGAGCTTGGCCGGGCGGCCGGCGGGCAGTTCGGCGAACAGGGCCGGATGGTAGGCGCCCAGGCCGGAGAAGGTGAGGCGCTCCCCAGCGCCGTCGTGTACGCGGCCGTCGGCGAGCACGAAGTCGCCCCCAGGGTGGTGGGCCGGATTGGGCACCAGCAGCAGGTGGGCGAGATCGCCGTCGGTGGCGAGCCGGCCGGCCGCGGCGGCGAGGGCTGCCGGGTCGGCATCGCAATAGACGTCGCCATTGATCACCAGGAAGGGGGCTTCCCCCAGCAGGGGGAGGGCCAGGCGGATGCCGCCGGCGGTTTCCAGCGCCTCGCCTTCCCGCGACCAGGCGATGTGCACGCCCCAGGTGCTGCCGTCACCGAGGGCGGCTTCCAGTTGCGCGCCCAGGTGGGCGTGGTTGATGATCAGCTCGGTGATGCCGGCCGCGCGCAGGCGCTCGATGTGATGCACGATCAGCGGCTTGCCGCCGGCCGGGAGCAGGGGCTTGGGGCAGGTGTCGGTGAGCGGGCGCATGCGTTCGCCGCGGCCTGCGGCCAGGATCATCGCGCGCATGGTTGTCGTCGCCGGCTCAGAAGGTGTAGCCATATTCGACCGGCTCGGGGTCGAACTGGTCGAGGAGCTTCAGCAGCGGTGCCAGTTCGCCGTAGCGGCGGCAGGCGCGGCGCAGATAGTCGGCGACCAGCGGCATGTCCTTCAGGTAGCCGTCCTTGCCGTCCCGGTGGTAGAGGCGGGCGAAGATGCCCAGCACCTTGAGGTGGCGCTGCACCCCCATCCATTCGAAGTCGCGGTGGAAGTCGGCGAAGTGCTCGCGCACCGGCAGGTGGAGCTTGCGCGCCGCGTCCCAGTAGCGCGCCAGCAGGTCGAGGACGAAATCCTCCTCCCAGCGGATGTAGGCGTCCTTGAGCAGCGAGGCCAGGTCGTAGCTGAGGGGGCCGTATACCGCGTCCTGGAAGTCGATGATGCCGGGGTTGCGGCCGTCTTCCAGGTACATCAGGTTGCGGGAGTGGTAGTCCCGGTGCACGAAGACCTGCGGTTCGGCCAGGTTCACCGCCAGGATGCGCTCGAAGGTCCGGTCGAGCATGGCGCGCTCGGCGTCGGTGAGCGTGTGGCCCTTGTGGCGGGCCACGTACCATTCGGGGAAGAGGGCCAGCTCGCGGGCGAGCAGTTCGCGGGAATACTCGGGCAGCGCATCCGGGCGGCTGGCGGCCTGGATGGCGATCAGGCTGCCCAGGGCCTCGGCGTAGAGCCCGTGGGCAGTGGCGGTGTCGGCCGGGTCGAGCACGTCGAGGTAGGTGCGGCTGCCCAGGTCCGAGAGCAGCAGGAAACCCTGGCCCACGTCCTGGGCCAGCACCTCGGGCACGTGGGCGCCGGTGGCGCCGAACAGCTCCGCGACCCTGAGCCAGGGGCGGCAGTCCTCGTGCTCGGGCGGGGCGTCCATGACGATGCGCGAGGGGCCGCCGTCGGCGAAGCTGACGCGGAAATAGCGCCGGAAGCTGGCGTCTGCCGACGCCGGGGCGAGCTCGAAGGCGCGGCCGGGCAGTTGCGCGGCGAGCCACTGCTGCAGTTGGTCGAGTCGATGCAAACCGGTTCTCCGCAAACGTTCGTGTAAAATCCGCAAGTTTATCAAAGGCACCGGATGCGCCGCGGGGCGCGCAGCCAACTTTTACGAACGGGGAACGTCTTGCCAGCTTTGGGCTTGAAGACGCGGATGCGAGTGATTCCGCTGCTGTTGTGCTGGATGTCGGGGACGACCCTGGCGGGCAACATGCCCGCGCTGGTGGTGTCGCCCGACCTCGTGCGTGGTCGCCCCGTGGGTGGTGCGGCGCGCAAACCCGTCCCTGCCCAGCCCGCCCCGGCGGTGCCCGAGCCCGGCGGACCGGGGCTGGCGCCCGCGCCGGCCGGGGAAGGCGCTACGGTGCAGCCCGTCCATCCCGCCGACATTCCGCCCGCCGCGGAGCCTGCGCCGGCACCCGCCGCATCCGTGGCCGGCCCGGAGCAGGGAGCCAGGGCCGCACCGGCCGGCGAGGAAACCACCCAGGTCAGCGCGCTGCGCATCAGCGGCACCCGCGCCGTGGAACTGGTGGCCGACGGCGAGGCCGAGCTGCAGCGCGGCGAACTGGTGCTGACCGCCGACCGCCTGACCTACCGCGAGCTCACCGACGAGGCCGTCGCCGAAGGCAACGTGCGCATCGCCCAGCGCACCGACGAGATCACCGGCCCGTCGGCGCGTCTGGTCATCGGCGAGCGCACCGGCGAATTCGAGGCCCCGCACTACGCCCTCACCCGGCGCTCGGAGCCGCGTCCCGGCGAACCCGAGCGGGTGATCACCGGCAGCGGCTCCGCCGACATGCTCTATTTCGAAGGCGAGAACCAGTACCGCCTGCGCAACGCCACGTGGACGAGTTGCGCGCCCCAGGACCCGGACTGGTACGTCAAGGCGCGCGACCTGGAGCTGGACTACGACACCGAGCTCGGCACGGCGCGCCACGGCACCGTGGTGTTCAAGGACGTGCCCATCCTGTGGGTGCCGTGGGCGGACTTCCCGCTCGTCGGCCAGCGCCAGTCCGGCCTGCTGGCGCCGACCTTCGGCACTTCCAACAAGACCGGCGCCGACATCACCCAGCCCTACTACTGGAACATCGCGCCCAACTACGACGCCACGCTGTCGCCCCGCCTGATGAGCCGCCGCGGCCTGCAACTGGGCGGCGAATTCCGCTACCTGGGTGCGAACTACCGCGGCGAGATGCGCGGCGAGTGGTTGCCCAAGGACCGCGTGGAAGGCACCGAGCGCTACCTGGGCGCACTGCAGCACGAGCATCGCATCACGCCGCGGCTGCGTGCTTCGCTCGATCTGAACACGGTGTCGGACGACCAGTACTTCGAGGATCTCAGCTCCCGCGTGGCGGTCGCCTCCAAGGTCAACCTGCTGCGCCAGGGGCGGCTGGACTACGCGGGCGCCGACTGGTGGTCGGCCTCGGCACTGCTGCAGAGCTACCAGACCCTGTCGGGCTCCTCGCCCTACCGCCGCCTGCCGCAGCTCGAATGGAGGGCGAACCGCGCAAATCTACCGGGCGGCACGACCTTCGCGATGAAGGCGCAATACACGGAATTCGACCATCCCGACGAGGGGCGCATCACCGGCGGGCGCACCGTGCTCTACCCACAGCTCGCGCTGCCCTTCGAGCGCGGCGGTTATTACATCACCCCCAAGGTCGGCCTGCATTACACGCGCTACAGCCTCGACCGCCCGGAGACCGACACCCGTGATGAGGCGATCACCCGCTCGGTGCCGATCTTCTCGGTGGACAGCGGGCTCAACTTCGAGCGCGACACCTCGTTTTTCGGCCAGGACTTCGTGCAGACCCTGGAGCCGCGCATCTTCTACGTGCGCGCGCCTTCCCGAGACCAGGACGACATTCCGCTGTTCGACACCCAGCGCTTCGATTTCAGCTTCGCGCAGATGTTCTCCGAGACGCCCTACGGCGGCTACGACCGCGTGGCCGACGCCAACCAGGTGACCGTCGCGCTGACCTCGCGCCTGATCGATCCGGCCAGCGGCGCGGAGCGGCTCTACGCCGCCATCGGCCAGCGCCACTATTTCTCCGACCAGGAAGTGACGCTGCCCGGCGAGGCGCGGCGCACGGACCGGCGTACCGACTTCCTGGCCGCCCTCGGCGGGCAGATCACGCCCCATACCGCGCTCAACAGCGCCTGGCAGTACAACCCCCGCGACAGCCGCACCGAGCGTTTCGCCCTTGGCGTGCGCTGGCAGCCGGAGTTCAGCAAGGCGCTCAACGTGAGCTACCGCTGGACGCGCGACGTGCTGCGCGACATCGACGTTTCCGCGCAATGGCCGCTGGGCGGACGCTGGTACGGCGTGGGCCGGGTCACCCGCTCCATCCTGGAGCGCCGCGTCACCGAGGCCATCGCCGGGCTGGAGTACGATGGCGGCTGCTGGGTGTTCCGCACCGTCGCCCACCGTTTCGCCACCACCGAGGAGGACGTGACCCAGGCCCTCTTCATCCAGCTCGAACTGAACGGGCTGGCCAGCATCGGCGCGAATCCGGTGGGCCTGCTCAAGCGCAGCGTGTCCGGCTACGGCAAGATCAACGAGCCGGGTTCCGGGCGCATCTTCGGCACCGACTGACACCTGATAACCGAGACACCATGAAACGACTGATTTTCCGACTGGGTTTTTCGCTGCTGGCCTGCGCTGCGGGCTTGAGTGCGCTGCCCGCCGCGGCGCAGCGCGCGGTCGAGGCGGACCGCATCGTGGCGGTGGTCAACAACGAAGTGATCACCGCGGTGCAACTACGCGAACGCCTGGACCAGGCCGTCCGCCGCCTGAGCCGGCAGGGCACCGAGCTGCCGCCGCGGGAGGTGCTGGAACGCCAGATGCTCGAACGCCTGATCCTCGAACGCGCCCAGTTGCAGCTTGCGCGCGAGAGCACCATCCGCGTGGACGAAACCATGCTGGAGCGCTCCATCCAGCGCATTGCCGACAGCAACGGGCTGACGCCGGAAGGGCTGCGCGAGGCGCTGACGCGCGACGGCATCGCCTGGGACCGCTTCCGTGACGAGGTGCGCACCGAACTCATGCTCACCCGTCTGCGCGAGCGCGAGGTGGACAACCGCATCGTGGTGACCGAGGCCGAGGTGGACAACTTCATCACCACCAATCCGGACGCCTTTTCCGGGCGCGAGTACCACCTCGCCCACATCCTGCTGCGCGCGCCCGAAGGCGCCAGTCCGGCCCAGCTCGAAGCGCTCGCCGCACGCGCCCAGGACGTCATGGGCCGGCTCCAGGGCGGCGAGGATTTCGCCAGCGTGGCGGCGGCGGTGTCGAATGCGCCCGACGCGATGAACGGCGGCGATCTCGGCTGGCGGCGCCGGGACGCGCTCCCCGCCCTCTTCGCCGAGGTGGTCGGCAATCTCTCTCCCGGCCAGTTGTCGCCCATCATGCGCAGCGCCGCGGGCCTGCACATCGTCAAGCTTCTCGATGTGCGCGGCGGCGCGCTGGCCGGCGCCGACCAGGTCGAGCAGACCCGCGCCAGCCACATCCTGGTGCGCACCTCCGAAGTGCTCTCCGACGTGGAGGCGGAAAGCCGCCTGCGCCGGCTGCACGAACGCATCGTGCGGGGCGGCGAGGACTTCGCCGCCCTTGCGCGCGCCCACTCGGACGACCTCTCCGCCGCCAAGGGCGGCGAACTGGGCTGGGTGTACCAGGGCGACACCGTGCCCGAGTTCGAGCGCGCCATGAACGCGCTGGCACCGGGCGAAATCAGCGAACCGGTGCGCTCGCCCTTCGGCTGGCACCTGATCAAGGTGCACGAGCGCCGCGTGCAGGACGTCACCGAAGAGCGCAAGCGCGCCATGGCACGCGCCGCCCTGCGCCAGCGCAAGTCCGAGGACGCCTTCGAGGACTGGGTCCGCCAGTTGCGCGACAGCACCTATGTCGAATACCGGCTCGAAGAGCAGGAGTGAACCCGCGCCGCTGGCCGTGACCAGCGGCGAGCCGGCCGGCATCGGTCCCGAGCTGTGCGCCCGGCTCGCCGGGCGTACCTGGCCGAGGCCGCTGGTGGTGCTGGGCGACCTCGATCTGATCGAGGAGCGCGCGGACCGCAGCGGCGCCGACGTGGTGGTGCGCGAATACCTGCCCGACGTGCCGCCGCAGGCCGGGATGCTGGACGTGCTGCACTGTCCGCTGGCCGCCCCCGCGCAGCCCGGCGTGCTCGATCCGGCCAACGCCCGCTACGTGCTCGACCTGCTCGACCGCGCCATCGCCGGCTGCCTCGCCGGCGATTTCGCCGGCATGGTCACGGCGCCGGTGCACAAGGGCGTGATCTGCGACGCCGGCGTGGCCTTCTCCGGCCACACGGAATACCTCGCGGAAAAGACCGGTACGCCGCGCGTGGTCATGATGCTGGTGGGCGGCGGCCTGCGCGTGGCGCTCGCCACCACGCACCTGCCGCTTTCCGCCGTGCCCGCGGCGATCACCCCCGCGCTGCTGGAAGAAACATTGCGCATCCTGCACCGTGACCTGGTGACGCGTTTCGGGCTGCCCTCGCCGCGCATCCTGGTGGCCGGCCTCAACCCCCACGCAGGCGAGGGCGGCCACATGGGGCGCGAGGAGATCGACGTCATCATCCCCGTGCTCGAACGCCTGCGCGCCGAAGGCATGCAGTTCCTCGGCCCCCTGCCGGCCGACACGCTCTTCGTCCCCCACTCGCTGGAAAAGGGCGACGCCGTGCTCGCCATGTACCACGACCAGGGCCTGCCGGTGCTCAAGCACGCGAGCTTCGGCGGCGGCATCAACGTCACCCTGGGCCTGCCCATCGTGCGTACTTCCGTCGACCACGGCACGGCGCTGGATCTCGCCGGCAGCGGGCGGGCCGATCCGGGCAGCCTGTACGCCGCGGTGGAGCTGGCCGCGCGCATGGCCCGGTCCTGACTTCCCCGAGAACCGGGCCTTCCATGGAACATCGCGCACGCAAGCGCTTCGGGCAGAACTTCCTGTCCGACCCCAACATCATCCGCAAGATCGTGGACGCCATCCGCCCGCAGGCGGACGACCTGGTGGTGGAGATCGGCCCCGGGCTCGGGGCGCTCACCGAACCCCTGCTGGAACGCCTCGCCCACCTGCACGTGGTGGAGATCGACCGCGACCTCATCGCCCGCCTGCACCAGCGCTGGAGCCCCGAACGCCTGACCGTGCACGAGGGCGATGCGCTCAAGTTCGACTTCGGCGCGCTGGCCGCGGACGGCCGCCCGTTGCGCGTCGTCGGCAACCTGCCCTACAACATCTCCACGCCGCTGCTCTTCCACCTCGCCGGCTTCGCCGAGCGCGTGGGCGACATGACCTTCATGCTGCAGAAGGAGGTCGTCATGCGCATGGTGGCCGAGCCGGGCAGCGAGGAGTACGGACGCCTGTCCGTGATGCTGCAGTACCGCTTCCGCATGGGGCGGCTCTTCGACGTGCCCCCCGGCGCCTTCCGCCCGGCGCCCAAGGTCACCTCCAGCATCGTGCGCATGGTCCCGCTGCCCGCCGACGCGCTTGCCGCGCAGGACGAGGCCCTGCTCGGCCGCGTGGTGGCCGCGGCCTTCGGCCAGCGCCGCAAGACCCTGCGCAACACCCTGCGGGACTATCTGGCCGAGGACGATTTCGCCGCGCTCGGGATCGACCCCGGCCTGCGCGCCGAGCGCCTGGCGGTGGCCGACTACGTGGCCATCGCCAACCACGTGGCGCGCAAATGAAAAAGGCCGGGTTGCCCCGGCCTTCATATCGCGTGTTTTCTCAGTTCCGCTTCGCCGGGCAGGTATTGACCCCGATCAGCAGATAGGCCGGGCACCAGCCCATGAGGCCGGTGGCCAGCGGCAGGATGCCGATCCACGCCCACACGGGCCCCCCCAGCAGTGCCCATGCGATCAGCGCGATGCCGACCAGGATGCGCAGGATCTTGTCGATTCCGCCCACGTTGCTTTTCATGCCGCTCTCCTCGTGTGTTTGAACGGCAGCATTGCAGCACCGCGGCCGGGCCGGCGTCTGTAACCGCGGTCACACAGCATCCGGGCGGGTAGGAGCGGGCTCGCCCGTGATGCAGCCTACGAGGAAACCACCGCCGTATCGCGGGCAAGCCCGCTCCTACCACCGCAGTTCCGTTAGTGGCCGCCGGCGGCGAGCCGGCGCAGGCCGGCGGGGTCGAGGATTTCCACCTGCTCGCGCCCCAGGCGCACCAGGCCCTGTTCCGCGAAGCCCTTCAGCAGCCGGCTGACGATCTCGCGCACGCTGCCCAGTTCGTCGGCCAGTTGCTGGTGGGTCACGTGCAATACCTGGCCCTTGCCCAGCAGCAGCGCGGCCAGGCGCTGGTCCAGGCGCTGGAAGGCGACCGCCTCGATCAACTGCATCAGGTCGGCGATGCGTTCGGCGAAGAGGTGGAAGACGAAGCCGCGGAAGGCCGGTTCGCCCAGCAGTTCGTCGAACACCGCCTTGGGCAGCAGCATCAGCAGGGTGTCGGACTCGGTGATGCCGCGCGCATTGTAGTCCTCGTGGCCGAGCAGGCAGGACGAGGAGATGATGCAGGTCTCGCCCGGCGTCACGCGGTAGAGGGGCAGTTCGCGGCCGTTGGGGGCGCACTTGAGCACGCGCAGCGAGCCTTCGACGACGAAGGGAAAGCCCTCGCAGGCCTGGCAGTCGTCGAACACCAGCGCGCCGGCGGGAATGTGCATCCACCGTGCCGCCGCCTCCACCCGCGCGCGGACGGCGGGGGGCAGGGCGTCGAGTACCGGATAGCGGGCGGCGAGTTGGGCGGTGTCGCTCATGGGACGGGGCTCAGGCGTCCAGTTCCAGGACCACGGGGGCGTGGTCCGAGGGGCGTTCCAGCTTGCGCGGTGCCTTGTCCACCGTGCAACTGCGGCAGGCGGCGCGCAGGGGCTCGGAGACCAGGATGTGGTCGATGCGCAGGCCGAAGTTGCGCCGGAAAGCGCCCTGGCGGTAGTCCCACCAGGAGTAGCTCTTCTCCGGCTGCTCGAAGAGGCGGAAGGCGTCGGTGAGGCCCAGCGCGGTGAGGGCGCGGAAGGCTTCGCGCTCCTGCGGCGAGACGTGGATTTCCTCCTTCCAGTCCGGGTGGGCGTCGCGCGCCTCGGGGGCGATGTTGAAGTCGCCGGTGAGCACCAGCTTCGGATGGCGGCGCAGTTCGTCGCGCACCCACTCGGTGAGTGCGGCAAGCCAGCGCAGCTTGTACTCGAACTTCTCCGAGCCCACCGCCTGGCCGTTGGGGAAGTAGCCGCAGATCACCCGCACCCCGTTCACGGTGGCGGCGACGATGCGCTTCTGCTCGTCCGCGAAGCCGGGAATGTCCCGCGCCACGTCTTCGGCCGCCACCGGGGTCAGGATGGCGACGCCGTTGTAGGTCTTCTGCCCGTTGCTCACCGCCTGGTAGCCCGCCGCAGCCAGTTCCTCATGCGGGAACGCAGGGTCCTCCAGCTTGAGTTCCTGCAGGCAAAGGGCGTCCGGCCTGTGCTCGGCCAGCCAGTCCAGCACGTGGGGTAGGCGGACCTTGAGGGAATTGACGTTCCACGTAACGATTTTCATGCTGTCGGTCACATCTCGGTGGCGGCCGGAGCATCCGGCCGGGGGGAGGGCGCCGGCAGATTGTATTGCAGCGTCCGCGCGTCGCGGGCGGTTTCAGGCGTGGCGGCTCGCCAGTTGCGGCACGGCCGAGGCCAGCAGCGCCACGCCCGATGCGGTCAGCAGCGCGAGCACGAGCTGGCGGAAGCGCGCTTCGCTGATGCCGATGTAGAGCCGCGCGCCGAGCAGCGCGGGCAGCAGCATGGCCGGCGCCACGATGGCGAACAGCGGCAGCATCTCCCGCGTGACGAGGCCGGCGGCGAGGTAGCTCGCCATGGTCACCAGCAGCATGGACAGGTTGAAGTTCTGCACCACCGCGCGCAGGGCGTCCTTGTCGAAGCCGCGCAGCGTGCCCCACAGGGTGGGCAGGGTGCCGGTGAAGCCGCCGATGCCGCCCATCATGCCGCTGGCCAGGCCCACCACGCCGTCGGCCAGCCGGCCGCCGCGGGCAATGCGCGGCAGCCTGCGCGCCATCAGCATGGCCGGGCACCACAGCACCAGCAGCGCGCCCAGGATGGCCTTGAACCACGCCATGTCCAGGCGCGGCAGCAGCAGTACGCCCAGCGGCACGCCGAGCAGGCCACCCAGCACGAAGGGCAGCAGCCGCCGCGCGTCGAAGCCGCGGCGCACGGACAGCGCGGCGATGATCTGCCCGGTGAGGGCGCCGAACACCGCCAGCGTCGCCGCCAGGCGTGGTTCCAGCGCCCAGGCCCAGAACGACACGGCGGTGAGCCCGAAGGCGAAGCCCGACAGGCCCTGCACGAAACCGCCCGCCACTGCGCCCAGCGCCACCACGAGATAGATCGAATCCATGCGTCCCCGCCTTCCCTTGCCGGCACATTGTGAGCGGAAGACATAAGGTGATCATTCGGAATTAGTATCGCGGTATCACATTCTCATCATGGTTGCGATGAACGCCCCCGACGAACTCCTGGCCCGCCTTACCTCGCGGTTGAAGATGCGCCACCTGGTGCTGCTGCGCCTGATCGGGCAGCACGGCTCGCTCACCCGCGTGGCCGGGCACATGGCCACCAGCCAGCCGGCGGTCACCCATGCGCTGGCTGAACTGGAGGCGATGTTCGGCGCGCCGCTGTTCGTCCGTTCCGCGCGCGGCATGGCGCCCACGGCGCTGGGCGAGGTGGCGCTCGCGCGCGCCCGGGCCATGCTGCAGGATCTCGGCCACTGGGTGCGCGACATGGAAGCGGCCGGCGCGGGCCGCGCGGCGCACCTGCAGGTGGGGGTGATTCCGTTCATCCCGGGGCGGCTGCTGGCCGAGGCCATCGGCCGCACGCGGCCGCGGGGGAGCGGCGTCACGGTGACGATCCACGAGGGTTCCAGCGACCATCTGCTGGCGCGCCTGCGCGACCACGAACTGGACTGCGTGATCGGCCGCAGCTCCGCCGTGCTAGCCATGGACGGACTGGTGCACGAGGTGCTCTACGAGCAGGAACCCCGGCTGGTCGCGCACCGCCGCCTGGCTGCGCGGCTGGGCCGCAGGCCGCTGTCCTGGCCGGAACTGGCGCAACTGGACTGGGTGCTGGGCCAGCGCAACACGCCGATGCGGGAGCAGATCACCGACTTCTTCCTTCGCGCCGGGGTGGCGCCGCCCGCGCCCATGGTCGAGAGCCTGTCGGCCAAGCTGATCGGCGAATTGCTGGCGGCCAACGAGCGCGCCGTGTCCATCGTGCCCGCCGACATCGCCGAGGAACTGGCGCGCATCGCCGGCGTGGGCGTGGTGGCGCACCGCTTCGGCTGGACGCTGCCGCCGGTCACGCTGTTCCGCCGCGCGGAGGAGTCGTCCCGCGAGGCCGACGCGCTGTTCGCGCAGGCCCTGCGCGCGGCGTGCGGCCGGAGCACCTGAGCGTTCTCAGCGGCCGGGCAGGGCCGTGCGCGGATAGCCGGCGTCGTCGAGCAGGCGCTGCCAGTCGTTTTCCAGGAAACCCTTGCGGGTGAAGCGGCCCACCAGCAGGGCCGGTACTTCCACCGGCACGCCGATGGCCTTCCGGTAGGCCTCGTGGGCGGTCTCGCTGTCCAGCGCGTTTTCCGCGTAGGGCACACCCCGGCCATCCAGCAGCTTCCTGGCGCTGTCGCAGGGATCGCCGCATTCCTCCGTGACGTAGAGCGTCACCGGGAAGTTCTCCGCCGCCTTGCGCACCGCGTAGGGCAGGGCGGCGTCGGCCGCACCCGGCTTGAAGCGCTGGCGCTCCACCTCCTGCACGTGGGCGGGCGGGGGCAGGTCGGAGTAGTTGATCTGGCCGCGGTCGTCCACCCAGCGGTAGGTCGTGTCCTGGGCGAACAGGGTGGGGGCGGCGGCAAGCAGGGCTGCGAGCAGGAGCATGCGTTTCATGCGGTCACCATACCGTTGTGGCGAAGCAGGGCATCCACCCGCGGCTCGCGGCCGCGGAAGGCCTTGAAGGATTCCAGCGCCGGGCGGCTGCCGCCCACGGCGAGGATTTCGCGCCAGAAGCGTTCGCCGGTTTCCCGGTCGAGCAGGCTGCCGCGCCCGGCACCGGCTTCCTCGAAGGCTTCGAAGGCGTCGGCCGAGAGCACCTCGGCCCACTTGTAGCTGTAGTAGCCGGCCGCGTAGCCGCCGGCGAAGATGTGGGAGAAGCTGTGGGGGAAGCGGTGCCAGGGCGGCGGGACGATCACCGCCACCTCGCGCCGCACCTCGTCCAGCAGGCGCAGCACGGCCTCCACCGGCACCGGGCCGGCGGAGGCGTCCACCTCGCTGTGCAGGCGCAGGTCGAACAGGGCGAATTCGAGCTGGCGCACGGTCTGCATGCCGCTCTGGAAGTTCTTCGCGGCGATCATCTTGTCGTACAGGGCGCGGGGCAGGGGTTCGCCGGTGTCCGCGTGGGCGGTCATGGCGGAGAGCACGTCCCACTCCCAGCAGAAGTTCTCCATGAACTGGCTGGGCAGTTCCACTGCGTCCCATTCCACGCCGTGGATGCCCGAGACCGCCAGCTCGTCGATGCGGGTGAGCAGGTGGTGCAGGCCGTGGCCGGCCTCGTGGAACAGGGTCAGCACGTCGTCGTGGGTGAAGGTGGCGGGTTTGCCATTGACCGGGCCGGGGAAGTTGCACACCAGGTAGGCCACCGGCGTGGACAGGCCCGCCGGGCCGCGGTAGCGGCTGCGGGCGGAATCCATCCAGGCGCCGCCGCGCTTGGTTTCGCGGGCGTGCAGATCCAGGTAGAAGTGGCCGATGGTGTCGCCGTCGCGCTCGATGCGGAAGAAGCGCACGTCCTCGTCCCAGCGCGGCGCCTCGTCGGGCAGGATGTCCACGCCGTAGAGGGTGCGGACCACGCCGAACAGGCCGTCGAGCACTTTGGGCTCGGGGAAGTACTGCTTCACCTCCTGGTCGGAGTAGGCGTACCGCGCCTGGCGCAGCTTCTCGGACGCCCAGGCGATGTCCCAGGGCTGCAGTTCGGGCAGGTTCAACTCGTCGCGGGCGAAGGCCCGCAGTTCGGCCAGGTCGCGCTCGGCGAAGGGCTTGGCCTTGGCCGCCAGTTCGCGCAGGAAGTCCAGCACCTGCTGCGGGCTGTCGGCCATCTTGGGCACCAGCGACACCTCGGCGAAGCTGCGGTAGCCCAGCATCCGCGACTCCTCGGCGCGCAGGGCGAGGATGCGGCCGATCAGCGGGCCGTTGTCCCAGTCTGCCTTGCCGGCTTCCGAGGCGCGGGTGGCGTAGGCGCGGTACATGCGCTCGCGCAAGTGCCGGTCGTCGGCGTACTGCATCACCGGCAGGTAGGAGGGCATCTGCAGCGTGAACTTCCACCCGGCCTGGCCGTCGCGCTCCGCGGCGGCGCGGGCGGCCTCCAGCGCGTCGGCCGGAATTCCCGCCACGCCGGCCTCGTCGGTGACATACTCGGCGTGGGCGTTGGTGGCGTCCAGCAGGTTCTCGGAGAACTTCGCCGCCAGTTGCGACAGTTCCTCCTGGATGGCCTGGAAGCGCGGCTTGAGTTCTTCGGCCAGTTCGGCACCGGAGAGGCGGAAGTCGCGCAGCTCATGCTCGACGATGCGCCGGCGTACCGGCGACAGGGCGGCGAAGGCCGGGCTTTCGGCCAGCGCCTTGTACTTGTGGTAGAGGGCCAGGTTCTGCCCCACCTCGGCGTAGAAGCGGGAGACTTCCGGCAGCATGGCGTTATAGGCCTCGCGCCACTCGGGCACGTCCTTGACGCTGTGCAGGTGGCCCACCACGCCCCAGGCGCGGCCCAGGCGCTCGCCGGCCTCGGTGAGCGGCACGGCGAAGCCGTCCCAGTCGGGCGTGCCGGCCTCGGCCGTGAGGCGGGCGATGAGCTGGCGGTTTTCCTCGATCAGTTCGCGGACGGCCAGCGCCACGTGTTCCGGGCGGATGGCGTCGAAGTCGGGCAGGGCCTTCAGGTGCAGCAGCGGGTTGCTCATGGCTGGGGATGTTCCGTTGGGGTGGGGCTGACCGCTATTGTGCCGAAAAAGCGGTGAGGGGTGCCCTATCCCGGCCATGTCCCTGTTCAATCTCCCCGTTCAATCCCCCTGTTCGGCCGGCGCCCGCCAGACGTTGCGGCAGCCGGTCTCGCGCACGAAGAAGCTCCACAGCGCGCCGAACAGGCCGGCGGCGGCGAGCAGGCCGATGCCGAGGCGGAAGTTGTCCACGGAATACACGCGCACGCCGTCGGCCAGCGTGCCGTCCCAGCCCAGGTCCATGACCAGGCCGACCGCCGGCTGCAGCAGCGCGCCGGCGAGGAAGCCGCCCATGTTGGTGACGCTGGTGCTCATGCCGGACAACTGCGGCGGATTCACTTCCTTGGCGCAGGCCCAGGTCAGGGAGAAGCTCGACGTGGTGAAGCCCATCACTGCGAACAGCCCGTAGGACAGGCCGATGGGCATGCGCAGCGCGGACAGCCACACCAGCCACAGCACGCAGTAGGCCAGGCTGGCGGCGATCAGTACCGGCTTGCGGCGCCTCAGGCGGTCGGACAGGGTGCCGATGGCGAGGCAGCCGATGGCGAAACCGGCAAAGAACAGCGACAGATGGCTGGCGGCCTCGACCCGGCTGAGGCCATGCACCTGCACCAGATAGGGCGTGGCCCACAGCCCGGCGAAGGCGAAGAAGCTGCCCGCGAGGCCGAAATTCACCCACACCGCTGGCCAGGTGGCGCGGTTTTTCAGCACGCCCAGCAGGCCGCTGATGATCACGGTGCGGTCGAAGCGCGGGCGGGGTGCATCCGCGCTGCGGGCTTCGCGGATGAAGACCCAGCACGCGACCGCCAGCAGCGCCGAGATGGCCGCGGCGCCGAAGAACACGCCGCGCCAGGAGGTGACCTGGGCCAGCGCGGCGAGCGGCGTGCCGGCCAGCATGGAGCCCAGGTTTCCCAGCAGCATGGACAGGCCCACCAGGGTGGCGAAGCGGCGTTCGTCGAACCACACGGCGATCAGCTTCAGCATGGCGATGAAGACCACCGACACGCCCAGGCCGATCAGCGTGCGTCCGATCAGGGCCACGTTCAGGTCGGGCGCGAGGCCGAACAGCAGGCTGCCGCCCGCCGCCACCAGGCCGCCCAGGAGCAGGATGCGGCGCGGGCCGAGGGTGTCCACCAGGATGCCGGTGGGCACCTGCATGAGCGTGTAGACGTAGAAATAGGTGGCTGCCAGCACGCCCAGGGAGGCGGCGCTGGTGTGGAAGGCGAGCGCCAGGTCCTGGGCGATGCCGGCCGGGGCGAAGCGGTGGAAGAAGGACATGATGTAGGCGGCGATGACCACGGCCATCGCCAGCCCACGCCCGCTGGCGGGGATGTGCATGGGATTCGTCTCCTGCGGGGGCGCGGGGCCGCCCTTGTTGTTGTGGCCGCCCCGCGGATCGTGCCGCGGGACGGGTACTGCACGGGCGGTTCAGCCCAGGGTCTTGCCGGTGAGACGCTCGTAGGCCTCGCGGTACTTGGCCGCGGTGTGTGCTATCACTTCGGCGGGCAGGCGCGGGCCCGGCGCCTTCTTGTTCCAGTCCAGCGTCTCCAGGTAGTCGCGCACGTACTGCTTGTCGAAGGAGGGCGGGCTGATGCCTTCGCGGTAGCTGTCGGCGGGCCAGAAACGGGAGGAATCCGGGGTCAGCGCCTCGTCGATCAGGTGCAGCGTGCCGGCCGCATCCACGCCGAACTCGAACTTGGTGTCGGCGATGATGATGCCGCGCGCCCGGGCGTACTCGGCTGCTTCGGAGTACAGCGCGATGGCGGCGTTGCGGGCTTCTTCCGCGAGACCCGCGCCACGCTTGCCGGTGCCGGCGAGCGCGTCGGCCAGTGCCGCGTCGCAGTTGGCCTGGGCCACGGCGAAGGAGACGTTCTCGTCGTGGTCGCCCGCCTCGGCCTTGGTGGCTGGGGTGAAGATGGGCGCCGGCAGCCTGGCCGCCTGCTTCAGGCCGGCGGGCAGCGGGATGCCGCAGATGCTGCCGGTGGCCTGGTAGTCCTTCCACCCCGAACCGATCACGTAGCCGCGCACCACCGCCTCGATGGGCAGGGGCTTCAGGCGCTTGACCACCAGCGCGCGCCCCGCGACCTGGTCGCGCTCGCCGGCGGCGACCACGGTTTCGGGGGCGATGCCGGTGAGCTGGTTGGGGACGACGTGGGCCAGGCGCTCGAACCAGAAGTTGGCCAGCGCGGTCAGCACCCGGCCCTTGTCCGGAATCGGATCCGGCAGGATCACGTCGAAGGCCGACAGGCGGTCGCTGGTGACGATCAGCAGCTTGTCGGCATCGACCGCGTAGATGTCGCGCACCTTGCCGCGGCCGAGCAGCGGCAGGCTCTTGATGGTGGATTCGAACAGGGGAGTGCTCACGGGGCGGGTACCGGCGGAAGTAAAGGCGAAATTATAGCCGCGGCCGACCCTACATCAGCGCGTGACCCACGGTGCGCAGCGCGATGCCCACCGCTGCACCGGCCAGCGCCGGGCGCAGCACGCCGGCCACCCGCCGGCCGGCGGAGATCAGGATCGCTACCCCGGCCACGTCCAGCGGGTGGATCAGGAAGCCGGCGCTGGCGTTGAGGGCCGCAGCGGAGAGGGTGCCTTCCCGCAGCATCTCGTCCATGACGCCCAGCATGGCGGTACCGCCGGCGATGTACTTGGTGAGCGTGGGCAGGATCAGCGCCGGGTCGATGGCCAGCACCGCCAGGGCCGGGGTCAGTGCGGCGGTGAGGAGGTCGATGGCGCCGGCCGCGCGCAGCGCCAGCACCGCCACCAGGGCCAGCACCAGCATGGGAATCGCGCCCACGGCGATCTTGAAGGCTTCCGCGCCGGCGCGGTTGATCACGTCCAGCACGCCCTTGGCGTCGTCGGCGCTGCGGTGGTGCAGGGTCTCGTCCACCGGTCCTTCCTCCGCCGACAGCCTGCGCCCGAACAGATGCCAGGTGGCGGCCGCGGCGAGCAGCCCGCCGACGAGCGACAGGGCCAGTGTCAGCGCGAAGTCCAGCCCCAGCGCCGCCATCGGAAAGGTCACGTTGGCCTGCGCCATCGCCATCACCATGGCCAGCGTGGCCGCCAGGTGGCGATCGGAGGCGCCGCGCCCCTCCATCATCGTCAGCGTGGCCACCGGCGCGGCGAAGCTGACGAAATTGATCTGCAGCGCGGCGAACACGCCCAGTCCGGTCAGCCCTACCGGCCGCAGCAGCGGGGCGAGGCGGGCGACCACCCAGTCCAGCACGCCGCGCGCTTCCAGCAGGCGCATCAGCGACAGCATGACCACCATGATGGGCAGCAGGATGAAGAGGGAAAGTTCCACCGCCGAACGGCCGGCGCGCAGGATGATGTCGGTGAGCAGGTCCATGCCTTGTGGCCATCGTGGCTATCGTCGCAACGCCGCGGATGCTAACCGTTCCCGGCGTGCTCCGCACGGGGGCATGGGAGGCTGGCGATGCACCGGATCGGCGCACCGCCGTTCAGTCGTCGTGCTCGCCCTTTTCCTTCTCCGCCGGGGCCGGCACGGCGGGCGCGCCGAAGGTGACGCCGATCAGCAACAGCAGCATGAACGCCAGCGTGAGGGCGTAGGCGTCGAAGCTGTGCAGTCCGAAGCCGAAGACCAGCGGCAGCACCAGCAGCCCGTGGGCGAGGAAGTCGATCAGCTTGTTCCAGGGAATCATGGCGTTCTCCTGTTGGGGCTGCGCGTTATCGGTATCTTGTGTGACGCACGAACCGTGCCGGCAATACCTATTCCAGTGTAGGTGTCGATTCCCGTTCTGCCGATTTTCCGTGCCTGGTCTTTCCTATGCCGGATGTCTATGCTCTCGTTGTGGTTGGGCGTGAATGAAGATGAGGAAATTCAATGAAATCATGTGGATGGATGAATTTTGGATTGCCGCGCCGACTGTTTTCGGCGGCGCTGGTGCTGTTGCTGGCCGGGGCGGGCGGCACCGCTGCGGCGGATGAGCCCCTGCCGGAGCTCGTGCTCGACACGACGCGGATCACCGTTTCGGGGATTTCATCGGGGGCCTACATGGCGGTGCAGTTCGGCACCGTCCACTCGGGTGCGGTCAGCGGCGTGGCCGCCACCGCCGGCGGGCCGTACTTCTGCGCCGGCGGCAATACCTGGGGCGGCCTGGCGGTGGGCGGTGTGATGGCCCGCTGCATGCAGGGCGACCCCGATTACCCGGCCACACCCATCACCGCCGCGCACCGGGCGCAGATGGAGGCGAACACCCGCGACTGGGCGGCGCAGGGGCGCATCGACCCCCTCGACGGCTTGGCGCGCCAGCGCGTGTGGATCTTCCACGGCTACAACGACGGCATCGTCAAGCGGCCGGTGAGCGATGCCCTGGCGGATTGGTACAGCGCGTTCGTGCCTCAACACCAAGTCTTCTACCGCAACGACCTCAACGCCGCCCACGGGCAGATTTCCGCCGCCTGCGCGGCGCCGCAGGCCGGGGCGAACTGCAACGTCTGCGCGCAAACTGGCGGCAATTTCATCAACCACTGCGCCGACCGGGCTACGGGGGCCGCCGACTACGACGCCGCGGGTGCCGCGCTGCAGCTCTTCCACGGCCCGCTGCAGCGCACGCCGACCGCAGCGCTCACCGGCCGCGTGCTGAGTTTCGACCAGACGCCCTACGTGCGGCGCGGCGACAGCCCGCTAGCCCCCGCCCGCGCCTCCATGGGCCAGACCGGCTACCTCTACCTGCCCGCCGCCTGCGCCGCCGGCCAGCCCTGCCGTCTGCACGTGGCCTTCCACGGTTGCCAGCAGTACGCGGGACGCATCGGCACCGCGTTCGTCGACCACGCCGGCTTCAACGAATGGGCCGACGCCAACCGCATCGCCGTGCTCTATCCCCAGGCGGCGGATTCCATGCCCACGCTGTTCGCGCCGACCCGGCCCATCAACCCCAATGGCTGCTGGGACTGGTGGGGCTACAACGATTTCCTCTTCGACCCCGCCGGCCGCTACGCCACCCGCGACGGCCTGCAGATCGCCGCGGTGTGGCGCATGGTGCAGCGGCTGGCGGGCGGCGGCAGCGCGGGCGTGCCCGCAACGCCCGCGAGCGGCACGCCCGTCCCGCAACTGGCGGACGTCAGCGCCACCCGGGTCGTGCTGGTGTGGACGCCGGTGGCCGGTGCGGCGGGCTACCGCATCGTCCGCAGCGGTGCGGGCGAGCCGGAGGTGCTGGGCGGCGGCTCGGTCGATGGGCCGTCCTTCGTGGACACCGGACTCGCGCCCGCCACGGCTTACCGCTACCGCATCCATGTACTCGACGCCGCGGGCGCCGAGGGGCCGCCGTCGGCCGAGCTGGCGGTAACCACCGCCGCAGCCGCGCCGGCCTGCGATCCCTACTATTCGCTCGCCCAGGACCGCCCGGTGGATGCGCGCAACCGGCCGACGGCGGCGGTCTGCCCCTGACGTAAACGACGAACGCCCGCTCGCGCGGGCGTTCGTGCCTGGCCGGTCGGAACCCGCCGAGCAGGCGGGGCAGCACCGGGAGGGGCCGTTCAGTCCATCGCCTCGTACAGCGGCAGGGTGAGGAACTCGGGGTAGTTCTCGGACAGGGACATCTCTTCGAAGATCTTTGCCGCCTGGTCGTAGGTAGCCGTATTCTCGCCCTGGGCGGTGACGGTGGCCTTCACCTTCGCCAGTTCTTCCGGGATCATCGCCCTCACCATCTCGGACGTGACCTTGCGGCCGTCGTCCAGCTTGCCCTTGGGGCTGACCACCCATTGCCAGATTTGCGAGCGGCTGATTTCCGCCGTGGCTGCGTCTTCCATCAGGTTGTGGATGGGCACGCAGCCGTTGCCGGCGAGCCAGCTACCCAGGTAGTGGATGCCCACGTTGATGTTGTTGCGCACGCCGACTTCGGTGATGGGCTGTTCGGGCCGGAAGTCGAGCCAGTCCTGCGGACCGAAGCTGCCGGACACCTGCTTTTCCCACTGGTTGGGACGGTCGCCGAGCACCTTGACGAACTCTTCCATGGCGATGGGCACCAGGCCCGGGTGGGCCACCCAGCCGCCGTCATAGCCGTCGTTGGCGTCGCGGGTCTTGTCGTGGCGGATGCCGGCCAGCGCCTTCTCGTTGGCGGCGGGGTCGCCCTTGATCGGGATCAGCGCGCTCATGCCGCCCATGGCCGGGGCGCCGCGCTTGTGGCAGGCCTGCACCAGCGCCAGCGCGTAGGAGCGCATGAAGGGCACTTCCATCGTGATGGCGCTACGGTTGGCGAGGCAGAAGTCCTTGTTCTTCTTGAACTTCTTGATGCAGGAGAAGATGTAGTCCCAGCGGCCCGCGTTGAGCCCGGCGGAGTGCTCGCGCAGTTCGTACAGGATTTCTTCCATCTCGAAGGTGGCGAGGATGGTTTCGACCAGCACGGTGGCCTTGATGGTGCCTTGCGGCAGGCCGATGTGATCCTGCGCCAGCTTGAAGATGTCGTTCCACAGCCGCGCTTCGAGATGGGATTCCATCTTCGGCAGGTAGTAGAAGGGGCCGGCGCCACGGGCGATCTGCTCCTTCGCGTTGTGGAAGAACACCAGCGCGAAGTCGAAGATGCCGCCGGAGACGCGCTGGCCATCCACCAGCACGTGCTTCTCGTCCAGATGCCAGCCGCGCGGACGGATCTGCAGGGTGGCGATCTTGTCGTTGAGCTTGTATTCCTTGCCGGCTTCGTTGGTGTAGCCGATCTCGCGGCGGATCGCGTCGTACAGATTCACCTGGCCCTGGATCTGGTTGTACCAGTTCGGGCTGTTGGAATCCTCGAAGTCGGTCATGTAGGAGTCCGCCCCCGAATTGAAGGCGTTGATGATCATCTTGCGCTCGACCGGGCCGGTGATCTCCACGCGGCGGCATTCCAGCGCCTTCGGCAGCGGCGCGATCTTCCAGTCGCCTTCGCGGATGTGCTTCGTTTCCGGCAGGAAGTCGGGCAGTTCGCCGGCGTCGATGCGGGCCTGGCGCGCGACGCGGGCGGCGAGCAGTTCCTGGCGGCGCGGCTCGAAGGCGCGGTGCAGTCTGGCGACGAGTTCGAGCGCCGGACGGGTAAGGATCTGGTCGAAGCGGGGGTGCAGGGGGGCGTTGATCTGCACGCCCTGGGGCAGGTCGAGGCTCATGGGGACTCCTTGATGGCGATTGCTGGAATGTCGGGTCGTGTGCCGGTGCCGGCGGCTTGCCGCGTGCGGGGTCTTCCCGTCTGGATGCGTGCTGCCGCAGGCGGGTGTCTCCTCCACCCGGCATAGGTTGAAGCCGAGTCTATTGCGTCGAAAATGAAAATAGAAGATAAGGCAAAATCAATTGATCTTTTACTTTGAGTAAAAAATGGATCAGCTCAAGCAGATCGAGAGCTTCGTCAGCGTCGCCACCCGTGGATCGCTCTCGGCCGCGGCGCGGGAAGCCGGGGTGACGCCCGCGGTCATTGGCCGCCGGCTGGATGCGCTGGAATCGCGTCTGGGGGTGAAACTCGCGCTGCGTACCACCCGGCGCATCACGCTCACCTTCGAGGGTAGTGCCTTCCTGGAGGACTGCCAGCGCATCCTCAACGATCTGGCCAACGCCGAAGCCTCCGTGAGCCTGGGCGGCATCAAGCCCAGCGGCCACCTGCGCCTGACCGCGCCGGCCGGCTTCGGCCGCCGCCACGTGGCGCCGCTGGTGATGCGCTACCTGCAGGACAATCCAGAAGTCACTTGCACGCTGGAGTTGTCCGACCGCATGGTGGACCTGGTGAACGAAGGCTTCGACTGCGCCATCCGCATCGGCGAACTGCCGGACTCCAGCCTCGTGTCGGTGCGCCTGGCGGAGAACCGCCGGATGGTGGTCGCCAGCCGGGACTACCTGGAACGCCACGGCACGCCGCAGAAGCCGGAGGACCTGCTCGCCCACAACTGCCTGTGCCTGGCGCAGCAGCGTGGATGGCAGTTCACCGGCGAGGACGGCACACAGCGTCTGGTGCGGGTGTCCGGCAACCTGGAGTGCAACGACGGCGCGGTGCTGCACGACTGGACGCTGGCCGGCCTGGGGCTGGCCTGGCGCTCCCTATGGGAGGTGGGGGAGGACCTGCGCAGCGGCCGCCTGGTGCCGGTACTGGAGAAATGGGCCGCCGCGCCGCTGGGCATCTACGCGGTGTTCCCCCAGCGCCGCCACCTGGCGCTGCGGATGCGCCTGCTGCTGGATCATTTCCGCGCCACCTACAGCGAGCCGGACTACTGGGGCCGGCCGGAGGCGGGGGCCTGAGCGGCGGCGAGATTGATGTATCGGCGACGATCCGTTATAGTCCGAGCCCTTCGCCGCCCGGCGCGACAAGCGCATGGCAGCAGGCCGGCATAGCTCAGTTGGTAGAGCAGCGCATTCGTAATGCGAAGGTCGGGGGTTCGACTCCTCTTGCCGGCACCAGTCGAAGTGAAAAGGGCAGCCCCACGGGGTTGCCCTTTTTGCTTTGAGGCAGCGTTTCCGGCGCGCGTCGTTTGTTGACGTTTACGTCAACGTTCACTATCGTCCGTCCATCGGCGGACGCGAGCGTCCGAACCCTGGAGGAGGCATAGATGAAGATAACCAACAAGGTATTCCTGGTGACCGGTGGCGGTTCCGGGCTGGGCGCGGCCACCGCGCGCATGCTGGTGGAGGCGGGCGGCAAGGTGGTGCTGGCCGACGTCAATGCGGAGGCCGGCGAGCAGGTGGCGAAGGAACTCGGCGCCGCGGCGGCCTTCGTGCGCACCGACGTCACCGACGAAGCCAGCGCCAAGGCGGCCATCGACCGGGCGGTGAGCGGCTTTGGCGGTCTGCACGGCCTGGTCAACTGCGCCGGCGTGGCGCCGGCCGAGAAGGTGGTGGGGCGCGAGGGGCCGCACCGGCTGGATGCCTTTGCCCGCACGGTGGGCATCAACCTCATCGGCAGCTTCAACATGATGCGCCTGGCCGCCGACGTCATGAGCAAGGCCGACCCGGACGAGGGCGGCGAGCGCGGGGTGATCGTCAGCACCGCGTCGGTGGCGGCCTTCGACGGCCAGATCGGTCAGGCCGCCTACGCCGCCTCCAAGGCCGGCATCGTGGGCCTGACCCTGCCGGTGGCCCGCGAACTGTCGCGCTACGGCATCCGCGTGATGACCATCGCTCCGGGCATCATGGAAACCCCGATGCTGATGGGCATGCCGCAGGAAGTGCAGGATGCGCTGGGCAAGATGGTTCCCTTCCCGTCGCGTCTGGGCAAGCCGGCCGAGTTCGCCACGCTAGTGCGCCACATCGTCGAGAACGCTTACCTGAACGGCGAGGTGATCCGCCTCGACGGCGCGATCCGCATGGCGGCGAAGTAGGGCGGCGACGGGCTCTGCGCCACGCGAAGGTCGGGCCTGGTGCCCGGCCTCTTTCTTTCCGGCCAGGCTTTGCGCAGGCGCATTGGTCGGGGTGGGGAAATGTGCTAAAAGGGCGCTTCCCCATTTTCCCGCCCCTGTTCTTGCTCGGCACCGGCGCGGGAACCTCGTCCCCGGACAATGAATACTGCTGTCAGCGAAACCGCTTCACCCGCCGCCGTCGAGGACGCGGACTGCTACCACTGCGGCCTGCCCATCCCGCCCGAAACCCGCCACTACGTACAGATCGACGGCCGCCCACGGCGCATGTGCTGCGTAGGCTGCGAGGCGGTGGCCCAATCCATCGTCGACAACAAGCTCACCGACTACTACCGCCACCGGGACGCCATGCCCGAGTCGCGCCGGGAGGCCATGCCGCAGGAGTTGCAGGAACTCGGCCTGTTCGACCATCCGGACTTCCAGAAGACCTTCGTGCGCCCGGTGGGCGAGCACGAGCGCGAGGCTTCGCTGATCCTCGAAGGCATCACCTGCGCGGCCTGCGTGTGGCTCAACGAACAGCACGTGGCGCGCCAGCCCGGCGTGCGCGGCATCGACATCAACTACGCCACGCGGCGCGCGCGGGTGCGCTGGGACGAGCGCGAGATCAAGCTCTCCGACATCCTCGCCGCGGTGCAGGCCATCGGTTATCGCGCCTATCCTTACGACGCCGAGCGCTCCGAGCAGGTCGCCCACCGGGAGCGCCGCTCCATGCTGTGGCGGGTCTTCGTCGCCGGCTTCGGCATGATGCAGGTGATGATGTACGCGATCCCCGTGTACATGGCCGGCGACGGCGACATGGGCGCCGACATCGAACTGCTGATGCGCTGGGCGAGCCTGGTGCTGACCCTGCCGGTGGTGTTCTATTCGGCCGCGCCCTTCTTCCAGCGCGCCCTGCGCGACGTCCGCCTGCGCCGGCTGGGCATGGACGTGCCGGTGGCCCTCGGGGTCGGCAGCGCCTTCGCCGCCAGCGTGTGGGCGACACTGACCGGCGGGCCCGAGGTGTATTTCGATTCGGTGACCATGTTCGTCTTCTTCCTGCTGTGCGGCCGCTACCTGGAGATGCTGGCGCGGCAGAAGGCGGTGCGCGGGGTGGAGGAACTCGGCAAGGTGCTGCCGGTGTTCGCCGAGCGCCTGGCTGCGGACGGCTCGACCGAAAAAGTGCCGGTATCGCAGCTCGAACCGGGCGACCGTGTGCGGGTGCGCCCCGGCGAGGTGATCCCGGCCGACGGCGTGGTGGCCGAGGGCGAGAGCGAGGCCAACGAGGCGTTGCTCACCGGCGAGAGCCGGCCGGTGGTGAAGCGTCCCGGCGCGGAAGTGACCGGCGGCAGCATCAACGTCGCCAGCCCTCTGCTGGTGGAGGTGCTCAAGGTGGGGGATTCCACCCGGCTGGCGGCGATCCGCCAGTTGATGGACCGGGCGACGGCGGAGAAACCCCGCATCGCCACCCAGGCCGACCGGGTCGCGCGCGTGTTCATCGTCACGCTGCTCGCACTGGCGGCGGCAACCTGGATGGCCTGGCAGTTCGTGGATCCCGATCGTGCCCTGTGGGTCTTCGTCTCCGTGCTGGTGGTGGCCTGCCCGTGTGCCCTGTCGCTGGCCACGCCGACCGCCCTCACCGTGGCCACCGACGTGCTCGCCCGCATGGGCGTGCTGATCACCCGCGGCCACGCCATCGAGGCGCTGGCCGGTGCCAATCTCTACGTGTTCGACAAGACCGGCACGCTCACCTACGGGCGCATGCAGGTGGATGCGGTACGGGTCTTCGACGGCGGCGACGAGGCGCGCGCGCGCGCCCTGGCCGGCGCGCTCGAGCAGGCCTCGGAGCATGCGGTGGCCGCCGGGGTGCGGCTGGCGGCCGATGGCCTGCCGCTGCCCGCGGTCGAGGGGTTGCGCGCGGTCACCGGGCAGGGCGTGGAAGGCCGCATCGAAGGCCGTCCGCTGCGCATCGGCCGGCCATCCTTCGTCGCGGAGCTGGGCGCAAGCCCGGTGCCGGAGGCGGTGGCGACGCTGGAAGAGGGCGGGGCCACGGTGGTGGCGCTGGGCTCGGCGGACGGCTGGATCGCCCTGTTCCGCCTTGCCGACGTCGTGCGCGACGACGCCCCCGAACTGTTCCGCCGCTTCGCCGGCGAGCGCGTCCCGACCGCCATTCTGTCGGGCGATGCGCCGGCCGCGGTGAATGCGGTCGCGCGGCGTATCGGTGCCGGGGAGGCGCACGCGGGCATGACGCCGCAGGACAAGCAGGCCTGGGTCGAGGCGCGCCAACGCGAACCCGGCGCGATGGTGGCGATGGTGGGCGACGGCGTGAACGACGCCCCCGTGCTCGCCCAGGCGCACGTGTCGGTGGCCATGGGCGGCGGCACCGACCTCGCACGCAATCAGGCCGACGTCGTGCTGCTGTCGGAAAGCCTGGCCGGCCTGTCGGGCGCCATCGGCCTCGCGCGCCGCACGCTTGCCGTGGTGCGGCAGAACCTGTGGTGGTCCTTCATCTACAACTTCACCTCGGTGCCGTTGGCGATGCTCGGCCTGATCACGCCCTGGATGGCGGGCATCGGCATGGCCGCGAGTTCGCTGCTGGTCGTGCTCAATGCGCTGCGCCTGCAGGCCCGGCCGTCCTCAATCTGAACGGAAACGCCACGATGGTCGACCTGCTCGGCAGTCTCTACATCCTCATTCCGCTGTCGGTGCTGCTGGTCTTCGCGATCGGCGCGATCTTCTGGTGGTCGGTGCGCTCCGGGCAGTTCGACGACCTGGAAGGACCCGCCTATCGTCTGCTGATGGACGACCGCGATCCCCCCGTAGCGGAGCCGGAACGCGAGAAGCCCGCTGCCGGGGAAGACGACGCGCAGCAGGGCGGGCGCCACTGAATCTGAAACCCTTCTCGAAAATCGCCATGACGTTTGATCTAGGTCAACGCGGCCTTGAAAGAATAAGTCACACTGCGCCCATGGTTATTCGTGGGCACGCCCTTTTGGGCCAATGCCGACGACGCCCGGATTTTTGTCTCTCTGTTGGGGTTGGGGGTGCGTTTCGAACGCACCCTTTTTTTTCGCCCTTTTTCCGTGGATTCGTTGGCTGGCGCGCTTTCGAGACCCCTCGCAGTGCAATACAATGTTGATCTGCGTCAAGTTCCGGTTCCGGTCGCGGCGTATCCTTCCATCGGTCGATTTCCGGGGTCGGATCGCGAAATCGGAGGGATCTACAAGGGGTTTTCAATCAAAGAGGTGACTCACATGCAATCGCAAGCGACTTATAACTACAAAGTCGTGCGCCAGTTCGCCATCATGACGGTGGTGTGGGGCATCGTGGGCATGCTGGTCGGCGTTATCGTCGCAGCACAGCTCGTGTGGCCTGAACTGAGCGTTCATGAGTGGCTGTCGTATGGCCGTCTCCGTCCGCTGCACACCAACGCGGTGATCTTCGCATTCGGTGGTTGCGCACTGTTCGCCACGTCCTACTACATCGTTCAGCGGACCTGTCACACTCCGCTGTTTGCGCCGTGGCTGGCGTCATTCACCTTCTGGGGCTGGCAGCTCATCATCGTGCTCGCTGCCGTCACCCTGCCGCTCGGCTTCACCTCCGGCAAGGAATACGCCGAACTGGAATGGCCGGTCGACCTGCTGATCGCGGTGGTCTGGGTCGCCTACGCCGTGGTGTTCTTCGGCACCATCGTCAAGCGCAAGGTCTCGCACATCTACGTCGCCAACTGGTTCCTGGGCGCCTTCATCATCACCGTGGCCCTGCTGCACATCGTCAATAGCGCGGCCATTCCGGTGAGCCTGACCAAGTCCTACTCCGCCTACGCCGGCGTGCAGGACGCCATGGTCCAGTGGTGGTACGGCCACAACGCGGTGGGCTTCTTCCTGACCGCGGGCTTCCTGGGCATGATGTACTACTTCGTGCCGAAGCAGGCCGACCGTCCGGTGTATTCCTACCGTCTGTCGGTGGTGCACTTCTGGGCGCTGATCTTCACCTACATGTGGGCGGGTCCGCACCACCTGCACTACACCGCACTGCCCGACTGGACCCAGTCCCTCGGCATGCTGTTCTCGCTGATCCTGCTGGCGCCGTCCTGGGGCGGCATGATCAACGGCATCATGACGCTCTCCGGTGCCTGGCACAAACTGCGCACCGATCCGATCCTGAAGTTCCTCATCACCTCCCTGTCGTTCTACGGCATGTCGACCTTCGAAGGCCCGATGATGTCGGTCAAGACCGTCAATGCCCTGTCGCACTACACCGACTGGACCGTCGGCCACGTGCACTCCGGCGCCTTGGGCTGGGTGGCGATGGTGTCGATCGGCTCCATCTACTTCCTGCTGCCGCGCCTGTACGGCAAGGCCGAGATGTACAGCGTCAAGCTGATCAACACCCACTTCTGGATCGCGACCATCGGCATCGTGCTCTACATCGCCTCGATGTGGATCGCCGGCGTGATGCAAGGCCTGATGTGGCGTGCCACCAACCCGGACGGCACCCTGACCTACTCCTTCGTCGAAAGCGTGAAGGCCAGCTATCCGTTCTGGACCATCCGTCTGGTCGGCGGCGCCCTGTTCCTCACCGGCATGCTCATCATGTTCTACAACATGGTGAAGACCATCGCCGGCCAGAAGGCTTACGACGCCCCGGTTGTGGCCCCCGCTGCCGCTCACGCCTAATCGGAGATACCTAACATGGCTCAATCGAAGCACGAAAAAATCGAGCGCAGCGTATTCCTGATGATCGTTCTGACTCTGCTGACCGTCAGCGTCGGCGGCCTGGTCGAGATCGTCCCGCTGTTCTTCCAGAAGTCGACCACCCAGGCGATCGACCAGAAAGGCAACACGCTCGACGTGAAGCCCTACGATCCGGTCCGTCTGGTCGGTCGCGACATCTACATCCGCGAAGGCTGCTACAACTGCCACTCGCAGATGATCCGTCCGTTCCGCGCCGAAACCGAGCGCTACGGCCACTACTCGGTGGCGGGTGAGTTCATCTACGACCACCCGTTCCAGTGGGGCTCCAAGCGTACCGGTCCGGATCTGGCCCGTGTGGGCGGCCGCTACTCCAACGAGTGGCACCGCGTGCACCTGCTGAACCCGCGCGACGTCGTGCCGGAATCCAACATGCCCGCCTACTACTGGCTGGATCGCCCGGCCAGCGTGGCCGACGTCCAGGCCAAGATGCGTGCACTCAACCTGGTCGGCCTGCACAAGTACAGCGAGGAAGAAATCGCTGGGGCGCCGGCTGCGGTCGAAGGTCTGACCGAGCTGGACGCCGTGATCGCCTACCTCCAGGGGATGGGCACCGCGCTGCAGAACGTAAGGTAAGAGGTTGAGAACGCGCCGTGGAATTGAACGATCTCAGAACCATTGTCACCGTGCTGGGCTTCCTGTGCTTCGTGGGTATCTGCGCATGGGCGTACAGCAAGCATGCCAAGGCCGGGTTCGACGAAGCGGCGCGACTGCCTCTGACCGATGACGATCCGCCGGACCAGACGGACCGGCAAGGAAAGGAAGGAAAAGCAAATGGCTGACTTTGTTAGCGGTTTCTGGAACGTGTATGTGATGGGCCTGGTCGCCCTGAGCCTGCTGTTCTGTGTATTCATTCTGATCGCCAACATGACCAAGCGCCCCGAGAAGGTCGAGGTGCAGGATCATCTGTGGGACGAGACCCTGCAGGAGTACAACAACCCGCTGCCGCGCTGGTGGCTGTACCTGTTCTGGATCACCATCTTCTTCTCGGTGGCCTACCTGGCGATCTTCCCGGGCTTCGGCAACAAGCAGGGGATTTTCGGCTGGAGTTCGATCGGCCAGTACGAAGGCGAAGTGGCGCGCGCCGACGAGCGTTACGGCCCGATCTTCAACCAGTACCTGGAAAAGGATCTGCTTGCCGTCGCGGCCGATCCCGAGGCGAACGCCATGGGCCAGCGCATGTTCCTGACCTACTGCGCGCAGTGCCACGGTTCCGCCGCGACCGGGGCGAAGGGCTTCCCGAACCTGACCGACGCCGAGTGGAACTGGGGTGGCGAACCCGACACCATCAAGACCACCATCCTCGGTGGCCGCATGGGCGTCATGCCGCCCTTCGGTCCGGCGCTGGGCGGTGAGGGCGTCAAGGATGTGGCCAACTACGTGCGTTCGCTCTCCGGTCTGGCCCATGACTCCCTGCGTGCCCAGCGCGGCAAGGACCTGTTCCTGCAGCAGTGCGCGGTGTGCCACCAGGCCGACGGTACCGGCAACCAGGCTCTCGGGTCGCCGAACCTGACCAACAACTCGTGGCTGTACGGTTCGTCGGAAGCCACCATCATCGAAACCATCACCAACGGCCGTCAGAACCAGATGCCCGCCTTCGCCGACTTCCTCGGCGAGGCCAAGGTGCACATCCTGGCCGCCTACGTCACAAGCCTGAGCAAGGGCCAGTAAGCCCTCGCAAGCCAGGACGCAGCATCCGTCCCCGGGGGTAACCCCGGGGATATTTCGCAGTAAAAAATAAGAATCCACTAATAAAGCGATCATGAACAGCATAGTCCCCCAAACCCAGTCTGCCGGTGCCCCCCAACCGTCAGACGATCAAGAGAACCTGTACGCCGCACGCAAGAAACTGCAGGTGCGTTCGGTGAAAGGCGTGTTCGCCAACTGGCGCTGGGCGCTGGTGTGGATCACGCAGATCATTTTTTACGGCCTGCCGTGGCTGGTCTGGAATGACCGCCAGGCTGTGCTGTTCCATTTGACTGAACGCAAGTTCTACCTTTTCGGCTGGGTATTCTGGCCGCAGGACGTGTTCTATCTCACGATCCTGCTCATCATCTGCGCCTACGCGCTGTTCTTCTTCACTGCCATCGCCGGTCGCCTGTGGTGCGGCTACGCCTGTCCGCAGACGGTCTACACCGAGATCTTCATGTGGATCGAGGAGAAGATCGAAGGCGACCGCAACGCGCGCATGAAGCTGGACAAGGCTCCCATGAGCGGGCGCAAGTTCGCCCTGCGCGGCGGCAAGTTCGGAGCCTGGGCGCTGTTTTCGCTGTGGACCGGTTTCACCTTCGTGGCCTACTTCTCGCCGTTGCAGGAACTGCTGCAGGCGGCCGTCACGTTCAGTTTCGGGCCGTGGGAACTGTTCTGGATTCTGTTCTACGGGGCCTTCACCTACATCTTTGCCGGCCATCTGCGCGAGCAGGTGTGCAAGTACATGTGCCCCTACGCCCGCTTCCAGGGCGTGATGTTCGACCCGGATACCCTGGTCATCACCTACGACGACGAGCGGGGCGAGCCGCGCGGTGCGCGCAAGAAGGGCTCGGACTACAAGGCCGCGGGCAAGGGCGACTGCATCGATTGTGGCATCTGCGTGCAGGTGTGTCCCACCGGCATCGACATCCGCAACGGGCTGCAGTACGAATGCATCGGCTGTGCGGCCTGTATCGATGCGTGCGATCAGGTGATGGACAAGATGGCGTATCCGCGCGGTCTGATCCGTTACTCGACCGAGAACGCGATGAAGAAGCACTGGGGCATGCGGGATATCCTGGTCCACGTCATGCGTCCGCGCACGCTGATCTACAGCGGTATTCTGGCGGCGTTTTGTGCCGCGCTGGTATGGGGGCTGGCGACCCGCTCCACCCTGCGCGTGGATGTGATCCGCGACCGCGCCACGCTGGCCACGGAACTGGCAGACGGCAACATCGAGAACGTCTATCGCCTGCAGGTGATGAACATGACCGAGGGGCCGCGCGCCTTCAGGATCGGCGTCGGAGGTCTGGACGGTGTGCAGATTCGCGGTACGGAGCGCATTGAGGTCGCTGCCGCCACGACGCAGGCGGTGACACTGCAGGTGGTCGTCCCCCCTGGTTCTGGCAAGCCCGGCGCCAATGCGCTTTACTTCGAAATAAACGCCGAAGACGATGAATCGGTCGCCATCCGCGAAGAATCAACTTTCCTGATGCCCCACTGAGCGCATGAACACTTCCTCTACTACCCCGCTGGCCAAGCCGGAACCCTGGTTCAAGCAATTCTGGCCCTGGTTCCTGCTGGCGATACCCGGCGCCTCCATCCTGGCCGGCATCGTGTTCCTCACGATCTCGATCAAGAGTTGGGATGGCCTGGTCGTCGATGACTATTACAAGGAAGGCCGCGCCATCGTCATGACCATCGATCGCCTGGCGCTTGCCGGCAAGCTGGGACTGAGCGCGGGCGTGAGGGTGTACGAAGATCGCATCGTCGTCGATCTGTCCGCCGCCGACACGACGAGCATCCCGGAAGTCATCCACCTGACCATCGCCCACCCGACCCGCGGCGGCATGGACCAGGAACTGCTGTTGCGCCGCCACGGCGGCAGTTTTACCGGTGTCATCCAACCCCTGCATGCAGGGCGTTGGCTGTTTCAGATAGAAGACGAGTCCCGCAGTTGGAGAATGAACGGGGCCGCATACCTCCCGACAGAGACGGAAATCAGGATCGATCCATCAGCTTCCTAACCCGTCCGTAGAAGGAGAAGTGCCATGGCCTTGCATGAGCTGTTCACGACCGATATCGGTCTGCTGAGTCTGTTCACCATCGGATTCGTCGTGGTGATGGCGGCCTACATCATCCGCTTTGCCAAGCGCCACATCGCAGAGGATACCCGGCGTGCGGAGGGCGGCCAGGGCTGAATTCCCTCAAGTCGGTAAAGGAGGCGTGCCGTGCTGAAATGGATACAGGTGTTGTGGCCATCCTTCATGGTGGCCGCGGTGGCAGAGGCCGTCTTCTTTACCGTTGTGGCGCCCCAGGAACTGTACTGGCGCGGTGAGCCGGTCCATCTGTCGGCCATCGCCACCTACTCGATCGGCTTCTTCGGATTCTGGCTGGCATGCGCTGCCTCCAGCCTGGCGACGATCTTCCTCCAGCGCTCCGCTGGGGAGATCAACCGGATTCACCAGGCCAGTCCGAGATCCTGAACGAAACGGCCCGCCCAGGCGGGCCGTCACGCTTGCGGACGTCCGTCAGCGATATACGAGTACGGGCGTCTTGCTGTGGGTGAGGACTTTCTGCGTCTCGCTGCCCAGCAGCAGGCCGGCGATGCCCCGGCGGCCGTGGGAGGCCATGAAGATCAGGTCGCAGCCGTGGCGGTCCGAGGCATCGATGATCGCCTCGTAAGGCACCTCATTCACCGTCGTATCGGTATCCGCGTTGACGCCTTCGGCATCGGCCACGGCCTTCGCCTTCTCCAGAATGCGCGCCGCTTCTTCGGCCGCGGACTTGGCGAACTGTTCCGGCGTGGTCGGGTCGATCAGCGCGCCTTCGCCGTAGATGGGCATCGGAAAATCCGGCTGCGCGTAAAAGAAGGTGACGCGGGCGCCGGCATCCCGCGCAAAAGAGACTGCACGCGCAATGGTGCCGTCGGACAGTGCCGAACCATCCGTCGGTACAAGCAGGTGTTTGAACATGACGGTGTATCCTTCTACCGAATGTGGTGACTGATTATAGCCACCAGCGGGGGAAGAGGGCGATTGACCGCCGTCAACGGCCGTGTGTATAGGTCGGCGCCTGCTCCGGGCGGGGAATAACGGGAAACGAACACGATGGAACTGACCTTCCACGGTGCGGCCGGCGAGGTGACCGGCTCGTGCGCCCACCTGCGCCACGAGGCGGGCGTGGGACTGATCGACTGCGGCATGTTCCAGGGCGGCAAGGCAGCGGTGCGCAAGAATCTGGCAGCACTGGATTTCAACCTGCGGGCGCTGGACTTCGTCCTGCTCACCCATGCCCACCTGGACCATTCCGGCCTGGTGCCGCGCCTGGCGGCGCTCGGGTACCGCGGCCCCATCCACGCGACCGCGGCCACCGTCGACCTGCTCGAGGTGATGCTGCGGGATGCCGCCCACATCCAGGAGAAGGAGGCCGAATGGGCGAACCGCCACGAACGTGACCGCCACCTGCGCCGCGGCTGGGATGCGGCACCGCTGTACACGGTGGCGCAGGCCGAGGAGAGCCTAAAGCGCTTGCGCCCGCATCCCTACGGCCAGTCTTTCAGCCCGGCGCGGGGCGTCACCTGCACCTTCCACGATGCCGGCCACATCCTCGGCTCGGCGATCATCGAACTGGACGTGGCCGAGAAAGGGGAGACGCGCAAGCTCGTGTTCTCGGGCGACCTGGGCCAGCCGCTGCGGCCGGTGGTGCGCGATCCGGCGACCTTGCAGGAGGCCGACTACCTGTGCATCGAGTCCACCTACGGCGACCGCGCACACCGGGCGATGCAGGAGACCGAGGACGAACTGGTGCATGCCCTCCAGCACACGCTCAAGGTCAAGCGCGGCAACGTGATCATCCCTGCCTTCGCGGTGGGGCGGACGCAGGAGGTGATCTTCGTGCTCGCGAACTTGGTGCGCCAGGGGCGTGTCGACAACCTCGAGATCGTCGTCGATTCACCGATGGCCGCGGCCGCGACCGAATTGACCCTGAGGCACGACGAACTGTGGGACGTCGAGACGCGCGAACTGCTGGCATGGATGCGCGAACATCCGGGACGGGCCAGCGTGCGCTTCGTGCAGGACGTGGAGGAGTCCATCGCCCTCAACGACCGCCATGGGGGGCTGGTGATCATCTCCGCCAGCGGCATGTGCGATGCCGGACGCATCAAGTACCACCTGCGCAACAACCTCGGGCGCAAAGAGTGTTCCATCGTCATCGCCGGTTTCCAGGCGGCCGGCTCGCTCGGCCGGCGGCTGGTGGAGGGTGCCCGTCACGTGACCCTGTTCGGCGAGCGCGTGCCGGTGCGGGCCGACATCTACACCATCGGCGGCCTGTCGGCCCACGCGGACCAGGCCGCGCTGCTCGCCTGGCTGGGGCATTTCACCCGTCCGCCGCGCCGTACCTTCATCGTGCACGGCGAGCAGCGGGCCTCCGAAGCCTTCCGCGAGGCCGTGCGCACCCGCTACGGCTGGCCGGGCGTCACCCTGCCGGCCGCCGGCGAACCGAATATCCTCGCCTGAGCGCGATGGAGTTGCCAGCGGACTTCGTCCTGCCCATGCTCAAATCGAAACCGGACAGAGATCGCACTCGATCCAAGGTGGAACGATGAAGCGCAACAACCGACTGACGCCGCCGGAAGCCATGCGGCGCACGATGCGCCAGATCCATGACAGCATCGAAGGCAGCATCGACCCGCTCGGCATGGCCGCGCCGCTGATCCATGCGCAACTGGCCTGGCTCGCCCATCCGCAGGAACTGGCGGAGCACCTGGCGCTGCTGTCGGCCGACCTGTGGCACCTGCAGATCCATACCTGGAAGCGCGCCCTCGGCATGCCCAGCGAGGACCCGATCCGTCCCCATGGCGACGACGCGCGCTTCAGCGACCCGGTGTGGACCGAGTCGCCGACCTGGGATCTGACCAAGGAGTGGTATCTGGCGCTGACCCACCACCTGCAGGACATGCTCTACGAAACCCCGGGGCTGTCGAGCAAGGAACGCCGCCGCGCAGCCTTCTGGTGGCGGAAGTGGCTCAACATGGTGGCGCCGACCAATTTCTTCTGGACCAACCCGGTCGCCATGCGCAAGGCCATGGAGACCAATGGCGAGAGCCTGGTGAGGGGCATGCGCAACTTCCTCGGCGACCTGCAGGCCGGCAACGTGCGCATGACTTCGCCGGAGGACTTCACCGTCGGTGTGAACCTTGCCACCACGCCCGGTGCGGTGGTGTTCCGCAACCGCCTGCTGGAGGTGATCCACTACGCACCCACCCAGCCGCGCGTGCATGCCGAACCGGTGGTCATCGTCACGCCGTGGATCAACAAGTTCTACGTGCTCGATCTGGTGCCGAAGAAAAGCATGATCCACTACCTGCTCGACCAGGGGCTGGACGTCTTCATCACCAGTTGGAAGAACCCCGATGCCTCGATGCGCGACGTGAGCTTCGACGACTACCTGCTGGAAGGCGTACACGCCATCGTCGAGACCGCGCGCAGGTTCACCGGCGCGCCCCAGGTACATGCCGCCGGCTACTGCATCGGCGGCACCGCGCTGGCCATGTACATGGCCTGGGCCAACCGCCGCTTCAAGGCGGATGACGTGCCGGTGGCCGACTGGACGCTGCTGACCACGCTCGTGGACTTCCACAAGCCGGGCGACATCGAGGTCTTCATCGACGAGGCGAGCATCCGCTACCTGACCGACAGCATGGCCAGGAAGGGTTACCTGGACGGCAAGGAGATGGCCGCCTCCTTCCGCCTGCTGCGCTCCAACAGCCTGATCTGGCACTACGTGGTGCACGGCTGGCTGTACGGCGAAGCACCGCCGCCTTTCGACGTGCTGTACTGGAACATGGACTACACACGCATGCCCTACCGCATGCACGCCTGGTATCTGCGCGAACTCTATCTGCACAACCGCCTGATCCAGAAGGATGCCCTCGCCGTGGCGGGCGAGCCGCTCGATCTCGGCCGCATCGTGCAGCCGCTGTACGCGGTCGCGGCCGAGGACGACCACATCGCCCCCTGGCTGCAGACCTACAGGATCAACAGCTACACCAGCGGCCCCAAGCGCTACGTGCTGTCGAGTTCGGGCCACATCCTCGGCATCGTCAACCCACCGGTGACCCCGCCCAAGCGCAAGTACTGGGTCGCCGACGCCCACCGCACCGAAGCAGCGGAAGCCTGGCAGGCGCGTGCCGAGCAGCATGCCGGCAGTTGGTGGGAGGACTGGATGGCCTGGCTCAAGCCGCGCTGTGGCGCGCTGGTGGACGCCCGTCCGGCCGCGAGCAAGGCCTTCCCGAAGCTGGCCGACGCACCGGGGACCTACGTGCTCGAACGCTGACGGCGCGTTCGCCGCCGGAGGCCGCTTGACGCGAGTCAAGGCCGACGCCCCGTTGCTGCGGACAATGCCGGCAACGGGGCGTCGGTGTCTTGCGGCCTAGCTCTGGTGGCGTGCCAGGCGGGCCGGGTCGTGCAGCGTGATGTGCTTGCCGCGCACGCTGATCAGCCCGGCTTCAGACAGGTCGTGGAAGATGCGCGAGAGCGTCTCGGGAGTGAGGTTCAGGCGCGAGGCGATCACCTGCTTGCTCACTGTGAGGTCGAATTCGCGTCCGCTGCCGTCCGATTCGTCGGACTGCTGCAGCAGGTAGCCGATGACCCGCTGGGTGCTGGAGCGCAGGGAATAGGTCTCCACGTCGCGCACCATGCTGTGCAGGCGGATCGCCATGCCGGCGAGCAGCTTGCGGGCGAAGGACGAGTCCTGGTCGACGAGTTCGGACACCACGTTCTGGCCGATGTGCAGCAACTGGGTGTCCACCAGCGCCTCGGCGAACACCGGGTAGGGGCGGTTCAGCAGCATCACCGCTTCGCCGAAGCTCTGCAGCGGGCCGATGATCTCGACCACCTTCTCGTTGCCCTGGGCCGAGGAGAACGCGAGCTTCACCTGGCCGGCGGCGACGAAATAGAAGCCGTGCGCCGGGTCGCCGCGCTGGAACAGCACCTCGCCCTTCTGCAGGTGCCTTTCGCGGGTGAAGCGCGCGACGCGTTCGATGTCTTCGCCGGACAGTTCGCCGAACAGCGGCACCCGGCGCAGCAGGTTGGGGATGTCCATGGGCTGGATGGGCATGGGGGTCTCCTGTTTATTGAGCATTCTAGCCTGCCCCATCGTGGGGCAGGCCTTGTGGAGCGATGGCCGGCATGGCGTCCTTGTCACCTTCCGCAGCGGGCGCGCCGCTGTTCCTCGCGCCCCACCGCGCGATGTTCCTCTCCGGCGGCGTCATGCTGCTGCTGGTCTTTCTGCTGTGGGCGGCGGAACTCGCCGCCCGTGCGGGGCTGGCGCCGTCACCAGGCTGGAGCCTGCCGCCGGGATGGGCGCATGCGCTGATGACCGTGGGCGGCATCTTTCCCTTCTTCATCTTCGGCTTCCTGTTCACCGCCATGCCGCGCTGGCAGGGCCTGGGCGACATCGCCCAGGAGCGCTGGCTGGGTTCGTGGCGGATACTGGCCGGCGGGTGGGCGGCCGTGCTCGTCGGCCTTTGGGTGCCGCTGGTGCTGCCCATCGGCCTGGTCGCAGTCCTCCTCGGCTGGGTGCGCCTGGCCGCCGTGCTGTGGCGCGTGGCTTTCCGCTCGCAGCCCGATCCGCTGCACGCGCGCGCCACCTGGCTGGGGCTGGCCGGCGGCGGTGCGAGCCTGCTGGCTTGGCTGATTTTCGCGCTCGGCGGCGGCGCATTCTGGGCGCGGGCAGGCATCGAGGCCGGCGTGTGGTGGTTCCTGCTGCCGGTGTTCTTCTCTGTGTGCCACCGCATGGTGCCGTTCTTCTCCAGCAACATCGTGCCGGACTACGTGATCGTGCGTCCGCGCTGGGCCCTGCTGCTGGTGCTGGCGGCCAGCGCCGTGCATGGCGCGCTTGCCATGGCCGGACTGAACGGCTGGACCTGGGCCGTGGATGTGCCGGCCGGCGCTGTGGCGCTGTGGCTGTGCGTGCGCTGGCGGCCGATCGCCGCCCAGCGCGTGCGCCTGCTGGGCATGCTGCACATCGGCTTCGCCTGGTTGGGCGTGGCCCTGCTGCTCCTGGCACTGCAGGCGGCGGGGGCGCAACTGGGCTGGTACGGGCTCGGCCTCGCGCCGCTGCATGCGCTCGCGCTCGGCTTCTTCGGTTCCATCCTGCTCGGCATGGTATCGCGCGTCACCCTCGGCCATTCCGGCCGCCCGCTGGCGGCGGACACCCTGACCTGGTCCCTGTTCCTCGCGCTGCAGGGGGTCGTCGCGCTGCGCATGCTGGCCGATCTCGCCCCGGCGCTGCTCTCGCCGTGGCTGATGCTGGCCGCGGTGGCCGGCTGGCTGGGCATCTTCATCGCCTGGGCGGCACGTTATCTGCCCATCTACCTGCGTCCGCGCGTGGACGGGCGCGCGGGATAGATCCATGTATCTCGCCCTCAAACATCTGCACGTGAGCTGCGTCGTGCTCAGTATCGCCGGCTTCACGCTGCGCGGCCTGTGGATGCTGGCCGGCAGCCGACTGCTCGGGCACCGCCTGACCCGGGTGCTGCCGCACATCGTCGACAGCGTGCTGCTGTTGTCTGCGGTCGCCCTGGCGGCGATGAGCGGCCAGTATCCCTTCGTGGCCGGCTGGGTCACGGCCAAGGTGGCGGGGCTGCTGGCCTACATCGTCCTCGGTGCCGTGGCGCTGCGGCGGGGCCGCACGCGGACGGTGCGGGCGGCCGCCTTCGTCGGAGCGCTGGCGGTCTATGGGTGGGTCGTGTCCGTGGCTCTGTCCAGGAACCCCGCCGGCTTCCTGTCTTTCGTTGGAGTCTCCTGATGGCCGAATCTCTGATTTCCGTCGCCCCGAGTTTCGAAACCCCGCTGGAGATGCTGGAAGCCTGTCACGGCCGCCTACAGGGCCAGCTCGACACGCTCGCGCGTCTCGCCGCCTGGCTGCCCGAGCACGGGGCAGACGCTCAGGCGCGGCAGGCCGCGAGCGCGGTGATGCGCTACTTCGACCTGGCCGCGGTCAATCACCACATGGACGAGGAGGACGATCTCTTCCCCGTGCTGCTCGCCCGCGTCGACGCCGAGCGGCGTCCGCAACTGCAGGCGCTGGTGGACTGGATTCTTGCCGACCATCAGCGCATGTTCGCCGCATGGGCGCAGATGCACGAGCGGCTGGCAGCGATCGCGCAAGGGGAGGGCGAGGAACTCTCCGCGGCGCAGGTGGAGGAATTCGCTACGCGCTACCGCCAGCACATCGCGCGCGAGGAAGGCGAACTGCTGCCCTGGGCGCGCGAACTGCTGAACGAGGCGGACGTGGCCGCACTGGGGGAGACGATGACCGCGCGCCGGCGTCAGCCGCCGCTGGGCTGATGCTGCAGCAGCTTCCTGAGGCCGGCGATGTCGAGGATGCGGATGTGCTTCTGCTGCACCGCGACCAGGCCGTCTTCCTGGAAGCGGGAGAAGGCGCGCGACACGGTTTCAAGCTTGAGGCCGAGGTAGGAGCCGATTTCCTCCCGCGTCATGCGCAGGTGGAACTCGGCCGCGGAGAAGCCGCGCGCGGTGAAGCGCTGGGACATGTTGAGCAGGAAGGCCGCGAGGCGTTCTTCGGCGCGCATGGAGCCGAGCAGCATCATCACGCCGTGGTCGCGCACGATCTCGCGGCTCATGACCTTGTGGAACTGGTGCTGTAGCCCTTCCACCTGGCGCGACAACTCTTCGAGCTTGCCGTAGGGAATCACACACACCTCGCTGTCTTCCAGCGCGATCGCGTTACAGGTGTGGAATTCGGTGCTGATGCCGTCCAGGCCGAGGATTTCGCCGGTCATCTGGAAACCGGTGACCTGTTCGCGCCCGTCTTCGAGCAGCACGTCGGTCTTGAAGGAGCCTGCACGGATGGCGTAGATCGCCTCGAACAGGTCGCCCGCGCGGTAGAGGTGTTGCTGGCGCTTGATCTTGCGACGGGTGCCGACCAGTTCGTCGAGGCGGTCGATCTCGTTTTCCGTCATCCCGAACGGCAGGCACAGCTCTTGCAGGTTACACTGGGAACAGGCAGCCTTCAGGCTTGCTATAGAGATCGGCACTGTCGCCTTTATTTGCACGATAAACACAGCTCCGTCCCGACACGGGATCCGCGGGGCCTCGTTGATCCACGTCAACCACAAAACTCCGGCTTTCTGCGATCTTACGGAACAGACTGCCGCCGTACGACCATGAGCAACCAGAAAGAACTCGTCTTCGACACCCAACTGATCCGCCGCTTCGACATCAACGGGCCGCGCTACACGTCCTATCCGACGGCGGACCGCTTCGTCGAGGCCTTCGACGCCAAGGCCTTGCGCGACTGGCTCGCCAAGCGGGCGGTGGGCGGGCTGGGCCGACCGCTGTCATTATACTTCCACATCCCATTCTGTAACACGATCTGTTACTACTGCGCCTGCAACAAGATCATCACCAAGGACCACGGGCGCTCGGCCAAGTACCTGAAGTACCTGGCCAAGGAAATCGAGATGCAGGCCGCCTGTCTGGGCGGCAGCCGCCAAGTTACCCAACTGCACCTGGGCGGCGGCACGCCCACCTTCCTCTCCCACGACGAAATGCACCAGTTGATGGATTCGGTGCGCGAGCACTTCACCCTGGTGCCCAATGGCGAGTATTCCATCGAAGTCGACCCGCGCAAGGTCGATTTCGACACGGTCGAACTGCTTTCCAACCTGGGCTTCAACCGCATGAGCGTGGGCGTGCAGGACTTCGCCCACGACGTGCAGGTGGCGGTCAACCGCGTGCAGAGCTTCGACGAGACCAAGCTGGTCGTGGATGCGGCGCGTGCCACCGGCTTCAAGTCGGTGTCCATGGACCTCATCTACGGCCTGCCCAAGCAGAACATCATCAGCTTCAACCGCACTCTGGAGCAGGTGCTGGAGATATCGCCGGACCGCATCTCGCTGTACAGCTACGCCCACCTGCCGCAGCTCTTCAAGCCGCAGCGGCGCATCAACTCGGTGGACATGCCCACCGCGGACACCAAGCTGCAGATCCTGCAACTGGCCATCCGCCGGCTCACCGAGGCGGGCTACGTCTATATCGGCATGGACCACTTCGCCAAGCCGGACGACGAACTCACCATCGCCCAGCGCCAGGGGCGGCTGCACCGCAACTTCCAGGGCTATTCCACCCACGCCGAGTGCGACCTGCTCGCCTTCGGCGTGTCGGCGATCAGCAAGGTGGGGCCGACCTACGCCCAGAACGTCAAGACCCTGGACGAGTACTACGACATCCTCGACCAGGACGAACTGCCGGTGCTGCGCGGCATCGAGCTGACCGCCGACGACCTGCTGCGCCGGGCCATCATTCAGGCGCTGATGTGCCACTTCGAGCTGTCCATCGAATCCATCCAGATCGCCCATCTGATCGACTTCAAGGAATACTTCGCCGAGGAACTCGCCGACCTGCGCGAGATGGAGAAGGCCGGCCTGCTGAAGGTCGAGGACGACTGGATCACCGTGCTGCCGCCGGGGCGCCTGCTGGTGCGCGGCATCGCCATGGTGTTCGACCGCTATCTGCGTGCCGACCGCGAGCGCGCACGCTACTCGAAGGTGATCTGAGCCTGCGGGGCGGGGCGTAGAATGCGTACCGTCCCCCGCACGGCTTCCCGCTCACCGGTCCCCTCGAATGCCTGAAACCGGCTACCTCGCCGTCTTCCTCATCGGCCTGCTCGGCGGCACGCACTGCGTCGGCATGTGCGGCGGCATCGTCGGCGCGCTGACGGTGCAGGTGCCGGGCCAGACCCGCCGCCAGTGGCCCATTCACCTCGCCTACAACCTCGGGCGCATCACCACTTATACCGTGATCGGCGGCCTGCTCGGCGCGCTCGGCACGGTGGGCATGCTGTACAACGACGTGATGCCGGTCCAACTCGCCCTGTACGTGCTCGCCAACCTGATGCTGGTGGCACTGGGCCTCTACCTCACCGGCTTCACCCGGCTGCTGGCACCGGTGGAACGGGCGGGGCAGCACCTGTGGCGGCGTATCCAGCCGCTCACGCGGCGTTTCCTGCCGGCGCGCTCCGTGGCGCAGGGCTATCCCCTCGGCCTGCTGTGGGGTTTTCTGCCCTGTGGCCTGGTCTACAGCGTGCTGGCCACCGCCCTGGTCACCGGCTCGGCCGCCCGCGGCGCCGGGCTGATGCTGGCCTTCGGCCTGGGCACGCTGCCCAACCTGCTGCTCGCCGGGCTGGTATTCAAGCGTTTCCGCGACATCACCCGCAACGGCAAGGTGCGCTTCGCCGCCGGCCTGGTGGTGCTGGGCTTCGGTGTGTTCGGCTTGTTCCACGCGCCGTCCCTGGGCGGCATCCTGTGGAACGGCGTGGTCTGCTGAATCTTCAGGTGTCGCTGCCGAAGGCCTGCAGGATGGGGCAGGGTGCGGGCGCCGCGGTGTGCTCGCAGCAGTGCACCAGCCCCTGCAGCGCGGCACGGACTTCTTCCAGGCGGTGGATGCGGGACTCGATGTCGGCGATCTTCGCCTGCGCGAAGGCGCGCGCCTTGTCCCGGTCGCGCTCCTCGTCGAGGGCCAGCAGTTCGGCGATCTCGTCCAGGCTGAAGCCCAGCGTCTGGGCGCGGCGGATGAAGTGCAGGCGCGACAGCGCGTCCGCGTCGTAGACACGGAAGGCCCCGCGCCGAGCGGCCGGTGCGCCGATCAGGCCGCGGCGCTGGTAGTAGCGCACCGTCTCCACGCCCACCCCGGCGGCAGAAGCCAGGCGGCCGATGGTCAGTGCGGCGGAGGGGGAAGATGAATTGCCCATGGGGGTTGACTCCGTACCTTGGTACAGGGTCTAGACTGCCACCATCGAAACACCCCATGCAAGCGGGGCATCACCATGAACGAGCGCATCACCCCAATTCCGCCCATCGTGCTGGAACTGCCGGTCGCCGGCATGACCTGCGCCGCCTGCGCGACCCGCATCGAGAAGGTGCTCAACCGCCTGCCCGGCGTCCAGGCCGGCGTGAACCTCGCCGCCGAGCGCGCGCAGGTGACGCTGTCGGGCGAAACCGCGCCCGAGGCGGTGGTGGAGGCGATCCGCAAGGCCGGCTTCGACGTGCCCCGGGCCGATCTGGAACTGTCCATCTCCGGCATGACCTGCGCGGCCTGCGCCGCCCGGCTGGAAAAGGTGCTGAACCGCCTGCCCGGCGTCGAGGCCGCGGTGAACTTCGCCAACGAGCGCGCCGTGCTGCATTACCAGCCCGGCCTGCTGTCACCGCAGGCCGCCATCGCGGCGGTGGAGAAGGCCGGTTTCGGCGCGATCGAAGCGGGGCTGGACATCCGCGAACAGGAGCGTGCCCGCCACGCCGAGGCCTGGCGGCGTGACCTGCGCCAGTTCTGGATCGCCGCGCTGCTGACCCTGCCGCTGGCGGCGCAGATGCCGGCCATGCTCGGCGGCTGGACGGGCGACGCTCACCACGACCTGATCCCACGCTGGCTGCAGTTGCTGCTGGCCACCCCGGTGCAGTTCTGGATCGGCGCGCGCTTCTACCGCGGCGCCTGGTCGGCGCTGCGCGGCGGCGGCGCCAACATGGACGTGCTGGTGGCGCTGGGCACCTCCATGGCCTGGCTGTTCAGCACGCTGGTGACCTTGCTGGGCATGCACGAACAACACGTGTATTTCGAAGCCTCGGCGGTGATCATCACCCTGGTGCTGCTCGGCAAGCTGATGGAGGCACGGGCCAAGGCGCGTACCGGCGCGGCGCTCGACGCACTGATGCGCCTGCAGCCGAAGATGGCGCGCATCGAGCGGGACGGCGAAGTGGTGGAAGTGCCGGTGGCTACGGTGCGGCCGGGCGACCTCGTCATCGTCCGTCCGGGGGATGCGGTGCCGGTGGACGGTGTGGTGGAGTCCGGCCGTTCGGCCCTCAACGAAGCCATGCTGACCGGCGAGAGCCTGCCGGTGGACAAGGCGGCGGGCGACAAGGTGTTCGCCGCCACGCTGAACGGCGAGGGCCTGCTTCGCTGCCGGGCGACCGGCGTGGGGGCGTCCACGCTGCTCGCCGGCATCATCCGCATGGTGGCGCAGGCGCAGGGATCCAAGGCGCCGGTGCAGCGCCTTGCCGACCGCATTGCGGCGGTGTTCGTGCCGGTGGTGGTGGCGGTCGCGCTCTTCACGCTGGCCGGCTGGTGGCTGTGGTCGGGCGACTTCGCCCAGGCGCTGATCAACGCCGTGGCGGTGCTGGTGATCGCCTGCCCGTGCGCGCTGGGCCTCGCCACGCCGACCGCGATCATGGTGGGCACGGGCCAGGGCGCGCGCGCCGGCATGCTGGTGAAGAATGCCGAGGCGCTGGAGCTGGCGGAGAAGGTGAAGGTGCTGGCGGTGGACAAGACCGGCACGCTGACGCGCGGGGAACCCGCGGTGAGCGACCTGCTGCCCGCGACCGGATGGACGCCGGCCGCGCTACTGGAGGCGGCGGCCGCACTGGAGCAGGGCAGCGCGCACCCGATCGCGCAGGCCGTGGTGGCGCGCGCCCGTACCGAAGGCTTGGCCCTGCAGCCGGTGGAGGCGGTGCAGAACTTCGGCGGCAAGGGGTTGGCAGGGCAGGTCGGCGGGCGCACGGTGCTGGCCGGCACGCCGGCCTTCCTGCTCGAGCGCGGCGTGGTGCTGCCGCCGGGCTTCTGCGACGAGTTGGCGGCAGCCGGGCGCACGCTGGTGGCGGTGGCCGTGGACCAAGGCTTCGCCGGTGTGCTCGGGGTGGCCGACCAGGTGCGGGAGGATTCCGCCCGCGCGGTGGCCCGCCTGCAGGCGCGGGGCATCCGCGTAGTCATGCTGACCGGCGACCACGAGGCCACCGCCGCGGCCATCGCCGCCCAGGTGGGCATCACCGACTACCGTGCCGGCGTGCTGCCGGGGGACAAGGCCGCGGCGGTCAAGGCGCTGGGCGCGGAGGGCGTGCGCGTGGGCATGGCCGGCGACGGCATCAACGACGCGCCGGCGCTCGCGGCTGCGGACGTGTCCTTCGCCATCGGCGTCGGTGCCGACGTGGCGGTGGAGGCGGCGGACATCACGCTGGTGCGCAACAGCCTGGACGGCGTGGCCGACGCCATCGACCTGTCCCGCGCCACGCTGGCGAAGATCCGCCAGAATCTGTTCTTCGCCTTCATCTACAACGTGCTGGGCATCCCGCTCGCCGCGCTGGGTTTCCTGAACCCGGTGGTGGCCGGGGCGGCGATGGCCATGAGTTCGGTTTCGGTGGTGAGCAATTCGTTGCTGCTGCGCCGCTGGCGCGCAGGGCGCTAGTTTTTTCTGAAGAGGATCAGAACGATGAGTGAAGTGACGATCAAGGTGGAAGGCATGAGCTGCGGCGGCTGCGTGCGCAACGTGACCGGCGTGTTGAAGGCTCTGCCGGGCGTGAGCGAAGCGGAAGTGTCGCTGGAGGGCGCCAGCGCGCGGGTGAATTACGATCCGGCCCAGGTCACGCCGGAGCAGTTGCGCACCGCGGTGGAAGCGGCCGGTTTCGATTCCCCTGTCTGAAGGCTTCACCCCTCTTCCAGGCGGAACACCGCCGGCACCCGCAGCCAGCTATCCACCGGCACATCGCCGCGGTGGGCCGGCTCGAAGCGCCATTCGGCCACGGCTTGCCGGGCGGCGTGGTCCAGCCGCGGGTATCTGCTGCTTTCGGCGATTTCGACCTCGCCCGCACGGCCGGAGGCCAGCACCCGCACGCGCAGGACGACCTGCCCTTCCTCGCCGCGGCGGCGGGAGGCCTGCGGATAGGCAGGCTCCGGGTTGTGCAGATAGGCGGCATCGAAACGCGCGGCGCTGAATGCCGACGCCGTGCCGTGGGATGCCCCCGGTGTCGCGCCCGACAGGGTGGTCGGCGTTTCCGTCGCGGGGGGCCCGGCCACCGGCGGCACCTGGGTGGGTAGCCGCTCCGCGGCATTTTCATTTTGTTCGGCGGGCGCCGGTGCCGGTGGATGTTCGGGCCGTTGAGCTGCGGTCATCGCCGTGGGGGCGGACGTTGTGTGTGGCCGCGCTGCGGGACGGGGGGCCGGCTTCGCCGGGTGGCGGGGGTGCGCGGCGGTGGGCTGCGCAGGAGGAGGGGCAGGCGCTGCCGGCGGCGTGGCCCCGGCCTGCGGCACGGATGCGGCAGAAGGAGCCGATGGTGCCAGCAGACGCACGCTGACCGCAGCCTGCGGCGGGCGGGCGGGCAAAGCCGGTTCGCCGCCCAGCCCCAGCCAGGCGAGGCCGGCGGCATGCACGCCGACCACCAGCGCGAGCCAGCCCCACTGCAGCGGCGGCAGCACGGCACCCGCTTCGGCAGTGCCGGAAGACAGCAGGGAGGGAGAGCCCGAAGAATCCATCGCAACCCGCAACGTCACAGGACGCGGGGCGGACACGGGCGCGAGGCTCGCGACGCGCAGCCGACCCGCAGCGCTTCACTCGCGGATCGGCGTGGGCACGGTCCGCGCGCTTCGAAGGCCGGTCTCCGGGCTCGGCGCGGAGCATCGCTCCGACGCCACACCGTTGCGGGGGCAGCACAGGTCTCGCACCTGTTTCCCGATTCTCCGCCGCGCATGGAATGGGCGGCAGCACCTTCGAATCAACGCCGAATTATAGGCGTGCCGGGCTTTCCCGTATAATTCCGCCCACTTTTTTCCATCGGAGGGTAGCGAAATGGGCTTCGAACAGGTCCCGGCCGGCAAGGACGTGCCGAACGACATCAACGTCATCATCGAGATCCCGGCGCATGCGGATCCGATCAAGTTCGAGGTGGACAAGGACAGCGGCGCGGTCTTCGTCGACCGCTTCATGGGCACCTCCATGTGCTATCCGTGCAACTACGGTTACGTGCCGCATACGATCGCCGGCGACGGCGACCCGGTGGACGTGCTGGTCGTCACGCCCTTCCCGCTGATCCCGGGCGTGGTGATCCGCTGCCGTCCGGTCGGCCTCCTGAAGATGGAGGACGAGGGCGGCCAGGATGCCAAGGTGCTCGCGGTGCCGGTGTCCAAGCTGACCACGCTGTACGACCGCATCGATTCGTTCCGCGACCTGGACGACCTGCTGCTGCGCCAGATCGTGCACTTCTTCGAGCACTACAAGGATCTCGAACAGGGCAAGTGGGTCAAGGTCGTCGGCTGGAGCGACAAGGATGAGGCCAAGGCCGAGATCCGCGCCGGCATCGACGCCTTCCAGGGGGCGAAGAAGAAGCCGCATTTCTGAGCCGGCCCGCCCGCGGCGAAAAAACAAAGCCCCGCGAACGCGGGGCTTTGTGCTTTTCAGGGCAGGCGTGTCAGGCGATCAGCGGTACGATCAGCAGCGCGACCAGGTTGATGATCTTGATCAGCGGGTTGACCGCCGGACCGGCGGTGTCCTTGTAGGGGTCGCCGACCGTGTCGCCGGTCACCGCGGCCTTGTGGGCGTCCGAGCCCTTGCCGCCGTGGTGGCCGTCCTCGATGTATTTCTTCGCGTTGTCCCACGCGCCGCCGCCGGTGGTCATCGAGATGGCGACGAACAGGCCGGTGACGATGGTGCCCATCAGCACGCCGCCCAGCGCCTGCGGGCCGAGCACGAGGCCGACCGCGATCGGTACGCCGACCGGCAGCAGCGACGGGATCATCATCTCCTTGATCGCCGACTTGGTCAGCATGTCCACGGCGCGCGAGTAGTCCGGCTTGGCCGTGCCTTCCATGATCCCGGCGATCTCGCGGAACTGGCGGCGCACCTCGACCACGACCGATCCCGCGGCGCGCCCGACCGCTTCCATCGCCATCGCGCCGAACAGGTAGGGGATCAGGCCGCCGATGAACAGGCCGATGATCACCAGGTGGTTCGACAGGTCGAAGGTCAGGTCGAGGCCGGAGCCCGTGAGCGCGTGCGTGTAGTCGGCGAACAGCACCAGCGCGGCCAGGCCGGCCGAACCGATCGCGTAGCCCTTGGTGACGGCCTTGGTGGTGTTGCCGACGGCGTCGAGCGGATCGGTGATCGCGCGCACCGAGTCGGGCAGTTCGGCCATCTCGGCGATGCCGCCGGCGTTGTCGGTGATCGGGCCGTAGGCGTCGAGCGCGACGATGATGCCGGTCATCGACAGCATGGACGTCGCCGCGATCGCGATGCCGTAGAGGCCGGCGAACTGGTAGGCGAGGAGGATCGACAGGCAGACCGCGATCACCGGCCACGCGGTCGCCTTCATCGACACGCCGATGCCGGCGATGATGTTGGTCGCATGGCCGGTCTCGGACGCCGAGGCCACGTGCCGCACCGGCTTGAACTCGGTGCCGGTGTAGTACTCGGTGATCCAGACCATCGCCGCGGTCAGCGCCAGCCCGACCACCGCGGACAGGAACACCTTGAACTGCGAGCCGGGCGCGCCGAGCGCATCGTCGGGCACGATCCACTGGGTGACGAAGAAGAACGCCACCAGCGCGATCACGCCGGCGACGATCAGGCCGCGGTAGAGCGCGTTCATGATCTTCTTGCCCGGCGTGGCCTTGACGAAGGCGCAGCCGATGATGGACGCGACGATGGCGACGCCGCCCAGCGCGAGCGGGTAGAGCACGCCGACTTCGGGCGCCGAGGTGATCACCAGCGTGCCGAGGATCATCGTCGCGATCAGCGTGACCGCATAGGTCTCGAACAGGTCGGCGGCCATGCCGGCGCAGTCGCCGACGTTGTCGCCGACGTTGTCCGCGATCACCGCCGGGTTGCGCGGGTCGTCCTCGGGAATGCCGGCCTCGACCTTGCCGACCAGGTCGGCGCCCACGTCCGCGCCCTTGGTGAAGATGCCGCCGCCGAGCCGGGCGAAGATGGAGATCAGCGACGAGCCGAAGGCCAGGCCGACGAGCGGGTGGATCACGTCGGAGAGCTTGGCGTCCGGCGCGGCGCCGCTCTTGAGGATGGCGTAGTAGCCGGCGACGCCGAGCAGGCCGAGCCCGGCGACCAGCATGCCGGTGATCGCGCCGCCGCGGAAGGCGACGGTAAGCGCGTCGTTGAGGCCCTTGCGTGCGGCTTCGGCGGTGCGCACGTTGGCACGCACCGAGACGTTCATGCCGATGTAGCCGGCCAGCCCGGAAAGCACGGCGCCGATGAGGAAGCCGATCGCGGTCGTCCAGCCGAGCGCGAAACCGATCACGATGAAAAGAACGGCACCAACGATGCCGATGGTGCCGTACTGGCGGTTCAGATAGGCGGTCGCTCCTGCCTGGACTGCCCGGGCGATCTCCTGCATCCGGTCGTTGCCTGCCGGTAGCGACAGGATCCATTTGCTGAAGAACGCGCCATACAAGATCGCTATGACTGCGCATAGCAGGGCGAACCAAAGTGCTACGGGCATGCTCAACCTCCTCGAAAATGACCAATGGGCAGTCTGCCGAAAGCGTTCCGCTTCTTGTCCGAGCGGCCTTCCCTGCTCTGCTGGCCCCGGCGGGCTGATCGATATCTCGTTGGGTTGCTACCGCGGCGAGATTACCACTGTTCGACGACGCGGGCATCCCCGGATCGCGCCGGGCGAGCGGCTGCGGCGGTCCGTTCAGCCGGCGCGGAACGGCAGACGCTCTTCGAGTTCGTCCAGATAGGCGTCGATGCCGCCGCGCTCGCGGGCGAGGAAGCGCGCGACGGCGTCGGCGAAGCGGGCATCGCGCAGCCAGTGCGCCGACACCGTGACGACCGGCTCCAGGCCGCGCGCGAGCTTGTGTTCGCCCTGGGCGCCGCCTTCGAAGCGGGCGAGGCCGTGGGCGATGCAGTACTCGATGGCCTGGTAGTAGCACAGTTCGAAATGCAGGAAGGGCAGGGCCTCGGTGGCGCCCCAGTAGCGCCCGTAGAGGGCATCGTGGTCGCACAGGAAGAAGGCGGCTGCGACCGGATCGCCGTCACGCTCGGCCAGCAGCAGACGTACGCCGTCCGGCAGCGTGCGCGCCAGCGTGGTGAAGAAGTCCTCGTTCAGATAGGGCGTGGAGCGGTGCAGGGCGTAGGTGAGCGCGTAGCAGTGGTGAAAGAAGGCCCAGTCCGCCGCCTGCGCGCTGCGGCCGTCCAGCCAGCGCAGGGTGAGGCCGTGGGCGGCGGCGCGGCGGCGTTCCTGGCGGATCTTTTTGCGCTTGTCGTGGTTGAGGCGGGCGAGGAAGTCGTCGAAGTCGCGGTAGCCGGCGTTGCGCCAGTGGAACTGCACGCCGCGGCGCAGCAGCAGGCCGGCCTCTTCCAGCCAGGGCGCCTCGTCCGGTTCGGGAAAGAGCAGGTGGAAGGAGGAATGGCCGCTGTCCGCCGCCATGGCCAGCACGGCGGCCAGCAGCGCCCGGCGGTCGGCCGGGCTGCGGCCCAGCAGGCGCGGGCCGGGAATGGGGGTGAAGGGCAGGGCGGCGAGCCACTTCGGATAGTAGGCCAGGCCATGGCGGGCGTAGGCCTCGGCCCAGGCCCAGTCGAACACGTATTCGCCCCAGGAGTGGTGCTTTTCGTACAGGGGCATGGCCGCCACCAGTTCGCCGGCGCGCCACAGGGTGGCATGGCGGGGCAGCCAGCCGGTCTGTCCGCCTACGCAGCCGGTCGCCTCCAGCGCATGGAGATAGGCGTGGGCGAGGCAGGGCTGGCCGCCGGCGAGGGCGTCCCAGGCTGCCGCAGGCACGCCGGCGAGGCCGTCCAGCAGGTGGAAGCCGTCCAGGGCGTGAGGGGCCGGAGGGAGATCGCTCATTTCTTGTGCAACTGCGCAAAAGCTTTACCGGTCATAGTGTTCGATACGCTATCCAGCGTTTATCCACAGGCTTGCCCACGGTGGCTGTGAAATACCGCGGTGCAGCGCCGGGCGCCGGAATCCCACGGTATAGTTGCGTCCCATGAATACCACGCTTTCGATTGCCGTCGCGCAACTCAATTTCACCGTCGGCGATCTCGCCGGCAACGCGGAGCGCATCATCGCCGCGCTGGCGCGCGCGCGCGCGGCTGGTGCTGACGTGCTGCTGACGCCGGAGCTGGCCCTGTCCGGCTATCCGCCGGAAGACCTGCTGCTGCGCCCGGACTTTTACCGCGCCTGCGAGCGCGAGATCGAGCGCATCCTGCCCCACACGGAAGGCATCGTGCTGGTGCTGGGCCACCCTGCGCTGTACGGCGAGGAGCGCTACAACGCCGCCTCGGTGATCCGCGGGGGCCGGGTGGAGGCGGTGTACTTCAAGCATCTGCTGCCCAACTACGAGGTGTTCGACGAGGAGCGCTACTTCGAAGCGGGCAGCGTGCCCTGCGTGTTCGACGTCAAGGGCGCGAAGCTGGGCGTGAACATCTGTGCCGACGTGTGGGAGCCCGGCCCGGCCGAGCAGGCCCATGAGGCGGGGGCCGAAATCCTGCTGGCGCTCAACGCTTCGCCGTATCACATGAACAAGCAGGCCAGCCGCTACGAGGTGCTGCGCGCCCGGGGGGCCAGCACGGCGATGCCGGTGCTCTACTGCAACATGGTGGGCGGGCAGGACGAACTGGTGTTCGACGGCGCCTCCTTCGCCCTCGACGGCGACGGCGCGCTGGCCTACCAGGCGAGTTCCTTCGAGGAGCGCGTGGATGTGATCCGCTTCGAAGGCGGACGCTGGCAATCGGCGGACAGGGAAGCGCCGCGCGCCATCGAGGCCGAGGTCTACGAGGCGCTGAAGGTCGGCGTGCGCGACTACCTGGGCAAGAACCGTTTCCCCGGCGCCATCATCGGCCTGTCCGGCGGCATCGACTCCGCGCTGACGCTGGCGGTGGCGGTGGATGCGCTGGGCGCGGACCGGGTGCGCGCGGTGATGATGCCCTCGCCCTACACCGCGCAGATGAGCCTGGACGATTCCCGCGAGATGGTGCGCCGGCTGGGCGTGCGCTACGACGAGATTCCCATCGCGCCGGCGATGGATGTCTTCGCCGATCTTCTCGCCGGCCAGTTCGCCGGGCTGCCCGCCGACACCACCGAAGAGAACCTGCAGAGCCGCATCCGCGGCATGATCCTGATGGCGCTCTCCAACAAGACCGGCGCCATCGTGCTGACCACCGGCAACAAGAGCGAGATGGCCACCGGCTACGCCACCCTGTACGGCGACATGGCCGGCGGCTTCGCGGTGCTGAAGGATCTCTACAAGACCTTCGTGTTCCGTCTCGCGCGCTGGCGCAACGCCCAGGGCGAGGTGATTCCGCCCAACATCATCGCGCGCCCGCCGTCCGCGGAACTGAAGCCCGACCAGAAGGACCAGGACAGCCTGCCGCCCTACGACGTGCTCGACGCCATCATCCAGGCCTACATGGAGCGCGACGAGTCGCCGCGGGAGATCATCGCCGCGGGCTACCCGGAAGCCGAGGTGCGGCGCACCGTGGCCATGCTCAAGCGCAACGAGTACAAGCGCCGCCAGGCGCCGGTGGGCATCCGCGTCACGCGGCGCGGCTTCGGCAGGGACTGGCGTTATCCGATAACATCGCGTTACCAGGACGAATTCTGAACGACGTCCGCCGAGCGCCGGCCGCGGGGTCCGGCCGGCCTGCAACCCGACCGACGAGGACATAGCCATGAAGAAGATCGAAGCCGTCATCAAGCCCTTCAAGCTCGACGAGGTGCGCGAGGCGCTCTCGGACGTGGGCATCACCGGCCTGACCGTGACCGAGGTGAAGGGCTTCGGCCGCCAGAAGGGCCATACCGAGCTCTACCGCGGCGCCGAGTACGTGGTGGACTTCCTGCCCAAGATCAAGGTCGAGATCGTCATCGGCGATGACCTGGTGGAGCAGGCCACCGAGGCCATCATCAAGGCGGCGCACACCGGCAAGATCGGCGACGGCAAGATATTCATCTCGCCGGTGGAGCAGGTGGTGCGCATCCGCACCGGCGAGATCAACGAAGCGGCGATCTGAGCCGCGCTCACTTTCCTTCGCGGGCGCCGCCCGGCGCCCGCAGCAGCACCAGCAGCGCACCGCCGCCCCCCGCGTGGGGGCCGGCCTGGCAGAAGGCGAGGATTTCCTCGCGCTGCGCCAGCCAGCCGCGCGAGAGCTGCTTGAGTATCGACACCCCGCCGGGGGAACCCAGCCCCTTGCCGTGGATGACCCGCACGCAGCGCCGCCCCTGCTGCAGGCTGGATTGCAGGAAGCGGGCAAGGGCCGCGCGCGCCTCTTCCCGGTTCAATCCGTGCAGATCCACCTCGCCCTGCAGCACCCAGCGCCCGCGGCGCAGATCGGCCAGCACGCGGCGCGGCAGGCCGGGGCGCAGGAAGGCCGCCTCGTCGCCCATGTCGAGGCGGTCCTCGAAGCTCAGCGGGGCATGCAGCGAATCGTGCAGGGTGGCGTGCTCATCCGCGTGCCGCTTGAGGGGGACCGGCGCGGGGCGGGATCGGGGCGCTTCGACCCGTTCGTGGCGTGCGGCCAGTGGCTGCACGTCGGCCATCGCCGCCTGCAGCAAGGCGAGATCGGCTGGCGCGATGGCGGGGTCCTGGACGGGGGCCGGCTGCTGTACCGGGGACGGCCGGCGCCGGGGTGCGTGCGCCTCTTCCCAGGCGCGCATGATGGGGTTCTGCGCCGGCGGCCGGCGGGTGCGCGTGAGTTCCGCGAGCGCGCCGAAGGGCAAGGTGCCGGCGCCGTCCGCTCCGAGGTGTGGCGCGCGGCGCTCATCCGCGCCGCGCGGCTCAGTCGGCGAACGGTCGCGGCGGCGGCGCGGCATGGGCCTCAGCTCACGTTGCCGAGGGCATCCAGGTAGCGTTCGGCATCCAGCGCGGCCATGCAGCCCGTGCCGGCCGAGGTGACCGCCTGGCGGTAGATGTGGTCCTGCACGTCGCCGGCGGCGAACACGCCGGGGATGCTGGTCTGGGTGGCATTGCCCTCGCGTCCGCCCTGGGTGACCAGGTAGCCGTTCTCCATCTCCAACTGGCCTTCGAAGATGTCGGTGTTGGGCTTGTGGCCGATGGCGACGAACACGCCCTGCAGGGCGACGTCGCGGGTCTCGCCGCTGTTCACGTCGCGGATGCGCATGCCGGTGACGCCGGTGTTGTCGCCCAGTACCTCGTCCAGCGTGGTGTTCACCGCCAACTCGATGGTGCCGGCGGCGACCTTCTCCATCAGCTTGTCGATCATGATCTTCTCGGCGCGGAACTTGTCGCGGCGATGGACCAGGGTGACCTTCTTCGCGATGTTGGCCAGGTACAGGGCTTCCTCCACCGCCGTGTTGCCGCCGCCGATGACCGCCACGTCCTGGTTCTTGTAGAAGAAGCCGTCGCAGGTGGCGCAGGCGGACACGCCGCGGCCGGAGAACTTCTCCTCCGAGGGCAGGCCCAGGTACTTGGCGGTGGCGCCGGTGGCGATGATGAGCGCGTCGCAGGTGTATTCGCCGGCGTCGCCGATCAGGCGGAAGGGGCGCTGCTGCAGTTGTGCGGTGTGGATGTGGTCGAAGACGATCTCGGTGTTGAAGCGCTCCGCATGCTGCTGGAAGCGCGCCATCAGGTCCGGGCCCATGACGCCGTCCACGTCCGCCGGCCAGTTGTCCACCTCGGTGGTGGTCATCAACTGGCCGCCCTGCGCGAGGCCGGTGATCAGCACCGGCTGGAGATTGGCGCGCGCGGCATAGACCGCGGCGGTGAAGCCGGCCGGGCCGGAACCGAGGATGAGCAGTCGGGCGTGCTTGGTGGTCATGGTGGGCTTTGTCTTCGGTCGGTTTGGGGATCGCGGGATTATAGCCGAGCCCCGCGGCGCGCCGGCCAATCGTGCCGATAGGGCGCCGCAATGGCGATGGCGGCCGGGGATGGCGCATCGGATGGGGATTTGCCGTTCGTCATGGATGTTCGTCTATACTCCGTGACATTGATCACGCCGCTCCCGAACCCGCATCCTGCCGTCGTTCCAAAGCGTTGCCGCCGGAGACCCCATGAGCCAGCCGACCGCCGTTTCCACCATCGCCCTGAAGACCTTCCCGCTGTTCCAGGGCCTGTCCGAGGAGGTCCTCGCCGCGGTCGCCCACTGTTCCATGATGCGGCGCTTCCCGCGCGGCCAGGCGGTGGTGCTGGCGGGTGATCGCAGCGATTTCGTCTATTTCGTCCTCACCGGCAGCCTCAAGGTGGTGGTCAGCGACGAGGACGGCCGCGAGGTCATCCTGTCCATCCTCGGCCAGGGCGAACTGTTCGGCGAGATGGCGATCTTCGGCGAGCAGCCGCGCTCGGCCTCGGTGGTGGCGGTGACCCCGTCCGACCTGGTGATGATCCCCAAGCAGGACTTCCGCCAGATCATGAAGGACAACTTCGACGTGGCCTGGCGCATCATGTGCAACCTGGCCGAGCGCCTGCGCAATGCCGACCGCAAGATCGAAAGCCTGGCGCTGATGGACGTCTACGGCCGGGTGGCGCGCCTGCTGCTGGAGATGGCCGAGGAGCACGACGGCCGCATGGTGGTGGTGCGCAAGATTTCCAAGCAGGACATCGCCAAGATGATCGGCGCTTCGCGCGAGATGGTCAGCCGCGTCATGAAGGACCTCAGCGTGCAGGGCCTGATCGAGGAGAGCGAGCGCGGCATCGTGCTGCGCGAGCGCCTGAACGACGTCTGAACCGCTGCGCGGTCTTCGGTCATTGTTACTGCCGGCAACGCCCGGGGCGGGGCCGGCAGGCCTTCGCATATAATCCGCCTCTGACGATGCCGGCCGGAGCGATCCGGCGTTCCTATCGATGCTGTCCCGTTCCTCGACCCGTTCCCAGCCGCTGCCGGAAAAGATCTCCCTCCTGCTGCAGGAGGCGAAGTGGCTCGCCCTCGGCGTGCTGTCGCTCTACATCGGCCTGATCCTGCTCGGCTACAGCAAGGCCGATCCGGGCTGGTCGCACGCCGCCGAGGTCACCCGCGTGGCCAATCCCGGCGGGCGCTTCGGCGCCTGGCTGGCCGACCTGCTGCTGTATCTGTTCGGCATTTCCGCATGGTGGTGGGTGGTCTTCCTCGGCTACGGCCTGGCCTGGGGTTTCCGCCGCCTGCGCCACGCCTACCAGGTGGACCGGCGCTCCTTCTTCATCGTGCTGGCGGGTTTCCTCGTCGTGCTGCTGACCAGCAGCGCCCTGGAATCCCTGCGCTTCCATTCCCACGGCGCCACCCTGCCGCTGGCCCCGGGCGGACTGGTGGGCGTGGAACTGGGCGTCGCGGTGCAGCGCAACCTGGGTTTCACCGGCGGCACGCTGCTGCTGCTGGCCCTGCTGGCCTCCGGCCTGTCGCTGTTCTCCGGCATTTCCTGGTTCGCCGTGATCGAGCGCGTCGGGCAAGGGCTGGAGCAGGCCTTCTTCGCCCTGCAGCGGGCTTTCCATATCTGGCAGGACCGCCGCGCCGGGCGTGAATTGGCGCAGAAGCGCGAGGCCGTGGTCGAGACCAAGCGCCGCAAGACCGTCGAGGCCCCGCCGCCGCAACTGCGCATCGAGCCCGCGGTGGCCGAGGTGCCCAAGTCCGAGCGCGTGCAGAAGGAACGCCAGCAGACCCTGTTCGCCGATCTCGCCGCGGGCGGCTTGCCGCCGCTGGCGCTGCTGGACGAACCCCGCGGCGACGGCGAACCGCCGTCCGCCGAGGCGCTGGAATTCACCTCGCGCCTGATCGAATCCAAGCTCGCCGAGTTCGGCGTCGAGGTCAAGGTGCTGGCGGCCTATCCCGGGCCGGTGATCACGCGCTACGAGATCGAGCCGGCCGTCGGCGTGAAGGGCAGTCAGGTGGTGAATCTCGCCAAGGACCTGGCCCGCGCCCTGTCGCTGATTTCCATCCGCGTGGTGGAGACCGTGCCGGGCAAGTCCTGCATGGCCCTCGAACTGCCCAACCCCAAGCGCCAGACCGTGCGCCTGTCGGAGATCGTCGGCTCCAAGGTCTTCCACGACATGCATTCGCCGCTCACCGTGGTGCTGGGCAAGGACATCGGCGGCCAGCCGGTGGTGGCGGACCTGGCCAAGATGCCGCACCTGCTGGTGGCCGGCACCACCGGCTCGGGCAAGTCGGTGGGCATCAACGCCATGATCCTGTCGCTGCTCTACAAGAGCGAGCCGGACAAGGTGCGGCTGATCATGGTGGACCCGAAGATGCTGGAGCTGTCCATCTACGAGGGCATCCCCCACCTGCTCGCGCCCGTGGTCACCGACATGAAGCACGCGGCCAACGCGCTCAACTGGTGCGTGGTCGAGATGGACAAGCGCTACAAGCTGATGGCCGCAGTGGGCGTGCGCAACCTGGCCGGCTTCAACAAGGCGGTCCATGAGGCCGCCAAGGCCGGGGCGCCGCTCACCAACCCGTTCTCCATCACGCCGGAAAGCCCCGAGCCGCTGCAGGCGCTGCCCCACATCGTGGTGGTGGTGGACGAGCTCGCCGACATGATGATGGTGGTGGGCAAGAAGGTGGAGGAACTCATCGCCCGCCTGGCGCAGAAGGCGCGCGCGGCCGGCATCCACCTGATCCTCGCCACCCAGCGCCCGTCGGTGGACGTGATCACCGGCCTGATCAAGGCCAACGTGCCCACCCGCATCGCCTTCCAGGTGTCCAGCAAGATCGATTCGCGCACCATCCTCGACCAGATGGGTGCCGAGGCCCTGCTGGGCATGGGCGACATGCTCTACCTGCCGCCGGGCACCGGCCTGCCGGTGCGGGTGCACGGCGCCTTCGTGGCCGACGACGAGGTGCACAAGGTGGTCGAGCACCTCAAGCGGATGGGGCCGCCGGACTACGTGGACGGCATCCTGTCCGCGCCCGAGGACGACATGGATGCGGCCCTCGGCGGCGGCGAAGGCGGCGAAGGCGGCGAGGCCGATCCCCTCTACGACCAGGCGGTGGAAGTGGTCGTCAAGACCCGCCGGCCGTCCATTTCTCTGGTGCAGCGCCACCTGCGCATCGGCTACAACCGCGCCGCGCGCCTGATCGAGCAGATGGAACGTTCCGGGCTGGTCAGTGCCATGGGTGCGAACGGCAACCGGGAAGTGATCGTCCCGCCCAAGGAGGGCGACTGAAATGCATCCCGCCAGACGCGCGGCACTGAAGAGCCTGGCCGTCCTGGCCGTGACGGCGCTGGTGAGCAGCGGCGCGCTGGCGGCGGACGGCATCGCCCAGTTGCGCCGCTTCGTCGCCGACATCCGCCATGCGGAAGGCGAGTTCGAGCAGACCGTGCATTCCGCCTCCGGCCGCAAGCCCCAGCAGGCCGCCGGCCAGTTCGCCTTCTCGCGCCCGGGGCGCTTCCGCTGGAGCTACGAGACCCCCTACCGGCAACTGCTGGTGGGCGACGGCGAACGCCTGTGGTCCTGGGACCCCGACCTCGCTCAGGTCACCGTGCGTCCGCTGGGCGACGCGCTGGGCAGCACGCCGGCCGCGGTGCTGGTGGGCAGCAGCGATTTCGAGGCCGCCTTCGAACTGGCCGACGGCGGCGCCTCCGACGGCCTGGCCTGGGTCGTGGCCCGTCCGCGCCAGGCCGACAGCGGTTTCGAATCCATGCGTCTGGGCCTGGCCGATGGCCGGCTGCACCGCATGGAACTGCGCGACAGCTTCGGGCAGAACACGGTGATCGTGTTCACTCGCCTGGCGGCGGTGGCCGCGCCGGACCCGCAACTGTTCCGCTTCACGCCGCCACCCGGCGCCGACGTGATCGGCCAGTGAGCGCGGGGCAGCGGCGGGGGAGGGTGCGGTGAGCGATCTCTTCGAAGCAGTCGAGCCGCCGCGCGTGCCGCTGGCCGAGCGCCTGCGTCCCCAGAGCCTGGACGAGGTGGCCGGGCAGAAGCATCTGCTCGGGCCGGGCAAGCCGTTGCGCCTGGCCTTCGAGTCCGGCAAGCCCCACTCCATGATCCTGTGGGGTCCGCCCGGCGTGGGCAAGACCACGCTGGCGCGGCTGATGGCCAAGGGCTTCAATGCCGAGTTCGTCGCGCTCTCCGCCGTGTTCTCCGGCGTCAAGGAAATCCGCGAGGCCATCGCCCAGGCCCAGGCCGCCAAGGCCCGCGGGCGCCACACCATCCTCTTCGTGGACGAGGTGCACCGCTTCAACAAGGCCCAGCAGGACGCCTTCCTGCCCTACGTGGAGCAGGGCCTGGTGACCTTCATCGGCGCGACCACCGAGAACCCGTCCTTCGAGGTCAATTCCGCGCTGCTGTCCCGCGCCGCGGTGTACGTGCTGGAATCGCTGGACGCCGGGGCGTTGGGCGAACTGTTCGAGCGCGCCCGCCAGGCCGCCTGCCCGGATCTCGCCTTCGACGAGGATGCGCGCGACCGCCTGATCGGCTTTGCCGACGGCGACGCGCGCCGGCTGATCAACCTGGTCGAGCAGCTCCAGGTCGCGGCCGAAACCGCCGGTGTCGGCACCGTGAGCGCGGACTTCGTCGACCAGGCCCTGTCGCGCAACCTGCGCCGCTTCGACAAGGGCGGCGAGGCCTTCTACGACCAGATTTCCGCCCTGCACAAGTCGGTGCGCGGCTCCCACCCGGACGCCGCCCTGTACTGGCTGGTGCGCATGCTGGACGGCGGCGCCGATCCGCACTACCTGGGCCGCCGCCTGGTGCGCATGGCGACGGAGGACATCGGCCTGGCGGACCCGCGTGCGCTGGAGATCACCCTGAACGCCTGCGCCACCTACGAACGCCTGGGCTCGCCGGAAGGCGAACTGGCGCTCGCCGAAGCCGTGGTGTTCCTTGCCTGCGCAGCCAAGTCCAACGCGGTGTACAAGGCCTATAATGCGGCCCGCGCTTTCGTCAGCGCCGACGGTTCGCGGCCGGTACCGCTGCACCTGCGCAACGCGCCCACGCGGCTGATGAAGGAACTGGGCTACGGCAAGGCCTACCGCTACGCCCACGACGAACCCGAAGCCTACGCCGCGGGCGAAAGCTACCTGCCGGACGGCATGGCCGAACCGGGTTGGTACCAGCCCACAACCCGCGGGCTGGAGGCGCGCATCGCCGAAAAGCTCGCCCACCTGCGCGCGCTCGACGCGGAGGCGGGCGGACAGCCGCCGGACGCCGCCGCGGACGAGCGTTGAACGCCGCGGCCGGTCAGGTGGATTTCAGTGGGGCAGGGGGTGGTCGGCCATGAAGCGTGCGCAGAGGTGGCGTGCCTGCTCGGCCTTTTCCAGGTCGCCGCGCTCGTCCGCGCGTTCGATCAGGTCGAGCATGTAGTGGGTCAGCAGCAATACCCCTTCCGGGGTCTGGACCAGTCCGCAGGCCATCTGCGCGGCGGCCGCGTCCGGGATGTTCTCGTGTTCGGCGATGAGCGCGACCTCGTCTTCGGTAAGATCGCAGTAATCGAGGCAGTCTCGAATGGAAAGCATACTGTCACTCCTCCTTGTCGGCATGCCGTCTGCGCGGCTTACTCAACATTACAAGCCTAGGTGACAGGGGATCGTTTGCAAGAAAAGTTTATTCGCGCAATGAACCGCAAGCGATTGTTTTTCTTAATTTAATTTGTGCTGTGCGTCATTTTTCACCCGGTCGGCAAAGCGCTTTGAAAGCATGGGGATGACGCCTCCAGCTCAGGGGTCATATCAGCTTTCGGCCCCATGTCGATGAATCGAAAGCCAATCCGGAAACCTCCCATGCTCGATATCCAGCTCCTTCGCTCCCAGTTCGACCAGGTCGCCGCCCGTCTCGCCACCCGCGGCCTCACTTTGGATGCCGCCGGCTTCCAGGCCATGGAAGACGAGCGCAAGCGCCTGCAGACCCGTACCCAGGAACTGCAGGCCCGGCGCAACACCCTGTCCAAGGAGATCGGCAAGCTCAAGTCCCGCGGCGAGGACGCCTCCGCGGTGATGGCCGAGGTGGGCCAACTGGGCGACGAGTTGAAGGCCTGCGAGCAGGCGTTGCCCGGCCTGCTGGAACGCATCGGCGACTTTGCCGCCGGCCTGCCCAACCTGCCCCACGAGAGCGTGCCGCAGGGTAGCGACGAGAGCGGCAACGTGGAGGTGCGGCGCTGGGGCACGCCGCGCAGCTTCGATTTCACCCCGCGCGACCACGTGGACCTGGGTGCGCCGCTGGGGCTGGATTTCGAGACCGGGGCGAAGCTCTCCGGGGCGCGCTTCACCTTCATGCGGGGGCAGATCGCCCGCCTGCATCGCGCGCTCGCCCAGTTCATGCTCGACGTGCACACCACCGAGCACGGCTACACCGAGTGCTACACGCCCTACATCGTCAACCGCGAGGTGCTGTTCGGTACCGGCCAGTTGCCCAAGTTCAAGGAGGACATGTTCTGGGTGCTGCGCGGCGGCGACGAGGAGGGCACCGAGCAGTACCTGATCTCCACCTCCGAGATTCCGCTCACCAACAGTGTGCGCGAGCAGGTGCTGCCCGCCGACGCGCTGCCGCTGCGCTTCACCGCCCATAGCCCGTGCTTCCGTTCGGAAGCGGGCAGCGCCGGGCGCGACACCCGCGGCATGATCCGCCAGCACCAGTTCGACAAGGTGGAGATGGTGCAGGTGGTGCATCCGGAGCAGAGCTACGAAGCGCTGGAGCAGATGGTCGTCCATGCCGAGGCCATCCTGCAGAAGCTCGGTCTGCCCTACCGGGTGATCACGCTGTGCACCGGGGACATGGGCTTCTCGGCCGCCAAGACCTACGACCTGGAAGTGTGGCTGCCGGCCCAGGACACCTACCGCGAGATATCCAGTTGCTCCAACTGCGAGGACTTCCAGGCGCGCCGCATGCAGGCGCGCTTCAAGAACGCCCAGGGCAGGAACGAGTTCGTGCACACGCTCAACGGTTCGGGCCTGGCGGTAGGGCGCACGCTGGTGGCGGTGCTGGAGAACTGCCAGCAGGCCGACGGTTCCGTGCGCGTGCCGCCGGCGCTGGTGCCCTACCTGGGCGGCGTGGAAGTGCTGCGTCCGGCGCGCTGAGGCTCGTGGACCGGGCGTGCAGCCCGGTCCGGGGCAAGGCTCCGCTGCGCTCCCGATGTCGGGGCTGCCGTACCGTGCCAGGCCGGACGGCGGGGATGCACGGGCCGTGGCACGGCTGACTCGCCCATGGCGCTTGCCGGGCGGTGCAGGGAGTGTGCCCGGCGGATGCCCGTGAAATATTACTTGCGCCATAGGTCACGGGCGCAGGGAGCCGCACCCGGTATCATCGCGGCACTTGTCCAGTGCCCGATGCACTTCCCTGGTCTCCGATCCCATGGCGAATCCCGGCGGGCGCTCTCCCTGCTTCTTCTGTCGTCCGAACACCCGCACCTCGTCGCGCATGGTCGCTGTCTGGGTGCTCGGCGTAGCCGTGCTGGCGGTCTACTGGTGGTCCCTGTTCGACAGCCATGCGCGGCAGCGGGGAGACGCCCTCGAGCAGACCCGCCTGCGCGCCGCGCAAACCGCCCAGGCGCTCGCCTTGCAGGTCGACGCGCTGGTTGGTGGCGTCGACTACATCGCGCGCAACCTCGTCACGGCCTGGACCTTGGCCGAGCCGAAACATTTCCGCGAGGCGGTCGAGACGGCCGCCGCCGCTCTGCCGGACGGCGCGCTGGTGCAGGTGGCCGTGGCCGACCGTGACGGCCTGGTGGTGTATTCCAATCTCGACGACGCCAGCGGCACGCCGGCCATGCGGGTGTCCATCGCCGATCGCGAACATTTCCGGGTGCATGCCGGCCACAGGCCGCCCGCGCTGTTCATCAGTTCGCCGGTACGGGGCCGCGTGTCGCAGATCTGGTCGGTGCAGTTTTCCCGGCCCATCGCTGTGAATGGCCGCTTCCTGGGCGTGGTGGTCGTGTCGATCTCGCCCGCCTATCTGTCGCAATCCCTGCGCGACATCTTCCCCGACAAGCACGACGTGGCGCTGCTGCTGCGCGAGGACGGCAGCTATCTGGCGCGCTCCCACGACCTGGACGCCGTGCTCGGGCGTGCGGTGCCGCCCGGGCGGGCCTTCCTGACGAACCGGGCGCAGGCCAGCGGCAGCTACGACATCGTGTCGCCCATCGACGGCATCGAGCGCGGCTACGCCTGGCACCGCACCAGTGACTATCCGCTGCTCGTCAGCCTGGGGCTGGACAAGGTGCTTGCGCTCGCACCGGTGGAGGCGCTGATCGCCGACAGCCTGAGGCGCAACCTTGTCGGCTCGGTGCTGCTGGTGCTGGGGGCGGTACTGGTCAGCGCCCTGATCCTGCGGCAATTGCGCATGGCCAGGCGGCTGGCCGAAAGCCACGGGCGGCTCGAACTGGTACTGAGCGGCGGCGGACTCGGCGCCTGGGATTGGAACGTGGCAACCGGCGCTGTCCTGTTCGACACGCGCTGGGCACGTACGCTCGGCTATCGCGCGGACGAATTCGAGTGCGCGATCGATTTCTCCGATTGGGCGGCACGCCTGCACCCGGACGACAGGCAGGCAACGCTGGACATGCTCAACGCCATGCTGCGCGGCGAAACGCAGCAGTACGACGCCGAATACCGCGTGCGCCACCGCGACGGCCACTGGATCTGGATCCAGGGCCGCGGGCGGGTGATGGAGCGTGGCGACGACGGTGCGCCGCTGCGCGCCACCGGCACCTATTTCGACATCACCGCGCGCAAACTGGTGGAAGCGGAGCGGGCTGAACTGCGCAGACGGCTCACCAAGCTGGTCACGCAGGTGCCGGGCTTTTTCTACCAGTACCTGCTGCGCCCGGACGGCACGAGTTGCTTTCCCTATGCCAGCCCGGCCATTTCCGAGGTCTATCTGCTGACGCCGGAGGAGGCCGCCGAGTCGGCCGACAGGGTCTTCGCCATCCTGCACCCGGACGATCTCGGGCGCGTCTCCGAATCGATCCGGGAGTCGGCCGAACGGTTGACCACTTGGCAGTGCGAATACCGCGTGTGTTTCCCCGACGGTACCGAACGCTGGCTGCACGGCCAGGCCAATCCCGAGCGCACGGAGGACGGCGGCACCCTGTGGCACGGCTACATCCACGACGCGACCGCCGCCCACGCCGCCGCCGAGGCGCTGCAACGCAGCGAGGAGCGCCTGCGCCTGACCCTGGATGCGGTGCGCGACGGCCAGTGGGAATGGGACATGCGCAGCGGCGCTCTCCATTGGGATGCGCGCAGCCATGAGATGCTGGGCATGGCTCCCGGTACCTTCTGCGGCCGTTTCGACGCCTGGGTCGAACGGCTGCACCCGGCCGATCACGCCCGCGTTCTAGCCGTGCTGCAGGCTGCGATCGACCGGCAGCGCACGGTGAAGGATTACGTCGGCGCGGCGGACTTCCGCACGCGCACGGCGAGCGGCGAATGGCTGTGGGTGGAAGGCCGGGGCCGGGTGGTGGACTGGGACGGCGACGAACCGCTGCGCATGATCGGCACCTACTCCGACATCGGCCAGCGCGTTGCCGATGCGAATCTGCGGCGTGCCCTGCTCGACCGCAGTGCCGCCGCCATCTTCGTCGCCTCGCGTGCGCGCCGTGCGCTCTACGCCAATGCCCGCGCGCGCGAACTGTTCGGCGAGCCCGGCGAGGACATGACCGGCTTCGATTTCCGCCGCCTGCACACGGACCAGACGTCCTTCGACCATCTCGGCGAGCACTACGACACGCTGGTGCGCGACGGCGAGATACGCTGCGAGTGGCCCTTGCTCGATGCACATGGCCGCAGGCGCTGGTTCGACGTCAGCGGCACCCTGCTCGACCCGGAGCAGCCCAACGGTGCAGTGATCTGGATGCTGGTAGACGTCACCGAGCGCCACCAAGCCGAGGCGGCGCTGGCGACCGAGCGCCTGCGGCTGACCACCCTGCTCGAACGCTTCCCCGGCGGCGTGCTGGTGGAGGATGCGGACGGCCACATCGTGATGGCGAACGACGGCTTTTGCCAGTTGTTCGGGCTGCGCTGCAAGCCCGCCGACCTGACCTGCCTGGGCCGGGACGATCTGCGCCGCCTGGGTGGCGACGCCGGTCTCGGCTGGCTGGACGGCCCCGGCAGCGGGTCGAAGGGTGAGCAGCGCCGTACCATCGAGGTGGCCGGCGCCGGCGGGCGCGAACTCGAAGTGGATTGGGTGCCCATCGTGCGCGGGCGCGATGACCTTGGCCACGTCTGGCTGGTGCGCGACATCACTGAGCGCAAACGCCGCGAAGATCGGCTTGCCACACTTGCCGCCACCGATACCCTGACCGGCCTGCCCAACCGCCGCGCCTTCATGTCCAGCCTGGAGCTGGCGGTGTTGGACCCTGCGCGCGGCGGCGTGCTGTTGATGCTGGACATCGACCACTTCAAGCGGGTCAATGACAATTACGGCCACTTGGTGGGCGATCGCATGCTGCAGCACGTGGCCGAGATCGTTCGCCACGAGTTGCGCGCCAGCGATGTCGCCGGCCGCCTTGGCGGCGAGGAATTCGCAGTACTGCTGCCCGGCACCACGGCTGAGGACGGCATGCTGCTCGCCGAGCGCCTGCGCGCCGCCATTGCCGGTACGCCGGCCCAGGCCGACGCGGGCGAGCTGGCGGTCAGCGTCAGCATCGGGCTGTGCCCGCTCGGCGGCATGCCGGTCAAGGACGTGATGATGCGCGCCGACGAAGCCCTGTACGCGGCCAAGGGGGCCGGGCGCAATCAGGTGCGGGCATGGGGCGAGCAAGGCGCTGGCGCATGGGGTTTCAGTCGCTGCGGGTCAGCCTGATGCCGCGCGGCTGCAGCGGCGGCACGTGGGGTGGTTCGATGCGGGTGAGGATGTCGTAGTAGTTGCGGATGTTCTCGGTCATGATCACCGCCTCGCCGCCGCGGGCAGCGCCCGCCTTGAGGCGCGCCGCGTACTCGGGGCGGGAGAGCAGCGGCAGCACCGCCTTCATCGCCCACCAGGAGGTGTTGTCGCGCTCCATCGTGCGTGCGATCGCGCGCGCGCCGCGCAGATGGCCCATGCCCAGATTGTAGGCGGCGATGGCCATCCAGGTGCGGTCCGGCTCGGCGATCTCGTCGGGCAGTTCGTCGCGCAGCATGGCGAGGTAACGGGCGCCGCCGAGGATGCTGTCGCGTGCATCGAGCCGGTCCTTGACGCCCAGCCGGTCGGCGGTCTCCACGGTCAGCATCATCATGCCGCGCACGCCGGTGCGCGAAGTGGCGAGCGGGTTCCACTGGGATTCCTGGTAGGACAGGGCGGCGAGCATGCGCCAGTCGATGCCGGTGCGCGCCTGCGCCTCCTGGAAGTGGGGGCGATAGTCGGGCAGGCGCTCCCGCGCGCGGGCCAGGAAACCGTTGATGTCGGAAGTGCGCAGGCGGCGCACGTGGCCGAAGTAGCGGTCGGCGACGCGGGCGAGGTGGCCGCTGTCGATGGCTTCGGCGAGGAAGGCGTCCACCGCTTCGTCGAGCGGATCGTGTTCGTCCAGCGGCAGGGCCCAGGCGATCTGCGACTTGAGCGGCAGATCCCAGGCCACCGCCAGTTGCGGGTACAGGCGCTTGGCGAAGGCGTAGTGCAGGCGGTCGGTGGCGACCAGGTCGAGCTTGCCGTTCGCGGCCTGTTCGAGCAGGGTCTGGTCGCTGTCGGCCAGCGGCACGTGCAGGCTCAGTGCGGGTACCCGCTTGCGCAGGCGCTCGATCTTCTCCTGCGGCAGCGAGCCGCGCCGCACCGACACCATGCGCCCGGCAAGGCCGGCTTCATCGTGTACCGCGGGGCGGTCCCCGCGTCCGACCAGCACGTAGTCCACGTCGCGCAGCGCGGCCGACCATTTCAGCGGCAGGCGCTCGTTGCGCGCCAGGCCGGCCGCGGCCAGATGCGCCCGGCCGTCGATGACCGCGCGCAGCATCTGGGGGAGGTCGGGATAGACGATGAAGTTCACCGGCACTTCCAGCCGTTCGCCGAGCTGCAGCAGCAGGTCGTGTTCGAAGCCCGAGCTGCCCTCGTCGCCCTGGCGGAAGGCGATCGCGTCCTGCCGGGTGGCCACGCGCAGTTCGCCGAGCGTGCGGTAGTCGGCGATGCGCGGCGTTTCCTCCGGCGTACAGCCGGCGAGGATGGCGGCGAACAGGGTCAGGATCGGCAGTCGCACAGATATCACATCCGGATGAAAGGCGACGCGATTGTCCACGAGCAGCGCGCTACGGGCAACCTCCAAAATCAAATTTACGCCACGCCGCAACGCGGAACCGGGCACTCGTTCGCGACCAGTGGTAAATTAGCATTTTCTTAAGTAGTGGAGATCTCCCCATGTCCGGCAAGTCCTTCGTCCAGATCACCAACGACGTTTCCAAGGGGCTCGAAGCCTTGCGCAGCGAGGTGCCCGAAGCCATGCAGGGCTTCGGCGCCATGGCCAAGGGAGCGCTGAAGGACGGGGCGCTGTCGGCGCTGCACAAGGAACTGATCGCGCTCGCCATCGGCGTGGCCTCGCGCTGCGACGCCTGCATCGGCTTCCACGTGAAGGCGCTGATCCGCCTCGGCGTGACCCGCGAGCAACTGATGGAAACCCTGGCCGTGTGCGCCTACATGGGGGGCGGGCCGACGCTGATGTATGCGGCGGAAGCAGTGCGCGCCTACGACGAACTGCTGGTGCGCACCGCCAAGCCGGCCGTGGCCGCCTGAGCGCCTGGCAGATGGCCGGACTGGTGCATTCCGCCACGCATGTGCGTATAATGCGCCCTCCCGGAAACGCCGTAGCGCCGGGAAGCGGAGAGGTACCGAAGCGGTCATAACGGCGCCGACTCGAAATCGGATGGTCAGGGAAACCTGGCACGGGGGTTCGAATCCCCCCCTCTCCGCCAGCAACAAAAGCTTTGAAAAGAGCTTGACGAAGCAGAATCCGCTGCTAAAATCTCGCTTCTTTCGCAAGCGCCCGTAGCTCATCTGGATAGAGTACCTGGCTACGAACCAGGGGGTAGGAGGTTCGAATCCTTCCGGGCGCGCCAAATACCAAGGGTCGCAGAGATGCGGCCCTTTCTTTTTGTGCTATTCGTAGCGCTACGTGCTATTCAGCCCACGCCTTTTGCCGGCTTGACTACCTCGGCGCGGCGCCGATAGATGCGGTTCGTCGTGCGGCTGTCGGCGTGCGAGAGCAGGGCGCGGGCACGCTCCAGGCTCTCCGCGTCGCTGGCGCACTTGGCGCGCAGGTCGTGCTCGGTGAAGCGTTCCTTGACCTCGGTCTCGTCCAGCACGCGCGCCATGAACCGCTGCCACATACTGTCCCAGCCGTGGCACTCGCCGGTCTCCTCGTCGAAGTAGCCGGCCCCAGTGCGCCGACAGAACAGGAACGGTGAGAGGGCAGGACGGACGGATTTGGCCGTCTCCACCGCGGTGCGCAGCTCCGGTGTCCATTCGTAAATCGTGCGCTTGCCCGTGCTGTGGGCGGTCTTGTGGCGCTGAATGTGGATGCCGTCGTCGCGCAGGTTGGCGGCCGTGAGTCGCAACAGGTCGGAGCGTGATAGGCCGGTCATCAGCTTGATGCGGATGTAGGCCTGGATCGCCAGCACGCTGCCCTTCTTGCGGCGCGATTCGAGCGCCAGGGCCTCGATCACTTCCCAGTCTTCCACGTACCTGTCCCGCGACTTCTCGCCCTGCAGGCGCACCTCGCCCTTGAACGGATGGCGGGCGATGTAGCCCCACTCCACCGCCTTGGTGTAGGCGTGCGAGAGCACTTCTGTCTCTCGATGGGCGACGATCCGGCCGCCGTGGCCCTTGTCGTCCTTTCGGCTGCGCCGATCCACGTACTGGTAGACCATCTGCGGGGTGATCGCGGCAAGCGGCAGGGCGCCGAACACGGCAATCAGCTTCGTGATGTAGCGGGCGTTCTCGGTGCGGCTCTTCGGCGCTTTGGTCGGGACGACCTCCAGCGCGTAGCGCTCCAGCAGGTCACGCACGGTGCTGGCCGCGTCCTGCTGGCCCAGTCGGTCGGCCCACGTTCTATATGCCTCTGGCAGGCTCTTACCGAGGCGGAATTTGCGCTTGCCGTCCCACAGGGCCTCCAGTCCCGGCGGCACCTGGTAGTAGTAGGCGCCGTGCGTGTGCTGCCAGCGGCGGGGTAGGCCGGCGTTCTCCGGGTTGCGCCTGCGCGGCATCAGATCGCACTCCAGTTCGGCTGCGGCTCGCGCTTCGGCCTGGCGGTTGGCGCAGCGAATTGCTGCTCGACGTGCGTGCGCAGCACGGCCACGGTGCCGTCCGGGCGCACGCGGTGTTCGATGCCCATGCCTCGGAGCGCACGTGCCTGGGCGCCGTGCCGGATGCGGCCGGTGAGTTCGCGCAACTCATCTGGCGTGAGGAAGAGGGGCTGCTGGCCGTGCATCGGGCGCTCTCAATTCTCGTCCAGCACGCGCATTGCGCGCCGGGTAACGTCCTCCGCAGCCGGGGCCTCTGCTGGAACAGCGGCCACAGGCGCGGGTTGTTGGACGGCAGCGCCCTCGGCGATGGAGTCGGGGAGATTGTCCGATGCGCTGCTGCCGGTGTTGTTGAGCCCGCCTTCGGCTGGGGCTGCGCCGTCGCAGCGCGGGTGTTCGTTCGCGGTCATCCGTGCTTCGATAGCTGTCCATGTCGGCTCGTACTCCGGCCAGTCATGCTCGACCACTACGCATTGCAGGCACGACTTTCCTGCGCCAATCCGGCCGAATTCGACACGCTGAGCGATCTCGTCAAGAAGGTGCTGATCTTGCGCATCGAGATATTCGCGTGCGTCCTTGATCTTGATGACTAGATAGCGCTCCTCGCGCACGAACGATGCGGCCATTTATGCGACCCTCAACTCACTGCCCAGCACCTCCACCAGCGCCGGCAGCAACTGGCGCAGTTCGCCGGTCATCAGTGCGAAGCCGGCATCGAACAGCACCTGGGCGTCGGTGTCCTTGTCATCGAGCTGCTCCTTGACCACGTCCAGGAAGTCCAGGCGCTTGATCTCGGTCTTCTCGGTCAGCACGAAGCTCACCCGGTCGTCGAAGGTCAGCGCGAGGCGCGTGGGCAGCTTGCCGGCCGCCAGGTGGGCGCGTACATCCTCGCCGTCCAGGGCGTGGCGCACGTAGCGCACGGCGGCCTTCTCGTCGGCCACGGAGCGCAGTTCGCAATCCTGGTCGATGGTGAAGTTGCCCGCCGCCTCGCCGCCGGCCAGCCAGTCGGCCATGGCCGCCACCGGGTTGCGCTCGGTGCGCACGAGCGCCAGCGGCAGGCTGTCCAGGGTCTGGCGCAGCACTTCCAGCAGGTCCTCGGCGCGGGTCTGGCTGGGAGCGTCGATGCCCAGCCAGCCGCCCTCCGGATCAATCCAGGCGTACATCTTGCGGCGGCGCGTGAAGGCGCGCGGCATCAGCTCCTGTTGCACCGCTTCGCGCAGTTCCTTCATCTGCTTGCGGCCCGGCTTGTAGCCCTGCTGGGCGGCGATTTCCTCGGCGCGCTCGTCGGCCACCTGGCGCACCACCGAGGGCGGCAGCAGGCGCTGTTCCACGCCCAGACTGATGAGCCACTGGCCGCCCACGGCATGCACCAGCCGGTCGTCACCGGTGGGCGAGACCCAGCCGCGGGACTCCGGGTCCTGGCTGCCGCAAGGCGCGAAGCGCCGGCGGGCGAGCTGTTCGTCGAGGGTGTCCGCGGTGATGTTCCACGGGGCGGGGAGGCGATAGATCTGCAGGTTCTTGAACCACATGTTTAGGATTCCTTGGTATGGGTGCCGGATTCTCTCCATCCGGCGTAAGTCACGCCTGCTTCCCCACGCGGCTTTCCGGCGAACGGGCGTTCTCGACCTGATACGTGCGTGGCGTCCAGCCGTCAGCGGTCCCTGGCTGGCATTCCGGAGTTGATTCGACCGCGGAAAATTCTGAATCACATGTTCAATCTTGAATCTGACGCCAGCCTTCGGGCGTGTATTCGCGCTGCCGACGTACCTCGAACACGCCCGGAGGGATGGCAATGGTCTCGTGCGTGTCGTAGCTGCGCAGGTGCTCCAGCAGCGTTTCGGCGGCGTCCGTCGCTTCGACCACTTCCAGGTAGCTCACCATCGGATCGCCGGTCGTGTAGAGCTTGACGTTCGGCCGCTCGGCGATGATGTGGTTGTGGCCGGTTTCGCTGTGGGCGACGACGAACTTGCCGTCCTCGGACTGGATCGGCGTGGCCCCGGCCGGGATGGCATTGATGCGACGAATGAGCAGATCGCCTTGGGCGGCGCAGTCGGTGAAGGTCTTCATGGGGGCTTCTCCTTTTCAGGTACGAACTTCGGGGGTGAATTCGGCCGGATTGAGGCCATATGTCCAGGCGTTCGACTGGATTGCGGTTTTCATCTCGCGGGGTACAGGTAACGCGAATTGCCGGCCCGTACCACAACGCACAACCAGAAACCGCTCAGGCCCAGAGTCGGGGATGTGCGCTTCAACAAGCGTGCCGATTTCCGGGTCGCCGTCCTCATCAATAACGCGTGCGTCCAGTTCGCGCAGGATGTTGGCCCAGCCGACAATTTCGCAGGCTGCTCGGCGCTGTTCGATGTTGGGCCACGTCAGAGCGTCCTTGGCCGAGGGAGGATTGCCGGTCACCCACTCTCCGGGGATCGACACACCATGCCAGTGGTACAGCGCCCAGCCGTCGCGCCAACGATGTGACGGGCCGTTCTCGCAGTGCGGACGGTTTTCCGCGTCGATCTTGATGATCTCTGGACGGTCACTGACGATGCAGAACTCCTCGTGCATGACACGGAATCCGCCCTCGATGGCGCACGATTCCCATGCGCTGAACTTCTCGTGCTCGGGCAGTACGAGGCCGATCACATCGCGGAATGCGGCCAGATAGCAGGCCCACGCAGACCACATGTTTCCGCCCTGATACATGCGCGACCAGTTACTCGCGCAGCGCAGCATGAATACCGGATTGGCGCCGAACTCAGCACCGATTGCGAGCGCGAGCGAAGCGAAGCGCTCGTCGGTGGCGGCGTAGGTGGCGGCGCGGGTGGCGGCTTCGGTGGCGGCGTAGGTGGCGGCGCCGGTGGCGGCTTCGGTGGCGGCGTAGGTGGCGGCGTAGGTGGCGGCGCGGGTGGCGGCTTCGGTGGCGGCTTCGGTGGCGGCGTAGGTGGCGGCGTCGGTGGCGGCGCGGGTGGCGGCGCGGGTGGCGGCTTCGGTGGCGGCGTAGGTGGCGGCGTCGGTGGCGGCGTAGGTGGCGGCGCCGGTGGCGGCTTCGGTGGCGGCGTAGGTGGCGGCGTAGGTGGCGGCGCCGGTGGCGCTGCCGAATGCCAGCCCATCGCGCAGCGCCTTCGCATTGTTCTTGCGCGCCCACAAAATCGCCGCCGCGAAACCGCCGGCAAACGCCATCACCACCGGACTCGGCACGATGACGACGCGCGGCGCCTTCATGTCGGCAGCGGCGTACAGCGACTTGATGGCAGGCACCAGTCGATCAGGATCAACCGGATCGGTGCGCAGCGCGTTAGTGGTCCATTTCGCTGCGTGTGCGTCCAGCACAACCTTCTCTGCTTCCGTGATGCCACCCAGGGCCTTTCTGGGCGTGCGGACGATATTGGTCATGTCGATGTTCTCCTCAATCGGCAGCCGCGAACGTCATGCGGCGATAGATGTTGCGGGCGCGAATGACGTCGCCCTCGCAGTAAGTTGCAACGTCGGCGATGCGGCCGGCTTGCACGAAATCCCACACGCGGCTGCCGTCGATCTCGTCTTCGATCTCGCTACCCTTGGCCGAGAGTCCGAGCGCAGAGCAGAGTTTGTCCATGCTCACGCGGTTGCCGACGCCGGCCCACGACGTCATCGTGTCGAACACGGACTCGTCCCAGGGGCGGGCAGAAAACGGGATGAAGATCGGCGGCCGGACTCCGAGCACGACGCAGCGCTGGAAGATGAAGCGCAGGTCGAACCCGACGATGTTGTGGCCGACGAACACGGGGCGCGTGCCGCTGGACTCGACGGCGGTGTTCAGGTAGGTGAAGAGGCTGCGCAGGACGAAGGGCTCAGCGCCAGGGTCATCCCAGTCCTTGCGCCAGAACGAGACCGGTTCGGCATCGTTGATCGCGACCGCAGCGACCGCGATCTGCCCGCGCGCACCGTCGAGCGCGGTCTTGCGCATGCGCTCGTCGGCCGAAGCGTTGATCTCGGCATGCTTGGCGGCGATGTACTCGGCGATCTTGGCCGAGTCCTTGTAGTTGGCCGGCGCGGTGACCGCGGCTTTCTCGGCGGCGGCTTCGGCGAGCAGGGCGTCCAGTACTGCAGGCGACCTGCTGGGGATCGTCTCGATGTCCAGGGTGATGATCATGTGGTGACTCCTCATGCGGATGCGAGCGCGGCTTTTTCCAGTTCCTGGACAAGGATCTGGATGCGGGAATGCTCTTCGTTTGTTGATGCCTTCCGGTATGCACTTCGCGCGCGCTGCTTGACCTCGTCGATGGTCTGTCCTTTGCTGATCCAGGCCAGCGCGGCGTCCAAGTCGAACGGCTTCTGAGCCTGCGGCGGCGCGGGTGGCGCAGCCGACTTGTTCTTGCCCGAGGCGGCGTTTCCGTCGTCGTCTTCCGGCGCGATGCCGCATGCGGCCATCAACGAGTAGCGGCGGGCGTAGGTCAGCGCGGAGCCGTACCCCTGCGGGTCCGCCTTGGATGCCGGCACGTGCAGTTTGCCGGCATCCATGGTCTCGCCGGACTCATGCACGAATACGGTCTCCACGATCACGCCGTCATCGCATTCGTGGCAGCGCTGCATCAGCGCGATGCCTGCACCGTTCAGCGCATCGACTACCGCCTCGACGCAGGCCGCGAGATCGGCGTACTTAGAACGGAAGTGCGGGTTCGAGCTGGTCTTGAGCGCAGGGGCGAAGTTCTTCTGCGCCTTCACAAGCGCGGATGCGATGTTCTTCATGGATTCCCTCTTCTTGCTGTCCGGCCTGCTGGAACCACTGCAGGCCGCCGTCGTTGTCATCGTCGTACATGGTCAGTACCCGGCCAGGCGCAGCGCGATCACCGGCAGCGCGCCGGCCACCATGACGGCCATCACGATCCGGTCGGCCGACACCGGCCGACACCGTTTGGCGCGATTCGCAACGAGGTCCAGTTCCCGCTCGATTTCCGCGATCTCGGCGAGTTTGCGGGCCTCGCCGGCCGGCCAGTCGAGCGTCAGGATCGTGTCGAGGTCAGCCATGGCGATGCGCAGGCGCAGACGGAGCCACGCGCGGTAGATGTAGAGGATGGCTCGCATGATCAACTCTCCGTCTGCGAGCGCGAGTCTTCCGCTGCGTCCTCGCGCTCCATGCGGTCGATCTGCTGCCGGGCGCGCTCCATGCAGTCTGCGAGCCAGTAATCCCGGACCCGCTCTTCCAGCACGCGGCCGAACTGCTCGACGTTGCCGGCGGCCAGTTGCGCCAGCTCGGCAATCTCGTCGTCGTCCGCGGTGCCCATCACTTCGGTGATTCCCTCGCGCAGCCGGTCGGGCCGGACGAACTCCGGCTTGCCGGGCATGGCGATGCGCTTGCGCCAGATCAGATCTGCGGCGGCTTCGATGGCCTCGTTGCGGCGCTCCGTTTCGTCATCGCGCGCCAGGTGGGCGTCGATGGCCGTGAGGTTGTGCGCGATGACAATGCGGCTCAGTTGTTGCGGCGTGATGCTCATTACACGCCCTCCGCCTTGGCGAGGACGGCGCGGGCACGCTCGAACTGCTGCGCGACCTCGGTAGCGTCGAGAGCCCCGGCGGACACCGCCTCGTCGATGAAGGACAGCGCGTTGCGGAGTTCGGACAGCAGATCCGGCGCGGCCGCGATCAGGCGGGCGTTGGCGTCGCGTTCTTCCCGACTCACCTGCCAGTAGCTCGGGATATCCGCAACAAGGGCTTCCCAATTCCCATTGGACTCCAATCCCGAGACGACGCTGCGGCCGTCGAGGGACCAAGGTCCCGGTGTGTGCTTTTCCACGTTCGACTCTCCTCGTTCGATAGGTACTGCCTGCCAAGCCCCGTGCGGTCTCTCCGTAGATATGCCGCTTCACTGTGCCCGCTTGGACTTGCGCTGCTTCGCGCCGGGCTGCCGGGTCGCAGCGGTGTACTGCGATGGGTGTAATTTAGCGCAACGCGAACATCCGAGTCAATAGCGTTACGCGAAAATTTCGCGCAATGCGTTTCCTGCGTTCGACATGTGGGCGCAAAAAAGCCCGCTCAAGGCGGGCAATGGAAGGGGGGGCGAGAGGCTGCTAGAAATAGTCGATCTGTGCCGGCTTGGGGCTACCGCTGGACGGCACGGGAGGCAGGCGCGGGGCGCTCTTTGCTTCTCCTACGCACTGATACACGATCCGATAGGTCTTCGACCAGCACGGACTGATACCCTGGGCGTGGCAGACCACTTGAACCGGGAAATCGTCGCGGAACGTTTCCGCTCCTGTATATCCCCAATTCTTGCATCGCCGTTCGGCCTCTGCATTTGCCTGGTGCTCATCCCATTCGACGAGCGTTTCCCGAACTCCCATCTTCGCGGGAACGTCGATGCCGAGGATCACCGCGCCGTCCGCCTTGCTGCCGCCAACGGCAACCCAGCGCATCTTCTCCGTGGTGCTGCAGGCGGATGTCAGTGCCGCGAGCAGTGCGGCGGATAGCAGTCCAGCGGTTCTTGCCATCGCGGCTACTCCTTTCGCTTGAAGTAGGTTTCGCGGACGATCTTGCCCGCCCCATAGTTCGCGAAAACAGACCGCTCTTCGAGTCGGGCGTCTTCGCGCTGTGCATGTGCCTCGCGGCGGTCGTGGTATCGCCGCCACGCATTGCGGTAGGCGAGCACTCCAGCCCATGCCGATACCAACAACAATACTGGCCACAGGCCGACCCACGCTCCCCAGTGCTCATAGGCCGGGGACTCAACCTTGCGCCAAGGAAGTGCGATCACGGCAGCGAGGATGCCGGTTGTGAAATAGATAACCCATATCGTGCTCATCTGTACCTCTTCACAGATTCCCGCACCACGCCGACGATGGTCGAGTCGCCCAGCGGCTTGATGGGATAGCGGGGGTTGAGGGGCTTCAAGTATAGGTCTGCACCATCGCGCACGAGTTGCTTGAATGTAGCTTCCTGGTCGCCATTCTTCGCGATCACGTAGTCGCCGGGCTGGGCCGCGATATCTGGTTCCACCACGAGGATGGTGCCAGCCATGAACTCCGGCTCCATCGAGTCCCCTTCGACACGTAGCGCGAACGTGTGCGCGCGAACCGGCGTACTGGTGTCGATCCACTCATAGGCGTCGCCCGGCTGAAGTAAGTCCGCCGCGGAGGCGAATTCGCCAGCACGCACCCAGGAGATCAGCGGCACGCGGCCGGTGCGCTCCAAGGCCGGCGATGTGTTGCCGTCTTCACCGTGATCTTCGTCCAGCCAGCCGGGCGGTTTCCCGGCCCCGGCCTCTATTTTACGGGCGGTGTCCTTCCGCATGCCGCGTGGCTTTCCTGTCTTGCTGTCCGCAGCACCAGCTCGCAGGTTCGACCACTGTGCTTGCGACATCTTGACGAGCGCGGCGGCGGCTGTCGGGCCGCCAACTTCTTGCTCGATTGCGGTCATGTTGTCCCGGCGGATTTGATCGATGTCTTTCATGCGTCCCATTAAATAGCAAAACGCAAACGCACGGAATGCGCGCAACGCTATTGCTTTAACGTTCGCGTTTCGCTAGTCTGTAGGGGAAATTAATCATCCCTACGCTAATGGACCTCAAGACCTACTGCATCAATAGCGGCCCCGGCACGGCAGCTTCTCTGGCGCGACAAATCAACGTTTCGCCGGTGCTCATCAGTCAGTGGAGTGGAGTACGGCCTGTGCCGCCCGTCCGCGCCGTCGCTATCGAGCGCGCCACCGGCGGCGCTGTGACCCGCCGCGACCTGCGACCGGACGACTGGCAAAAAATTTGGCCGGAACTGGCCGATGCTCCGGCGGATGATGCCCAGCCCGCTACCGCGAGCGAGGTGCGGTGATGATCTCCTACGACGAGTTCATCCGCCGCAAGGAAGTGCGCGCGCCGCTGGCCGGCATGGATCGCGTGCCGGACTTGCCCGCTCACCTCTTCCCGCACCAGCGCGATACCGTGGAATTCCTGCTGCGCGCTGGCCGTGGCGCCGCATTCCTGGACACTGGACTCGGCAAAACGGTTGTGGAGCTGGAGTACGGCCGGCGCGTGGTGGAGCACACGAACCGGCCCGTGCTGATGCTGTCGCCGCTGGCGGTGGGCAAGCAGCACATCCGCGAGGCGGAGCGATTCGGGGTGGATGCGACCATCGCCCGCGACCAGTCCGACGTGACAGGGGCGCGGGTGTATGTGGCGAACTACGAGCGGCTGCACTTGTTCGACCGGCACGCGTTCGGCGGGCTGATCCTGGATGAGTCCTCCATCGTCAAGAGCTTCACCGGCCGGACCTCGCGTGCGCTGATGAACTTCGGGCGCGACATGCGTTGGAGGCTGGCGGCCACGGCCACGCCGGCCCCGAACGACCACATGGAGCTCGGCCAGCACTCGCAGTTCTTGGGCGCGATGGATTCCTCCGAGATGCTGGCGCGCTGGTTCATCGCCGACCAGTCCGAGATGGGCCGCTACCGCCTGAAGCGCCACGGCGTCAAGCCGTTCTGGTCTTGGGTGGCGAGCTGGGCCCGGTGCGTCTGCAAGCCGTCCGACCTGGGCTATTCGGACGACGGCTTCGAGCTGCCGCCGCTCAACATCCATCAGCAAATCGTCGAGACGGACATGTCGGCCGGCGCTGACGGGATGCTGTTCCGCATACCCGATACGTCGGCCACGGCGATCCACATGGAAAAGCGCCTCACCGCGAACGACCGCGCCGCCCGGATTGCCGAGATTGTGCATGGCGAACCTGGCGAGCAGTGGATGGTGTGGGTGGAGACCGACTACGACGCGGACGCGATCATGGCCAGTCTGCCGGGCGCGGTGGAAGTTCGTGGATCTATGCGGACGGAAATGAAGGAAGAGCGACTCGACGCATTCACGCGCGGCGACATCCGCATCCTCGTCAGCAAGCCGAGCATCGCCGGATTCGGCCTCAATTGGCAGCGCTGCTCGCGCACGGCCTTCGTCGGGTTGTCCTTCTCCTACGAGATGTTCTACCAGGCAGTCCGCCGTTTCTGGCGCTTCGGGCAGAAGCGGTCGGTAGATTGCCATGTCGCGATGGCGGAGACCGAGCTTGCCATCTGGCAGACGATCCAGCGCAAGAAGGCTGATCACGAGGCGATGAAGCGCGAGATGTTCGAGGCCATGCGCCGCGAGGTGCTGGTCAAGCATGTGAAGCACGCCTACCAGCCGACGAGCGCCGCGCGCTTGCCGGCATGGCTGCAAACTGAGGAGATGGCATGAACAACATCATCGAGCAGGCCTTCGGCGAAGGCTGGGCCGCCTACAACGCAGACTGCGTGAAGTTCGCACAATCCCTGCCGGACAACTCGATCGACATCAGCGTGTATTCGCCGCCGTTCTCATCTCTCTACGTGTATTCGGAGTCGGTAGCAGACATGGGCAACGTGGCAAGCGATGAGGAGTTCATCGAGCAATACCGCTACTTGGTGCGCGAGAAATTCCGCGTGCTGCGCCCCGGCAGGCTGACAGCGATCCATGTGAAGGATCTGGTCTTCTACCAGAATGCCAGCGCTGATGGCTCCGCCGGCCTGCGTCCGTTCTCTGACCTCTGCACGCAACTGCATCTTGAAGAGGGCTTCACATTCCACTGCCGGATCACGATCTGGCGCGACCCGGTACTGGAGCGCGCGAAAACGAACGCACACGGGCTGTTGTGGAAGACCTTCCAGCGTGATGCGAGCTTCTGCCGCGTGGGGATGCCGGAGTACCTGCTGGTGTTCCGCAAGTGGGCGAAGCCGGGCGAGGAGGATCTGGTTCGGCCGGTAGTGCATCCGAAGAGCCGCGTGCCGCTGGAGGCATGGCAGGAACTGGCATCGCCGGTGTGGAACTACCAGCCTGGCCAGTCCGGGCGCGGAGACTTTGACCTGCCGGCCACGGACGTGCTGAACGCGAAGCAGGCGCACGATCCGGACGCGGAGAAGCACCTTTGCCCGATGCCGCTGAACATCACGAAGCGGGCGTTGGCGCTGTGGAGCAACGAGGGCGAAGTGATGTTTTCGCCATTCGGCGGGATCGGATCGGAAGGCGTCGCGGCGCTTTCGATGAACCGCAGGGCGATACTCACCGAACTGCATCCGGCCTACTACCAGCAGGCCGTCAAGAACCTTTCCGCCGCCGAAACGAGCGGCCATCAGGCCGACTTGTTCGGTCTGCTGGACATCGCGCCGCCGCCTGCCGCACTCGAAGCCGAGGCAGCGTGATGCGCACGGTAGCCGTCCTCTTCGCTCGTGCAGACAGCATCTACAAGACGCTGCCCGGCTGCGACGTGTGGGATGCGGAGCGGGAACACACTCCGCCAGCACTGGCCGAGTGGCTCTGCGAGGTCGCGCGGCGGTCTTCTGTCGGTGGCCGTAGGGAGGTCGCATAGTGTCCGGCGGCATCGACTGGTTCCGCTGGCACCACGGCAGCGTGACGGACCCTAAATTCCGCGTCATCGCGCGGCGGTGTGGTCATTCGCTGGCAACCGTCATCGCCGTGTGGGCGGCGATGCTGGAGTGCGCGTCAGCATCTTCTGAGCGCGGGACGCTGGTCGGGTGGGACGACGAGGATGCCGCCGCCGGGCTGGATATGGATGCCCAGGCTGTTTCAGCCATCAGGGAGGCAATGCAGGGCAAGACGCTGGACGGATTGAGCGTCACCGGATGGGGTAGAAGGCAGCCGAAGCGGGAGGATGGATCTGCTGCACGTGCCAAGGATTGGCGCGAACGCAAGGCGCTTGAAAAGGCAGCCTCTTCCGAAGAGCGAACGCAAACGAACGCAAACGAACGCACCCCGAACGAAGAGCGAACGCAAACGAACGCTAGAGAAGAGGAGAGAAGAGTAAACCCCCTCCCTTCGGTCGGGGGTGCAGGGGGTGTGCAAGCCGACCTGCTGACCGAACCGCCCGATGCGTCGCCTCCGGCTCCGCCCCTCGACGAGGACGAGCTTCCTTTCGCTGCAGACCACTCCGCCGGGTATGGACCTGGCGCAGAGGCTGCACCGCCCCTGCAGGGTATGGACCCGCCGCGGCGAACACGAGGAGCACGCCTACCTGCCGACTGGGCGTTGCCGAAACCATGGGGCGAATGGGCGCTGGCCGAGCAGCCGACATGGACGCCGGAGCACGTGCGCTGGGTGGCCGACAACTTCCGCGACTACTGGCTCGGCCGAGCCGGAAAGGACGCCGTGAAGGTGGATTGGCAGGCGACCTGGCGGACCTGGGTGCGAAAGGAAGCGCCGCTGATCAACGGCGCCCGTGCGTCTCCCGGCAGGCCTGGGCGACGGAGCTTGCTGACGGAAATGGGGCTGATCGGAGGAAGCCATGGGCAGTGAAAAAACCGCGGAGCAGAGGGCAAACGAGGTCATCGCCCTGCTGGACGCCGTGACGATGGGCGCGGTGACGAACCGCATCCAGGACGAGGGGGTGCTGGCGAACGTTCGCAGGGTGTGGGGCGAAGAACTGTCCTCGCTCTCCGCGCAGCAGTACGCCCTGCTGCTGCGCCGCATCCGCACCGATATCCGCGGGCATGGCGTGCCAACCCTGGGCGACATCATCGCGCTGGCGCGCTCCGTGTTCGACGGGTGCGTGCAGTGAGCCGGGCGCTGGACCTGCTGTCTCGCCGCCGACACGCCGGGCAGAAGCCGTCGTGCGTGTTCGTCACGCTGGCCGATGCGCCGGAGGCACGGCAGTGGCCCGACTCGTTCCCGGACGTCGTTGTGCGCCCGACCGCGGCCGCGCTGCGGCTTGACTGGCGTGCGCTGGTCGGGTGCGCCGTGGTGCTGATCGCTGACGAGCGCACGGACCTGCTGCGCCGGCTCGCGGAAAAGCTCTGCGCGCTGGCCAACTCGGTGATGGTGTCGATCATCTCCGAGCTGCAGGACGGGCCGGGGTTCATGTGGGTGCGCGGCGCGGGTTGGAGGAGGGTCTGATGGCGAGCTTTATCCCCGACGACATCGACTTCTCGGCCTACGCGGACTTGACCGAGCACGACCAGCGAGTCATCTCGTCCGGCGAGTATGCCGATGATGTGGTGGGCTACTTCTGGGATGACTCGAAGCCGCGCGGCGAGGCGTTGCCGTGGGATCGCACTGACGGCAAGCTGCTGTTCCGGCCGGGAGAAGTCACGCTGTGGGCCGGGTACAACGGCCACGGCAAGAGCCTCGCCCTGGGGCAGTTCGCCGTCGGGCTGGTCGCGCAGGCCTCGACGTGCTGCGTTGCCTCTCTGGAGATGAAGCCGGTCGTCACGTTGGCGCGAATGTGCCGGCAGGCCTTCGGGACGAGCAAGCCGGACCCGGACAGCATCCGCATGTTCCACCAGCTCACGGATCGGCGCATCTGGATGTACGACCAGCAGGGCACCGTCTCCGCGGACAAGATGATCGGCGTGATGCGCTACGCCGCGACGGTGAAGCAGTGCGCGCACTTCGTGCTTGATTCGCTCACGAAGTGCGGCTTGGGTGAGGACGACTACACCGCGCAGAAGATCTTCGTGGATCGCATCTGCACCGTCGCCAGGGACACCGGCCTGCATGTGCATCTTGTCGCCCACAGCCGGAAGGGGAAGGACGAGAACAGCCCGCCAGGGAAGATGGACGTGAAGGGTTCCGGTGCGATCACGGACCAGGTGGATAACGTCCTCACATGGTGGCGAAACAAGGCCAAAGAGGACGCCATCCGAAAGGGCGGCGACTTCTCCGAGCTGGACCCGGACGCCGTGCTGATCTGCGACAAGCAGCGCAATGGCGACTGGGAGGGCCGCGTCGGCTTCTGGTTCGACCCGGCGAGCATGCAGTTCGTCGAGACCTCAAGCCGCGCACCGATGAACATGCTGCAGCCGAGGTTCCAGCCATGAGCCTGACCGATCAACTGGCCGCGTGCGCCGCTCGGGCCGACATCGCAGAACGTGCCGCTGGCATGGAGCAGTTCCGCGCCGACTTCAAGTCCGTCTGGCGCTGGCGGCGCGAGTGCGGGGAGATCAGCGCTGCGGAGTTCGAGTCGAGCTACGCGCAGGCGAGCGAGGCCGTGCGGGAGCACGCCGGGGACGCCGAATGGATGCGGTGCGCGATGGCCGACTACCGGCAGCAGGCCCTGCAGCGGGAGCGCGACACCGAACGTGCGGAGCGCATCCGCGCCGCGGTGCGCGCTGAGAATGAAGCGAAGAGGAGGAAAGCCGCATGATCATTCTTCCGTACCCCATCAGCGCGAACCGGTACTGGCGCGTGTTCGGCGGCCGCGTCGTGCGCAGCGCCGAGGCGGTCCAGTACCGCAAGGACGCCGGGTTCCTGTTCGCGCTCTCGCGTCGCCGCCCGCTCGCAGGCCCTGTCAGTGTGCATCTGGCGCTGCACCCGCGGGAGAACAAGGACGGCACGGCCAGCCGGTCGCGCCTTGACTTGGACAACTGCATCAAGGTCGCCCTGGACGCATTGAACGGTGTCGCCTACCTGGACGACAAGCAGGTCGTGAGGCTGTCCGCGGTGATCGCCGAGCCGATCCAGCGCGGTGGGCTGGGCGTGATCGTGACCGAGGAAGAGCGCAAACGGAATGCGGAGCAGAACCGCTTCTACTGGGGCCCGGTACTCACGACCATCGCAGAGCAGGCCTGGGTGAATGGCCGGCGTTTCGACAAGGACGTGTGGCACGAGCACTACGCGCGCCTGTTCGGCGTGATGGAGGAGATCGTGCTGCCGTCCGGCGAGATCGTCACGCGCAGGAAGAGCACGACGCAGATGACGGTGGGCGAGTTCAGCGAGTACCTGGACCGCGTGCAGGCCGATGCGTCGCAGGAGATGGGGGTGTGCTTTGAGTAACGGAGGCAGCATGAGGCGAGGCAGCAAACACGGCATCGACTGGCGCGAGTATCTTTCGCGCGTCCATGAATTCACGAAGCGCGGCGAGGACTTGCCGCAGTCGAAGCTCAATGCGGAGATCGTGCGCAAGTTGCGGGAGACGACATGGGTCATTCCGGCTCACGAATGGGCGCGGCGGTTGGGTGTGAGCAAGTCGGCCATCGAGCGGGCCCGGCAGGGCGAGACGTGGAGGCATGTGGTATGAGGCGGGGCTATCGCGTCGGCGAAGCACACCCGCGGCACGTGCTGACCGATGCCGAGGTGGATCAACTCATCAAGGACCGCGGCCCGGAAGAGGCGCCGAAGATGAGCTACGCGAAGCTCGCCGAGCGGTACGGGGTGAGCAAGTCCTGCGTGCGGGATATCCTGTCCGGCCGCCGCCGCGGTGGCGTGACGCCACAAGGCCATGCTGAGCCTGTGCGCGTGGTAGAGAAAGTCCGTGCGACATTCATGCTGTCCCTGCCCGCCCGCGCAAAGATTCATCGAATGGGCGGCGCGGCGTGGCTGGAGCGCGTCGTGCGGTTGAGCAATGCCGAACCATGCGCACGCGGGAAAACCATGCGCACCACGAACGGCAGTAACGGTGCGCGGTCTGATCGCGACGTGTCGAGCGGTGCGCATGATTGATGTTGATTTGGTGAATCCATGAGAGGACTGACTCCGAAGCAAGCCAAGTTCGTGGGCGAGTACCTGATCGACCTGAACGCGACGCAGGCGGCCATCCGTGCCGGCTACAGCGCGAAAACGGCAGATCGGATTGGCGCGCAACTTCTTGGGAAAACTTGGGTTGCGTCAGCGGTTGCCGAGCGCATGACGGCCCGCGAGCGGCGCACCGAGGTCACGCAGGATCGCGTGCTGCTCGAACTCGCCCGGCTGGCCTTCTTCGATCCGCGCCGGCTGCTCAACGATGACGGCACGCCGAAGCAGGTCACGGAACTGGACGATGACACCGCGGCAGCAATCGCCGGGATGAAAGTGCGCACCGTCGCAAGCGCAGACGGCACGACCGCGACCGTGACCGAGTACAAGATCGCAGACAAGGGCCAGGCGATCACGAACGCGATGCGCCACCTCGGGATGTTCAGCGACAGACTGGACGTGAATCTCGTCGGCCCGCTCGCTGAACGCCTGGCGAGGGCGCGCGCCCGCAATGGCTGACCCTGATGCAGAGCTGATCGAGCTGGCTGCGGAGTGCTCGCGCGACCCGCTGCGATGGGTAGGCATGGCGTATGACTGGGGAGTCGGGGAGCTTGCTGACCACCCAGGCCCACGCGCGTGGCAGGCGGAGATGCTGGCGGAGATTCGAGACCACTTGCAGAGCCCGGTGACACGATTCCAGCCGCTGATGATCGCGAGGGCGTCCGGGCACGGCATCGGCAAGTCTGCCGCCATCGGCATGGTGGTGAATTGGGCGCTCTCGACGTGCGAGGATGCCAAGGTCGTCATCACGGCCAACACGGACACGCAGCTTCGCACGAAGACCGCGCCCGAGGTGGGCAAGTGGCAGAGGACGTCGATCACGTCGCACTGGCTGGATGTCCAGGCCACCAGCGTAGCGGCGATGGACAAGGATCACGCAAAGGCGTGGCGCGCCGACTTCGTGCCATGGTCCGAGCACAACACCGAGGCATTCGCCGGCCTGCACAACAAGGGCAAGCGTATCGTCCTGATCTTCGACGAAGCGTCGGCCATCAGCGACAAGGTGTGGGAGGTCGCCGAGGGCGCGCTGACCGACGAGGATACCGAGATTATCTGGCTGGCGTTCGGCAACCCGACGCGCAACGCCGGGCGCTTCCGCGAATGCTTCCGTCGCTTCAAGCACCGCTGGATGACTCGTCAGATCGACAGCCGCACTGTCGAGGGCACGAACAAGGAGCAGATTGCCAAGTGGGCGGCTGACTACGGTGAGGATAGCGACTTCTTTAAGGTTCGCGTGCGCGGCATGTTCCCGTCGATGTCTGCGCGGCAGTTCATCGGCGAGGCCGACGTTTCGGCCGCCTACGGCCGCGTGCTGCGGCCTGAGCAGTACGACTTCGCACCGAAGATCCTCACTTGCGATCCGGCGTGGGAGGGCGACGATGAACTTGTGATCGGCCTGCGCCAGGGCCTGGCATTCCGCATCCTCCATGTGATGCCGAAGAACGACAATGACCTGGTGGTGGCGCAGAAGCTGGCCCAGTTCGAAGACGATGAAGGCGCGGATGCCGTGTTCGTCGATGCCGGCTTCGGCACAGGCATCGTGTCCGCCGGCCAGGGCATGGGCCGCAGTTGGACGCTGGTGTGGTTCGCGTCTGCCTCTGGCGATCCTGGCGCGTTCAACAAGCGTGCCGAGATGTGGAAGGCCGCGCGGGACTGGCTCAAGTCAGGCGGCGCCATCCCGGAAGACCCGCAACTTCGAGATGAACTTCAGGCCCCGGAGGTCGTGCCGCGGGTAGATGGCAAGGTGCAGATCGAAGCGAAGAAGGACATGAAGGCGCGCGGCGTGCCAAGCCCGAACAGGGCAGATGCGCTGGTACTCAGCTTCGCCTTCCCTGTGATCAAGCGACATCCGCCGGGCGTTCCGCAGGGTCAATCCTCGAACGACTACGACCCATACGCAGCCCTGAGGTAGGGCGTGTGCGTGAAGCGCGCCGCAGGGGCGAGGCTACTCCACCCCGGCCGCACGTCGCGCGAGCGCCAGGCGAGAGCGCAGGGTGGCCACGGCATTGCTCACCGAGCCCGACGAGACACCCACCCGCGCCGCGGCCTTGGTTTGGCTGAGTCCCTCGACCATCACCAGCCGGGCGGCCTCCTGGGCCGCAGGGCTGCGGGTCTGATGCAGGGCGGCGAGGGCGGCGAATGCGTCGGGAGTGAGACGGTCGGGCGTCATTGCTCTACCCAGGGGTCGAGGCACGGGATTGCCGCTACATGACGGTATTTCCCGGGGAGGGTGATCTGCAGGCCGGCACGGGTCCAAACCGCGACCGAGAAATTGCCGCCCTGGTCGGCGTCCGGCAACAGCCGGTCGGACTGCTCGACAGAGAGATGCAGGCAGTACGGCGAGTCGGAGCGGTCCTCGAACAGCAGCTCGATACCCTCCCGGCCGCCCTGCCCGGCCCAGGGGCCGCGGCTGACGATGACGTATTGCGCGGGCTGCATCTCGCGGACATCGCCGGCCATCGCATCGGGCAGAAGAAGCCGCCCGCAGCCCGCATTCCAGGACAGATAGCAGTACCCGCGCTGGGCGGGCGCGCTGTCCCAATAGTTTGTCCGCACTAGGTGCGGGCCGTCGTTTTCGATGGTGATCATGTCAGGTCCCAGCATGGATCAAATAGGCGTCGCGGCCCATCTCATCGACGAGGACACGGAGATCTCCGTCCATGTAGCCCCACCCCCTGACGGTTTCGGTGCGACCGGAGTCAGTGAGGATACGGCCGATCCCGTCTGCCCATGTACGGGCATCGACAGCGCCGACCTGGGAATGCTCCAGCTAACCCATTTCGATCAGCCCGCGCTGCACGATGCGGGCGTCCGAACCGCCGACAACGACAGTGTGTGACCTGCCGCGTTCGTCCCGATAGCTGTAGAACACCGGTTTGCCGCCGACAGTTTCCGCGGACAGCCGGAAGGAGCCGCCCCCGTTTTCATACACCGCAATCTGCTTACCGTTCAGCGCGCAGCGGCCCAGGAACTTGACGAACTTACCCATTTTCTTACTCCTGGTTTACTTCAGATTGTTCAGCTTAAGCACGATCGACCGCGAGTCTTCGCCATGGAAGAACGATTCCGGCTGAGCTTCTGCCTTGGCGAGATATTCCGCCACCATCGCTTCACCCTTTGCGCGGGTCTCGGCGTCAGGGGCCTTGGTCAGGCGGAACTCAAGCATCTCCCGGATGGACCTGATGAGCTTGGCTTTCATTTTCTTCCCCTGCAAGCCCCGCTACCGGGAGGCGCCGGCGGTAGCGTCATCGCCACCGTGACTATATGATATACACGATATATCGTGTAGTCAACGACTTTTCATAAGTTGCGGATGATCAACTCGACGGCTCGCCGCCTCGCCGCGCACGGCTCTCGTGGCACGCTGCCCAGCCGGTCAGGTATGCGCGCTCGATGTACCCGGCAACGCCGTCATAGACGCTGACCTCTCCCGACTCGCTTACGCGGAAGCGATATTCCTGCATCGGTTCGGTGCTGAAGGCTTTCGCGCGAGCGGTGATGATTTTTTCGGACTGGCTCATTTTCTTACTCCCGATTGCTTAGGCATTTTCGCGCTTGGCGGCGAGAGCCAACTCGATTTCGGCGCGCCACTGTTCCGGCGTGAGGTTCCATTCGGCGCAGTCGGTGGCATCGGCCTTGCCGGCGAGCGCTTGTTCGAGCTCGGTGACGCTGTTCTGGTTGAAGCAGGCGGCCGCGAAGGTGTTTTCGGTGATGGTGGTCATTTTCTCTTCTCCCGTAAGCCCCGCTACCGGGAGGCGCCGGCGGTAGCGTCATCGCCACCGTGACTACATGATACACACGATATATCGTGCAGTCAACAACTTTTCACCAGCTGCAGATGATCAACTCCCCGGCCGTCGCCGTGCCGGCCTTATCGCGTGCTACCGCAGTGCGCGTGGTTTGCGCCGGTCGCGCTACGGTGCGCGGCATGGAGCACACCGACATCCGCCCCCTGACCGTCGCCGAGTTCGAGCAGCAGCCGAACCTGGGCGAACTGTTCGCGCAGTACGCCGAGGAATCAGCCATCCCCGAGCTGGGCGAACACATCGTGCAGTTCGACACCTACCGCGCAATGGAAGCGGCCGGCGCGCTGATCGTGCGCGGCGCCTTCCGTGGTGGCGAGATGGTCGGGTTCATCGTGCTGATCGTGAGCGTACTGCCGCACTTCGGCGTGCGCACGGCCACGACGGAGTCCTTCTTCGTCGTGCCGGCCGAGCGCCGCGGCGCGCTGGGCGCGCGCTTGCTGTACGCCGCTGAAGCCGCAGCGCGCGAGGCCAGTGCCGTGGGCCTCTTCGTGTGCGCGCCGGCTGGTGGCCGGCTGGAGCGCGTGATGGCTGCGCGCAGCGACTACCGGCAGACCAACGCCGTGTTCTTCCGGGGGCTGGAATGAGCCTGCCTGCTGTCGCCCCGCAACTGCCGCCAATGAGCGGCGAGGCCGTCGCCAAGGTGCGCCGGCTGGAGCGCATCACCAGCGCAATGCCCCAGGTCGAGATCGACACGCGGCATCTTTTCCACGCCGGCATGTACGCCCGGACGATTCACATCCCGGCCGGCGTGTGCCTGACCGGGGCGCTGATCAAGCGCGCCACGTTGCTGATCTTCAGCGGTCGCGCGACGGTCTTCGCCGGTGGCGAGGTCATCGACCTGATCGGCTACCACGTCATCCCGGCCAGCGCGCACCGCAAGCAGGTGTTTCTTGCGCACGAGGACACCGACCTGACCATGATCTTCCCGACCGAGGCCGGCACCGTGGAGGCCGCGGAGGCGGAATTCACGGACGAGGCGGAGCTGCTGCTGTCGCGCCGACAGGGCGGAAACACCACCGGAGAATCGCAATGTCTGGAGCAGTGACGGCCGTCGCCATCGCAGGGGCCGCGGCATCTATCTATTCGAGCAACAAGCAGGCGAAGGCCCAGGCCAGCGCGCAGAAGGCGCAACAGGCCGCCCAGCGCCAGCAGATGCAGTTGCAGCGTGAGCAGATGGCCGCGCAGCAGGAACAGTTCGCGGCCCAGCAGACCCTCGCTCAGCAGCAGTTCGAGTCCCAGAAGGCGGCGACCGCAAGGGCCGAGCAGGCGGCGAAGGACCAGGCCGCGAAGCAGGAGCGCGAACTGAAGAAGGCGAGCCAGAAGGCGCCGGATGTGGGCGATCTCCTCACCGGCAACGCGCAGCGCGAAGGCATGGCCGGGACCATGCTGACCGGCCCATCCGGCGTGGATGAATCCTCGCTGACGCTGGGCCGCAGCACGCTACTGGGGGGCTGACGTGGAGGCGATCCCGAAGCCGCAGAGGCGGGATTTTGTTGGTGGACCTGGCGGAATCGGCGCGCGGCAGTACCGGGAGGCGCTGGCTGAGTGGGAGAAGTACGAGGCTGCGCGCGTCGAGTATGCGGCGGTGCAGGCTGAGATCGAGCGCGAGTCCGCCGCATTTGCCGCCGAGCAGGAGCGGTTCGCGGCCGAGCAAGAAGCCTTCAAGGTGGCACAGGCGGCGATGCAGGCGCAGCAGAAGAAAGACGCGCGCGGCCTCAAGAAGCTGAACCAGAGCCAGCCGCAGGGCGGCGCGGAGCAGCCGGCCGGCATGGTCTCGACCAGCCCCGATTCATTCGGTGGCGCGACGATGCTCACATCGCCGCCGCCGGCCGCACCCACGGCGCTGAGCACGATCCTGAGCAACCTACTTGGCCGGTGACATGGACCAGACACCCCACAGCCGCATCCTGACCCGCTGGAGCGCGCTCAAGTCAGAGCGATCCTCGTGGCAGGACCATTGGCGGGAGATCAGCGAATACCTGCTGCCCCGCTCGGGGCGCTTCCTCGTGGCCGACCGCAACCGCGGCGAGAAGCGCCACAACCACATCTACGACAGCACGGGCACCAGGGCGCTGCGCGTGCTGGCCGCCGGCATGATGGCCGGCATGACCAGCCCGGCGCGGCCGTGGTTCCGCCTGGGGACGGCCGACCCGGAGATGATGGCGCACGAGCCGGTCAAGGTGTGGCTGCACGACGTGACGCGGCTGATGCTGGACGTTTTCGCGTCGAGCAACACATATCGCGCGCTGCATTCGATCTACGAAGAGCTTGGCGCATTCGGCACCGCGGCCACCATCGTGGCCGATGACTTCGACAGCGTGATCCACCACCACACCCTCACCGTGGGCGAGTACGCGGTCGCGGCCGATCACCGCGGCGGCATTGGCACGCTCTACCGCGAGTTCGAGCTGACCGTCGGCCAGATGGTCGAATGGTTCGGCCGCGACAAGGTGAGCCTCACCGCGCGCAACCTGTACGACCGGAACAGCCTCGACACCTGGCTGCCGGTCGTGCATGCCATCGAGCCGCGACACGACCGCGACGCGGCCAAGCGCGACAACCTCAACATGGCATGGAAGTCGGTCTATCTGGAGCCGGGCGAGCGCGATGGGCGGTATCTCTCCGAATCCGGCTTCGAGCAATTCCCCGCGCTGGTGCCGCGCTGGTCCGTAGCCGGCGGCGACATCTACGGCAACAGTCCTGCGATGGAAGCATTGGGCGACATCAAGCAGCTACAGCACGAGCAACTGCGCAAGGCCCAAGGCATCGACTTCATGACGAAGCCGCCCCTGCAGGCGCCCACGGCGCTGAAGAACGCGGGGGTGAACACGCTGCCCGGTGGGGTGAGCTACGTTGATCTGGCGAGCCCCACCGGCGGTATCCGCAGCGCATTCGAAGTGCGTCTGGACCTGCAGCACCTGCTCTACGACATCCAGGACGTGCGCGAGCGCATCAACGGCGCCTTCTACGCGGACCTCTTCCTGATGCTCGCCAACAGCGACCGCACGCGCATGACGGCCACCGAGGTCGCCGAGCGGCACGAAGAGAAGCTGTTGATGCTCGGGCCGGTGCTGGAGCGGCTGCACAACGAGCTGCTGGACCCCTTCATCGAGATGACCTTCGCGCGCCTGGTGCGCGCCGGTGCGCTGCCGCCGCCTCCGCCCGAACTGCAGGGCATGGACATCAACGTGGAATTCGTCTCGATGCTGGCGCAGGCCCAGCGCGCTGTCGGCACAAACTCAGTGGATCGCTACGTGGGCAACCTGGGCGCAATCGCGCAGATGAAGCCGGACGTGCTGGATCGCTTCGACGCCGACGCTTGGGCGGAAATCTACGCCGACATGCTGGGTGTCGATCCGCGCCTGATCGTGGCCGATGACCAGGTGGCCTTGATCCGAGAGCAGCGCGCCCAAGCCGCGGCGCAGCAGCAGCAGGCAGAGCAGATGTCGCAGCAAGCGCAGACCGCCCGCAACCTCGCCGCGGCCGATATGTCCGGCGACAACGCGCTCACGAACGTCGTACAGATGTTCAGCGGCTACAACACGTGAGGACGCCATGACCAATCTAATCAGCATGAAGCTGGACAAGCAGGAAGCGAGTCTGCTCGCCGAAGCGCACGAAGTCGGCGCGCAGGAGTACCCATACGGCCTGTGCCTCAATCTGGACGACGCAGCGCTGCGCAAGCTGGGCATCGACCTGCCGGAAGTCGGCAAGCAGTTCGAGATCGCGGCGCGCGCCGTGGTGACCTCGGTCAGCTCGCACGAGCGCAAGGACGACCAGCCCGAGCGCTACGTCAGCCTGCAAATCACCGACCTCGCGCTGCAGGACCAGGCTGCGCAGTCGTCCGCGCAGCGCATGTACCCGAACAGCGGCATGGCGTGAGGGGTGCGCGTGGTTTTGAGCGTGGGCGGTAAGGTCCGCCCATGACGCAATTTGACCCATTCGACCTGCGCGGGCAGGAGCGCAAGCAGCGGCGCGATGAAGAACGCGCGCAGTTCCGCAGCCAGCGCGACCGCGATGACTTCGAATGGCTGATGAATGACAAGCGCGGCCGGCGCATCGTGTGGCGCCTGCTGGAGCGCACCGGGGTATTCAGGTCGAGCTTCACGGGGAACAGTGAAACGTTCTTTCGTGAGGGCGAACGCAACGTGGGCCTGCTGCTGATGGCGATGATCCACGAGTCGGCCCCGGAGCAGTACGCAACGATGCTGGAGGAAGCGAAGCATGGATCAGGAAACGATGATGACGGAAGCCCCAACGACCACTGAAGGCGCCGCATCGCAAGAGGCTGCCGCTGCCCCTGAAAAGGGCCAGCAGGCAGCCGGTGAGCAGCAGACCCAAGGCGAGCAGCAGGTCCAGCAACCCGAAGCCAAGCCCGAGCAGAAGGAAGTCGCGCCCGAGCAGTACGCCGACTTCACCTTCGAGGAAGGCGCGGCGCCGCTGGATGCCGAAGTCGCGGCCGACATCAAGGCCACGGCCAAGGAACTGGGCCTGAGTCAGGAGAAGGCGCAGAAGCTGGCAGACCTCGCGGTGAAGCGTACGGCGGCAGCGCAACAGCAGCAGGTGGAACGCCTGCAGCAGGCGCGCACCGAGTGGGCGGACACCGCGCGGGCGGATCAGGAATTCGGCGGCGAGAAGCTGAACGAGAACCTGGCCGTGGCCCGCAAGGCGCTGGACGCCTTCGGCTCGCCCGAACTGAAGTCGCTGCTCAACGAGTCCGGCCTGGGCAATCACCCGGAGTTCATCCGGCTGCTGTACCGGACCGGGAAGGCCATCAGTGAAGACCGCATCGTCACCGGCGGCGCGCCCACCGGCCCGAAGGATGCGGCCAAGACCCTTTTCCCCGACATGAACTGAAGGAACAACAGCCATGAGCACTCTCGCAACCGCGAATCCTACCCTGCTGGACGTGGCGAAGCGCACCGATCCGGACGGCAAGATCGCCACCATCGTGGAAATCCTCAACGAGGAAAACGCCATCCTCGAAGACGCCACTTTCGTGGAGGGCAACCTGCCCACCGGCCACCGCACTACGGTGCGCACCGGATTGCCCGAACCGACCTGGCGCAAGCTGTACGGCGGCGTCCAGCCGACCAAGAGTTCGACCCGGCAAGTCACCGACTCGTGCGGCATGCTCGAAGCGTACGCCGAGGTCGACAAGGCGCTGGCCGACCTGAACGGCAACACGGCGGCCTTCCGCCTCTCGGAAGACCGGGCGCACATCGAAGGCATCTCGCAGGAACTGGCGACGACGACCTTCTACGGCAACGAAGGCACGAAGCCGGAAGCCTTCACCGGGCTGGCCCCGCGGTACAACTCGCTCTCCGCGGAGAACGCCGACAACATCATCAACGCGGGCGGGCAAGGCGACGACAACACATCCATCTGGCTCGCGGTGTGGGGTGAATCGACCGGGCACTTCATCTACCCGAAGGGCAGCAAGGCCGGTCTGCAGATGAGCGACAAGGGCCAAGTGACCATCGAGAACGTCGATGGCAACGGCGGCCGGATGGAAGGCTACCGCACGCACTACCGGCAGGACGCCGGCCTGGTGATCCGCGACTGGCGGTACTTCGGTCGCATCGCGAACATCGATGTGGGCGACCTTGACACGCTGGCGAACACGAAGAGCCTGATTACCTGGATGATCCAGCTCTCCGAGCGCATCCCGAGTCTGGGCAAGGGCCGCGCGGTCTGGTACGTCAATCGCACCATCCGCGAGAAGCTGCGCCTGGGCATCCTGGAGAAAGTCGCAAGCAACCTCTCGTGGGAGACGGTCGCCGGCAAGCGCGTCATGACCTTCGACGACATCCCGGTGCGCCGCTGCGACGCCATCATCAACACCGAAGCCCTCGTGGCGTAAGGAGCCCGACATGATTATCGACGAACGCAACGAATTCGCGGACGCGACCGCGCTCTCCACCGCAGGCACTGGCCGCGCGCTGGTGGGCGACGTGATCGACCTGGGCGCGGTGCCGGGCGACATCGGCAACGGCGAAGACCTGTATCTCGTGATCCAGGTCGATACCGCCGTGACGTCCGGAGGCTCGGCCACGGTCGCATTCGAGCTTGTGAGCGACGAGCAGGCCGCCATCGCCGCAGACGGTTCGGCCACGGTGCATTTCGCCACCGGCGCCATCCCGAAGGCGAGCCTCGTGGCGGGCTACGTGGCCGCTGCGGTCAAGCTGCCGCTGGGCACCTACGAGCGCTACCTGGGCGTCATCGCCAACGTGGGCACTGCGGCGCTGACGGCCGGAAAGATCAACGCCTTCCTGACGCCGGAAGTGGCGAAGTGGCAGGCCTACGCCGATGCGGCGTAACGGGAGCGTGACATGCGCGTGATCGCAACCGCAGTCGGGTTCCACGGCGGATCGCTCCACAAGCCGTGCGATGGGTTCGACGTTCCGGACGGCAGCAAGGCGTCATGGTACGTGCCGGCCGACAAGGCGGACGTCGCGCCGCCCAAGACGCGCCGCAAGGCGGCCGGCCCCGAAACCCTTTCCGACGTCACCAAGGCCGACAACGAAGCCCTCGGGGCCGGCCTGGTCTGATCTCCTCCGCCGCGTGAAGTGGCTTCGGGGCGCGGCGCTACAACGTCGCGCCCCGTTTTTCTTGGAACGTGCCGATGGCATCCGAAATCGACATCGCAAATCTCGCGCTGGGCCACCTGGGCGACGACGCCACGGTATCCAGCCTGTACCCGCCGGAAGGATCTGCGCAGGCGGAGCACTGCGCGCGCTTCTACCCCGTCGCTCGCGACACGCTGCTGTCAATGCACCCATGGCACTTCGCTGCGAAGCGTGCGCAACTGGCGGCGTTCGCCGGTGACTGGGGCGCCTGGGCGTACGCCTACGCGGCGCCGGCGGATTGTGTAACGGTGCTGGCGGTGCTGCCGCAGGATGCGGCCGATGACATTGATACGCAGGACTACTTGCGCGAAGTCGGGCCGAACGGTGCGGGCGTCATCCTGACGCAGCAGCCGGCGGCCGTGCTGCGCTACCGTGCGAGGGTGACCGACACGACGAAGTTCTCCCCGCTCTTCGTCGATGCGCTGGCCTGGCTGCTGGCGAGCTACCTGGCCGGGCCGATCATCAAGGGCGACGCCGGCATGAAGATGTCCCAGCAGTGCTACGGCGTGGCGCTGCAGGTGCTCGCCCGCGCCACGGCAGAGGACGCCAACCAGCAGAAGGTCACGCTACCGCACACGCCCGGCTGGGTGGCGGCGCGCGGCCACATCGAACCGGGTTCCTGGGGGCGCTGATGCCAAACATCCGAACCTTCCAGCGGTCGTTTGGCGGCGGCGAAGTCACGCCGGAATTCTTCGGCCGCATCGATGACATCAAGTACCAGACCGGCCTGGCGCTGTGCCGCAACTTCATCGTGCTGCCGCACGGGCCCATCGCCAACCGGCCGGGGTTCGCCTTCGTCCGCGCGGTGAAGGACTCGACGAAGAAGACGCGCCTGATCCCCTTCACCTACTCGACCGACCAGACCATGGTCATCGAGCTGGGCGCGGGCTACTTCCGCTTCCACACCCAGGGTGCCACGCTGCTCAATGGCGGCGCGCCCTACGAAGTGGCGAACCCCTACGCGGAAGCCGACCTGCCGGACATCCACTACGTGCAGTCGGCCGACGTGCTTACGCTTGTGCATCCGAACCACGCTCCGCGAGAACTGCGCCGGCTGGGGGCGACGAACTGGCAGCTCGCGGCCATCTCGTTCGCGTCCTCACTCGCGGCGCCTGGCGGCCTGTCCGGATCGGCCACCGGCGGCACCGGCACGACCTACCGCTACAAGGTGACTGCCGTCGGCGAGTACGCCATCGACGAATCGCCGGCATCGTCCGCGGTGGAGATCAGTGGCGATCTGCTGGAGCCGGACGCCTACAACACGATCAACTGGGGCGCGGTGACCGGCGCCAAGCGCTACAACGTCTATAAGCAGAGCAATGGCCTGTACGGCTACATCGGGCAGACCGACGGACTCGCATTCAATGACGACAACATCGCGGCGGACATCTCGCGCACGCCGCCTGAAGGCACGAACCCGTTCAGCGGCGCCGGCAACTACCCTGGCGCGGTGACCTACTATGAGCAGCGCAGGTGCTTCGCGGGCACGAAGAACGCGCCGCAGAACTTGTGGATGACGCGCTCCGGCACGGAATCGAACATGACCTACTCGATGCCGTCGCGCGACGATGATGCGATCAGCTTCCGCGTGGCCGCGCGCGAAGCCAACACGATCCGGCACCTCGTGCCCCTTGGCGCACTGGTGCTGCTCACCGCGTCGGCCGAGTGGCGCGCAGGCGGCGCGGACGCAATCATGCCCTCCACGGTCTCGGTGCGCCCTCAGTCCTACGTGGGCGCGAGCAACATGCAGCCGGTCATCGTGAATACCAACCTGCTCTACGGTGCGGCCCGCGGAGGCCACGCCCGCGAACTGGCCTATAACTGGCAGGCCGGCGGCTACATCACAGGCGACCTGTCACTGCGTGCGCCGCACCTATTCGACGGGCTGGAACTGGCCGATGTCGCCTTTCAGAAAGCACCGACGCCCATCGGATGGTTCGTGTCGTCATCCGGCAAGCTGCTGGGCCTGACATACGTGCCCGAGCAGCAGATCGGCGCATGGCACCAGCACGTCACCGATGGCACGTTCGAATCGGTGTGCTGTGTGTCCGAGGGCACCGAAGACGCGGTGTATGTCGTGGTGCGTCGGGTGATCAACGGACAGGCCGTGCGCTACGTGGAGCGCATGGCGCCGCGGCTCTTCGGTGAGCAGGAGAACGCCTTCTTCGTCGATTGCGGGCTGACCTACCAAGGCGCACCGGCAGACGAGATCAGCGGGCTCTCGCACCTGGAAGGCTGCACGGTGTCGATCCTGGCAGACGGCGCTGTGCATCCGCAACGCGTCGTCACGGGCGGGCAGATCGTGCTGGAACACGAAGCGAGCATCGTGCATGTCGGCCTGCCATTCGAGGCCGATGCGCAGACCCTGCCGCTTGCCTTCGAGACGGCCGGCTTCGGACAGGGGCGGCAGAAGAACGTGAATAAGGTCTGGCTGCGCGTCTATCGGTCGTCCGGCATCTTCGCTGGCCCCTCGTTCGATAGCCTCACGGAAACGAAGCAGCGCACGACCGAGCCCTACGGCACGCCGCCCGCGCTCAAGAGCGAGGAGATCGCCATCATGGTCACCCCGTCGTGGGGCGATGGCGGGCAGTTGTGCATCCGCCAGCACGATCCGCTCCCGCTGACTATCGTATCGATGAGCATGGAGGTTTCCATCGGCGGGTAACATGGCGGGATGCACAACTGGTTGAACGCCATCATCTGCCGCTGGACCCGCCACCGCTGGCGGTTCGTGCGCATCAACGCCGAAGGCGAGAAGGTCTTCGAGTGCCGTCGATGCGGGCGGCACTTCATCGCGCCGCGCCGGTAGTGCGCGTGGTTTGCTGGGTGCGCCGCAGAATGGGCACGTCCAGTACGCAGGCGCACCCATGGCAACTTTCTCCGCTATCAGCCCCTTCGGCGCGCAGCCGACGCTGTTGGCCGGGCCGAACACCAGCAACGTGATGGGCCTGTCCGCGTCGTCCGCACCGGCATCGTCCGGTATCTCCTTCGGCGGCATGGCGCTGTCCGTGACCGGGGCCGTCACGCAGGCCGTTGGCGCGTGGTACAGCGCGCAGTCGGCCAAGAGCGCGGCGAAGCACGCGGCGACCATGGCGAAGGGCCAGATGGAGATGAACCTACTGGCCGTCGAGCAGGCCAAGCTCACCCGCAGCCAACAGGTACTCGCCACCGAGTACCAGATGCGTACGCAGAAGCTCTCCCTCGGCTACCAGGCCACCATCGCGGACGTGAATGCCCGCCTGTCCGAGCTGGCCGCACGGTCCTCGCTGCTGCAGGGCGAGCGGCAGGAGCAAGCAAGCCGGCTCTCCACTGCGCAGATGAAAAGCAGCCAGCGGGTGGCGCTGGCCGCCAACGGCGTCGATCTTGGCAGCGCCACGTCGCTCAACATCCTGACCAGCACGGACGTGATGGGCGAGATCGACGCCAACACGATCCAGGCCAACGCGGCCCGCGCCGCTTGGGGCTACCGCTCGCAGGCCGTTGATGCCGAGAACCAGGCGATGCTTGCACGGGCCGCCGCGGAGAACATCGATCCCGAGAAGGCGGACCTGTACGTGAGCCCCTACGCAGTCGATCCGAACCTGATCCAGGCCGACATGTCCGGCTACTACAGCCAGACCGCGAGCGCGATCAGCCCGGTGGGCGATGCGCTGATGTCGCTGGCCGGCTCCGCGCCAGCCATCGCGGAGAAGTGGCGCGCCTACCAACAGAAGAGGGCCTGACCGGTGCCACGCGTCCCAAGCTACGACAACTTCCAGACCGCGCCCGGCGCCATGCCCGGCGTGCAGTTCTCCGGCGGTGGGGTGCAGGCTGACCCGCGCGTCGAGCAGGCCATCTCCCGCGCACCGCGCCCGCCGTCCACGCCTGCGCTAAACGTGGCCGATCCTGGCGCCGCTGCCCAACGCACCGGGCAGGCGCTGCAGCGGATCGGCGACGCGCAGGCCCGCGCCGAGCTGGAAGCCGCGCAGCGGGTGAATGCGACGCGGATCAACGCAGCGCTGAACCAGGCACTCGAGATCGAGATGCGGCTGGCCTACGACAAGGACGTGGGCTACACGAACCAGCGTGGCATCTCCGCTTTGGAGCGCCAGAGCGGCAAACCGTTGGCCGAGGAGTACGCCGAGACCTACGGGAAGGAGATCGAGCGCATCGCCGGCACGCTGGGCAACGAGTTCCAGCGCACCGCCTTCATGGACGCCAGCACGAAGCGCCTCGCGCAGTTCCGCGCGAGCGCGATGAAGCACGAGTCGGACGAGTTCCGCACCTACTCGCTGTCGGTCAATGACGGCGTGATTACCAACCGCATGAACCTGATCGGGTTCAATTACAGCAACCCGAAGGTGGTGGATGGTGCTGTGCAGTCCATCCGCGCCGCTACCTACGAGTCCGCGCAGTTGCTCGGAAAGTCCGCCGAGTGGGCACAGGCCCAGTCCGCCAAGGCGGTGTCGGATGCGCACAAGCTCGCGCTCGCTACCGCCGTCGAGAAGAACGACATCACCTACGCCGACGCCTACCTGCGCCGCTACGGCAAGGACATGGAGCCGGACGACCTGCTGCAGGCGCAGGGGTTGATCACCAAGGAGATGGACCTGCGCGTGGCGACCAGCGCAGCGGCGGAGGTCATCGAGCGCGCCACGCCACGAATCGTGCCGGGCGACTTCGACCGCCTCGCCAACATCGTGATGGGCATCGAATCCGGCGGCCGGCGCTACGGCGAAGACGGTGCGCTGCTGGAATCATCCAAGGGCGCCAAGGGCGAGATGCAGGTCCTGGACACGACGAACCGCGATCCGGGCTTCGGCGTGCGGCCGGCGGCCGATGACAGCCCTGAAGAGCGCGCCCGCGTCGGGCGCGACTACCTGGGCGCGCTGCTCAAGCACTACGGCGGCGACGTGCCGAAGGCGCTGGCGGCCTACAACTGGGGGCCCGGGAAGCTGGACGACGCCATCAATGAGCACGGCGAAGGCTGGCTGGACCACGCGCCGGCCGAGACGCAGCGCTACGTAGAGCGGGGCGCACGCGAGTTCGGCGCCGGTGGCGGTGCGGTGCGCGCCACGCTGGCTGATCTGAAGGCCGAACTGCGCGAACGGCCAGACCTCGCGAACAACCCCAGCCGGATGAAGCAGGCGGAAACTGCGCTGGAGTCCCGGTACAAGGACATCGAGGCCGCGAAGCGGCAGACCGAAGACGATGCCCTGGATGCAGCCTACCGCGGCCTCTACGAGAACGGCGGCCGGCTGGACGCACTGCCGCCTTCCGTGCGGCGGATGATCCCTGGCGACAAGCTGGGCAGCGTGATGGTCTTCGCCGAGAAAATGGCGAAGAATGGCGGTGCGGTGCATCGGCCGGAGGCCTGGGCGACGATCCTCTCCCTGCCGCGCAGCGAGTTGGCGAAGATGACGCCCCTGCAGTTCTTCCAGCAGTTCCGCCCGGTGCTGGACGACCAGCACCTGGAGAAGGGGTACGCCCTGCTCGCCGATGCCCAGGGCGCGGCCGGCGACAAGCACCTGGAGGTCATCACCACGGCGAACCGGGTGAAGCGTGCTGCCGAGGGCGCCGGCATCCTGCCTGCGGACGGGAAACCAAATGACGGCGAGAAGCTGGCCTTCGCGCAGTTCGAACAGGTCATCGACGAGCGCGTGCGCGAGTTCGAGCGCACCGACCTCGCCGGAAAGCGCAAGGCGAATAGCGAAGAGTTGCAGCGGATCATCGACAACACGCTTGCGGATCAGGCCTTCGTGCCTCGCTTCCTGCTGACCGACCGGCAGCGGCCCATCGCCCTGATGGCGCCCGAACAGCAGGGCCGGGCGTACGTGCGCGTCGGCGGCGAGGAGGTGCCCCTGTCGGCCATCCCGGCCGGCCAGCGCTTGACCATCGCTGGCAAGCTGCAATCACGCGACTTGCCCGTGACTGAGCAGCGCATCGCCGAATTGTGGGTGGCCGCTGGCCGGCCGCAGTAACCCGGAACCGACCATGCCCGACATCTATGACACGCTACTCGACCAGCAGGCCGACGCCACGGAGCCGGCCGCCCCGCCGACCCTCGACATCTACGACCAGATTCTCGACCGCGAGCGAGACGACGCGCAGCGCGCGGTGCAGAGCACGCTGGACCGGGCGCTCAAGATCGCCCCCCAGCGCGCCGCCACCGTGCAGCAGCTCGCCGAGCGTACCGGCCTGCCGGCCGATCTGGTGGAGCGCAACTTCGAAGACATCGAGCGGCGCGACCGCGTGCGCGAAGTGCAGCGACTGGCGGCCAGCTCGCCCATCCTCGCCCGGCAGTTGTTCGACCCGCAATTCGCTGCGCTGGCGCACCAGGACGTGGAGCAACTGGGCATCGCCGAACGCATCGCGCGCCAGCTCGCTGGCGGCGCACTGGAGGCGCCCGGACGCACGATCTCCGGCACCGGACATCTGCTCGACGTAGCCCAGCGCAACACCCTCGGCGGACTGGCGGCCATGGTGCTGCCGACGCCTCGGGCTGGCGGCGCGCCCACGGCCGAATCGCTGGTCGGGCCGCTGATGGGCGAAGGCTGGCGGCAAGCGGGCAGCGGCCTCAAGGACTACGCGCGCAACGAACTGATGCTGCCGGCCGCGCAGCGCACCTTCTTCGACGACGTGATGGCCGGCCTCGGGCAGGTGGGCGCGCAGATCGCCATGCTTCCCTTCGACCGCGGTGCGGGGCTCTACGCCCAAGGCGCGGACGTGATGGCTGAGCGCGTCGCCGGTGACCAGGCAGGCCAGGGCCTGAAAGACCTCGCCATCCTGGGGGGCGCTGCCGTGACCGGGATCACCGAGCGATGGGCGCTGGATCGGATCATGGGGCCGCTGGCCGTGCCGGTGAAGAACAAGATGGCCGCCGCGCTGGCGCGTATCGGCATCGCGGGGGTGTCCGAGGGCGCGCAGGAGATGGCCGAGAACATCCTGCACGACACCCTGCGCATCGGGCTCACCAATCCGGAGCACACCTACGACTGGCAGGAAACCGGCTACGAGGGTGCTGTCGGCGCCACGGTAGGTGCGCTGGCGCGAAGCTTCGTCGAGGCGGCCTTGCACGTGCGCACACGCGGCGCGCGGCGCGAGCAGCAGGCCCAGCAGGCAGAAGGCACGGCCCAGCAACTCGCGCAACTAGGCGACCTCGCGCGGGCGATGTCGATGACGCAGCACAGCCCGGACACGTTCCAGCAGTTCCTGGACGCGGCGCTGGAAGACGGCCCGGTGCAGGATGTGCTGGTGAGCGGCCAAGTGCTGATGCAGTCCGGCATCGCCGAGGACCTGGCTCGCATCTCGCCGTCGGTGGCAGCGCAGCTACAGGAAGCCGTGCAGACCGGCGGCGACGTGCGCATCCCGGTATCGGAGTTCGCAGCGAAGATCGCGCCGGCCGGGCTGGATGCGGCACTGCTTGACCACCTCAAGACCGACACCAACCCCATGAGCCGGGCGGAAGCCGGCGAGTACCTGCAGCGCCAGGTGGAGGAACTGGGCCGCGACGTGGGCGACGCGCTTACCCAGGTGGAGGCGCAGGTCGAGGAGCGCATGGCCATCGACGACGTGCGCGACGCCGTGCTGACCGAACTCAACGCCGCCAACCGCTTCCGGCCCGACGTGAATACCGCCTACGCCACCCTGGTGGGCGAGTTCTTCGGCGCGCTGTCCAGCCGCACGGGACTCGCACCGCAGCAACTCTTCGAGAAGTACCGCCTGCGTGTGGTGGCCGAGAGCGTCGCGGGCGGGCAGCAGTTCGAACAGTCGGACGACAACGCACCCCGCACGACGGAAGAGCTGCTGGCCTTGTTCAGAGACCTCGAAGCGGATAGCATTGAAATCACCGCGCCGGGCATCCGGCCGATGACCGAAGAAGAGGCAGATCATGCCGAGAGTGTTTTCCTATCCTCTCGCCCTGCGGGAGAAACGACCTACAGCCGGAAATCCGGAGTTCTGCGCCGAATACGCCGCGCGTCCGAAGCAGCGGCCGATGAACTCCGAGGCGAAGCGGAAACAGCACGAGAAGTTGCTGACAGCGCCCTGGGGCCGTTTGAAGGATACCGCGTAGAAGCGGACATCATCCCGCCGGGCGAATTTCGTCCGGGCGGGATCAAGGTGCGGGTATATGGCCGCGAACAGATCGACGCCGGCCTGACGAACGACCCCGCGCTGACATTCCTCGTATCGGCCGACGGGGAGTTGACGGTCAATGGCCCTCCGGAAGACAGCGAGACGTTCCGCGAATTCCAGCAGCGCGGCTGGGCGGATACCGCATCCGCGGCCGATGGCGTGCAGGTGCATGGCTGGACCGTACTGCGCGACCCTGCGAACCCCGACAAGCCGCTCCCCGTTTCCCAGTTGATGCCGCTGCTGGCCGACGTGCATGCCCGCGTGCGCGAATGGCGCGGCGAGGATATGGTCGGGCTGCACTGGTCCCGTGCAACCGGCGCCATGGGCGGTACCTACGACCTGGGGCACGCCTTCAACGGCGCGGCGGTGTTCTTCCAGGGCGCAGGCGCGGCGCGCGGCGGTCTCAACCCCGAGACGCTCACGATGGCGCTGCTCAAGGGCGCCGACCTCTCAACCTTCCTGCACGAGTCGGGGCACTTCTTCCTGGAGGTGATGGCCGACGTAGCGGCCACCGCGCGCAGCTACGACACGGCGCAGATGACCGACGGCGAGCGCGCCATCATCAACGATGTGGGCGTGCTGATGCAGTGGTTCGGCCTGCCAGACCTGGACACTTGGCACGCCCTGCCTTTCGATGAGAAGCGCGCCTACCATGAGAAGTTCGCCGAGTCCTTCGAGCGCTACCTGCTGGAAGGGCAGGCGCCCAGCATCGAACTGCAGCCGCTCTTCAGCCGCTTCCGCGCGTGGATGCTCAGCGTGTATCGCTCGCTCAAGGACTTCCTCGCGCGCAACTCGGCGGCCGGCAAACTGTCGCCCGAGGTGCGCCAGGTGTTCGACCGCATGCTCGCCACGGACGACGCGATCCGCACTGCCGAGCAGGCCGGCAGCCTGCGCCCGCTCTTCGATGCTGCGGAATCCGCCGGGATGGACGCGGAGGCCTTCGCTGACTACCAGGCCCTCGGGCAGCAGGCCACCGACGTGGCGCAGTCCGACCTGTCCGCCCGTGGTGTGCGCGACATGCAGTGGCTAGCCGGCGCGCGCAGTCGGGCACTGCGCAGGCTGCAGAAAGAGGCCAAGGTGCTGCGCGACGAGATGGAGATCGAAACCCGGCGCGAGGTGATGAGCCAGCCCGTCTATCAGGCGTGGCAGTTCCTGACTCGCCAGGTCGAGGCGACCGACACGCTGCCCGTCGTCGAGCGCAGGAAGAGCGACCCGGATACGGTTGATCCGACCGTCGATTCGCTCTTCACCGCTATCGCCAAGCTGGGCGGCCTGGACCGCGCGCAGCTCGAAAGCGAATGGGGCCTGGACGCCAAGGAGAAGGCCGCCCCGCCGCTCTTCGGCAAGCACGTCCTGCGCAGGAACGGCGGGCGCGGCATCGATGAGATGCGTGGCCTGCTGGTGCAGTACGGCTACCTCACGCCGGAACGGGCCGGCGCGGACTTCGATCCGCGCGAGTTCGAAGACCTGTTCTTCGAGGAGCTGGGCGGCGCGCCGGTGTATTCCACCAACGCGGACTACGACTACCTCGCGCAGCTTCGCCAGCGGCCCGGTGACCAAGTGGCGAACCCGGCGGCACTGCTCGCCGGCCGACTGGACCGGGCGGCGCTGGCCAATACCAGCGCGTCGCCCGAGCAGCTTGAAGTGCTGCGCGCGCGGCGCATGACGGCCCGCGACGGGCTGCACCCCGACATCGTGGCCGAGCTGACCGGCTTCGATTCTGGCGACGCGCTGGTGCAGGCGCTTGTGGCGGCCCACCCCCCCGAGGTCGAGATCGAAGCGCTGACCGATCTGCGCATGCTGGAGCGCCACGGCGACCTCGCCACGCCCGAGGCGCTGGAGCGCGCCGCCGACCGCGCCGTGCATAACGACGTGCGCGCCCGCATGGTGGCGACCGAACTCTCCGCACTGGCGAGGGCGACCGGGCAGCGGGCGGTGATGACGCAGGCCGCGCGCGAGTACGCCCGGCAGATGGTTGCGCGGCTCAAGGTCCGGCACGTGAAGCCGACCCAGTACAGCCGTGCGGCGGCGCGGGCGAGCACGGCGGCCGAAGCGGCCCTGCGGGCGGGCAACCGCGAACTGGCCGCGGTGGAGAAGCGTAACCAGTTGATCGGGCTGCAGGCCACACGGGCTGCGCATCAGGCGCTGGGGGAGGTGGAGTCCGGCCTGCAGTACCTCGCCAAATTCAACAGCGAGGGCACGCGCAAGTCGGTTGATCCCGACTACCTGGAGCAGATCGACTCGATGCTGGAGCGCTTCGACCTGCGCGCCGGGCAGTCGCTCAAGGCCATCGACAAGCGCACCTCGCTCGCCAAGTGGATCGCCGCGCAGGAAGAGGCCGGCATCGAGCCGGACATCCCTGACTGGATTCAGGTGGAGGCCGCGCGCGAGCACTACAAGAACCTGACCGTGGAGCAGTTCCGCGGGCTGGTCGATTCCGTGAAGCAGATTGAGCACCTGGGGCGCCTGAAGCACAAGCTGCTCACCGCCCGCGACAAGCGCGCACTGGACGCCATCGTGGCCGAAGTGCGGGATTCGATCACCGCGGCGGCCGGCGGCCGGGTGGTGGGCAACGAGCGGCGCAACACCCTGGGCAGCCGGGCCGAGCACATGGCGCGCGGCTTCATGGCGGCGCACCGCAAGCTCGCGAGTCTCGTGCGCGAGATGGACGGCATGCAGGACGGCGGCGCACTGTGGGAATACCTGGTGCGGCCGATGAACGAGGCCGGCGAGCGCGAGGCGACGATGCGCGCCGAAGCCGCGCAGCGGCTGCACGACCTCGCCAAGCCGTTGCTGGCCGACGGCGAGCGGATGGGCGGCACGGGGCGGCACTTCCCGAGCCTGGGACGTGCGCTCAACCGTGGCGAGCGCATTGCGCTGGCGCTCAACTGGGGCAACGCCGGCAACCGGCAGCGGCTGTTGGATGGCCGCGGCTGGACTCGGGCGCAGGTCATGCCGGTGCTGCAGACGCTCACGCCGGCCGAGTGGCAGTTCGTGCAGGGCGTGTGGGACTTCTTCGAAGGCTACCGGCCGCAGATCGCGGCGAAGGAGCGGCGCGTCGCCGGCAAAGAGCCGGAATGGATCGAAGCCGAGCCCTTCACCGTCACGCCGGCCAACGGGGCGCCTATCGCGCTGCGTGGCGGGTACTACCCGGTGAAGTACGACCCGGCCCAGTCCGGCGAGGCTGCCGCGCACGCCGATGCGGAGAGCGCCAAGCAGATGATGCGCGCGGCCTACACCGCGGCCACCACGCGGCGCAGTTTCACCAAGAGCCGTTCGGAGCGCGTCGTGGGCCGGCCGCTGCTCTTGTCCTTCGATGGCATCTACCAGGGCGCGAACGAGGTCATCCACGATCTGGCATGGCACGAATGGCTGATCGACGCCAACAAGCTACTGCGCAGGCTGGATGCGTCAATGCGGCAGGGCTTCGGCGCGGAGAAGGTCACGGCCATCAAGAAGGCCATCGAGGACATTGCCCGCGGCGACGCGCCGGCCCAGCATATGGTGGAACGCGCGCTGAACCATCTGCGCACCGGCGCGACCATCACGGGCCTGGGCTGGAACCTCACTACCGCGCTGCTGCAGCCGCTGGGCTTCACCAACTCCATGGTGCGGATCGGTCCGGCATGGGTGGCGCGCGGCATGCGCGAGTTCTACGGTTCGCCATCGCGCATGCTGGAAAAGGCCGAAGAGGCGCAAGCCAAGAGCGAGTTCCTGCGCAACCGGGCGCGGACGATGAACCGCGAGATCAACGACGTGCAGAACCGCCTCGAAGGCGACAAGGGCGACATCCGCCTGGCGCTGGAGGCTAGCTACTTCATCCTGATCCAGAAACTGCAGGCTGCGGTGGATTACCCGACCTGGTACGGCGCCTACGAGAAGGCGATGGCCGACCCCGCCAACCTGCGCGAGGGCGGCACGGCGGACGAGGTGCGCGCCGTGGCGATGGCGGACCAGGCGGTCATCGACGCTCAGGGCGGCGGGCAGATCAAGGATCTGGCGCAGGTCCAGCGTGGCAGCGCGGCGTGGAAGCTCTTCACCAACTTTTACAGCTACTTCTCGGTCACACTGAACCTCGCCGCCGAGCGCACGCGCGCTACCAATTTCCGCCGGCCGCACGACGTGATGCGCCTGGCCGGCGATTACCTGCTGCTCTTCACCGTGCCGGCGGTGCTGGGCTCGCTGCTGCGCGACGCGCTCAAGGGCGAGGACGACGAAGACGAGCTGGTGCAGAACATGGCGGCCGAGCAGATCAGCTTCCTGATGGGGCTCTTCGTGGGCGTGCGGGAACTCACCGGTGCGGCGCAGGCCCTGGCCGGCGTGGGCAAGCCCTTCGGCTACAGTGGCCCGGCCGGCGCGCGGTTCTTCGGCGAAATGCAGAAACTCAGCCAGCAGATCGACCAGGGCGAACTGGACATGGCGCTCTTCAAGGCCGCCAACAACACGGCGGGGATTCTCTTCCACTACCCGGCGGGCCAAGTGAATCGCACCGTCGAGGGCGCCGCGGCGATGCTCGAAGGGCGCACGGCGAACCCGCTCTCAGTCGTAGTCGGCCCGCCCCGCTGACGGGGTGCGCGTGGTTTCCGCCTCCGGGGATAGCCTTGCGCCATCCTCGGAGGCTCCCGCATGACCGTCAGCTCTACTACCCGCAAGGCCGGCCCTTACGACTGCAACGGCGTGACGGTTGCCTTCCCGTTCGAGTTCAAAGTCTTCAGCGTCAGCGACGTGCGCGTAGTGCTGACCGACCCGGACGGCGCCGAAACCGACCTCACGCTGACCAGTGAATTCACGGTCGCGCTCAACGCCGACCAGAACGCCAGCCCGGGCGGCACGGTCACAACGCTGACGGCCTACGCCGCAGGCTACAAGGTCACGCTCACCAGCAAAGTACCGCTCCTGCAGCCGACGGACATCACGAACGCGGGCGGGTTCTACCCGCACGTGATCGAGGATGCGCTGGACCGGCACGTCATCCAGATGCAGCAGGTCGCGGAGGAAGTTGATCGCTCGCTCAAGTCGGCGATTTCGGAGCTGAAGAGCGGCGAAGAGTACCTGGACGAAGTTCTCGAAGCGACGGCGACGGCGGAAGCGAACTCCGCGGCCGCGCTCTCCACTGCGAACGCTGCGTCGGCCACGGCCGCCAGCGCTGCTGGGGATGCCGCCGCCGCAGTCGCCACTGCGAACGCTGCAAGCACCGCGGCCGGGAACGCAGTGGCGACGGCCGACGCCGCGGCGTCCAGCGCGGCGTCCAGCGCGGCGTCCAGCGCGGCGGCAGCGAGCGATGCAGCCTCCGCGGTGAGCGTTGCGAACAGTGCCGCGAGCGATGCGGCTGCGGCGGTGAGCACAGCCAACGCGGCGAGCGCCGCCGCCAGCAGTGCGGCAAGCGATGCAGCCTCCGCGGTGAGCACAGCGAATGCTGCGAGCTCTGCGGCGGCCACTGCCGCGAGCGACGCGGCCTCCGCTGTGAGTACGGCGAACTCAGCCGCTGCAGACACGGACGAAGCGTACGCCATCGCGACTACGGCTATCGGACAGTCGGCTGCCGCAGAGGCCGCTGCATCGGCCGCGAGTGACGCAGCGTCCAGCGCGGCGTCCAGCGCGGCGGCTGCCGCAGACGACGCGGCAGCAGCCGTCGCAGCGCTCGCCGGCATCCAGGATGATCTGGATGCGCTGGTCGGCGAGGACTTCTCCGGGTTCATGCAGACCAATGAGAACCTGTCCGGCTTGACGGACCTTGCCGCCGCGCGGACGAACATCGGCCTTGGCGACGTGGATAACACCTCGGACGCGGACAAGCCGATCAGCACCGCGGTGCAGTCCGCGCTGGACGACCTGGCGGCCGACGTCGCAAGTAAGCTCGACGCGGACGACCCGAGCGTGACCAACGCCCGCGAATGGACCGCCGACACGGTGAGCCAGGCCGAGGCGGAAGCCGGCAGCGCGACGACTCGCCGGGCCTGGTCGGCGCTGCGCGTGTTCCAGGCCATCTCCGCGTGGTGGAACGCGTCGTCGGCGAAGACCAAGCTCGACGGGATCGAGGCCGGTGCTGAAGTCAATGCGGTGACCAGCGTCGCCGGAAAGACCGGCGCCGTGGTGCTGGCCGCCGGGGACATTCCCACGCTGAACCAGAGCACCACGGGCAACGCGGCCACCGCGACCGCGCTTGCGACGGCGCGGCAGATCAACGGCACCGACTTCGACGGCAGCGAGGCCATCACGACGGCCAAGTGGGGCACCGCCCGCAATCTCACCGTCGGGGGCACGGCCAAGTCGGTGGATGGCTCCGCCGCGGCGTCGTGGTCCCTCGCGGAAATCTTCAGTGCGAACCAGACCGCGAAGTACGTGCTGGCCGCGCCGAACGGTGCAGCAGGCGCTCCGACCTTCCGCGCTCTGGTCGCCAGCGATTTGCCCGCCGGCTCCACTTCCGCCGCAGGCGTCCTGCAACTCACGACGGCGACGAACTCCACCAGTACGTCGCTGGCGGCGACCGCATCGGCAGTCAACGCCATGCGCGACGTGCCGTACAACACCACGGCCGGCGGCGTGGATGGCGAGGTGACGGGGATCACGGCCAACTTCACCCTCAACACCGGGCTGACAGCCGGCACCGTGCGCAACTTCTACAACAACTCTTCGACCGCGAAAACCATCACGCAGGGCAGCGGCCTGACGCTGCGCAAGGCGGGCACAACGACGACCGGCAACCTGACCCTGGCGCCTTACGGCATGGTCTCCGTGTGGGCGATCACCACCACCCAATACATCGTGTCGGGGCATCTGCAATGAGCGGCGCCCTGTGTCTGATGATGGGCACCTGTGCGGCCGGTGGTGCCGGCGGCGGGGGCGCCACTGTCACCGGCGGCACCGTCACGGAGTCCGGCGGATACCGCATCCACACCTTCAACTCGTCCGGGACGCTGACCGTAAGTGGCGGCAGCAAGACGGTGGATCGCATGATGGTGGCCGGCGGCGGCGGCGGCGGCGGCGCCGACAATTCTATGTCAGACACGTTTGGCGGCGGCGGCGGTGCGGGGGGCATGATCGTATCGGCGGGCGTCGTCCTGGCCGCGGGCAGCTACACGATCACGATTGGGGCGGGTGGTGCAGCAGGTGCTCTTCGTGCCCGTGGCACATCAGGCAGTAACACCAGCATGACTGGCGCCACTACTGTCGTTGGCGGCGGCGGAGGCGGCGGCGCGAGCAACTCACAAACCCTATCCGGCCTGTCCGGCGGCTCCGGCGGCGGTGGCGGTGGCGACTTCTACTACGGTAACGGCTCATCTGGCGGCGCAGGCACATCCGGGCAGGGTAATGCCGGCGGGAACACCGCGGGTGGTGGTGGTGGGAGGGGGTCGGCAGGGTCTGATGGAGGCCCTGCGGGTTCAGGGCTGGCAAACACTTACACCGGCTCCAGCGTGACCTACGCCATCGGCGGCGAGGCAAACGGGTCGAGTGCCCAAGCCGGCGCCGCAAACACAGGGCGGGGCGGCACGGGTGGCTCCGACTGGGGTGACGGCACGCAGTTCGGCGCAGCCTCTGGCGGCTCCGGCATCGTCGTCATCCGCTACCCAATCTGATCAACTCATCAGGAACGAATCATGAACGACATTTACATCTTCGCGCTGATCGGAATCGCATTCGTCGCCGTCTTCGTGTGGCAGAGGAGGAAAGCCAGGGAGGAGAAAGCGACGGATGCCGCTGAGCGTGCCGAAGCTGAGCGCCGGGCACGAGAGGACTACGCCAACCACTACGCCAACCCGGACAGCCCCAACTACGACCCCGAGCGTGTAGCACGGGAAGAGGCTGAGAACCAAGCGGAAGAGTGAGCTATGGCGCACTTCGCACAAATCGACGAGAGCAACACCGTACTGCAGGTCCTCGTGGTGCCCGACGAACAGGAGCACCGCGGCGCTGAGTTCCTGGCCGACGACCTGGGCCTCGGCGGTACATGGGTCCAGTGCAGCTACAACGCCAGCATCCGCAAGCAGTTTCCCGGCGCGGGCTTTGCCTACGATCCTGATGCCGACGTGTTCGTTGCGCCGCCGCCGTTCCCGTCCTGGGTGCTGGACGAGAACCACGACTGGCAGCCGCCGGTGCAGCGCCCGGATGAGGGCCGGTGGCGGTGGGACGAGGCGACGGTGAGCTGGGTGGAGGTCGCATGAGCGACTGGCTCTCCCGCGCCTTCCGCGACATCGAGACGGCTGCCATGTTCGCCGCCGTCGGGGCGTTCATCGGGCTGGGGCAACTGCTGGCGAGCCAGGAGCGCATCACGGCGCGGATCATCGTCGGCCGCTGCATCTCGACCGCGGGCATCGCCACGGCCGCGGGCTCAGTGCTGGTGTTCGTGCCCAGTCTCTCGCCCGTGGGGCAGATCGGTATCGCCGCGGCGCTGGCAAGCCTGGGCACGTCCGGGCTGGAGCGGCTGTTCCAGCGCATCGTCGGCGGGAGGAGCGAGCCATGACCTGGGCGGATGTGGTGTGGATCGGCGTGTGCATCGTCGCGGCGGTGCTCGGCGCGAAGCTCACGGCCTGCGCGCGGCATGACCTGGAAGCGTCGCACCGGCGACGGAAGGGGGATGCGTGATGGACTTCGACGAAGCTTTCGAGCGGCTGATCGGCCATGAGGGTGGATTCGTGGATCACCCGGACGATCCGGGCGACGCCACGAACTGGGGCATCACCGAGCGCGTGGCCCGCGAGCAGGGCTACACCGGCCAGATGCGCGACATGCCGCGCAGCACCGCGCGCGAAATCTACCGGCGCGCGTACTGGCAGCGGGCGCGGGCCGACCAGTACGACCCTGCCATCGGCTTCCAATTGTTCGACGCTGCGGTGAATCATAGCATCGGCACGGCCATCCGCTTCCTGCAGCGCGCCGTCGGGGTGGCCGATGACGGGGCGGTCGGCCCGGTCACGCTGCAGGCCATCGCGGCGATGCCGGTCCCCGACGTGCTTGCCCGGTTCAACGCCGAGCGGCTGGAGTTCTACACGGAGCTCTCCACCTGGCCGTCATTCGGGAAAGGATGGGTGCGGCGCGTCGCCGGCAACCTGCGGTATCAGGCGGAAGACGCATGATCGCCTGGCTGAAGACCAATGCGCTGCTCGCGGCCCTGCTGGCACTCGCGGTTGTGGCCTCCGCGGCTGGCGTGCAGACCCTGCGCCTCGCCGGTGAGCAGCGCGATCACGCCGACACGTTGCGCCGGCATGCGCAGGAGCTGGCCGCCCTGGGCGATGCCGCCCGCCAGGCCACAGAGGATGCTCGCGCCGAGGAGCGGCGCCGCTACACCGCATTGCAGGAGATCGTTGATGGAACCCGCACTGAACTCGATGCGGCGCGCGCTGATGCTGTTGCCGCTGCTGCTGCTGGCGAGCGGCTGCGCCAGCGTCTCGCCGCCATCACCGCCGGTTGTCGTGGAGCCGGCAGCGATCCCGGCGCTACCGCGGGAGGCCCGGCAGCCAGCTCCGCCGCCGATCTGCTCGCCGACGTGCAGCGCAGGCTTGATGCGGCTGCGGACGGAATTGCTCGACATGCTGATGCAGCCGAAGCAGCCGGCCGGGCCTGCGAGCGGGCCTACGACGCGTTGAAATGACGTGCTATTCGCGCCTGTGCCCGCCCGCCAAATCAAGCCGTTACAGCGTACGCGCTGGGGGATGAATAGCGCAGTTGGCGCTTCGCAAGCACTTGGGCCAAAACAAGAAAGCGCCCCCTGGTGCGTCTGGCTACGAACCAGGGGGTAGGAGGTTCGAATCCTTCCGGGCGCGCCATACACAACGAAACGGGCACCTTCGGGTGCCCGTTTCGTTTTCCGGTGCCGGCCGGCCTTTCAGTGGCTGGCGAACACCGCGGTCCGGCCCTGGCGGTCGAAGCTCACCACGTCGTAGCGGTCGGCCGGGAAGGGGCCTTCCATGCCGGGCGACCCCTGGGGCATGCCGGGAGCGGAAAGCCCCGTCACGGCGGGCTTGTCTGCGAGCAGGCGCTTCACGTCCGCGGCTGGCACGTGGCCTTCGACGACATAGCCGCCCACCAGGGCGGTGTGGCAGGAGCCCAGCGCCTGAGGCACGCCGGACTGGCGCTTGACCGCGCCCATCTCCCGGGTGGCGACCTCCCTGACCTTGAAGCCGTGGGTGCGCATGTGCTCGGCCCACTTGCCGCAACAGCCGCAGTTCGGGTCCTTGTACATGGTGACTTCGTCGTCGGCGGCGACGGCCGGCGGCAGGGCGGCCGCGGCGAGGGCCAGGGCGGCGAGCAGGCGGGGCAGGGATGGGACAGGCATGGGAGGCTCCTGGGGTTGAGTCAGCGGGATTCCGTAGTGCGGGCCAGCGGCAGGCGCAGGCGGAAGGCGGTGAACCCGTCGGCTGACGACACGTCTACCGTGCCGCCGTGCAGTTCCACGATCGAGCGCGTGATCGCCAGGCCCAGCCCGGCACCTTCGCCGTGCTGCCGGCGTGCGGTGGTGGCGCGGTGGAAGCGGTCGAAAATCTGCGACAACTGTTCCGGCGGGATGGTTTCGCCGCGGTTGCCCACGGTCAGCGTGGCATCTGCTTCGCCATGGGCGATGGCGATGTCCACCGTGCTGCCGGCCTCCGCGTGGCGCAGGGCGTTCGACAGCAGGTTGGCCAGCGCCCGGCGCAGCATCAGGCGGTCGCCGGTCACGGCCGCCTCGCCTTCCACCGCGATGGCGACTTCCTTCTCGTCGGCCAGCGCCTCGTAGAACTCGGCGAGTGCCCGGGCTTCCGCAGCCAGTTCCACGGTCTCCACCGGGCGCGGCAGGCGGCCGTTCTCGGCCTGGGCGAGGAAGAGCATGTCGCTCACCATGCGGGCGATGCGCTCGTATTCCTCCATGTTGGAGGCCAGGATGTCCCGGTACTCGTCGGCGCTGCGGGCGCGGGAGAGGGCGACCTGGGTCTGGGTCATCAGGTTGGAGACGGGCGTGCGCAGCTCGTGGGCGATGTCCGCGGAGAAGTCCGCCAGGCGGCGGAAGGAGGCTTCCAGGCGGTCGAACATGCCGTTGAGGGCGTCGGCCAGTTCGCGCACTTCCGCGGGCGCGTCCTGCTCTGCGAGCCGTTCGCCGAGCTGTTCGGCGGACAGCCGGCGGGCGGTGGCGGTGACCCGGCGCAGGGGCGCCAGCCCCTTGTAGGCCGCCAGCCAGCCGAACAGGGCGGCCACCACCGCGGCCAGGGAGATGCCCAGCCACAGGCGGTTGCGCACCTGCTCCAGGAAGTGGGCGTGGTGGGAGATGTCCAGCCCGACCGCGACCCGCAAACCGGCGTCCGGAGCGGTGCCGGGCAGGGGCATGAAGGTTTCGCGGCCGATGTACTGGTGCCCGTCCTTTTCCCACAGCGCGGCACCGGCAGGCAGGGCCGCGCCGTCCAGTTGGGCGGGCGGGAAATGGCCGGGCTGGATGGCGTGCACGATGGCGCCGTCCGCGTCGCGCAGCAGCACGCCGACCAGGTCGTGGCCGACGAAGGCGTCGTCCAGGCGCTGGCCCAGGGAGCGGGGGTCGCCCGTGCCCTGCAGCAGGTTCTGGATCAGCGTGAGCTTGCCGGCGAGTTCGTGCTGGTCCAGCTCGCGGAAGTGGGCCTCCACCGCGCGCCCCAGCACGGCGCCGACCACGATCAGCAGGCTCGCGGTGAGCAGCGCGAAGAGCAGGGCGATGCGGGCGGTGAGCGACACCGGGCGTGCCATTCAGCCGGCCTCCGGCGTTTCCAGCACGTAGCCCATGCCGCGCACGGTGTGGATCAGCTTGGGCTCGAAGGGTTCGTCCACCTTGGCGCGCAGCCGCCGCACGGCTACTTCGATGACGTTGGTGTCGCTGTCGAAGTTCATGTCCCACACCTGGGAGGCGATCAGCGAGCGCGGCAACACCTCGCCCTGGCGGCGCAGCAGCAGTTCCAGCAGGGCGAATTCCTTGGCCGTGAGGTCGATGCGCTGGCCGGCGCGGGTGACGCGGCGGCGCAGCAGGTCCAGTTCCAGATCGGCCGCGCGCAGCACCTCCGGTTCCCGCGCCCGGCCGCGGCGCAGCAGGGTGCGCACGCGGGCGAGGAGTTCGGAGAAGGCGAAGGGCTTGACCAGGTAGTCGTCCGCCCCCAGTTCCAGGCCCCGCACGCGGTCTTCCACCTGGTCGCGGGCGGTGAGGAAGAGTACCGGTGTCTCGCGCCCGCCGCGCCGAAGGGTCTGCAGGATGCCCCACCCGTCCAGGGAGGGCAGCATCACGTCAAGCACGATCAGGTCGTACTCGCCGCCCAGCGCCAGATGCAGGCCGTCCAGCCCGTCGCGGGCGAGATCCACGACGAAGCCCGCCTCGGCGAGGCCCTGGCGCAGGTAGTCGCCGGTCTTGGGTTCGTCTTCGACGATGAGGATCTTCATGGCCCGCATTGTGCCCGCGCCGCGGCCCGCGGGCACGCGGATTACAAAGATGTAATGCGCCGGTCAGGCTGGCGACGGCGCCGGCCCGCCATACTCCGCCGCATCCACTCCCCGCTCCGGAAAAACGCCATGAAAGCATCTGCCGCCCTGCTCGCCGTTGCCCTCGGCTTCGCCATCCTGCCGCCGCTCCATGCCGCCGAAGGGCATGGAAGTCACAGCCACGATCACGGCCCCGCCGCCGCGACCGCCGGTGCCCGCTCCGCAGGCACCGTGCGCAAGGTGGATGCCGCCGCCGGCAAGCTCACCATCCAGCACGGTCCGCTGGAAAACCTGGGCATGCCGCCCATGACCATGGTGTTCGTGGCTGCCGATCCGGCGCTGCTCGACGGCGTGAAGAGCGGCGACAAAGTGCGCTTCGTGGCCGAGAAGGTGGGCGGGACGTTTACCGTCACGGTGCTGGAAGTTCAGCCCTGACCATGCTCCCGCGGCCGGACTGCTCGCTGTGAAGACTTCCATCCTCCGTTTCGCCCTGCTGGCCGCCGTGCTGGCGTCTTCGCCCGCCGCGCAGGCGGACGGGGCAGCGCTGGGCGCCAGCGTCGCCGGCCTGCTCGACTACGCCCGCAGCCGCAACCCGGACTTCGCCGCCAGCACTCTGGAAGCCGGCGCCGCCCAGGCGCGCGTGGATGCCGCCGGGGCACTGCCCGATCCGCGCTTCCAGGTGGAGCTGATGGACTTCACCAACACCATGAACGGGCGTTCGACTTCGCTGCTGCCCGGCCAGGTGGGCGAGACGCGCTACCGCGTCATCCAGCCGCTGCCCGGCTGGGGCAAGCGCGACCTGGCCCGGCAGGCCGCGGAAGCCCGTGCCGGGCAGGCGGATGCGCAGCGGGAGACGGCCTGGTCCGAACTGTCGGCCGAAATCGGTGCGGCTTGGCTGCGCTATTACGGGGCAGACCGGGAACTGGGCCTGCAGCGGGATGCGCTCCTGGTACTGCAGGGGCTGGAGGAGACCGCATTGAGCCGCTACCGGCTCGGGCAACTGCCGCAGCAGGCCGTGCTGCGGGCGCAGCGGGAGATCACCGCCCAGCGCATCGCGCTGCTGGCCGCGGAGCAGCGCCGCAAGGGGCTGGCCACCGCCCTCAACGGCCTGCTGGCCCGCGTGCCGGATGCCGCGCTGGCCGAACCGGCCGATCCGCCAACCCTGCCGGAGAGACTGGATTTCGCCGAACTGGTGGAGCGGGCCCGGCAGCGCAACCCGGGCGTGCTCACCGAAACGCTGGGCGTGGACGTGGCGCGCGCCCAGCGCGAGCAGACCTACCGCGAGCGCTACCCGGACTTCAGCGTCGGCTTCACCCACAACCGCCCTGACGAGGGCAAGGCGTCCTGGGATCTGATGTTCGAGGTCATGATCCCGCTGCAGCAGGGCAGCCGGCGGGCGCAGGAGCGGGAGGCCGAATACATGCTGAGCGCGGCGGACGCGCGCCGCGCCGCGGTGGCGAACCGCGTGGCCGCCGAACTGGGCGCGGCCTGGGCGGCCTACGCCAGCGGCCTGGAGAGCCTGCGCCTGCTGCGCGGCACGTTGCTGCCCCAGGCCGAGGCGACGCGGGATGCCACGCGGGCAGCCTTCGCCGGCGGACGGGCGGATTTCGACGGCGTGCTCGAAGCCGAGCGCCAGTGGATCGAAGCCCGCACGGCCCTGCTCGGCGCGGAGGTGGACGCCCGCATGGCCTTGAACGACATGGAAAAACTCGCGGGGGAAACCAAGTGACTTCCGGTATTCGACTGATCGTCGTGGCAACGGCCGTGGCGCTCGCCCTCGGCGCGGGCTACTGGGCGGGGACGCGCCACGGTGCGCCGGCCGGCGGCGAGGCGGAGCGCGGCACGCCCGCGGCGCAGGCCCCCGGCAGCGGGCGCCAGATCCTCTACTACCGCAATCCCATGGGCCTGCCGGACACCTCGCCGGTGCCCAAGAAGGACTCCATGGGCATGGACTACATCCCCGTCTATGCGGACGACCGGCCGACGGACGAAGGCGTGGTGGCCGTCAGCCCGGCACGCGTGCAGACCCTGGGGGTCAAGACCGTGCTGGCCGGGTTGCGCCCGCTCGACGCGGCGCTACGCGCGAGCGGGCGCGTGGAGGTGGACGAGCGGGCGCAGGTGGTCATCGCGCCGCGCTTCGAAGGCTGGATCGAACGCCTGCATGTCAGCGCGGTGGGCGATCCGGTGCGTCGCGGCCAGCCCTTGTTCACCGTCTACAGCCCAGACCTGCAATCGGCGGGGGACGAACTGCGCATCGCCGAACGCCTGCAACGCGACAGCGCCGCGAGCGACCCGGTGGCCGGCGAGGCCGCGCAGCGCCTGGCCGAGGCCACGCGGGCACGCTTGCGCAACCTGGAAGTAGCGGGGCAGGGCGCGGCGCGCCAGACCTTCCACGCCCCCGCCGACGGGGTGGTGCTGGAGAAGAACGCCGTGCAGGGCGCGCGCTTCATGCCCGGCGAAGCGCTCTTCCGCATCGCCGATCTGTCGCGGGTGTGGGTCATCGCCGAGGTCTTCGAGCACGATCTGGGGCGTGTCGAAGTCGGCCAGCAAGCCAGCGTGACGCTGGACGCCTTCCCCGGGCGGCGCTTCGAGGCCAAGGTGGCCTATCTCTACCCGACCCTGAACGCCGCCACGCGCAGCACGCCGGTGCGCCTGGAACTGGACAACCGGGACGGCCTGCTGCGCCCGGGCATGTTCGCCCAGGTGGAACTGGCCGGCGGCGGTGGGGCCCGCCTGACCGTGCCAACCTCCGCGGTGATCGATGACGGCGACCGTCAGGTGGTGCTGGTCGCCCTCGGTGAAGGCCGCTTCAAACCGCAGGCGGTGCGCCTGGGTGAGCGCGGCCGGGAATTCGTCGAAGTGCTGGAGGGCCTCGCCGAGGGCGAACGCGTGGTGGTGTCGGCCAACTTCCTGATCGATTCGGAGAGCCGGCTCAAGGCCGCGCTGTCCAATCTGGGCGACGCGGAAGAGGCGGCGGCCGAACGCTACGGGGCGGCGGGCAGTTTCGAAGCCTACGACGCCGCGGCGGGCAGCGTGACCCTGAGCCATGGCGAAATCCCTGCGCTGCAATGGCCGGCGATGACCATGGATTTCGGCCTGGCGGCCCCCGGGCTGATCGAGGGCCTGGCGCCGGGCACGCCGGTCCGCTTCGAGTTCGAGCAGCGCGCCCCCGGCGAATTCGTCGTCACCCGCATCGAGCGCGCCGAGCCGGACGGACACCATGGGCACTGACATGAACGTCCCCGATGTCGCCCCGGCGCACGTCGGCCTGCTCGACCGCCTCATCGAGTGGTCGGCGCGCAACGTCTTCCTGGTGCTGCTGGCCACCCTGTTCCTGATCGGCGGCGGCCTGTACGCGGTGCACAAGACGCCGCTGGATGCGCTGCCGGACCTGTCCGACGTGCAGGTCATCGTCTACACCGACTACCCCGGCCAGGCGCCGCAGGTGGTGGAGGACCAGGTCACCTATCCCCTCGCCACGGCCATGCTGGCGGTGCCGCGGGCCAAGGTGGTGCGGGGCTTCTCCATGTTCGGCGCGTCCTACGTGTATGTGATCTTCGAGGACGGCACCGACATCTACTGGGCGCGCTCCCGTGTGCTCGAATACCTCAGCGCCGTCGCCGGGCGCCTGCCCCAGGGCGTGGCGCCGCAGATCGGGCCGGACGCCACCGGCGTGGGCTGGGTGTACCAGTACGCCGTCACCGGGCGCGGCCTGTCGCTGGCCGACACCCGCAGCCTGCAGGACTGGTACGTGCGCTACCAGCTCACCAAGGCGGAGGGCGTGTCCGAGGTGGCGAGCATCGGCGGCTTCGTGCGGGAGTACCAGGTCACCGTGGACCCCTACCGGCTCGCCGGCTTCGGCATTCCGCTGGACGAGGTGGGGCGGGTCATCCGCGAATCCAACCGGGACGTGGGCGGCCGGGTCATCGAACTGGCCGAGCGGGAGTACATGGTGCGGGGCCGCGGCTACCTGCGCGGCGTGGAGGACATCGAGGACCTGGTGCTGAAGAGCGAGGGCGGCACGCCGGTGCGCATTGCGGACGTGGGCCGCGTGGAACTGGTGCCGGCCGAGCGGCGCGGGCTGGCCGAACTCAACGGCGAGGGCGAGGTGGCCTCCGGTATCGTCATGGCGCGCTTCGGCCAGAACGCGCTGGACGTGATCCGCAGCGTCAAGGAGAAGATCGCCGAGATCGCCCCCGGCCTGCCGGAAGGCGCGGAGATCGTGCCGGTGTACGACCGTTCCGCACTGATCGAACGCGCCATCGACAACCTGCAATGGACGCTGCTGGAGGAAAGCCTGATCGTCGCCGCGGTGTGCGTGGTCTTCCTGCTGCACGTGAGGAGCGCCCTGGTGGCGATCATCACCCTGCCGCTGGGCATCCTCTTCGCCTTCATCGCCATGCGCGCCCTAGGACTGGGCAGCAACATCATGAGCCTGGGCGGCATCGCCATCGCCATCGGCGCCATGGTGGACGCGGCCATCGTGATGATCGAGAACGCCCACAAGCGCCTGGAGCACCTGCCGGATGAGGCCACGCAGCGCGAGCGCGGGTTGGCGATGATCCGCGCCTGCCAGGAGGTCGGCCCGGCGCTGTTCTTCTCGCTGCTGATCATCACCGTGTCCTTCCTGCCGGTGTTCACGCTGGAAGGGCAGGAGGGGCGGCTCTTCAGCCCGCTGGCCTTCACCAAGACCTTCGCCATGGCCGGCGCGGCGCTGCTTTCCGTGACCCTGGTGCCGGTGCTGATGCTGTTCTTCGTGCGCGGGCGGATCATGCCCGAGCAGAAGAACCCGGTTAACCGCTTCCTGATCTGGGCTTACCGACCCATCATCCGCGGCGTGCTGCGTTTCAAGCTGCCCACTCTGCTGGCGGCGCTGGCGGCGCTGGCGCTCACGGTGGTGCCCGCGCGCCAGCTCGGCAGCGAGTTCATGCCTACGCTGAACGAAGGTTCCATCTTCTATATGCCCGCGGCGCTGCCCGGCATGTCGGTGACCGAGGCCGGGCGGCTGCTCGCCACCACCAACCGCATCATCAAGACCTTCCCCGAGGTCGAATCGGTGTACGGCAAGGCCGGGCGCGCCAACACCGCTACCGACCCGGCGCCGCTGGAGATGTTCGAGACCGTCATCAACCTCAGGCTGCAAAGCGAATGGCGGCCCGGCATGACGGTGGACAAGCTCATCGCCGAGATGGACGCGGCGCTCAAGTTCCCCGGCCTGGCCAACTCCTGGACCATGCCCATCAAGGCGCGCATCGACATGCTGTCCACCGGCATCCGCACGCCGGTGGGCGTGAAGGTGTTCGGCAAGGACCTGGAGACGCTGGAGAAGGTGGCCGGAGAGGTGGAGGCCGCCGTGCGCGCGGTGCCCGGCACCAGCAGCGCCTACGCCGAGCGCGTGGCCGGCGGCTACTACGTGGACATCGAGCCGCGCCGCGACCAGCTCGCGCGCTACGGCCTCAGCGTGGACATGCTGCAGGAGGTCATCAGTACCGCCCTGGGCGGCGACATGGTGACCACCACGGTGGAAGGGCTGGAGCGCTACAACGTCAGCGTGCGCTACCCGCGTGCCCTGCGCGAGGACCCGCAGCGCCTGGGCGCGGAAGTCCTGGTGCCGACGATGAACGGCCCCATCCCCCTGGGCCAGCTCGCCGAGGTGCGGCTGACCCGCGGCGCGCCCGGCATCCGCACCGAGAACGCGCTGCTCGCCGCCTACGTGTACGTGGATACGCGCGAGGCCGACATCGGCGCCTTCGTCAAGCGCGCCCAGCAGGCCGTGGCCGAACGGGTGAGCTTCCCGCCGGGCTACTACGCCACCTGGAGCGGCCAGTTCGAGAACATGGAGCGGGCGAAGGCGCGCATGGCCATCGTGGTGCCCCTGACCCTGGCGCTGATCTTCGTGCTGCTCTACCTGAACTTCCGGCGGCTCACCGAAACCCTGATCGTCATGCTCTCGGTGCCCTTCGCGCTGGTGGGCGGGGTGTGGCTGATGTGGTGGCTGGACTACCAGATGAGCGTGGCCGTGGCGGTGGGCTTCATCGCCCTGGCCGGCGTGGCGGCCGAAACGGGCGTGATCATGCTGATCTACCTGGACCACGCGTGGAAGGCGGTCTGCGCCCGGCGGCAGGCCGAGGGCCGCGAGGCCGGCGTCGCCGACCTTTACGAGGCCATCATGGAAGGCGCGGTGGAGCGCGTGCGGCCCAAGATGATGACCGTGGTGGCGATCATGGCGGGTCTGCTGCCCATCATGTGGAGCAGCGGCACGGGTGCGGAGGTCATGAGCCGCATCGCCGCGCCCATGGTGGGCGGCATGGTGTCGTCCACGGTGCTGACGCTGGCGGTGATTCCGGCGCTGTACGCGCTGGTGAAGCAGTGGGAGTTGCGGCGCTGCGTACGTGCCTGAAGCCGGGCGGCGGCCGTGCCGCTATGATGGCGGCTTTCCCGCCGGCCTGTCGTTAGGGAACAGGCCGCGCCACTCGCCAAGACGGGAGCATCCCATGCGGACCCTGCGCCTTGCCACACTCGTTTTCCTGATCCACTTCCCCGGCGCCGCCGGGGCCGATCCCCTTGCCGATCATGAACTCACTTGCGAGGAGATGCGTGCGTCCCCTGCGAGCATATTCGGCACCGACATCGACCTCGGTTCCGGCCACGGCTCCCCGAACAAGGTCGACTTCCATTGTCCTGAAAGCCTCGCTTCGCTGCCTTTTCTGGAGGAGATCCATCACCTTGCCGAAGGAATTCGCGGCGAAGAGCCGGGGAGGTGTACCGGCAGCATCGTTTATGCCTCGTGGCGTTACTACCATTTCCGTCTGCTGCGCGCCGGTTTCGCGCCCACCTTGCTCCAGTCGGAAACGGCAGCACAGGAACAGAGGCGCCAGGACTACTTCGCCTGGTGGGCGCACGCCAGCCCGTCCAATCACCGCCTTTACCTGCGCTTCATGGGCGAACTGCGGCGTGTCCGCCCCATGCTTGCGGAGTATTACCGGCAGCGGCTGGCGCTCCCGGCCGGGCAGGCGGAAGAGGCCGCACGCACGGCCCTGGCGCTGTTCGCCGACCGGGCCGCGGGCGCCTTCCCCGGCTCCTCACCCTTTTCGGACACGCAGGCGGCCAGGCTCTCCGACCTGGCCCGGCTGACCGGCGCCCGGCCCATCGACCTCGCCGCCCTCGAAGCCCGGCTGGCGGGCGGCCCCGCCGACGCCGAGCTCGACCAAGCGCTCAAGGCCGCCCTGCTCGCAGGCCAGGCGGACGGGGTGATCGACCGTCTCATCGGCGTGCTGCGGAACGTCGATCAGGGGGACGAGTCGGCGCTGTTCTTCGCCTTGGACCACCGCGGGCACGTGGAACGCCTGCTCGCCAGGGGCGCGGCGGTCGACTACGCCAACGGTTTCGGCAAGACGCCGCTGTTCTATGCCGTCGAGCACGGCGACCACGCGCTGGCGGCCTTGCTGCTGCGGCATGGTGCCGATCCCAACCACGCCTACAAGAGCGAGGATGAACTGCGCGGCGACTGTCGGTATGGCCTGCGCCATTCCCGCAAGACGCCGCTGATGCACGCCGCCCAGCACGCCGATCCCGCCATGCTCGAACTGCTGGTCGCCCACGGCGCCCGTTTGCAGGATGTGGACGACGCCGGATTCAACGCCCTGGACCATGCACTGCAGGCCAAGCAAGCGGCAAACGCCGCCTTTCTGCGCGGTGCCGGGCTCACTCCCGGCCTGGCGCGGCCCGCCTGAGGGCGGGATGACAAATTTGTCATGCTCCCGCCAGACTCTGGTCAGGCGTATCGGTGCATGCTGGGAACAGGCCGGAGACGGGCACTCGCCACCGTGCCGCACTATCCTGATACAGCGGCGGCACGGCTAGGGTCCGGTGCGCCGCGACCAGGCCGGGAGCCTGCCATGCGCCACGAACACATCCATCGGCACGACGATGAAGCGGCCCGTGCCGAACCGCACATCCCTCATGGCCACGATGCCCATGCCGATGCAGGCACGGAGAAGGACCCGGTGTGCGGCATGACGGTGCAGCCGGATTCACCTCACCGTGCCCGCCATGGCGGGCACGAATACCGCTTCTGCAGCACGCATTGCCTCGCCAGCTTCCAGACCGATCCACAGCGCTACCTCGCCCCGGCCGCGGCGAGAGAATCGCCCGCCGCGGCCGGCACCGAATACACCTGCCCGATGCACCCCGAGATCCGCCAGTTCGGCCCCGGTACCTGCCCGAAATGCGGTATGGCGCTGGAGCCGGTGATGCCGGTGCTCGAAGCCGAAGGCAGCCCGGAACTCACCGACTTCCGCCACCGCTTCTGGCGGACGCTGCCGCTTACGGTGATCGTCACCGCCATCGCCATGTCCGGCGGCCTGTTCGATCCCTTGCTCGGCGCCGCCCGCCCCTGGGTGGAAATGGCGCTCGCCACGCCGGTGGTGCTGTGGTCGGGTTGGCCCTTCTTCGTGCGCTGCGCGCAGTCCATCCGCCGCCGCAGTCCCAACATGTGGACGCTGATCGGCCTCGGCACCGGCGCAGCCTACCTCTACAGCGTCGCCGCCACCGTCGCCCCCGGCCTGTTCCCTGCCTCCTTCCGCATGGGCGGGCACGTCGCAGTCTATTTCGAGGCGGCGGCGGTCATCATTTCGCTGACCCTGCTCGGGCAGGTGATGGAGCTGAAGGCGCGCTCCGAAACCGGCGCCGCGATCAAGGCGTTGCTCGGCCTCGCCCCCAGGACCGCGCGCCGCATCCGCCCCGACGGCGGCGAGGAGGACATCCCCCTCGCCCACGTCCATCCCGGCGACCACCTGCGCGTGCGGCCGGGCGAGAAGGTGCCGGTGGACGGGGCGGTGGCCGAGGGCGAAAGCGCCGTTGACGAATCCATGCTCACCGGCGAGCCCATCCCCGTGACCAGGCGGCCGGGCGACAAGCTGATCGGTGCCACCCTCAATACCAGCGGCGCGCTGGTGATGGTGGCCGAGAAGGTCGGCGCGCAGACGGTACTGTCGCAGATCGTGCAGATGGTGGCCCAGGCCCAGCGCTCCCGCGCGCCGATGCAGCGCATGGCCGACGTCGTCGCCGGCTGGTTCGTGGTCGTCGTGGTGTTGATCGCGCTGGCCACCTTTTTCGCCTGGGGCCTGTTCGGACCGCAGCCGAGCTGGGCCTACGGGCTGATCAACGCGGTCGCCGTCCTCATCATCGCCTGCCCCTGCGCGCTCGGGCTGGCCACGCCGATGTCGGTGATGGTGGCCACCGGCAAGGCGGCGACCCACGGCGTGCTGTTCCGCGACGCCGCCGCCATCGAATCGCTGCGCCGGGTCGATACCCTGATCGTGGACAAGACCGGCACCCTCACCGAAGGCCGCCCCGCTTTCCACGGCCTCGCCGCCGTGGCGGGCTGGACGGAGGAGGAAGTGCTGCGCGTGGCCGCCAGCCTCGACCAGGGCAGTGAACACCCCCTCGCCCACGCCATCGTCGCCGAGGCACGCCAGCGCGCACTGACGCTGGACACGCCGGAGCGCTTCGAGTCGTCGTCCGGCATCGGCGTGCGCGGCATCGTCGGTGGCCGCCGTGTGGTGCTCGGCAACACGGCCCTGATGGATGATGAACACATCGACTGGCAACCGCTCGCAGCGCGCGCCGAAGCACTGCGGCTGGAAGGCGCCAGCGTGATGCATCTCGCCGTCGATGGCGCGCTCGCGGGCTTGGTCGCCGTCGCCGACCCGATCAAGGTTTCCACGCCCGATGCGCTGCGGATGCTGCGCGCGAGCGGGCTGACCCTCGTCATGGCCACCGGCGACGGCCTCACCACCGCGCGTGCGGTGGGCGCGCGGCTCGGCATCGACGAGGTTCACGGCGAGGTCAAGCCCGCCGACAAGGATGCGCTGGTGGCCGGATTGCAGGCCCGGGGTCGCATCGTCGCCATGGCCGGCGACGGCATCAACGACGCCCCGGCACTGGCGCGCGCCAACGTTGGCATCGCCATGGGCACTGGCACCGACGTGGCGATGAACAGCGCCCACCTGACGCTGGTGAAGGGCGACCTGCGCGGCATCGCCACGGCGCGCAACATCTCGCTGGCCACCGTGGCCAACATGCGCCAGAACCTGCTCTTCGCGCTGCTCTACAACGCGCTCGGCGTGCCCATCGCCGCCGGCCTGCTCTACCCCCTCTTCGGCTTGCTGCTGTCGCCGATGATCGCCGCGCTGGCGATGAGCTTCAGCTCGGTATCGGTCGTCACCAATGCGCTGCGCCTGCGCCGGGCGCGGGTCTAGTCAGGCAAGGAGAACCATCATGACTTCCATGCACGACCATCGTCCTCCGCCCGCCGGGCACGGCAACGGGGCACCACGGACGAAATGGGTGTTCATCGCTTTCGCAGCGCTGGCCGCCTTCTTCCTGCTGGCCGAACACCGTGCCCACGTGTTGGGCCTGTTGCCCTGGCTGTTCCTGCTCGCCTGCCCGCTGATGCACCTGTTCATGCACCACGGCCATGGCCATCACGGCGGCCACGATCACGGCAGCCGCGCATCGGAGGCGGAGAAGAAAAAATTCTGATACCCCGGCCTACGGCCTGTGGCCGCTGGTCGAGTTCGGCGAGGCCTACTGCGCGTGGATGGCGCGCACGCCGGCATTCGTTCCGCGAAGGGGGCCATTGCGGGGGCCGACATGACTGAAGCGAGTTCCGGCCGCGCCGGAGTTTCAGTCCTCGCGTTCCGGGAAGGCCGGTACCACCGTGTCGATCAGCACGTGCATGGCGGCGCGCACCTGCGCCTCGCTGCAGCCCATCAGCAGCGCGTCTTCCATGATGTCCCGCACCGTCTGGCGCAGTTCGGCATGGTTCTCGTTGAGCACCTTGATCTTTTCCAGGCAGGAGACCGGCGCGCCGCTGGGTTTGCGCCAGACGATGATGGTTTCCGGTTCGGTCATCTTGGTAAGGGAAGGGCTGGGGATGCGTTGCATCTTACCGGAAGCGCCGTCCCTCCGCAGCAAGGTGGGCAGAAAGCACGACGGCCCATCCACCCGCCGGGGTGAATGGGCCGTTGCAGCGGCGGTGACAGTCGCTTACGCGCTCTTGCGCGCGGCCTTGGCAGTGCTGCCGACGGCCTTCACCGCGGCGTTGGTGGCCGTGGTCACGTTGGCTTCGGCGATGTCCACCACCTGGCGGGCAGCCTTGCTGACGCTGTCGTAGGTGGAGTTGGCGGCGGCCAGCGCGCTCTTCACCGCGGAGATGGCGATGTCGGAGCCGGCCGGGGCGGACTTGGCGGCATCGTCGAGGGCGGTGTTGAGGTTCTTGTTCAGTTCGGCGAACTGGGTTTCCAGCAGCTTGGTGATCTCTTCCTGGTTCTGGGTGGCGATTTCGTACACGCCGCGGTAGTAGGCCACCAGTTTCTCGGTGCCCGGCTGCACGAAGGAGCCTTGCAGCGCGGCGAAGGCCTGCGGATCCTTGGCTTCGGCCAGCGCCTTCAGGTTGGCGAGGCTGTCTTCGATCAGGCTGCGGGCGGTGTTCAGGTTGAGCGCGGCCAGGCGTTCGGCGGACGACAGGGCGGTGGCGCTGACGTTGAGCAGGGATTCGACGGCGACCTTGTTGCTGGCGGCGATCTTTTCGGGGGTGATGGTCATGGTGGACTCCTGATGGCGAAAGGGCGAAAAGTGGTTTGTGTTGCGGTGCACAATCACCAGTGTAAGGGACAAATTCCCCGTGTCAAGCACAATTTGTGCGCTGCAACAAAACAGACTTGATAAGCCCGTGCCAAGAAAAACGGTGGGCCGGCGGAGCCCGAAGTTCCTGCCGGCCCGCCGCTATGGACGGGGATGGAGTCCGCTTACTTCTTGCGCTGGGGCGGCAGGTCGGTGCAACTGCCGTGCGCCACTTCTGCCGCCATGCCCACCGTCTCGCCCAGGGTCGGGTGCGGGTGGATAGTTTTGCCGATGTCCACCGCGTCGGCACCCATCTCGATGGCGAGGCAGACCTCGCCGATCATGTCGCCGGCCGACGGGCCGACGATGGTGCCGCCGATCACGCGGTGGGTTTCCGCGTCGAAGACCAGCTTGGTGAAGCCGTAGTCGGCACCGTTGGCGATCGCCCGGCCGCTGGCCGCCCACGGGAATTTGGCCACCTCGACCTTCCTGCCTTCGGCCTTGGCCTGCGCCTCGGTGTAGCCGACCCACGCGACCTCCGGGTGGGTGTAGGCCACGCCCGGGATCACGGTGGCGTCGAAAGCGGCCTTGTGACCGGCGGCGACCTCGGCGGCGACGTGCGCCTCATGCACCGCCTTGTGGGCGAGCATGGGTTGGCCGACGACGTCGCCGATGGCGAAGATGTGCGGCACGTTGGTGCGCATCTGCACGTCGACCGGGATGAAGCCGCGCTCGCCGACCACCACGCCCGCCTTCTCGGCGCCGATCTTGTTGCCGTTGGGCGCGCGGCCGGCGGACTGCAGGATCATGTCGTAGCGCACTGGCTCGGTCGGGGCGCCTTCGCCTTCGAACCTCACCCACAGGCCGTCGTCCTTCGCCTCGACGGCGACGGTCCGGGTCTTGAGCATGACCTTCTCGAAGCGGCCGGCGTTCTGCTTCTCCCACACCTTGACCGCGTCGCGGTCCGGACCCTGCATCAGGCCGTCGAGCATCTCGACCACGTCGATGCGCGCGCCCAGGGTGGAATACACCGTGGCCATTTCCAGGCCGATGATGCCGCCGCCGATCACCAGCATCTTGCCCGGCACCTGGCGCAGTTCGAGCGCGCCGGTGGAGTCGACGATGCGCGGGTCCTGCGGGATGAAGGGCAGGTGCACCGCGGCGCTGCCGGCGGCGATGATGCAGTTCCTGAACTTCACCACCTTCTTCGCGCCGGTCCTGTCCTGGCCGCCGCCGCTGGTTTCCTCGACCTCGATGTGATGCGGGTCGAGGAAAGTGCCGTAGCCGCGGATCACGTCCACCTTGCGCGCCTTGGCCATGCCCGCCAGGCCGCCGGTGAGCTTGCCGATGACGCCGTCCTTGTGCTTGCGCAACGCGTCGACGTCCACCGACGGCTTGGCGAAGCTGACGCCGGCGCCGCCGAGGTGCCCGGCTTCCTCGATGACCGCGGCGACGTGCAGCAGCGCCTTGGACGGGATGCAGCCGACGTTGAGGCAGACGCCGCCCAGCGTCGGGTAGCGCTCGATGACCGCGGTCTTGAGGCCGAGGTCGGCGGCGCGGAAGGCCGCCGAGTAGCCGCCGGGGCCGGCGCCGAGCACCACCATGTCGTATTCGGCGTCGGCGCCGCCGGCATGCGACGCGGCTGCGGGCGCGGCGACCGGGGCAGCCGCCGGCGCGGCAGCGGGTGCGGCCGCCGCAGGGGCGGGCGCCGCCGTCGCGGCCGCGGCATCGGCTTCGACCTTGAGCAGCAGCGTACCTTCGCCGACCCTGTCGCCGACCTTGACCAGCACTTCCTTGACCACGCCGGCGGCCGAGGACGGCACGTCCATCGTCGCCTTGTCCGATTCGAGGGTGACGATGGCGTCGTCCACCTTGATGCTGTCGCCCACCTTCACGAACAGCTCGATCACCGGCACCGAGTCGAAATCGCCGATGTCCGGAACCTTCACTTCCACGAGGCTCATGGCGATCTCCTTACAGCATGACCCGACGGAAGTCGGCCAGCAGTTGGGCGAGGTAGACGTTGAAGCGGGTGGCGAGCGCGCCGTCGATCACGCGGTGGTCGGCGGTGAGCGACATCGGCAGCGTCAGCCGCGGCACGAAAGCCTTGCCGTCCCAGACCGGCTTCATCACCGATTTGTTGACACCGAGGATGGCGACTTCCGGCGCGTTGACGATGGGCGCGAAGTAGGTGCCGCCGATGCCGCCGAGCGACGAGATCGTGAAGCAGGCGCCGGACATGTCGGCAGGCCCGAGCTTGCCGTCGCGCGCCTTCTTGGCGAGCGCGCCGGTTTCCTCGGCGATCTGGAACACGCTCTTCCTGTCGGCGTCCTTCACCACCGGTACGACCAGGCCGTTGGGCGTGTCGGCCGCGAAGGCGATGTTGAAGTACTTCTTGTAGACCAGGCTCAGTTCACTACCATTCGCGTCGAGCGAGGTGTTGAACTCGGGGAATTCCTGCAGCGCGCGCACCGAAGCCTTGATGATGAAGGCGAGCATGGTGAGCTTCTTGCCGGACTTTTCGTTCTCCTTGTTCACCTGCACGCGGAAGGCTTCGAGGTCGGTGATGTCGGCGTCCTCGTGGTAGGTCACGGCCGGGATCATCACCCAGTTGCGGGCGAGGTTCTGGCCGGAAATCTTCTTGATGCGCGACAGCGGCTTGACCTCGATCTCACCGAACTTGGCGAAATCGACCTTGGGCCAGGGCAGCAGATCAAGGCCGCCACCCAGGCCGGCGCCTGCCGCCGCGGCGGGGGTCTTGCCCGGTACGACGCCGGTGGTGAGCGCGCCCTTGATGAAGGCCGTGACGTCTTCCTTGAGGACACGGCCCTTCGGTCCCGTGGCCTTGACCTGGGCGAGATCCGCGCCCAGTTCCCGGGCGTAGGCGCGCACCGAGGGGCTGGCGTGCACCGTGCCGCCCAGCTTGACCGCAGAGGGCGCAGCGGGCACCGCCGCAGCCACGGCCGGAGAGACCGACGCGGTGGGCGCCGGGCCGCCGTCCACCAGCGGGGCGTACGTCGATGCCTCGACCACGGGCGTGGCCGGGGCCGAGGCGGTCTCCACCCGGATCAGCAGGTGGCCCTGGGACACCTTGTCGCCGAGCTTGACCAGCACTTCCTTGACCACGCCGGCGGCCGAGGACGGCACGTCCATCGTCGCCTTGTCGGATTCTAGGGTGGCGATGGCGTCGTCCACCTTGATGGTGTCGCCGGCCTTGACGAAGAGTTCGATCACCGGCACGTCGGAGAAGTCGCCGATGTCTGGCACCGCCACTTCGACGATGCCGCCGGCGGTTTTCGCTCCTCCCCCTTCAAGGGGGAGGCTGGGAGGGGGATGGGGTAGGTCCGCGGCGGGCTTAGACCCATCCCCACCCCGGCCCTCCCCTTGAAGGGGAGGGAGAGAGGCCGCAGCAGCCCCTGCGGCTTCCAGCTTGATCAGCAGGCTGCCTTCCGACACCTTGTCGCCCACCTCGACCAGCACTTCCCTGACCACGCCGGCGGCCGAGGACGGCACGTCCATCGTGGCCTTGTCGGATTCCAGCGTGGCGATGGCGTCATCGACGGCGATGGTGTCGCCGACCTTCACGAACAGCTCGATCACCGGCACCGCGTCGAAATCGCCGATGTCCGGAACCTTCACTTCAATGAGTTGGCTCATGTTCCTGTCTCCCTCGGCGCTCAGACGGTCAGCGGGTTCGGCTTGTTCGGGTCGAGCTGGTACTTCGCCAGCGCGGCCGCCACCTTGTCGCGCTCGATGGCGCCTTCATCGGCCAGCGCCTTGAGCGCGGCGAGCGTGACCCAGTGGCGATCCACCTCGAAGAAGTGGCGCAGTTGCTCGCGGGTGTCGGAGCGGCCGAAGCCGTCGGTGCCCAGGGTCACGTAGCGGCCCGGCACGAAGGGACGGATCTGCTCGGAGAACAGGCGGATGTAGTCGGTCGCGGCGATCACCGGGCCCTGCGCGCCGGCCAGCTTCTGCGCCACGTGGGACTGGCGCGGCGCTTCCAGCGGGTGCAGCAGGTTCCAGCGTTCGGCGTCCTGGCCGTCGCGGGCCAGTTCGTTGAAGCTCGGGCAGCCCCAGATGTCGGCCTCCACGCCCCAGTCGTTCTTCAGCAGATCGGCGGCGGCGATCACCTCACGGAAGATCGTGCCGGAGCCCAGCAACTGCACGCGCGGGCCGGTCTTGTCGGCGCCCTTGCGGAAGGCGTACAGGCCCTTGAGGATGTCAGCCTCGGCGCCGGCGGGCATCTCGGGATGTTCGTAGTTCTCGTTCATCACCGTGATGTAGTAGTAGATGTCCTCCTGTTCGGCGAACATCCGGCGCAGGCCGTCCTGCACGATCACGGCCACTTCGTACTGGAAGGTGGGGTCGTAGGACACACAGTTGGGAATCAGGTTGGCGAGGATCAGGCTGTGGCCATCCTCGTGCTGCAGGCCTTCGCCGTTGAGCGTGGTGCGCCCGGCGGTGCCGCCGATGAGGAAGCCGCGGGCGCGCTGGTCGCCGGCCGCCCAGGCCAGGTCCAGGGTGCGCTGCAGGCCGAACATGGAGTAGCAGATGTAGAACGGCACCATCTGCACGTTGTGTACGCTGTAGGCGGTGGCGGCGGCGATCCAGTCGGCCATGGCGCCGGCTTCGTTGATGCCTTCCTGCAGCACCTGGCCGGTCTGGGACTCCTTGTAGAACATGAGCTGGTCATGGTCTTCCGGCACGTACTTCTGGCCTTCCTGGTTCCAGATGCCGTACTGGCGGAACATGCCTTCCATGCCGAAGGTGCGCGATTCGTCCGGCACGATGGGCACCAGGTGGCGGCCGATCTGCTTGTCCTTGAGCAGGTTGTTCATGATGCGCACGATGGCCATGGTGGTGGACAGCTCGCGCCCTTCGCCGGAGGCCTTCAGCAGCGCGTCGAAGCTGTCCAGCCCCGGCACCGCCAGCGGCTCGGCCTTGCGGCGGCGCTGCGGCAGGAAACCGCCCAGCGCCATGCGGCGCTCCATCATGTACTTGCATTCGGGCGAGCCTTCCTCGAACTTCAGGTAGGGCAGTTCGGCCAGCTTGTCGTCCGGCACCGGCAGGCCGAAGCGGTCGCGGAAGCGGCGCACCGCGTCGATGTCCAGCTTCTTCTGCTGGTGGGAGATGTTCATGGCCTCGCCGGCCTGGCCCATGCCGAAGCCCTTGATGGTCTTGGCGAGGATCAGCGTCGGCTGGCCCTTGTGCTCGGTGGCGGCCTTGTAGGCGGCGAAGATCTTGAAGAGGTCGTGGCCGCCGCGGTTCAGCGCCCAGATCTCGTCGTCGGTCCAGTCGGCGACCAGTTCCTTCAGTTCGGGCGTGTTGAAGAAGTACTCGCGCACGTAGGCGCCGTCCTTGGCCTTGAAGGTCTGGTACTCGCCATCCACGCATTCCATCATGCGCTTCTTCAGGATGCCCTTCTTGTCGCGGGCGAAGAGCGCATCCCAGTGGGTGCCCCAGATCACCTTGATGACGTTCCAGCCGGCGCCGCGGAATTCGGCTTCCAGTTCCTGGATGATCTTGCCGTTGCCGCGCACCGGGCCGTCCAGGCGCTGCAGGTTGCAGTTGATGACGAAGACCAGGTTGTCCAGCTTCTCGCGCGCGGCCATGCCGATGGCGCCCAGCGATTCGACCTCGTCCGTCTCGCCGTCGCCGAGGAAGGCCCAGACCTTGCGCTGCTCGGCGCGCGCGGCGTCGATCAGGCCCCGCGAGGCGAGGTACTTCATGAAGCGGGCCTGGTAGATGGCCTGGATCGGGCCGAGGCCCATGGACACGGTAGGGAACTGCCAGAAGTCCGGCATCAGCCAGGGGTGGGGGTAGGACGAGATGCCCTTGCCCGACACTTCCTGGCGGAAGTTGTCCATCTGCTCCTCGGTCAGGCGGCCGAGCATGAAGGCGCGGGCATAGACGCCGGGCACCGAGTGGCCCTGGAAGAAGATCATGTCGCCGTCGTGGTCGGCGGAGGGGGCGTGCCAGAAGTGGGAGAAGCCCACGTCGTAGAGGGCCGCGGCCGAAGCGAAGGAGGCGATGTGGCCGCCCACGTTGGTGTGCTTGTTGGCGCGCACCACCATGGCCATGGCGTTCCAGCGGATGTAGGAGTGCAGCTTGATTTCCAGGTCCGGGTCGCCGGGATACTTCGGCTGCTGTTCCACCGGAATGGTGTTGATGTACTGCGTGTTGGCGGAATAGGGGATGTCCACTCCCTCTTCGCGCGCGCTTTCGATCAGTTTCTCGATCAGGTAGTGGGCGCGCTGCGCGCCTTCGTTCTCGACGACTGCGGCGAGCGCCTCCAGCCATTCCTGCGTTTCCTGCGCGTCCGGATCGGCCTGCAGCAGTACGTTCGATTTCCCGGTCATGGCTTGTCTCCTCATGACTTGCGGTTGGCGAATCCCGCCCGGCGGGGGTGGAACCGGGCGGGGCGGTTCTTGTTGCGCGCGTGACCGTTCCGCGCCGGCGGATGGCCATCTTTCCGAACTATAAGACGACTTTTCGTAATGTGCAATACCGTTTCGCCTGTCGCAAAATGCGGGCGGGCGGGGCACGCTCGCGGTCCACGCAAGAACGCCCGTCTGCGGGGCAGCGCGGGCGTTCGATGGACGGAGCGGCGGGGAAAAAAATCGGCCGGGAGATGAGGGAGGGAGGGAGAGATTCTCCCGGCCGATCGGGAAAGCGGAGGCGGCGCCGGGGCTTCATTGCCGTGCTGCCCGGCGGCGGTCGTCCTCGTAGGCGAAGACCACCTGCCCGTTGCGGACCTCGCCCATGGAGATGTCCCCGGTATCGGTGATCGTCTCGTGGCTGGTCCTGGAGAAGGGGCGATCATACGTCATGATCACGCCTTCCACCGGGGCGCGCAGGTCTTCCAGTGCCTCACGGATGCGGTCTCCGTCGGTGCTGCCGGCCTGTTCGATGGCGGCGGCGAGGAGCAAGGCCGAATCATACCCTTGTGCGGCCGCCGGTGGCACCGGAATGCGCTCCGTTCCCGTTTTCTCGCGCCAGGCCTTGAGGAAGGCGGCGCGGCGCGTGGTGGTGGGTTCCTGGATGAAGGTCTGCGGCATGCGCGCGCCTTCGGCGTTGGGTCCGGCGTTGTCGATGAAGTTGGACATGGCCAGCGTCCAACTGCCGATCAGCGGCGCGTGCCAGCCCATGCGCGCCATGCCGTTGGCGATCTGCGCCAGTTCCGGACCGATGCCGTAGGTCAGGATGGCCTGCGCGCCGGCGGCCCGCGCCCGGCGCAGCGGCGTCAGCATGTCCGCCTGGCGCAGTTGGAAGCGTTCCACCGCCACCGGCTGGATGCCGTGTTCGGTCAGCGCCCGTTCCAGGTCCTCGCGGCCGAGCTGGCCGTAGTTGGTGGCGTCGTGGAAGATCGCCACCCGGGTCAGGCCGCGCCGCGCCACCGCCTCCTCGACGATCATCGCCGCCTGCAGCGTGTCGCTGGCGGAGATGCGGAAGACGAAGTTCTCCGGATGCTGGGGCGGCAGGAACTGCTTGGTGATCAGCGAGCCGGTGGCCACCGAGGTGATCACCGGGATGCGCGCCTGCTGGTAGAAGCGCTGGCTGGCGAGCGCCACGCCGGTGTTGACGATGCCCAGCCCGGCGACCACGCCTTCCTTGATCAGCTCCTGCACTACCTGGGCGCCGCGCTCGTTGCGGGCCTCGTCGTCCCGTTCGAGCAGCACCAGCGGGCGGCCGAGCACGCCGCCGCCGGCGTTGATCTCGTCCACGGCGATGCGGATGCCTTCGCGCATCGATACGCCCATGGGGTTGGAGCCGCCGGTGAAGGGGCCCGAGACGCCGATGCGGATCGGCTCCCCGCCGGGGGCTGCGGGGGCCGCCGGGGTCAGGGCGATCAGGAGCGCTCCCAGGGCGAGGCGCAGGAGCCGGAGCGGGACGGGGCTGGACATCCCCGGACTCTATGCCGCGGGGCAGGGGGGCTGAATTGGCGAAAACCCCAAGCGCTGCGCGCACGGTAAGGGAAAGACCGGATGCCGGCCGGACGGCGGTCCGGGAAGAATGCATACTGCTGCCGCCGGCACCGCTCGCCCCGTGCTGCAACCCGCGACCCGACTCCATCCGAATCCCGCCCCGATGCCCGACTCCGCCGACCACGGCCGTCTTGCGACCCCGCGCTGGTACTGGACGGCCCCCTACGTGGCCGTGGTGCTGTTCGCCGTCGCCATGCTGGCGCTGGTGTGGCTGCTGCAGGAACGCGAGGTGGCCAGCCAGCGCAGCGCGGTGGTGCGGGACGTGCAGTGGGCGGAGCAGACCATCCGCCTGCACATGCAGGGCACCGAGGAATTCCTCGGCGAACTGGCGCGGGATCTCGCCGTCGGCGCCCTGGATCCGGACGCCTTCCAGTTGCGCGCCAACCAGCACATCGCCAACAACAGCGAACTGGTCAACGTGGTGTGGGTGGGCACGGACGAACTGGTGCGCTGGTCGGCGCCCTTCGATACCACCGAGTGGCTGGCGGGGGACGCGCTGAGCGGGCGGCAGATGGAAGCCTTCACCCGCGCCCGCGACCTGGGCGGGCCGAGCTACGGCCTGCCCTACGTGAATCCGCGCGGCCAGACGGTGGTGGAGGTCTACCTGCCGGTGCGGCGCGGGCGCGAGTTCCTGGGGGCGATCGCCGCGGTGTATTCGGTGGAGCGCATGGCGCGCCACATGTTCCCCGCCTGGTTCGTGGAGAAGTACCGCCTGGCGCTGATGAGTACGCAGGGGGAAACGCTGGCCGCGAGTTCCGGCGTCAGCGAACCGGACGAGAGCGTGTCCTTCCAGATTCCCCTCGATCCGCCCGGCAGCGGCCTGCTGCTGCGCGCCACCGCCCTGCGCAGCACCGGCGCGCTGCCCACTGCGCTGCCCACCATCGTCATCATCGGCCTGTCGGTGCTCGTGCTGTGGAGCCTGTGGCTGCTGCGCACCCACGTGCTGCGCCGCGTGCAGGTGGAGCGGGAGCGGGACCGGCTGTTCAACCTGTCCCTGGACATGCTGTGCGTGGTCGGCCTGGACGGGCGCTTCCGGCGCTGCAACCCGGCCTTCGAGCGCATCCTGGGCTACGAGCCGGAGGAGCTGTCGGGGCGCGCGCTGCTGGACCTGGTACATGCCGAGGACGTGGCCATCACGGTGGACCACCTGCGCCTGCTGGAAGGCGGTCAGGCGGTGAGCTTCGAGAACCGCTGCCGCTGCCGCGACGGCAGCTACAAGTGGTTGGTGTGGAGCATCAACCCGGTGCGCGAGGAAAAGCTGGTGTATGCCGTGGCCCACGACATCACCGGGCGCAAGGCGGCCGAGGACGCGCTGCGGGCCGAATCCGCCTTCCGCAAGGCGATGGAGGAATCGGTGCTCACCGGCCTGCGCGCCATCGACCTCAGCGGGCGCATCATCTATGTGAACTCCGCCTTCTGCCGCATGGTGGGCTTCTCCCAGGACGAACTGGTGGGCGCGGAGGCGCCTTTCCCGTACTGGCCGACCGAAGACACTGCCACCTGCCAGCGCAACCTGGACCTGACCCTGGCCGGCCAGGCGCCGTCCACCGGCTTCGAGATGCGCATCCGGCGCAAGAACGGCGAGCGCCTGGACGCGCGCTTCTACCTCTCGCCGCTGATCGACCTCACCGGCAAGCAGACCGGCTGGATGGCCTCGGTGACCGACATCACCGAGCCCAAGCGCGTGCGTGCCGCGCTGGAGGCGGCCCACGAGCGCTTCGAGGCCGTGCTGGACGGCCTGGACGCGGCGGTGTTCGTGGCCGATGCGCGCACCGACGAGATCCTCTTCGCCAACCGTGCCTTCAAGACCATCCACGGCTTCGACGCAGTGGGCCGCACCGTGCGCGGCGTGGCCGTGCCCCAGCCCGAGCGCGGCGACTACCGCGTGGACCCGCGCGGCCTGGCGCCGGCCGACGTGCCGCGGGAACTCTTCGACGGCGAACTGCAGCATCCCCTCTCCGGGCGCTGGTACCACGTGCGCGAGCAGGCCACGCGCTGGGTGGACGGCCGCGTGGTGCGCATGGGCATCGCCACCGACATCACCGACCGCAAGCAGACCGCCGAAGTCGCGCGCCAGCAGGAAGAACGCCTGCAGCGCACCGCGCGCCTGATCACCATGGGCGAGATGGCCTCCACGCTGGCCCACGAGCTGAACCAGCCCCTGTCGGCCATCGCCAACTACTGCATGGGCTGCGTGACCCGCCTGCAGTCGGGCAACTGGAAGCAGGAGGACGTGCTGGCGGCCATGCAGAAGGCCAGCTTCCAGGCTGAGCGCGCCGGCAAGATCATCCGCCGCGTGCGCGAGTTCGTGAAGAAGAGCGAGCCGCGGCGCAGCGCCGTGCAACTGGCCGACGTGCTCGACGACGCCATCGGCTTCGCCGAGATCGACGCCCGCCGCATGGGCATCCGCGTGGAGGAGGAGGTGCCGGCCGACCTGCCCGCCGTGTACGCCGACCGCATCATGATCGAGCAGGTGGTGCTCAACCTGGTCAAGAACGGCCTCGACGCCATGCACGACAACCCGCCGGAGGACAGGCTGCTGCGCGTGCGCGCCCGGGCGCTCAACCCCCTGAGCGTGGAAGTGGCGGTCATCGACCGCGGCCACGGCATCGGCGAGGAGGAGCGCAAGCGCCTGTTCACCCCCTTCTACACCACCAAGGCGGAAGGCATGGGCATGGGGCTCAACATCTGCCGCTCCATCATCGAATTCCACGATGGCCGGCTCACGGTGGACTCCAACCCGGAAGGCGGTACCATCTTCTCCTTCACACTGCCCACGGAGGCCGCGAGTGAACGCCTTGCCCGCCGAGCCTGACCAGATCATCTACATCATCGACGACGACGAGGCCCTGCGGGACTCCCTCGTCTGGCTGCTCGAATCCAACGGCTACAAGGTGCTGGCCCACGAATCGGCCGAGGCCTTCCTCGACGTCTACAACGAAGACCTCACCGGCTGCCTGGTGCTGGACGTGCGCATGCCCGGCATGAGCGGGCTGGAGCTGTTCGAGGAACTCGGCCGCCGGCGCTGCACGCTGCCGGTGATCTTCATCACCGGCCACGGCGACGTGCCCATGGCCGTGTCCGCGCTCAAGAAGGGCGCGGTGGATTTCATCGAGAAGCCCTTCTCCGACCGGGACATGCTGGGCCTCATCGAGCAGTGCCTGGCCACCGAGCGCGAACACCGCGGCAAGCGCCGCCAGGAGGCGGACACCGCGCGCCGCCTGGCGCAGCTCACCCAGCGCGAGCGCGAGGTGCTGGATCTCATCATCCTGGGCAAGCTCAACAAGCAGATCGCCGACGTGCTGGGCATCAGCATCAAGACCGTGGAAGTGCACCGGGCGCGGGTCATGGAAAAAATGGGCGCCCATTCCCTGGCCGAACTGGTTCAGCACGTGGTGAGCGCGGAGCCGGCCGCCCAACGCTGACCCCGCCGCCTGTAGGAGCGGGCTTGCCCGCGATGCGGCCTCATTGGCACGGAGAACCGCCCCATCGCGGGCAAGCCCGCTCCTACACGCAGGCTCCATGGCCTGCGGTTGACTTCGATCAATAGCCAATAATTGACCGACCGGTAGGTTAACGCCCTTTGTCCGCAGCGATCGGAGAGTCAGTCCATGGGAGCACCCCTGCCCGCGCCGGCCGCCAGCCGGCTCTTCCTCTCGGGTAACGAAGCGGTGGCGCGCGCGGTCTGGGAGGCCGGCTGCAAGGTGGCCGCCGCCTATCCGGGCACGCCGTCCACGGAAATCCTGGAGGAGCTGGCCCGCTACCCGGATCTCTACGCCGAGTGGTCGGTGAACGAGAAGGTCGCGCTGGAAGTGGCGCTGGGCGCCTCCATGGTGGGCGCGCGGGCCTTCTGCGCCATGAAGCACGTGGGCCTCAACGTGGCCGCCGACGCGCTGATGACGCTCACCGTGACCGGCACCGAGGGCGGACTGGTGATCGCCGTGGCCGACGACGTGGGCATGTCCTCGTCCCAGAACGAGCAGGATTCCCGCTTCTGGGGCCGCTTCGCCCACCTGCCGGTGCTGGAGCCGGCCGACGCGCAGGAAGCCTACGGCATGACGAAGGCGGCCTTCGAACTCTCCGAACGCCACCACTGTGCTGTGATTCTGCGCCTGACCACCCGCATCTGCCACGTCAAGGGCCGGGTCGAGGTGGGCGAGCGGGTTGCCGCGGAACCCGCCGGCTTCGTCAAGGACGCGCGCCGCTGGGTCATGGTGCCGGGCAATGCCAAACCGCGCCTGCCGCTGATGTTCGAGCGGGAGGCGGCGCTGGCGGCCGAGGCGGAAACGAGTCCGCTGAACGTCCTCAGCGACGGTCCCGACACGGCGCTGGGCTTCATCGCCTCCGGCCCTGCCTTCATGCACGTGCGGGAGGCCTTCCCCGACGCGCCGGTGCTGAAGCTGGGCCTGTCCTGTCCGCTGCCGCTGCAGCAGATCCGCGCGCTGGCCGATCGCGTGCGCCATCTCGTGGTCGTCGAGGAAACCGAGCCGCTGCTGGAAACCGAACTGAAGGCCGCCGGCATCGCCTGCCACGGCAAGGACATCCTGCCGCGCATCGGCGAACTGGCCCCGGACGTGCTGCGCCCGGCCGTCGCCCGCTTGCTCGGCAACGCGCCGCCCGTGCCCGCCCATGCGCCGGAGCAACCCGTCTTCCCGCGCCCGCCCACCATGTGCGTGGCCTGTCCGCACCTGGGCGTCTATTACACGCTTTCGCAGATGCGCAACGTCATCATCTCCGGCGACATCGGCTGCTACACGCTGGGCGCGGGGCATCCGTGGAACGCGCTGGATACCTGCATCTCCATGGGCGCTTCCATGGGCATGGCGCTGGGCATGGACAAGGGCAGGGGAGAAGCGGACGCCGGCAAGAAGGTGGTGGCCGTGATCGGCGACTCCACCTTCCTGCACATGGGCATGCAGGGCCTGCTGGACATCGCCTGGAACCGGGGCAACGTCACCGTACTGCTGCTGGACAACCGCGCCGTGGGCATGACCGGCGGCCAGGACAACCCCGGCAGCGGGCGTGACATCCACGGGGAGGAGGCGCCGCGCGTCGATTTCGCCAGGCTGTGCGAGGCGCTGGGGGTGAAGAAGGAACGCATCCGCGTCGTCGATCCCTACCAACTGCCGGTGCTGTTCAAGGCCCTGCGGGAGGAAACCAAGATCGAGGAACCGTCGGTCATCATCACCGACCGCCCCTGCGTGCTGATCGACCACTACCAGCCGGCCCCGTCCTACCGGGTGGAGGAAGAGCGTTGCACCGGCTGCGGCAACTGCGTGGAGGTGGGCTGCCCGGCCATCCATGTGACCCGGCGCGAAACCGCCGTGAAGCCCTCGGGCAAGGAAGTGGAGCTCGCCTTCGTGCGCATCGAGACCACCGCCTGTACCGGCTGCGGCCTGTGCCTGCAGCCGTGCGCGCCGGAGGCCATCGTCCATGCGGCACCGGAGGCTCCGCTGCAGTTCCAGCGCAAGCAATGAGAGATGGGGCAAGCATGACCGCAAGCAGCAAGACGACCAACATCCTGGTGTGCGGCACCGGCGGCCAGGGCGTGATGACCGCCACCGAGATCCTCGCCGAAGCGGCGCTGTCCCTCGGCTTCGACGCCAAGAAGACCGAGGTGGCCGGCATGAGCCAGCGCGGCGGCGTGGTGACTTCCCACCTTCGCTTCGGCGAACGCGTGCTGTCGCCCCAGATCGTGCCGGGCGAGGCCGACCTGCTGGTGGGCTTCGAGGCCGCCGAGGCGCTGCGCTGGGCGCACATGCTGCGCCCCGGCGCGGCGGCGCTGATGAACGTCGGCCGCATCGTGCCGCCGGTGGTGAACCTGGGCCTGTTCGACTACCCGGACGATCCCGTCGCGCAAATGCGTGCCCTGGGCCTGGAAGTGCACGCCTTCGACGCCAGCGCGCTGGCAGCGGAACTGGGCAACATCCGCCTGGGCAACACCGTGATGCTCGGCGCCATGGCCGACCGCCTGCCTTTCCCGGCCGAGGTGCTGCGCGACGCGGTGCTGGCCCGCTTCGCCAGCCGCAAGCCGGAACTGGTGGAGATGAACCGCCAGGCCTTCGAACTGGGCCGCCGCGCGGTGGCTGCGGAGGCGCTGGCGGCGTAGGCCGCCGACACCGCGCGCGATCTGTTCCTCCCCCTTCAAGGGGGAGGTTAGGAGGGGGATGGGTTTCGGTTCCGTGCGCCGACAAACCCATCCCCACCCCAGCCCTCCCCTTGAAGGGGAGGGGGCATCCATGTCCCGGGTCGCCGCCCTTCGCACAAGCCCCTGATGCTGCGATAAAATCACCCGTTTTTCCGAAGGCCATTCCCATGACGGCACGCATCATCGACGGCAAGGCCCTGGCGGAGCGGGTGCGCGGCGAGATCGCCGCCCGCGCGGCCGGACTCGCCGCCCGCGGCGAGCAGCCCTGTCTCGCGGTCCTGCTGATCGGCTCCGATCCCGCGTCCGCGGTTTACGTGCGCAACAAGGTGGCCGGCTGCGAGAAGGCCGGCATCCGTTCGCTCCGCTTCGACTATCCGGCCGACGCGGCGCCGGAGGTGGTCATGGCCAAGCTCGCCGAGCTGAACGCCGACCCGGCGGTGCACGGCATCCTGGTGCAACTGCCGCTGCCGCTCCAGTTCGACGAGGCCGCCGTGCTGGAGGCCATCAGCGTGGAGAAGGACGTGGATGGCTTCCACGCCGAGAACGTCGGGCGGCTCTCCCAGAACCAGGAAGCCTTCATCCCCTGCACGCCCCACGGCGTCATGAAGATGCTGGAATCCGAGCACGTGCCGCTCTCCGGCGCCGAAGCCGTGGTGATCGGCCGTTCCAACATCGTCGGCAAGCCCATGGCCATGCTGCTGACCAACGCGGGCGCCACGGTCACCGTGTGCCATTCGAAGACGCGTGATCTGGCCTTCCACACGCGCCGCGCCGATGTGCTGGTGGCTGCCGTGGGCAAGCCGCGTTTCGTCACCGGCGACCTCATCAAGCCGGGCGCTACCGTCATCGACGTAGGCATCAACCGTCTGCCGGATGGAAAACTCTGCGGCGACGTGGATTTCGATTCCGCCGCGGCAGTCGCCGGCGCCATCACCCCGGTGCCGGGTGGCGTGGGGCCCATGACCATCACCATGCTGCTGGAAAACACCGTCATCTCCGCCGAGCGCGCCGCGCGCCGCAAGGGTCTCTGACATGAGCGCGAATCCCGTAGTCGGCATCATCATGGGGTCGAATTCCGACTGGCCCACGATGAAGGCCGCCGCCCAGGTGCTGGAAGAGTTCGGCGTGCCCTTCGAGGCCCGTGTGGTCTCCGCCCACCGCACCCCGGACCTGATGTTCGAATACGCCGAAACCGCACGCAGCCGCGGGCTCCAGGCCATCATCGCCGGCGCCGGCGGCGCGGCCCACCTGCCGGGCATGGTCGCCGCCAAGACCACCGTGCCGGTGCTGGGCGTGCCGGTGCAGAGCAAGGCCCTGTCCGGCAAGGATTCGCTGCTCTCCATCGTGCAGATGCCCAAGGGCGTGCCGGTGGCCACCTTCGCCATCGGCGAGGCCGGCGCTGCCAATGCGGGGCTGTTTGCCGTGGCCCTGCTCGCCAATACGGACGCCGCGCTGGCTTCGAGGCTGGACGCCTTCCGCGCCCGCCAGACCCAGGCTGTGCTGGACATGAAACTGGATTGATCCGTCCGATGATCCTGCCCCCCGCCACCCTCGGCATGCTCGGCGGCGGCCAGCTCGGCCGCTTTTTCGTCTCCGCCGCCCACGAGATGGGCTACAAGGTGTGGGTGCTGGACCCGGACCCGGCGAGCCCCGCCGGCCAGCTCGCCGACCGCCACCTGGTGGCCGGCTACGAGGACTACGCCGCCCTCGACCAGCTCGCCGCCGAATGCGCCGCGGTGAGCACGGAATTCGAGAACGTGCCGGCCGGCACGCTGGATTACCTCGCCAAGTTCATCCCCGTGCACCCGTCGGCCGCCGCGGTCGCCGTGTGCCAGAACCGCATCGCGGAAAAGACCTTCCTGGCCGACAACGGCCTGCCCCACGGCCCCTTCGCCGCCATCCACAGCGACGAGGACGTCGCCGCGGCCAACGCGGGGCTCTTCCCCGGCGTGCTCAAGGTGGCGCGCTTCGGCTACGACGGCAAGGGCCAGGCCCGCGTGGCGAGCCGGGAGGAAGCGCTCGCCGCCTTCCACAAGTTCAACCGGGAAGCCTGCGTGCTGGAGAAGCTGCTGCCCCTGGACTACGAGGTTTCGGTGGTGCTCGCCCGCAGCGAGTCCGGCGCCGTGCGCGCCTTCCCGACCGCGGAGAACCGCCATCGCCACGGCATCCTGGACGTGACCATCGCCCCGGCGCACGCCTCCGCCTGTCTCGCGGACAATGCCCAGCACGTGGCCGAGCAGATCGCCGAAAAGCTCGGCTACATCGGCACGCTGGGGGTGGAGTTCTTCGTCACCCGCGGTGAACTGGTCGTAAACGAAATGGCCCCGCGCCCCCACAACAGCGGCCACCACACCCTCGACGCCTGCGTCATCAGCCAGTACGAGCAGCAGGTGAGGGCGCTCGCCGGCCTGCCCCTGGGCGAGGCGCGCCAGCATTCGGCGGCGGTCATGGTGAACCTGCTCGGCGAACTGTGGTACGAGGGCGGCACCCACGAGGGCAAGTACCGGGAGCCGGACTGGTCCGTGCTGCACGCCGTGCCCGGCCTGCGCCTGCACCTCTACGGCAAGCACCACGCCCGCCCGGGCCGCAAGATGGGCCACTTCACCGTGATCGGCGACGATCCCGCCGCCGTGCTGGAGCGGGCCCTCGCCGCCCGCGCGGCCATCGGCATCCACGACGAATGAGTACCCGCCTGCCTCCGCGCGGCACCATCGCGCCCGCCACGCTGACCGCCATCCGGCAGGCGGCCCAACTGCTGCGCGCCGGCGACATCGTCGGCATGCCGACCGAGACGGTCTACGGCCTCGCGGCCGATGCCCGCAACCCGGAGGCCGTGCGCAAGATATTCGCCGCCAAGGAACGCCCCGCCGATCATCCGCTGATCGTGCATCTGTCCTCCGCCGACCAGTTGCCGCGCTGGGCGGCCGACATTTCGAAGGACGCCGCCGAACTGGCCCGCGCCTTCTGGCCCGGCCCGCTGACGCTGATCCTCCCCCGCGCGGCGGGCGTGCCGGATGAAGTCACCGGCGGGCAGGACACGGTGGGGGTGCGCGTGCCGTCCCACTCCATCGCGCTCGCCCTGCTGCAGGAATTCGGCGGCGGGCTGGCCGCCCCCAGCGCCAACCGCTTCGGCCGCATCAGCCCCACCACCGCCGCCCACGTGCAGCAGGAACTGGGCGACAAGGTGGCCCTGGTGCTGGACGGCGGCCCCTGCGCCGTCGGCATCGAATCCAGCATCGTGGACTGCTCCCGCGGCGAGCCGGAAATCCTGCGCCCCGGCGCCATCACCGCGGACGCCATCACCCGCGTCCTCGGCCGCCCACCGAAGGTGCGCGCCGAGCCGGCCGCGGCCGAATGGACAGAAGAGCCCGCCGCCCCCCGCGTCTCCGGCTCACTGGCCGCCCACTACGCCCCCGCCACCCCGCTGCGTCTGCTGCCCGCCGCCCTGCTGGTGGAGGAGGCGGCCGAACTCGCCGCCGAAGGCAGCCGCGTCGCCGTGCTCGCCCACGCCTGTCCGGACCCCGGCGACAGCCGCCTCACCTGGATCGCCGTCGGCGCCGATCCGGCCGCCTACGCCCACGCCCTCTACGCCCGGCTGCGGGCGCTGGACGCCCTGGGGGCCGACTTCATCCTCGTGGAAACCCCGCCCGCCGACCCCGCCTGGGCCGCCGTCACCGACCGCCTCGGCCGCGCTGCGGCCGGCTCCGGCGAGGCGGACGAGACCTGAAGCAGGGAAGAAAAGGGGCTTCCCAAGCACCGGGGGCGTGGCTATAATTCGCCCCCTCTAAGGGCCGATAGCTCAGCTGGGAGAGCGCTGCGTTCGCAATGCAGAGGTCGGGAGTTCGATCCTCCTTCGGTCCACCAGACACTAAAGCCCGGACGCGTTCCGGGCTTTTTCACGTCTGCAGGGAGCACAACCCATGGATGATGCTCTACGCTCCGCAGCCCAGCGCGCCGCCGACCTGATCGCCGGCGCCGACGCCCTCATCGTCACTGCCGGCGCGGGCATGGGTGTCGATTCCGGCCTGCCGGACTTCCGCGGGCCGGAGGGGTTCTGGAACGCCTATCCGGCCCTGGGGCGGGCGCGGCTGTGCTTCGAGGAGATCGCCAACCCGCAGGCCTTCGAGGACGATCCCCGTCTCGCCTGGGGCTTCTACGGCCATCGGCTGAATCTCTACCGGCAGACGGTGCCCCACGAGGGCTTCCGCGTCCTGCTCGACCTCGCCGCCCGGCTTCCCCACGGGGCCTTCGTGTTCACCAGCAACGTGGACGGCCAGTTCCAGCAGGCCGGCTTCGACGAGGCGCGCATCGTGGAGTGCCACGGCTCCATCCATCACCTGCAGTGCCTGCATACCTGCGGCGGGTACATCTGGTCCGCGGACGATCTGCGGCCGGTGATCGGCGAAGAGGATTGCCGCCTCGTCTCGCCCCTGCCGGAGTGCCCGCTGTGCGGCACGCTCGCGCGGCCCAACATCCTCATGTTCGGCGACTGGGGCTGGGTGGACACGCGCTCCTACGCGCAGCAGCAGCGCTTCCGGCGCTGGCGGCAGGAGGCCGGGCGGCCGGTGGTGATCGAGATCGGGGCCGGCCTCACCGCCCCGTCGGTGCGCCATTTCGGCGAAAGCCAGCGCTGCCCGCTGATCCGCATCAACCCGCGGGACTGGCCGGTGCAGGGTCGCGATCAGGTGGCCTTGCCCATGGACGGGCTTGCCGGCCTGCAGGCCATCGCCGGTCTGCTTTGATCCCGGCTTGTGGTGAGACCGTAAAAGGACTAGATTCAGTCCGGTCTGCATATCGAGAGCACGGCCATGCGCTACTCAACCCAGGTCAAACCGATCAGCTATCTCAAGGCCAATGCGGCCGAGGTGCTGGCGCAGCTCGCGGAGCAGCGCGAGCCGCTGGTGATCACGCAGAACGGCGAAGCGAAGGCCGTCCTGCAGGACGTGGCTTCGTTCGAGGAAACCCAGGAAACATTGGCGTTGCTGAAGATTCTGGCGCTTGGCAATGAGGATGTCGCGGCGGGCAAGGTCAAACCGGTGGCCGACGTCGTGGCCCGTCTGCGTGCCAAGCGTGTAAAGGCTTGATGGCCGGCAAGCCTTCCAGGTTTGAAGTTCTCCTCACCGAGGGGGCGGAACAGGACCTGGAGTCCATCCACGACCACATCGCCGAGTTCGACTGCGTGGCCAACGCCAATCACGTGTTGGACCAGTTGATGGAAGTCGTGGAGAGCCTGTCGCGTTTCCCGGAACGCGGGAGCTATCCTCGGGAACTGGTTGCGCTGGGCATCAAGGAGTACAGGCAGACCGCGTTCAAGCCCTATCGCGTGATCTACCGGGTCGCAGGCAGCCAGGTCGTCATCTACCTGATTGCCGACGGACGCAGGGACATGCAGTCCCTGCTGGCGCGCAGACTCCTGGGCGCCTAGCCTCCTGCCCGGCAGTGCCCGCGACCGCGATGGAAAAGCCCAAGCGCTGGTCGCAGCAGGTCACCGCCACCAGCCACGCCCTCGATCTCGAACCCGGCGTGTTCACGCTGGCCGATCCGCGGGAGATCGCCCTTTCGCTGCAGCGCTCCGCCGAGGCCAGCCGCACCCGCAAGGCCGATCCCTTCCGCTCGGCCATGTCTATGCTGTGCTTTTACATCAACCGCGCCGGCCGCATGCTGCCGGATGAACGGCGGCGCTGCCTGGAGGCCGCCAAGGCGGAACTGCGGGCGCTCTACGGCCGGACCCCTCAGTGATCCTCGGTGCGCGGCACGCCGCCTTCGGCGGGCAGGCCGGTGTCCGGGTCGATCCAGTCGGCGATGCCCACTTCGTCCTCGGCTTCCTCCAGGCTTTCGCCCACCTCGACGCCGTTGCCCACGGCTTCCATGTCGGCGACCGCTTCGAGCAGGGTGGCGAAGGGGCCGAATTCCTCGCCGCTGTCCCTGTCCTGCCAGTAGAAGCCGTCGGGCCGCTCGATGACGCGGGTGCTGTCGTAGTTGGCCGGGGTTTGCGGAATCACGGATGACATGGTCCTCTCCTCTCGTGGCGCAGCGTCTACATTAAGGATAGACGGGGCCGCGGCCGCCGCCCCGGCAGTATTCGACGCGGCAGGGAGGATGGATGGCGTGGCAGACCTTCGCGCACGAGGCCGACGTGGGCGTGCGCGGCATCGGGGCGACCCCGGCTGAGGCCTTCGCCGGCGCGGCGCAGGCGTTGACCGCGGTGATCTGCGATCCGGCCACGGTGGCGGCGCGGGAGTCGGTGGCGATCGCCTGCGCGGCGCCCGATCCGGAGCTGCTGCTGGTGGATTGGCTCAACGCGCTGGTGTTCGAGATGGCCACGCGGCGCATGCTGTTCTCCCGCTTCGAGGTGGAGATGGCCGGCAACCGCCTGCGCGCGACGGCCTGGGGCGAAGCGGTGGAGGTGGTCCGCCACCGGCCCGCGGCCGAGGTCAAGGGGGCGTCCTTCTGCGAACTGAAGGTCGGGCAACGGCCCGACGGGCAGTGGCTCGCCCAGTGCGTCGTGGATGTGTGAGGAACGATGATGGAACCCGGCAGATTCCGCCAGCGCGGACCCTTCGAATGGGAGCTGCCCGCGAGCGGGCGGATGCGCGTGCCCGGCGTGGTGTTCGGCTCCCGCGCGTTGATCGAGGCGATGGACGACAAGGTCGGCGAACAGCTCGCCAACGTCGCCAGCCTGCCGGGCATCGTGGATGCCGCCTACGCGATGCCCGACGCCCACTGGGGCTACGGCTTTCCCATCGGCGGCGTGGCGGCCTTCGACGCGGACGAGGGCGGCGTGGTGTCGGCCGGTGGCGTGGGCTTCGATATCTCCTGCGGCGTGCGCCTGCTGCACACCGGCCTCACGGCCGCCGAACTGGAAGCGGACAAGCAGCGCCTGGCCGATCTGCTCTACGCGCGCATCCCGGCCGGTGTCGGCAGCACCGGCGCGCTGCGCCTGTCGGCGGCGGGCATGGACGCCATGCTGCGGGGCGGCGCGCGCTGGGCGGTGGCGGAAGGCTACGGCAGCGTGGCGGACCTGGCACACATCGAGGAGGGCGGCTGCATGGCCGGCGCGGACCCGGCGGCCGTGTCCGACATGGCCAAGCGCCGCCAGCGCGACGAGATGGGCACCCTGGGTTCCGGCAACCACTACCTGGAGGTGCAGGTGGTGGACGAGGTGTTCGACGCGGCGCTCGCCGAGACCTATGGCCTGGCCGCGGGCGAGGTGGTGGTCAGCATCCACTGCGGTTCGCGCGGTCTGGGCCACCAGATCGGCACCGACTACCTGCGGGAGATGGTCATCGCCGCCCAGGAGGCCGGCATCGATCTGCCGGACCGGGAACTGGCCTGCGCACCGCTGAAGTCCGCCCTCGGCCAGCGCTATCTCGGCGCCATGCGGGCCGGCATCAACTGCGCGCTGGCCAACCGGCAGATCCTCACCCATCTGGCGCGGGAGGCCTTCGCCGAGCTCTTCCCCCAGGCCCGCCTGCCGCTGCTCTACGACGTGTCCCACAACACCTGCAAGGAAGAGACCCATCGCGTCGGCGACGGGCGCCGCCGCCTGTTCGTGCACCGCAAGGGCGCCACCCGCGCCTTCGGCCCGGGCCACGCCGAGCTGCCGCCGGAATACCGCCAGGCCGGCCAGCCGGTGCTGATCGGCGGCAGCATGGGCACGTCCTCCTGGGTGCTCGCCGGCGCCGCCGGCACCGGGGAGCGCGCCTTCGGCTCCGCCTGCCACGGGGCGGGGCGCGCCATGAGCCGCCACGAGGCGCTGCGCCGCTGGCACGGGCGCAACGTGGTGGACGAGCTGGCCGCCCGCGGCATCCTGATCCGCAGCCCGAGCTTCCGCGGTGTGGCCGAGGAGGCGCCGCTCGCCTACAAGGACGTGGGCGCGGTGGTGGATGCGGCCGCCCACGCCGGGCTGGCGGAAAAGGTGGCGCGGCTGGTGCCGCGGGTGTGCATCAAGGGGTGAAGCGCGGCCATGTCCGGCCGCCTATCCGCCCGCCATCGCCTCGCCGCAATGCTCGGCGATGGCGGCGCGGGCCGCGTCGCGCAGGGCGAGCAGATCATGCCAACTGCTGCCCTGGGGCGTGAGCGGCGGGCAGACGGTGACCGCCAGCCGCGCCGCATGGGGGCGCCAGTCGCCATCGGGCATCAGCGCGCGGGTGCCGGCCAGCGCCACCGGCACCACCGGCACGCCTGCCAGCGCGGCGGACTGGAAGGCGCCCAGGCGGAAGAGGCGCAGGCCCGGCGCGCGCTCGAAAGTGCCTTCGGCGAAGAACATCAGCGGCGGCGCCTCGCGGGCGCTGTCGGCCAGCGCCTGGGCATCGGCCACGCTGCGGCGCGCGTCCAGGCGTTCGACGAAGCGCGCTCCCAGCCGGGTGAGGAAGGCGGTGAGCAGGCGGTGTCCGGTCAGTTCGCCTTTGGCGACGAAGCGCACCGGCCGGGGCAGGGCGGCCGCCAGGATCATGCCGTCCAGGTAGCTGGCGTGGTTGGCGAGCAGCACGCAGGGGCCGGGGGGCAGGTGCTGCAGGCCGGCGACGCGCAGGTGGTAGCCGGACAGGCGCAGGCAGGAGCGCGCCAACAGCCGGCACACCGCCCAGCGCTGCCCCAGCCGTGGCAGCAGCGCCAGGGCGGCCAGGGCCGGTGGCAGGTGCAGGCCCAGCATGGCCCAGCCCCACCAGCCGCGCAGGCGGTCGGCCACCGCGGCACCCGCCGCCCGCAGCCGGCCGGGCAGGGCGGCCGCGGCCAGGCGCAGGACCTGCAGCCAGGGCGCGCGCTGCGCCTGGGCCAGCGTACCGGCGAGATAGCGCGTGCGCAGTTCGGCGCGCCGCACCTTGCCGCTGGAAGTCTTGGGGATGGTGTGGGGCGGTGCCAGCACCACCTCGTCGGGCGGCAGCTCCATGAGTTCGCTCGCCAGTTCGGCGATGTGCAGCGTCAGCGCGGCCCGCGCCGTGGGGTCGGTCTCGCGGGTCTCGGCCACAACGATCAGGCGCTCGCCGTCGGATGCGCCGGGGTCGCCGATGCCGAAGGCCGCCACGCAGCCCTTGCGTACGCCGGGCAGTTCGCCCGCGGCCTGTTCCAGCTCGTAGGGGTAGAGGTTGCGCCCGCCGCGGATGATCAGTTCCTTGGCGCGCCCGCAGATGAAGATCTCCCCGTCGGCGAGGTAGGCATAGTCGCCGGAATCGAGCCAGCCGTCGTGGAACAGGGCGGCGCTGGCGGCCGGGTTGCGGTAGTAGCCGTCCGTGGCGGAGGGGCCGCGGAAGTGCAGCAGGCCGACGCGGCGTTCCTCCAGGGGGCGCTCCCGGGCGTCCACCACGCGTACCTCGTGGCCGGACAGGGGTGGGCCGCAGGCCACGAAGCGCAGGGTGTCGGCGTCCTGGGGGCCGGCCGGTTCGGCCCGCCCGGCCTCTGCGAAGGGCGTGCGGCGGATGCGGTCGATGCGCGGACCACGGCCGGGCGGCGGCACGCCGAGGCCCACGGTGCACTCGGCCAGCCCGTACACCGGCGTCAGGGCTTCGCGGCGGAAGCCGTAGGGGGCGAAGGCGGCGGCGAAGCGCTCCAGGGTGTCGGGGTTGACCGGCTCGGCGCCGTTGGCGGCTAAGCGCCAGCAGGACAGGTCCAGCCCGGCCAGCTCCTGGCCGGCCAGGCGGCGCACGCACAGGTCGAAGGCGAAGTTGGGCGCGGCGGTCACCGTGCCCCGGTGGCGGTGGAGGGTCCACAGCCAGCGTTCCGGGCGGGCGAGGAAATCCAGCGGCGACATCATCACCAGCGGCAGGCCGTGGTAGAGCGCGCCCAGCCAGGCGCCGATCAGCCCCATGTCGTGGTAGAGGGGCAGCCAGCTCACGCACACGTCGTCGGCCTTCAGTTGGACGGCCTCGCCCCAGGCGCGGATGTTGGCGAGCAGGTTGGCATGGGTGAGGGCCACGCCCTTGGGCTCGCCGGTGGAGCCGGAGGTGTACTGGATCAGCGCCAGGTCGCCGGGCGCCGGCGGGGCCGGCACCATGCCGGCGGGGGCGGGCGCCTGTTGCAGCTCTTCCGGCGTGAGCACGTCGCGCAGCGTGGGCGTGAGGCCCCGCAGCAGGCGTGCCAGCGGCCGCACCGCGTCGAAGGCGATCAGCAGCGCGGCTTCGCAGTTGCGCAGGATGCCGGCCTGGCGGCGCAGGTGGTCTTCCAGCAGCGCCGGGCGTGACGGCGGGTAGAGCGGCACCGGCACCGCGCCCGCCTCCAGGATGCCGAGGAAGCAGCGGAAGAAATCCAGCCCCGAGGGCAGCATCAGCGCGACGCATTCGCCGGGCCGCACGCCGCGGGCGCGCAGGACGGTGCCGATGTGAGCGGCGGTTTGCGCCAGGGTGCGGTAGCTCAGCGGCTCCTCGTGCTCGTCGTCATGCTGGAACAGGACGTGGATGCGGTCGGGCTGGCGTTGTGTGTGCCACTGCAGCACCTCGTTCAGCGTGCGCGCGGCGGCGGGCGGCTGGACGTCGGTGGGGGTGGAGACGGCCACGGGCGGCGGGGCCGGGGGAGCGGCAGGCGATGCGGCGCCACAGCGCTGCAGCGCTTCGAACAACTGGCGCGGGGTTTCGGCGATGTTCAGCGTGTCGTCGGGCAGGCGCACGCCGAAGCGCTGCTCCACGCGGGCCAGCAGCTCCACGCGGGTGAGGCTGTCGAAGCCGAGATCCCGGTCGAAGCGGCTGTCCAGACCGGCGGCCGCCCGTCCGCCCGCGTGCAGTTCGGCGGCCAGGGCGTCTATGCTGGCGAGCAGGGCTTCGGCGGAGACCGGGACGGGCGGCGTGTCCATGGGGGCAATCTGGCCGTCAGCGCCCGCTTTGGCAAGGGCGCTCAGCCGCCCAACTGGGCGAGCTGAAAGCGGTTGCGCAGGAAGGTCTGGAAGGTCTGCACCTCTTCCAGGGCGAGCCGCAGGCGGCCTTTCTCGATGCGGTTGAGGTGGTCCAGGGGCAGGTGGTTGCTGGGTTCGCGCCCTTCCTCCAGGGCGAGCAGTTGCGCGCGCAGGCGCAGGCCGACGAGGAAGTCGAAGGCGGCGACGATGTTCTCGGCTTGCTGGCTATCCAGCACGCCGGCTTCGCACAGGCCCAGGATGCGGTCGCGGGTGCCGCCGTCCACGATGCCGGCGCGCAGCGCCATGGCCTTGACGCCTTCGGTGATGGCGAAGATGCCGGCCTTCTTCACGTCCATGGTGCCCCGGTGGGGGCCCTGCTTCTCCGCCACGATGCGGCCGAACCAGCCCAGGGGCGGGCGGAACTTGACCACGTTGGCCGCGCTGCGGGCGAGGAAGAGGTCGTTGGCGCGCAACTGGGCGGTGATGTAGCGCTTGAGTTCGCGCTCGTAGTCCGCGTGGCCGTGCAGCGTGCGCAGGTCGAAGAACATGCTGCCGGACATGATGTTGTCCGGTGTGGGCGTGCGCAGCCAGCGGTCCAGCACTTCCTTCCATTCGCCCAGGCTGCGGCGCCAGATGTCGTTCTTCGCCATGATGCCGCCGGGGCAGGGCGGCACGCCGATGCCGATCAGGGTGTCGATCAGGTCCACGCTGAATTCCCGCAGGCGGTCGAGTTCGGCGGGCGTGAGGTCGTCGGCGTGGATGATGGCGTTGTCCTGGTCCGTGACCAGGGTCTGTTCGCCGCGCCCTTCGCTGCCCAGCACGACGAAGGCGAAGCGGCGGGTGAGGTCGGGATAGCGTTCGGCGCGCACCAGCTCGATCAGGCGGGCGAGGATGCGGTCGTTGAGGTGGGCCACGGTCTGCACCAGGTCGCGTGTTTCGATGCCGGTGCCGACCAGATGCACGACCAGTTCCTCCACCTTGCGGTGCAGGGTCTTCAGGGTTTCGGCGCTGGCGGCTTCCTCGATTTCCAGCATCAGTTGCTGGGGCGAGCGGCTCTGCAGGCGCAGCACGTCGGAATCGGTGAGGATGCCGCTGAGTTTGCCGTCGGCATCGACCACGCACAGGCGGTGGATGCGGTGCCGGCTCATCAGGAACAGGGCCTCGAACAGGTATTCGTCCTCGCCTATGGTCACCAGCGGGCTGTTCATGACGTCGGCCACGCGCAGGCCGTGCGGGTCCAGCCCCTGGGCGACCACCTTGTTGCGCAGGTCGCGGTCGGTGACGATGCCCACCGGCCCGTCGGCATCGCAGGCAATGACGCTGGAAATGCCCCGTTCGCGCATGGTCGCGGCGGCTTCGACGAGGGCCTGGTCCGCCGCGCAGGTGGCGACTTCGCGCCGGCACAGGGCGCCGACCGGGATGAAGAAGACGTTCTCGGCAGCCATGGCGGGCGACTCCCCCTGCGTTCGTATCGTTATCCTGGCGGACTATATACGCTCGGCCTGTCGTCGTGGGTGCGCCGGGCGCCGATCCGGGGGAAACTTGCGCACTGGCGCACACGAGCGCGGGAGAGGGGAGATGAACGACACCACACGGCCGGCGCGGCTGGCCTTCGACACGCCGCTGGGTCGCCTGGTGGCCCTGGCCGTGCCGCAGGGTTTGCTGGGCCTGTACTTCGACGACCAGCGCGATCTGCCGGACGCGGCCGGCTCGGACGAGGCGCCGGAGCATCCGCTGCTGCAGCAGGTGCGGCGCGAGATCGGCGAGTATTGCGCCGGCGTGCGCGGCGTGTTCACGCTGCCCCTCGCTCCTGCGCCCACGCCCTTCCAGCAGCGCGTGCGCGAGGGTCTGCTGGCCGTCGGCGCGGGGCGGACCACCACCTACGGCGACCTGGCCCGCGCCATCGGCAGCCCGCGGGGTTTCCGCGCCGTGGCGCAGGCGCTGGGACGCAACCCGCTGATCATCGTCGTGCCCTGCCATCGGGTGCTGGCCCACGGCGGCGCACTGGGCGGCTTCTCGTCCGGCGGCCCGGCGCGCAAGCGCGTGCTGCTGGGGCACGAGATGCGTTACTGGCCGCCGGAACTGCTGCGGTAGCGCGCAGTGGGTGGACGGGGTTCGGGTCAGAGAAGAAGCTGCCGCGTGCCGCGCAACTGCACGTCGTCCAACTGCACCGTGGCCGATCCGATGTTGAGGCCCAGCAACTTGAGCAGGGGGTCGAGCAGGAGGTCGCCGACCGCGCCCAGTATCTGGCCCAGTAAATAGAGGACCGGTTCCAGTATTCCAGCGAGGATGTTCCCGAGGAGGTCCGATCCGAGAACCTTGATCCGCAGGTCGGCACCCGTCAGCGCATTGCGGAGGCTGTCGCCCAGGCTGCTCGTGACCCCCTCGGACTGGGGCAAATGCTCGGCCACGGGATGGGCGACGGAGAAGTCCAGTTGTTGCCCGTCCGATTCGATCTTCAGGGTCAGGCCCAGTCCGAGCACCTCGCCGAGAATCTTGGCCATGGCCTCCGGGTCGTCGGAAGAGCCCAGAGAAATGCGGGCGATGCCGGGCGTGGTGAGGATGTCGACCCCCGTCGCCCCGTCCTCACGCCGGATGTCTTCCAGGCTGGCCTCGGACTGTGCGACTTCGACGTGCAGCCCCAGGTCCGCGATGCCCAGGTCGAGCTTGAGGCTGAGCTGAACCTGCGCCGTCCTGGCAACCGTGCACCCTGGTGGCCCTACCGCGAGTTGGGGCGGCTCGACGATGCCGAGATAAATCTCCGCCACGCCGGGTATCCCAAGATCGAGTCTGACCGCCTCATCCCCGCTTGCGACCATCACCGCGGCGGTGACGAGCTCCAGTACGTTGAGCCCGACGTTTGCGGCAGCTTCCTGGGCGGGGGCGGCTACGTTGACGATATCGCCCAGATGCAAGCCCAGGTTGCTGACCGCCAGACCGGCCAGGGTGTGGCCGGCGACCTTCGCTTCCACCGATGCCACCGCGGAGTTGTCGAGGGCGTCGGCGACGAGTTGCAGGACTTCGGCCAGGGAAACGTCGGCGGACAGCAGTTCGTCCACCGTGCCCACGTCCGCGCTGACCTTGAGCAGGTCGTAGAGACTCAATTGCGCACTGGCCAGCCCCTGATAGGACAGGACATCGAGTGCCACCGGCCTTCCCAGGATGGCCGTGAGGAGCCCGTTGAGAAGCCCCTGTTCGGCCACTCCCACGGTGGTGCTGCCCAGCCGGAACGCCGCGACCGGCGGATCGGCCGCCGCCACCGCCTCAGCGCGCAGCGTGGTCTGGCGCCCCAGCCAGCCGCCCGCGACGATGCTGGCGTTCACCGTGTGGGTTACGGCCACGCGCACCGCCGTGGGATTTCCCCCGGGGACGAAGCTGCGCACCCCGCCGGCGCCCGTCGTGGTGGTGCCGAGTTCCACCGCGTTGGGGGCGGCGCCGAGGTTGCCGGTGTAGCCGTTGCGCAGCGCCGTGGCCTGGGCGGCGGCCCTCACCGTGGCGACGTCCACGGTGCAGGCGATGTGCTGGCCCGCCTCGATGGCGGCCAGGTCGGCCACGGTCTGCAACTGGCGGTTCAGGAACCACAGGCGCCCGGCATCCACCACCAGCGCGGTGAACAGCACCGCCAGGCCGAGCGTGAGCGCGCCGAACAGGCCGATGGCGCCGCGCTGGCGCCGCCGGTCAGCGAGACTCGCTGCGCGGATCGAGTTCATCCGGGACCGGGTGGGCAAAGCTCTCGAGGTAACGTTCATAGACCTTCTCCATGACCTCGCCGGACAGGGGCTGCGGTTGCGCGGAAGCGGCCGCGCCGCTGCGCTGCAGCGCGAGCCAGGCGCGGGTGGGTTCGGTGGCGGCAGCCGCCGGGGCGGCTTCGTTCGCCGGAGCGGATTGGGGGTGGGGCGCGACCGGATGGGCGGTGGCGACGGCCGTGGTGTCGGCCGCAGCGGCGGCGAGGGGTAGGGCGAGGGCGAGGAGGGCGCCGGGCAGGGAAAGTCGGCAGCGTTTCATGGTGTGACTCCAGACGAAGGCAGGGGCGGCGCGGCCGTCTCGCGCGGGGCAGCCGGGGCGGGTCCGAGGACGGGGCGGGCGTCGTCCGGCCAGGCGGGGCCGGCCTGGGCCGCGCGGCGGCGTACCGCCGCCACGTCCGCGGGGGACAGGCCGGCCTGGTGGGCGAAGGCGGCAACCTTGTCCTCGTCGCCGGCGCGCACCAGCACGAACAACAGGTTCAAGGCCGCGCGGCGGTCGTCCGCGCCCAGTTCCATGGCGGTGAGGAATTCGTGCACCGCCTCGTCCCGTTCGCCCCGCGCGAGCAGGGCTTCTCCGTAGTCGTTGCGGATGGCCGCGTCGGTGGGGAGGGCGAGGCGGGCACGGTGCAGGTGCTCGGCGCTCTCGTCGAGGCGGCCGGCGCGGCGCGCGATCAGGCCCAGCCCCTGGTGGGCGAAGCCCGCCAGGCAGGAGCCGCGCAGCGCCTCGTAGAGCTTCGCGGCGGCATCGGCGCGGCCGGTCTGGCGCAGGGCGTCGGCGCGCAGCAACTCGGCCTCGGGCGCGTCGAATGCGGCCTCGTCGAGATAGGCGAGGGCGGCATGGGGGCGCCCGGCGGTGAGCGTCTGCCGGATCATGGTGAGCCGGGTGCCGTCGGCGGCGGGCAGTTCGCGGCAGGCGGCAGCCGCTTCGGTTCCCGTGCGTGGCGTGCCCCCGGCCGCGCAGCCGGCGAGGGCGAGCGCCGCGAGTGACCCGGCGACCAGATATGCGACACCGTTCGCCCTGAGCCTGTCGAAGGGCGGTTGCGCGCACCGGGCTTCGACAGGCTCAGCCCGAACGGTTCCGAGTCTCCCCATCAGCCAGAATGGTTTCATGGTCGATTCAGCCACCGATGCCTCCCCGCAAGGCCTTGGCAAGCCCCACGAAACCGGGGCCGGCGACGAAGATCAGCAGCGCCGGGAAGAGGCAGGTCACCATCACCACCGTCATCTTGGCGGAGAGCTTGCTGACGTATTCCCGCAGGCGGTCGATGTGGCGCTCTTCCACCGCCTGGGCGTAGTTGGCCAGGGAATCGCGGATGTTGCCGCCGTAGCGGCTCACCTGCCGCAGCATGGCGACGGTGTCGCTCAGTTCGGGCACTTCCAGCGGGGCGGCCATCATGCCGAGGGCATCGGCCCGGTCGTCGCCGGCCTGGATGCGGCGCACGGCGAATTCGATCTCGGGCGCGAGGGTGGGGATCTGGGCACGGCCCTGCTCGACGATGACGTTGAGCGCGTGTTCGAGGGAGAGCCCGGCGTCGAGGAGCATGCGCAGCATGTAGATGAAGGGCACGACCTCCTGCCGCATCGCCTGCCGGCGGCGTGAGGCGAGCCGGGCCAGGATGCGGCGCGGGGCGACGAAGCACAGCGCGAAGGCGAACAGCGCTGCGGCCAACACGGTGGCCGGGGGTTCGCCTTCCGCGAGCGCCAGCACCGCCGTGACGACCGCCGCCGCCACCGGCAGCGCCGCCATCAGCGTCCAGGCGATGAGCCGCGCCCGCGGTCCGCGCCAGCCGCACCGGGTGAGCAGGCGGTCGAAATGCTCGCGGTCCTCGCCGAAGGGCGTGAGGCCGCGCCGGGCGAGCCGTTCGAACAGGCCGGCTTCATGCCCGCCGAAAAGCTGCAGGACCTCTTCGCCGCCGCCCAGCGCGGCGGCGAAGCGGCGTTCCATCCTCCGGTCGTAGCGCGGCAGGCTGGCCACGACCAGCGCCCCCGCCCCGAGCAGCGCCAGCAGGCCGGCGCCCAGCCACCACCAGTTCATGATCCGTCCTCACACACTGCGCATCATCCGCCACAGGATCAGCACGCCCAGCACCTGCAGCCCTGCCGCCACGGCAAAGGTCAGCCGCCCGGTCGGGTCGTCGAGCATGGCGGCCATATAGCCGGGGTTGGTGAGCGCGATGTAGGTCGCCACGCCGACCGGCAGCAAGCCCAGCACCCAGGCCGAGATGCGCGTCTCGCCGGTCATCGCGGCCAGTTCGCCGCGCGCGCGCTCCTGCTGGCGGATCATGGTGATCACCGACGCCAGCATCTCCTTCGGGCTGGTGCCGAAGTGGTAGCTGATCTTGAGGCCCATGGCCACCAGCCCGATCTCGGGAATCTTCCGGCTCTCGGCCACGTTGCGCAGGGCTTCACCCAGGTCCACGCCGAGTTCCGATTCGCGTCTCACCCGCATCATCAGTTCGCGCAGCGGGTCCTGCGATTCCTCGGTTGCGAGGCGCAGCGCCGAGTGCACGTCGCGGCCGGTGGCGAGCGCGCGCAGCATCAGGTCGAGGAAGACCGGCAACTGCGCCACCAGGTGTGCGCGCTGGCGTGCCAGGCGCATGCGCAGCACCAGCACGGCGGCGGCGAGGATTCCCGCCGGCACCAACGCGGCGCCGGCAACGCCCTGCCACGTGCCGCCGAGCACGGCAGCCGCGGCAAGCGCCGCGGGCCACAGCACGAGGTCGCGGCGGCGGAACTGGTATCCGAGCGCCCCGCCGAGCCGGGTCCGGGCGCGTTGCCACCACCGTGCCTCGCCGGGGCGCGGTGCCGTGACGGCGGCCTGGGCCTCGCCGGGAATGATGCCGGCGAAGTGGCGCTCGACCTTCTCGCGCACGCGGGCCTGCCGCCCCGACACGAAGGACCAGCCGGCCAGCGCCAGCAGCAGGCCGGCAAGAAACAGCGCGAGCGCGAAATAGGGATTCATGCGAACCCTCCCGGCCCCAGGCGCAGGTCGTCGAGCTTGGGCGACACCGGACGTGCGTTGCCGGACTCGAAACGGTCGGTGGCCGCGTCGTGGCGGCAGAGTTCGTTGAGCACGAACTGCCCGTCGCGCACGCCGACCAGTTCGACCACCGCGAGGATGCGCCGCTTGCCGTCGGCGAGCCGGCCGATCTGCACCACCAGTTCGATGGAGGCGGCGATGGTCTGGCGCAGGGTCTGCTCCTTGCCCTGGAAGCCGGCCAGCCCGGCCAGCATCTCCAGCCGCAGCAGCGCGTCGGCGGAATTGTTGGCGTGCACCGTGCTCATGCAGCCGTCGTGGCCGGTGTTCATGGCCTGCAGCAGCTCCATGACCTCGTTGCCGCGCACCTCGCCCAGCACGATGCGGTCCGGGCGCATGCGCAGCGCGTTGCGCACGAGGTCGCGCGCGACCACCGAACCCATGCCGTCCACGTTGGGCGGGCGGGTCTCGAGGCGCACCACGTGTTCGTGGCGCAGTTGCAGCTCGGCCGCGTCCTCGATGGTGACGATGCGCTCGTCGTCGCTGATGAAGCGCGACAGCACGTTGAGCAGCGTGGTCTTGCCCGCGCCGGTGCCGCCGGAGACGAGGATGTTGCAGCGGCGCTTGACGGCCGTGGTGAGAAAGGCGAGGAGATCGGTGTCGAAGGTGCCGTAGGAGAGGAGGTCGCCCGCCTGCAGCGGGTCCTGGCGGAACTTGCGGATGGACAGGCAGGGACCGTCGAGCGCGATGGGCGGCACCACCGCGTTGACCCGGCTGCCGTCGGGCAGGCGCGCGTCCACCAGCGGGCTGGATTCGTCGATGCGCCGCCCCAAGGGCGCCAGGATGCGCCGGATCACGCGCACCACGTGGTCGTCGTCGATGAAGCGCAGCGCGGTGCGTTCCAGCTTGCCGTCGCGCTCGACGAAGATGGCGCGTGCGCCGTTGACCAGGATGTCGTTGATGCGGTCGTCCTTGATGAGCGTTTCCAGCGGGCCGTAGCCGGTGAGCTCGTCGACCATCTCCTCGGCGAGGCTGTCCAGGTCGTAGCCGCTCACCGGCAACTGCTTGTCGAGCAGGTAGCGCGACACGGTGTCGCGCACATAGACCGCGAGTTCGGCCGGGCTCATCTCGGCGAGGTTCAGGCGGTCGCGCTCGATCTCGCCGATCAGGTGGCGATGCAGGCGGAACTTGAGATCCTGGAAGTTCTCGGCCTGCTTGAGGCCGTATTCGAAGCCGAGCAGCCGCAGGTCCACGATCAGGCCCCCGCGCCGCGCAGGCGCGCACCCAGGCGCCCGAGCCAGCCCGGGCCGCGCTCGGCGGCGTCGGTGCGCTCACCGACGAGGCGCTGGGCAAGGTGGCGCACGCCGACGGTATAGGGGTCCTTGGGCGCGATCTCGAACAGGCTCTCGCCACAGTTCATGGCGGTGAGCCGCGTGAAGCCCGAGGGCGGCAGCGTTCCCCACAGGGGCAGGCCGAACGAACGCGCGATGCCGTCGGCGTCGGGCGGGATGCGCGTGAGGTAGCGGTCGACCACCAGCCCGGCATGCGCCAGGTCGATCTTGTTCTCGCGCAGGTACTTGAGCAGGCCGATGTTCTGCTTGCAGCTCGGCACGCTCTGCTCGGCGAGCACCACCATGTTGTCCACGTTGCTCAGCATCAGCAGCAGGAACTCCGAACGCACCAGCCCGCCCAGGTTGATCACCAGGTGGGCGAAATGCCAGCGCAGCGCACAGAGCAGCAGGTATACGTCGGCCGAGGTCATCTGGCCGATGGACCACGGCTCGTCGGGCATCGCCAGCACCGACAGGCCCGAGCGGTGGCGCGCGAAGCCGGTCTCGATCAGGGTCACGTCCAGGCGCCGCAGACTGCGCACCGCATCGACGAAGCTGTAGGAGGGCTGCAGCCCCAGGTACATCAGGGTATCGCCGTGGGGCATGCCGAGATCGAGGAGCAGGGTCGGCTCGCGCTCCTGGACCGCCAGCGCCAGGTGCAGCGCGAGCATGGGCGCGTCGCTGCCGGGGCGCGCACTCACCACCGCGGTGACCTTGCCGCGGCGTTCGCCGGGCGTGCGTTGGCCGCCGTTCTCGCGCGGCTTGATGCGGCGCACCATGGAGAGCAGCTCGCTCTGCTGCGCCTTGAGGGTGATGAAGTCGCGCGCCCCGGCGCGCATGGCCGCGAGCAGCAGCACGTTGTCCATGCTGTCGCCGATGGCGAGCACCGGCAGGAAGGGCTTGGCCGCCACCAGGCTCTCGATCAGCACCGCCTCCTGGCGCAGGCCCTCGGCGGTGAGATGCACGAATATCTCGGAAGCGCCGGCCAGATCGGCAAGCTGCAGGATGCGTTCCAGCGAGGGGCTCTCGGCCTCCAGCACCTCGCCTTCCTCGCGCAGCGCATTGGTGAGCCAGGCGACGCAGTCGGGCCGCTGGGTGACGACGATGAAGCTGTTGCGCTCGTTCATGCGGCTACTCGCCTGTCGCTGAGTCGGTGGTGGTCTGGGCCGCCACCGGGGCGGTCTGGAAGAACATCTCGAAGAAGCTTGGCTTGTATTCGTGCTCGGCCGCGCCGGGCAGGGGCGGCATGCGCGCATCGCGCGCGAGCGGGCGCACCAGGTGTGCGGTCACCACCATCATCAGTTCCTTGTCGTCGCGGTCGAAGCGGGTGGAGCGGAAAAAGGCGCCGATGAGAGGCAGGTCGCCCAGGCCGGGGAACTTGTCCACCTGGCTCAGAGTGTTGCGGCTGATGAGCCCGCTGATCACGAAACTCTCGCCGTTGCCCAGCGAGAGGCTGGTGTCGGTGCGGCGCACCGTGAGCCCCGGCACGCTGAAGCCGCCGATCTGCACGCCATTGACGAAGTCGAGCTCGCTCACCTCGGGCGCCACCTTGAGCCAGATGCGCTCGCCGTCGAGCACGGTGGGCGTGAGCGCCACACGCACGCCGTATTCCTTGTACTCGATGGTGACGCTGCTGCCGTCGCCGCTGCCGGTGCGCAGCGGAATGGGAATCTCGCCGCCGGCGTGAAAGCGCGCGGTCTGCCCCGACAGGGCCACCAGCGAGGGCTCGGCCAGGGTGTAGGCGAAGCCGTTCGCTTCCAGTGCGGAAAGCGTGGCCAGCAGCCCCGCCCCGGCGTTACCCCAGGCGAAGTTGAAGGCGTCCTGGTTGGAGAGGAAGCCGGTGGCGCTTTTCACCGTCCAGCCACCGTTGCTGCTCTCGATGCTGTCCAGCACGCCGCGCCCGGACAGCGCGGCCAGCCTGCCGTGGCGGTTGTTGCGGCCAAAGAAGAAAGCCGCGTCCATCAGGCTCTGCCGGCTCACCTCGACCACCTTGATGTCGATCTGCACCTGGCCGTCGAAGGCACTGCGGCTGGCGTCGAGGGGCGTCGCGCCTTCGCCGCCACCACGGGCGAGCAACTGGCGGCTGCGCCCGTGCGCTTCAAGGGAGGGCGCCTCGCCCTGCAGCACGAGTTCCCGGCCGGCGGGGGCGGGCGCGAGCGTGCCGGCGCCGTCGCCCCCCGGCAGTACCGCGAGCGTATAGCGGCGCGCCGGGCTGCCCGCCGTGCCTGCACCCCATACCAGGAGCGAGGTCGCCCCGGTGCGCTTGCCCGTGATCAGCAGCGTGCGCGCGTTGAGCACCATCACGCCGGCGAGTTCGGGATCGCCGATCGCCCAGCGCACGATGGGTGCAGGCTGCACCAGCACCTCCTGCTTGCCCGCCTCGACGGCGAAGGTTTCGACCGCACCGCCCTCTGCCCGGGCGATTCCCGCCACGACCAGCATCAGCACCGCCGCGAACGGCCAAGCTCTCCGGATCCAGTTCTTCATCATCTGCCTCACCGTGCCCCCACGGAAACCACTTCCACCTGTTCGCCGCGGTGTCCGGTCACGCGGTGGCCGGATTCGACGCGCCGCGCTGCCGTGCGCGGCGCCTGTGTGCCGCCCGTCCGTGCCGACGCGTCCTCGCCGCGGGCGAGTTCATCCAGGCGCAGCGGGCGGGCAGCGATGGGCGCCGTGCCCGCTGCTGCCATCTCGGCATTGCCGCGCAACGCCAGGCGCAGGGTGCCGCCGGAGGCCGCGAGCATCAGCCGCGCCGCCTCGGCCGCCGGCACCGCGAGCACCACGGCGCGGGTCGCACCGGCCTTCTTCTTCGCGTCCTCGCGCGAGTCGCCCGAGCTGCGTGAAACCAGTCCGTCCTTCCCGGACGCGGCCTCGGATGCGCCAGCCGGCTCGGGCGATTCCGGCACCAGTTCGCCCACCGCCAGCACGCGCAGGTTCTCCAGTGCGACCTGGGCCGAGGCGCGGTTGTCGGTCTCGCGTTCGGCGCGCAGGTAGAGCAGCACATCGACGCGGTCGCCGGGACGCAGGAAGCCGCCCACCGCCACGACGTCGTCCACCTTCACCGCGACCGCCCGTTCGCCCGCCCCGAGCAGCGGCGTGACCGCCCCCTGCTGGGCCAGATGTCCCGGAAGCACCGCCTCGCCCGACGCCACGTGCGCCACCGCGAGGCGCCCGACCACCGCCTCCACGCGGCCCACGCCCTTGGGTGCCGGTTCCTCGACGGCTCCGAGCGTCACATCCTCCGCGCCGATGAGCTGCCCCGGTGCGATGGGCCGGGCGGCGAGCACGGCCGGCGCCATGACCGGAACGTGCGCGGCGGGCGGCGCGGCTTCGGGTTCGGCCGGTTCCGAGCCGAGGCGGTAACCGAGCCAGGCCGCGAGCAGGGCACCCGCCGCGAGCACGCCCGCCAGGCTGCGCAACACGATGCTGTTCAAGATGGAGAACCTCCGCGTTCAGGGTGAGGGAACGAGTTCCACTACGGCCTGCCCCTCCAGATCTTCGGGCAGCCGGGGAACCGGGCCGATGAGCGGTACCACGAGTACCGGCAGCAGCGGCTGGGCGGCGTAGTCCGGATAGCGCACGCGCACGGTGAGCACGCCCGCACCGTAGGCCACCCCGACGTTGGTGTTGCCTTCGCCCAGCACTCGGGCCTTGGCCGCCGGGGGTAACCAGTCGAGGGAGCGCGCCACGCTCTCGCGCACCCGCGGCGCCACGCCTTCTGCGATGTAGGTCCCGCCGCTGAAGGCGCCGGGGTCGACCGCGATGGCGGCGCGGGCACCGCCCAGGGCGGCGTGTTCGAAGCCGGTTACCATCAGCATCGCGATCGCATAGCTCACGAGGGCGTAGAAAAGCACGAAGAAAAGCAGGAAGAGCAGGGCGAACTCGATCGCGGCCGCCCCGCGCTGACGCGGCGGCGGACAGATGCGACAGGATGCGGGGCCGCGGGGCATGGGAATACGCATCAGCGGCCTCCCGCGACGAGTGCCGCCAGCATGCCGACCGCGAGACAGGTGCCGAAGGGCAGCGGGCGGCGGCAGTCGACGCCAGGGTGATAGAGGAAGGTCGGCACGCGCACCAGCACGCCCAGCGCGAGCGCCCCGGCTGTCAGCCCGCCCACGGCGAACGTGATCAGCACCGCTTCGAGGCCGGACAGACAGGCGAAGGCGAGCAGGAACTTCGCGTCGCCCGCCCCCAGCCTCCCGGTGAGCCAGCCCGGCACGGTGAGCAGGAGCGCGATGGCCGCGGCGCCCGCCACATTCCACGGCTCACCGCCGAGCAGCGAGCGGCCGTCGAGGGCGAGGACGACGAGGGCTGCGGCACACACCCCGAGCGTGAGCGCGTTGGGAATCCTGCGCCAGCGCGCATCCGACAAGGCGATTGCCACCGCCCACGCCGCCACCAGCCAGCGTGGGTCCATGAGGAAACGTCCCCGCCGATTATTCGAGCGCGCCCTGTATCTGCTCGAAAATGGCCGTAACCGCTTCCCTTATGGGAGTGACGAATGCAACGAGGGCAACCGCGACCATCGCGGCAATGAGTGCATACTCGATGGCGCTGGCGCCTTCCTCTTCGCGCACGAAGCGCGCAAGCAGTTGTGTGACGGACATGCTGTTCTCCCGATGAAAATTTATGAATTCTTGATCTGGAGCAAAGAGTGTCACGGTGCCGGCTGTCGGATTTTGATGGGTGTCAACGTCAGGGGTTTCCCGTACGAGGCATGCCGAAGTCAGCGTGAAGTACGTCACGAATCAGATAATTCTTATAACTACTATCGGAAATATCCTATCTTCTCCGAACCTGAACCGAGGTCCGATTGGTGGATGTTCGCGCGCGCTACATAATGTTGTTGCATGTATTCGCGCGTCCTTCCCCCATGTCCCGTTCCACTCCCGCCCACATGTCTACCTCGCCTGCGCCTGCCCGTGCGGGCCGTCTGGCGTGGGCGGCGGTCGCTGGGGGGCTCGTGCGTGCTGGTCCGGTGTGGGGTTCCGGGGCGGGGGAGGGCGGCCTTGCCCCGACAGTCGTGGCTGCGGGTTTCCTTGCCATCGCGATGGTGGCCGCGACCATCGTCGTGGTCCGCTACGTAGGCCGGCTGCGCCGTCGCGCCGCAGCGCTCGATGCGGCCTGCGCGGCCGATCCCGGGTTCGTGTTCGTGTTTCGTCGCACTTCTTCCGGAGCGCCGCGCTGCGTCTACCGCAACCCGGCCGCCAAGCGCCTGTGCAGCGAGAGCTTCACTGCCGATCCGCTCCGGTTCGCCGCAGAGCTCGTCGCGGCAGCGTTCGCCGACGGGCAGGCACACAGCAACGAGAGTGCGCTCGACACGGCGGCCGGGCGGCGCACCGTGCGCTGGAGTGCCTGCGCGGTCGCCGATGCGGTCAGGCCGATCCGTCGTGTGACGCTCAGGGGGCGTGATCGCACCGAGGCGCGCGACGACGAGGCGCAACGCCAGCTCGCCACCGCAGTGCTCGCCCAGACGCGCGACTGCGTGCTGGTGACCGACGCGACCGGGCGCATCGTCCTGGTAAACCAGGCCTTCTGCGACACGACCGGCTACCGGCGCGAGGAAGTGATCGGCCACTCGCCCAGCCTGCTCGCTTCGGGGCTGCACGAGCGCAGCTTCTTCCGCGCCATGTGGGAGGCGCTGGAGCACGAAGGAGCATGGCAGGGGGAGGTCTGGAACCGGCGCAAGAACGGCGATTTATTCGCCGAGGCACTGTCGATCACGGCCTTGCGCGACGAGACGGGACGGGTGAGCCACTACGTGGGGGTGTCCTCGGACATCACTGCGCAGAAGGCGCAGACCGAGCAACTGCAGCACCTCGCCCATTACGATCCGCTCACGCATCTGGCGAACCGCGCGCTTTTCCACGACCGTCTCGGCCATGCCGTCTATCGAGCCGACCGCACCCAGGGGCGCATCGGGGTGATGTTCCTCGACCTGGACGGCTTCAAGGCGGTCAACGACAGCGCCGGCCACGACGCCGGCGACCATCTGCTGCAGGAGGTGGCGCGGCGGCTCGTGGCGAGCGTGCGCAAAGCCGACACCGTGAGCCGCCTGGGTGGCGACGAATTCACCATCCTGGTCGAGCCGGTGCTGGAGGTGAACCAGATCGTGGCGGCGGCCGAACGCATCATCGCCGCCGTCAACCGTCCGGTCACGGTCGGCGAGGAGACTTTCCACGTCGGTGTCAGCATCGGGATCGCCGTCTATCCCGATCACGCGACGTCGGTCGACGGCCTGCTCGAGTGCGCCGACCACGCGATGTACCAGGCCAAGCAGCAGGGCAAGAACCGCTACGTGCTGCATGCGTCGGGAGCAGCCTGAACGACGGGGCATCGCCGCGCGCGCAGCAAAAAAGAAAACCCCAACCGCGGGGGCGGTTGGGGTTCGGTGACTGGTGGGCCGGGGGCCATTGAACTATCTCGATATCACCTTTAATAGCAAGGAATTCACAACTGCCGTTCTGATAGTTGCCCCCAAAGTTGCCCCCAAGCTCACATGATGACACCCTGCTGTCTTCACTTGGCCTGCAGGCTGTCGGTCGCAGCTTCCCCGAATCTCTCTGGAAACCCAAACCGCCGATTTGGCGGTTTGCTCCTCCGCGCTCCTGCATGGCCTGCAACCGGACGTCCTTCCAGAAACGGCTTCCCCGCCGCGACCAACCCGAAATTATCGGGGATGTGCAGAGATGGGGTGACGTTTCACCACCTCACAGAGGCGCCAGAGGCGCCAGAGGTGGCAGGGTGGCCTGCTGGTAGGCAGCAGGTTGGCTAAGAAACCTTGCTGTTGCGGGAGAATGGGGCGGCCTGTTGCTGCTCGACAGGCGCCCAAAAGAAAACCCGCCACGCGGGCGGGTCTGGTGCTGGTGGTGCTGGCCTGTTGCTCGGTGTCAGGCGGGGGCTTCCTCCGCGTCGTCGCATCCGACACGCCTTGCAATGTCCCGCGTGCGGCTCACTTCGTCGCCGGTAGCGCTCATCGCGGCCCTTGCCAGCTCCCTGATGCGCAACGCCAGGCCGCGCACGACAAGGTGCTCCATGTCATCGTTCGGGGCCACGGCATTACGCAGCGTGTTGCACAACGCTTCGATCTCCCACGCTGCTTCCAGCGCCACGAGCTGCCGCCCCTTGGACATGGTCACGACGCCGTCGCGCTCTTCCAGGTCGGTGCCTTTCTGTTCTTGGCTCATCACTTCGTCCTCTCAAGGTTGTGCACGCTCCCATACTTCTCGCTGATTTCCCTGGCGAGGCTCAGACACAGTTCGGTGCAATCGGCTGTCACGCTCTCATGGACACCGAGATGAACTTCGGCCGAGGCTACAACCATGAGTTCGAGCAGGCCTTCAAGCTGGCACATCGCGCGGAAGATGCTTTCGTCGTTCGCTTGGATCACGGCTTCACCTCCTGTTGTTTGGCGTGTTGGGTCACCGACGGCCAGAGCAGGCGGGCCGTGGGGATCAGGGCGTTCATGCTGTTTCTCCTTCGTGGAGGTTTGCGATGTACATGCCAACGGCCAGCAGGCGGGCCGTGGCGCAGTCGGCCAGTTCCATCCCGGCCTGGCAGTGGTGCTTGAAGTCGTCGAAACAATCGAGCAGTTCGGAGAAGGCTTCGGGCTCGATGTTGGCAAACCCTTCGGCGAGTTGGGCCGGCGCGGCCTTGGCTTCGAGTTCCTGCCAACGCTTGACCACTTTCATGCGCGCCACGGGTTCATAGCCCAACAGCAGGGTAAGGCACGTGTCCTTGTCGAGTTCGTACTGCTCGTACTCCTGACCGTTCTCGCCAATGTAGGTTGTTGTTTTACAAAAAGGATTCAGATTTGAATCCCGCTTGAGAGCTTCCAACATGCTGCGGATGTCGCGCATCACGTTGCCATTGCTCATGCCTGGCCCTCCGACGCTTTCTTCATCCGCAGCTCGTTCAAGTGGAAGGTCGCTTCGTCACCCACTTCAACCATTGCCGCGATGGTGTCGAACGAATGCCCCAAAGCCCACAACAGCCCGGATACCTCGTCTGAATCCCGGAAGCTACCCGCCATGGGACTGTTGTCGCCGTCTGAGGAGATCAGGCACCCAAGGCTTTCGCAGATGGCAGCAAGGCGGCGCGCTTCGTCGGCCGCCGAGTCGGTGAGGTTCGCAACCTCTTTCATGTCTGCGTCGTCCATGCTGCGCTTCGCGTGCTCGAACAGGTTCATCATCACGTTCTGCATCGTGCTCATGCTCAAGCCCTCCCCTGAGCGGCGCGCTCCGCGTCAAGGGCCGTGCGCGCCCCTTCGATCAGTTCCATGGCAAAGCCGGTGGCCGTGCTCAGAGTGGAATCGCAAAGCCCTTCGATGTCCCCGGTACTGGCGAGAGTGAAGATCAGATCAAGGATGGCGTTGGCGTGGCCGAGCGCGGGGTCGACTTGATCCATGTCGTCCTCGGCGGCGGTGCGTTGCTGTGCGGTAGCCTTCATGCTGCACCCCCTTCTGAAGCGGCATGGGCAACGGGCAAGGCTTCAATCCGTTTGGGAAGGCAGTGCGCATCTAGGCGACGATCTGAGGCCTCGTCCTGGTTCTCGCAGCCGACATCCTCGGCCTCGCAGCCGATGATTCCCCGGATGTCGTCGGCTTTCTCCCAAATGGCGCGTAGCGCTTGGGCGATCAATTCAGGAAAGGTATAGGGGTGCGGCGTCTCCATCGCCGCCAAGGTGAGCCTGGCAATGGCCGAGATTTCGGAAAGCCCGTGATGCGCCGCGCTATCCATGTTGTTGATGGCATCCGTCAGGTTGCGGATACGGTCGCCAGATACCTCGACGGGCGTTGGCTTCTTGGCGGTGCTGGGCGCGGTCGCGCCTTGTGTGGTGCGTGCCATGGTCATGCCTCCTTGTTCGCGTTGGTGGTGCCGCCGTGCGCCGGGTACATCGCCGCTTCGCCGGCATCGATCAGCACCAGGATCTGTTTGTTCAGGCTGCGCTTCTCGCGCGCTGCCAGTTCCTTGAGCCGGTCGCGGTGGCCGGGCTGTTCGAACCGCAAGATGTACTTGTCTTCATTGCGTGTGCTCATTCGTGCTTCTCCTTGTGCATGGCCTATCGCCATGCGATTAACGATATGGCCTCAGGCCATGATCCGCCAAGGCAAAATATGGCCTGAGGCCATCAATTGTTTTTATGGCATCAGGCCAGCAGAATCCGCACATGAGCAGAAAGCCCCAAGATTCCGAGTCGCGTCACGCCGACAAGTACATCGTCCGTTTCCCCGGCGGGATGCGCGACCGCCTGAAAACCGCAGCCGAAGCGGCCGGCCGCTCGCTGAACGCCGAAATCGTCTTCCGCCTGGAGCAGTCCTTCAGGCTGGAAGCGGCCGGCCTTCTGGTGCCCGTGGTGGGCAGCCAAGTAGCGGAGGAGGTGCCGGCCTATGAGGGCGGTCAGGCAGCCGGACCCAGCGCGCGAGTGCAGGGTCTGATCCGCACGGTGCGGCAGCTCGAAGCGGAGTTGCTGGCGCTGCAGCGCGAGGCTTCTGCTGGTGGTGATCGGTAGGTCTGGCATGGCGTGATCCTCGGTCGTCGCAATGGCGACCAAGGTACGCGGGGTGGACACAGGTGTTCGCAATGCCTCCGCAATGGTTCGATGCCCTGCGACAGCATGAGCCGCAGATAGGCCCTTGACCGCTGGCCGGCGCAGCGGTGATCCATCACCAGAGAGTCGTCGCAAGTACGGCCTTGACTGATGTAATCGAACGATTACAATGCGGCCATGTACACGATTCGCCAACTCCCGGAATTCGCCGCATGGTTGTCTGGCCTCAAGGACGGCATGACGCGGCTACGCCTGGCCCGGCGGCTGGAGAAGGTCCAGCGCGGCAACTTGGGCGACGTGAAGCCGGTGGGCGAAGGGGTGTGGGAGATGCGCGAGTTCTTCGGACCGGGCTGGCGCATGTACTACGTGCAGCGCGGCGAAGTGTTGATCGTGATGCTGGGTGGTGGCGACAAATCCACACAGGCCACCGACATTGCCAAGGCCATCACGTTGGCCGCGAAGCTGGAGGATTGAACCATGACCAGGAAGATCAAGGTTTCCGAACTGCCCGAATTCGACATGGCCGAGCATCTGCCGGACGAACAGGCCATCGCCGAATACCTGACCATCGTGCTGGAAGAGAACGACCCCGCGGCGCTTGCCGACGCGCTCGGCACGGTGGCGCGCGCCCGCGGCATGTCCGACATCGCCAAGGCTTCGGGCATCACACGCGAGGCGTTGTACAAGGCGCTGCGCCCCACCAGCCAGCCGCGTTTCGAGACTATCAGCCGCGTGTGCGCGGCCCTGGGCGTGAAGCTGGTCGCGGTGCCGGTGCATGGCGAGCGCGCCCATGCGTAGAACGTGGGGGCAATGACGATGGACGAAATCCGCCGCGGCGAGCGTCAGCCGTCCCGCGAGTTCGCCGTCGATGCGCTGCAGGTCAAGGAAATCCGCAAGGCCACCGGGCTGTCGCAGGCACGGTTTGCCAGGGTGATCGATGTGCAGGTGGGCCTCCTGCGCAACTGGGAGCAAGGGCGCCGCGAACCCACCGGCCCGGCCAAGGCGCTACTGCGCGCCATCCACAACGATCCGGAACACGTACTGCGGGCGCTGGCCGGGTGAGTAGAAACACGCCGCCGATTCGTGCGCTTACATACCCGTGATTCCGGGTATCTTGGCGGGACCGCAGAGGGGTGGTCTACGTGAATTTCGTGCGTACCGGCCTGCGTACCAGGGTGCGTACCAGTGTTCTCACGACGCGGTTTCCTTGGAAACTCGCCTGGAAACCTCAGACTTGGAAACCAGTTCATCGGCTTTGGCGGTCTGTGCGTACCTACCGCAACCAGCTCCACATACCCGATAGTTTCGGGTATCTCAGGGCAGCGCTAGCCAAGGTTTCAAATCGCGCCGTTGTCCTCGTGCTTGGAAGTCCTCACGAACTCAACCGTAATGCGCGCCTGAATCGGGCCACCATTCGGACCCGAGTGCGTATTGTCGATGCGGTCACGCCACAGGTCTGGGCGACGGTTCTTGAGCCAGAAGATTGCCGCCGTGGTATCCGGTGGGTAGTGCTCTGTGTAGTCCTCACGCACCACCTGGTTGGCGATGCTCATGATCTTGACGGCCGGATGCGAGTATCCAAGGGCGCGCTGATAGAGCCGATCAGCCACCTCGGCATCAGCGGCGGCCTTGCCCGCCTTTAGGGACTGACAAAATTCCTGATGCTCGGCCTTCCAACGGTTGATAGTCCGTGCATTCACTTCGAAGAAGTCCGCCAATTCCACGTCGGTCGCGCCGAGCCGGCAGAGCTTGCGCGCCTGCTCGGCGCACTCTTCGCGGTAGGCGGTAGGCCGCCCCCTCCTTGCTTTGGTTTCTCGTGTCATGTGGTTTTCTCAGCAGAGTCAGTGCACATTCGCGAAGGCGCCTTCCTCGCGTAGCCCTTCACGTTTACGGGTGAGGTAGATGCCATCCTTGATCTGTGCAGCATTGCGCATCTTGGCGCGATAGGCCTGTTGGAAGTGGGTGGGGCCGAGCGCGAATTCGGGATTCTGGCGGCTGAAGCGCTGTGCCGCCTGCACGGCTTCAGTCATCGCCGCGTTGTCGCCGGCCATGTTCGCCGCCACCCACATGTTCAGGATCTCCGAGCGCCGATCCTGCAGCCGGGCTTCGCGCCCCTTCACCGCGCTGCGGCCCTCGTACATCTCGGCCATGCGCGACGGCTGGAAGCCCAGCGCTGCCCCCACAATCTCGGCCGGCGTCAGGTCGATGCCGAGGTCGTCACCGCGCCAGGACCGCACACCCTCGTCGCTGAACCGATAGGCCTTCAGCGGGGCGCTGACGAACTTGGGCATCATGGCTTCCACGCCACGGGCGAACTTGCCTTCGTCGAAGGCCTGGGCGGCCGTGCCCATCTGGCCGGCGTAGCCCGCCACCGGGCCGAGCAGGGTGAGCATCCAGGCTTCCACCAGATCGCGGCCTTCGGCTTCCTTGGCCGGCGGGCGAATCCACAGATCCCCGAGCCCGACGCGGGAAGCCATGTCGACGTTGAGCAGCATGCGCAGCGGGCCGTGCGCGATGGCTTCGCCCGCTTCCACGCCGAACACATCGGCCAGCATCTTCCGGTACTCGGTTTCCCAGTCCCACGGGTCGTCCTCGTCGCCCATGCCCATCGAGAGCAATGCCAGCAGCGGCGAGATACCGAAGACGCCCAGCGGCAAGCCCAGCGTGCCGGCGGCGGTGAAGTGCATCGCCGCCACGCCCAGCAGCATCCGGCGCGCCTCCCGCTTCACCTCCTGGCTTTCGCCCTTCAGCGCCTGGTAGGCGTTCCGCCACAGCAGGTAGGTCATCTGCTGGCTGTACTGCCTGAACATCGTGATGACGCGCGTGAAATTGCCCTGCATGAAGCGCGCGCGGTTCGAGGCCGAGTAGTCGAAGTGCGTGCGGATCAGCGCCCCGCGTGCGGCTTCCACGGCGCCGGCATGGTCCCGGCCGTTGTCACGTGCGAGCCGGTAGGCGGCCAGCGCCGAGGCCTGCCGGTTGAAGACCTCCGGCACGTGGAAGGTCCAGCCGATGATTTTCATGGCCCGGTTGATCGCGAAGGCGCGCTTGCTCACCGTGCTGTCGGTGTTCGCCGTGCCGGCCAGGTCGTGGGCCTGGGTGAGGTTGATGAGCCCCATGTTCTCCAACTCACGGATGGCCTGCTGTTCGTCGGCGGTGAGCTTGGGATTGCCCGCCATCACGAAGCCTGACCACTTCTCCCACTTGCCGCCGAAGTAGTCGCGGCTAGCCTTCGTGAGCGCCGCGCTGGCCTTGCCGAAGCCGTACTTGGCACCAAGCCACGGGAAGGTCACGAACGGCGTCTGAGTCATGTTCACGATGCCGCTCGCCACCGATCCGCCCAGCGACATCACGAAGCCCACTTGCCCGGCTGCGGCAGCCACCGGATGGGTGTTCGGGCTCAGCATGGCGTCCAGCCGGCGGGAGAGTTCATTGACCACCTGCTGCTGCGCGGTCACATCGACGTTGCCGCCCGCGTCGCGGAGGTTCTTCTGCATCTCGTCGAGCAGCAGGGAGAGTTCGTGCGCGTGTCGAATCTTGGCGATGTGGTGCCCGGCGTGCTGCATGCTCGCCGCGAAGGCGCGCATGGCGTCGTTCGAGAAGCCGGGCACGCCCTTCCGGTGGCGGAAGTGCCGGCGGTAGCTCGCATCCGGCAGGGTGCCGATTGCCAACTGGTTCAGGTTGTCCATGAGGTTGGCTTTCTGCGTGGCCGGCAGGTCCAGGGCGTTGATCTTCTCCAGTACGTCGCCGATGAACTGGCCGGCCGCACCGTCGCGCGTGGCCGAGTACTGCGCCTTGCTGGTGGCCTTCACCGTCCAGCCGGCCAGGCGAAGTTGGCGCATGCGCAGCTCGCGCTGGGCGCTCGATTCGTAGGTCTCGACCATGCGCTCCTTGCCCTTGTCGGCGATCAGCACCAGGTCGCCGAAGCGCGCCAGCGGGAAGTAGGGGCCGTCCTTGAGGTAGTTGTCGAACTCCAGGCGGATTTGCGCGGCTACCCGGGCGCCGTTCGTGCCGGCGTTCTCGGCCCGGTCCGCGAGGCCGTCGCGGATCGCCAACAACGTGTCGCGGTAGGTGTTGCGCACGTCCCGATACAGCGTCTTGGCGGCCTCGGGCAGGCTGTCCCACAGCTTCTGCATGTCCTGCAGCTCGCCAGGTGGCAGGAGACTGTCCTTGTGTTCCGCCGGGTCGTACTTCGCCAGCGTCGCCCGGTGCATGAGGTCGGACATACGATCCGAGACCGTGGACGGCAACTGCCGCCAGCGCTCGATCAGGGCGTCGGCGCGCTCGGCGTTGCGCTGGCGCACGGTGTCCATCTGCCGCACGACTTCATCGAAGCGGCGCACGCCGGGCATGGTCTTGCCCCAGATGTCGGTGATCTGGTCGCGGGTCAGTGCACCGAGTGCCCAGCCGCGGTTCGTGCGCAGGGCGTGGGCGGCCCATTCGGCAGGGGTGAGACGCGGCGGAGCCGGGCTGTCGGCGTAGGGCGTGCCCTCTTCGCGCACCGGCATGGACTTGAGGCGGCCCTTCATGAAATCAGGCCCGGCCAGCACGCCGGCATCCATCAGGGAAAAGCCGTCCGCCTGCACCACGTCGGAGAAAACGCCTTCCTGCATCAGGGTCACGAAGTCGCTGACCTCGCCGTCCTCGGGCAGCACCAGGAAGCGGCGGCCACCGCTGCCGGTCTCTCGCGCCGCCCGGCGCACAACAGCCTTCAGCCGGGTGATTCCCTTCTGCGTGGCGTCCTTCAGCAGCGCGGCCGGCAGGTCCACCAGCAACTGCACGCGTCCCTTGGCGTCGGTGGTGATGATGGTCGCGTGGCCGTTGGGTACCTGCAGAATCTTGCCGATCATCGCCACGTCCTTGGGGCCGGAGAGCTTCACGCCCAACAGTTCGTGTTCGAGTTCGGGCCGGCTCTTGAAGTCGATGCCGGCGAGTTCCGGGGCCTTCACAACTTCCACGTCATCCAGGCGGCGGATGACCGCGTACTCGTTGTGGTCGATGACGACGTGGCCGCGGAAGGCTCCCGGGTGGGCGCGGAAGATGCTCTCCGTGATGCGGATGTCCGCCGACGAAGGGCGGGCATAGCCCGAGGGGTGGTTGTGCAGGACGTAGAAGCCGTCCGCATCGAAGCGGGTCATGTTCGCGCGGATGTCCGCGTCGAACACGTCCGCACGTGGAAGGGCAACGGCCGCCGGCATGCGCGAGGTCAGGCCGGTCTCGCCGACGATGCGGCCGTCCTTCACGTAGAAGGCGCGGAAGGTCTCGAAGCGCGGATCGCGATAGACCTGGGCGAGGCTCGCCAGGTCGGCCGGGCTGTCGATGCGCAAGCCGGTCAGTTGGTTGGCGCGGCCTACTACGAAACCTTCGTAGAGGGCCGAGCCGAGTACGGCGATTGGGCTTCCGTCAGGATGAGGCGATCGGGCAGTACGCGCACTGATGATCCGTCGGCGAAGGTCTCGGAGCGCAGCACGTCCGGTGTCGCGCTGGGCGTCGGTCGTGTCCGCGCGGGTGTCGATGGTGCGGTAAGGGTCGGGCTGGGCATCGGGGGCCTCCTGCTGGGTGGCCTGGTCGGGCTGGGTGCGGGTGCCGGGCATCGCTTCCGGTGCAGGGGCAAGCACGGCCGTCAGCCGCCCGCGTACTGCTTCGCTCAGGTCCGCCCACGCCTTCGTCGCCGCCCGCTTGGCGAGCACGTTGGGTTCGCCCGTCTTCGTGGTCCAGCCGGTGCGGGCGGCCAACGCCTGGCGCTGATCGACCGGCATGGCATCCCACTGGCGGCTGATGTTCGCGGGCGCTGCTTGCGTGCGCTGCACCTGCGGTGCGGGTGCAGCCGTACTCGGTGCCGCGGCGGGTGCCAGATCAACGAACAGGCTGTCCGCCGTCGGGTTGCCGGTGGCGACGGGGGCTGCCGTCTGCATCGCCTGCGCCAGCCGGTCCCGCAGGCCAGCGTTCAGCACCGTCCAGGGGATGCCCGGCACGTTCCTGCGCTGCACCGGGTTGAGCCCGGCGCGGTCGACCACCGCCTGGCGCTCGGCCGGGGTCATGGCGGCCCAGCGGGTGGCTGGCGGGGCGAGGTCGGCGAAGAGGCCGTCGGCGTTTCCTGGACCGATGGCGCCAGCTGCCGGCGCAGCGCCGGCAACGGCCGGGGCTTCGTTCCTGACGGGTGCTTGATCCGGCGCCACCAGCGCGGCCACGAATCGGCCTTCCTGCCGCGGATGCGGTATCGCCACCCACTCACCGCCGGAGCGCTCGCGGTTTCTCGCTGCAACCCGCTGCGCCGCATCCATCGTGCCGAGCGGGATACTCATGCGCTGGATGGCCGGCTGTGGGCGTGGCTGGAAGCGCGCCACGGCGGTGCGCTGCTCGGGCGTCAGTGCATCGACCGGCGCAATCCCGAAGCCGGTGCCATCCACGTTCGGCACGACCGCGACCGGTGTTCCGCCGGCCAGGCGCTGGGCGTTCTCCAGCGGGACGGGCGACTGGTTGGGCGTGAAGGCGGCGAACTCGCCGAAGTCCGGCGTCGGCAGCACATCGGCTTCGCCGCCTTCGCTGTCAGTCCCGGCTGGTGCCGTGTCGGGGATGGTGCCGACGGCCATCGGCTCGACGGCAGGCGCAGCAGCGCCGCTATCGACAGCGAGCGCCGCGGCGGCGGAGATCGGGCCGGCGTTCGGGTCCAGACCCATCTGCCGGGACGGCGGCAGGGTCTGTGCAAGCGCGGCCTCGACATCGAAATCCTCTCCCGGCAACTGCGCGGGCTGTGCGCCGCGCGTCGGCCCCACCGCAGCGCCAGCAAGGCCAAGGATGCCCTCGGCTGCGGCGTTGAGGGCCACGTCCTCCGTGAGGGGCTGGTCGGGCAGCGCGCGGCGCACGCCGACGTTCGAGGCCAGTTGCTCGACGGCCCCTTGCGAACCTTCATCCAGCACGCCGATGGCGGCATTCGCGATGCGGCCGTGGGCCGGTGCGACGCGCGCCGCCATCCCTTCCAGGCCGTACTTCCCGCCGAGCGCGCCGACGGCACCGGCCGCCAGGATCTCGGGGGCATTCCGCCCGAAGCTGCCTCCCATCTCCGCCTTGGCCTCGGCCTCGGTCATCGTCTGCCGCAGGCGGGCATACTCGGGGCTCGATGCCTGCAGCTCGGCATCCGGTGTGCTGTCGATCTTCTCGAAGATGTTGCCGCGCACTTCGCCCGCCGTCAGGCCACCGGCCAGCCCCATGGTGGCGCCGGTCCGTACCGCAGCATTGGCCCCCTGCAGCGCCTTGCCGGCGACGCCGAAGGGACCGATGTTGCCGGCGGCTTCCGCGACCGTGCCGAGCGGGTCTTCCGTGATGGCGTGTTTCAGGTAGATGCCGGCCTTGTCCAGTTCGCCTTCGGCGCCGGCAAGCTGCTGGCCGAGTTGGGCGCGCTGCTTCTTCTTCCAGTCGGATTGCGATTGCTGGCCGGACTCGATGAAGCCGCCGATGGCCTTCGATGCCGCCGAGCCCGGCGCGACCAGATCGACACCCGCCTTCGCCAGGCCGGCGGCGGCGTTCGCGGTGTCGATCATGAAGTCGTTCGCGTAGGCGAAAGCGTTGCGCTTCGGCTTGGGCGGGGCCAGATCGGCGAACAGTGCGTCGGCCCCTGTTTGCCCGCCTGCCCTTGTGGCCCCCCGGCCGGGAGCAAGGTCGGCGAACAGATCGTCCGCAGCAGAAGGCGCGGGAGGCGGCGCGGTACGCCCGGCACGGCTCGGCGCCAAGTCCGAGAAGAGGTCGTCGGCGGCGCTCATCGTGCGATGTCCTCGAAGCTCAGGCCGTACTCGCCGAGGCGGGCCAGGACCGCTTCGCGGTTGTAGCCGCTTTCGAGAGCTCGGCGCGCCGACTGGATCGCGGCGTCGCGGCTGACGCCATTCGGCAAGGCCTTCGGTGCCGCGCGCGGCGTGACCACCGATGCGGTGCCGTCGCGGTTCAGGATCATCGGCACGCGGCGGGTGCCGGCCATGGGCTGCGCCGGGTTAATCAGTTCCTCGTTGTAGATGACCTGGGCGTTCTGCGGCTCCTTCCCCTGAATCGCCGCGAGTGAGCGCGAAGCCAGTGCGGCGTCTGCCGCCGACTTGGGATTGACGATACGGTCCTGCAGCGCGGCGATGTTGCGCTGCTGCTGCGTCTGAAAACCGCGTGTCTCCGCCTCGCCGGCCGCACGCTCCTGGTCCAGGCCGAGCCGCGCAATCGCCTGCGCATCTTCCTGCTGCCCACGGATCAGCCCTGCGGCCACCTGACGCCCGGACCGGCTCGGGCCGGTGAGCATGTCGCGGACAATCTCCTCGTTCGTCTTCTGCCGCGAGAGCCCGCCGCCACCGGCGTTGAAGTTGATCTGGTCTCGGATCGCCGTCGTCTCGCCGCGAATTGCATTGGCGCGGGCCATCCTCTCGTTGGCGGAGTTCAGGTCAACGCCTTCCGTGAATGCCCCGGCCGGCGAGCGCGTTACATCCGTCCCGGAGAACTCCATCACACCATTGGCGCCGCGGCGCGCCGTGATGCCAGTTCCTCGAACCTGCTGCTCGGCGTTGTAGAGAGCTGTCGCGTCGCCACCGGCACGCCGCAGGCCGCCGGGCGCCTGGCGCTGCCACGATTCGCGGTAGATGTCGCCGGCCGTGTTGCGCTGCTGATCGGTCAGGTCGGCAGCGTTGAACGGCGCGATGCCGCGGGCGGGCGCGGATGTCGCAGGCTGCGTGCCTGCCGGGCTGGCACTCACCGCTTTGCTGGCTGTGGCGGGTGCAGGAGACGGCGCCCCGGCCAGGCCGGCAGTCAGCCCGCGCGCCGCAGGGGCTACCGCTTCAACGCCGCGGCGAGCGTACTCATAGGCATCCAGCGGAAGTGATCCGACAGTCTCTGCCGCGCCACGCACCGTTCTGCCGATGGCGCCGCTGTAGTCGCCCGACTGCCAGCGCTGCTCAGCGTCCCGCGCGGCGGTATCCAGCGCATTGCGCGTGACGGGCAGGACGTTGCGATCAGCCCAGCCAGGAAGACCGCCAGCAGACTGCGTAGAGGTCGCTTCGGTACTTGGCGTCCTCGATGCAGATGGTGCGGTAGCCGGCTGGCCGAAACCGCCCGCGAACCGGCGGCGCTCAGGGTCATCTTCGACGGCACCACCATCGGCGAACGACTGGCGTTCCGCCTTTGTCCTGGCGAGCACCGATGTAGGACCGAAGCCAAGCTTCGGCGCATTCGCCTCCTGGGCTTCCTTCGCGCGCGCGTACAGGTCGCAAATCGGGTTCGCGCCGTTCTCGTCCTTCTCGCTCAACCAGCGTGCGACAGTGGCATAGTCGGGCAGCCCGAGCTTCGGCTGTTCTTGCGGCGGGGGGCGCTTGAGTCCGAACCCCGACCCATCCGTGTTCTGTTTGGCCGGCGCAGGCGGTTTGTAGCCGGGCAGACCGAAACCACGCTCCTGCGCTTTCACCTTCCCTCCATCGGCCAGGAATGGCCGGAGGCCAAGCTTCGGCGCCGGCACGTGGGTGGCATCCCTGACGGCATCGAGTACCTTGGCGCCGATGTCCTGCACCTGCTCGGGCGACAAGGCATGCTCGCCGTTGCTCAGGTTCACAGGCACGCCATTGCGACGAAGGCCCAACTTCGGGGCGTCGTCCGGGTTGGCCTTCGTCGGCCGCTTCGGCAGCCCGAAACCCAGCCCGACCTGTGCGGTGCTGTCGGCCGGCATGATGTAGCTTCCTTCCGGCACCGTGGCCTTGATGCTGTCGGATGTGCCGGTGCCTGGGCCACGCACCCGCCCGCCGTTTGCAAGCTCTTGCGCCCGTCCGCGCTCGATGATGGATCTCAGTCCGTACATGTTTGCTGCTCCTCTCAGTTTTCGTCGGATGACGCATCGTCGGCCGCACGGAATTGGCAATCCAGCCCTACACCGGGATTGCCGCCTATCAGTTGATCCACCCCCCGGCGCAGTTCGGAGATGCGTGTGCGAAGAGCGTTGTTTTGGCGCTCCACCTCTTGCCCGATCTGGATGGCAGCGTATTGCTGCGCCGACCCGACCATCAGCTCGCCGACCATTCGCGCCTCGCGCGGGGTGAGAACGAGCGCCGTCTCGTCTCCGATCTCCAGCACCGTCGTACCGTCCGGCAGAAGAGTTCGCGTGATGAGCCTGGCTGGCTTGTGCTGCTCCACCGGCACGTAGACGCCGCGCTGCACCCGGCGGACATTGCCGTTGTCGGTCAGGTAAGACAGTCGGTCATCAATGACCACCAGCTTCATTCCCGTGACTTCGGCCAGGGTCTCGCGCGTGACGATCTGCTCCTTCGCATGCAGGTCCTGTACCGCTTCCAGAACGATGTGGGCGGTGGACTTCCGGGCGTGCTTTACCGCGTAGGCCATGGGCTCACTCCTCCGGATTGCCGTGTTGAGGATTGTTGTCGACGCCAGTGCGGATGGCCTCGATGCGCTCCAGGGCGAACCCATACTCTTCGATGCGGAAGGAAATCTCGGCGATGACACGTGCGCAAAGCATGCGGATCGGGCCTTGGAGCAATCCTTGCTCTTCGAAGACAGCCAGCGCTCTTGCGATTTCCTGGTCGCAGTAGCGGATGTCCTTCGCCTCCATTTCTGAGAGGACGAAATCGATCATGCTGGCGAACGAATCTCCGATGATCGTCTGCTCGGCTTCGGTGGCGGCAGAAACGCCAGCCCCATCCGCCCGACGGGTGGAAATGCAAGCTGTCTCCGCGTCCGCATTTCGGACGCGCTCACCGCAGAAGAGGGCGAAGGTCTCGGCAGTCACAGCGCTGACGGCCGCCTGAGCCAGTTCTCGCGTGTTCTCGACGGCCTTCAGCAACGCGCGCTTGCGGCGGAAACCCCCTGTCGAGGCACACAGCAGAATGCTGCCGACGAAATCACGGGCGTTTGCATCGGCTGCTTGAGTCAGCGCGGCGTTCAACAGGATGTTGGCCTCGTCGCTGATCGATCTCACGGCGTTACCCCGTTTTCGCCATCCAGGTGTTCGAGCTTCAGCATCTTGAGCAGGGAGGCAAGTTGATTCCTCTCTGCCCGCAGCAGTTCGGATTGCCTCGGCGCCATGGTGTTCGTTGTCAGCACCTTGTGCGCAAGCTCGGCGGACTTGATGGAGAGTTCGAGCCGGCGGATGTCTTCCGAGAGCGCGTAGGAGCGTTCGTAGGCTTGGGATTCGTCGAAGGCATCGTCGAGCGCCGCGCCTTCGATCTCATCCTGCTTCTGCTGGAGCTTCGCCCTCAAGGCCTCAATCCGCCCCCTGATGAGCAGCACTTGCTGTCCATCGTTCATCAGGCGCACCCGGTTCTCGCGCTGGGCGACCAGTGCCTGCAGTCGCTGCACTTCCGGATGGTCCACGAAGAGCGAATCAGGCAGTTCCGCGGCGCGGCGCGCTCTCGCGATCTGCTCCGCATTGGCTTCCTGGCGCTCGATCATCATTTGGTATCCCGTCTTGCTGACGGTAGACCCGGCATAACGGGGTTCTTCGTTCGTTCTTCTGTCATTGCTCACAACTGCGGATCGGATGGTCATGGTCAGTTCCTCGGTGGATGGTGGTTATGGCAAGACGTCAATGCGCCCCATGCACGGCGTCTGCAGGGACGAAAAGCTCTTCGACGGGAAGGCCGAGCGCTTCCTGTTCCAGGCTCAGTTGGTCGATGCCCTCGATGACTTCCGCCTCGGTGACGCCGAGATGTGCGGCCACGGTGGCGACGGAGTAAGCGCGCGTGCCGTCGGCCAGGTAGCCGTCTGGCTCGGGCAACAGGCCAAGTGCTCGCGCTTCTCGTCTGGCCATCTCCAGGAACTCGGGTGGTGCATAGCGCATCGCGGCGGAAAGCAGCGCACGCGCTTCGGCGGTGTCGCCTTGGCCGGCCTCGTGGAGTTCCGCGTAGCGGGCGGGTCTCATGGAGTCTGGTTCCTGGTGGTGGAGTCGGCCGATCAGGTTGGCGAGGATTGCCCGCGTTTCCATGGCGTCCATTCGCCTGGCGGCATAGAGGTAGTCGAGAACGCTACGGGCCTCGGAGCGGTTGCGGGGCGGAATCTCAGCGAGGAGGCTGAACACGAAGCATTCACGCGCATCGACCTCGTGCAATTGATCGCCACTCACAGTTCCGAACGCATAGCGCAGCCCGGCCAAGTCATGCCAGTACGCGAGTTCATGCAGGCAGTCGGCCAGGGTGTGCGGCATCTCGGCCGGGTGCCAACGGAAACGGGTTTCCGCTTCGACAGGATCGATTTGGTAGAACAAGTCTTCCTGCGGTTCGAGCCCCTTCAATGCGGAGATGCAGAAGACCTCAGCAGGCGTGTTATCGAAGAGGGTGTCGCCGAACCGGCCCTGCGCCTCGACCTGCAAGGCCCGGCGCTTGATGGAGCGCTCGGCCAGTTCGTTCAGGTCGGCGAAGCCGAAGGAAGGGAGCGCAGCAAACGGCTGACCGCCACTGGCATCGATCAGGTGCTTTGCATAGCGATTTTCCAATTCCTTCAGCGGCGTCCGGATCTTCTTCGCCGCTTCCTGTGCCTGGGCGATCAGGGCGGCGTCGCCGGTGCCGATGACCTCGCGCAGCCAGAGGACGGCATCGACTTCCTTGTCGCCGGTCACGCGCTGCTTCGGGGGCAGCGTCGGCACGGCCGGCAGGGTCTGTTCGCTCGGGCGAAGCGGCGGCAGCGAGAAGAGGGAGCGATGCAGCGGGTTGTCGGACTGCGGCACGGGTTTTGCGAGCAAGGTTGCGGTGGTCATGGTTCAGTTCCTCGTGATGTTGGTGGCGGCCGGCATGTCATCGACCGGTTCTGCAGCGATGGCGGCGGCATGCTCGGCGAGCACTCGGGACAACGGGACTGGCTGCTGGTAGCGGCAAATGGTCGGTTCGATCTCCAGCCAGTGGATCAGCCAGCGGTCGGAGAGGCGTGGGGCGGTCATGGAAGGCTTGTCCCCGAAATTCCCCGAAATCCCCGTTTCGGTCCCGCCCGGTCCTTTCTCTCCCCCGTAACCCACCACACCCCCCTTTAGGGGGGTGGGGGAAACGGGGAAAAACGGGGACGAAAACGGGGGCGGTGTCAGGGGAGCCATATCCAGCCCTCCCGCAGCACGATTGCCCCCCGACTCACCAGCCCCGTGAGTGCGGCTCTGGTGCGCTCCGTCCTACGATCAGACTCGCAGGCCAACCGGTCGCGAGTCTTGGTGATGGCCTCTTCCAGTGCGATGCAAGGGCGGGTCGGGGGAGCGCCGGCCATGCCGAAGTGCCTGGCTTCGCGCAGCAGATCGCGAAGGGCGTCGAACACGATGCGCTGATTGCCGCCGGCTGGCAGAACGACGCGGCGCACCTCTTCGACGGCCTGCTCTTCCGGCTCCACGACGCAGGACGTGACGGGATCACCATCCGCGTCCTCGCCGATCTCGACGACACGCAGCAGGAATGCACGGCTGTGGCCATCCTCGCCGTCCTTGGACTTCGCAACCTTCCACGTTCGCCGCTCGTCGGTGCGGCTGACCTCGATGCAGGCATCCAGAGCGGCGAAGAGGCTGGAGTGTCCCCGCGCGCCCTTGGTGGCATCCTTCCCGGAGTGATGGACGATCAGCACCAGCCCGCCCGTCCGAACCTGCAGCTCGGTCGCTGCTGCGATCAGCAGCCCCATGTCTGAGGAACTGTTCTCGTCGGCCCCGGCGGCGGCGCGGTTCAGGGTGTCGAGGACGATGACGCCACCGGCAACGCCCGATTCCTGCAGCGTGTCGGCCAGCGCGGGCACGTCGCCGGTGCTCAGCAGCTCGAAGCGTTCGACGACGACGCGGAAACGGTCTGAAAAGCGGTGCCCCGTGTGTGCCTGGTAGGCCGCGACGCGGTTCGAGATGCCGGCTTCGCCTTCCAGCGCGAGGTATGCCACCGGGCAGGACCGCACGCGGCAGCCGAACCACGACACGCCGTGCTCGATGGCGGCAACGAGGTCCAGCGCCAGGAAGGTCTTCCCGCTGCCGCTCGGCCCGATGATGGCGGCAATGCCCGTCTGTGGCAGTACGCCCTTCACGCGCCATTGCAGCCGCGGCCGGCCGGCAAGGTCGGCGGCGGTCAGCAGCTTGAAGCGGCGCGCACGTGGGGCGGGGTCCGGGACGGCGGCAATCCGTGGAGCAGTCACAACGACACCTCCACGCCACGGTCGACGGACTTCACCCACCAGTGCTTTTCATGCTCGACATCGAGCACGATCAGCCGGCGCGGGTTCGCGGTCAGGATTTCCCGCAGCAGGTCGCGCAGGCGCCGCGGCTCGGACTTCGAGCGCCAGTGCGCAACGAGCACATCCAAGTCGTCGAGGAACGCGAAACTCAGCGCGGCGGGTTCGGCCTCGTCGGATACAACGACTTGCGGGAACCTCAGATGCGCCGGCCGTTTGCGAGGCGGCCAGGTGTCCAGCCGAACGAACACGGATTCGCCGGCCGGCCGCATCCCCTGCTTGCGCAGGTCCGCAATCTGTCGGCCGTAGGCAGGAAACGGGCGGCGCGACGCAGTGGCGCGTCTGGGTAAGGTGATGGCCGACGGCATGTCACGTCCCCATCCAGTCCAGATCCCCGGCGCCTGGCAGGTCGCCGAACGGATCGCCACCGGCCTGTCCGCCGTCCTGTGCGGCGCGCGGGGCCTTCGGCTTTCTCGGCCTCGGCGTGGTCGACGCAACCTCGTCGGCCACCATGTCCAGACTCGGGCGGGCGGTGCCGTCGTTGCCGGTGAAGATGCCCACCTTCAGTGTCCCGGCCACGGCCACCGATGCGCCCGCCTTCAGTTGCAGCAGGCGGGCAACGGCGTCATCCTGGAAGGCAATCACGGAACACGACACGCGGCCATCCTCGCCCATCGGCACGGACAGCCGCGCCAGGGCGTAGGGGTTGCCGTTCTTGCTGGTGCGCTGCTGCGGATCGGCCCACAGCTCGCCAGTGACGAGCGCGCGGATCATTGGCTGCCTCCGCGCATCCGCCCCACGCGAACGGTTTTGACGAAGCGGCGCCCATCCTCACCCACCTGCTTGATGACGCTGGCCGGCAGGTGGTATTCGGCAATGCGGGATGTCCGGCCGTCATGGGTGGGCGCGTCGATGGTGACGGTCTCCACCGGGAACCCGGCTTGGCGCAGGCGCAGGACGTGATGGGCGGCGCGGCTCGATCCGTACCGCGTCCAGACGGTCAGGTGCGTGAGGCGCTGGCCGTCCAGCAGGTCAGCCAGCACGCCGGCCTTGACCGAACCCGGCGACGGGAACGAGAATCGGCGCTGAGTCGCTTCAGCAGTATCCAGGGCCGTCCGGTGTGCCACCACCGCGACGGCTTTTTCTTGCCCGGTCATCGCGGCACCCGTCAGGCCGCGGCCCGGGAGGCGGCTATGCGGGATGCAATCCAGGCATCGATCTCGGATTCGATCCACCCGACGGAGCGGTAACCGAGATCAATCGGCTTCGGGAAAGTCGGATCGTAGTGCTGGGATTTCGGATTGATTCGGCTGTAGATCGTGGTGCGGCTGATCGAAAGCCGTTGTTCGACCTGCTTGCGGCGGAGGATCGTGGGGGCGGTCTGAAGTTGAGCGGCCATGTTTGCTTTCCTTTGTTTGAGGAGAAGCGCTCCGGCTTTCGTCGGAACACATGGCAATTCTCGGTACGTCCGATCAGACAGGTGTAGCCCTACAGGGGGGGGGTAGTTGGATCTCGGTGGCTTTTTGCCAATCGCAGCCGAATCATATGATACTGAATTTCAATGTTAATTTAGTTTGACGGTTGCTGTTTTGATGACGATTTCCGGTGGAATTAGACCTACAGGGGGGGGAGGCCATAAGGTACTGTTTGAATGAATGGAAAAAGCGTTTTATGCCGGCGCTGATCCGGTTTTCGACAAGATCAACGCCCTATTCCTGTGCTCGCCAAGATAGGGAACTCGGTTTCCCTCCCCCGGAGTAGGCGCGGCAGAACTCAGGTTTTCTCAGGTCGTCACGCCGCACCCTTGGTCGGCATCTCGATCACATCCGCCCCAGCCTTGAGCTTGTCCAGGTAGTCCGCCCAGCGTTGCATCATCTGCCGGCGCTCCTTGATGAACTTCGTCCGGTTGTAGGCCGTGCCCAGCGCGTCCGGTACCTGGTGCGCGAGCTGGTGCTCGATCACCGCGGGGTCGAACCCGAGTTCTTCGTGCAGGATCGTCCTGGCCATCGCACGAAAGCCGTGGCCGGTCATCTCGGCCTTGGTGTCGTAGCCCATGCGGCGCAGCGCGGCGTTGATGGCGGCTTCGCTCATGGGCTTCTGGTGGTCGCGCATGCCGGGAAATACCCACTGGTTGCGGCCGGTGAGCGGCTGCAACTCGCGCAGGATCGCCACCGCCTGGGTGGAGAGCGGCACCAGGTGGTCGCTTGCTGTCTTGGTCACGAAATAGCGCCACTCGCCGGCATCGAGGTCGATGCTCTCCCACCGGGCGCGGCGCAGCTCGCCGGGGCGCACGAAGACCAACGGGGAGAGCTGGAGTGCCGCCTTCACGATGAACGTGCCGGTGAATCCATCGATCGCCCGGAGAAGCCCGGCTACTTCCTTGGGGTCGGTGATGGCAGCGAAGTGGGTCTCGCGCACCGGAGGCAGGGCGCCGCGAAGGTCCGCGGCTGGATCTCGCTCGGCCCGGCCGGTGGCAATGGCGTAGCGGAACACCTGGCTGCAGTTCTGCAGGGCGCGGTGTGCGGTCTCCAGCCGGCCGCGGTCCTCGATCTTGCGGATGGTGGCAAGCAGTTCAGGCGAACCGATATCGCCAACCGGCTTGCGGCCGAGCCACGGGAAAATGTCGCGCTCCAGGCGCCGGATGATTTTCTCGCCGTGCGACGGCACCCACGTCGCGGCCATCTTGGCGTACCACTCCCGCGCTACGACCTCGAACGAGTTGGCGGCGCGCTCCTCGCCGGCCGCTTTCTGCGCCTTGCGGTGCTCGCCTGGATCGATCCCGTCGGCGAGGAGCTTACGGGCTTCGTCGCGGCGTTCGCGGGCCTGCTTCAGGCCGACGTCCGGGTAGGTCCCGAGGCTGATCCGCTTCTCCTTGCCCCCGAAGCGGTACTTGAGCCGCCACCACTTGCCCCCAGCAGGGGAGAGTTCGAGATACAAGCCCTTCTCGTCGAACAGCTTGACGGGCTTCTCGGCGGGCTTGGCAGCACGGATAGCGGTGTCGGTCAGGGCCATTTGGGGGCAAGTCCTGCGGGGGCAACTGAGTTGCCCCATATGTTGCCCCCACTTCCGGCCGGCTTGCAACGGTACTCGTAGGAACACATAGGCAAAGAAAAAGGCCGGAAACCTTGATTTCTCTTGGTTTTCCGGCCCTTATAGGACTACTTCGGAAGTGTTTCTGGTGGAGCCGGGGGGAATCGAACCCCCGTCCGCAAGCCCTCTACAGACAGATCTACATACTTAGCCCGGCTATTTGGATTTAACCCCTGCCTTAGCCGCCAGGCGGGCCGGACAGGGGCGAGTTACCTTACCTTTAGCTGCGGGGCCAAGTAACCCGGCCCTGCTCGCGATTCTCTGTAAATGACACTGCAGCGGTCCAGCTTACGCTGGAACCACCCGGCCCAGAGACCTGCCGGTGCAGCGCCCGCCGGGATTAAGCGGCGAGAGCGAAACGCTCGTCGTTGGCGTTTGTTTGTTTCCAGATGGATTTACGAGGTGACTGGTCCTCGGTATGCACTGCTCTGCTTCGCGACCCACGTCGAAGCCAGGTCGGCCCCAGTGATCGTTGTGACAGATATGGTGATGCGCGGTTCGAATTTCAAGCGGCAGTCTAGCACGCCCCGTCGATAAGGCGGGTCACACGGCTCGGATGGTGCTCAACAGGTAATTCACGTCGGTAGCGCCGCCCAGCGAATAGACCCTGGAGAACGGGTTGTAGTGCATACCGATCAGTTCGCGGGACTCCAGCCCCGCCTGGCGGGCATGGCGCGCGAGTTCCGAAGGCTTGATGAACCTGGCGTAATCGTGCGTGCCGCGCGGCAGCAGCTTCAGGACGTACTCGGCGCCGATGACGGCGAACAGGTAGGACTTCGGATTGCGGTTCAGGGTGGAGAAGAACACCATGCCGCCGGGCTTGACCAGGTGCGCGCAGGCGGCGACCGTGCTGGCCGGGTCCGGCACGTGCTCGAGCATTTCCATGCAGGTCACCACGTCGAAGCGTTCCGGGTGCGCCTCGGCGAAGTGCTCCGCGCTGCTGTGATGGTAGTCGACCTTGAGCCCGCTCTCGAACAGATGCAGGCGGGCGACGCCGAGGGCCTTGTCCGACAGGTCGATGCCGGTCACCCGCGCGCCGCGCGAGGCCATGCCTTCGGACAGGATGCCGCCGCCGCAGCCCACGTCGAGAACCTCCTTGCCGGCCAGTACGGCCTGGCTGTCGATCCAGTTCAGGCGCAGGGGGTTGATCTCGTGCAGCGGCTTGAATTCGGAGGCGGGGTCCCACCAGCGGTGTGCCAGATCGCTGAACTTCTGGACTTCGGTGGGATCGGCGTTGGCGTTCATCTGGCTTCGTCTCGCAGGAAACACGGCAAGAGGCCGCATGTTACCGGAAATCCCCCAATAGCCGCCGCACAAAGAAAAAGCCCTGCCGAAGCAGGGCTTTCCTGGTGCGCGGCGGAATTACTTGGTGCCGATCACTTCCACTTCCACACGGCGGTCCGGCTGCAGGCAAGCGATCAGCTTGGAGCGCGGGCTGACCTTGTCGCACGTGGTGCCGGTGACCGGCTGGCGTTCGCCCTTGCCTTCCGTATAGATGCGGTTGGCTTCGATCCCCTTTTCGACCAGATAGGTCTTGACCGCAGCGGCGCGGCGTTCGGACAGGCGCTGGTTGTAGTCGTCGGAGCCGATGCGGTCGGTGTGGCCGACGGCGAGGATGACTTCCAGCTTGAGGTCCTGGGCCTGGGCGGCGAGTTCGTCGAGGCGGGTCTTGCCTTCAGGCTTCAGCACGGCCTTGTCGAAGTCGAACAGGGTGTCGGCGGACAGCTTGATCTTGTCGGCGGTCGGACGCACGACCGGGGCCGGCGCGGCGGGGGCCGGTGCAGCGGCCGGTTCCGGCGCGGTGCACTTTTCTTTCGGCACGATGTCGCCGTCGCATTGGCAGCCGACCGGGAACTGGCCGGCCAGGACGGTGCTGGCGGCGGCCGGGGTCCAGTAGCCGGTACGCCAGCACAGACCGGTGCCGCTGCGGGCCACGACGTTGCGGGCATCGATGGCGTACGGAATTTCTCCCGCGCCGTCGACCACGATGTCGGTGGCCTGGGCAAAGGCGGCGGGAGCGGAGAAGCTGGCCGCGGCGACGGCGGCGAGCATCAGCATCTTGGTCTGTTTAATCATTTTTGTTCCTCGTCGAAGGGCAGGGGACTGTATGGACCCGAATATATCCGAAGTGCTTTCGGGACTTACCATCTCATTGAAGGGGAAAAATCTATCCAATTCAACTACCGAATTTAGTTTGCCACACCGCTGCAAGCCGGAGCAGTTCGGCGTCGCCAGTTTGCAACAGGCTTTTTCCATGTTCCAGCTTTAATTCACCTCCAACCCAGACATGTGTCACATGTTCACGTCCGGCGACGTTCACGAGATGGGAGACTGGATCGAAGCACGGCTGTGTTTCGGGAGTGTTGAAGGCGACTGCGCACAGGTCCGCCAGTTTGCCCGGGACGATGGCGCCGATGCGGTCGGCCATGCCCAGCGCCGCGGCGCCACCCTGGGTAGCCATGCGCAGCACGGTGTGGGCCGGCAGGGCGGCGGCATCCAGGGTCGTGACCTTGGCGAGCAGCGCGGCGTGGCGCATCTCGGTGAACATGTCGAGGCGGTTGTTGCTGGCCGCGCCGTCGGTGCCCAGGCCGACGTTGACGCCGCGTTCGAGCAGGGCTGTGACCGGCGCGGCGCCGCTGGCGAGCTTCATGTTCGAAGTGGGGCAGTGCGCCACGCTGCAGCCGTGATGGGCGAGCAGGTCGATGTCGGTGGCATCGAGGTGTACCGCATGCACGCCGATGAAATTGGCGCCGGGCAGGCCCAGGCGCTCCAGCCGAGCGAGCGGGCGTACGCCGTGGCGGGCGAGGGATTCGGCGACTTCCTGCGCGGTTTCGTGGACGTGGATGTGGATCGGCACTTCGATCTCCGCCGCCAGGCTGGCGACGCGCGCGAGTGGATCGTCGGAAACCGTGTAGGGCGCATGGGGTGCGAGCGTGAAGCCGATGCGTGGGTGGCCGCGCCAGCGGTCGCGCACGGCCAGGCCCTTGCGCAGGTAGTCGTCGGCGTCGCTGGCGTAGGGTGTGGGGAAATCGATCACCACCGCACCGAGGACGGCACGCATGCCGGCATGGTCGAAGGCTTCGGCCGCGGCGTCGGGGAAGAAATACATATCGTTACAAGTAGTGATGCCGCCGCGCAACATCTCCCTTGCGGCGAGCAAAGTGCCGTCGCGCACGAAGGCCGGCGAGACGTGGCGGCCTTCGATGGGCCAGATCGCTTCCTGCAGCCAGCGCATCAGCGGCAGGTCGTCGGCGATGCCCCGCATCAGCGCCATGGCGGCGTGGGCATGGAGGTTGACGAAACCCGGGATCAGCACGTGGTCGGGCAGGCTGGTGACGCGGGCTTGCGGATGGCGCCGGCGGGCTTCGTCGCGCGGCAGCACGGCGACGATGCGCTCGCCGCGCAGGGCGACGCTGTGTTGCTCCAGGGTGACGCCGGCCGGCTCCACCGGAACGATCCAGCGGGCCTCGATGAGCTGGTCGGCTGTGTCGGGCATGGGGTCTCTCCAGTCCTGATGAGGGCGGCCCGCCGCAGGGCGGGCACGGATTCGATGGGGCGAGCTTACTTGCGCCATGCGCCGATTGCCACCGCAAGGCAGCGGCGGGCCGCCCGCACGTGCGGGCGCGGCGATCCGGCGTGATCGGGGAGCGGCTCGGGCCCGTCGCCATGCTAAAATTGCAAGCTTTTGATCAAGCGGATAATCCCGCCGCCGCGACATGACCCAGTTCGCCAAGGAAACACTGCCGATCAGCCTCGAAGAGGAGATGCGCCACTCCTACCTGGATTACGCCATGAGCGTGATCGTGGGGCGGGCGCTGCCCGATGCGCGCGACGGCCTCAAGCCGGTGCACCGGCGTGTGCTGTTCGCGATGCACGAGCTGTCCAATGACTGGAACCGGGCATACAAGAAATCCGCGCGCATCGTCGGTGACGTCATCGGTAAGTACCACCCCCACGGCGATTCGGCGGTGTACGACACCATCGTGCGCATGGCGCAGGACTTCTCGCTGCGCTACATGCTGGTAGACGGCCAGGGCAACTTCGGCTCGGTGGACGGCGACAACGCGGCGGCGATGCGTTACACCGAAATCCGCATGGCCCGTATCGGCCACGAACTGCTGGCCGACATCGACAAGGAGACGGTGGATTTCGGCCCGAACTACGACGGTTCGGAGAAGGAACCGCTGATCCTGCCGGCGCGCATCCCCAATCTGCTGATCAACGGCTCCTCCGGCATCGCGGTGGGCATGGCGACCAACATCCCGCCCCACAACTTGGGCGAGGTGGTGGACGCCTGCCTGAAGCTGCTGGAAGAGCCGGACACCGACATCGAGGCGCTGATCGACATCGTCAAGGCGCCCGACTTCCCCACCGCCGGGCTGATCTACGGCTTGCACGGCGTGCATGAAGGCTACCGCACCGGCCGCGGCCGGGTGGTGATGCGCGCGCGCACCCACTTCGAGGACATCGGCAAGGGCGACCGCCAGGCCATCATCGTCGATGAGATTCCCTACCAGGTGAACAAGCGCACCCTGCAGGAGCGCATCGCCGAGCTGGTGAACGAGAAGAAGATCGACGGCATCAGCGAAATCCGCGACGAGTCGGACAAGTCCGGCATGCGCGTGGTGATCGAACTCAAGCGCGGCGAGATGCCCGAGGTGGTGCTCAACAACCTGTTCAAGCACACCCAGTTGCAGGACACCTTCGGCATGAACATGGTGGCGCTGGTGGACGGCAAGCCGCGCCTGCTGAATCTCAAGCAGATGCTGGTGTGCTTCCTGGAGCACCGCCGCGAGGTGGTGACCCGCCGCACCGTGTTCGAACTCAAGAAAGCGCGCGACCGCGGCCACATCCTGGAAGGCCTGGCGGTGGCGCTCTCCAACGTGGACGAGATCATCGCCCTGATCAAGGCCGCGCCCACCCCGGCCGACGCCCGCCGCGCGCTGATGGAGCGCACCTGGCGCTCGGCGCTGGTGGAAGAGATGCTCGCCCGTGCCGCGGCCGACAGCTACCGGCCGGAAGGGCTGTCGGCGGAATTCGGCCTCTCCGCGCAAGGCTATCGCCTGTCCGACGTGCAGGCGCAGCGCATCCTCGAGATGCAGTTGCAGCGCCTGACCAACATGGAGCAGGACAAGATCGTCGGCGAATACCGCGAGGTCATGGAACTCATCACCGACCTGCTCGACATCCTCGCACGCCCCGAGCGCATCACCGCCATCATCGTCGAGGAGCTGTCCGCGATCCGCAACCAGTTCGGCGACCCGCGCCGCTCGGAGATCGTGCTGTCCACCGCCGAGATCAACATCGAGGACCTGATCACCCCCGAGGACATGGTGGTCACGCTCTCCCACGGCGGCTACTTCAAGCGCCAGCCGCTGGCCGACTACCGCGCCCAGCGCCGCGGCGGGCGCGGCAAGCAGGCCACCTCGATGAAGGACGAGGATTTCATCGACCGTCTCTTCGTCGCCAACACCCATGACTACGTGCTGTGCTTCTCCAGCCGTGGGCGGGTGTACTGGCTGAAGGTCTATGAGGTGCCGGAAGGCACGCGCAATTCGCGCGGCAGGCCCATCGTCAACCTGTTCCCGTTGATCGAGGGCGAGAAGATCACCGCGGTGCTGCCGATCAAGGAGTTCGACGACGGTCACTTCGTGTTCATGGCCACCGCCGAGGGCACGGTCAAGAAGACCGCCCTGTCGGCCTTCGCCAACCCCCGCAAGGCCGGCATTATCGCCGCCAGCCTGGACGACGGCGACCACCTGATCGGCGTGGCCATCACCGACGGCGAATGCGACGTGATGCTGTTCTCCGACGCCGGCAAGGCGGTGCGCTTCGCCGAAGGCGACGTGCGCCCCATGGGCCGCGAGGCGCGCGGCGTGCGCGGCATGACGCTGGAAGACGGCCAGCGCGTGATCGCCATGCTGGTGGCCAAGGGCGAGGAACAATCCGTGCTCACCGCCACCGAGAACGGCTACGGCAAGCGCACCCAGGTGGCCGAATATACCCGTCACGGACGCGGCACCAAGGGCATGATCGCCATCCAGACTTCCGACCGCAACGGCAAGCTGGTGGGCGCGGTGCTGGTGGAACCCACCGGCGAGGTGATGCTGATTTCCACCGGCGGCGTGCTGATCCGCACCAAGGTGCGCGACATCCGCGAGCTGGGCCGCGCCACCCAGGGCGTGACGCTGATCAACCTGGATGAAGGCACCTTCCTGGCCGGCATCGAGAAGGTGGCCGAATCCGAGGACGAAGCGCTGGAAGGCGAGACCGACGAGACCGACGAAGGCAGCGAGGGCGCCGGCAGCGACGGAGACGAGGCATGAGCCGGGTGTGGAACTTCAGCGCCGGCCCCGCGGCGCTGCCCGAAGAGGTGCTGCGCCAGGCCGCCGAGGAAATGCTGGACTGGCACGGCGCCGGCATGGGCGTCATGGAAATGAGCCACCGCGGCAAGGAGTTCGTCTCCATTGCCGAGGCCGCCGAGGCCGACCTGCGCGAACTGCTCGCCGTGCCGGCGAACTACCGCGTCCTGTTCATGCAGGGCGGGGCGATCGCCGAGAACGCCATCATCCCGTTGAACCTGATGGGCGGCAAAGGCACCGCCGACTACGTGCTCACCGGCTCCTGGTCGGTCAAGTCGCACAAGGAAGCGGGCCGCTACGGGCGGGTGCACGTCGCCGCCAGCGCCGAGGCGAGCGGGTACACTACCGTGCCGGCGCTGGAATCGTGGCAGTTGTCGGCCGACCCGGCCTATCTCTTCACCTGCACCAACGAGACCATAGGCGGGGTGGAATACCCCTTCGAGCCCGATCTCGCCCGCATCGGCCGTGCCGGGGTGCCGGTGGTGGCCGACATGTCCTCCCACATCCTGTCGCGCGTCATCGACGTGGCGAAATACGGCCTGATCTTCGGCGGCGCGCAGAAGAACATCGGCCCCGCCGGGCTCACCATCGTCATCGTACGCGAGGATCTCCTCGGCCGCGCCATGCCCCACTGCCCCTCGGCTTTCGATTACAAGACGGTGGCCGAAGCGGGCTCCATGTACAACACCCCGCCCACTTACGCCATCTACGTCGCCGGACTGGTGTTCCAGTGGCTTAGGCGCCAGGGCGGCGTGGCCGCCATCGAGGCCAGGAACGTCGCCAAGGCGCGCCTGCTCTACGATTACCTCGATGGCAGCGGCTTTTACGAGAACCGCGTCGATCCGGCCTGCCGCTCGCGCATGAACGTGCCCTTCTTCCTCAGGGACGAATCCCTCAACGACGCCTTCCTGGCCGGGGCCAAGGAGGCGGGCCTGGTGCAGTTGAAGGGGCACAAGTCCGTGGGCGGCATGCGCGCCTCGATCTACAACGCGATGCCGATCGAGGGTGTGGCCGCCCTGGTCGACTACATGAAGGCCTTTGCCGCGCGCCACGGCTGAACACGGGAACGAGCCGACCATGAGCGACGAACTGCTGAAGCTGCGCAACCAGATCGATCACCTGGACGAGGAAATCCTCGCCCGCCTCGCCGAGCGCGCCCGCTGCGCCCAGCGCGTGGGCGAGATCAAGCACGGCAACATCTACCGCCCGGAGCGCGAGGCCCAGGTGCTGCGCCGGCTGGCAGATGCCAATCCGGGCCCGCTGCCCGACGAGGCGGTGAAGAAGATCTTCCGCGAGATCATGTCCGCCTGCCTGGCGCTGGAGCAGCCCCTCAGGGTGGCCTACCTGGGGCCGGCCGGCACCTTCTCCGAAAGCGCCGCGCGCAAGCACTTCGGTGCCGCGCCCAACTTTCTGCCCACGGCCGCCATCGACGACGTGTTCCGCGCGGTCGAGGCCGGCAACGTGGATTACGGCGTGGTGCCGGTGGAAAACTCCACCGAAGGCGCGGTGGGCGGCACGCTGGACCTGCTGCTCGCCAATCCGCTGAAGATCTGCGGCGAGGTCAAGGTGCGCATCCACCAGCAACTGCTGTCCCGCGCCGAGGGCATCGGCGCCGCCAAGCGCCTGTACTCCCATGCCCAGTCGCTGGCCCAGTGCCATGAGTGGCTCAACCGCAACCTCGCCAGCCTGCCGCGCGTGCCGGTGGCGAGCAACGCCGAGGCTGCGCGGCTGGCCGCCGAAGACCCGGAGTCCTGCGCCATCGCCGGCGAGGCTGCGGCCGAGCTGTACGGCCTCAACATCCTGGCCGCCAACATCGAGGACGATCCGAACAACACCACGCGCTTCCTGGTCATTGCCCGCCACGACGCCGGTCCTTCCGGACAGGACAAGACCTCCATCGTGGTCTCGGCGCCGAACCGGCCGGGTGCCATGCATTCCCTGCTCGAACCGCTGGCGCGCCATGGTGTGGACATGACCAAGCTGCAGTCGCGCCCGGCGCGCGGCGGCCTGTGGGAATACGTGTTCTACGTGGACTTCAAGGGCCACCAGGAGGACCCGGCGGTGGCCGCGGCGCTCAAGGAGCTCAACGAGCGCGCGGCCTTCGTCAAGGTGCTGGGGTCCTACCCGGTGGCGGCGATCTGAACGCCCGCTACCGGCACCACGGAAACACGACAGGAGATCACCATGAGCGTTGCCAGCCAGGCCCCCGAATACATCCGCGCCATATCGCCCTACCAGCCCGGCAAGCCGATTTCCGAGCTCGCGCGTGAGATGGGCATCCCGGAAGCGGGCATCGTCAAGCTGGCTTCCAACGAGAATCCGCTCGGCATGGGGCCACTTGCGCGCGAGGCGGCGCTGCGCTCCCTGTCCGGCATCGAGCGCTACCCGGACGGCAACGGCTTCGCGCTGAAGAGTGCGCTGTCGCGCCGCTACGGCGTGAAGCCCGCCCAGCTCGTGCTCGGCAACGGCTCCAACGACGTGCTGGAGCTGGCCGCGCGCGCCTTCCTGGCGCCGGGGCTGTCCGGAGTGTTCTCGGAATACGCCTTCGCGGTCTACCCGCTGGCGATCAACGCCGTCGGTGCCCACGGCATCCAGGTGCCGGCGAAGGACTACGGCCACGACCTGGACACCATGGCCGCCGCCATCCGGCCCGACACCCGCGTGGTGTTCGTCGCCAACCCGAACAATCCCACCGGCACCTTCGTGCATGGCCCCGAACTGGAAGCCTTCCTCGCCCGCGTGCCGGCGGACGTGCTGGTGGTGCTGGACGAGGCCTACACCGAATACCTCAACGCCGACCAGCATTACGACAGCCTGGCCTGGCTGGAGCGTTTCCCCAACTTGCTGGTGTCGCGCACCTTCTCCAAGGCCTACGGCCTGGCCGGCCTGCGCGTGGGCTACGGCATCGCCCACCCGGACGTGGCCGACCTGATGAACCGCGTGCGCCAGCCCTTCAACGTCTCCAGCGTGGCGCTGGCGGCGGCCGAGGCGGCGCTCGCCGACGAGGAGTTCCTCGCCCAGAGTGCGCGCCTCAACGCGCGCGGCATGGGGCAGATCACCGAGGCGCTGGCCGAACTGGAACTGGAGTGGATCCCCTCTGCGGGCAACTTCGTCACCTTCAAGGTGGGCGACGCTGCTGCGGTCAATGCCAGTCTGTTGCGTCAGGGCGTCATCGTGCGCCCGATCGCCGGTTACGGCATGCCCGAGTGGCTGCGCGTGTCCATCGGCCTGCCGGAGGAAAACGCCCGTTTCATCGCCGCGCTCAAGCAGGCGCTGGCCTGACGCGGAGCGCACGCAGATGGCCCTGATCGGCAAACTGGTGGTGTGCGGCGTCGGCCTCATCGGCGGCTCCTTCGCACTGGCCCTGCGCCGTGCCGGTGCGGTCGGACGCATCGTCGGTATGGGCCGCAGCGCGGATTCGCTGGCACGCGCGGTCGAGCTCGGCGTCATCGACGAGGCCGCCACCGGCTGGGCGACGGCGCTGGACGGTGCGGATCTGGTCCTACTCGCCGCGCCCGTGGGCCAGATGGACGCCCTTATGGCCGCCATGGCGCCGCACCTGAACCCGGACACCGTGGTCACCGACGCCGGCAGTACCAAGCGCGACGTCATCGAGGCGATCTACCGCCACCTGGATGCGCACCTGGCCAACGTGGTGCCGGCGCACCCCATTGCCGGCGCAGAGAAAAGCGGCGTGGACGCTGCCTTTCCAACCTTATACGAGGGCAGGAAGGTGGTGGTCACCCCCTTGCCGGAGAATGCCGCATCGGCCGTCGAGCGCGTACGTGCTGCGTGGGCGGCCTGCGGTGCCGTGCTCAGCGAAATGTCGCCGGCCGATCACGACCGTGTGTTCGCCGCGGTCAGCCACCTGCCGCACCTGCTCGCCTTCGGCCTGGTGCATGATCTGGCCGGACGGGCCAACGCCGAGCTGCTGTTCAGCTATGCCGCGAGCGGCTTCCGCGACTTCACGCGCATCGCCGGCAGCCACCCGGAGATGTGGCGCGACATCTGCATGGCCAACCGCCAGGCCCTGCTCGGCGAACTGGACCAGTACCTCGCCGAGCTCGCCTTCCTGCGCGCCTTGCTGCTCTCGGGCGACGCCGCCGGGCTCGAGCAACTGTTCGACGAGGCGCGCCGCGCGCGCAACGCCTGGGCCGAGCAGCAGACCAACATCGTCACCGAGTAAGCCTATGGAATTCCTCGACCTTGTCCCGCTGCTGGGTGCCCGCGGGCGGGTGCGCCTGCCCGGCTCCAAGAGCATTTCCAACCGCGTGCTGCTGCTCGCCGCGCTGGCCGAAGGCGAAACCGACATCCGCGACCTGCTCGCCTCCGACGACGTGGAGCGCATGCTGGAAGCGCTGCAGGCCCTCGGCGTGCGTTGGACGCGGCGCGGCGACGGCGACGACTACACCGTGCGGGGCGTGGGCGGCGTGTTTCCGGTCAAGACGGCCGACCTCTTCCTCGGCAATGCCGGCACCGCCTTCCGTCCGCTCACTGCGGCGCTGGCGCTGGCCGGCGGCGAGTACCGCCTGTCCGGCGTGCCGCGCATGCACGAGCGCCCCATCGGCGATCTGGTGGATGCCCTGCGCCAGGCCGGCGCAGCCATCGACTATCTGGGCAAAGACGGCTATCCGCCGCTGGCCATTCATCCGGGCAGCGTGCGTGCCGGCGGCGTGCTCCAGGTGCGCGGCGACGTCTCCAGCCAGTTCCTCACCGCGCTGCTGATGGCGCTGCCGCTGACCGGCGCGGAAACCGTCATCGAGGTGGTCGGCGAGCTGATCTCCAAGCCCTACATCGCCATCACGCTGGCGCTGATGGAACGCTTCGGCGTCCAGGTGCGGCGCGAGGGCTGGGCGCGCTTCACCGTGCCGGCCGGCGCGCGCTACCGCAGCCCCAGCATCGTGTATGTGGAGGGCGATGCTTCGTCCGCGTCCTACTTCCTCGCCGCCGGCGCCATCGGCGGCGGTCCGGTGCGGGTCGAGGGCGTGGGGCGCGACAGCATCCAGGGCGACGTGCGCTTCGCCGAGGCGCTGGCCGAGCTTGGGGCGCGCATCGACATGGGGCCGAACTGGATCGAGGCGCGTGCCCCCGAATCCGGCCGCCTGCGTGCCTTCGACATGGATCTGAACCACATCCCCGACGCGGCCATGACGCTCGCCGTGGCGGCGCTCTTCGCCGACGGGCCGTGCGTCCTGCGCAACATCGCGAGCTGGCGGGTCAAGGAGACGGACCGCATCGCGGCCATGGCCACCGAGTTGCGCAAGGTGGGCGCCACGGTGGAGGAGGGCACGGACACTCTGAAGGTCACGCCGCCCACCCGCCTGCGGGTGGCAGCCATAGCCACCTACGACGACCACCGCATGGCCATGTGCTTCTCGCTGGTCAGCCTGGGCGGGCTGCGGGTGCGGATCAACGATCCGAAGTGCGTGAACAAGACCTTCCCCACCTATTTCGAGCGCTTCGCCGAGGTCGCGCGCCCGGTGCCGGTGCTCGCCATCGACGGCCCCTCGGCCTCCGGCAAGGGCACGGTGGCCGCGCGCGTGGCGCAGGCGCTGGGCTGGCACTACCTGGACAGCGGCTCGCTCTACCGCCTGGTCGCACTCGCGGCCCTGCGTGCCGGCGTGGCGCTGGAGGAGGAGGGGCGCCTGGCGGCCCTCGCCGCGGCCCTGCCGGCGTCCTTCGAGGACGGCCGGGTGTTGCTGGACGGCGCCGACGTCACCGACGACATCCGCAGCGAGGCCTGCTCCGCGGGGGCCTCGAAAGTGGCCGCCCTGCCGGCGGTGCGCGCCGCGCTGCTGGACCGCCAGCGCGACTACCGTGCCGCGCCCGGCCTGGTGGCCGAAGGGCGGGACATGGGCTCGGTGGTGTTTCCGGATGCCGCGCTGAAGGTCTTTCTGACCGCCACGGCGGAAGCGCGTGCCGAGCGCCGTTATAAGCAGTTGATGGCAAAGGGAATGGCTGCTAACATGCAAAGTCTTTTGAAGGATTTGCACGAACGGGACGCGCGGGATGCCGCACGGCCCGTGGCGCCTTTGAAGAAGCTGCCGGACGCAGTGCTCCTCGACACCACCAACCTGGACGTGGAGCAGGCAGTGAGCTTCGTGCTCGAACGCGTGCCGGTCGCGGACTGATCCGCGGCGCGCGCGGCGTCCATTGTCGTGGCGGCTGTGGGAATGTGTCCGCGGCCGTTTTGCCAACCAACAAACTGGCCGCTTCACGGCGGCTCCGGGTTCCCTTCAATCACATGTCTACTGCCACCCCCGCTACCCAGGAAAGTTTCGCCGCTCTTTTCGAAGAAAGCCTCGCCCGTCAGGAAATGCGCGCCGGCGAAGTCATCACCGCCGAAGTCGTGCGCATCGACCAGAACTTCGTGGTCGTCAACGCCGGCCTGAAGTCCGAAAGCTACGTGCCCATCGAGGAGTTCCGCAACGACCGCGGCGAACTCGAAGCCAATGTCGGCGATTTCATCCACGTCGCCATCGAGGCGCTGGAAGACGGCTACGGCGAGACCCGCCTGTCCCGCGACAAGGCCAAGCGCATCGCCGCGTGGAACGACCTGGAGAAGGCGCTCAACGAAGGCGCGCTGGTCAAGGGCGTGATCACCGGCCGCGTCAAGGGCGGCCTCACCGTCATGACCAACAGCATCCGCGCCTTCCTGCCGGGCTCGCTGGTGGACATGCGTCCGGTCAAGGACACCACGCCGTACGAAGGCAAGGAATACGAATTCAAGGTCATCAAGCTCGACCGCAAGCGCAACAACGTGGTGGTTTCCCGCCGCGCCGTGCTGGAAGAGTCGATGGGCGAAGAGCGCGAAAAGCTGCTCTCCAACCTCAAGGAAGGCACCATCATCAAGGGGATCGTCAAGAACATCACCGACTACGGTGCGTTCGTCGACCTGGGCGGCATTGATGGCCTGCTGCACATCACCGACCTGGCCTGGCGCCGCGTCCGCCACCCGTCCGAAGTGCTCAACGTGGGCGACGAGATCGAAGCCAAGGTGCTCAAGTTCGATCAGGAGAAGAACCGCGTCTCCCTGGGCCTCAAGCAGCTCGGCGAAGATCCGTGGGTCGGCATCGCCCGCCGCTACCCGCAGGGCACCCGCCTGTTCGGCAAGGTCACCAACATCACCGACTACGGTGCGTTCGTGGAAGTCGAGCAGGGCATCGAGGGCCTGGTGCACGTGTCCGAAATGGACTGGACCAACAAGAACATCCATCCGACCAAGGTCGTCCAGCTCGGCGACGAGGTCGAAGTGATGATCCTCGACATCGACGAGGACCGCCGCCGCATCTCCCTGGGCATGAAGCAGTGCGCTGCCAACCCGTGGGAAGAGTTCAACATGAACCACAAGAAGGGCGACAAGGTCAGCGGTCAGATCAAGTCCATCACCGACTTCGGCGTGTTCATCGGCCTGGACGGCGGCATCGACGGCCTGGTGCACCTGTCCGACCTGTCCTGGAGCGAGCCGGGCGAAGAGGCCGTGCGCCGCTTCAAGAAGGGTGACGAGGTGGAAGCCGTGGTGCTGGCCATCGACGTGGAGCGCGAGCGCATCTCCTTGGGCGTCAAGCAACTCGAAGGCGACCCCTTCACCAACTTCATCGCCACTCACGAGAAGAACTCGCTGGTGCGCGGTACCGTGAAGTCGGTCGAAGCCCGCGGTGCGGTGATCGCGCTGAACGACGACGTGGAAGGCTATCTGCGTGCCTCCGAGGCCGCCGCCCACCGTGTCGACGATCTGACCACCGTGCTGAAGGCCGGTGACGAGGTCGAGACCGTGATCATCAACGTCGATCGCAAGACCCGTTCGATCAGCCTGTCGATCCGCGCCAAGGATCAGGCCGAGCAGACCGAAGCCATGCAGAAGCTGGCTTCCGAAAGCTCTGCGGCCACCGGCACCACGAACCTGGGGGCCCTGCTGAAGGCCAAGCTGAACGAGCAGAAGCAATAAGCCCGCCCACCATGACCAAATCGGAGCTGATTGCGCAGCTTGCGGCGCGTTTTCCGCAGCTTGTCGCAAAGGACGCCGATTACGCGGTCAAGATGATCCTCGATGCGATGACCGACGCGCTTTCGCGCGGTGACCGCATCGAGATCCGCGGGTTCGGGAGTTTTGCACTCAACTACCGGCCACCGCGCGTGGGGCGCAATCCCAAGTCCGGCGAAAAGGTGCACGTGCCCGAGAAGTACGTGCCGCACTTCAAGGCCGGCAAGGAGTTGCGCGAACGCGTCGACCTGGCCGGTTGATGTTCCCGGCGGCGACACCGGATGCAGTGAAAGCTCATGAAGGCGGCACGTGCCGCCTTCTTTTTTGTCATTCCCTCGGAGATAATGCCCACCCATGCGCCTCGTAATGTGGATTCTCCGCCTCTTGCTGTTCTTCCTCCTGTTCGGCTTTGCGGTCAAGAACGATCACCTCGTGCGGCTGCACTTCTTCTTCGGCGCCGAGTGGGAACTGCCGCTGGTGTTCGTGATCCTGGCGGTCTTCACCGCCGGCGCGGTGCTCGGCACGACCGCGACCTTCGGCTCGCTGCTGCGCCAGCGCCGTGAAATCGGCCGCCTGCGCCGTCAGGCCGCCCGCGCCGAGCGCGACCGCCCGGCCGTGCCGGCGAAGGTCGACGAGCAGGCCCCCGAGGCGTTCTGAACACGATGGAAATCGAATTCTGGTGGTTGCTGGCGCTGCCGCTGTTCTTCGCGCTCGGCTGGCTGGCCGCGCGCATCGACATCAAGCAGGTGGTGCATGAATCCCGCGCCCTGCCGCGCTCCTATCTGAACGGGCTGAACTTCCTGCTCAACGAGCAGCAGGACAAGGCCATCGACGCCTTCATCGAGGCGGTCAAGATCGACCCGCACACCATCGAGCTGCATTTCGCCCTCGGCAGCCTGTTCCGCCGCCGCGGCGAGACCGACCGGGCGATCCGCATGCACCAGAACCTGGTGGATCGCGAGGATCTGTCCGAAGAGCAGCGCCTGCAGGCCCTCGGCGAACTGGGCCAGGATTTCCTCAAGGCCGGCCTGCTCGACCGCGCCGAGGCGGTGTTCGTGAAGCTGCGCGGCACCCGCCTCAACGACGTGGCCCTGCGTTATCTGCTGGAGATCTACCAGCAGGAGAAGGACTGGGCCAAGGCCATCGCCGCGGCGCGCGCGCTGCCCGACCACGAGAGCGTGCTGTGGCGCACCGAGGTCGCCAACTTCCACTGCGAACTCGCCGCCGCCGCGCTGGCCGACTCCCGCCTCGACGAGGCGCGAAGCCAGGTGGACGAGGCCCTGGCGATCAACCCGCGCTGCGTGCGCGCCAGCCTGATCCTGGGCGACCTGCTGGCGGCCCAGGGGCAGGACGAGGCGGCGCTGGAGGCGTGGAAAAAGGTGGACAACCAGAATCCGGTCTACCTCGCGCTGGTGGCCGAGCGCGTCATGGAAGCCTATCAGCGGCTCGGCCGCATCGAGCAGGGCCATGTGCTGCAGCGCGCCTGGCTGGAGCGCCATCCTTCCCTCGATCTGCTCGACGAGGTTTTCCACTGGGAACTGGAGTCCCGTGGCGCCCGGGCGGCCTACGATCTGGTGCGAGAGGAACTGCGCCGCAATCCGACCCTGCTCGGGCTGGACAAGCTGCTGGAAGCCGCGCTGATCTCCGCGCCGGCCGACCAGCGCGGCGACATCGAACTGGTCAAGCAGTTGATCCACGGCCACACCCGCAAGGTCGCGCGCTACCGTTGCGACGCCTGCGGCTTCAAGGCGCGCCAGTTCCACTGGCGCTGCCCGGCCTGCGGCGGATGGGAAACCTACCCGCCCAAGCGCACCGAAGAATTCGATCTGGCGCCCTGAGCCACCGGTACCGGCAGTCCGCCTGTAACCGGTCTGTGCCAGGCTCCGCCAACAGAGCATTCCTGTCATTCCGGGAAGACCATCATGAAAGTGACTGTTGTGGGAAGCGGCTATGTCGGTCTGGTGAGCGGCGCCTGCCTCGCCGACGTGGGCAACGACGTGCTGTGCCTGGACGTCGATCCGTCCAAGATCCGCATCCTTGAAGAGGGCGGCATCCCGATCCACGAGCCGGGCCTGCTCGAAGTCGTGCAGCGCAACGTGCAGGCCGGCCGCCTGCGCTTCACCACCGACATCCCGGCAGCGGTGCGCCACGGCGACGTGCAGTTCATCGCGGTCGGCACGCCGCCGGACGAGGACGGCTCGGCCGACCTGCAGTACGTGCTGGCCGCCGCGCGCAACATCGGCCGCCACATGGACGGCTACCGCGTGGTGGTGGACAAGTCCACCGTGCCGGTGGGCACCGCGGACAAGGTGCGCGCGGCCATCGCCGAGGAAGTGGCGGCGCGCGGCGCGGCGCTGGAGTACAGCGTGGTGTCCAACCCCGAGTTCCTCAAGGAAGGCGCGGCGGTGGACGACTTCATGCGCCCGGACCGCATCATCGTCGGCGCCGACGACGCGCGCGCCATCGACTGGATGCGTGAGCTTTACGCCCCCTTCCAGCGCAACCACGAGCGCCTGCTGGTGATGGACGTGCGCAGCGCCGAACTGACCAAGTACGCCGCCAACGCCATGCTCGCCACTCGCATCAGCTTCATGAACGAATTGGCCAATCTGGCCGAGACCCTGGGCGCGGACATCGAACTGGTGCGCCAGGGCATCGGCTCGGACCCGCGCATCGGCTGGCACTTCCTCTACGCCGGCTGCGGCTACGGCGGCTCCTGCTTTCCCAAGGACGTCAAGGCGCTGGTGCGCACCGGCCGCGAGCACGGTCACGACCTGCGCCTGCTGGGCGCGGTCGAGTCGGTCAACGAGCGCCAGAAGCGGCGCCTCGTGGACAAGATCGTGGCACGCTTCGGCGACAACCTTGCCGGACGGCGCTTCGCCCTGTGGGGACTGGCTTTCAAGCCCAACACCGACGACATGCGCGAGGCGCCCAGCCGGGTGGTGCTGGAAGAACTCTTCCGACGCGGCGCCAGCGCGGTGGCCTACGATCCGGTGGCGATGGACGAGGCGCAGCGCATCTTCGGCGACGAGCCGCGCCTGGCCTATGCCGCGCGGCCGATGGATGCGGTGGACGGTGCGGACGCGCTGGTCATCGTCACCGAGTGGAAGGAGTTCCGCAGCCCCGACTTCCCCCGCGTGCGCGACCTGCTGCGCCAGCCGGTGGTGTTCGACGGGCGCAACATGTACGAGCCCGCGGTGCTCGAGCGCCACGGTATCGAGTACTTCGGCATCGGCCGCGGCTAGGGAGCGCCGGCCTGCGTTTCATGATTCGTGCGCCGGGCGTTCGGGTTACCATCGCCCCATCACGCACAACGGACGCGGACATGGAATACAAGACCCTGGAAGACTACGTCGGCGGCACGCCGCTGGTCCGCCTCAAGCGCCTGGGCGCGGGGCGCAACAACGTCATCCTCGCCAAGCTGGAAGGCAACAACCCGGCCGGTTCGGTGAAGGACCGTCCGGCGCTGTCCATGATCGTCCATGCCGAGCGGCGCGGCGACATCCGTCCCGGCGACACGCTGATCGAGGCCACCAGCGGCAACACCGGCATCGCCCTGGCGATGGCGGCCGCGATGCGCGGCTATCGCATGATCCTGGTCATGCCCGAGAACCAGAGCGTGGAGCGGCGCCAGACCATGCGCGCCTTCGGTGCGGAACTGGTGCTCACGCCCAGGCAGGGCGGCATGGAGATGGCGCGCGACGTGGCCGAGCAGATGCGTGACGAGGGCAAGGGCATCATCCTCGACCAGTTCGCCAACCCAGACAATCCGCTCTCCCACTATGAAGGCACCGGCCCCGAACTGTGGGAACAGACCGGCGGCACCATCACCCATTTCGTCAGCAGCATGGGCACCACCGGGACCATCATGGGTACCTCGCGCTACCTCAAGGAAAAGAATCCGGCCGTCCGCATCGTCGGCTGTCAGCCGGAGGAGGGCTCCCAGATCCCCGGCATCCGCAAGTGGCCCGAGGCCTACCTGCCCAGGATCTACGACGGCACCTGGGTGGACCAGCTCGAATACGTCAGCCAGGCGGAGGCGGAAGAAATGACCCGGCGGCTCGCGCGCGAGGAGGGCATCTTCGCGGGCATCTCCTCGGGCGGCGCCATGTACGTGGCCCTGCGGATCGCAGCGCAGCTCGAGAATGCGGTCATCGTGTCCATCGTGTGCGACCGTGGTGACCGCTACCTGTCCACCGGCGTGTTCCCCGCCTGAGCGGGCTTTCCCCCGGCTGCAGCGCGTCGTCCGGCATGCGCTGGCCTGCGCCCTGCTGTCCGTCCTCGCCTCCACGTCCGCCGCGCGCGAACTGACGCTGGAGGTCGAGCAACTCGTCCATCCTTCCTTCGTCGCCCGCGACCTGCGCCTGACGCTGGATGCCGGCAACGAAGCGGCCAGCGTGCGCATCGGGACGCTCGATGTCGCCGGCCGCCGGCTGCGCGGCCTGCGCCTGGATTGCCCCGCCTTTCATCTCACGGAGGAAACGCTGAGTTGCCGCGGTGGACGGCTGCACGCGCCGGGTCTGCCCGCCGGGGCCGCGCTTAGCCTGGCGGCGGACCCGCAGCAACGGACCGGGACGCTGCGCCTGACGCTCGCCGCGGGCGAGACGGTGGCGCTCGAAGCGCTCGCGGGCGGACGCCTGCGTGCCGATTTCCGCGGGCTGGACGCGGCGAGGCTGCGGGGCCTGCTGCCGCAGCTCGCCGAATGGCAGCCGGCCGGGCGCCTGAACGGATACGCGGAATACACCCCCGCCGACGGCGGACAGGGCTCGCTGGCGCTCGCGCTGAAGGCCGGCGGCTTCGCCACCGCCGACGGCCTGCACGCGGCCGAAGGCGTCGGCGCCACCATGGCCGCCAGCGCACGCAAACGGGCCGGTGGCTGGGACTGGCAGGCCGATTTGAAATGGTCCGCAGGCGAAGCCTATTTCCATCCGCTCTATCTCGTCGCCGGCTCCCGCCTGCAGGCCGCCGGCCAGCTCGTCGGCGAGCGCCTGAGCGTCACCCAGGCGACGCTGCAGACCGAGGGTGTGCGCACCATCGCCGCGGCCGGCGAGTACGACCTGGCCGCCGGGGTGCTCCGCGCAGCCGGGCTGACCGTAGCCGACGCGGATCTGGCGGTGGTCGGGCCGCAATATCTGGCGCCCCTGCTGACGCCGGCCCAGGCCGAGCGCCTGCGCTTCGCCGGCCACGCCAGCGGCGGCCTGCGCATCGAAGAAGGGCGCGTGGTCGGCATCGACGCGGGCTTCGACGAGGCCGGCTTCAGCCTCGCGGGCGGCGAACTGAGCTTCGGACCCTTGAGCGGCAGCCTGCTCTGGCGCGCGGACTCCCTCACCGAAGCCATGTTGACGGTGGCCGGCGGACGCTGGGAGAAACTCGCCCTGGGCAGCTTCGAACTGGCCGCGCGCCTGCATGGCACGCAGGTGGAGATTCCGCGCCTGCGCATTCCGCTTCTCGACGGCGCCCTGGTGTTCGACAAACTCGAACTGCGGCGTGGTGAGGAGGGGTGGTCCGGCGCCGGCAGCCTGGTGGTGGAGCCGCTGTCGGTGCCGCTGCTGACCGCCGCGCTGGGCCTGCCGGAAATGGCCGGCGTACTGTCCGCGGCCCTGCCGGGCCTGCGGGTGTCACCCGGCGAGATCGTGCTCGACGGCACGCTGGTGGTCTCGGTGTTCGACGGCTACCTGCAGGTCACCGAACTGCGCCTGCTCGAACCCTTCGGCGTGGCCGCCTACCTGTATGCAGACATCGACGCGCGCCATATCGACCTGGCCCAACTCACGGACACCTTCTCCTTCGGCAGCGTCACCGGCTACGTGGATGCCAGCGTGGGCGGCCTGGAACTGGTGCGCTGGCGCCCGGTGCGCTTCGACGCCCGCGTGCGCAGCAGCCCCGGCAGCTATCCGCGCCGCATCAGCCAGCGCGCGGTGCAGAACATCAGCGCGCTGGGCGGTGCCGGCGCGGTCGCCGCCATCCAGCGCAGCATGCTGGGTTTCTTCGAATCCTTCGGCTACCGGGAGATCGGCCTCTCCTGCGTGCTCGCCGACGGAATCTGCCTGATGGGCGGGCTCGCCGACGGCAGCCCGGCGGGAGGCTTCGCGCTCGTGCGCGGCGGCGGCATCCCGGCCCTCAATGTCATCGGCTACAATCGCCGCGTGGACTGGCAGGAGCTGATCGACCGGCTGCAGCGCGTGATCGAATCCAATGCTCCGCCGGTCGTCCGATAGCGGGCCGCAGACCTCCGTTTCCGCACAGGGAATCCCATGACATCCATCCTCCGCTTGACCCTGCTCGCCGGCCTGCTCGCCGCAGGCAGCGCCTGCGTGACCATCAACATCTATTTCCCGGCGGCGGCGGCGGAAAAGGCCGCCGACCGCATCATCGACGAGGTCTGGCAGTTGAAGAACGGCGCCACCCCGCCGGCCGAGCAAGGAGCCCCGCAATGAACCATGCCGCCCGCCGTTTCAGGCTCTGGCTCGCCGCCCTGTTGCTGGGCCTCGCCGGCCTCGCCGCTGCCCAGGGCAACCTGGAGATCAACACCCCGGCCATCTCCGCGCTCCGGCAGTCCATGCAGCAGCGCCATGCCCAGCTCGCGCCGCTCTATGCATCGGGCGCGGTTGGCCTGGCGCGCGACGGCACGGTCGCGCTGCGCGACGCGTCCAGGGTGCCGCTCGCCCAGCGCGCCCAGGCCAACACCCTGATCGCCGCCGAGAACGCCGACCGCGCCGCGCTGTACCGCGAGATCGCCCGTGCCAACGGCCATCCGGAATGGGAGGCGGACGTGCGCGCCACCTTCGCTCAGCGCTGGATCGACCGCGCGCAGAAGGGCTGGTGGGTGCAGGGCGGCGGCGGCTGGGTGCAGAAGTGACGCCTGTCCTGGTCTTCGACATCGAGACCATCCCCGACGTGGCCGGGGTGCGGGCCCTCAACCGGCTGCCCGATGAGTTGCCGGACTACGAAGTCGCCGAGTTCGCTTTCCAGCAGCGCCGTGCGGCCGGCGGCAGCGACTTCCTGCAGCACCACCTGCACCGTGTAGTCACCATTTCCTGCGTGCTGCGCGACGCGGGCCAGTTCCGCGTGTTCTCCCTGTCCGAGCCCGACAGCCAGGAGGCGCAGATCATCCAGCGCTTCTTCGACGGCATCGAGCGCTATACGCCCCAACTCGTGTCCTGGAACGGCGGCGGCTTCGACCTGCCGGTGCTGCACTACCGCGGCCTCATCCACGGCGTGGCCGCGCCGCGCTACTGGGACATGGGCGAGGGCGACTACAACGACTCCCGCGACTTCAAGTGGAACAACTACATCAGCCGCTACCACCAGCGCCACCTGGACCTGATGGACCTCCTCGCCCTCTACCAGCCGCGCGCCAACGCGCCGCTGGACGACATGGCCAAGCTGATGGGTTTTCCCGGCAAGCTGGGCATGGACGGCAGCGCAGTGTGGCAGGCCTGGCAGGAGGGGCGGGCGGCCGAGATCCGCGACTACTGCGAGACCGACGTGGTCAACACCTACCTTGTGTATCTGGGTTTCCAGCGTATGCGCGGCCACCTGGATGGCGCCGCCTGGGCCGCCGAGCTAGCCTTGGTGCGCGAATCGCTGGCGCGCATCGGCGCGCCGCATTGGCAGCAGTACCTGGAGGCGTGGCCGGAGAACGGGGGGCAGTGAGAAAACGCTTTACAGAGGCCGTGGAAGCTTTATAATGCGCGGCTCTTAGCAGGCGCGTAGCTCAGCTGGTTAGAGCACCACCTTGACATGGTGGGGGTCGTTGGTTCGAGTCCAATCGCGCCTACCAGACATCTGGAGCCGGAAGCCATGTTCCGAACTACGACCACCGAATCCTGAATTTCGAACGTCGGGTTCCGCTGTGTGCTCCAAGAAAAGTGCGGTCTCGACCGCACTTTTTTTTCGTCTGTAGCATCCCGGCCGGGCCGGGGTCAGCCTGAGGTTTCTGAACGATGCCGAACATCACGCTTCCGGACGGCTCCGTCCGCAGTTTCGAACAGCCGGTCTCGGTGGCCGAGGTCGCGGCCTCCATCGGCGCGGGCCTGGCCAAGGCAGCGCTGGCGGGCCGGGTGGATGGCCGTCTGGTGGACCTGTCCCACCGCATCGAGACCGACGCCGAACTGGCCATCGTCACGGACAGGAACCCGGAAGGGCTGGAGATGATCCGCCACTCCACCGCCCACCTGCTGGCGCACGCGGTCAAGGAACTGTTCCCGGATGCCCAGGTGACCATCGGCCCGGTGATCGAAAACGGCTTCTACTACGACTTCGCCTACAAGCGCCCCTTCACGCCGGAAGACCTGCAGCAGATCGAGCGGCGCATGGCGGAACTCGCCAAGGCCGACATCCCGGTGGCGCGCGAGGTGTGGGCGCGGGAGGAGGCCGTGGCCTTCTTCAAGGCCCAGGGCGAGCACTATAAGGCCGAGATCATCGCCTCCATCCCGCAGGCGGAGGACGTCTCCCTGTACCGCCAGGGCGATTTCATCGACCTGTGCCGCGGTCCGCACGTCCCGTCCACGGCCAGGCTCAAGGTCTTCAAGCTGATGAAGGTGGCCGGCGCATACTGGCGCGGCGATTCGAAGAACGAGATGCTGCAGCGCATCTACGGCACTGCCTGGGTGAAGAAGGACGAACTCGACGCCTACCTCCACATGCTGGAAGAGGCCGAGAAGCGCGACCACCGCAGGCTCGGCCGCCAGCTCGATCTCTTCCATCTCCAGGAAGAGGCACCGGGCATGGTGTTCTGGCATGCCAAGGGCTGGACGCTGTGGCAGCAGGTCGAACAATACCTGCGCCGGACCATCCACGAGCACGGCTATCAGGAAGTGAAGACGCCGCAGATCGTCGATCGCTCCCTGTGGGAGAAATCGGGCCACTGGGGTATGTACGCCGACTTGATGTTCACCACGCAGTCCGAGAAGCGCGACTACGCGGTCAAGCCGATGAACTGCCCGTGCCACATCCAGATCTTCAACCAAGGGCTGAAGAGCTACCGCGATCTGCCGCTGCGCATGGCGGAGTTCGGCTCCTGCCACCGCAACGAACCCTCGGGTTCGCTGCACGGCATCATGCGGGTGCGCAACTTCGTCCAGGATGACGCCCACATCTTCTGCACGGAGGGTCAGGTGCAGTCTGAGTCGGCGGAATTCATCCGTCTGCTGCAGCAGGTTTACCGCGATTTCGGCTTCGAGGACGTGCAGGTCAAGCTGTCCACCCGGCCGGACAAGCGCGTCGGAACGGACGAGCAATGGGACGCGGCCGAGGCGGCGCTGGCGGCGGCGCTCGACGCCCAGGGGCTGGCCTACGACCTGCAGCCGGGCGAGGGGGCCTTCTACGGGCCGAAGATCGAATTCTCGCTGAAGGATTGCCTGGGCCGGGTGTGGCAGTGCGGCACGCTGCAGCTCGACTTCAACCTTCCCGTGCGTCTCGGCGCGGAGTACGTGGCCGAGGACAACACCAGGAAGTTCCCGGTGATGCTGCACCGGGCGATCCTCGGCTCGCTGGAGCGTTTCATCGGCATCCTGATCGAGCACCACGCCGGTGCCCTGCCATTGTGGCTGGCGCCGGTCCACGCGGTGGTGATGAACATCTCCGAAGGCCAGGCCGACTACGTGCGCGACGTGGTCAAACAACTGCGCCAGGCGGGATTCCGCGTCGATGCCGATTTGCGCAACGAGAAAATCAACTATAAAATCCGCGAACATAGCGTGCACAAGCTGCCCTACCTGCTGGTCGTCGGCGAGAAGGAAAAGGCCGAGGGCAAGGTGGCAGTCCGCGCGCGGGGAGGCCAGGATCTTGGCCAAATGTCCCTGGAATCGCTGATCGGTCACTGGCGTCGCGAAATCGAAGCGAAAGCCGGCCCGGTCTGATTTTTTTGCAATTTTTGGAGAGGAACCATCGCTCAAGATAAGAAGCAGCGCGTCAATGGAGAGATCAACGCGCCTGAAGTCCGGCTGGTCGGTGAAGAGGGGGAGCAGCTCGGCATCGTGTCCCTGCATGCGGCACTGGCCGCGGCCGAGGAAGCTGGCCTGGACCTGGTCGAGATCGCACCGATGGCGAAGCCGCCCGTTTGCAAGGTGATGGACTTCGGCAAGTTCAAGTACCAGGAGCAGAAGAAGGCGCACGAAGCCCGTCTGAAGCAGAAGCAGGTGCAGATCAAGGAAGTGAAGCTGCGCCCCGGTACCGACGAGAACGACTACCAGATCAAGCTGCGCAATCTGAAGCGGTTCCTCGAGGAAGGCGACAAGTGCAAGGTGACCCTGCGCTTCCGTGGCCGCGAAATGGCGCACCAGGAGTTCGGCTTGCGCCAGTTGGAAAGAGTCAAGGCCGACCTGGAGGAACATGGCCAGGTCGAACAGATGCCCAAGATGGAAGGGCGTCAGATGATCATGGTGATCGCCCCGGTCAAGAAGGTTCGCTGACCGGGCGTTTGCCCTGAAAGCCCCGCAAGGGGCACCACGGCGGCCCAGGCTGCCGTAAGACAAGTGGTGTCAGGTCGTGAAAGCGCTCCTTCCGGGGCCACCTGACGGCATTCATAACCCAGGAGTCAGCAATGCCCAAGATGAAGACCAAGAGCGGCGCCGCGAAGCGCTTCAAGGTCCGCGCCAGCGGTGGGATCAAGCGGTCCCAGGCGTTCAAGCGCCACATCCTTACCAAGAAGACCACCAAGAGCAAGCGCCAGCTGCGCGGTATGACGGAAGTCCATGCCGCCGACGAGAAGCTGATCCGCGCCATGCTGCCTTACGCTTGATAGGAGACCGCCATGCCCCGAGTTAAACGTGGTGTAACCGCCCGCGCCCGTCACAAGAAGGTCCTCGACCAGGCCAAGGGTTATCGCGGCCGTCGCAAGAACGTATACCGCATCGCCAAGCAGGCGGTGATGAAGGCCGGCCAGTACGCTTATCGCGACCGTCGTCAGCGCAAGCGCCAGTTCCGTGCCCTGTGGATCGCCCGTATCAACGCGGCTGCCCGTGAGCTGGGTCTGACCTACTCCACCTTCATGAACGGCCTGAAGAAGGCCGCGGTGGAAGTGGACCGCAAGGTATTGGCCGACCTGGCCGTGTTCGACAAGCCGGCGTTTGCCGCGCTCGCCGAACAAGCCCGGGCCAAACTTGCTGCGTAAGCGAACGCAGCATCGAAAAAGGAGGCCTGGCCTCCTTTTTTTTTCTGAGATTCTCGACGGTTTCCCATGGACAACCTGGATCAACTGGTTCAACAAGCCACCGCCGACTTCGCGGCCGCGGCCGACAGCGCCCAGCTCGAACAGGCCAAGGCGCGCTACCTGGGCAAGAGCGGTTCGCTGACCGAGCGGCTCAAGGGCCTGGGCAAGCTGGATGCGGACGCGCGCCGCGCGGCCGGCGCCGAGATCAACCGCGCCAAGGAGGCCATCGAGGCAGGCCTCGAAGCGCGCCGCGAGGCGCTGCGCGAGGCGGCCCTGCAGGCCCAGCTCGCCGCCGAGGCGCTGGACGTGACCCTGCCCGGACGCGGCAACCTGCGTGGCGGCCTGCACCCCGCCAGCCGCACGCTGGAGCGCATCGAGGCGCTGTTCCGCTCCATCGGCTTCGTGGTCGCCGATGGTCCCGAGATCGAGACCGACTGGCACAACTTCACCGCGCTCAACACGCCGGAAAATCATCCGGCGCGCTCCATGCACGACACCTTCTACCTGGAAGGCCACGACGACGTGCTGCTGCGCACTCACACCAGCCCGGTGCAGATTCGCGCCATGCTCGCCCACGTGGCGCTCCATGCCGATCTGCAGACGATGCCGGAGATCCGCATCATCGCGCCCGGCCGTGTGTTCCGGGTCGATTCCGACGCCACCCACTCGCCCATGTTCCACCAGGTGGAAGGCCTGTGGGTGGGCGAGAACGTCAGCTTCGCCGACCTCAAGGGCGTGATCGCCGACTTCCTGCGCAAGTTCTTCGAGAGCGACGACCTGCAGGTGCGCTTCCGGCCGTCCTTCTTCCCGTTCACCGAGCCCAGCGCCGAGATCGACGTCGCCTTCATGAGCGGTGCGCTCAAAGGCCGCTGGCTGGAGATCGCCGGTTGCGGCATGGTGCATCCCAACGTGCTGCGCTTCGGCGGCATCGATCCGGAACGCTATACCGGCTTCGCCTTCGGCATGGGGCCGGACCGCCTCACCATGCTGCGCTACGGCGTGAACGACCTGCGCCTGTTCTTCGACGGCGACCTGCGCTTCTTGAGCCAATTCAGGTAAACGAATCATGCAATTCTCGGAAAAGTGGCTGCGTAGCCTCGTCAATCCGCCGCTGGACAGCGAGGCCCTGGGGCATCTGCTGACCATGTCCGGCCTGGAAGTGGAAGAGGCCGAGCCGGTGGCGCCGCCCTTCACCTCCGTGGTAGTGGCGCGCATCGTCGAAGCGGAAAAGCATCCCAATGCGGACAAGCTCAGGGTGTGCAAGGTGGATGCGGGGGGCGAACCGCTGCAGATCGTCTGCGGCGCGCCCAACGCCGCCGCCGGCCTGCTGGTGCCCTGCGCCCTGGTCGGCGCCGTGCTGCCGGGCGGATTCGCCATCAAGGCGGCCAAGCTGCGCGGCGTGGAGTCCTTCGGCATGCTGTGTTCGGCGCGGGAACTGGGCCTGTCGGAGGACCACGGCGGCCTGCTGGAACTGCCCGCCGACCTGAAGATCGGCGAGGACATCCGCAGTGCGCTGGGATTGGACGACATCCGCTTCACCATCAAGCTCACCCCCAACCGGGCCGACTGCCTCAGCCTCGCCGGCGTCGCCCGCGAAGTGGCGGCCCTGACCGGCGAGCCGCTGGCGCTGCCCGTGGTGGAAGCTGTGCCGCCGACCCTGGACGCGCGCCGCCCCATCGTGCTCGACGCGCCCCAGGCCTGCCCGCGCTACTGCGGCCGGGTGATCCGCGGCGTGGATGCCAAGGCGCCCACGCCCGAGTGGATGAAGCAGCGCCTGCAGGCCAGTGGTGTGCGTGCGATCAGCGCGCTGGTGGACGTCACCAACTACGTCATGCTGGAACTCGGCCAGCCCCTGCACGCCTTCGACAACACGCAGCTGTCCGGCGCCATCCACGTGCGCTACCCGCGGGCCGGCGAACAGGTGCTGCTGCTCAACGAACAGACCGTCACGCCGAGCGCCGATACCCTGCTGATCGCCGACGAGGCGCTGGCGCTGGCGCTGGCCGGCATCATGGGCGGTGAGGACAGCGGCATCACGCTGGACACCTCTGAAGTGTTCCTGGAAAGCGCCTTCTTCGCCCCCGACGCCATCGCCGGCCGCGCGCGCGGCTACGGTTTCTCGTCGGACGCCTCGCACCGCTTCGAGCGCGGCGTGGACTTCGACCTCGCGCGGCAGGCCATGGAGCGTGCCACGCGACTGATCCTCGACATCTGCGGCGGCGAGGCCGGGCCGGTGGAAGAGGCGGTGTCGCCGCAGCACCTGCCGGCGCGTCCCGCGGTGCGCCTGCGTCCGGCGCGGGTCCGGCTCGTGCTGGGCATCGCCATCGGCGACGACGCCATCGTTGCGCTGCTGGAGCGCGTGCATCTGGCGGTGCGGCGCGAGGGCGGCGACCTGCTGGTCACGCCGCCGTCCTTCCGTTTCGACATCGGGATCGAGGAAGACCTGATCGAGGAAGTCGCCCGCCTGCACGGCTACGACAACATCCCCGCGGTAGCGCCTCAGGGCGCGCTGACCATGCTGGGGCGCTCGGAAGACCGCCGCACGGCGTGGGACGTGCGCCGTCTCGTCGCTGCGCGGGACTACCAGGAAGTGGTGAATTTCTCCTTCGTGGACGAGGCCTGGGAGCGCGATTTCTGCGCCAACGCCGACGTGATCCGCCTGGCCAACCCCATCGCCAGTCAGATGAGCGTCATGCGCTCCAGCCTGATTCCCGGCCTGGCGGCCAACGTGGCCACCAACCGCAACCGCCAGCAGGATCGCGTGCGCGTGTTCGAGATCGGCCGCTGCTTCGAGCGCAAGGCGGACGGCGAGCCGGTCGCCGGCTTCCATCAGCCCCTCAGGGTGGCGGCCCTGGCCGCCGGCCCCGCGCTGCGCGAGCAGTGGGGGGCTCCGGCGCGCAACGTGGATTTCTACGACATCAAGGGCGACCTGGACGCGCTGTTCGCCCCGGCCGTGCTCGGCTTCGAGCCCGTGTCGCATCCGGCGCTGCACCCGGGGCGCGCGGCCACCGTGCTGTTCCAGGGCCGGCGCATCGGCATCGTCGGCGAACTGCATCCGGTGTGGGTGCAGCGCTACGATCTGGGGCCGGCGCCGGTGGTGTTCGAGGTCGAACTCGACGCCGCACTGGAATCGGGTCTGCCGGCCTACCGGGAGATTTCCCGCATGCCCGCGGTGTTCCGCGACCTGGCGCTGGTCGTCGGCCAGGAAGTCGGCGCCGCCCGCGTGCTGGACGTCCTGCGCGAGGCGGCGCCGGCCATCGTGCGCGAGATCGGCCTGTTCGACGTGTACCATGGCAGGGGCATCGAACCCGAGAAAAAGAGCCTTGCGTTCAGGGTGTTGATGCAAGATACTCAGCGAACACTTGAGGACGCCGAAGTGGAACAGGCGGTCGAAGCGCTGGTGCGGCACGCGGAAGCAACGCTGGGTGCCCGGTTGCGTGCCTGAGGGAGAAAAGCGTGACGCTGACCAAAGCGGAACTGGCCGACCTGCTCTTCGAGCGCGTCGGCCTGAACAAGCGCGAAGCCAAGGACATGGTGGAGGGCTTCTTCGAGGAAATCCGGCTCGCGCTGGAACAGGGCGACAGCGTCAAGCTGTCCGGTTTCGGCAACTTCCAGTTGCGCGACAAGCCCCAGCGTCCTGGCCGGAACCCCAAGACCGGCGAGGAGATTCCGATCACCGCACGCCGCGTCGTGACCTTCCACGCGAGCCAGAAGCTCAAGGCCGCGGTGGAGCAATTGAGCGATGCAAGCAAGCAGCCATAGCCCGGCTACCGATTCCTTGCCGCCGATTCCGGCCAAGCGCTACTTCACCATCGGTGAGGTGAGCGAACTGTGTGCGGTCAAGCCGCACGTGCTGCGATACTGGGAACAGGAGTTCACGCAGCTCAAGCCGGTCAAGCGCCGCGGCAACCGGCGCTACTATCAGCACCATGAAGTGCTGCTGGTGCGCCGCATCCGCCAGTTGCTGTACGACGAAGGCTTCACGATCTCCGGTGCGCGCAACCGTCTGGGCGAAACGGCCATGCACGAACACGAGGTCGAAGAGGAAAGCGGCCGGCTGAAGGCCGTGATCGACCAGATTCGCGGCGAACTCGAGGCGCTGCTCGCGCAACTGAAAGCCTGAGTCGTCGACGCTGGATAATCTGCAAACTGGTGCTATAATCGCGCTCCTGTGTCGGGGCGTAGCGCAGCCTGGTAGCGCACTTGCATGGGGTGCAAGGGGTCGCGAGTTCGAATCCCGCCGCCCCGACCAAAGTTTGCAGACAAGAAACCGGCCTTGGCCGGTTTTTTGTTTTGTGCGGGTGCGGGCCGGCGGATGCTGGTATGCTCCGCGGGTTAGCCGTGGCGCATGCGCCCCGCGGCCACTGAGTACGGATCGATCATGCGCATACTCGTCAGCAACGACGACGGATATTTCGCGCCGGGCATCGCCGCGCTCGCCGAGGCGCTCGCCGCGGTGGGCGAGGTGACGGTGGTGGCGCCCGAGCGCGACCGCAGCGGCGCGAGCAATTCGCTGACCCTGGACCGGCCGCTGTCGCTGCGTCGCGCGGCCAACGGTTTCCACTTCGTGAACGGCACGCCGACCGACTGCGTGCACCTCGCCGTGACCGGCATGCTGGACCACTTGCCGGACATGGTGGTGTCCGGCGTCAATCACGGCGCCAACATGGGCGACGACACGATCTATTCGGGTACCGTCGCCGCGGCTACCGAAGGTTTCCTGCTCGGCGTCCCATCCATCGCCGTGTCCCTGGTGAGCAAGGCCGCGACCGATTTCTCCGTCGCCGCGCGGGTGGCCACGGATCTCGCCGAACGTTTCCTGCGGATGCCTTTCCGGCAGCCGGTGCTGCTCAACGTCAACGTGCCGGATCGCCCCTACGAGGAACTCGCCGGCGTGCGCGTGACCCGGCTGGGCAAGCGCCACAAGGCCGAGCCGGTGATCCGCGGCGTCACGCCGCGCAACGAGACGGTGTACTGGGTGGGTGCCGCCGGCGGTGCCGCCGACGCGGGCGAGGGCACCGATTTCCACGCGGTGGCCAACGGCTACGTCTCGGTCACGCCGCTGCAGATCGACCTGACCCATACCGGCCAGATCGCCGCGGTGTCCGAGTGGGTGGGGCGATGAACATGGCGCTCGCCGACGCAGGCCGCGCCATGCGCGCCCGCGCGCGCATGGTCGAGCGCCTGCGCAGCCAGGGCGTGAAGGACGAGAAGGTGCTCGCCGCGATGATGCAGGTGCCGCGCCACCAGTTCGTCCAGGAAGGGCTGGCCTATGGCGCCTACGACGACACGGCGTTGCCGATCGGCTTCCAGCAGACCATCTCGCAGCCCTTCGTGGTGGCGCGCATGATCGAGATCCTGCGCAACGGGCGGGAACTCGGGCGCACGCTGGAAGTCGGCGCGGGCTGCGGCTACCAGGCGGCGGTGCTGTCCTTCGTGGCCACGGAAGTCTATGCGGTGGAACGGATTCGGCCCCTGCTCGACCGGGCGCGTGAGAACCTGCGCACCCTGCGGCGCCCGAACGTGCGCCTGAAGCATGCGGATGGTAATCTCGGGCTCCCCGAAGCGGCACCGTTCGATACCATCATCGTCGCCGCCGCGGCGCCCACCGTGCCGCAAGCGCTGAAGGACCAGCTTGCACCGGGCGGCCGCTTGATGATCCCGGTGGGGACGGCCGATCAACGTCTGGTGCTGGTCGAACGGCACGGGGCCACATTCAGAGAAAGCCGGCTCGAAGCGGTACGCTTCGTGCCCTTGCTGACCGGAACGGAATGAGAAACAGAGCGATGTCCCGAGGTTTGTTGCGCCTGGTTACAATAATTTTCGCGGCAGGTGTGCTGGCGGGGTGCGTGGCCAAGACGGCTGCCCCGGTGCGCGATGCGACCCAAGCTCCGCCATTGCCGGCAACCACCGTGCCGACGGAGGGGCGCCCCTTCCACGTGGTGCAGCCGGGCGAGACGCTGATGGCGATTTCCCGGCTCTACGGCCAGAGTGTGGCCGATCTGGTGGCCTGGAACGGTCTCGCCAACCCCGACCAGATCTCGGTCGGGCAGGAGATCCGCGTGGCCCCGCCGGAAGGCGCCGTGGCCGAAACCAAGCCCATCACCGATACCACGGAACTGCGCCCACTCGGCCCGCAGCCGGCGGCGGAGGGCGTTCCCGTATTCAGTGAGCCCAAGGGCGGCCGCCAGCCCTACAGCGACCAGGCCTGGGCCGCCGTGCAGGGCCGCCCGGCACCAGGCGCGACGCCGGCTCCGGGGGTGGCTCCGGCTGCCCAGCCGCCGGCCGAAACGCCCGCGGGCGAATGGGTCTGGCCGGTCAACGGCGGCCAGGTCCTGCTCGGTTTCGAGCAGCCGAAAGGCGACAACGGCAAGCTGCTCAACAAGGGCATCGACATCGGCAGCGCGCCGGGCACGCCGGTGGTCGCTTCGGCGCCCGGGACCGTCATGTATGCCGGCAGCGGCTTGCGCGGTTTCGGAAAACTGGTCATCATCAGGCACGAGTCCGATTACCAGACCGTGTATGCCCACAACCAGGCCTTGCTGGTGAAGGAGGGCGACACGGTGACCCGGGGTCAAAAGATCGCCGAACTGGGCAGTACCGATGCGGATCGCCCCATGCTGCACTTTGAAATTCGCAGACAGGGCAGACCCCTCGATCCGATGAAGTACCTGCCGCCGCGCTGACGAGGTTCCCATGCACGATCCGGTGATGCCTGAAGACGTCGATTGCCAGGAACCGGATCTACCCTTGGAGGTAGAGGTTTTTGCCGAACCTCCTCCGCCGGCGCCGGAAAGCGAGTTCCTCAGCGACGTCACCCAGATCTACCTCAACGAGATCGGTGCCAACCCCCTGCTGACCGCGCAGGAGGAGGCCGCGCTGGCGCGGCGCGTGCGCACGGGCGACTTCGATGCGCGCCAGGTGATGATCGAGCGCAACCTGCGCCTGGTCGTCAATATCGCCAAGCATTACCTCAATCGCGGCATTCCGCTGCTGGATCTGGTCGAGGAAGGCAATCTCGGCCTGATGCACGCGCTGGAGAAGTTCGATCCCGAGCGGGGCTTCCGCTTTTCCACCTACGCCACCTGGTGGATCCGGCAGAACATCGAGCGCGCGATCATGAACCAGTCGCGCACCATCCGCCTGCCGGTACACGTGGTCAAGGAACTCAATCAGGTGCTGCGCGCCCAGCGCCACATCGAGGCGGCCGGCAACGGCGAATACTCGCTGGAGGACATCGCGCAGCGGCTCGACCGGCCGGTGGAGGAAGTGCGCGCCATCCTCGCCCTGTCCGAGCATACCGCCTCCCTTGATGCGCCGCTGGACGTGGACCCTTCCCTGTCCATCGGCGAATCCCTGGCCGACGAGCATGCCGAAACGCCCGAGACGCAGATCCATACCGGCGAGATCGAGAGCCTGATCCGCGAGTGGATCGCCATGCTCAACGACAAGCAGCGGCTGGTGATCCGCCACCGCTACGGGCTGGACGAGTGCGAACTGATGACGCTGGAGGAACTGGCCGCCCGCCTGGGCCTCACGCGTGAGCGCGTGCGCCAGATCCAGCTCGAGGCGCTCGCCCAGTTGCGCCGCATCCTCAAGCGGCGCGGCATTTCCAAGGATGTTCTGCTCTGACCGGTTGCGACTGGCGCTATTCGCCGTTCGCCCGGCGCAGCGCCTCGGCGAGCTGGAACACCGCCATCGCGTAGAAGCTGCTGCGGTTGTAGCGGGTGATCACGTAGAAGTTGCGGTAGCCCAGCCAGTATTCGGTGTCCGCGTTGGGCGTGATCAGATCCACCAGGGTCGCGGTGGCCGCGGCGGGGCTGCCGTCCAGGCGGGTGACGCCCGCCTCCGTCAGCGTTTCAGGCGCCAGGCTGGGGTCGATGCCGGCATCCACCAGCGCCTGCGCCGCCGTGCCCGGCGCCAGGCGCGCGGGCTCGGCCACCGGCTGCCCGGCCTGCCAGCCGTGGGTGCTCAGGTAGTTGGCCACGCTGCCGATGGCGTCCGCCGGGCTGGCGTCGAAGTCGATGCGCCCGTCGCCGTCGAAATCCACCGCGTAATGGCGCACGCTGCTGGGCAGGAACTGGGGGTAGCCGACCGCGCCGGCGTAGGAGCCGTAGTAGCTGAAGGGGTCGCGCCGCTGTTCGCGGGCGAGCAGCAGCAGTTGCTCCAGTTCACGGCGGAACAGGGGGGCACGCGGCGGGTAGTCGAAGGCCAGCGTGGCGAGCGCCGAAACCGTTTCGAAATTGCCGGTGTGGCGGCCGTAGAAGGTTTCCACGCCGATGATGGCGACGATGACCTCCTCGGGCACGCCGAACTCGGCGCTGGCACGCCGTACCGTGTCGCGGTGCTGGCGCCAGAACGCCACGCCGCCTTCGATGCGCTTGCCGTCGAGGAAGCGGGCACGGTAGCGCTGCCAGGAGCGCTCGGCCGGCGTGGCCGGCGGGCGGATCAGTTCGATCACCTTCTGTTCGTGGCGGGCGCGGTTGAGCACGGCATACAGCTCGGTGACGTCGAAGCCGTGGGCATCGCTCATTTCGCGCGCGAACTCGCGCGCCTCCTCGCGATGCACGTAGGAGGCCGCGGCGGCCAGCGGCACGGCCAGCGCGGCGGCGGCGATCAGGTGGCGGGCGGTCGGGGTCATGAAAGGGTGAGTCTCCGGATGCGTTGGCTCAGGGCGCGCACGTCTGCCGGCGTGCCGGGGCTGCGGTAGCGCAACTGGGCATAGTCGTGCGCGATGCGGCCGAGTTCGGCGGCCTGGGCCGGGAAGGCCGCGGCCAGCCGGCGGGCGAAGTCCGCCGGGCCTTCCCACGGCTGGCGCGCCAGTCCGCGGCGGGCGGTCTTGGCGCAGAATGTCTGCCAGGCGCGGTCCAGCGGGTCGGCGTGGCGGCGGCGGATGAAGGCCCAGCCGAACAGGGCTGCCGCCAGCACGGAGGCGGCGGCGCTCATCAGCATGGTCAGCATCCGCCAGTCCGCGTCGGCAAACCCGAGCCGTTCCAGCAGATCGCGCTGTCTGTCCGGATTGTAGCCAAGAACCCACTGATTCCAGTCGTTGGCGAGCGCTTCCCAGCGGTGGCGGAACTGGCGCAGCCAGGAAAAGCCGCTGCGCATCAGCAGTGGGCGCGGGTCGCCTTCGCGCAGGGAGGCGCTCAGGCCGGACTCGATGCGCATGGGTGCGGCCTCCGCCGTGGGGTCGATGCGCCGCCAGCCCTCGCTCGGCAGCCAGACTTCGGCCCAGGCGTGGGCATTGGACTGGCGTACCACCATCGCGCCGTCCACCGGGTTGATCTCGCCGCCCTGGTAGCCGGTCACCACCCGCGCCGGCACACCCGCCGCACGCATCAGGAACACGAAGCTGCCGGCGAAGTGCTCGCAGAAGCCTTCGCGGGTATCGAACAGGAAGCCGTCGATGGGGTCGGTTTCCAGCAGGGGCGGGCTGAGGGTGTAGGTGTAGGCGCCGCCGCGGAAGTGGTCGAGGGCCCGCTGCAGGACTTGCTGCGGCGATGGATTGCCGGTTGCCAGTTCGCCGGCCAGGGCGTGCGTGCGGGGGTTGCCCTGGGCCGGCAGGCGGGTGGCGGCGGCGAGCACCGCCTCGCTCTCGGCGAGCCCGACGGCGGCCTGCGGGCGGGAGCGCACGGTGAAGCGGGCGCGGCTGCGCACCGGCCGTTCGGCGAACAGTTGGAAGTCGCTGGCGTAGCGCACGCCCCCGAGCCCCGCGTCGGCGTAGTCCAGGGCGAGTAGCCAGCGCCGGTTGTGGGGTTCCAGCGTCAGGCGGTATTCGTACACCGGCCCGTCGGGTCGGTAGGCGGGAGCAGTGTCGAAAGTGGGGCGCAGCAGGTGCCAGGTGCGGCCGTCGAACTCCGTCAGTACCGGGCCGCGCCAGTAGCGTTGCGCGGGGGGCGGGGGCGGGCCGGCGAATTCGGCGCGGAAGGCGATGTCGTCGGACAGGCTGAGTTCGCTGATCGACCCCGGCGACATGGTGTCGGTGAGCCCGCTGACCGCGCTGTGGGCATCGGCCGGCAGGCCCCACAACGGCCCCTGCACGCGGGGGAAGAGCACGAACAGCACGAGCATGAAGGGTGCCGCCTGGGCGAGCAGCAAGGCGGCGGTGCGCAAGTGTTCGCGTACCGGAGCCCGCGGACGGTGCAGGGCGAGCAGGGTGGCGGTGGCGGCCAGCGTACCGGCCAGCGCCAGTGCGGCCACGGCCGGCGTCTGGTTGTAGAAGAACAGCCCGAGCTGGAGGAAGAAGGCGAGCAGCACCGCCACGCGCACGTCGCGCGCGCCGCGGCCTTCGAGCAGCTTGAGGCAGAGCAGGGCGGCGAGGAGCGCCACGCCCGGGTCCTTGCCGAAGAGGTGTTCGTAATGCAGCCTGATGCCCGCTGCGATGCCTGCCGCCACGAGCAGCAGCAGAACCCGCGGCGGCTGCGCGTGGGGCTGCCGGCCCAGCCAGCCGTAGGTGGCGAGCAGCACGGCGCAGGCGGCGATCAACCAGGCGGGCAGGTGGAGCGCATGGGGCATCACGGTGAGCAACCCGGTGGCGAGCAGCCAGCGCTCCGCGGTGCCGTGGGCCTCAGCCCTCATGGTTTCTCCTCCCGTGCAGGGCGAGGAGTTTCAGCGCTTCGTGCAGGTGGCGGGCGCCGCCGCCACGGGGCAGGCTGGCGTCGTCCATGCGCAGGGAGAATTCGCGCCCGGCGCCGTGGGCGGCGAGCAACCAGGCGGCCAGACGGGCAAGGCGGGCCTCCTCGTCGAGAGCGGGGGGCAGCGCGTGCCAGTCCAGTGCCACTTCGCCGCCGGCGGAGCCGGAGAACTGCTTGACCAGCAGCGGGCCGCCGCGGGCGAAGGCCTTCCACGCGATGTGGCGCGGTGAGTCGGCGCGCTGGTGCTGGCGCAGGCCGGCGAAGTCGTCCTCGCCCGCGGCACGGCGCAGGTTGCCGTCGCGGGTGCCGCCGTCCAAGGGCAGCGGCGGCGGGTCGGTCTCGGGCGCGGGGTAGACCAGGCAGCGCAGGTCCGGGTGGACGGTGCTCCAGGCGCGCACCAGCCCGAGGGGATAGCGCGTCTCCACGGTGACGCGGCCCAGCGGCAGCCAGCCGCGGCGGGTGGTGGGGCGTTCGACCACCGCCTCGGTGCTGTCGCCGGCCGGCACGTCCGCCATGGCGGCGGATTCCGCCGTCGCCAGACACAGCGCCGGACGGGCTGCCTCGCGGCCGTTCTCCAGCAACAGCGCGAAGCGCGCGGGCTCGCCGCAGAATACCGGCTCGCTGCGCAGCGGGCGGATCTCCAGGTGCAGCAGGTTGCGGAAGGCGTGCACCATGCTCGCCAGGCCGACGCCGCCGAGGAGAAAGGTCAGCGCGAAGCCGAGGCTGAGTTCATAGTTGATGGAGGCCAGCAGCATGACCAGCAGTGCGGCCGCGAAGGCCAGCCCGGCGGCGCTGGGCAGCACGTAGATGCGCCGCTGCAGGAGGCGGATGGGTGCCGCCTCCGGGCGCAGCGGACGGCGCAGCCAGCGCTCCAGGTGCGGTTTGAGGGCGGCAGCCGTGCTGGCGGGGAAGACGCTCATCAGTTCAGGGCGACCGCCTCGATCATGCGGTGCAGGGTTTCGGCCGGGGCCGGACGCCCGTCGGCGGCCAGGTGCAGGCGGTGGCCGGCGACATGGGGGAACACTGCCTGGACGTCTTCGGGCAGCACGTGGTCGCGCCCGTCCACCAGCGCCCAGGCGCGTGCCGCCGACAGCAGCCCGAGGCCGGCACGCGGGCTCAGGCCGGCGGTGAGTTCGCCATTGCGCCGCGTCGACACGACCAGGGCGTGTACGTAGTCGATAAGCCGGTCGGTCACGGTCAGCCCGCGGGCGGTGCGCTGCAGGTCGAGGAGATCCTGCGGGCCGATCACCGGCTCGCGCCGTTCGAGCACGCTGCGCCGGTCCTCGCCCATCAGCAGGGCGCGTTCTGCGGCGCGGTCGGGGTAGCCCAGGCGGATGCGCATCAGGAAGCGGTCGAGCTGGCTTTCGGGCAGGGGGAAAGTGCCGATCTGGTCCACCGGGTTCTGCGTGGCGATGACGAAGAAGGGCTCGGGCAGCGGCAGCGTCTGCCCGTCGGCGGTGACCTGGTGTTCCTCCATCGCCTCCAGCAGCGCGCTCTGGGTTTTCGGCGTGGCGCGGTTGACCTCGTCGGCGAGGATGAGTTGGGCGAACACCGGGCCGGGATGGAAGCGGAAGGTGCTGCTGTCGCGGTCGAACACCGACACGCCGATGATGTCGGCCGGCAGCAGGTCGCTGGTGAACTGGATGCGCTGGAACTGCAGGCCGATCAGCCGCGCCATGACGTGGGCGAGCGTGGTCTTGCCCACGCCGGGCACGTCCTCGATCAGCAGGTGGCCGCGGGCGATCGCGCAGGTGAGGGCGAGGCGCAGTTCGTGCTCCTTGCCGAGGATGATCTGGCTGGCGGCTTCGAGCAGGCGGGTGACGTGGCGGTAGGGCATCGGTCTTTATGAGCACACTGTGAAATTGGCCGGGAAGCGGTGATAATAGACGACAAACACATCAGCCCCGCCGTCTGCCGCCACCGCGCGGTTTGAAGTCCGCAGGGGCGGGAAAGTTCGGTTGCACGGAGAGAGGGAGTATGACGACGACTGCGTTCATCACGCACCGCGAATGCTGGCTGCATGACATGGGCACCTTCCACCCCGAGTGCCCGGACCGCCTGTCCGCGATCAACGACCGCCTGATCGCCGCCGGGCTGGATCTCTACCTGTCGTTCTACGACGCTCCCTATGCCACGCCCGAACAGATCACGCGGGCGCATCCGCTGAGCTACCTCGACGAACTGACCGCGAATCTGCCCGAGCACGGCATCCGCCACCTGGACCCGGACACGGCCATGAGCCCGCACACCATGAAGGCGGCGCTGCGTTCCGCCGGGGCCGGCGTGCTGGCCACCGACCTGGTGCTGAAGGGCGAGGTGGAGAACGCCTTCTGCGCCATCCGTCCGCCGGGACACCATGCCGAACGCGACAAGGCCATGGGCTTCTGCTTCCTCAACAACGTGGCCATCGCCGCCCTGCACGCGCTCGAGGTGCACGGCCTGGAGCGCGTGGCCATCGTGGACTTCGACGTGCACCATGGCAACGGCACCGAGGACATCTTCCGCGACGATCCGCGGGTGACCATGGCGAGCATCTTCCAGCATCCGTTCTACCCGTATTGCGGCGCCGAGAATTCCCCCAGGCACATGTGCAACGTGCCGGTGCCGGCGGGTACGCGCGGCGACGCCTTCCGCCAGATCGTCAGCGACATGTGGATCCCCGCGCTGCGCAACCACAATCCGCAGGCGATCTTCATCTCCGCGGGCTTCGATGCGCATTACGAGGACGACATGGGTTCGCTCGGTCTGGTCGAGGCCGATTACATCTGGGTCACCCAGCAGATCAAGGCGCTGGCGGCCGAGTGCGGCCACAAGCGCATCATCTCCGTGCTGGAAGGCGGCTATTCCCTGTCCTCGCTGGCGCGCTCGGTGGTGTCCCACGTCAAGGCGCTGGCCGATCTCTGATCAGGGGTATGGTGCATGCGGGCACCCGTCACACCGTCCGCAAACCGGACTGGCCGCGTTGTCGCTATCGGTTAGAATGCGAGCTTTACCGTATTGGCCACCGCCATGATTACCGGATCGATAGTCGCCATCGTCACCCCCATGTACGAGGATGGCAGCCTGGATTTCCCCCGTCTGAAGAGCCTGGTCGACTTCCACGTCGCTGAGGGCACCGACGGCATCGTCATCGTTGGCACCACCGGCGAGTCGCCCACGGTCGATGTCGACGAGCATTGCGAACTGATCAAGGCGGCCGTGGAGTACGCCGCCGGGCGCATCCCGGTGATCGCCGGTACCGGGGCGAACTCCACCGCCGAGGCCATCGAACTGGCCCGCTTCGCGGCCGATGCGGGCGCCTCCGCCCACCTGTCGGTGGTGCCCTACTACAACAAGCCCGGCCAGGAAGGCCTGTACCGCCACTTCCGCGCCATCGCCGAAGCGGTCGAACTGCCGCTGATCCTCTACAACGTGCCCGGCCGCACGGTGGCCGACCTGGCCAACGACACGACGCTGCGCCTGGCCGAGATCCCCAACGTGGTCGGCATCAAGGACGCCACCGGCAGCATCGACCGCGCCTGCGACCTGGTCGCGCGCGCGCCGGCCGGCTTCGCGCTGTACAGCGGCGACGACATGACCGCCGCCTGCTTCATCCTGCTCGGCGGCCACGGCACCATCTCGGTCACCGCCAACGTCGCTCCGCGCGCCATGCACGAGATGTGCGCCGCCGCGCTGGAAGGCGACGCGCGCCGCACGCGCGAGATCAACGCCCGTCTGGTCGGCCTGCACCGCGACCTGTTCTGCGAGGCCAACCCCATCCCGGTGAAGTGGGCGGTCGAGCAGATGGGGCTGATCGGGTCCGGCATCCGCCTGCCGCTCACGCCGCTCGTGCAAGGCCTGCATGAGCGCGTGCGTGCGGCCATGCGCCAGGCCGGCATCAACGTCTGAACATTCTTCTCGACTGCAGGAACCCAATGAACCGCTCTTCGCGTATCGCCGTATCCCTCCTGGCCCTGTCGCTGGCGGCGCTGGCCGGGTGCTCCAGCCTCGAATCCAAGAAGATCGACTACAAGAGCGCGCGCACGCTGCCGCCGCTCGAAATCCCGCCGGATCTCACCGCGCCCACGCGCGACGACCGCTACTTGGTGCCCGACATGTCGCCGCGCGGCGTGGCCACCTATTCGGCTTACAGCGCCGACCGTGCCACGCAGCCCCAGTCCGGTACCGAGGTCATCCCCGCCGTGGAGCAGATGCGCATCGAGCGCGCCGGTTCCCAGCGCTGGCTGGTGGTGCCGGGCAGCGCCGACAGGCTGTGGCCGCAGATCAAGGACTTCTGGCTGGAACTCGGCTTCGTCCTCAACGTCGACCGGCCCGAGATCGGCGTCATGGAAACCGACTGGGCCGAGGACCGCGCCAAGCTCCCGCAGGACTTCATCCGCTCCACCATCGGCAGAGTGCTCGACGGCCTCTATTCCACGCCCGAGCGCGACAAGTTCCGCACCCGCATCGAGCAGGGCAAGGACGGCGACACGGTGGAGGTCTACATCAGCCACCGCGGCATGATGGAAATCTATCCCACCGAAGCCAAGGACCACACCATCTGGCAACCGCGCCCGGCCGACCCGGAGCTCGAGGCCGAGATGCTGCGCCGCCTGATGGTCCGCCTGGGCGCGGATGAAGCGCGCGCCGCCGCCCAGCTCGCCACCGCTCCGGAAGCCGAGCGGGCACGCCTGCAGACTGCGGCTGACGGCCGGGTGACGCTGACGGTGGATGAATCCTTCGACCGCGCGTGGCGCCGCGTCGGCTTGGCGCTGGATCGCATCGGCTTCACGGTGGAAGACCGCGACCGGGCGCAGGGCCTGTACTACGTGCGCTACGTGGATCCCGAGGCGGACAACGAGAGCGCGCGCAAGGAAGGCTTCCTCTCCCGCCTGGCGTTCTGGCGCAGCAACGACAAGGTGGCCGAGGGTGGCAGCGAGTATCGCCTGCGCCTGCGCGGCGAAGGCGAGCAGACCCTGGTCTCGGTGCTCAGCCGCGAAGGCGGAGAGGACAGCTCGGCGACGGCGCGGCGCATGCTGGACCTGCTGCAGCAGCAATTGCGCTGAGCGGACATGGCCTGCGGCCGCGAGGCCGCACGGCCGGCCCCGGTCAACGACAAAGCCGGCCCGCGGGCCGGCTTTGTCGTTGACGCCTGATGCGGCAGGATTACTTCTGCGGCAGGGCTTCCTTGGCCGCGTCGACGGCGGCGCTGCCCGCTTCCTTGGCGGCTTCGGCAGCCGCGTCGACGGCTTCCTTGGCCGCCTCGACCGCTTCGCCGGCCTTCTGTTCGATGGCTTCGGCGGTGGATTCGCCTTCCTTCACCTCTTCGGTAGCGGCGGCCGGTTCAGCGGGCGCGGCCGATTCGGTCGGTGCAACCGGGGCAGCGGGAGCGGCCGGCACGGCGGGGACGGCTTGCTCGGCCGGTGCCGGAGCGGCTTCTTCCTTCTGGCCGCAAGCGGTAACGGCGACTGCGAGCAGGGCGGCGAGCAGCAGAGAGGTATGCTTCATTGTTATCTTCCTAGTCGATTGGGTATACGGACAGCAGTGATCGCCCGCACGCCACTGTTCACGGGCATCTGCGGCGAGCGTGCGATGCACAAAATGCTAGCACCCGGGGAATGCGGAATCCATCGGAAGGCGGCGCTTCCGGTGCACTGCGGGATCACCCGTAATGCGCTCAGATTCCAAGCGTGGCGCCGCTTTGCGCCGGCTGGGCGTTTATCCACATTGTTTCAAATTGAGCGAAAAAGGGTGCGCAGTCAGCCGGCGCATCGAGGCTGGCCTTGCCCCGCGGACGGTCGCGGTGGAAGCGGGTGACCAGATGTTTGCCGTCGACGACCGCAAAGGGCTGGGGTTGCGGCTGCAGGGTTTCGCCGCTGCCGATGCGCACCGCGAACCTGTGCGCATGGGTGGCCAGCAAATGGAGCAGGCGCGGGCTGTGCTTGTCCAGCAGGTCGGTGCTGGCGAGCAGGACGCGCAGGCAGTCTTCCCCGCTGGCCTGGCGCAGGAAGCGGCCCACCGCCTCGGCGCCCGCGGGCGATTCGAGGCCGGTCTCGCCAAGATCGGGATCGAACAGCACGATCGTGCGCTCCGCGCGTTCGACGGCGTCGAGCAGGGCGGCGCGATAGGCCGCGTAGGTGTCGAAAGTCTGTTCGGTCGTGTCGCTCATCGGGTCAGGCCTCCTGCGGATGTCCGAAGCCGGCGCGATACCAGTCGTGCAGCAGCGCGAGCAGGGCCGGCGAGAAGGCGGTGCCGGGTGGCAGCCGGCGGTGGTGGGCGAGTTGTGCCAGCGTGTCGCTCTCAGCCGCCGGTACTTCGACGGCCTCGCCATTGAGGAAGAAGCGGCCGTCGCGGAACAGCAGGACGGAGCGCGCGTCCAGGCGGTAGCCGGCCTTGCCCACCTGGCGGGCGAAGCGGGCGGCGGACAGCGGCTCGTCCGGCGGGTCGAAGAACACGTGGGGCTTGGGTTCGGTGAGGTATTCGCCGAGGAAGTCCGCCACCATGCCCCGGTCCCAGCGGATGGCCCGAAGCATGGCAGCGACCTGGTCCACCATGGCCTCGGGGATCTGTCCCGAGTTTTCCTGCGGGGCGAGGTCGGGGTCGGCATACACGCTGTCCAGGCACACCCGCTCCTGCATCCAGCCGAGGAATTCGACGCCGAGTTCCTGCGCCGTGGGCGTGCGGAAACCGATGGAGTAGGTCGTGCATTCACCCACCGCGATGCCGTCGTGGGCCCAGTGGGGCGGCAGGTAGAGCAGGTCGCCCGGCTCCAGTATCCAGTCGTGGGTGGGGCGGAAGTCCTTCAGGATGCGCAGCGGGGCGCCTTCCACCAGGCTGTGGTCCTTCTGGTCGCCGATGCGCCAGCGCCGCTTCCCGATGCCCTGCAGCAGGAAGACGTCGTAATTGTCGAAGTGGGGGCCGACGCCGCCGCCGTCCACCGCGTAGCTCACCATCAGGTCGTCCAGGCGTGCCTGGGGGATGAAGTCGAAGCGGTGCAGCAGTTCGTCGCCGTCCGGCACCCACAGGTTCAGCCCCTGCACCAGCACCGTCCATGGCGTGCGCTTGCCCCGCAGCCGGCTGCGCCGTTGGGGGCCGTGTTCCACTTCCCAGGTGTCGCCGTCGTGGCGCACCCAGCGCGATTCCACGTCCGGGTCGCAGGCGAGGTCGAAGAGTTCCTCGCGGCTCACGACGCCGGTGAAGCCGGGTAGCGCTTGGCGCACGAGCAGCGGTTTCTTTTGCCAGTATTCCTCGAGGAACTGGCGGGGCGAGAGGCCCCCGAGCAAGGTGGTCGTCATGGGCCCGGATTATAGGCGCGGGCGGGAAATTCCGCCCCGCGGCCGGTAGAATTGCGCTCTTTTCCCGCCGGAACGCCCCATGCCCGTCGCCGTCATCCAGTCCCTCGATCATGAAGGCCGTGGCATCGCCCGCGTGGACGGCAAGGCGGTGTTCATCGAAGGCGCGCTGCCCGGCGAGACGGTGGAATACGAGGTGCACCGCAGCCGTCCCACCTACGAGCAGGCCCACACGGTGCGCGTGCTCAGGGCCAGCGCCCAGCGCGTGGCGCCGCGCTGCCCGCACTACGGCGTATGCGGCGGCTGTTCCATGCAGCACCTGGATGCCACGGCCCAGGCCGCGGTCAAGCAGCGTGTGCTGGAGGACGCCCTGTGGCATGTGGGGCGGGTCAGGCCGGGCATCGTCCATGCCGCCATCCACGGCCCGGCCTGGGCCTACCGCGACCGGGCGCGCCTCACCGTGCGCCTGGTGCCGAGCAAGGGCGGGGTGCTGGTGGGTTTCCACCAGCGCCGCTCCAGCTACGTGGCCGACATGCAGACCTGTCCGGTGCTGCCGGTGCACGTCTCGGCCATGCTGCCGGCGCTGCACGAACTGATTGCGGGGCTATCCATTCCCGATCGCGTGCCCCAGGTGGAAATTGCCCTGGGCGACGGCCTTACCGTGCTGGTGTTCCGCCACCTGCTGCCGTTTTCCGCCACGGACGAGAAACGCCTGGCCGCCTTCGCCGACGCCCACGGCGTGCAGGTGTGGCAGCAGCCCGGCGGGCCGGACAGCGCCCGGTCCCTGTGGCCCAAGGACGCGTCGGGCCTCGCCTACACGCTGCCGGAATTCGGTCTGCGCATGGATTTCCATCCCACCGACTTCACCCAGGTCAACGTGCATATCAACCGCCTCTTGATCCGCCGTGCCCTGCAGTTGCTGGACCCGCGGCCCGGGGAGCGCGTTGCCGATCTCTTCTGCGGCCTGGGCAACTTCAGCCTGCCTATCGCGCGCCGCGGCGCCGAAGTGGTGGGAGTGGAGGGCAGCGAGGCCATGGTGCGCCGCGCCGCCGACAACGCCAAGCGCAACGGACTGGCCCGCCGGACCCGCTTCTACGCCGCCAACCTGTTCGAGACCACCGAGGACAGCCTGGCCGCGCTGGGCCCGCTGGACAAGCTGCTCATCGACCCGCCGCGGGAGGGCGCCATCGCCGTGGTCAAGGCCCTGAGTCCGCAACAGCGTCCGGCGCGCATCGTCTACGTGTCCTGTAACCCCGCCACGCTGGCGCGGGACGCGGCGGTGCTGGTGCATGAAAAGGGCTACGTGCTCAGCGGCGCCGGCATCGCCAACATGTTCCCGCAGACCTCCCATGTGGAGTCGGTGGCGGTGTTCGACCACGTGGGCGCGCAAGCGGCGAACGCGCCGGGGGTATAATCGCGCGCTCCCGGTGCAAGGCCGGGCGATGCGGAAGCGTGGCAGAGTGGTTGAATGCACCGGTCTTGGCGCAGCCGCATCCGGCAGGATGCGGGGCGCTAGCGAAGCGCCGCCTGGCGGCGCGCAGCTAAAACCGGCGGGGCCGTCAGGCCCCTTGCGGCCGTTCAGGCAGTGCGAAAGTAAGGAAGCGTGGCAGAGTGGTTGAATGCACCGGTCTTGAAAACCGGCATACCGCAAGGTATCCAGGGTTCGAATCCCTGCGCTTCCGCCAATCCTTCAGTGCACCTTCCCGCCGTATTCCCCATACCCCCACAGCGCCGGCCAGTCGTAGTCCGGCAGGCGGTGTAGCTGGTCGTCGTGGGCGTAGCCCTGGACGCGGCAGTCCTGCGTACCGAGCGGGCGCTGGCGCGGTTCGCCGTGCAGGCGGCCGCGGGCATCGAGCAGGGACAGGGCCTCGCGGGGCTTGCCGTCGGTGCCGGTACGGCGGTTGATGATCGCCAGTTCTCCGTTGGACAGGCGCACCAGGCTGCCCGGTGGGAAGCTACCGAGGCGCACGAGCAGCAGGCGCACGAGGTGGGGGTCGAGGATTTCCAGGTCCTTGCCGAAGACGTGGCGGATCAGGCGTTCCGAAGTGCCGGCCTTGGCGGCGTTCCAGTAGCGCGGCAGGCGCGTGCGGCGGCCGCGCAGGCGGGCGGCGAAGACGTCGGCCACGCGCAGGATGCGCGCGCCCAGCGCGATCTCGCCGCGCCGCAGGCCCTGTGGATAGCCGCTGCCGTCCAGGTTTTCGTGATGCTGGGCGACCGCGCGCAGCCAGTCCGGCGGCAGGCCGCCGCTGGCGGCGAGCAGGGTGGCGGCGCGGCGCGGATGGTCGAGGAGGGCGCTGCGGGCGGCGGCGTCCGGCGCCCCGTGCTGGGCGTGCATGCGGTCGTGCAACGCATGGCTGCCGAGGTTCATGGTCAGCGCAGCGCCGATCAGGTCGAGCACGGAGTCCTGGGGCAGGCCGTGGGCGTCGCCGATCTCGGCGGCGAACAGGGCGGCGAGCAGGACGTGGCCGACGGCGGGCGAAATGGGGCGGGCGAGGCGGGCGTAGCCGATGCAGGCGTCGGGGTCGAAGCGCCAGGCGGCGTGGCAGTGGACGGCCAGTTCGGTGAACGCGTCCGCGGCGGGCGGGTGGCCGGATTGGAGCAGCGCATCCAGCATCGCCAGGGTCTCGCCCACGTCACGCAGGACGCGCAGCGGCGCGGGCTGGGCCAGTTGCGGCACCTGGCCGGCACGGCAATACAGCCGGCGCAGGTGGGGGGCGTCCATGGCGCGCGGGCTAAGCGGGCTGCCCTCGCGGGCGAGCAGGGTGCCGCGTTCATCGAACAGGTCGCAGGGGGCGGGGCGGCCGGCGAGGCCGGGCGGGAGGACGATGGGGCGCAGCAGCGAGGCGGTCATCGGGCAGGCTCCGTGGCAAAGTCGGTACGGCCGGCACGGCCGCGTCATGCGCGCAATTTGCGAGAAGCGTGCCAGCGGCAGGACTTGCCGCCCCCGGCGCAGCGCCTTTCGGGTTACCCTCGCGCCGTCCGTTTGCAACCGGTGACCATGTCCCGCCTGATCCTCCTCAACAAGCCCTACGGCGTGCTGTGCCAGTTCACCGCCGAGGACGGCCGCCAGACCCTGAAGGACTGCGTGCCGGTGCCCGGCGTGTATGCCGCCGGCCGGCTGGATACCGACAGCGAGGGCCTGCTGCTGCTCACCGATGACGGCACCCTGCAGCACCGCATCGCCGACCCGCGCCACAAGCTGCCCAAGACCTATCTGGTGCAGGTGGAGGGCGAGCCGGACGAGGCGGCGCTGGCCGCGCTGCGCGCGGGCGTGGACCTGGGCGATTTCGTCACCCGGCCGTGCGAGGCGCGCCGCGTGGCCGAGCCGGACTGGCTGTGGCCGCGCGATCCGCCGGTGCGTTTCCGCAAGACGGTGCCGACGAGCTGGCTGGAGATCGTGCTGCGCGAGGGCAAGAACCGCCAGGTGCGGCGCATGACCGCCAAGGTCGGCCATCCCACGCTGCGCCTGCTGCGGGTGGCGATCGGCCCGTGGCTGCTGGAGGGCCTGGCGCCCGGGCAGTGGCGGGAGGTGGAAGCGCGTCTGCCGGCGACCGGGGGGCGCTGACGGCTTTGCTCCATCCGCCGGGAAAAAGCGGATGGCTGTCGAGCATGCGACATGGCCGCAGAGCCGCGATCTACGTACGTCGGCAATATTAAATCAATAAAATCAATTGCTTGCTAAGAAGTTTCGTGCCGCAGCAGTTTGGCACCCATCATGCTTTGCAAGGGAAAACCCCGACAGAGGAGCCTTCCCCATGCAAGAGAGCGAACCCCCCATCACCCGTGATGCCGCGCTGCGCGTGGCGCTGGCGGCGCGGGCCATGCCCGGCATTTCCCTGCCGCAACTGATAGACGTGCTGCAGAACCGCCTCGGCAGCGACCGCCAGATCGATGTGGACGACCTGCGCACGGTTACCGTCACCGACCTCAAGACCGCCTTCGCCAGTGCCGACGGCGAGGAGGACGGCGAGGACATCGGCATTGGCCTGGAGGCGATGAAGCTCGCCGTGCGCATCCTGTGGGGCGACAGCGACGGCGAGATGCTGCCCCCGGTGCAGGACTACGCGGACGGCGACATGCCCGCCTCGGTGCGCGTGGCCCTGGCCTCCGACAGCGGCGAGGCGCTCAACGGGCATTTCGGTTCCTGTATCCGCTACCTGGTCTACCAGGTGTCCGCCACGGAAGTCCGGCTGGTGGGCGTGCGGGACGCGCTGGAGGCCGATTTCGCCGAGGACAAGAACGGCTACCGGGTGCAGCTCATCTCCGACTGCCACGTGGTCTATGTGGTCTCGGTGGGCGGTCCGGCGGCGGCCAAGGTGATCAAGGGCGGCATCTACCCCATCAAGCGCATCCAGGGCGGCGCGGCGGCCGAGGTGCTGGCCGAGTTCCAGCACATGATGAGCAATTCGCCGCCGCCCTGGCTGGCCAAGATCCTCGGGGTGGCGGCCGGCCAGCGGCTGAAGAACTACAACGCCGAGATGGTGGACGACTGAGGAGGCTGCCATGGCCGACAAGGATTACCACGCCATCGTCACCGACCTGATCGCCAACGCCATCAGGACCTCGAAAGTGACCGGCGAGAACGGCCGCATCACCCGCCTGGTGGCGGGCAGCATCGGCCGCTTCGCCGCGGAGCTGAAGGTGGGCAACCAGGAAGACGAAGCGCAGGCGCTGATCGAGCACGCGCAGGAGCTGCTCGCCGCGGGCGACGGCGCAGAAGTGGTGCCGGCGCTCACCGCGGCGGTGGCGGCGCTGGCCGTCATGCGTTGAACGGGGCGGCGGATGGCGGCGTAGAATGCGGGCCGTCGTCCATCCGCCTGCCCTTGCCATGACGCCCTCCGTTCTTCCGCGCTTCGCCCTTGCCGCGCTGGCGGCCCTGCTGCCCGCCCTGCCCGCGGCCGCCCAGCAGGCCATGCCGGTGTTCGAGCTGGGTGCGGGCATGTACCGCATCGAGGCGGAACTGGCGCACACGCCGCAGACGCGCCAGATCGGCCTGATGAACCGGCGCATGCTGGCGGGGCAGCGCGGCATGGTGTTCGTCTTTCCCCAGGATGCGCGCCACTGCATGTGGATGAAGAACACCTACGTGCCGTTGTCGGTGGCCTTCATCGACGGGGACGGGCGCATCCTCAACATCGCCGACATGACGCCCCACAGCGAGGAAAGCCACTGCGCGGCCAACGCCGCCCGCTACGCGCTGGAGATGAACAAGGGCTGGTTCGCGGACAAGGGCATCGCCGCGGGGACACGCATCCGCGGCCTGGAGCGCCTGCCGGCGCCGCAGTGACTCCCGCGCCCCAAGCGCCGAATTGAACCGTTTTACCCCGCCTTATCCACCGGCAGGACTTGCCGGTGGCCGGCCATAATTGCCGCGTGTCCACATCCGTCCGCGCTGACGCCAGCGTCGCGGGACGGGCCCGGAGCCGGCCATGGCCGAAGACAGCGATCTCGAGAAGACAGAACAGCCCTCAGCCAGGCGACTGGAGCAGGCCCGCGAGGAAGGGCAGGTTCCGCAGTCGCGTGAGCTGTCCACCTTCCTGGTCATCATGACCGGGGTGGCGACGCTGTGGATGCTGGGCGGCTGGTTCGCCGAGCGCATGCATATGCTGATCCGCCGCGGCTTCCACTTCGAGCGCGAGGCCGCCTTCGACCACACGCTGCTGCTCGACCGCCTGCACGACATCCTGGGCGGCGCGCTGATCACCATGCTGCCCCTGTTCGGCGCCCTGCTGCTGGCGGCGGTGGCCGCGCCCATCGCGCTGGGCGGGCTGGTGTTCTCGCCCAAGGTGCTCGGCCTCAAGTTCGACCGCATGGACCCGCTCAAGGGCCTGGGGCGGATGTTCTCCACCCACGGCCTGATGGAGATGGTCAAGGCCGCCCTGAAGGCGCTGCTGGTGGGCGGCATCGGCGCAATGGTGCTGTGGAACACCCGCGACCACATCTTCGACCTGATGATCGAGCCGCTGGAAGTGGGCATGCCGGACTTCGCCGAGACGGTGCTGTTCACCACCCTGATGATCGCCGCCAGTCTGGGCCTGCTGGCGCTGCTGGACGTGCCCTTCCAGCTCTGGCAATACCACAAGAAGCTGCGCATGACGAAGGAAGAGGTCAAGCGCGAGAGCAAGGAACAGGAAGGCGACCCGCAGCTCAAGGGGCGCATCCGCCAGATGCAGCGGGAGATGGCGCGCAAGCGCATGATGGCCGCGGTGCCCGAGGCGGACGTGGTGGTCACCAACCCGACCCACTTCTCCGTGGCGCTCAAGTACGACGCCGCGAAGATGGGCGCTCCGGTCGTCGTGGCCAAGGGCCGCGGCGAAACCGCCCTGAAGATCCGCGAGATCGCCCGCGAGCACGACGTGCCGATGCTGGAGGCGCCGCCCCTGGCCCGCGCCCTCTACGCCCATTGCGAACTGGAACAGGCCATCCCCGCCGGGCTGTACACCGCGGTGGCCGAAGTGCTGGCCTACGTCTATCAGCTCAACAACTGGATGGCCCAGGGCGGCCTGCCGCCCCAGGCGCCCACCGCCCTGCAGGTGCCCGCAGGCATGGACCCGGGCGCGCCCGACCGAACCACGGAACCGCTTGAATGAACGACATCCTCAGCCTGCGTGAACTGCTCACCCCGGCCCGCATGCGCCAGCTCGCGGCGCCGCTGCTCATCGTCATGATCCTGTCCATGATGGTGCTGCCGCTGCCGGTGTTCCTGCTGGACGTGTTCTTCACCTTCAACATCGCGGTGTCGGTGATGGTGATGATGGTGGCGATGTACACGAAGAAGCCCCTGGAATTCTCCGTCTTCCCCACCGTGCTGCTGGTCACCACGCTGCTGCGCCTGTCGCTGAACGTGGCCTCCACCCGCATCGTGCTCATGGAAGGCCACGCGGGCGGCGACGCGGCGGGCAAGGTCATCGAGGCCTTCGGCGCCGTGCTGGTGGGCGGCAACGTGGCCGTCGGCATCGTGGTGTTCGTCATCCTCACGGTGATCAACTTCGTGGTGATCACCAAGGGCGCCGGGCGCATCGCCGAAGTGAGCGCGCGCTTCACCCTGGACGCCATGCCGGGCAAGCAGATGGCCATCGACGCGGACCTGAACGCCGGTCTCATCGAGGAGAAGGAAGCCAAGCGCCGCCGCAAGGAGATCGCCCAGGAATCCGACTTCTTCGGCGCCATGGACGGTGCCTCCAAGTTCGTGCGCGGCGACGCGGTGGCGGGCATCCTGATCCTGATCATCAACATCATCGGCGGGCTCTTCATCGGCGTCATCCAGCACGACATGGCCATCGGCGACGCCGGGCACACCTATGCCCTGCTGACCATCGGCGACGGCCTAGTGGCGCAGATTCCGGCGCTGATCATCTCGGTGGCCGCCGGCCTGGTGGTCTCCCGCGTGGGGGACGAAGGGGACATCGGCAGCCTGGTCATCGGCCAGGTGTTCGCCAACCCGCAGGTGATGTTCCTCACCGCCGCCATCATCGGCGTGCTGGGCATGATTCCCGGCATGCCCAACTTCGTCTTCCTGCTGCTGGCGGCGCTCATCGCGACGCTGGGCTGGCAGCAGATGAAGAAGCGCCAGGCCTCCGCCGAGACGCCCGAAGCCGCGGCCCAGGCCGCTGCCGCCGCTGCGCCGGCCCAGGAAGCGCAGGAAGCGAGCTGGAACGACGTGGCGCCGGTGGACGTGCTGGGCCTGGAGGTGGGATATCGGCTCATCCCCATGGTGGACAAGGGCCAGGACGGGGAACTGCTCAAGCGCATCCGCGGCCTGCGCAAGAAGTTCGCCCAGGAGGTGGGCTTCCTGTCCGCGCCGGTGCATATCCGCGACAACCTGGAACTCAAGCCCAACGCCTACCGCATCGCCTTGAAGGGCGTGGAGGTGGGCGGCGGCGAGGCCTACCCCGGCCAGTACCTGGCGATCAACCCGGGCCGCGTCACCGGCCCGCTGCAGGGGCGCGAGACCAAGGACCCGGCCTTCGGCCTGCCGGCCTACTGGATCGACGCCGGCCAGCGGGAGCAGGCGCACGCGCTGGGCTACACGGTGGTGGACGCCAGCACCGTGGTGGCGACCCATCTCAACCACCTCATCCTCGACCACGCCGCCGAACTCCTCGGCCGCCAGGAAACCCAGGCCCTGCTGGACCATGTGGGCAAGGAATCGCCCAAGCTCATCGAAGACCTGGTGCCCAAGCTGCTGCCGGTGTCCACGGTGCAGCGCGTGCTGCAGAACCTGCTGGACGAGGGCGTCAACATCCGCGACATGCGCACCATCATCGAGGTGCTCGCCGAACACTCGGTGCGCAGCCAGGACCCGGTGGAACTCACCGGCAAGGTGCGCGAGGCCCTCGGCCGCGCCATCGTGCAGAGCCTGTTCCCGGGCAACGCGGAACTGCAGGTCATGGCCCTGGAACCGGGGTTGGAGCGCATCCTGCTGCAGGCCATGAGCGCCGGCGGCGAGGGCGGCGCCATCGAACCGGGGCTGGCCGACACGCTGCTGCGCCAGACCGCCCAGATCGCCCAGCGCCAGGAGGACATCGGCCTGCCGCCGGTGCTGCTGGTGCCGGTGCAATTGCGCATGCTGCTGTCGCGCTTCCTGCGCCGCGCCGTGCCCTCGCTCAAGGTCATCGCCAATTCCGAAGTGCCCGAAGCGCGCACCATCCGCGTCACCGCGATGATAGGCGCGGCGGCCTGAGGTCTTCCGCAGCGGGGGAATAGGCGGGGGAAATCCGGTTTATTCCGCCCTATCCCGGGGCCGGGCGGCGGCCATAATCGGAACCATCCTGCGCTGCGAGCGCGGTCGTCGGAGTCGGAGAAACACCATGAACGTCAAACGCTACTTTGCCCAAACCGCCCGCGAAGCCCTGCGCGCGCTCAAGGAGGAGCTCGGCGCCGACGCCATCGTGCTCTCCAACCGGGCGGTCAATGGCGGGGTCGAGATCCTGGCGCTGCCGGCCGACGCCGTCGGAGCGTTGCCGTCCGCACGTCCCGCGCCCCGGACCGCCAAACCCGCCGCCAAACCCGTCGCCGCCGCCAAGGCCGCGCGGGCCGAGGACGAGGACGACTACCGCGTCAGCCTCGGTGCCGCGGTCGCGCGCACCGCGCCGGTCCGTCCTGCCGAACCGGTCATGCGCGCCTTCAATCCGCCGCGCGTCGAACACGCCGACTATCCGCCCCGGAGCCGCGCCACCGCACCCGCCCCGGCGACCGACCCGTGGGCCGAGGCCATCGCGGCCGCGCAGGCGGCCGGCACCGCCGCGGCGCGCAGGCCGGCGGTCACCGAAGATGCGCCCGCCCGCAGCGCGGAGCGCGAACGCGAAACCCGCGAGCAGGACGCCCGCGTGCGCGAACTGCAGGAAGCCAATACCAAGCTGATGGCCGAACTCACCGGCATTCGCGGCATGATCGAACGCCAGCTCGCCGGCTTCGCCTGGGGCGAGGCCAAGCGCCAGGCCCCGGCACGCGCCGAACTGGTCGGCGACCTGCTGGAAGCCGGCTTCTCCGCGGTGCTCGCCCGCCGCCTGGTGCAGGCGGTGGGCGAGGAGGCCACCCCGGCCGAGGCGCGCAAGGCGGTCAGTACCGCCCTCAACCGCGAACTGCGCGCCATGTCGTCGGATGCCGACCTCATCGACCGCGGCGGCGTGTACGCCCTGGTCGGCCCCACCGGCGTGGGCAAGACCACCACCACCGCCAAGCTCGCCGCCCGCTGCGTGGTGCGCCACGGCGCCGACAAGCTGGCGCTGATCACCACCGACGGCTACCGCATCGGCGCCCAGGAACAACTGCGCATCTACGGCCGCATCCTCGGCGTGCCCGTGTTCTCCGTGCGCGACGCCGCCGACCTGCGCCAGACCCTGGCCGAACTGCGCAACAAGCACATGGTGCTGATCGATACCGTGGGCGTGAGCCAGCGCGACCGCATGGTGGCCGAGCAGGCCGCGATGCTGCTGGGTGCCGGCAACGTGCGCCGCCTGCTGCTGCTCAACGCCACCTGCCGCGGCGATACGCTGGACGACGTGGTGCGTGCCTACCAGGGCCCGAATCTGGCCGGCTGCATCCTCACCAAGGTGGACGAGGCCGCCTCGCTGGCGCCGTGCATCGACGTGGCGGTGCGCCGCGAACTGGAACTGTTCTACGTGGCCAACGGCCAGCGCGTGCCGGAAGACCTGCACCTGCCCAACCGCGCCTACCTGCTGCACCGCGCGCTGCGGGAGCAGGCGGAAGGCTCGCCGTGGAAGCTGCAGGGCGACGAGGCCGGCCTGCAGTTGGCCGCGGGCGGCGCGGGAGCCTGATCGTGATCGACCCGCGCGAAGACCAGGCCGCCGGGCTGCGCCGCCTGTTCCGCCGCGCGCCCCCGACCGTGGTGGCGCTGTATGCCACCGGGCGCCACGGCGCGCACAACGCGCTGCGCGCCGCCCACGCCATCGCCGGCCGCGGCGAGCGCGTGATCCTGCTCGACGAGGCCCCCAGCGAGGCCAGCCTGGCCGCGCGCCTGGCGCTGCGCCAGGGGCCGGACCTGCTCAGCGTGGTGGACGGCCGCGCCACCCCGGGCGAACTGCTGCAGCCCATGCCCGGCCTGCTCGGCCGCATCGCCACCTCCGCGGCTGCGCTGGCGCTGCCGCTGCTGGACGAACAGCGGCGCGAGGTCCTGCTCGGCGCCCTGCAGCAGATCCAGCGCCACACCGGTTTCATGCTCATCCATGCCGACGCGCAGGCGGCCGACGATCCCTCGCCCTTCGTCTATGCGGCGCCGCGCCGCCTGGTGGTGGCCGAGGCCAGCGCCAGCGGCGCCACCGAAGCCTACCGGCTGATCAAGCAACTGGCCGCCGCCGGCGCCGGTTCCCTGCACGTGGCCGTCGCCCGCGCCCGCAGCCGCAGCGACGCGGCGGCCTTCTTCGCCAGCCTGGAAGGGCTGGTGCGCCGCCACGTGGGTGTCGCGCTCGCCTGGCTCGGCGAGGTGGAACGGGACGACCTCGCCACCGGCCTCGCCCATCCCGTCGCCCAGAGCAGCCCGCGCGAGGCCGAACACGCCTTCCTGCACCGGCTCGCGTCCCTCGGACCGGGGGCTGCGCCGCCCCGGACGCTGCGGAGGTAGGGATCATGCTGGGCCTGACATATTCAACTGGTCATCCCGGCTCCGGTGCGGGAAAATGGCGGGCCGCCGGGTCTGGAGACGGTCCGGCGTCCGAAACCAGCCGCAGGAAGAAAATTCAGGTCACCTGGATGTACGACGCCGAAGGGAATCTCGACAAGGACCACCTGGTGGAGGCCTATGCCCCGCTGGTCAAGCGCATCGCCTATCACCTGATGGCGAAGCTGCCGGCCAGCGTGGAAGTCGAGGACCTGATCCAGAACGGCCTGATGGGCCTGCTCGACGCCATCGGCCGCTACGAGGACGGCCTCGGCGCCCAGTTCGAAACCTACGCCGTGCAGCGCATCCGCGGCGCCATGCTCGACGGCCTGCGCGAGAACGACTGGCTGCCGCGCAGCCTGCGGCGCGACATGCGCCGCATCGAGAGCGCCATCCACACGCTGGAGCAGCAGCACGGCCGCCAGCCCACCGAAACCGAACTCGCCGCCGCCCTCGACCTGCCGCTGGCCGACTACCAGCGCCTGCTGCAGGATGCGCGCGGCTATCAACTGGTGTATTTCGAGGATTTCACCGACGGCGAGGGCGAGGACTACTTCGAACGCCATCTCGGCGTGCATGAAACCAACCCCGCCGACCTGCTCGAGGACGCCGACATGCGCGGCGGTCTGGTGCGGGCCATCGACGGCCTGCCCGAGCGGGAGAAGCTCGTCATGGCGCTGTATTATGACGAGGAGCTCAACCTGCGGGAGATCGGCGAAGTGCTGGGCGTCACCGAATCGCGCGTGTGCCAGTTGCACAGCCAGGCCATCGCCCGCCTGCGCGCGAGCGTGTTCGGCCAGGGCGCCCCCGCGCCCACCGGCGCCCGGCGCGGCCGCCCGCCCAAGAAGCAGCCCGCCGGAACCTGATCGCGGCGGAGCCCGGAGACAGACTACATGGACAGTATCAGCCTCGTCGGCCTCACTTTGGGTCTTGCGGCCATCGTGGTGGGCCAGGCCCTCGAAGGCGGCCACATCGGCTCCCTGATCCAGCCCACCGCGGCCCTCATCGTGTTCGGCGGCACGCTCGGCGCGGTCATGCTGCAGAGCCCGCTGCGCGTGTTCATCGACGGCGCGCGCATGGGCAAATGGGTCTTCCTGCCGCCGGTGGCCGCGCCCGCCGAACTGATCGCCCTGGTGGTGAGCTGGAGCCACACCGCGCGCAAGGAGGGCCTGCTCGCACTGGAAGACCAGATTCCGCGCCTGCCCGAACCCTTCATGCAGAAAGGCCTGCAGCTGCTGGTGGATGGCGTCGAGCCCGAACGCCTGCGCGAGGTCATGGACGTGGAGATTTCCGCCTGGGAAGCGCAGATGAAGCAGGGCGCCAGGATATGGGAAGCGGCCGGCGGCTATGCGCCCACCATCGGCATCCTGGGTGCCGTGATGGGCCTCATCCACGTCATGGAAAACCTTTCCGATCCGTCCAAGCTCGGTGCCGGCATCGCGGTGGCCTTCGTCGCCACCATCTACGGCGTGGGCTCGGCCAACCTGATCTTCCTGCCCATCGCCAAGAAGCTGATGGCGCACATCGGCGGCATGACGTGGCAGCGCGAGATGCTGGTGGACGGTCTGGTCGGCATCGCCAACGGCGACAACCCGCGCATCATCGAAGGGCGCATGCAGGGCTACATCGTCTAGCCGGCGGTACACAGGAGGCGGGCTGCCATGGGACGGCGACGCAGAGGGGAAGAGGAACACGACAACCACGAACGCTGGATGGTGTCCTACGCCGACTTCATCACCCTGCTGTTCGCCTTCTTCGTGGTCATGTACTCCCTCAGTTCCATCAACGAGGGCAAGTACCGCATCCTGTCCGATTCCCTGATGCAGGCCTTCCGCAGCGGCGCGCTGCTGGAGGGCTCCAAGCACATCACCGAACCGGCGGTGATCTCCGGCTCCATGCTGCCGCCCATCGTGCGCAGGAGTCCCGAACGGGTGGAAACCGAGGCCGACACCGCGGCTGCGGTCCGCCTGCGCGAGATGGCCCGGCGCATGAACAGCATGGCGGACGAAATCCGCCGCGTGCTCGGCCCGCTCACCCGCAACGGCCAGGTCACCGTAACCGAGGGCGCGTTCGGCATCCGCGTGGAAATCAACGCCAGCGTGCTGTTCGCCCCGGCCGAGGCCACGCTGGGGTCCGAGGCGGTCGCCGCACTGCAGGCCGTGGCGCGCGTGCTGGCGCCGGCGACCTTCCCGGTGACCGTCGAAGGCCATACCGACAACCTGCCCATCAACAACTTCCGCTTCCCCTCCAACTGGGAACTGTCGGCCGTGCGCGCGTCGTCGGTGGTGCGCCTGTTCGTGGAGGCCGGGGTGGACCCCGACCGCCTGACCGCCGCGGGGTACGCGGACCAGCGCCCGGTGGCGCCGAACGGGGACGAACAGGGCCGTGCGCGCAACCGCCGCGTGACCATCCTGATCGAATCCATGCTCGCCGAACCGCCGCCCGGCGACATGCCGGGACGCATCCGCCCGGGCGATCCCATCCGCTCCATCCTGCCCGAAGAATCCGCCGCCGAACCGGGCTAGCGGATTCCCGCCGCGCGTCCAGCGGATTCTTGACGCGCATCAATATCGCACCCCCTCCGCTGTCACATCATTGCAACCTGCTATTGCGGAGGGGCACTCAGATGGCCGAACTTTTCCAGTGGAGCGACGAATTCAGCGTCGGCGTCGATGAAATCGACGACCAGCACGTGGAGCTCGTAGACCTCCTCAACCAGTTGCATGCGGCGGTGCGCGAACACCGGGGATCGGCCGCGGTGCGCGGCACGCTCGACGAACTGGTGGATTACACCCGTACCCATTTCGCTGCGGAAGAGCACATGATGCGCGATTCCGGCTACCCGGACTACGCCGAGCACCGCGTCCATCACGAGGCCTTGATCGACCAGGTGCGTGCCCTGCAGCAGAAGCTCGATTCCGGCGAAGCCTCGATCACCTTCGAACTGCTGCACTTCCTGCGCGTCTGGCTGATGCGCCACATCGGCGAATCCGACAAGCGCTTCGGTGCCTGGTACCTGGAGCACGGCAGCCAGCCGGAATGGGTGCCGGAAATGCGCCACGCCATGACCGCCCACCGGCGCTGGTGGCAGTTCTGGCGCTGAACGCCGCGGTACGGTAGTCCGGCCGCCGAACGGGAAAAGGGGAACGACGGGGCGGTCCGCGCCATGCGGTCCGCCCCGTCCTGTTTTCATCAGCCCAGGCGTTCCGGCTTGATCTTCGGCGCCAGCGGCGCACCCTTGCGCGCGCGGCGGTGGCGCAGGGTCTCCAGTTGCGCAGGCTTGAGTTCGATCCGCGTGGCCTTGCCGCCGCGCCCCGTGCCTTCCACCGTCAGCATCGCATCCGCGGGCGGCACCGCCACCGCGGCCAGCGCCTCGCCGTCGTCCAGCGCCATTACGATGACGCCGCGGCCGCCGGCCTGCACCTTCATCTCGCTCCTGGCGAACACCAGGATGCGGCCGTGTTCCGAGGCCGCGGCGATCCACTCGCCCTGCGCCGGGGCCGGCGCCAGCACCTTCTCGCCCTTTTCCAACGTCATGAAGGCCTTGCCGGCACGCTGACGGCTGGTGGCTTCATTGACCGTGCAGATGAAGCCGTAGCCGCCGGAGTTGGCGAACAGCCAGGATGACTCCGGGCTGGCGGAGACGGCCTGGGCGAGCTTGCCGCCGTCCTGGAAGTCCACCAGCGTGGCGATGGGCGTGCCGTCGCCGCGCCCGCCGGGCAGATCGGAGACCTTGACCGTGTAGGCGCGGCCGTTGGTGTCGATGACCACCAGCGGCCAGGTGGTGCGCGTTTCGATCACCGCGAAGGCGAAGTCGCCGGCCTTGTAGCCGATGGCGGCCGGGTCGATGCCGTGGCCCTGGCGGCTGCGCACCCAGCCGTTCCTGGAGACGATGACGGTCGCCGGTTCGTCGGCCACGCTGATCTCGGCCGCGGCTACCGGGGCGACGGTCTCGATCAGGGTGCGGCGGGCGTCGCCGTACTTCTTCGCGTCGTCGGCGATCTCGCGCAGGATCAGCTTCGTCATCGCGCCGCGGCTGTCGAGCAGGTGCTGCAGGCCTTCGCGTTCTTCCCGCAGTTCGGCCAGTTCCTTCTCGATCCGGATGCCTTCCAGGCGGGCGAGCTGGCGCAGGCGGATTTCCAGGATGTCCTCGGCCTGGATCTCGGAGAGGCCGAAGGCGTCGATCAGCGCGGGCTTGGGTTCGTCGGACTCGCGGATGACGCGGATCACTTCCTCGATGTTCAGGTAGGCGATCATGCGCCCGTCCAGGATGTGGATGCGGCGGTCGACCTCGGAAAGGCGGTGGCGGGTGCGGCGTTCCACGGTGGCGAAGCGGAAGGCGATCCACTCGCGCAGGATCTGCACCAGGCCCTTCTGCTGCGGCCGGCCGTCGGTGCCGATCATGGTGAGGTTCACCGAGGTGCTGCTCTCCAGCCCGGTGTGGGCGAGCAGTACGGCCATGAACTCGTCCCGGTCGATGCGGCTCGAGCGTGGCTCCAGCACGATGCGCACCGGCGCGGCCTCGGAGGATTCGTCGCGCACCGTTTCCAGCACGCCCAGCACCAGTTGCTTGAGCTGCTTCTGCTCCTGGCTCACGTCCTTCTTGCCGGTGCGCGGCTGCGGGTTGGTGAGCGCCTCGATCTCGGCCAGCACCTGGGCGGTGGACACGCCGTGGGGCAGTTCATGCACGATCACGCGCCACTGGCCGCGGGCCATTTCCTCGACCCGCCAGCGCGCGCGCAGGCGCAGGCTGCCGCGCCCGCCGGTGTAGGCGTCGCGGATGGCCTCGGCCGGCGAGATGAGCTGGCCGCCGCCGGGGAAGTCCGGGCCCGGCAGCAGCGGCAGGATGTCGTCCAGGCCCGCGTCGGGGTTGCGGATCAGGTGGCAGACGGCTTCGGCCACCTCGCGCAGGTTGTGGGGTGGAACCTCGGTGGCCATGCCCACCGCGATGCCGGAGGCGCCGTTGAGCAGCACGAAGGGCAGGCGCGCGGGCAGCAGCTTGGGCTCTTCGAAGGCGCCGTCGTAGTTGGGGACGAAATCCACCGTGTCGCGGTCGATCTCGGCCAGCAGCAGTTCGGCGATGGGCGTCAGGCGGCATTCGGTGTAGCGCATGGCCGCGGCCGAATCCCCGTCCCGCGAGCCGAAGTTGCCCTGGCCGTCCACCAGCGGATAGCGCAGCGAGAAGTCCTGCGCCACGCGCACCATGGCGTCGTACACGCTGGAATCGCCGTGGGGGTGGTATTTGCCGATCACATCGCCGACCACGCGGGCGGACTTCACGTGCTTGGCGCCGGCCGCCAGGCGCATCTCGTTCATGGCGTAGAGGATGCGGCGCTGCACCGGCTTGAGGCCGTCCTCCACCTGAGGCAGGGCGCGCGACTTGACCACGCTCATGGCGTAGGCGAGATAGGCGCGCTCGGCGTAGCGGTCCAGCGGCAGGCTGGCGTCGCCGTTGCCGTTGCTGCCGTTGCTGCCGTTCGCAGGCGGCGCGGGCGGGGCAGGGGGCTGCGGCGAGACGGCGGGAGTGGCGGCAGGTGTGGGGGCGATGTCGCCGAACAGGTCGGGAGTGTCGTTGCTCATGGGCATTGCAGCGGAATTCAGGGCCGGGGCGCGACGGCCGCCGGAAGAGGGGCGATCTTACCCTGTCCGCGTGACCTGACGCGAGCCGGCCGCGACCGCGGGCCGTCGCGGATGCCACAACACCGGCGCGGCGCTTGTCGCAACCGCAACGCGCCGTTCCCCCCAAGGAGACGCGACACAAGAACCGTTCGCCCTGAGCCTGTCGAAGGGCGGTTGCAGGACGCGGGCTTCGACAAGCTCAGCCCGAACGGACGTAGCGTATCGAGTTGCCGGGTTAGTAGTCGGACCCGGTCTCGGCGTCGTCATCCACGCCGTCGAGCATGGCGGCGATCACCGAGTGGCCGCACCCGTCTTCCGGGTCCAGCTCCTGGAGCTTGGTGACCAGTTCGCGGCTGGCAGCCACGTTGCCACGGCGCAACTCGATGAAGGCCATGGCCTTGAGGAACAGCAGCAGGAAGCGCTGGGGTACGCTGCGGCGCTTGTCGTCGCCCGCGTCGGCGGCCGTCCAGGTGTGCCAGTCCGGGCCCACACGCGCTTGGTGGGCCGCCTCGGCCAGCCCCTCCGTCGCCACCGACAGCGCATCGTCGAACTCGCGCTGCTGGTTCTGCAGTTTCAACAGGCAGCGGTAGGCCGGCAGCGCGCCCGGCGCGATCTCGATGGCGTGGCGGAACAGGGCGCGGGCCCGCGCCGGATCGCTGCGGTGGCAGCCCACGCCTTCCTGCAGCAGGGCATTGATGTGAGTTGGCAGCGGGCCGAAGTTGATGAGGTTTTCCTTGGGCGCGGGACGGGTCATGGCGGGGGCTCGGGATGCTGGTCCGCTCGGCGAAGCAAGGAGCATTCCGGGGATGCCAGCCCGGGCGGCTTGCCGGATTCCCCGAATCTCGTACGTCAAATGGATGGATGGCAGTGGCCAAAAGACATGAGTTTGTTATATTCCGCGCCAGAGGAGATTTCCGGCCGCCGGCGAGAATGTCCGTAAGGACGCCGCGAGCGGCACGCGGGCCACCCTTGCATCGACGAGGGCCGCGTTCGATTGACCACCTGCAACGGAGATATCCCATGGCACGCTTGCGCGCCCAACCCTTTGTTCCGCCCCGCATCGCCCGCCGTATCGCCACTCTCGTCGCCACTGCCGCGCTGCTCCTGGGCGGCACCGCCTTCGCCGAACCCGGCGTGGACAACGACACCGTCGTCCTCGGCCATACCGGCGCCCTCAGTGGACCGCTCGCCGAACTGAACAAGGAATACATCGGCGGCGCCAACCTGTATTTCAACCAGGTCAACGAACGCGGTGGCGTGAACGGCCGCCGCATCCGCCTGGTCACGCTGGACGATGCCTACGATCCCAACCGGGCGGCCGAGAACACCCAGGCCCTGGTTTTCCAGCACAAGGTCTTCGCGCTGTTCGCCAGCTTCGGTACCGGCCCCAGCCTGCAGGCGGCCCAGGTCGCCACGACCGCCAGGATTCCCCTGTTCGCCCCCTACAGCGGCGCCGAATCCCTGCGCGAGCCACGCAATCCCTACGTGTTCCACGTGCGCGCCTCCTATGCCCAGGAAGTCGAGAAGATCGTGGATCACCTGACCAAGGTCGGCGTGAAGTCCATCGGCATCGTCCACCACGCCGACCCCTTCGGCCAGGCCGGCTACGACGCGGCCCGGGCGGCGCTCGCCAAGCGCGACCTCACGCCCGCCGTGGTCGCGCCCATCGAGTCGAGTGGTGCGGACGCCGTCGAGACCGTGCGCAAGATCGTCTCGGTTTCGCCGGCCGCGGTCATCATGATCACCGCCGGGGAAAGCTCCTCGGTCTTCCTGCGCCTGCTGCAGGAATCGCCCGTCCAGCCGATGGTCTATGGCCTCTCCGTGATCAGCAGCACGCAACTGGTCCGCGACCTGGGCGAAAAGGCGCACGGCCTGGTCGTCGCGCAGGTGATGCCCTCGCCGTTCCGGATCGACTATCCCTTCGTGCGCGAATACCGCCAGGCCGCCCAGGCGAACAATGTTCCCCTCTCCTACGCCTCGCTCGAAGGCTACGTGGCGGCACGCAGCTTCACCGAAGCCCTGCGCCGCGGCGGCCGCGACCTGACCCGCGAACGCCTGATCGCCGCGCTCGAAAGCATGGGCGACTGGGACGTGGGCGGAATGAACCTTGCCTTTTCGTCGCGCCGCAACGTGGGCATGGATTACGTCGATCTGGCCGTCATCAGCCGCGGCAGTTTCGGCCGCTGACCGCCAGCCGCCAGACCCTCGCGTACCGCCCCGGGCGGGCGCTGTCGGGATGATCGGGGCCACGGTTTCCTGCTTGCAGGAGACCGTGGCCCTTCCTTTTGCTCATACGTTGCGAAACAGCTCAGTTCTTCGTACTTACGAGGAGGAGATGTATGGGGCGAGTGTTTCGTGGAGCAGCGGCTCCGCCCAATTTTCCAGCGCGAGGCCGGCAACGCGGTCGAATTCGCGCAGGTTGTTGGTAACCAGCGTGCAGCCCAGTGCCAGCGCATGGGCGGCGATCTGGGTGTCGAGGGGGCCGATGGGCGTGCCGGCGGTTTCCAGGGCACAGCGCACTTCGGCGTAGCGCCACATGGCCCGGTCGTCGAAAGGGGCGATTTCCAGCGGCAGCAGGAAGGTTTCCAGCGCAGCACGGTTGCGCGCCGATCCGCTCTTCGCCACGCCGTAGGCCAGTTCGCCGGCGGTGATCGCCGAGATACCGATGTCGCCTACCGGATGCTGTTCGAAGTGCCCGCGCACATGGGCGGGACGCTGGTTGATGAGATAGATGCAGATGTTGGTATCGAGCATGAATCTCACGGCAGCAGGTCCTCGCGCTGCTGCTGGGGCGGTTGCCGGCGTTCCAAGGTGAAACCCGGTTCGAACTGGTCGAGGGCGCCGAACAGCGTGCCCCAGCCGCGGCGCGGCAGCAGCACGACCGCGTCGCCGACGCGCTTGATGAACACTTCGTCGCCTTCGAAGCGGTATTCCTTGGGCAGCCGCACAGCCTGGCTGCGGCCGTTGGTGAAGAGCTTGGCGGTTTCCATGGCGGTCCTCCGGTAGACGATGGATACCGCGAGTATATACCCGGTGGCGATCATTGGTCGCTACCGGGGGTGGGTCAAATGTCCGCCTCCACCGTATCGCCTTTCTCCTCCATCCACGCCCGCCGCCCCGAAGCTTCGCCCTTGCCCATCAGCAGCGTGAACATGCGCAGCGTGTCTTCCAGCGCGTCCGCGCGCACGGCCACCGGCAGCACGCGGCGGGTGGCCGGGTCCATGGTGGTTTCGCGGAGCTGGTCGGGGTTCATCTCGCCCAGGCCCTTGAAGCGGCCGACCTCTATGCTGTCCGGGCGGATGCCTTCCTGCACCACGCGGTCGCGGATGGCGGCCAGTTCGCCTTCGTCCAGCGCGTAGAGGCGGCGCGCGGGGCGCTTCTTGCCTTGGGCGGGTACGTCTACGCGGTAGAGCGGGGGCTGGGCGACGTAGATGTGGCCGTGCTCGATGAGCCGGGGGAAGTGGCGGAAGAAGAGGGTGAGCAGCAGGGTCTGGATGTGGGCGCCGTCCACGTCGGCGTCGGACATGATGATGACCTTGCCGTAGCGCAGGCCGGAGAGGTCCGGCTCGCTGCCGGCGGTGTGGGCATCCACGCCCAGGGCCACGGCGATGTCGTGGATTTCGGCATTGGCGAGCAGGCGGTCGGGGTCGATCTCCCAGGCGTTCTGCACCTTGCCGCGCAGGGGCAGGATGGCCTGGGTTTCCTTGTTGCGCGCCATCTTGGCCGAGCCGCCGGCCGAGTCGCCTTCCACCAGGAAGAGTTCGTTTTCGGCGATGTCCTCGGATTCGCAGTCGGAGAGCTTGCCGGGCAGCACGGCCACGCCGGAGCTCTTCTTGCGCTCCACCTTCTGCGCGCTCTTCTGGCGCGCCTGGGCCTGGCGGATGGAGAGTTCGGCAATGGCCTTGCCGGCGTCCACGTGGTTGTTGAGCCAGATTTCGAGGGGGTCGCGGATTTGCCCGGAGACGAGCTTGACCGCCTCGCGGGAGTTGAGCTTTTCCTTGACCTGGCCCTGGAACTGCGGGTCCAGCAGGCGCGCCGAGAGCACGAAGCTCATGCGCCCGCACACGTCCTCCTGCTGCAGCTTGATGCCGCGCGGGAGCAGTGCGTGGTGTTCGATGAAGGATTTCACCGCCTCGAACACCCCGGAGCGCAGGCCGGATTCGTGGGTGCCGCCGGCCACGGTGGGGATCAGGTTCACATAGGACTCGCTCGGCACCGCGCCTTCGAACCAGGCCACGGCCCAGGCCGCGCCTTCCCCCGGGGCGAAGTTGGCGTCGTCGGCGCCGGCATAGCCTTCGGCGGTGTAGATGGGGGCGACCGGTTCCAGGTCGCCGGCCAGTTCCTTGAGATAGCCGGCCAGCCCCTCCGGATAGCTCCAGCGCTTGGTAAGCGCGGGGCCGGCAGCCTGCTCGATGTCGAGCTGCACGGCCACGCCGGGCAGCAGCACGGCCTTGGAGCGCAGCAGGCGTTCGACCTCGCCGAGGGGAATCCTGGGGTTGTCGAAGTATTTCGGATCGGGCCACACGCGCACCCGGGTGCCGCTCTGGCGGCCGCAATCGCCCACGGTCTGCAGCGCGCCGATGCGCTCGCCGCCTTCGGCGAAGTCGATACGGTACTGCTTGCCTTCGCGCTTGACTTCCACCTCGATGCGGGTGGAGAGCGCGTTGGTGACCGCCACGCCGACGCCGTGCAGGCCGCCGGAGAAGGCGTAGGCGGAGTTGCCCTCGCGCTTGTTGAACTTGCCGCCGGCGTGCAGGCGGGTGTAGGCCAGCACCACCACCGGCACGCCTTCTTCCGCGTGCAGGCCGACCGGGATGCCGCGGCCGTCGTCGGCCACGCTGACCGAGCCGTCCAGGTGCAGGGTGACGTGGATCTTCTTCGCAAAGCCGGCCAGCGCCTCGTCGGCGGCGTTGTCGATGACTTCCTGGACGATGTGCGCCGGGCTGTCGGTGCGGGTGTACATGCCCGGGCGCTCGCGTACCGGCTCGAGGCCCTTCAGGACACGGAAGGAGGATTCGTCGTATTGCTGCTTGCCTGTCATCGCGGACCCGTTGCAGTGGAACGGGCGCAAGGATACGGCGGGAGCGGGAAAGAGGGAAGGCGCGTCAGGCGCTGCCGAGCAGGCGGCCGCTGCCGCTGGCGCGGGGGTTGCCGTCGGCGTCGTAGAGTTGCGGGCGGTTGGCGGCCTTGAGGAGGATGTCCAGCGCGCCCTGGTTGTGCTGCAGGCGCTCGACGATCAGCCGGCCGTTGAGCGTGTTGCGCTCCCGCGCCTCGGCGGCCAGGCGCAGCACTTCGTCCCACTGGCGGCGGGTGTCGGGCAGGTCCTGGCACAGGGCGTGGATGGCCTGGGCGGGGTCGTCCTGGCCCAAGCGCTTGAGCAACTGCACGCGGGCTTCGTGCAGACGCTGCTGGGTGTGGTAGAGGGAGGTCTTTTCCTGCGTGAGGGAGAGCAGGGCGTCCGTGTCGCCGGCCAGCAGCAGCGCTTCCTCGCGCTGCAGCAGATCGACGAAGGCGCGCAACTGCGTCGCCTCCATTTCGATGAGGCGGGCGAACTGAAGGCGCTCGGCAGGGCTCACGGCTGTTCGGGCTGGCCGGCGAGCAGTTGCCGCACGCTGTCGAGCAGGCCGTCCGCAATGCGGCCGGGGTCGACCTTGAAACGGCCTTCGCTGATGGCCTGGCGGATTTCCTCGACCCGCTTGCTATCCACCTCGGGGGCACTGGCGATGGCCGTTTCGGCTTTCTGCAGCGTGGTCGACAGGGACGACAGTTCCACCGTCTCGCCCGCCGCGGCATTGCCACCAGCCTCGGCACGGCCCTTGGGCTGGCCCGCGGTGGGCCCGGCAACCGGCTTCAGGGAGCTATCGATCTTCATGGCATGACTCCAGATATGCGCATCCTGGATGGTATGTCGGCAGGACTTTGAAAAACTTTAGTCATTTAGCGGCTTTTTTGCCATGCCTGCCGGCGCGGCACATCTTCCCCGGTCATTGCGGTACTTCCACCACCCCGCCGTTGCGGGCGATGCCGGACACCACCTGCCCGCCGGGCAGGCGCACGCGCACGCTTTCCCCTTCCGCGGCGGCGTTGAGCGCCCGCCCTTCGCTGGTGACGCTGAAACCCGGCCCGCCACTGACCACGCGCACGTCCTGGCCCTGGCGCACCGCCGGCGGCAGGCGCAGGTGGCTGGCGCGCAGGGCGGCGCCGGCTGCCACGGCGATGCGGGCGTGGTGGCCGACGGCCTGGGTCGGGTCGGTGAGGGTGTTGGCCGGCAGCGCGGCGAGGTCGCCCTGTTCGAGGCGCAGGTCGTCGCTGCCGACGATCTGGCCGGGGCGCAGGGCACGCGCGACGACCAGGTAGTCGGCCACGACCTCCACGCGCGCGGGCAGGTAGGCGGTCCAGGTCACCGGCGAATCGCAGCGCACGCCCACGTTGGTCTGCCCCCAGGCGCGCGCGCCGGCGGGGAAGAAGGCGGCCAGCTCCGCACAGGGCGGCAGGCGATTGTTGGGGTCCAGCTCGCCGACGGAAACCTTCACCTCGCCGGGCAGACCAGCGGCTTCGGCCTGCAGGAAGCGCAGGGCGGTGGCGCGCACCGGCTCGGCGGCCTGCTGGGCTGCGGCGGAGGCGAAGGAAACGGCGAGAGCGAGGCCGCACAGCAGGCGGGCCGCGCCGCCACGAACGGAAAATCGGACTGACATGGGGGCGATTGCACCACGGCCGGTGCCGTGGGGGCAAGCTCCGCTTCGCGTGCGGCAAAGCTTGCCGCCGTTTGCCGGCGGGCGGGCCGCAAGCGGCGAAATCAGCCGGCGAATAGACCGCGGTTTACCGGTCTTATCGCGCCAAGGGGGCGGAGGTCGCGGAAGTAGGATCGCTGGCATGGAAGGTGCAATGGAACCGGTGCCGGGCTGGCGGATGCACGCGGCGGGCACCGGGAATACGAGGTGAAGCCATGAAGAATCTGCTCGACAACGCATTGATGAATCACCAGCGGGCGCTCGACGTCCAGGCCTACCGCCAGCAGTTGCTGGCCTCCAACATCGCCAACGCCGACACCCCCGGCTACAAGGCGCAGGACATCGATTTCCGCGGCGTGCTGCAGGGAACGATGGACAGGCGCTCCCAGCCGCTGGCGCTGAACGCCACCTCCGCGCGCCACCTGAGCCTGACCGAGGACAACGCCCTCGCGCGCTTCGTCCAGTACCGCCAGGAACTGCAGTCCGCGGTGGACGGCAACACGGTGGACATGGATACCGAGCGCGCGGCCTTCGCGGAGAACGCCGTCCATTACGAGGCCAGCGTGACCTTCATCAACGGCCTGCTGCGCGGCATGCAGACCGCCATCAGCGGCCAGTGAGGAGGTAGACCGCCATGAGCATGCTCAACGTCTTCGGCATTGCCGGTTCGGCGCTCACCGCGCAGTCGCTGCGCCTGAACACCACCGCCTCCAACCTCGCCAACGCCGACAGCGTGATCGCCGAGGACGGCCGGCCGTACAAGGCCAAGCAGGTCGTCTTCGCCGCCCGCCAGGTGCCGGATGCCGGGCCCGGCGCGGTGGGCGTGCAGGTGACCGAGGTGGTCGAAAGCACCGCACCCATGCGCCTGGTGTACGAGCCGCACAACCCGGCGGCCAACGCCGAGGGCTACGTGGAGATGCCCAACGTGAACGTGGTGGAGGAGATGGTGAACATGATCTCGGCCTCCCGTTCGTACCAGAACAATGCGGAAGTGATGACCACGGCACGGACCTTGCTCCAGCGTACCTTGCAGATCGGGCAGTAAGCCGTTTGCCGTACGCCGCCACCGTTGAAAGCAGGAGATCGAAATGAGCACCGTCGGTTCCACCACCCAGACCGCGCAGGACATCCTGGCGGGCCTCGCCCGGCAGACTTCCACGACCGACGAGAACTCGGCCGAAGGGATACAGACCCGCTTCCTGAAGCTGCTGACCACGCAGTTGCAGAACCAGGACCCGATGAATCCGATGGAGAACGCGGAACTGACTTCGCAACTGGCGCAGCTTTCCACGGTGGAAGGCATCGAAAAGCTCAACACCATGATGACCAAGCTGCTGGAAGCGCAGGAGTCGAGCGAGAGCCTGCAGAGCGCGGCACTGATCGGCCGCGGCGTGCTGGTGGAAGGCCGCAGTCTGGTGCTGACCGAGGCGGGCGCGGTCGGCGGCTTCGAACTGGACGGCCCCGCCGACGAGGTGGTGCTGTCGGTCCTCGACGCCTCCGGCAACGAGGTGGCGAAGCTGGAACTGAGCGGCCTGGAAGCCGGCAGCCACAACTACGTGTGGGACGGCACGGCCATCGACGGCAGCCGTGCCGCGGACGGGGTGTATACGGTCACCGTGAGCGCCACCCAGGGCGGCGAGGCGGTCACCTCCCGCGCCCTGCAGTTCGGCGCGGTGACCAGCGTGATCAAGAATTCCACCGGTTCCGACCTGCAGGTCGGCGACCTGGGCATCTTCAAGCTCAGCGACATCAAGCAGATTCTTTGATTTGGAGCAGCGATCATGGCTTTTCACCAAGGTTTGAGCGGGCTGGCCTCGTCTTCCCGGGCGCTCGACACGATTTCCCACAACGTCGCCAACGCCAGCACGGTCGGCTTCAAGGCGGGCTACACGGTGTTCGCCGACGTGTACGCCAATTCCATGCTGGGCGGCGCCTCCTCGCTCCAGGTCGGCAACGGCAGCAGCGTGGCGGCGGTGTGGCAGAACTTCACCCAGGGCAACCCCACCGTGACCAACAATCCGCTGGACATGGCGATCTCCGGCAACGGCTTCTTCCGCATGGCGGGTACCGACGGCAGCATCGCCTACACGCGCAACGGCCAGTTCGACGTCAGCCGCGACGGCTTCATCATCAACGCCACCGGCTACAAGCTCACCGGCTACGCGGTGGTCGATCCCAACGTGGCGCCGCCCGTGTTCCAGGGCGAGCCGTCCGTCCTCTACGTGGATACCTCCAACGTCGCCCCGCGCGAGACGGGCGAAGCCTCGGTCGGCGTCAATCTCAATTCCACGCTGGTCAACCCGCTCGACCAGACGCCGCCGGGCAGCGACATCACCAGCTTCCTGAATGCGACCAGCATTCCGGTGGACAGCTACAACTACACCACCTCGATGACGGTGCACGACAGCCTGGGCAACTCTTCGATGCTCAATCTCTACTTCGTGCGCCAGAGCGACCCCGTGACGGGCGACCCGCTGAACACCTGGGACGTGTATGCCCGTCTGGACAACGACGTGGTGCCCGATCCGGCCGACCCGACCGTCAACCTGGGCCTGCCGCTGGAGCACCTGGGCGAGATCGCGTTCACCGAATTCGGCGTGCCGGACGCCACGGTGGCCGACAACGGCATCTTCTCCATGAGCCGGACCGCCGCCGAACTCGGCACCGGGGCCGACGCCCTGGCCTTCTCCCTCGACCTGTCCAAGTCCACCCAGTGGAATTCCGCCAACGGGGTGACCACCGCGCCGCGCCAGGACGGCTACAGCACGGGCCGCCTCACCAGCCTCTCGGTCAGCAGCACGGGCGTGCTTCAAGGCACCTATTCCAACGGCCAGACCCGCGCCATCGGCATGCTGGCGCTGGCCGAATTCTCCGCGCCCCAGGGCCTGATCTCGCTGGGCGGCAACATGTGGGCCGAGTCCTACGACTCCGGCGAGCCCGCGGTGGGCGCGCCCGGCACCGGCGTGCTGGGCTCCGTGACCTCGGGGCAGGTGGAGGAATCCAATGTGGATCTGACCGAGGAACTGGTCAACATGATCATCCAGCAGCGCAACTACCAGGCCAACGCGCAATCCATCCGCACCCAGGACCAGTTGCTGCAGACCCTGGTCAACCTGCGCTGAACGTAGGCGACGTCTAGGAGAACGCCATGGACCGCCTCATCTACACCGCGATGACGGGCGCCAAGCACACCCTCGGCCAGCAGGCCGCGGTGTCGCACAATCTGGCCAACGTCAGCACCACCGGCTTCCGCACCGAGATGCACAAGCTGCGCGCGGTCGAGGTCCAGACCGACGCCCTGCCCACGCGCGCCTTCGTGGTCGATGCCAGCGTGGCGAGCGACTTTACGCCGGGCCCGCTGCAGCACACCGGGCGCGCCTACGACGTGGCGGTGGAGGGCAAGGGCTGGCTGGCGGTGCAGATGCCGGACGGCTCCGAGGCCTACACCCGCGACGGCAGCCTGGAAGTGAGCCCCAACGGCGTGCTGCAGACCCGCAGCGGTCTGCCGGTGCTGGGGGAGGGCGGGCCCATCACCATTCCGCCGGACAGCGCCATCGAGATCGGCACGGACGGCAGCATCTCCACCTGGCAGAGCGGGCAGCAGAACATCATCAACGTGGTGGACCGGCTCAAGCTCGTCAACCCGCCCGAGTCCCAACTCACGCGCGGCGAGGACGGCCTGTTCCGCGTTGCCGGCGGCTTGCCGCAAGCGGCAGACGACACGGTAAAAGTTGCCGGCGGCTACCTGGAAGGCAGCAACGTGAACGTGGTCGAGCAGATGGTGACGATGATCTCCCTGGGCCGCCAGTTCGAGATGCAGACCCGCATGCTGCAGACCGCCGAGCAGAACGACCAGGCCGCTTCCCAGGTACTGGCCTGGCGCTGACACTCGAGGCCGGATTAGCACGGTTTTTGCGAGGCTAATCCCGGGATGGCCGGCCCTGCCGCCGGCCTAGACTGGAAGCCTGAACGTATCGCCCGGCGACGCGGCCACGGCCGCCGCCGGTACAGCACAAGAGGAACGCCATCATGATCCGCTCCCTGTGGACCGCCCGCACCGGGCTGGACGCCCAGCAGACTTCGCTGGACGTGATTTCCAACAACCTCGCCAACGTCTCCACCAACGGCTTCAAGCGCCAGCGCGCGGTGTTCGAGGATCTGATGTACCAGACCATCCGCCAGCCCGGCGCGCAGTCGACGCAGCAGACCGAGATCGGTTCCGGGCTGCAGATCGGCACCGGCGTGCGCCCGGTGGCCACGGAGCGCATCTTCACCCAGGGCAACCCGGTGCATACCGGCAAGTCCTACGACGTGGCCATCCAGGGCGACGGCTTCTTCCAGATCGAACTGCCCGACGGCACCACCGCCTACACCCGCGACGGCGCCTTCCAGCGCGACGACCAGGGCAACATGGTGACCGCCAGCGGCTACCGCCTGGCCGACAACATCAACGTCCCGGCCGAGGCACGCACGCTCACCATCGGCAAGGACGGCACGGTCAGCGCGGTGCTGGCCGGGCAGACCGCGCCGGTGCAGATCGGCACCATCCAGCTCGCCACCTTCATCAACCCGGGCGGCCTGGAGAGCATGGGCGAGAACCTGTTCCTGGAAACCGGCTCCAGCGGCGTGGCCACGCCCCAGCAGCCGGGCCTGAACGGCGCCGGCGTGCTCAACCAGAACTACCTGGAATCGTCCAACGTGAATGTGGCCGAGGAACTGGTGAACATGATCGTCACCCAGCGCGCCTACGAGATGAATTCCCGCGCCATCCAGACTTCCGACCAGATGCTCGGCCGGCTGACCCAGCTCTGAGGCTGGTGCCGGAGAATCGCCATGAAAGCCCTTGCCTTGCTGGCCGCCGCCCTCTTGAGCGGCTGTGCCTCCATCTACTCCACGCCGCCCACCGCCGTCCATCAGCCCATGAGCGTGCGCCCCGAACTGCGCGCCCAGGCCGTGCCGGCCACCGGCAGCATCTTCCAGAACGCCCAGGCGCGGCCGCTCTTCGAGGACCGGCGCGCGCGCAATATCGGCGACATCATCACCATCAACCTGGTGGAGCGGAACACCGCCTCCAAGAGCGCCAACGCCGCCGCCGGGCGCTCCAGCGGCCTGTCCGCCGGCATCACCCTGACCGCGCCCAACATCCCGTCGGTGGCCACCAACAAGCTCAACGGCGCCGGGCTGGACATCGGCCTGGATTCGGACTTCACTGGCCAGGGCGCGGCGGCGGCCAACAACGTGTTCAACGGCACCATCTCGGTCACCGTCATCGACGTCTATCCCAACGGCAACCTGCTGGTGTCCGGCGAGAAGCTGGTCGCCATCAACCAGGGCAACGAATACATCCGCTTCTCCGGTGTCATCAACCCGGTCAGCGTGAGTTCGGCCAACACCGTCCAATCCACCCAGGTGGCCGACGCGCGCATCGAATACCGCGGCAGCGGCTTCATCGACGAAGCCAACTCCATGGGCTGGCTGCAGCGCTTCTTCGTGGCCATCTCGCCGTTCTGAGGAGCAGGATCATGGCTTTCCGTTCCTTCGTCCGCCCGCTTGTGCGTCACCTCCTTCCGGCCCTGTGCGCCGCGCTGCTGGCAGCCGGCGCCGCCCACGCCATGCCGGAACGCATCAAGGACCTGGCCTCGGTGGCCGGGGTGCGCAACAACCAGCTCGTGGGCTACGGCCTGGTGGTGGGGCTGGACGGCAGCGGCGACCAGACTACCCAGACGCCGTTCACCGTGCAGAGCATCATCAACATGCTCGGCAACATGGGCGTGACCCTGCCCCTGGGCACCAACCTGCAGTTGAAGAACGTGGCCGCGGTCATGGTCACCGCCAGCCTGCCGCCTTTCGCTCGGCCGGGTCAGCAGATCGACGTCACCGTGTCGTCCATCGGCAACGCCAAGAGCCTGCGCGGCGGCACGCTGGTGATGACCCCCCTCAAGGGCGTGGACGGGCAGATCTACGCCATTGCCCAGGGCAACCTGGCCGTGGGCGGCGCCGGCGCGCAGGCCGGCGGTGCTTCCCAGACCATCAACCATCTGGCCGCCGGGCGCGTTCCCGCCGGCGCCACGGTGGAGCGCGGCGTGCCGACCCTGCTGGGGCAGGGCGAGCACGTGGTGCTGGAACTGCACGACACCGATTTCGGCACCGCGCGCCGGGTGGTGGACGCCATCAACCTCGCCACCATGCCGGGCACGGCGCAGGCCCTCGACGGGCGCACCATCCAGGTCCGCGCGCCGCTGGACCCGACCGCCCGCGTGGCTTTCCTCGGCCGGCTGGAGAGCCTCAACGTGACGCCGGTGCAGCAGGCCGCGCGCGTCATCATCAACTCGCGCACCGGTTCGGTGGTGATGAACCAGCAGGTCAAGCTGCAGAACGTGGCCGTGGCCCACGGCAACCTCACCGTCACCGTGATGACCGAGCAGGACGTCTCGCAGCCCGCGCCCTTCTCGCCCGGCCGCACGGTCATCACCGAGCGCGGCGAGATCAACATCGAACAGGAACCGGGGCAGATGGTGGACGTGCAGGCCGGCACCAACCTGGCCGACGTGGTCAAGGCGCTCAACGCCCTGGGCGCCAAGCCCATGGACCTGGTGAGCATCCTGCAGGCCATGAAGGCGGCCGGCGCCCTGCGCGCCGAACTTGAGGTGATCTGAGGCACGGCCATGGCCATCGATGGCGGCTTCCAGCTCAACGCGCTCGACCCGCGTTCGCTCAGCGACCTGCAGCGGCTCTCCCGCGAGCAGCCGGATTCGCCGGAGACCCTGCGTGCCGCCGCCAAGCAGTTCGAAGCCCTGTTCCTGCAGATGGCGCTCAAGGCCATGCGCCAGGCCACGCCGCAGAACGGCCTGTTCGACAACGAGCACACCCGCACCTACCAGTCCCTGCTCGATCAGCAACTGGCCCTGCAGCTCGCCCACAGCCGCAACAACGGCATGAGCGACGTGCTGTTCCGCCAACTCGGCGGGCTCAACGGCAAGAGCGGCGGCAGCGCCATCGACGCGCTGGAAACGGGCGGCTCTGCGTCGGGTGGCACCGGCCTGGACGGCCTGGACCTGGCCGTGGCGGCCCAGACGGCAAAAGCTGCCGCCAGCCTGGAGCGGCAAGGATTGCTGCCCGCAACGGAAACGGCCGGCGACGACCCGGTCGGCGCGCTGATCGCGCAATTGCAGGCAGCGCGAGGCTCCGCGCGGGCCGCCGTCGGCGGCACGTCCGCCGTGGCGGCTTCCGCAGCGGTGGAGGAGGGCGGGGGGACGGCGCCTTCCGGCAAGGAAGCCTTCGTGCGCGAAATCTGGCCCCACGCCCAGGCCGTGAGCCGGGAGACCGGCATCCCGGCGCGTTTCATCGTCGCCCACGCGGCGCTGGAAACCGGCTGGGGCGAGAAGATCCTGCACCATGCGGACGGCCGCTCCAGCTACAACCTCTTCAACATCAAGGCCGGCAGCGCCTGGCAGGGCGAGACCGTGTCCCGCACGGTCAAGGAGTACGCCGGCGGCACGTCCTACAGTGAGCAGGCGCGCTTCCGCAGCTACGGTTCCTACACGGAGGCCTTCCGCGATTACGCCCGCCTGCTCTCCGACAGCCCGCGCTATGCGGGCGTGCTCGGCCAGACCGACGCCGCCGGCTTCGCCCGCGGCCTGCAGCAGGCCGGCTATGCCACCGACCCCCGCTACGCCGCCAAGCTGGCTGGCGTGATCGGCGGCAGCACGCTGAAGAGCGCCCTCGCGGCCTGATCCGGGCGGCGGAATTTGCCGCTTTTGTCCTGGCAAGCTTATTGCAGAGAGCAGGGCAAACCTAGCGAATCGGGAATAGCACCATGTCCAGCCTGCTCAATATCGGGTTGACCGGTCTCAACGCCGCCCAGGCGCAATTGCTGACCACCGGGCACAACATCACCAATGCGGCGGTCGAGGGTTATCACCGCCAGTCGGTGATCCAGACGACGCAGACGCCGTATTACGCCGGCGTGGGCTTCTTCGGCCAAGGGACGAAGATCGCCGCCGTCACGCGCCAGTACAACGCCTATCTGGAAAGCCAGGTGCTCACCAGCAGCACCCGGCTGTCCGAGCTCACCCGCTACGAGGCCCACATCAGCCAGATCAACAACCTGCTTGGCGACACCACCTCCGGCCTGTCGCCGGCGTTGGAGAGTTTCTTCCAGGGCGTGCAGGAGATGGCGGCCAATCCCACCAGCGAGGCTGCGCGCCAGTCGCTGATCTCCACCGCCGAGGCGCTGGTGTCACGTTTCCAGACCCTGGATGCGCGCATGAGCGAGGTGCGCGAGGGGGTGGAAAGCGAAATCACTTCCACGGTGGCGCAGATCAACATGTACGCCTCGGCCATCGCCGAGATGAACCAGCGCATCACCCTGGCGCAGGTCAGCGGGCCCACCGTGGCCGCCAACGATCTGCTCGACCAGCGCGGGCAATTGATCGCCGAACTGAACGAGCTGATCCGCGTGGAAACCGTGGAAGAGGCCAACGGCTCGATCAGCGTGTTCATCGGCTCGGGCCAGGGGCTGGTGGTGGGCAGCACGGCGACCACCCTCGCCGCCGTGCGCGACCCCAACGATCCGCAGCGCAACGTGGTGGCGCTGGTCAGCCAGTCCGGCGTGGAGAACATCCTGCCGGAGCAGTTGCTGACCGGCGGCGCGCTCGGCGGCCTGCTCGCCTTCCGGCGCGAAACGCTCGACGTGGCGCAGAACTCCCTGGGCCTCATCGCCGTGGGCGTGGCCGAGGCCTTCAACGCCCAGCACAGCCTTGGCGTAGACCTGGACGGCGTGCTGGGCAACGACTTCTTCAACAGCCCCACGCCCCAGCTCAAGCCCGCGGTGACCGGCGCCACGGCCACGATCACCGATTACTCCGTGCTCACCGCGAGCGACTACCTGCTCACCTACGACGGCACCAACTACGCGCTGCGCACGACGGCCGGCGAGAGCATCGCGCTGACCGTGGATGCCGGTCCGCCCCCGAGCTTCAGCGGCGGCGGGCTGCAGATCACCCTGCCCAACGGCGCGGCCGACATTCCGCCGCACGGCCTGCTGATCCAGCCGGTGCGCTATGCCGCGCGGGACATTTCCGTGGGCATCTCCGATCCGCGCAAGCTGGCCGCCGGCGATCCGGTGGGCGCCGCACTCACCGTGGGCACCGGCAACGGCACGCTGTCCGACGTGATCACCGGCGTGCGCACCCTGTCGGTCAACGGCATCGACGGCAACGCCGACGGCGTTGCCGACTTCACCGCCCTCGGCCTGAGCTTCGACAGCGCCACCGACACCCTCAGCATGAGCGGCGGCGGCATGCTGTACCGCTTCGACTCCGCCTCGCAAAGCTGGGTGGCGGGTGGCGCCTACGACCCGGACGTGGATAGCAGCGGCGTGCTGTTCCGCTATCTGAGCGATCCCGCCGACGACCCGGCCGACCCGGCCGCCTTCGCCTTCGAGTTCACCGCCAAGGGATCGTGGAGCGATACCACCGAGGTGAGCTTCGCGCCCACCGAGGCCGGCGTGGCCGACAGCCGCAACGCCGTGCTGCTGGGCGCACTGCAGACCACCAAGCTGATGCTGTCCGGCAGTTCGGGCAACGCCACCGGCACGTTCCAGTCGGTGTATGCCGGCATGGTGACCCTGGTGGGCAACAAGACGCGCGAGGTCCAGGTGCACATGAAGGCCCAGGAGGCGCTGCTGACCCAGGCGACGGACGCGCGCGACGCCCTGTCCGGCGTGAATCTGGACGAAGAGGCCGCCAACCTGGTGCGCTACCAGTTGGCCTACCAGAGTTCGGCCAAGGTGATGTCGGTGGCGCAGACCCTGTTCGACACCATTCTTTCGATTGCGCGCTGAGGAGAACCGCCATGCGCATCTCGTCCAACATGATCTACCAGAAGGGTGTCGGCTCCATGCAGCAGCAATGGAGCGACATTCTGCGCACCCAGCAGCAACTGTCCTCCGGCAAGCGCGTGCTCACGCCCGCGGACGACCCCATCGCCGCCGCGCGCGCGCTGGAGATCGGCCAGTCGAAAGGCGTCAACGCCCAGTTCATGGTCAATGCCGGCTACGCCGAAGACCGCATGGGCCTGCTGGAAAGCAAGCTCACGGGCGTCACCGACATCCTGCAGTACGTGCGGACCAAGACCGTGGAGGCGGGCAACGGGGTCTACGATGAAACCGACCTGAGCTACGTGGCCACCGACCTGCGTGCCCAGTTCGAGGCGCTGCTGGCGCTGGCCAACAGCAAGGACGGCATGGGCGACTACCTTTTCTCCGGCTACAAGGCCAACGAACAGCCCTTTACCGGCAATCTGGCCGGGGTGAGCTACAACGGCGACCAGGGCACCCAGACCATTCAGGTTTCGGCCTCGCGCTACATGCCGGTGAGCCTGCCGGGTTCGGACGTCTTCGGCAGCACGCGGGCGTTCGGCGACGAACTGATCTCCACCCCGGCCGGCCTCGCCAACCAGGGCGACGGGGCCCTCGGCGCCACCCTGACGGACCCGGCGGACGTCAGCCTGCTCGGCCGGCGCTACGAGGTGACCTACCACGACGACGGCGTCAATCCGCCCACCTGGGACATCTACGAATACCGGCCCGACGTGGCCGACCGGATTCCGGTGGCCACCGGCGTGACCGCCCTCGACGATCCGGCGGTGACCGCGGCGCTGGGCTTCGAGTTGAATCTTGCCAGCGGCACGCCCGAGGATGGCGACGCCTTCGAGGTGTTCGCCTCCTCGCCCAACGTGTTCGACAACCTGGGCATGCTGATCGATGCCCTGGAACGCCCCGGCCCGTCCGGCATGGCGGGCGGCGCGGTGGCCGTGGGGCTGCAGAACATCGACGCCGCGCTGGAGAACGTCCTCAAGACCCGTGCCCGCATCGGCTCGCAACTGGTCGAGGCGCAGAGCATCCAGACCCTGGGCGACGACCTGAACCTGCAATACAGCGAATCGATCTCGGACCTGGTGGACGTGGACTTCGTCGAAGCCCTGTCGCGGCTGGCGCAGCAGCAGACCTACCTGCAGGCGGCGCAGCAGTCCTTCCTCAAGGTGTCCGGCCTGTCGCTGTTCAACTATCTGTGAGCGGAAAAGGGGAGAGTGTGATGCGCCGTATCCTCCTGCCGCTTGCCGCGGCCGTGCTGAGCACCGCCTGCGCCAGCACGCTGGACAACGAAACCGGGCGCCGGCTGGCCGAGCACGGCGGCAACGCCGCCGGTGCCGTGGGCGGCGTGCACCTGATCAGGAAGGCAGCCTCCGAGGTCGGCATCGCCACCTCCACCCTGATCAGCGGCGGGCTGATCGCCTACGCCATCCACGATCCGCTGACGCCCAACTGGCAGATCGGCGCCACCCGTACCGGCGAGGACACCTGGCAGCTCGACCTGCGCATGAAGCGCCTGGTGACCGGCGGCGAGGGCGAGGCGCGCCAGGTGTTCCTGCGCGCCGCCCGCCAGTTGGCGGCGCAAGGCGGCCACGCGGGCTTCGACATCCTGCGCTACGAGGAGGGCATGGATTCCCAGCGCCCCCTCGCGCGCCGCATGGCCGAAGGCGAGATCCGCCTGGTCGGCTCGCGCCAGTTCCCCGTCGGCCTCCAGGGCGACGGCGGCATCGCGCCGCAGGCAGGATACGCTGCCCCGGAACCGCTCGCCCAGGCATCGACGCTGGCGCCTCTGCCTCTCCCGGCAGCCGGGTCGGCGCCGATGCCCGCATTGGCCCAGTCCCGGTCCCAGCCTGCGAACGCCGAAAAGGTCAGGCTGTCCGCCGACACCCTGTTCGACTTCGACAAGGCCGTGCTCAGACCTGCGGGCCGCGCCCAGCTCGACCAACTCGCCGCCCGCACCCGGGGATTGAATCTGGACCTGATCCTCGCCGTCGGCCACACCGACCGCCTGGGTTCCGATGCCTACAACCAGCGCCTGTCCGAGCGCCGGGCCGCCACGGTCAAGGACTACCTGGCGAGCCGGGGCGTGGACGCCGACCGCATCTACACCCAGGGCAAGGGCGAACGCCGGCCGCTCACCGGCAACGCCTGCGACGGCGTCGGCCCCCGTTCCGAGTTGATCGCCTGCCTGCAGCCGGACCGCCACGTGGAAGTGGAGGTGATCGGCAGCCGGTAAGCCCACCTACTGGGAGATCGCTGCACCTACGGAAGCGCCGCCGACCGCGAACGACGCCGACGCCGTGCCCCCCGAAGGAACCGCGAACAGGGCGTCCGCTGTGATGAGCGACACACCGCCCAGGCCGAGTGCCCAGCGCTTGATCGTCCGTTTGCGGGCCTCGTATGCATCTTTGTCCGCCTCAGACTCAGTGACCGCCCGCGCCACGCGGCAGACCTCGTCGCGGAGCTTCAGGATGTCCGCGTATACGGTGTTCGCGGAGGGGGGCTCGCGCAACGCGGATCGTACCAGCGCCGCCGCAATGAGGATGTCGGCGGAAGAATCGGGGGATATCCCCGACTGCACGAGATAGTGGTGTTCTTCTTCAATGAAGGAATCCAGGAAGAACAGGACATCGTCGGCCAACCGTCTGTGATGGGCCTGATTCTCGATCCCGGCCGCCGCCAGCGCCTCGATGTCCGCCTTGAAGCGCGGTTCTTTCTCCAGCAACATGCGCAGCGCATTGCACGCGATGTTGGAGATTTGCATCATGTCTTTTGGCGCGGGCTTCGGTGTCTTGCGGAGGATCGTATGGATCTCGTCCGTTGCCTTGTTGAACTGAATGTAGATTGGCCTGTCGCCCTGGGCCGAGGCCGTGGAGAGAAAGAGAAGCCCGGCAAGCAGGGCGGTGGCGGTACCCGGTCTCATTGCGTCGTCTCCCCGTGACTGTGGCCGTTGAACCATGGAAACCGGGATACCTCATCCTGACCCCATGATTCTTTAATGGATAGCTGTGGAAGCCCTGATCTTCAATCCGGGACAGGTGAAACGGTGAGGCCGATCGATAGTTGTCCGCCGCTCGAACTCTCGCGGTTCTCGGCCTGGGAGTGGTTGGAGTACGTGGGCCAGTCCGGGTAGTAGTCCTCGGACTGATTGCCCCACACCGACCACCCTTCGCGCGGACCGCGCGCGAACAGTTCCAGGTAAGGCCCCGGACTGCACGACTCCACGATGTCGTAAAACTCGTCCGGCTTGCGCGAGTGCTCGCGCTTGCGGGTCGCCAGGTAATTGACCTGCGTGCGTCCGGGTTGCAGCGTGCGGGCGTTCTTGCCGCGCACGCCGAACAGCACCAGCTCTGTGACATTTCGGAAGTAGAAACCGACTCCGCGGCCATCGGGGCCACCGTCCTTGCGGACCTTGTGCCAGACCAGGTTGCTCTTGTAAGTGAAGCCCCAGGCTTCCAGCACCTTGATGCCTTCGGGCAGCAGGGCGTTGGGCACCCACAGATACAGGTGCGCCGTGTCGGCCGCCAGTTCCTCGACCGGCAGGGCCATGATTTCAGCCAGGTTCATCGTGCCGTAGCGGGACAGGCGGCGGTGCTCCGGCGCAACCTTCCCCGTCCGGTTCTGGAATTGCCACGGCGGGTCCGCGAGGATGGTCGAAAACCGTTTGCCGCCATGCAGTTTCAGCAGATCCTGGCCCGCTTCGGATGGTGCCGTATCGGCTTCCCGCTCCTCGGTCTCGGCATCGTTGTCCAGATCCGCTTCCCGCTCGTTCGTCATGTAAAGTGTTCGCAGCCATTGTTTCGCCTCCTCGAAAGGCGGGTCATGGTCAGGCAGGTCCGTCGGTTGCCGCCGACTGGCCTGCCGCCTTCATTACTCCGAGTTCATCGCGCCTGGATGCGCCGCCTCACTCGGCACGCAGTCCCTGCTGGCCGGATGCCAGTCGCTCGAAGGGCAGGCTGGCTTGCTGCCCCTGCATCGACCGCTGAACGTACTCCCGCATGAAATCGCGAATCAGCACCGAAGCCGGCCGGTCGTTTGCCTTGGCCGCCCGAAGGAAGGCTTGCTTCAGGTCGGCATCGACACGGCAAGTGAAGTTAGTCTGCTCCATCCTGCATCCCCATAATGACGCAGCACGAACTATGCACTAACAGTGTAACAATGGGAAGTTGTTGATATATGTAATTTTATACAGTCTATGCGCCGGAGCAAGAGAGGATTCTTTGGCCAGGACCACAGCCCGCGCCCCCCTGGAACGGCCTAAACCTGCACCAGCGCCTGCAGCATGGCGTCGATGGCGCCGAAGCCGCGCTCGAAGAAACTCAGGATGACCGGGCCCAGGTAGTTCATCCCCAGCATCAGCACGATGATGCCCATGGCCAGGGAAATGGGGAAACCGATGGCGAACAGGTTCAGTTGCGGCGCCGCGCGGGTCAGGATGCCCAGGGCGATGTTGGTGACCAGCAGCGCGGTCAGCATGGGCAGCGACAGCAGCAGGCCGATGGCGAACACCATGCTGCCGTACTGGACGATGTAGCGCCATCCGCCGGCGGCCAGCGGCGTGGTGGAGATGGGCAGCCATTCGAAGCTGCGCACCAGCAGGTCCACCATCAGCAGGTGGCCGTTGATGGCGAGGAAGAGCAGGGTGGCGACGAGGCCGAGGAATTCCGACAGCACGGCCGTCTGGCCGCCGGTGGTGGGGCTGAAGAACACGGCGAAGGACAGGCCCATCTGCATGCCCACCAGCGAACCGGCCATGTCCACCGCGGCGAACACCAGGCGCATCATGAAGCCGATGGCCACGCCGATGGCCATCTGCCAGAACAGCACCAGCAGGCCCATGTAGGAGCCGGGGTCGATGGACGGCTGGGGGGGCAGGGCGGCGACCACGGCCATGGTGATGCCCAGGCCGATGGCGAGCTTGAGGCGGGCGGGTACGGCGCGGTTGGAGAACACCGGCGCGCTGGCGAACATGCCCAGCAGGCGGGCCAGCGGGTACATCAGGCCCGCGAACCAGGTGGCGATCTGGTCGTAGGTGAAGCTGAGCATGACGGGCCGCTAACCGATCATGCCGGGGATGGACTCGAACAGCCGGCGCATGAAGTCGGTGAGCTTGGTGAGCAGCCAGGGGCCGGCCACCACCAGGGTGACGAACATCACCACCACCTTGGGCACGAAGGACAGGGTCATCTCGTTGATCTGCGTGGCGGCCTGGAAGATGCTGATCAGCAGGCCGGTGACCATCGCGGCGAGCAGCAGCGGCGCGGAGATCATCAGCGCCACTTCCACGGCCTGGCGGCCCAGATCGATGACGGCGGTGGGGGTCATGGCGGCGTTCCGTTCCTAAAGCGCGAAGCTGCGCACCAGCGAGCCGACCAGCAGCGTCCAGCCGTCCACCAGCACGAACAGCATGATCTTGAACGGCAGCGAGACGATGACCGGGCTCATCATCATCATGCCCATGGACATCAGCACCGAGGCCACCACCATGTCGATGATGATGAAGGGGATGAAGATGATGAAGCCGATCTGGAACGCGGTCTTCAGCTCCGAGGTGACGAAAGCCGGCACCACCACGCGCATGGGCAGGTCCTCGGCCTTGTCCACCGGCGGCACCTTGGCCAGCTGGGCGAACAGCGACAGGTCCGGCTCCCGCACCTGGGCGAGCATGAAGGTCTTCATGGGCACGGCGGCGCGTTCCAGCGCCGTGTCGAAGCCGATCTGCCCTTCGGCCATGGGCTGGTAGGCCTCCACGTATACCTTCTCGGCCACCGGCGACATGATGAAGAAGCTCAGGAACAGGGCCAGGCCGAGCAGCACCTGGTTGGGTGGCGAGGTCTGCGTGCCCAGGGCCGTGCGCAGCAGCGAGAGCACGATGATGATGCGGGTGAAGCTCGTCATCATCAGCACGACGGCGGGAATGAAGGACAGGGAGGTGAGCAGCAGCAGCGTCTGCACGCTCAGGCTGTAGCTGGTGCCGCCGCCGGGGGCCGGTGCGGCGGTGATGGCCGGCATCGCCTGGGCGAGCGCGGCCAGGGGGCCGGCGGCCAGCAGCAGGCCGGCAAGCAGGTGGAGAGGACGCAAGGTGGTGCTCATGACCGGCGGCGTTCGACGGATTGCCTGAGCCAGGCGGAGAAGTCGGGGCGGCCTTCGGAAGCGGACGGTGCGGCGGGCAGTTCGTCGGCCTCCATGACGTGCAGCGTGCGCACGTTGCCCTGGCCCACGCCCAGCACCAGCACTTTCTTGCCCAGTTCCACCAGCACCACCCGCTCCCGCGGGCCGACCGACGTGGCGCCGAGCACCCGCAACTGGCCCACCGCGCCCCGCGGCCCGGACAGGCGCTTGAGGGCCCACAGGGTGGCGAGCAGGATGGCGATGACGACGACGAGCCCGAACAGCATCTGGACCAGGCTGGTGCCGGCATCCGGCACGGGGCTTTCGACCTGCGCCAGGACCGGCGCGGCGAGGGGGAACAGGAGGGCGGGGGCGAGGCGCATCGCACTGGGCTCGGCTTACGGACGATGGCCCAAGGATAAGCGCCGGCCGCGCATGCACGCGGCCGGAACAGGTGGGGAAAAGCGGGGTTATTCGGCCCTTTGTCGTAGGCCGGCGCTTCGCCGCAGCTTGCGTCTTGCGGCGCAAGCTGCGGAACCGGTCGTCTAGCTGCGGATCTTCCGCATGCGTTCCGCGGGGGTGATGATGTCCGTGAGGCGAATGCCGAACTTGTCGTTCACCACCACCACTTCGCCCTGGGCGATCAGCGTGCCGTTGACCAGCACGTCCATGGGTTCGCCGGCCAGTCCGTCGAGTTCCACCACCGAGCCGTGGGCGAGCTGCAGCAGGTTGCGGATGGACAGCTTGGTGCGGCCGAGTTCGACGGTGATCTGCACGGGAATGTCCAGGATCATGTCGAAATCGTTCATGGTCCCGCTGCGCGCGCCGGGGGTGCCGAAATCGGGGAACAAATGGCTCGCCGGCTTGGCCTGGTAGGGCGATTCGCCCTCGGCCGCGGCGGCGGCGAGGTCGGCCGCCACCTGGGCGGCTTCGGCGTCGGCGCTGCCGGATTCGGACGCGGCCTGCTCCATCATCGCGGCGGCCCAGTCGTCTTCGGTGATTTGGTCGTCTTCGGTTTGGTTCTCAGCCATTTTGGGCTCCCGGTATCGGCGTGGATTCGGCTTCGTCTGGGGCGAGGAAGCGTTCCACCTTGATCGCGTACTGGCCGTTCAACACGCCGTAGTGCCCTTCCAGCACCGGCACGCCGTCCGCCTCGATCTGCACCAGATCGGACACGTTGAGCGGGATCACGTCGCCCACGCGCATGTTCACGATGTCGCGCAGGGTTACGCGCGACTGGCCCAGGTTGCACACCAGTTCCACCTCTGCGGTCTGCAACTGGCGGGACAACAGGTTGATCCAGCGCTTGTCCTGGGTGAGATGATCGCTCTGCATGGTCGAGTAGAGCATCTCGCGGATCGGCTCGACCATGGAGTAGGGGAAGCAGATGTGCATCTCCGCCTGCGCGCCACTCATCTCCAGCGAGAAGCTGGTGGACACGACGATCTCCGACGGCGTGGCGATGTTGGCGAACTGGGAATTCATCTCCGAGCGCACGTATTCCATCTCGATGTGGAACACCGGCGCCCAGGCCTTGCCGTATTCGGCGAACACCACGTCGAGCATGCCCTGGATGATGCGCTGCTCGGTGGGGGTGAAGTCGCGCCCCTCGACCCGGGTGTGGAAGCGGCCGTCGCCGCCGAACATGTTGTCCACCACCAGGAACACCAGATTGGGGTCGAACACCACCAGGCCGGTGCCGCGCAGGGGCTTGGCGGTGATCAGGTTGAGGTTGGTGGGCACCACCAGGTTGCGCACGAATTCGCCGTACTTCTGCACCTTGATCGGCCCCACCGACACCTCGGTGTTGCGGTGCATGTAGTTGAACAGGCCGATGCGCAGATAGCGGGCGAAGCGCTCGTTGATGAGCTCCATGGTGGGCATGCGCCCACGCACGATGCGCTCCTGGGTAGCCAGGTTGTACGGCTTGACGCCGCCGGCGGCCTCGCTTTCGTCGGCCTCGGGTTCGTCGGACTCTCCGCTGACGCCCCGCAGCAGGGCGTCAACTTCATCCTGGGAGAGAAAGTCCGCGGACATGGTGGTCTGTCCCGTTACTGGATGATGAACGAGTTGAACAGCACGCCCTGCACCGGCGCGGCGGGCACCATGCCCGGCACCGCACCGGGCGGCGGGTTGAAGCCGAGCGCGCTGTTGACCTGGGCAAGGATTTCGCGCGCGAGTTGTTCGCGCCCCTCTATCGTAGCCACTTCGGACGGCGTCTTGCTGGACAGCAGCAGGTTGATGCGATGGCGGATCTCGGGCATGAAGCCGCTGACCTGGGAACCCACGGTGGCGTCCGCCACGCGCAGCACGATCACCGTCTGCAGGTAGTGGTCGCCCTCCTCGCGGGCGAGGTTGACGGTGAAGGTTTCGAGCTGCACGAACACCGGAGGCTTGGACAGGTCGATCTTGTGCACGGCGGGCGCCCCGCTTGCGGCGGCGGATTCGGCATTGCCGCCGCCCTTGCTCTTGGCGAGCAGCAGCACGCCGACCAATGCCGCCGCGGCCAGGAACAGCAGCACCACGATCAGCAGCACCACGATCAGCAGCTTGCTCTTCTTGGGTGGGGGGGCTTCAGTTGCCGCCACTTCCGGTTTCGCCGGCGCCTTGGCCATGCCATTCTCCTTTTTCCACGTTCCGATTATCGGTCAGGGGCGTCGACCGCGAAGCGTGGATAAGTGGGGCAGAGCAGCCCCAATTTCCGTGCTTCAGGCGAAGATGTCCACCAGTCCCTGGCCCTGCTTCGTCCATACACCACTGCTGCCGGCGGCCGTACCGCCCGCCCCGTCTAGCCCGCCGACGCCGCCGCGCCCGTGCCGGCCTCGGGTCGTGCCTTCATCCTGCTGCGCGCCCTGCTCGCCCGAGGTGCTGACGCTGGTCTGGCCCAGTTGCACGCCGGCCTGCTGCATCAGCTCGCGCAGCCGCGGCAGCGCCTGTTCCAGCGCCTCCCGGGCTTCCCGTGTGTGGGCGACGAAATGCGCGCTCGCCTGCTCGCCGTTCATGTTGATCGACACCTCCACCTTGCCCAGGTTGGGCGGCGTGATCACCAGTTCGGCCTTGGACTCGCCCCGGTTCGTCATCCACACCAGCTTCGAGCCCACGTCCTCGGTCCAGCCGTTCTGCCCCACCGGCGTCGCCACCTGGAGCTGCGGCCCGGGCTGCAGCGGATTGGCCCCACGCGGCGCGAACACGCTGTGCAGCGCCGTGGGCGGCTCGCCCTGCAGGGCCCGCATGGCCTTGGCCGGGCTCTCCGTGAATGCAGTAACGGCAGCACTGCCGCGGGACTGAAGCTCGGCGGTGAGGGAAGCGATCTTGGCCGGGCTCGCGTCCGCAGCCCGCTCGGCGGCGGCACCCTTGTCGGGGAGCGCATTCTGCAGCGCTTTGCCCTTGCTGTCATCCGCAGAGACGGGTGCGCGGCGGGCCTTGCCGCCGGACGGCAGGACGGGCGACGGCTCGGCCTTGGCGGTTTCGCCGGTCGCGGCCGTTTCGTCGGCAGCGCCCGGCAGCAGGGCGGCAAGGGCTGCCGGCAAGGCGGCAGCGGCGGTGGCGGACTCTGCCGCCTGTTCACCGCCGGCTGCCGACGTGGCGGTCTGGGCGGCGCTTGCCGCAGCATCCGCTTCCGCGGTGTCCGCGGCGGCCTGCTCGGAGGCTGCCTCGGCCGTGTCGTCGGTGGGTTCGCTGCGCGCGGAATCGTGCGCCTTGCCCCGTTCTGCCTGGCGATCGGCTTGGGGCGGGCGGTTCTGTTGAGTCCTGGCGGGTTCTCGCTGCGCGCCCGCTTCGGCGGGGCGTTCCGGCGCCCGTTCGGAGCTGCGCTCGCGCGGCGCATCGAGGCGGCCCTGCAGCGTGTGCGAAAAGTCGTCGCCCCTCTGGCCGTCGCGCGCCGTTTGCGCCATGAAGGGCGGCAACCCGGTCTGCGAACTGGCGTTGAGCTGGGATTGGGCGGAGATCAGTGACGACATGTTGGCTTACCTCTCTGGCTTGTGCGCCAGATCATCAGCAAGCGGCATGCCAGTCCCCGGCGGGTCCTATTCCTCGCGCGGGCCGTGGAAGCGGCGGGCGGCGTGCTCGTCGGTCAGGCGCTGCTCGCGGCGTGCTTCCTTGCGTTGCTCCGCGGCGTGCTGGCGCTGGGTGAGGGTGTCGATGGCCTTGGCCTTGTTGCGATGGCCGATCCATACCTGCTGGCCCTGCACGGTGCGCTGGCGCGACAGTTCCACCGCGCCGCGCTGCGCGGCGATGGCCTCGTCGATCTTGCCCAGGAAGGCGCTGTAGTTGCGCCAGGCGTCCGGACCGATGCCGTTGGCGGCCGCCTCGAGAAAGCGCTGGTGATATTCGGCGCGGTACTCCTGCAGCATCTCCAGCTTGCGCCGGCCCTCGGTCTCGGAGGCGATCAGCTCGCCCAGGCGTCGCGCCGCGTCGTCCATGCGCGTCTGCATCAGGTCGGCCAGCGGCTGCAGAGGCGAGGGCTTGCTCAATCAGGACTCCTTGGGACGGGGCGGCGGATCAGGCCGGCTGGGCGAACAACTGGTACAGCCGGGCGACCGCATCGTCGTAGTTTTCGCGTTCGTCGATGCGCTGCTGCAGAAATGCCTCAAGTTTAGGGTAAAGCGCGACCGCCGTGTCGAGCAGCGGGTCCGAGCCGGGCTGGTAGGCGCCCACCGCGATCAGGTCGCGGGAGCGCTGGTAGCGGGAGAAGAGCTGCTTGAAGCGGCGCACCAGATCGAAATGTTCGTCGCCCACCAGGGTGTGCATGGCGCGGGAGATGGACTGCTCGATGTCGATGGCGGGGTAGTGGCCTTGGTCCGCGAGCGCGCGGGAGAGCACGAAGTGGCCGTCGAGGATGGCACGCGCCGAGTCGGCGATGGGGTCCTGCTGGTCGTCGCCTTCGGCCAGCACGGTGTAGAAGGCAGTGATGGAGCCGCCGCCGTCCGGGCCGTTGCCGGCGCGCTCCACCAGTGCCGGCAGGCGCGCGAACACGCTGGGCGGGTAGCCGCGCGTGACCGGCGGCTCGCCGATGGCGAGCGCGATCTCGCGCTGGGCCATGGCGTAGCGGGTCAGGGAATCCATGATCAGCAGCACCTGCTTGCCCTGGTCGCGGAAGTGCTCGGCGATCGTCGTGGCGTAGGCCGCGCCCTGCAGGCGCATCAGCGGGCTGGTGTCGGCCGGCGCCGCCACCACCACGGAGCGGGCCAGGCCCTCCGGGCCCAGGCTGTGCTCGATGAATTCCTTGACCTCCCGGCCCCGTTCGCCGATCAGGCCGACGACGATGACGTCCGCCGAGGTGTAGCGCGCCATCATGCCGATCAGCACCGACTTGCCCACGCCCGAGCCGGCGAACAGGCCCAGGCGCTGGCCGCGGCCGACGGTGAGCAGGCTGTTGATGGCGCGGATGCCCACGTCCAGCGGCGCGGCGATGGGCGCGCGCGACAGGGGGTTGAAGGGGCGGCTCTGCAGGGAGCGGGTGAGGGCGGTGTGCAGCGGGCCGAGGCTGTCGAGGGGGCGGCCGGCGCCGTCCACGACGCGGCCGAGCAGTCCGTCGCCCACCGGCAGGTGCTTGGCGCGGTCCGCCGCGCGGCGGTTGTGGGGCGCATTCTGGCCGGGCTGGAGGCGGTTGGGCGGGTGTTCCAGCGGCAGCACCTGGGCGCCGGGGGCGAGCCCGAAGACGTCTTCGGTGGGCATCATGTAGAGCTTCTCGCCGTGGAAGCCGACCACCTCGGCTTCCACCGAGCCGCCGCCGGGCACCATGATGCGGCAGCCGGAACCGAGGGGCAGCTTGAGCCCCGCGGCTTCCATGACCAGCCCGTTGATGCGCGTGAGGCGGCCGGAGAGTTCGAAGGGGCGGGCGTCGTCGGCCATGGCGCGGTTGGCCGCGAGATAGGTCCGCCAGGTGTCGGCCAGCCGGACGCTCATGCCGGGTCTTCCCACCGGGTTTCGCTGCGCCCGAGGCTTTCGACGATGCGCCGCCAGCGCGTCTCGACGGTGGCGTCTATCTGCGTGCCGCCGGCTTCCACCAAGCAGCCGCCGCGCGTCACCGTGTCGTCCTCCAGCAGGCGGTGCCCGCCGTGGGCGAGTTGGTCGCCCAGGTAGTCGCGCACCAGGGCGGCATCGTCCGGGTGCAGGCGGATGCGGGTGTCGTTCTGCGGCAGTTCCTGCAGCGCCGCGCGCAGGGTGTCGATGACGGACTCCGGGCGGCTGGCGAAGGTTTCGCGCACCATCTTGCGGGTCAGCGCCAGGGCGAGGCCCATCAGTTCCTCGGCCACGCCCTGGTCCAGCGTGGCGAAGGCCGCATCCAGTTCGCCCACCAGGCCGGCGAAGCGTTCGGCCTCGGCCTGTGCCTGGGCGCGGCCTTCGTCGTAGCCGGCCTTGCGGCCTTCTTCCAGGCCGGCCGCATAGCCTTCGGTACGGCCTTCCGCATGGCCCGCAGCACGGCCTTCCGCATGGCCCTCGGCATGGGCTTCGGCACGCGCGGCCTCCTGCAGGCGCTCGATGTCCTCGGCGGTGGGCAGCTTGATGCCGGGCGGCAGCAGGCTTTCGGCTTCGGCGGGCGGGGTGTCCGGTTCGGGGTCGGCGGCCGGCGCTTCCACCGCCGGCGTCTCGGCCCGCTCGTCGAAGGAGGGCGGCTCCCAGCGCCGGTAGGCGCCCACCGCCTGGTGGCGCGAGATGCTCATCGCACGCTCCGTTCAGGCTCAGACGAAGGCATCTTCGCCTCCCTTGGCGCCGAGCATGATCTGGCCTTCCTCCGCCAGGCGGCGGACGATCTTGAGGATTTCCTTCTGTTCGGCCTCCACCTCGGACAGGCGCACCGGGCCCTTGGCCTCCAGATCCTCGCGCAGCATGTCGGCGGCGCGGCTGGACATGTTCTTGAAGATCTTCTCGCGCAGTTCGGGCGCGGCGCCCTTGAGGGCGACGATGAGGGAATCGGACTGCACCTCGCGCAGGATGGTCTGGATGCCGCGGTCGTCGATGTCCATCAGGTTCTCGAACACGAACATCTCGTCGAGGATCTTCTGCGCCAGGTCCGGATCGTATTCGCGCACGTTGTCGATGACCGCGGTCTCCGCGGCGGTGCCCACGTAGTTGAGGATCTCCGCCGCGTGGCGCACGCCGCCCATGGCGGCCTTCTTCACCGACGAGGCGCCCGACAGCATGCGCGTGAGGGCGTCGTTGAGTTCCTTGAGGGCCTGCGGCTGCACGCCGTCCAGCGTGGCGATGCGCAGCACCACGTCGTTGCGCAGGCGTTCCGGGAAATACTTGAGGATTTCGCCGGCCTGGTCGAACTCCAGGTGCACCAGGATGGTGGCGATGATCTGCGGGTGTTCGTTCTTGATCAGGTCGGCCGCGGTGGGTGCGTCCATCCACTTCAGGCTCTCGATGCCGGCGGTGTCCGAGCCGCTCAGCATGCGCGACAGCAGATGCGCCGCGCGCTCGTCGCCGAGGGCCTTGGTGAGCATCTCGCGGATCTGCTCCTCGTCGGCGTGGATGGCCGCGCCCTTGCGCGCGTGGTCTTCCAGTTCGTCCAGCAGTTCTTCCACGCGGCTGCGGGGCTGGGGCGGCAGGGTGGCCATCCTCATGCCGAGCTTCTGCACTTCCCGCGGGCCGATGTGCTTGAGCACCTCGGCCGCCTCGTCCGGACCCAGCGTCAGCAGCAGCAGGGCGGCCTTTTCCAGGCCTTGTTCGGGCGTCGTGTTCATTTGCGGCCCTCCTCGTTCACGCCCAGCCAGTGCTTGAGCAGATCGGCGACCAGCTTCGGTTCGTCGCGCGCCAGTTCGCGCGCCCGTTCGAGGCGCTGTTCGTAGGTTTCACCGGCCAGCGCCGCGGCGGACAGGCTCACCTCGGCGTCTTCCTCTTCGCCTTCCTCTTCGTCCTCGGCTTCCGGCTTGGGCGGCATCACCACGCGCAGCAGCGGGCGGACGATGGCGAAGTAGGCGATCAGCACCGCCAGCAGGATGAAGAGATAACGCAGGCCTTCCTTGCCCATCTCGACCACTTCCGGTTCCTTCCACGGCGGCACCGGGGCCGCTTCGGGCGTGACGAAGGAACTGGCGGCCACGTTCAGGCTGTCGCCGCGGGCGGCATTGAAGCCCATCGCTTCCCGTACCAGGCGGGTGATCTGCGCCACCTCCTGCTCGGTGAGCGGCACGTTCACACGCTTGCCGTCGGCGTCGGTCTCGCTGCGGTGGTTGACCACCACCGCCACGGACAGGCGCTTGACCTGGCCGAGGGACTGGCGCACGTGCTGGATGGTGCGGTCCACCTCGTAGTTGATGACGGCGGAACGGGTCTTCTGCGTCACCCCGTTGTCGCCGGTGCCGCCGTCGACCGGCGGTGCGGTGATGGGTGCGGTCGCCGGCACCGGCGGCTGGTTGGTGAGGGCGCCGGGCACGCCCTGGGGGCCGCCTTCGCGCTCCTGGGATTCGTTGATCTGCTGGCTGCGGATGGCCTGTTCGGGCGCCGGGTTGGGCTTGTAGGTTTCCGCGGTCTGCTCGACTTCGTTGAAGTCGATGTCGGCGGTGGCCTGTACGCTGAAGTTGGCGGAGCCCAGCATGGGCGTCAGGATGTTCTCGATGCGGCGGATGTAGCCCGCCTCCACTTCCTCGATGTAGCGCAGTTGCTTGGGGTCCAGCCCGCGCCGGCCGTCGTCGTCGGGCCGGCGGGTGAGCAGGGTGCCGTTCTGGTCCACGATGCTCACGCCGGATTCGACCATGCGTGGCACGCTGGACGACACCAGGTGCACGATGCCGGCGATCTGCGCGCTGTCCAGCACCCGGCCGGGGCGCATGTTGACCATGACCGAGGCGGTCGGCTTCTGGTCGTCGCGCAGGAAGGCGGTCTGCTTGGGCATGGCCAGATGCACGCGCGCACTGGCCACCGAGGCGACGGACTGGATGGTGCGCGACAACTCGCCTTCGAGGGCGCGCTGGTAATTGACCTGTTCGTGGAACTGGGAAACGCCCAGCTTCTGCGTTTCCATGATCTCGAAGCCGACCTGCCCGCCCTTGGGCAGCCCGGCGGCGGCCAGGCGCAGGCGTACCTCGTGGACCTGGGCGGTAGGCACCAGGATCGCGTTGCCGGTGGGCGAGAGGCGGTAGGGCACGTTCTGCTGCTGCAGCGCGGCCACGATGTCGCCGCCGTCGCGCTCGTCGAAATTGGCGAACAGCGTGGAATAGGCCGGCTCCCGGTTCCACAGCAGCGCCCCGATCACCAGCGCCACGAGCAGGGCGAGGAGCGCCCCCGCGGCCAGCTTCTGGCGCTGGTCGAGGGCCTTGATGTTCTGGATGACCTGCTGAAGCGGCGAGCCCGGTGCCTGCGAGGCGCCCGCGGCGGCATCGGCGGTGGTGTCTGCAGTGGCCATGCTGGATTCCTGTTGCGGTCCCTTTGACGGATGGCGGCATTGTCTGCCCGCACGCGCAAATCCGATGCCGGGAAAAGCGGCATTTTTTGCCGCCTGTTTGCCGGTTACCATACACCCCGCGGCGGCTAGACTGCCAGCCGTGGAAAACTGTCCGGGAGCCCCGTCGATGCCCACCCAGCCGCACTCCGCAGCCGATCCCGCGCCGTCCCCGGCGAGTGCGGGCGCCGCGCCGCGGCTGGATGCCGCGCAACTGGCCGAAGCCTTCCAACTGTTCAGCCGCGCCTCGGAAGAGCTCTCCCAAGCCTACAACGGGCTGCAGGGGCGGGTCGAGCAACTCACCGAACGCCTGACCGTGCTCATGGGCGCTCTGCCGGCGGGCGTGGTGGTGCTGGACCGGGCCGGCACGCTGGTGCAGGTCAACCGCGCCGCAGAGATCCTGTTCGGCACCGGCATCACCGGGCGCAGGTGGGTGGAGGTGGCCGCCGCGCTGCAGGCCACCGAGACGCCCGGCGAACTGAACATCGAACTGGCCGACGGCCCGCGCCGCCTGTCGGTGTCGGAAACCGCGCTGGAGTCCGGTGAGGAGCGCATCCTGCTGCTGCACGACATCACCGAGACCCACCGCATGCGCCTCACCGCGGAGCGCAACGAGCGCCTCGCGGCCATGGGCGAGATGGTGGCCGGCCTCGCCCACCAGTTGCGCACGCCGCTGGCCGCGGCGCTCCTGTATACCGGCAACCTGCGCCAGCCCGAACTGGGCCCCGCCGAGCGCACCAGGGTGGCCGACCGGGCCATCGAGCGCCTGCGCTACCTGGAACGCCTGATCCGCGACATGCTGCTGTTCGCCCGCGGCGACAGCCTGGGGCGGCAGTATTTCGGCGTGTGCGAACTGGCCGCCGAACTCGCCCACACCCTGGAACCGGTGGCGCGCGCACGCCAGGTCGAATTCACCAGCCAGTGCGACTGCGGCGAACTGCAGCTTTACGGCGACCGCAAGGCGCTGGCCGGCGCGCTCACCAACCTGCTGGAAAACGCCATCCAGCACACCGAAGCCGGCGGGCGGGTCGAATGCCACGTGCGCCAGGCGGGTGACGAGGTGGCGTTCGCCGTGCGCGACACCGGCCGCGGCATAGAGCCGGCGGTGCAGGAGCGCCTGTTCGACCCCTTCTTTACCACCCGCGCCGAAGGCACGGGCCTCGGGCTCGCCATCGCCCGCGGCGTGGCCCGTGCCCACGGCGGCGAGATCGCGCTGGAATCCGCGCCCGGCAAGGGCTCCACCTTCACGCTCAGCGTCCCGCTGCCCGCCGGTGACGCAGGCAACGACACCGACGGCAAGGCCGAATCATGATCGAACAACTCAACATCCTGGTCGTCGAGGACGACGAAGCCCTGCGCGACGCGGTCTGCCTCACGCTGGAGATGGCCGGCCACGGCGTCACCGGCGTGGATGGCGGCCCGGCGGCGCTGGCCGAGCTGGAGCGGCAAAGCTTCAATCTGGTGGTCACCGACCTGCGCATGCAGCCCATGGACGGCCTGCAGGTGCTGGGTGAGGTGCGCAGCCGCCAGCCGCAGTTGCCGGTGCTGCTGATGACCGCCTACGGCGACGTGGACAAGGCGGTGGCGGCCATGCGCGGCGGCGCCTGCGACTTCCTGATGAAGCCCTTCGAGCCCGACGTGCTGCTCGAACACGTGCGCCGCTACGCCGCGGTGCCGCCCTCGGCCGACGACACCGTGGCCGAGGACCCCCACACCCGCAACCTGCTCGCGCTCGCCGCGCGGGTCGCGGAAACCGACGCCACCGTGCTGCTCACCGGTGAATCCGGCACCGGCAAGGAAGTGTTCGCGCGCTACATCCACCACCATTCGGAGCGCGCGCGCGGGCCCTTCGTCGCCATCAACTGTGCGGCCATTCCCGAGAACCTGCTGGAAGCCACCCTGTTCGGCTACGAAAAGGGCGCCTTCACCGGCGCCCAGAGCGCCCAGCCGGGCAAGTTCGAGCAGGCCCAGGACGGCACCATCCTGCTCGACGAAATCTCCGAGATGCCCCTGGGCCTGCAGGCCAAGCTGCTGCGCGTGCTGCAGGAGCGGGAAGTGGAGCGGGTGGGCGGCAAGAAACCGGTGGAACTCGACATCCGCGTGCTCGCCACCAGCAACCGGGACATGCTGCGCGAGATCGCCGCCGGGCGCTTCCGCGAGGACCTGTACTACCGTCTCAACGTCTTCCCGCTCGCCATTCCCGCCCTGCGCGAGCGCCCCGGCGACGTGCTGCCGCTCGCCCGCCACTTCCTCGCCCGCCACGGGGAACGCCTCAAGCGCCAGGCCCACATCTCGCCCGCGGCCGAAGCGTTGCTGCAGGCCTACCACTGGCCGGGCAACGTGCGCGAACTGGAAAACACCATGCACCGCGTGCTGATCCTGACCACCGGCGACAGCGTGCTGCCCGAGACCGTGCGCCTGTGCCTGCCCCACTGGAGCGGGGAGGCGGCAGTGTCGATGCCGGCGCCGGCGCAGCCCGCATCGGCCGCGCCGGCCTGGCAAGCGCCCCCCGCCGTCCAGTGGGCGAGTGCCGCAGCGGCAAATATTGCCGCTCCCTTGCCGCCCGTCGCCGCCGCGCCGTCCGCGCGGCCAGCCAACATGAAGGACCTGGAGCGGGAGCACATCCTCTCAACGTTGCGCGAGTTCGGCGGCTCGCGCAAGAAAACCGTTGAAAAGCTTGGGATTTCCGAACGTACCCTGCGCTACAAGCTGCAGCAGTACCGGGACGAAGGCTACGAGGTCTGAGTCGGCCCGGTGGATCGGCCCGTATCTTGCTACTTATCCGGTGAGTGCGCCGGCGCTGCATCGTCGGCGGCAGGGCTGTCCGCGTGCCATCCGTGGTGGTGGCATGGCGGTTGCTCTGCTAGACTGAGGACCAAGCAAACCCGCGAGCCGGGGGAAGATGATGGATAGCCGCGGAATCGACCAAGTACTGAACGAACTGCGCTCGGTGTCGCAAACCGCCGCCGGAAAGCCGGCCGCGGGCGGCGCAGCGCAGGGTGCGGAGGGCGTGGACTTCGCCCAGGTGCTGCAGAACGCCCTGGTGGACGTGAGCAGTGCGCAGAAGGAAGCGCGCGCCATGGCGGAGAACTTCTCGGCCGGCGATCCCAACGTGAACCTGCAGGAAGTGATGGTGGACCTGCAGAAGGCCAGCCTGTCCTTCCAGCAGATGGTCCAGGTGCGCAACCGGCTGGTCACCGCGTATCAGGACATCATGAACATGCCGGTCTGATGCGGCAGTCGCCGTACGGCCATGCAACGCCGCCTTCGGGCGGCGTTTTGCATGGCCGGGCTGAAAGTCTCGTTACGTGACGGAGTAGCCCAGTTGCCGCTCGTGCTTGAGCGCCAGCAACACGACTTCGGTTGCCGAGTGGGCATAGAGCACGATGTACCGGCCGATCACGTATTCGCGCAGATATGGCAGTCCTGCTTCGGCAGCCAGTGCCTGAATGCGCGCTGCTCGCAGGCGGGCTTGCGCCGAACGCGCGGACAGGAAGCGAGCGGGCCGGCCGCCGGCCGGTGTCCAGGCGAGCACGGCAACCATTTCACGGAGATCTCCACGCAGCTTGCCGAATCGTGCCTGGGCGGTCGTCTCGTCCTGATCACGGAGAAAACGCCGGGCGTCATCCAGGTTGGCGAGGAAGTTCGGCGCCGCCTCGACCCTTGCCCGCTGCGGCAGGGTCATTCGTCAGCTTGGCCCAGCGTCTCCATGAGGGCTGCGGCCGATATTCGCTCGCCGGAGAGCACTTGCCGCAGGCCGGTTTCCGCTTCGTCGAGCAGCACGAGCGCCGCGTGCTCCGCTTCGAGCGCGTGGTAGTAGTCGAGCTTGCGGGCGTCTACAAGGGCCACGAAGCTCGCGCCGTTCTTGGTAAGCACCTTTTCGGCCCCGGCTCCGACCACTTCTTCGGCAAGCTCGGTGAGGCGGGCGCGGGCTTCGCTGATGGGAACGACATCATGGGCACGAATGTTCATTGCAGTATCCGTTAACGAATACGTGTACATGTATTGTAGTGAAGCCTTTGCCCAAGGCAAATCCGGGAGCCGCCGTCCCCCTCACATCCCGCGTTCCCGCGCGCTGCGGTCCCGTTCCACCTTGAAGATGTAGCGCTGGATCAGGTTGTTGGCGCTGGCGGGGAGGTCCACGAACTGGCAGCCGGCGCGCAGGACTTCGACGCCGTTGCGGTTGGTGACGCGGAACAGGTTGCGCACCTTGATGCGCACGGTGATGGCGCCGAAGTCGGGCAGGGTGATGCGGCAATCGCCGAATTCCCGGCCCGGGCTGAAGACGTCCTCGTCCGCCGGCACCGCGATGGCCAGCCCGCCGCCGGAAATGTCCAGCACGCGCACTTCGAGGCGGCGGGGCGGGCCGTCCTTCTGCGCCAGGGGAATGACGCAGTTGAGGGCGTGGGTGATGGGCGCGACGAGGCGGTAGAACTCGCGCCGCTGCAGGCGCAGCAGGCGGTCGGGGCGCGCGGCGAGGAAGGCGTCGCGGCCCTCGAAGGTGACTTCCTGGATGTCGTCGAGGGGGAACTGGATCTTGATGCCATCCACTTGCGTGGCACAGATGAGTTCCTCGGCCTCCGCGACGCGGCGATTGACCGCCCCTTCCTTGCTGGCGTCGAACACCAGCCGTTCTTCGTCGTCGATCAGCGCCAGCATGGCGGTGAGGAAGGACTGGTTGCCGGAGGGGAGGTAGGTGGTGATCAGAGCGCGGTTGTCCACCAGCGCGCGCAGTATCTGCTTGATCTGCCGGGGTTCGTGCAGCAGGTACTGGGCGAAGTCGTCGGACCGGAGCAGTTCGACCCGGTTGTGGTTCTCGATTGTCATGCAGCGTTCCGGCAGATGGCCATGCGCGATGGGGCAGGGGCGGATTCTATAGCATTGCCTTCGGTCCCGTCCCGGGTAAGCGAACCGGATAATCGGGCCGTTACACTGCTCATCGCACGCCCTGTGGCCCGCCCGTCGCCGGTAGCTCGGGCAGCGTCAGTCTGGACGGGGGCGGTGCGCCCATGTCGCCCTGCTCGATGCGATACAGCCAGGCCAGCAGTTCGGCCACCGCCAGGTAGAGTTGCGGCGGAATGCGCTCGTCCAGATCCACCTGCATCAGCAGGGCCACCAGTTCGGGCGATTCGTGCACATAGACGCCGGCCTCCCGCGCGCGTTCGATGATCTCCTGCGCGATCAGCCCGCGGCCCTTGGCGACCACGCGCGGAGCGGCGTCGCCGGCGGTGTAGGTGAGTGCCACCGCTTCGCCGCGCGGGCTGGGCAGCACCGGATCATCGGGTGCCATCGGGCACCTCCACCACCATGCCGGTGAGCGCCAGGCCGACCGCCTCCAGCGCGCTTTCCAGCGCTGGACGGCCGTCCAGCAGGGCCCGCGCGGCCTTGGCATCCTCGGCCTGCATGCGCAGGGCGAGCCCGCTGGCACCCAGGTACAGGTGCGCTTCCACCCCGCCCAGGCGCGGCAGGGTCAGATGCAGCGAGGTATGCCATTCGCGCGCGTCGCCGCTGCCGTCGCCCTCCCGTTCGCCGTCGGGGTCTTCGATGCGCCATTCGATGGCCTGCCCCGGCCATGCCTGGCCGTGCCAGACGTATTGCTGGGTGGCGAGCGCATCGAGCTGCTGGTGGACCACCGGCAGGATGCGTTCCGGAATCGCGGTGAGGCGGGCGGGGGCGACCGTTTCACCGGCAGCCGCAGGCGCGGCGGCGCGCTCTGCTCCCCCGGCGCGTCCGGTGCCGGTGGCCTGTCCCGCCGCAGCCGCGGCGGCATCCGCTGCCCGCGCCGCCGGCGTGCCGGGCGCGGCGGACTGCTGGGCCGTGGCTGGCGCATTCTGCTGTGCGGAGGCGCTGCCGGCCTGGGGCGCCGCCTGTCCCTGGGGGGGCAATTGGCCCTGGGGCTGGTTCTGCAGTGCGGCCGTATCCACCTTGCCGGCCAGCCAGCGGGCCTGCTGGGCTTCATAGAACATGCCGCTCTGGGCCAGTGCCTGGCGCAGCAGCGGGGCGAGCACCGCGCCGCCGGCAGGCGGGGCGGCGAGCAGGGGCTTGCCGCCGGCAAGGGCCGCCGGTTCGGCCGCGGGCTGGCCGGTGAGCAGGAAGCTGATCAGCCGCCCGGTGGGGCTGAGTTCGGGACGTGCGGCGGCATTGGTGGCGCCGGCTGCGGCGGTGGCCGCCGCTGGGTCGGCCAACTGGGCGTACACCGCCCGCGGTGTGGTGTGGGTGACCACCAGTTCCAGCGTGTCGCCGGCCTTGGCCGATTGTTGCAGGGCCAGGGTGATCTGGCGGCCGGCGACGATGGCCTGGAAGGTGCCGTCCGGCAGCATGCGTTGCAGCGCCGCGGTGAAGCGCTGCCCCGCCAGCAGGTCCGGCAGTTGGGCCTGGATCTCGCGGGCACGCTGCAGTCCCGGGACCGGCGGTTCGGTCTCGAAGAAGCTCGCTTCGGTGAGCAGTCGCAGGCGGCCTGCGAGGTCAGCGGGAATCATGGCTGCGCTCCAGTGCCTCGGGCCGCCGTGATGGCGTTACGGTCCGACGGCGCCGTAGGCCTTGCGCACGTTGTTGTCGCGCACGGCGCCGGAGAGCAGCTTGCGGGCGGCGTCGCGGGCGGGTTCGGCGTGGCTGCGGATTTCGGCGTCCAGAACCTGTATGCGCCGGATCACCGCGGCCAGCGCACGCGCGCTGTCTTCCGGCAGCGCCGCAGCGCCGGGTGGAGTGCTGTCGTCGGCCGCGCGCACGGCCGCCGCCTGCGGTTCCAGTTCGGCCAGGCGGTCCCAGTCGTTGTGCCGCGCGGCAACGGCCATGTCTTCATAGATGGTGAGCAGGCGGGCGGCGTTCTGTGGGGTCAGCATGGGAGTGCTCCGATCAGGATACCTGGTCGGCGATGCCTTGCCAGGCCTCGCGCAGGCTGGCGAGCAGGCCGGCCACTTCGTCCACCGCCGCCGGATTGTTGTGCAGGTTGGCGTAGAGCAGGCGGTCGGTCATGTATTCGTACAGGGCGTCCAGGCGGGTAGCAATCTCGCCGCCATTGTTCAGGTCCAGGCTGACCTTGAGCCCGTTGGCGATGATGTCGATGGCCTTGGAGATGGCCGCGCCCTTCTTCGGAATGTCGTTGCTTTCCATGGCCATGCTGGCGGTGCGCAGGGCCAGCAGTGCGCCGTCGTACAGCATCAGGATCAGTTGATGCGGCGACGCCGCTTCGACGCCGGTTTCGGCGCCGACGCGGGCATAGGCCGCGGCGCGGTTGGTGGGGGAGGTAGTGCCGAACATGTATGTTCCCCGTATCGGAATGGGTCCGCGTTCTCTTAGCTACCGATCGTCGGCAGGTTTGCAAGCTGCTGGGTCAGATAGTTACTGGTCTGGCTCAGGCTGGCGAGCAGGGTGTCCAGCTTGGAGTATTGCAGCCGATAACGCTCTTCCACCAATACCAGCTTGTCTTCCAGCGCCTCGTACTGTTTGGTCAGCGAGTCGATGGTGCTGTTGATGCTCTTGGTGCGCCCGGCGAGTACCCCTTCATCGGCGTCGAGGATACTGTCCAGCTTGGCGTTGAGGGTGGTGGCAAAGGCGTCCTTGCCGGCGAACAGGGTGCCCACATCCTTGGCCGGGTCCGTGAGCGCGGCGTCGAGCTTGGTGCTGTCGATCACCAGTGCGCCGGTCTTGTCGAAAGTGATGCCGATCTCCGCCAGCGAGGAGGCGCCTTCCAGGCTGCTGAACTGGGCGCTCACGGCATCGCGCAACTGGTTCTGGATGTTGCGCGCGGTGGAGTCGCCGGTCAGCGTGGCGGCCAGTTGGTTCTCCGTATCGTAGGAAGTCAGCGAACGGATGGTGGTGTTGGCCTCGTTATAGGCTTTTACGAAGGCCTCGATGGCGCTCTTGGCTGCGGTGGTGTCCTCGGAGACGGTCACGCTTCCCTTGAGGGCGGTAGTACTGTCTGCGGGGTCCTTGGTCAGGGTCAGCGTGACGCCGGCGATGACGTCGTCGATGGTGTTCTTGCCGCGCGTGATTTCGATGCCGTCGACCTTCAGGCGGGCACTTTCCGCGGCTTGCACGGAATAGACCTGTTCGTCGCCGGAAGGCGTGGCCGCCGGGTCGAAGCTCAAGCCTTCCAGGCCGTCTTCGCCGGTGAGGCGGAAGGCCATGTTCTGGCCGCTGGCCGTGCCGGTGAACACGAGCTGGTCGTGGGTGCCGTTGTTGATGATGCTGGCCTTGATGCCCAGCGTGGCGTCGCCGTTGATAGCGTCGCGCAGTTCTTCCAGCGTGCTGCCTTCGAATTCCAACGCGGCGCTGCGGACCGGCACGTCGGTGACGAACTGGGACCCCACCACCGTGCCGAACTCAATAGTCAGCTTGCCGGCAGAGGGTGTGAAGCTGCCGTCCGCCGCGGTGGCGACGCGTTGCTCCTGCGCCAGATTGAGCACTTCCACGGTATGGCTGCCGCTGGCCGCGCCGGCCTTGGAGGTGGCGGTGAAGCCGTCGCCGCTCACCGTGGCCTTGGTGGCAGTGAAGGTGTCCAGGTTGTTGAGCGCAGCGGCAGCGGTCTGCAGGGAGGACAGCACGCCCTTGATCTGCCCGAAAGCGGTGAGCTTGGTCGTCTGCTCCCCCGCCTTGGTGGCGATCTTCTCAAGCGGCTGGCGCTCGAGCGTCATCAGACTGTCGACCAGTGTGTTGATGTCGAGGACCGAACCCCCGGTCGTAATCGCGGCCATGATGTGCTTCTCCTCTTTACCTTTTCGCGCGCTCAGGCTTCCTGGCGCAGCAGCAGCCCCTGCAACTTGTCCAGCGCCTTGGCGATGGCGATGATCTCTTCGGACGGAATTTGCCGGATGACTTCGTCGGTGGTGGTGTCGATGACCTTGATGACGGTCTTGCCGGTATCTTCGTCAATCGAAAACAGCAGGTTTCGTGCCACCGGCCGGATGGCTTGGCGCACTTCGTCCAGTGCCTGCTCGACTTCGGTGGCAGGGGTCGGCGTATTTTCGGTTGATTGCCCGGCGGCAGTCCCGGTTTGCCCACCTTTGGAAAAGTCTTCGATTTCCTGGCTGGCGGACGTCGCGCCGGGGGGCAGCGGTGCGGTGGCCGGCGAAAATTGCCGCAGTTCGGTGGGGGGCGGCAGGCCGCCCAGGGCAGGAGTACTCATGATGTCTTCCTCCTTTATGGGGGAACGGCGCGGAGCCCTTGCGAGCCCCGCGCCGTATGCTGTGCGTCAGCCTACTCCGTTCAGCGGATCAGCGAAAGCACGTTCTGCGGCAGGGCGTTGGCCTGCGACAGCATCGCCACGCCGGCCTGCTGCAGGATTTGCGCCCGGGTCAGGTTGGCGGTTTCCGCCGCGAAGTCCGCATCGCGGATGCGCGAACGGGAGGCCGACAGGTTCTCGGACGTGGCCTGCAGGTTGCTGATGGTGGTCTCGAAGCGGTTCTGCAAGGCGCCGTAGCGGGCGCGCTGGGTGCTCACCGCGGCCAGGGCGGAATCCACCAGAGCCAGGGTGCGGTTGGCCGCTTCCACGGTGCTGACGTCCAGGTTCTCCACGGTCTGGAGCTGGCCGCCGACCGTGCCGGCAGCGGTCAGGACCGCGGTGCCGGTGCTGTCGAAGGAGAAGGAGCGGTCCGAATCGATCACCACCTGGCCGGTGATCCACGCCGAAGACGCGCCGCCCCAACCCGCTGCGCTGGCCTGGGCCAGAGTCCCCTCCGCGGTGTCGTCGCCATCATCGCCGTTAAGCACGCTGACGTCGTTGATGGAAACGGCGCCGGCGGAGGTGTCGGCGTTGGTGATGCGCAGATCCTTGCCGGCCTCGCTGGTGAGCTGGATGCCCAGGCTGCCGTCGTCGGCTTCCACGATCTTGGCGGTGAAGCCGGTCTTGGCGGAAACGTCGTTGAAGGCCTGGACCGCCGCGGAAAGCTGGCTGGTCTGGCTGGCCGCGCTGCCGGAGACCGTGCCGCCGATGGAGAACGACACCGTGGTGTAGGCGTTGGGATCGGCACCGTCGGTGGTTTCGGTGGCGAGCAGGAAGGTGTAGCTGGCGCCCTGCTCGAAGGCGTTGGCGGTACCGGCCCCCAGCACGACGCTGGTGTTGGCCGTGGCGCGCACGCCGGCTTCGGCCTGGTTGATGCGGGCTGCGATCTGCTCGGCGCTGGCGTTGTCGGCAATGGCGATTTCGCGGCTGCCCAGGCTGTTGGAGATGGTGATGGTTTCGGCCGCGATGCGCGAAGAGTTGCCGGCGGTCCAGGTGGACAGTTGGCCGTCCGCGGTCGAGCCGACCACCAGGTCGCCCACGCCGTTGGGCGTCGCCGTCGAGGTTGCCAGGCCGCCGATGCGGTAGTTGCCGTAGGCGTTGGTCTGGAAGTTGCCCGAGGTGGCGGTGATGGTCTGGTTGGCGTTGGAGCCGACCTGGAACTGGGCGGAGGTGAAGGAACCGTCCAGCAGCTTCTGGCCGTTGAACTCGGTGTTGGTGGCGATGCGCTGCAGTTCCTGGGTGAGCTGCTGCACTTCGGCGTTGATCGAGGCGCGGTCGCCGGAGGAGTTGGTGGCGTTGGCCGATTGCAGTGCCAGGGTGCGGATGCGCTGCAGGATGTCGCCGGTGGACTGCATGGCCGCTTCGGCGGTCTGCGCGAGCGAGATGCCGTCGTTGGCGTTGCGGGTGGCCTGGTCGAGGCCGTTGATCTGCGAGGTGAAGCGCTCGGAGATCGCCAGACCGGCGGCGTCGTCCTTGGCGCTGTTGATGCGCAGGCCGGAGGACAGGCGCTGCAGCGAGGTGGACAGGGAGGTCGCCGAGTTGTTGAGCTGGCGCTGAGCGTTGAGCGACTGGACATTGGTGTTGATGACTTGTGCCATGATAATCTCCTGAATTCAACAGGTTGTTGAAGCGCCAGGGGGTCCTTGAGCGGGTCTGGCATCGAGCTTGATGCTGCTCTTGGAGACATTAACGGAGCGGGGCGGCAATTCTTTAGGGGTAATTTTTGCCGGTCTCGGCTAGCCGCCCTGCGTATGGCGAAAGGCACAAAAAAACCGGGGGTGCATCGCTGCACCCCCGGCCCCGGCCGACGCGGATGGCACGTAACCGCGTCAGCCTTGCAGCAACTGGAGTACCCGCTGCGGGATCTGGTTGGCCTGGGCGAGCATGGCGGTGCCGGCCTGCTGCAGGATCTGCGCGCGGGTCAGGTTCGCCGTCTCGGCGGCAAAGTCCGCGTCGCGGATGCGCGAGCGCGAGGCCGAAAGATTCTCCGACGTGCTTTGCAGATTGCTGATGGTGTTTTCGAATCGGTTCTGCAGGGCACCGTAGCGGGCGCGCTGATTGGTGATGGCGGCCAGGGCCGAGTCCACCAGGGCGAGCGTGCGGTTGGAAGATTCCACGGTGCTGACGTCCAGGTTCTCCACGGTCTGCAACTGGCCGCCGGCGGTGCCCGCGGCGAGCAGGATTTCGTCGTTGTTGGCAGTCAGCGAGAAGGAACGGTCGGAGTCCAGGATGACCTGGCCGGTGATCCACGCCGCGTCGGCGGCGGTCCAGGCGGTGGAGGTGCCGTTGGCCGCCAGCGCCGCGCCGGTGATCACGCCGGCAGGGGTGGTGTTGTCGCCGTCGATGGCCTTGAGGTCTTCCAGCGCGAGGTCGTTGCCGGCTTCGGAGGCGTTGATCATGCGCAGGTCCTTGCCGGCTTCGCTGGTGAGCTGGATGCCCAGGTAGCCGTTGTCGGTTTCGACGATCTTGGCGGTGAAGCCCGTGCGGCCGGCCACGTCGTTGAAGGCCTGGACCGCCGCGGAAAGCTGGCTGGCCTGGGTGGCGGCGCTGCCGGAGGCGCTGCCGCCCACCGAGAACGACACCGTGGTGTAGGAAGCCGGATCGGTGGCTCCGGTGGGGTCGGAGGTGTCGGTGGCGAGCAGGAAGGTGTAGCTTGCCCCCTGCTGGAAGCTGGCCGCGTTGGCGTTGGCGTCGTCGGCGCCGAGCACGAAGGAGGTCAGTGCCGAGGCGCGCACGCCGGTCTGGGCCTGGTTGATCTTGGCGGCGATCTGTTCGGCGCTGGAGCCTGCGGCGTAGGCGATCTCGCGGCTGCCCAGGCTGCTGGAGATGGTAATGGTGTCGCCCGCGGCAAGGCGGGAGGCGGGGATGCCGCCGGTGGTGAGCTGGGTCGTTTCCAGGCTGCCCACGACCAGATCGCCCACGCCGTTGGGCGTGTTGGAGGACGCCGCCATGCCGCCGACACGGTAGTTGCCGTAGGCGTTGATCTGGAAGTTGCCCGAGGTGGCGGTGATGGTCTGGTTGGCGTTGGCGCCGACCTGGAACTGGGCGGAGGTGAACGAACCGTCCAGCAGCTTGAGGCCGTTGAACTCGGTGTTGGTGGCGATGCGCTGCAGTTCCTGGGTGAGCTGCTGCACTTCGGCATTCAGCGAAGCGCGGTCACCGGCGGAGTTGGTGGCGTTGGCCGACTGGATCGCCAGGGTGCGGATGCGCTGCAGGATGTCGCCGGTGGACTGCATGGCCGCTTCGGCGGTCTGCGCGAGCGAGATGCCGTCGTTGGCGTTGCGGCGGGCCTGGTCGAGGCCGTTGATCTGCGCGGTGAAGCGCTCGGAAATCGCCAGGCCGGCGGCGTCGTCCTTGGCGCTGTTGATGCGCAGGCCGGAGGACAGCCGCTGCAGCGAGGTCTCGAGCGAGCCGGATGAAGCGTTGAGATTACGTTGCGCATTGAGAGAAGCAACGTTGGTATTGATCACCTGTGCCATTTTTGCATCTCCTTGAATCGGATTCGGAGGTTGCTCGGATCGGCTGGATGTGGAGTGCATCGCTTCCGACCTCCGAGCCTTCTGGCTGCCTTAAAGCGAGATGCGTGCCAGGTTTTATTTTTCTGTTTTTTCAATGATTTATGAACATTATGCGGGTCTTGCCGGCAATGCTTGCCGCTCCTGCCGCACGGATTGCCGCTTCCTGCCGGCAAGGAAGTAGAATCCGGGCGACCGGTGGAATACGTGCCGGCAGTGCTGCGCATGGATGAGAGATGAGCCGGGAAACCTGCAATGACGATTTGTTCGCGAGGGCGCTGCAGGCCGTGCGGAGCTGCCTGGACGCAGGCCAGCTTGCCGAGGCGGAACAACTGTGCCGGGCTGTACTGGCCAATGCCCCCGAGTTGCCGGAAGCGAACTACCTCCTGGGGTGTCTGGCGCTCGTGCTCGACCGGGTGGAGGATGCCTTGCCGTTCCTGGAGCGTGCGTGTGTAGGTGAGCCCGCGCGTGCGGACTATGCGCAGGCACTCGCCGAGGCCAGGACGCAGCGCCTGCCGGAGGGCAGGGAGGCCGCCGCCGCCCATCTGATCGAATTGCACAAGGCGGGCCGCTTCGACGACGTGGAGCGGGCCGCGCGCCGTCTGCTCGCGCGCGATCCGGCGTTCGGTTTCGCCTGGAGCGCGCTCGGCAGCGCGCTGCTGGAACGCGGCCGCGGCGGGCGTACGGAACTGGAGCGGGCGGCGGAGCTGCTGCCGCAGGACGCGGCGGTGTTCTCCAACCTCGCCCTGGCCTGCCGCGACGGCGGCGACATGGCCGCCGCGCGCAATGCCAGCGAACGCGCGCTGGCCCTGGCTCCGGGCGTGGCGTCGGTGCGGATCAACGCCAGCGCGGTCTTCCACAGCCTGGGGGATTACGAACAGGCCCGCACTCACGCGGAGGAGGCCGTGTGCATCCAGCCCGGCAACGTGCTGGCATACATCAATCTGGGCAACGCCCTGCGCGAACTCGGGCGGCTGCAGGAAGCCGAGGACGTCTACCGGAGTGCGCTGCAACGGGCACCGGGGAATTCGAAGCTCTCCATCGCCTTGGGCGTGGCCTTGCAGCGGGCCGGCCGGCTCGAAGAGGCCGTGGCCTGCTTCGCCGCCGCGCGGCAGGCGCCCGAGGATGCGCTGGAGGCGCAGTCGCAACTGCTCTTCCTGCTCAATTATCTCGAGCGCCCGGCGGCCGAGGTGGCGGTGGAGGTGCGGCGCTACGCCGATCTCCTGCGTGCGCGGATCGCGCCGGCGCGGGACTGGGACGTGGCGCCGGACCCCGAACGCGCATTGCGCGTGGGCCTGGTGTCGGGCGACTTGCGCGCCCATCCCGTGGGATATTTCTCCGAACGCATCCTGCACGGGCTGAAGGCCCGGGGCTTCGAACTGATCGCGTACCGCACCGGCTGCGTGGACGACGCGGAATGGGGGCGTATCCGCGACGCGCTGGCGGGCTGGCGGGACGTGCCCAACGTGCCCGATGCCGTCCTCTTCGAGGTGGTGCGCGCCGACCGCATCGACGTTCTGGTGGACATGGCCGGCCACAGCGCGCTGGGGCGCCCGGAACTGTTCGCCCGCAAGCCGGCGCCGGTACAGGTGGCCTGGCTGGGGTACTTCGCCTCCACCGGCGTCGAGGCGATCGATTACATCGTGTGCGACCGACAGGTGCTGCCGCCCGAAGACGAGGCGCGCTACGTGGAGCGGCCATGGCGGATGGGTGCCAGCTACCTGTGCTTCACGCCGCCCCCGGGCGCGAGTGCAGTCGGGCCCTTGCCGATGCTGGAGAATGGCCATCCGACGCTGGGCAGTTTCCACGCGCTGCCCAAGCTCGGCGACCGGGTGCTGGCCTGCTGGGCGAAGGTGATGCGGGCCCTGCCGCAGGCCCGGCTGCTGTGCCGGGCCGGCCAGTTGAAAGACGAGGCGCAGCGGCAGGCGCTGCGCGACCGCATGGCCGCGGCGGGGATCGACGTGGAGCGGGTTCGCCTGGAAGGGCCGCTGCCGCGCGAACAGTACCTGGACGGCTACCGCGAGGTGGATCTGGTGCTCGACGCCTTCCCCTTCCCGGGCGGCACGACCACCGCCGAGAGCCTGTGGATGGGCGTGCCCGTGATCACGCTGAAGGGCGACAACTGGATCGGGCGGCAGGGGGCGAGCCTGCTGTCGGCGCTCGGCCGCCCCGAGTGGATCGCCGAGGACGAGGACGGCTATGTCGCCGAGGTGCTCGCCCTGTGCCGGGCGCCTGCCGAACTGGCGCGCATCCGCGCCGGCCTGCGGGACGAGATGGCGGCTTCGGCACTGTGCGATGCCGGGCGCTATGCCGAGGAGTTCGGCAACGGGCTGCGGGAACGCTGGCGCGCGTGGTGCGCGGAGCAGCGTTCCGCGGGGTGAGGTGCTTCAGCCCGTCCAGGCCGATACCCAGGCCGGCAGGGTCTTCTCCAGTGTCCAGTCGCGCAGCACCGCCTCGCGCAGGATGGCGCCATCGCGCTGGAGGGCGTCGCGTTCGCCGATGCGTTCGCGGATCGCGCGCAGCCAGGACTGCGGGCGGTTGTCCACCAGGGTGACCGGCAGGCCGCAGCGGTAGGGCAGAATGTCGGTGGCGACGACCGGAATGCCGAGCGCGCCGTATTCGAGCAGGCGCAGGTTGCTCTTGCACTCGTTGAAGCGGTTGAGTTCGAGGGGGGCAATGGCGAGGTCGAGATCGAGTTCGGCGAGCTTGCGCGGGTAATCCGCAAAGGGGACCCCGAGGTGGAATTCGGTGACGTATGGCTGCAGGCTGTCCAGTGTCATGCCAAGGAAGATCCAGTCGACTTCGTCGGCCAGTTCGGCGACCACTTTCTCGATCTGCTTGAGGTCGCCCGCGTGGCTGATGCCGCCGGCCCAGCCGACACGCAACTTTGCCCCGCCGGCACGAACGGGCACCGGGCCTGGTACCCACAGGCGTGGGTCGATGCCGTTGGGGATGTGGCGGACATCGGCATGGTAAGCGAGCATTTCCTCGGCTAGGGGGGCAGTAGAGACGGTCAGGCAGTCGATCATCCCGCCCAGTGCCCGCAGGCGCTGGGGCATGTCCTTCCACATCGTGCGGTGGTGGTAGCTATGGGGCGAGACGGCAGTGAGCAGATCATCAAAATCCATGACCACGCGCAGGCCGGGCAGCAGATCGTGCAGTTCGGCGAGGGCGTGCAAGTGGTTGTCATCTACTTGGCGCTGCGAGAACAGGGTCTGGATACCGAGCCGCTCGAATTGCACCGGAGCGGGATAACCCGCTGCAATCCGCACTGCCGCCAAGTCTTTTTCAGTCGCCGCTCCGGCCGGCAGGCACACGCGGTAAATGCCGGAACCGCTGTCGTCGGCCGGCAGGGCCAGAACGCGCGGCCGGGCTGCGGCCGGGCCGAAAGGCTGCAGGACGGGATCCGCTTCAAGCTCGAAACGGCGTGAATTCAGTGACAGGTTGATGTTGTAGGCGGGGTCGCGAGCCAGTTGGGGCAGCCAGCGCTTCAAGAGAGTCCGCCTCGCCTCTTGGAAGCGGCGCTGAGCGGCCTCGACAGCCTGGGGTGTGGCAAATACGCTCTTCAGGGTTTGCCCTGCTTCGTGAAGCAGTGTGGCCTGCGGCGTCCATATGCAGCGGAAACCCGCCTGCGCGGCGCGCAGGCAGAGGTCGATGTCGCCATAGGCAATGGCGTAGTGCTCGTCCATGCCGCCGAGCGTGTCGAAGAGCGTGCGCCGGATGAGCAGTGCCGCGCCGCTCACCGCCGAGACGGTGTGGGCGTGGGCGAGCAGGCCGAGGTAGCCGGGGTCGTCCATGGACGCGCCGACCCAAGGGTAGTCCGCGGCGCACGAAAGGCCGAGCACCGCGCCCGCGTGCTGGATGCGGCCATCGGGAAAGACCATGCGCGGCGCGACGATGCCCACTTCCGGGTCTTTCATCTCGGCCAGCAGCGCAGGCAGCCATTCCGGGTGGAGGGCTGCGGTGTCGTTGTTGAGCAGAAGAAGAAATTCTCCACGCCCATGGCGGGCCGCAAGGTTGATGAGGGCGCTGAAGTTGAAGTCTCCGTGAGCCTTGACGACCTGAATACGGTCGGGCGCCACGGCGGGGAGTCCGGACAGGAAGGCGACGGCGTCCGCCTCGCTGCTGTCGTGATCGACAAGGATCAGCTCAAAGGGCGTGTCCTGCGTCTGCTCGAATAGGGTTTCGATGCAGCGTTGCAGAGCCGGCAATTGATCGCGGGTGGGAATCAGGATGGAGACCAGCGGCACGCCTGGTTCGCTCCGCGCCTCGGGGGCATCGGGCACGGGGCTCTGCGGTGCATCAACAACGTGTGGGCCGGCGGTGTTCTTAAGGGCGGGATGCCCGCTGCCGCGGTGGTAGAGCACGTCGGCGAAATGGCCGAAGGATGCCGCGGGGACGAACTCCGCGAGCCGCAGAGCCAGGTCGAACTCGTCTTCGTAGCCGGGCAAATGCCGCCATCCGCCGGCAGCCCGCCAGACTTCGTTCTTCGCCAGCAGCAGTCCCCCGGTATACCCGCTGTCCCGCAGCAGCCTGGGATCGAAATCCGGTTTGAAACGGGGGGAATGGCGCGTTCCGAAGGCTTCCAGGATGTCTTCGTCGGTGTATATGGCCGAGAGCCCGGCGTGTTCATCGAGGTACTCGGCAAGCGCGGATAGTGCATGTTGCGCGAGTGCGTCACCCGCACGCATCAGCCCGACCCAGGCGTCCGGACGTGCCTTGCGCAGTGCGAGATCGGCGGATGCCCAAACGTGTTCACCTCGCAGCCATTCCAGGCGCCGGGGGTTTGAGCCTTCGGGAGCGGGGAGCGGGCTGGAGACGGAAACGAAAATATGCGGGTAATGCTGCCCGGCGAGGGAACGCAGAGTTCGGGCGAGTTCCCGAGCGTCATTGCCTTCGTCAACCACCGCGATGTGGAAATCGGGCGGATCGGCCAGCCGTGCGCTCGTAAGTTCATGTCTGAGGACATCGTCCGCGGAGAAGCGGCGAGCTGCGATCCAATCCTGATAGGCGTTGTGCCGTAGCAGGGAAGGAGGTTTGTGCCGCGCTAGCTCACTGGCCTTGTGCTGAGTCTTGTCGATGAATACGCGAAGTTGGCTCTGGAACTTACGTTCGCAATTAAGTATGCCCTGCCTGATAAAAGGCAGGCTTTTCCTCGCTACCTTCAGTTCGTCTTCCGCATCGGCCATGGCATAACCGCAATTGCCATAAAAAATTTGTAGAGTCTGCTTTGACAAACCGAACTTCTCGTAGCCCGGCAGCGTCATCGCTACCACCGGGCAACCGCAGAGCATGGCGAGCGTGCATGTACCGGACATCTCATATGAATACAGAACGGTCGCGGATTGTAGTTTTTCCGCCAGATCGGGAAGGCTCAAGGGGTTTCTGTTGGAGAGAACCTCGATGTTGTCTGGCAGGGTAGAGAAATCCACGGCCGATGGCGGTATCCGGTTCAAGTACAACAGCGGGCCATTCTTTTCCCTCTGCGGGTCCGGCTTGAACAGGTCGAGGTCGTATGTAATCAAGATCAGGTAGTCGAATTCCTCGTCTGTATTCGGCGTGAATGCCCTGGCATAATAGAAAAACAAATCCTCCGTTCCCGCACCGATCGGATTTTCCTCTATCACACCATCCCTATTCAGCATGTAACGCACGCAGACGGGCGCGTTGAGCGGGTTGCCGGTGACGACGTCGGAGTAGACCGCGATCGGGATTTTCCCCTGCCGGCGATGCCTTGCCGCTGTCGTATCGTCGAGGGGCGGCGTCCGCAGGCCGGGATCGAATACCTCCGCGCCGACGATGTAGGCATCGCACCTGGTGGCGTTCAGGATATCGCAAAGCCGGTGCAGGACTTGGACACCCGCTGAATTGTCGCGGTAATCGGGTGCGACGATGTAGTAGGGATGGACTTGGTTCATTGAGTTTCCGCAATCAGGGGCTTTGCCTTGTCTTTGTCGATCCAGTCCCGTGGGAGCTGTGTAGCGGCCCGGGTTGCGGGCATGGCCTTGGCGGCATTAGTGGTGGAACTCATATCGTACAGTGAACACGAATTGACGGGCACAATGCCGTTACGTTGGAAGCCGAAAGACACAGCCATTGACAGCAATGGCCTTTCGCAGTAAATACGTGCGGCGAAACCGCCGGATCAGCCGGATCTGGCACTCAGTTCCTACCGAGCTTGCTCGAACGGCGTGTTAGGGCCAAGCGACGGAGTGCGCCAGTGTATCGCACCGCGCCGTAGAGTAAGCGACCTTCGCATCGCGGAAGATACAAAACAGAGGGAAGCTAAAATGAGTGGGATGGCGAAAGGAAAATACGGCTTCCATGGCGAATTTCTCACAGTAATAATGCGAGTGACACTGGAGCTCCGGGTATGAAGCTGGCGATTATGCAGCCTTATCCTTTTCCGTACATCGGCTATTTCGAGTTGATGGCGCAAGTGGACCGCTGGGTGGTTCTGGATGTGGTGCAATACTCAAGACATACATGGATGAACCGCAACCGTATTCTTCGTCCAGACGAAGGCTGGCAATACTTCGTCCTACCCGTTAAAAAAATGCCTCTTGGAACTTCGATGCAGCAAATCCTCCTGGCGAACCCGGATGAAATGCAACGCAAGCTCCAGGCGCAGTTACAGCACTATCGAAAGTGCGCCCCGTATTTCCCCTTGGTCATGGATATGGTGCGCGATGTTTTTTCCCGTTTGAAGACGAATCGACTGGTCGAATTCAATGTTGCGAGTCTCAATGTGGTAGCGGAAAGGCTGGCGATTCCGACAGCGCTGGAATTGTGTTCAAGCCTTGGTGAATTGAAAAACGTCGAGCACCCTGGACAGATTGCGTTGCAGATTTCCAAATGGCTTGGCGCTGATATTTACATAAATCCTCCGGGCGGCAGGGAAATATTCGATCCACAAGAGTGGAAAGCCTCAGACATCAGGTTGGCGTTCACCAAGATGAACGACTTGCGCTACGAATGTGGATCCTATGCCTTTGAGCCGAATCTTTCGATTCTGGATGTGCTCATGTGGAACAGCGTCGGGGAAGTACAGGCATGGCTGCGTAGCCGTCTTACGGGAAGCGTAGTCTATGCAATTTGAGAATACTATCATCCATTCCGCAATCGGTGGGTATTTCGAGCTTGAGCTTGCGCAAGGCACGGGGGAATACCACCGCAATGTCTTGCGCTATCAATCCGCGCGCGCCGCTTTTTTGGCGTTGTTACGCGCAGGCCGACCGGCCACGATTTGGATGCCTTGGTATGTCTGCGACAGCATGATGGAGCCGCCGGTCATGGCAGGCATACCTGTTCGCCGCTATGGACTGGACGCGGAGCTGCAAATCGTTGACGCCCAGCCAGGCGTGAATGACTGGCTGTTGTATGTCAATTATTTCGGCGTCTGTCGCCGCGGTGTCATGGAAACACTGCGCCGGTTCGATTCCGAGCGGATCATCATTGACAACAGTCAAGCCTTTTTCAACCCGGCCGAGGACTGTCTTGCCACGATCTACTCTCCGCGTAAATTTTTTGGCGTGCCGGATGGTGGTTACCTGGCTACCAAATTGGACATGCGCGAACCGGAGGAAATTGATCAAGGGTCAATAGGCAGATGTACACATCTTTTGAGGCGTCTTGGGGATGAGCCCGAAAAAGGGTATGCGGATTTTGTGGCGGCTGACTCCAGCCTGTCCGGGCAAGAGCCCAAACGCATGTCGCGCTTGACGCAAACCCTGCTGAGCCACATTCCCTATGGGGCCATTGGCGCCAAGCGCAAAGAGAATTTCGCTTTGCTGCATGAACGACTGGCTGCGTCCAACGGTTTTCCTCTCGATCCGCGGGAGGACGAGGTTTCCTTATGCTATCCCTATCTTCCCCGTTGCGGCTGTGACCCGGAAGCGTTGCGGGCGAAACGCATTTACGTTCCGCGCTATTGGCCGAAGATCGCGGTCTCTAATGTCGTGCCGGAATTTGAGGTCACATTGGCGCAAAATACCTTGTTCCTGCCCTGTGATCAGAGAATGACAGAGAAATTGATGGAAAGAATGCTTCAGGTTCTTGCTGGAGAATGCAGTTTCGACGAAGTGTCCGCGGCATGAGGGGCGGGAAAAGGGGCTCTTGTATGAACGCGGTTCAAGCGTTGCTCGCCAAGACGCATTATCAAAGGCTGGAGGAACGATGTCTGGAGCGCTTGTTCGCAACACGATTCAACGGGAAAAGTCTTCTGGATATCGGCTGCGGACAAGGAAAATACTTGCGCCTGCTGAGTGTGTATTGCCCGCGATTAACAGGCGTCGACGCTAATCCGGAACAAGTGGATGCGCTGCGCCAGGAAGGGTTCGGGGTTTCTCTTCCCGAGGAGTTGTCTTTACGCAAATACGACATCTTGTTGATGTCCCATATAGTGGAGCACTTGTCTGCGAAAGACCTCGTGGCGTTCATGGACAAGTATTTGCCGATGTTGGAAGACGATGGTCGATTGATAGTCATTACGCCTATGCCTGGCATTCGCTTCTGGCACGATTACACACATGTCCGCCCTTACACGCCGCAGAGCCTGGGTATGATGTTCGGCATTCTGGGAGGTCCCGTCGCCTTCCGGCCAAGGATCAAAATGGTGCTTGAGGAGGCCTGGTTTTTTCGCGACAGTTGGCGTCTCAGAAACAATAGGTACTATTTCCCACCCCCTCCAGGAGATGCGGGTAGCGGCGCGAGACATTTTCGATGTCTGATTCTCATCGTCAATGTCGTGCTTGCGGGCTTGCATGTCATTTCGGGCGGACGCTTGGGGAAATTGGCGAGTTGGATGGGTGTATACCGGCGCACCGACATTGCGGAGTCGCGATAGGCATGACGATTCCTGAGAAAATCAATGTCCTGATTTTTCCCGGTGAAGCGGAGAACGCTTTCGAACTTTTTCAGGCGCTCCGTTATGCGCCGCGCTTTTCCGTGTGGGGCGCGTCCAGCCGACCCGGTTACGGCAATGTGCTGTTTCCGCGCTACCGGGATGATCTTCCTGGCATTCATGAAGCCGGTTTTCTGCCGGTTTTCAACCGATTTCTGGAAGAGAACAACATCGCCCTGATCTTTCCGACCCATGACGACGTTGCCTTGCACTTGGCCGAACTGGGCGATGCACTGAAGGCGCAGCTTGTCGGCTCCGGTGTGGAATGCGCGCGGCTTTGTCGTGCAAAGAGAGAACTTTATGCCGCGTTCGCGCACGAGGCGTTTTGCCCCAAGACTTACGGCAAACCGGAAGATGTCGGCGATTGGCCCGTGTTCATAAAACCCAGCCAGGGACAGGGTGGGGTAGGAAGCGCCCGCGCGGACGATCCCGAAACCTTGCAGCGCCTTTGGCGGCAGACATCGGACCCGGTGTTGTGCGAATACCTGCCCGGCGAGGAATACACGGTGGACTGTTTTTCTGACCGGCACGGAAATCTAAGGTTCGTCGGCCCCCGCTCGCGCGATGTCGTTCGCATCGGTATTGCCTTCGTTTCCCGTGCCGTCCCGGTGGACATGGCGACGCAAAGAATGGCCGAGGCGCTCAACGCCCGGCTCAAACCGCGTGGCCTGTGGTTCTTCCAGACGAAGAAGGGCGTGAATGGAGAACCGAAGTTAATGGAGGCATCCTGCAGGGCGGCAGGTACCATGAGCGTCTATCGCCAGTTGGGGATCAATTTGCCGCTGCTCGCAGCGTATGATGCCCTTGACATGGATGTGCGCATTTTGAAGAACGACTTCCAACTCACCATGCGCCGCCGGCTGCACAGCAGCTACATTATGGATATCCGATTCGACACCGTCTATGTGGATTACGACGACACCTTGATTGTGGAGGGTAAGGTCAACGCCTTGTTGATGCAATTCCTGTATGAATGCCGCAACCGGGGCAAGCGGCTGGTCGTCTTGAGCCGCCATCCCGGTGATCTGCTGGCGAACATGCGGCAATACCGCGTGTTTCCGGAATTGTTCGACGAGGTAATTCATCTTTCACGGACGGACAACAAGGCCGACTTCGTGAAAGATAGGAATGCCATCTTGATCGACAACCTGTTTGCAGAGCGGGAAGAGGTGCTGGCTCGAAACGGTATCCCGGTCTTTGACGTTGATGCCGTAGAAGGGCTGCTATGAGAAAAGAAGAACCATTGGTCAGCATCGTCATGCTGGCATACAACCACGCGCCGTATATCGAAGAGGCGATGGAAAGCTGTCTGTCGCAGCAGACCTCGTTCCCGTTCGAGTTGATCGTCTGCGATGATGCTTCGACGGATGGCACGACGGAGATCGTCCGGAAATGGGCGGAGAAGCATGAAAGCCTGGTGTTCCTGCCTCAATCGGTCAATGGGCGTGGCCTCAACAGCTTGATGGATGCTCTCCGGCATGTTCGCAGCAAATACATTGCTTTTTGCGAGGGGGACGATTTCTGGAGCGTGCCGCACAAGCTGGAAAAGCAGGTGCGGTTCCTGGAGGATAATCCAGACTTCTCTGTCTGTTGTCACAAAGTGGAAATGAAGTTCGAGCACCGTCCGGGAGATGAAAAGAAGCAATATATCTACAAAGACTGCTCAGCGGACGACGAACGCATTCGTCAAGGTATTTTCTACGCCGACGAAGCCATTGCCAATTACTACTTTCAAACGAGTTCCTTCGTGTTCCGCTGGCGATTTAGGGATGGACTGCCGCCCTGGTTCCGAAAGTGGATGATGTTCGATCACGCCCTGATGATGCTGCATGCCGTAGAGGGGAAGATCAAGTATTTCGACGAAGCCATGAGCGTCTGGCGTAGGAATGAGAGTGGCTATTCATGGCTGCAAAACGTGGACAAAGGTGTTTTTTTCCAGAAGGAAGGCGGTGGATGGATCTGTTTCTACGAGGAAATGGATAAATTCTTTTCCGGTCGCTTCCACCTTCAGATCAGGGAACGAATTTTACTGGCCTTGCGCGGCATGATCGCCAACTGTCTCGAAACCGGGAATGTGAGACTCATGCGCAGGATTGCAGAGGATCATCAGGATTGGTTTCTCGAACTGGTGAAGGACAACGCCAGCCTGTTCGAAGCCGCACGGATAGCGTTTCCGGAGCAGGTGGTCCGTGTTCCGCCCTGGGCCGGCAAGCCAGGGGAAACTGAGGGAAGCTCCATGCCCACGTTGGGGGGCTTCATGGAACTGGGCCTTCTGGACATCCCGGAGGCGCAGGATAGCGTATGGGCGCATTGGACAAAGGGGCAGGAAGTCGCCTGCTTTGCCCACCCGTTGGCTGCGCTACTCGCCTGGCTTTACCACCGGCGCGTCCGACGCCTTTGGCTTCCCGTGGTGGGCTCCAGGCTTATCAAGGAGGAATTGAGAAATTTGTGGGTTCCATACCAGTTCTACCCGGTTGGTGGAGATTTTTCCCCGCCCATTGACTTTATTGCGCAAACGCAGCCAGGCGACGCCGTGCTCACTTGCTCATGGCTGGGGCGTCCGCCCGCGGCGGAAATGCGCCGCGCGCTCGCTGAACGCGATGGGGTACTCTGGATCGACGATCGTTCGTTGGCACTGTGGCCGGGAACGCCGCACGAAGCGGACGTGACGCTCTACAGTCCGGCCCGCGTGCTGGGCGTACCGGACGGCGGCATCTTGGTGGGGGAGGGCGTTACCGTCCTGCAGCCCGCCCATGAAAATGAAAATGCATTTGCGGCCAAGCGCCGGGAACTGTTGCTGGAACGGTTCGAGCATCCTGCGGTTGATGGTGCGCTCTTCGCCCGTGAGCAGGCAATCGAGTTGGAAAATCCCTTGCCCGGGGGCGCCATGAGCCGTCTTTCCGCCAGTATGCTTGCCCGTATTCCCCTGCATGATGTCATCGTGCGCTGCCGGGAAAACTGGAGCTTGCTGCACGGGCTGCTGGGCGATTGGTCTCTCTGGCCGGAAAGCCGGACGGTGGATTTTACGCCATCCGTTTTTCCCATGATGGTGCCGGAAACCATACCGCCGATATTTCTGCTCACGGCCCTCAATCGCAGGGGAATCGTCTGTTCGGGTTTCGACATGGCGCTGACGGCCAAATACGAAGGATCTTTGGGCGAGGAGGTGGAACTTCTCAAGCGGCTGCTCTGCCTACCGTGCGATCACCGCTACGGTGAAGAAGATATGCGCAGGATGGCCGGGGAGGTTTTGCGGATACTGCGCGGCGAGTCTGATCTTGGAAGGCCGGGAACCCGCCTAATGTCCTGATCACTGAAACTTACCATGAAATTTTGAAACCATCCCAACCATGCTCAGAACTGCATGGAAGCCACTGACCAAATGCACGCCCTTGGTTCCATGACGCTACGTAATCTCGAATTTATCGGCCCCTCAGGCGTCGGAAAGACTACGCTCGCCTCCCTGGCTGTCAATCACCTGCCTCCATGCTGGATCACGAAGAAGCAAGCCAAATTCTTTCTGGAAGGATTTACGGAAAATATAACGCAAACAGAACATGAAGCTGCTTTCCTTAGAGCCCTGCTAGACGCAAAAGACAAATCGATCACCCGGAGCTTCTCATCAGATATCCATAAACGGAAGAAATTGATGGATTTTTTCAGAGCAGAACTGCTTCTGGATCACGCAATTCTATCGGTACTCGAGAATTACAGGGTTTTTTCCGATGACGGCATATCCCACAACTTTGGCGTAGAACTGCTCGCCTACTCTGACGACACCGGACTTCAGTCATTTTTTTCGAGAAGGGACATCGTCCACCTTACGGCGTCCGCTGAAACAATCCTCGATCACCTGAAAAAGCGGAACGAACAAAGTCCGAATGCGTTGAATGATTGGTATGGTTACTATCACGGAAATCTGGAAGCCCTTACAGAAATCGTGTGCTCTTCAATCCGGAGAAGTATCGAAACAAGCAAGCTTGCAGAACGATTTGGAAGCCGTGTTTTGCAACTGAATGCCGGAGAGGGGCTGGACGCAAATAAACAACGAGTGCTGGAATTTATCGAATGAATACCTCCTCCCATCACGACTTTCTTCTATCCAAAGAAGAGTTCTTCAGAAAGGCCACCGAGATCGGCGGTGGACACTGGAACAGCCAGCCGCTTGACCTACGCTGGAATTATCACTGCAGTGCCATCGAGATTGTTCGAAAGATCGGAATCTCCAAGCCGCAAGAGGTTCTCGAGATCGGCACCGTCGGCCTTCAGATCGTAAAAGGAAGCGACACGCTCGACCAAGACAAGTACTGGAACTACCCAGGCAAGAACCCCACCTTTATGCACGACGCGAGAAACACGCCTTGGCCCGTTCAGAATGCGTACAAGATCATCATCGCACTGAGGGTTTTCCAGTATTTGGCACCCTATCAGGAACAGGCTTTCAACGAAGCGCGCAGACTATGCAGGCACTTGATTCTTGTCGTTCCCCGGGGCGATGCTTACCGCCCAAAAGGGTTGGAAACCTCCAAGGGTATTGCTCTGACAGAGTTCCTACGGTGGAGTGATGGCATGCCCCCAAGACTTTTTCAGGAGACCTCCATGGGTGACCTGTATCACTGGGACTTCACTCAAGACGCAGAACGCACCCCCTGAATAGCTGGTTCATCCGACCGCACAGACCATCGGGAGACGAGATGCGGTGAACTGTCAGGAGTCCGTCCTTTACGCGGATTGCCTCAGCCGCTGATTTCTCATCTTGCGCTGTCCAGGACGATGTCGATCACCCGCTCCTGACCGGTGCTGTCCAGCGCAGGATAGATCGGTAGGCAGAGGACCTGCTCCGCCAGCCGGTTAGCATTGGGCAGCAGCCTGCCAGCGGCGCTTTGCAACCCCCGGTACATGGGGAAGGAGCTGATGAGCGGATAGAAGTAACGACGGGCGTGAATGTTGTTTGCCTTCAGGCGCTCGTATAGCACATCGCGGTTGATGGGATGTTCAGGGAGGATGAAAAGCGGGCAATAGGCGTGATTCCAGACGAGGCCGGGTGGGGGCTGCTGCATGCGTAGTGTGGGAATGTTCTGGAAAGCTTGCTGATAGCGTTGATGAATGGCCGCGCGAGCGTTGAGCGCGGAGTCGATGTGCTTGAGCTGCAACAGCCCCATGGCCGCGCTGACCTCGTTCATCTTGCCGTTGATGCCCGGGGCCACCACGGTGACTTCGTCGGCGAAGCCGAAATTCTTCAGATAGTCGATGCGCTGCTTGATCTTGGCGTCGGGGCAGACGATGGCGCCGCCCTCGAAGGTGTTGAACACCTTGGTGGCGTGGAAGCTCAGGATGGAAAGGTCGCCGTGGCGCAGGATGCTGTGCTCGTTGCGGCGAACTCCGAAGGCGTGGGCAGCATCGTAGATGACCTTCAGGCCGTAGGTGTCGGCGATGCGCTCGATGCGTTCGACGTCGCAAGGAATGCCGTAGCAATGCACCGGCAGGATGGCCGTGGTGGCCGGCGTGATGGCTTCCTCGATGCGGTCGGGGTCGAGGTTGCAGGTGAGTGGGTCAATGTCCACGAACACCGGTTTGATGCCGTTCCATAACAGCGAATGCGCGGTGGCGGCGAAGGTGTAGGGGGTGGTGATGACTTCGCCGCTGATTCTCAGTGCCTGCAGCGCAGTCACCAGGGCGAGAGTGCCGTTGGCGAACAGGCTCAGGTGCTCGACACCCAGATAGGAGGCCAGTTCGGTTTCCAGTTGCTGGTGGAAGGGACCGTTGTTGGTCAGGCGCCGGTTGGTCCAGATGCGCTCCAGATAGGGAATGAACTCTTCCAGAGGCGGGAGCAGCGGGCTGGTGACCGGCAACTGTTCTTTCATGTCCATGCAATCCCTTTCGTTCGCCGCCAGGCAGGGCGACGGGTGTCCGCGCGTTGCGCCCTGGGTTCTGACTCCAATCGGGCGTTCGATCTCTGCATTGCGTGCCTCTTCATCGACGAAGCGTAAACGGGCCGGGGCAAAGGGGGAATAGGTTGGAGTGACGTTCGGATGGGGTGGTGACTCCTACTATGCGCCCGTACATGTATCCGGGACACATGGAATACGCCGTGTTTTACAGCCTATCTTATTGTCACGCTTGAATACCGGTCCCCTTCCTGTGCAAGGTCATCCGTGACCTGGTCGGAGCGTGTGCGGTGGACCACGTGCGTGGATTCAGTCCATAGCCGCCGTCTCCACCCGATTCTTCCCGCTCTGCTTGGCCCGGTACATGGCCGCGTCGGCGCGCTGCACGACGGTGTCGAAGGCTTCGCCCGGCACCCAGGGGGTGACGCCGGCGCTGAAGGTGATGAACACCTTCTGGTTGTCCGCGAGGAAGAAGGCGGTGGTCAGGGCGCGCTGCAGGCGGGTGAGTGCGGCGGTGGCTTCGGTGAGCCCGGTTTCGGGGTAGAGCAGGATGAATTCCTCGCCGCCGTAGCGTGCCACGCTGTCGTGGGGGCGCAGATTCTCGCGCATCACGCGGACCAGGTGTATCAGTGCGCCGTCGCCGCGCTGGTGGCCGTAGGTGTCGTTGAGGCGCTTGAAGTTGTCGAGGTCGAGCAGGGCCACGCACAGCGGGCTGCGGCGGCGGGAGGCGCGGGCCGCTTCGCGGGCGAACATGTCCTCCAGGCCGCGGCGGTTGAGGGCGCCGGTGAGGGGGTCCTGGGTGACCAGGCTGCTGGCGCGGTCCAGTTCGGCCTGCAGTTCGGCGATGCGCGCTTCGGCGTCCTCCACGCGCTGGCGGGTGGCGAGCAGTTCGGCGCGGGAGCGCGTGGCGTGCTGCTGGATGGCGCGGGTTTCGCGCATGACCTCGTCGAGCACACCGCCGATTTCGGTGATGTCGCGGGCGGCGGAAATCTTCTGCGCGCAGTGGTCGACGGTGTCGTGGTAGCTGCCGGTGCTCTCGGCGAAATCGGCGAGCTGGTCGATGAACTGGGCGATCATGCCCTTGATCGCTTGCTGCGCCTCGGTCAGGTTGTGCTTGAGCTGGCTCTGCTTGTAGATGACTTCCTTGAGGCGCCGTTCGGCGTCGTCGAGGCTGCGCAGGTCGGCGGGCTCGTCGAGCACGTGGCGCAGGACTTCCACCTGGCCGCGCAGCCACTGGTCGTCGAGCACCAGTTCGTCGATGTTCTCCAGCAGCAGGCGGAGCAGGTTGAGGAGCCCGGCGCGGACTTCAGCGGCGTCGCCCGCGGCCATTTCCAGCTTCAGCGCGAAGCGGCGCAGCAGTTCGCCGTGCTGGCGCAGGGGGGCGATGCCGGGGGCGGCGGCGATCCGGGCGGCCAGCGCCGCGGCTTCGCGGATGAGCTCGGGCTGGTCGGCCAGCGAAGCGGGCACGACTTCCGTGAGGGTCTGGGCGAGCAGGCCGCGCAGGGTGTCCACCAGTTCGCCGGCTTCGCCGGCGGCGACCATGCGGGGTGCGGCGGGGGCCGTCGCTTCACCGGCGGCCGGGGCCGGTACGCCGGTTGCGTCATCGGCCGGGGCCGGAGGGGCATCCTCGGCGGGCACCTGGCTCCACGATTTCACCAGCCCCTGCAGGCGGGCGAACAGGGTGTGGGGGTCGTTGGCGCCGAGCACGCGTTCCAGCGATTCGCGCTTGCGCGCGGTGGTCCAGCCCGCGTGGCGGGCTTCCCACTGGCGCAGCAACTGGGCGATCAGGTCGTTCCAGGCCGGCTGGGCGTCCAAAGCCAGGCCGGCGAGATATTGCGCCAGGGCCGCGCGGATGACGTGCTGGTCCTGCCCGGCGATGGCCTGATCCACCATGCGCGCCAGGCGCTGCCGCTCGGCGCTGTCGCGGGGCAGCCGCTTGGCCAGGCTGAGGAGGAATTTCTCCGGCACCGGCTCGTCCTCGGCGGCGTTGCCGGCGATCTCGTTGTACAGCGCGCGGTAGTTGTCCGGCGTGGGCGGCACGCGCCGCAGCGCGAGCTGGCGCAGCGCTTCGCGGGCGATATCGGACGGACTGCTGAAACCGCTCATGCGGGGATGTTCAACTCGCGCTCAGCACGCGGTTCTTGCCGGCGCGCTTGGCTGCGTACATGGCGCGGTCGGCGCGTTCGATGGCCATGTGGGCGGGTTCGGCCGGATCGAGCAGGGTGACGCCGGCGCTGAAGGTGATCAGCAGCCGCTGGGTGTCGGCCATGAAGATGCGGCGGGTGAGTTCGCGCTGCAGGCGGGTGAGGACGGCGGCCGCTTCGCCGGTGTCGGTTTCGGGCAGCAGGATGAGGAATTCCTCGCCGCCGTAGCGGCACACCGAATCCTGCGGGCGCAGCGATTCGCGCACCACGGTGGCCAGATGCTTGAGCGCCTCGTCGCCGGTCTTGTGGCCGTAGGTGTCGTTGAGCAGCTTGAAGTTGTCCACATCGAGCAGGCCGAGGCTGAGCAGGGTGCCGCGGCGGCGGGCCATGGCGATCTCGCGCTCCAGCGCCTCGTCCAGGCCCTTGCGGTTGAGGGTGCCGGTGAGGGGGTCGTGGCGCACCAGTTCGCTGGCTTCGTCCAGTTCGCGCTGCAGGCGCAGGATGTGCTGGTTGGCGGTTTCCACCTCCCTGCGCAGCGTCGCGATCTCTTCGGTGGAGCGCTCGGCGGCGCTGTGGGCGTGGCGCGTCTCGGTGAGGATTTCGCCGACCACTTCGGACAGTTCGCCGATGTCCCGCGCGGCGTCGATGCGCTCGGCGCCCCGTTCCAGCACCCTGGCGTAGTCGCCGGTGACGTTGCCGAAGCTCGCCAGGCGGTCCACGAAGCCGGCCAGCATGGACTTGAGGCGTTCCTGCGCGTCCGTGAGCTGGCGCTTGAGGTGGCTCTGCTTGTCGATCACGTCGAGCAGGCGGCGCTGCATCTCGTCGAGCACGCGGATGTCCAGCGGGCCGGAGAAGGCTTCCGACAGCACGGTCAACTGGCCGTGCAGCCAGCGGTCGTCGAGCACCAGTTCGCTGATGTTTTTCAGGATCAGGCGCAGCAGGCCGAGCAGGGCTTCGCGCATGGCGTGCTGGTCTTCGCCGGCCCATTCGAGCTTGCGGATGAAGCCTTCCAGGTGCTGGGCCAGCGCGGGGAGTTCGTCGGCGGTCGCGGATTCCAGGCCCTGGGCCAGCGCGCGGGCTTCGGCGGCGAGTTCGGGTGTGTCGACCAGCATCGCGCTCACCGCCGGATGCAGCAGGCGCGTCATCAGTTGTTCGCTTTCGGCGCGTTCGGCGGCGGCCAGTGCCAGGATGGCGCGGCGCATCATGGGCCAGTTCGCGTTGTCGACGGCGTGCTCGAACTGCTGGGCGAGCTTGAGCGCTGCCGGCGTATTGCGCGGCAGGGCGTGGGCGGTGGCCTTGAGGGCGGACGTGGGGAAGGGGTCCTCGGCCTGGGTGCCGGCGATCTCGTGGTAGTAGGTGCGGTAATGGTCGGGGGTCGGGGCGACCCGCTGGGCGGCCAGCCGGCGCAGGGCTTCCCGGGCAATCGTGGAAGGCGAGGTGAATTCCGGCATGGTGCGTGGTTCCGCTGGGGGCGACGGATACGACTAAGGGCGAAACTCTACCATTGCCGCCGCGGGGGGCACGTGGCTTATTCCACCAGTCCGTGGCGGATGCCGTAGTGGGTCAGTTCGGCGTTGTTGCGCATGTTCATCTTTTCCAGCAGGCGGGCGCGATAGACGCTCACGGTCTTGACGCTGATGTGGAGCGACTCGGCGATCTGCGCCGGGGTGCGGCCGGCGGCGATCAGGCGCAGGGTCTGGAATTCGCGGTCGGAGAGCTTCTCGTGGGGCGGGCGGTCGCCGTCGTCCATGACCGCGTTGGCGAGCGCTTCGGCCACCGCGGGGCTGACGTACTTCTTGCCGCCGGCGACCTGGCGGATCGCGGCCACCAGTTGCTCGGGCGCGCTCCGTTTGGACAGGTAGCCGGCCGCGCCGGCCCTGAGGGCGCGCACCGCGTACAGGTCTTCCGGGTACATGCTGAAGATCAGCACCGGCAGGCGGGGCAGCTCCTTGCGGAGCATCTTCAGCGCGTCGATGCCGTTGCGGTCCGGCATGGAGACGTCCATCAGCACCACGTCCCAGTTCTGCTCGCGCGCCATCTGCAGGGCCTGTACGCCGTTGCCGGCTTCGCCGGCGACTTCCATGTCGTCCGTTTCGGACAGGATATGGCGCAGGCCCTGGCGCACGACGGCGTGGTCGTCGGCGATCAGCACGCGCAGGCGGGAGTTCGGGGGCATCAGGGCGGGTTTCCTGTGGTTTGTGGTTCGGCGGCCAGCGGCACGGCGAGCACGAGACGGGTGCCCGCCGGGGAGGCGGTGCCCAGTTCGAGCCTGCCGCCCAGGCTGGCGAGGCGCTCGCGCATGCCGCGCAGGCCGGAGGAGAGCGGTTTGTCCAGATCGGCCGGGGCCAGCCCCTTGCCGTCGTCCACGACTTCCAGCAGCACTTCGTCGCCTTCCTGGGTCAGGCGCACCTCGACACGGCTGGCCTGGGCATGCTTGCACACGTTGGTGAGCGCTTCCTGGAAGATGCGGAACAGGGCCACCGCGGCCGGCTGCGGCAACTGGATGTCGTGGTCGGCACACGCGATGCGGCAGGCGATGCCGGTGCGCTGGCTGAAGTCCTCGGCCTGGCATTCGATGGCTGCGCCCAGGCCGAAGTCCTTGAGGATGCCGGGGTGCAGTTCGCGCGTGATGCGGCTTGCCGCGGCGATGGCGTCGTCGAGCAGCCTTTCGATGGCGTTTACGCGTTTGCGCAGCAGGGCGGGGTCGCCGTCCAGGCGGGCGGCGAGCAGCGCGGTCTCGATCTTGATCGCCACCAGGTGGCCGCCCAGCACGTCGTGGACCTCGCGCGCGATGCGTTCGCGTTCTTCCTCGCGCGCCGTTTCCAGGCGGGCGGACAGGGCGGCCAGTTGCGAGCGGACGTCGGTGAGCGGCGTGGTGGAGGCCATGCGATAGGCGTGCCGGATCATGCGTATCTGGTAGATGCGCATGATAGCAGGCCGACCGGCGGCGCTGCGTGGCCCTCTCCACGGTGGACGCTCAGCGCGTCAGTTCGAATTCCGCGGCCAGGGCCTTGAGCTGGGCGGTCATCGCCTGCAGTTCCTCGGTCCGCGCCAGAGCGTCGCGGGCGTCGTGGCTGTTGCGCTCGCTCAGGGCGGCGATGCGTTCCACGTTGTTGGCCGTGTCGCTACAGGTCTGCGCCTGCTGGAGGGCCGCGGCGGCGATCTGTCCGGCGCGCTCGGCCACGTCCGCGCTTGCCGCGGAGATGCCGTCCAGCCCGCCGATGTTGTCCCGCATCATCGCCACGCCGCTTTCCACCTCGCTCACCGCGCCGCCCATGACCCCCACCGCGCGCCGGTTGATGGCCTGGATTTCCTCCACCATGGCGGCGATGTCCCCGGTGCTGCCGGTGGTGCGTTCGGCGAGCTTGCGCACCTCGTCGGCCACCACCGCGAAGCCGCGTCCCTGTTCGCCGGCGCGGGCGGCCTCGATGGCGGCGTTGAGCGCCAGCAGATTGGTCTGGTCGGCGATCTCGCGGATGCTGCGCGTGATGTCGCCGATGCGGCCGATGGCCGCGTCCAGCTCGTTGATGGTGGCGCTGGAGTTCTGCACCGTGTCGATGACCTGGGCGGTGGCGGCGATGCTCTGGCCGATACCCTGGTTGCTGGCCTGCACGCGTTCGCGCGCGTCCGCGGCGGAGCCGGCGGTGTCGGCCGCGTGCTCGGCCACTTCGTTCACCGACTGGCTCAGCTCCTCGGTGGCGGCGGCGACCGCCTGCAGGTTTTCGAGCTGGGTTTCGGACTGTTCGGCGACCCGATGCACGTCGTGGCGCAGGGCTCCGGTGTTGTGCTCGATGCGCCGCGCGGTGGCGCTGATGCGGTCGAGCATCTCCTTGATGCGGGTCTGGGTGATCGCCAGGCGGCAGAACATGGCGCCGACCTCGTCGCGGCCGTCGAGGGGGATGTCGTCGGTCATGATGCCTTCGGCCATGCGGTCGAAGTACTGGTTGGCGCGCGCCAGGCCCGCCGTGAAGCGGCGCAGCACCAGCGCCGCGGGCAGTGCGGCGAAGGCGAGGCCCGCGGCCACGCCGCCCAGCACGCCGCCGGCCGTGGAACCGGCCGCATAGACCGCGGCCGCGGCACAGGCCGCCGCCGGAATGCCGAGCGCGAGCGCCAGCCTGGCCCAGGTGCCCAGCGCCGGGCCCCCGCTGCCGGGTAGCTTGCCGCCGGCGCGCAAGCGGGCGTAGAGCTGGTCGGCCGCGGCCACCTTGTCGCGCGTGGGCTTGGTGCGCACCGACATGAAGCCCGTGGTTCGTCCCTGGTGCGTGACCGGCACCACGGTGGCGTCTACCCAGTAGAAGTCGCCGTTCTTGCAGCGGTTCTTCACCAGGCCGCGCCACGGCCGGCCGGCCTTGACGGTGCGCCACAGGTCCTCGAAAGCCTGGGGCGGCATGTCGGGATGGCGCACGACGTTGTGGCTCGCGCCGATCAACTCCGCGCGCGAGAAGCCCGCGATGTCGACGAAGGCATCGTTGGCCTCGGTGATGACGCCTTTCAGGTCGGTGCGTGACACCAGGTAGGTGCCGGACGGAAACGGGACCTCGGTGGAGGTCACCGGCTGGTTGATCTTCATGCTGCGTCCTCGCTGTGAACCGGGCGAGGGGTGGGGCCCGGCCTATATATGCCTTAAGCAATATTCATGCTCAGGACCGAGGTTGATAAAAGGCTTGTGAGGATGGATAACGGCAGATATCCGTGCAAACTTGAGTGATATGCACGGCAGCGGCCATGATGGCCCGGACGGGCAGGCGCTGGGGAAAAGCGGGAGGGCGGCCGAGAGATATGTCACACCGCCGGCCGGTCATGTGCGGGCGGCCGGCGGCGTGCCCGGGCCGGGGGCGAGGGCTTTCAGCGCATGTCGTAGCGGCCGCGCAGTTCGGCCGCGGCGCGGGTGGAGGCCACCACCACCAGCTTCATCGTCGCCCGCGTGGCGCCGACGAAGAGCTTGCGCAGCGTGGCGTCGTCCAGGCGGTCGAAGTCCACTTCCGCCAGGATCACCGCGGCGGCGGCCTGGCCCTTGAAGCGGTACACCGACTCCAGCAGCACCTCGCCTTCGGTGAACACCGGATGGCCGAGGAGATCGTAGCGCCCGGTGAAGTGGCGCAGGCTGTGGGGGCCGATCTGCGTCTGGCCGAACAGGCGCGACTGGTCGCGCCCGCGGAAGGAGACGATGGCCAGGTCCTCCTTGCGGAAACCCGCGGCGTAGCAGCGCCGGATGGCTTCCTTGACCCCGGCCAGCAGACCCGGTCCGTCGGCGTAGTCGATCAGCTCCACCTCGGCCGCGTCCAGCGGCGAGGCGGCCTCGATGGGCTGTTCTTCCGGCAGCAGCGCCTGCAGCATGCGCACCACCGGGCGCGGGCTGCGGAAGTTGCTGGTGGCGCGCAGCCCGACCCAGCCGGGCAGCGGCACCGGATCGCGGGCGTAGAGGTTCTGCAGCGGGTCTTCAAGCCACAGCAGGCGTGCAACCGGGCGGGCGTGGGCGAGCACCAGGTCGCGCCAGGCCTCGGGGAAATCCTGGCCTTCGTCCACGATCACGCTGTCGAAGCGGAAATCCTCGCCCACCGGCAGTTCGGCGGCCTCCAGCACCATGCGGTCGAAGGCGCCCGCGGCGGAAAAGTCCGGGCTGCGTCCGGCCGCGCGCAGGCGCTGGTGGCAGAGCTGATGGAAGGAGCAGGCCAGCCCGCCGGCCGGCGCGATGGCCGCGAAATGGTCCGCCAGCGGGCGGTTGAAGCAGACGTAGAGCGGGCGCTTGCCGGCTTCCACGGCAGCGCGGTATTCGGCCAGCGCGAGCTGGGTCTTGCCCGAGCCGGCGGTGCCGGTGACGCGCAGGCGGAAGGGCTCGAAGTCGAGCTGGCGCGCCCAGTGGGCGAGCCCGCCGGCCACCCGCGTGACCATGTCGCGGGCGCGGCCCACCAAGGCGCTCACGTCGGCCTCCAACTGGATCACGTCGCGCAGGAAGCGATGCACCTCCGGCACGGCCGGGGTGGCTTCGCCCACGGGCAGGATGTCCTGGATGATCCTCCCCAGCGCGTCGCGCCGGGCGCTGTCCACGATGCGTTCCGGGGTCAGGCCGGCGGTCTGTGGCTGGCGCACGCGGTAGTCCGGCGCGTAGAGCAGGAAATCCACCGCCACCTCGCCGCAGCCGGGGCGGGCGGCGAGCTTGGTGCGCAGGGCTTCGGCGCTGCGCGCGAGCTGGGCGGGGATGCTGTGCACGCGGCCCGGGTAGCGCTTCACGATGCCGTCCGGCGTCTCGTCGAGAAAGCCGCTCTTTTGCTCGATCAGCAGCAGGTCGCCGGCCGCGTTGACGACGACGAAATCCACCTCCCCATGCACCGCGTAGCCGCGCTCCAGGTTGGTCCAGTGCACGGCGTGATAGACGGTGTAGCCGGCCGGCAGGGCGGAGGCCAACTGGTTGAGGGTGTCGATCTCGCGCTGGGCTGCGCCGGTGACGGCCAGCTCGCGCCAGCCGTCGGGGATGATGCGGGCCACGGTTTCGGCGTCCTTGCGGGAATGGTGCGGCCGATGTTACCCGAAGGACGCGAAATCGGTGGGCATGCTCAGTCGGGGCGGGGGCGGCGTTCGTCCTTGTGGCGGAAGCAGATGCGCGCCTTGGAGAAATCGTAGGGCGACAGCTCCAGCGTGACGCGGTCGCCGGCGAGGATGCGGATGCGGAACTTGCGCATCTTGCCCGAGGCGTAGGCCGCCACATCCATGCCGTTCTCCAGCTTGACGAGGAAACGCGCGTCGCGCAGCACTTCCTCCACCACGCCTTCGACTTGGATCAGGTCTTCCTTGGCCATGCAGTACTCCTTGTGCGCGCCCGGCCGTGCCGCGGCCGGGCGGTTCTTGAAGGCGGCAGGTCGAGGCGCGGATGCCGGCCATGGACAATGGACGCCCGCGCGCGGCGGTAGCGGGCGCGGAACGAAGACCTGTGAGCCTGATTGCGGAGCCTTTGCAAGCCCCGGGCGGGTGCATCGTGTGCGGCGGGCGGCAGGACGCGGCCTCTTGCGCGCGATGCGCGGTTTCATGCTGTCGGCCCGATTGCCGGGGCCGAAGAATGCGTCGCCGGATGCGGGCCGGCGACCAGGCAGCCAGGAGGTGGAGCGGGGCTCCGGGGGACGGCTGCCGAACGGCAAGGGCGCATCATACGCTCGTTGTGCCGCGGCGCAAAACTGCGCCCCGCCACCGGGGCGTTCAGCCCGCGTGCGGGGGGCTCTCGGCGCGCAAGGCTGCCGGCTGCCGGCCCACGCCGCGTCGCCACAGCGGCAGGACGGCCAGCGCGATCAGGATCTCCAGCGCACCGACGATGAAGAACACCGGCAGGTAGGGGTCCAGCCCGGCGGAGCGGAAACCACCCACCAGGGTGCCGCCCAGCAGCGGGCCGAGGGCGAAGCCCAGCGACCCGGCCACGTTGAAGCCGGCCAGCGTGCTGGCGCGCTGGCCGGGGCCGGCCAGTTCCGCCGCCAGCACCAGCGAGGGCGCGTACATCAGCGCCGCCACCACGCCGCCGCCGGCCATCAGCGCCACCAGCGCGCCGGCCGGCGCCAGCCCCAGCGCGATCAGGAACAGGCCGTAGAGAACACTGCCGACGATCATCATGCCCAGCCGGTCCCAGTGCTGGCACAGGCGTCCGGCCGGGTAGGTGAGCAGCGCGAAGGGAATCATGAAGGCGGCCATCACCAGGCCGATCCGGCGCGCGTCGAATTCGAGCACCGCGCCGAGGTAGAGGGCGAAGGTGGAGACGATGAAGCCGACGGTGAGCCGGTCCACGAAGGTGAACAGATAAGGCACCGCGAGCATGCGCCGGGCCGCCAGTTCGCGCAGCAGGCGGGCGGGCGACTGGCGCGCGGCCGCGTGCGGCGCGTCGCGCAGCAGGAGCGGCGCGGCGGCGGCCAGTGCCAGCATCAGCCAGCCGCCCAGCCAGGGCACCTGGGCCGCGGCTGCGGCGCCGATCCAGCCGCCCAGCGGTGCGCCGCTCGCCACGCCCAGGCTGACCGCCGCCCCCACCGCGCCCATGGCCGCCCCCATGCCGTGCCGGCGGCCATGGTCGGCGCCCAGCGCCATCAGCAGCGAGAGCGCGCTCATGTGGGCGCAGCCCTCGACGAAGCGCAGCGCGAGGATGACCGGGTAGGACCAGTCGCCGGCGATCAGCAGCAGGGCGAAGCCGTTGACCAGCAGCGCGCCGGCGATCAGCGGCACGCGGCGGCCCAGGCCGTCCGAGGCCAGGCCGGCGAGCGGCGCGGCGACGAGTGCGCCGATCATGTTGACCGACATGAAAAGGTGGCGGGCCAGGTCGCCGGTTTCCGGGTGGCGGCCCACGGTGAGATCGTGCAGCACCGGCACCATGCCGGTGACCGGCAGCATGAGCAGGTAGATGACGCAGACCAGACGCAGCACGGGCATGGAAGCGGAATCCGGGGAAGCCTGCCGCGCAGCTTGCCCGAAGCGGCGGGGCGCAACAACCGTCTGGATCAAGACCAGGCAAGCCTTGACATATGGATGATAATAATTATTGTTTACATTTCTTAACTTCCACCAGCTTGCCGCAAGGCGCGGATGGCACATGGACACTTCGGCACTGATCCGCAAGCTTGCCGAGTCATCGATTTTCTCCAAGGTGGACGAGCAGGCGCTGCAGGCCCTCCTGGCCGATGCGACGCTCGTCCGCCTGAAGGCCCGGCAGCACCTGTTCCACATGGGGGAGAAGGCGATGTACTTCTTCCTGGTGAAATCGGGTTCCATCACCCTCTACCGGCCCAGCTATACCGGCGATCACAAGATTTTCCGCAGCATGGAGGAAGGCGACCTGCTGGCGGAAACCGCCATGTTCGCCGCCCCCTGCCACTACCCGCTTTCCGCCCAGGCCGCCACCAATGCGGACGTCTACCGCCTGTCGCGGGAACGCCTGCTGCAACTGTGCCGGCAATCGCCGGATTTCAGCATGGCGATGCTGGAAGGCATGGCGGTGCGCATCACCCAGTCGCTCAACCGCATCGATCTGCTCACCATCGGCAACGCCGCCCAGCGGCTGGTCACCTACCTGATGGATATCTACATGCAGCAGCGTTCCGCATGGCTGATCCTGCCGGCCAGCCAGAGCGTGCTCGCCCGCCAGTTGAACATCGTGCCGGAAACCCTTTCCCGCCAACTGGGCGGTTTCCGGCGGGCCGGGCTGATCGGCGGGCACAACCGGGAACTGGTGCTGCTGGACGTGGACGGGTTGTGCAAAGCCGTCGATCTGCCGCCGCCCGACGCCAACTTCGACCGTCTCGAACCCACGGGGCATCTGGGCAGCAGCCTGTTCGACTGCTGCAATTACGCCAAGCAGACGCTGGGGCGTTCCAACTGAGCGGCGGGCGCCGCGGTTCGTCAGGGTTTGTGTGCCAGTTGTTCATGAACGCTGGTTGCAACCCGTGCCAGTTCGGCCTTGTCGATGCCGGCCGAGATGGCATAGCCGAAGTTCCGATCGATCCAGTAGAAGACATTGACCGGGCCTTCCTGGGCGAAGCGGAATGCGGTTTCGGCGTTCCTGCCCTGTTCCCCGGATACGTACAGCGTGAGGCGCTGGCCTCTTCCGTCGTGGTACATGAATTGGGCAACGGGGCCCGCCGTACCCGGCAGCAGGCGTCCGCCGATCAGCTCGAACCCGAGCGCACCCAGCCGGGGTGGCCGGACCCTGGCATTGAGCCGGTCGGAGAGCCACGTGACCAGTTGCTCTTCCTGTTCGGCACCGATCTCCACCGGACGGACGACGTCCGGGCTGTAGACGACATGGGCGATGGCAGCCTGATGGGCAAACTGGACGGGAACCTGGCGGACGGCCAGCGCCCGGGCCGCATGCCATTGGCCGTTGGCCAGCCAGCCGGCGCTGCCGCTGAGCACGGCAATCAGCAGGCCGGCAGCCATGCGATACGACGACCAGCGCGGCAGAAAACCCCGTGGCCGGGCTGCCGATGGATGCTCCCCGGCAGGTGCGCGGGCGGCCTGGAGCAATCGCTCCGGAATCTTCTCTTCGAGAACCGGATCGAACAAAGCCCGCAGGGCTTCGTTCTGGGCCCGGTAGCAACGGACGGCATCCGCCGCTTCCGGGTGGCCGGCCAGGTAAGCGGCCACCTCTGCCTGGCGTTGCGCGGGCAGGGCTCCGTCGACGTAGGCCTGGATATCCGCATCGGAAAGGGGAGCGTCTTTCATGTCGCGACCTTCAGAACGGGAGGGGACTCTTCGGAAAGCAGGACTCTCAGCCTTGCCCTGGCGCGGGAAAGGCGAGACATGACGGTACCTGCCGGCCAGCCGAGCACCTCGGCGGCCTGGGCATAGGGCATGTTCTCCAGCGCGACCAGCAGCAGCACCTTGCGGTAGTCCTCCGGGAGCTTGAGCAGGGCGGCTTCGAGGTCGCGGAGTTCCAGATTGTCATGCTGCCGCGGCCGTACCGGAACCGCGGCGGCCTCTTCCTCGATGGGAACCGTCAGCAACCGCGGCCGGCGCACCTGATCGGCGTGCAGGTTGTGCATGATGGTGAAAAGCCAGGGCAAAAGCTCTCCATTGCCCCGGCAGGACGACAGCCGCGGCCAGGCCCTGGCCAGCGTATCCTGGACCAGGTCGTCCGCCGCCACGGCATTGCCCGCCAGGGCGCGTGCATAGCGACGCAAACGGGGAATGCTTGCCAGCATCCGGGCTTCGTCGTCCGTTGTGGTGCCTGCATTCATCGGGAGGTCGCCTCGCGGCAGGGTTCGGAGCGTCCGGCCGGGCTTCCGCGCTTCGGCGGCCGCGGGCGGAACGGAAGCCGTCCGCAGCCGGGGCTCATCGTTCGCCGAGCCGCTTGGCGAACGAAACGGCGTAGGCCGGCGAACGGAATCTCAGCACGGGATCGTCGGTCGGCGCAATGCCGTCGGCCATGACCAGGGGGTCGAAGTTGATCGGCTCGCATTCTCCCCCCTTCTGCGGCGAAGCCGTCGCGATGGTCAGGGTTCCGGCCTTGAACTGCTTCCGTTCGGCGGGCCACTGCACGGTCGGATCGTCCTGAACGTCGCCGGGCTGGCCGATCGACACCATCATGTCCCAACGGACCGGTCCGCGGGCCGTCCGCTCGATCAAGGCCCGTTCCAGAAAGTCCGGGGCAGCGGTCTTCAGTTCATCCTCGGTCAGTCGCGTTTCGCCGTCCTGGGGAACGAACTTCCAGCGCACCAGCGTAACCCCGTCCTTCCCGTCGACGAACTTGAAGGTGTGGATGCCCCAGAAGGCGCTGGAGGCATAGCTGGCCGGGGGCGCATTGTGGGCGAAGTACTCCGCCTGGGCCCGGTGGTCCGGATGGGAAGCCTTGAAGGCTTCGATCCTGCCGGGGTCGGGCCGCCCCGTGGCCGGGTCGGGGCGCAGGGCGAGCATCATGTCGCGAAAGGTGGCAGGAGACGCGGCGCCGAACACCGGGGTGTTCAGCATCGTGATGTGGTGCAACTGGCCCTGCGGAAGTCTGAACTCCAGGGCCATCCCGCGCCCGCTGCGGGCCGTATCGGGCGCCTTGGGGTTGCCCCCGGCAAGGGAAAAGCGGGCCACGACCGGGATGGGCCGGCCGCTGAACAGGGGCGAACGGGAATGCCGGGCGGCTTCCGCCGTGCCGACGAACTCCCCGCCGGCGCACATGCCCTTGGTATGGTTCCGGCGCTGCCCGTGGGTTGCGCCGAAGGCGCCTTCGATCGCCTCCACCACTTCGGATGCCGTGACCTCCGGCGGCTGGGCCATGGCGGGCGCCGCGGCCGCGGCCAGGCATCCGGTACAAGCGAGAGACAGAATTTTGCGTTTCATGAAGAATCCTTCGCGGTCTGGGAACGGAAAGGAGGGGCCGGGATTCGATGCGATGGCCGAATGGCAAGGCTACCGAGTCTTTCCGGCCCCTCTCCCCGGTTAACGAGCGGGACACGCGATTTATTCCACCGCAGCAAAAATATCGCGGCGGCGCGGGCTCAGCAGGGTCTTTCCCCCGCATGCGGCCCGCCGCCTTCCGGCGGTTCGGCGCAACCGTCCCGGCCATCCTGCCGCGGTCCGGTCAGCACCGGCCAGGCGTGCCACAGATAGGCGGCGAACGCCCCGGCCCACAACAGCCCGGATGCAGTCAGCAGAAGAGGCGCCGAGGACGCCGCCGCCCACGTGCCCGCCCAGGCGCGCAGCAGCGCCGCCGCCGCCAGCGCCGCGGCGGCGGCCGGCAGCCACGGGCGCCGGTCCAGCCACAGGCCGGCATGGATGCGCCCCACCATGGCCATGATGGCGAAGATCGACAGCGCCACCGCGCCGGCCGCCAGCAGATGCCGGCCCGCCGAGGGCGCCAGCGGCGCCCCCAGCCAGGCCGCGCCCAGCAGCCCGTAGCCCAGGGCGATCAGCCAGTAGCTCGCGTACAGCATCAGCGCCCAGCGCGTGAACAGCGGGCGGCCCACGTGCCAGTCGTTGAGCAGGTTCAGCATGGCGGTGGCGGCGGCCAGCGCCGTCCAGCCGGTGACGACGTCGTCGCCCAGGGCGAACTCCACCGCGGTGCACATGCCGATGGCGAAGATCGCCAGATGGCGGCGCGGCGGCCGCGCCAGGTAAACCGCCCGGGCGGCCGGCGCGCCGGGGCGGCCGGCCTCCATGTAGCCGTTCACCACGCTCATGGACACCCGGCTGGTGGCGATCACGATCAGCATCGCCAGCACCCCGATCGCCGCGTGCAGCCAGGCCAGCGCATCGCCCTCCCGGGCCAGCGCGGCGAAGAAGCCCGCCTGCAGCAGGGCCAGCGCGCCCATGGTCCAGGCGAATCCCAGGTGGGCGCGCTCGGGGTCGCGCCACACGGGCGGTGCGATGCGGGCCAGCAGCAGCGCCCACAGCGCCAGGCTGCCCAGTGCCGCCGGCCACATGCCCAGTGGCGCCGGCCACCAGCCTGCCAGGGCGTAGGCCAGCCGCGCTGCCAGCCACAGCAGCGCCAGGCGGGCCAGCGGCCGCGGGGGGATGGGCGCGGTCCGGGTGAACTCGGGTATTGCCGTCAGCGTGAAGCCGGCGACGGCCGCCGCGGCGAAGCCGAAGACCAGTTCGTGGGCATGCCACAGCACAATGCCGCCCGGCGGCTGCCACGCCGGCAGCCGGCCCCCCAGCGCCAGCAGCCAGAGCGCCATGAACAGCACGGCGCCGCCGGCCGCGAGCACGAAGAACGGCCGGAACCCGCACATGAACACCGGCCGCCCCCTCAATGTGGTGCGCCGGGCGCCGTCGGGCCGGGCACTCATACCACGCATCCCCCATGGCGGGCGTGCTCGTGCAGCGGCGGCGGCAACTCGCCCTGCGCGAGCCCGAAGCCGATGCGCACCTCCTCGGCCTGCATCAGTTCGGCGGTGGTCCGGTACACCCAGGCGTCGGTGCGTTCCTCCCGCGCCAGTTCCAGCACGAACTCCCGCACCAGGCGCCCCGGCGCGGGCACCATCATGATGATGCGGTCGGCCAGTCGCACCGCCTCCATCAGGTCGTGGGTGATCATCAGCACCGCCGTGCCGCGCCGCGCCACCTGCTCGCGCAGCAGGCCGTAAAGCTCCGCCTTCAGGCCCACGTCGAGGGCCGAAAAAGGCTCGTCCAGCAACAGCAGGTCGGGCGAGAGCACCAGTGCCCGCGCCAGCGACACCCGGCTCTGCATGCCGCCGGACAGCTCGTGGGGATACTTCGCCAGGTCTTCCTCCCCCAGCCCCATGCGCAGGCCCAGGGCGGCGGCCTGCCGGCGGCGCGCCGCCTTCGGCACGCCCAGCGCCTTCAGGCCCAGCGCGATGTTGTCCAGCGCAGTCTTCCACGGCATCAGGCACGGCTCCTGGAACACGCAGCCGATGCCGCGGAAGGTGGAACTGATCACCGCCTCCGACGGCCGCAGCAGGCCGGCCACCACGTGCAGCAGCGTGCTCTTGCCGCAGCCGGAAGGGCCGACCAGCGCCAGCGTCTCGCCCGCGTACAGGTCGAAGCCCACGTCCGCCAGCACCTCGGTGAGGCCGTAGCGGTGGTACAGGTGGCGGATGTGCAGCGCGTTCATGCCGCGGGCCCCGAGCGCCAGCGCTCCACCCGGCGCTTGAGGGGTTCCAGCAGCAGGTATTCCACCCCCAGCAGCAGGCCCAGCACCGCCACGATCCAGCCCAGCGAGGTGGCCGTGTCGAGCTGGGAGCGGGATACCGCCAGCGCCGCGCCCACGCCGTCCGCGGTGGTCAGCAGTTCCGCCATCACCACCACCTTCCACGAAGTGCCGAGAGCGGTGATCCAGGACGGGAACAGATAGGACGCCACGTGCGGCAGATAGAGATCGGTGAGCAGCATGTGCCAGGGCAGGCGGTAGGCGCGCGCCACGTTGCGGAGCCGGTTGTCCAGCGTGCGCGCGCCCTGCATCGCCCCGGCGAAGACGATGGGAAAGCAGGCCACCAGCACCGTGAACACCGGCGTGGCGTCGCCCATGCCGAACCACAGCATCGCCAGCACCAGCCAGGCGATGGGCGGCATGCCCAGCAGCAGCGTCACCAGCGGCCGCGACACCATGGCCGTGGTGAGCGAACGCCCGGCCAGCAGCCCCAGCGTGCTGCCCGCCGCCAGGGCCAGGCCCAGGCCGTACAGGGTACGGCGGGCGGAAATCGCCAGTTCCGGCACCGCCAGCCCGCTGTCGAACATCTCCGCCAGCCGCCGCAGGGTCGCCACCGGGCCGGGCAGCACCAGATCCCCGTGGATGCGCGCGCCGTACTCCCACAGCGCGCAGAACATCAGCACGCTGGTCACCGCCCCCCAGCCGCTCCACAGATAGCCCAGCGTTGCCGCCAGCGCGCCGCGCAGGCGCGTCAGCACCTTCATGGAGCCGGCGCCGCCCCGTGGAGGTCCGCAGCGGGCAGCCCCGCCTGCGGCAACACGGGTGCGGCATGGCGTCTCCAGATGCGGGGAGGAGGGGGGTGCATGGCGAACTCCTGTTACGCGGCGCCGGTGCGGCGGCGGGCCTGAGCGGACGAAAACGGACAAATTCCCACGCCCGTTCCCCGACGTCCAATGACAAAAATCATCGATGGCGAGCAGGGCAGAAGAAGATATCTCCAATCGAGAATGATTCTCAAGGAGATGACAATTGTCATTACTGTTTACCCAAAGCAGGCCCCAGCATACGCCTCGTCCGCTCCCCGTGCGGCCGGCCTTGCCCGCCAGACGGCGCCAAAGGAAACGCAAGACCGGCACGGGGCCCGGTTCACCCGTTCGACGAGGAAACGCCCTTCATGCAAGTCAAGCCCCAGCCGGCCAAGCTGGCCCTCCTGATATCCGCCCTGTTCATGCTGAATCCACCGCTCCATGCGCAACCCACAGAGCAGGATGTTCCTGCGGCGGCCGAGTCCGCTGATGGCAGGCAGCCGGAGGCCGCGGAACTGTCGCCGGTGGTGGTCACTGGCCAGCGTACCCGGGACGAGGCCGGCCACGACGCCGTCTACGAAAAGGACATCTCCAATGTCTATGTCGATCGCCAGTACATGGAACGCTACCGCGGCGTTTCGGTGGGCGATGCGCTCGCCGGCATGAACGGGGTCTACAACACCGACAACCGCAACGGCGCCGCGCTCTTCCCCAACATCCGCGGCCTGTCGGGCAACGGCCGCATTCCGGTCACGGTGGATGGCACCGTGCAGTCCATCGACGTGTGGATGGGGCGGCAGGGCATCAACAACCGCAACTACGTGGACCCCAACCTGTTCCGCAGCATCGAGGTGGAAAAAGGCCCGTCCATGACGCGCGGCCTCAAGAGCGGCATCGGCGGTTCGGTCAACATCCGCACCATAGACGCCGAGGACATCATCGGCGAAGGCAAGAACTGGGGGCTGGAACTGAAGCTGGGTACCGCCAGCAATTCCATCAAAGACTCCACCGATGCCCACAGCCTGGCCGGCAAGGATTACCGCGACATCCCCGGTGCCGTCACCGCGGCGCCGCTCGGCACCCCCGGTCTGTTGTTCATTGAACCGCAGGACAAGCGGCGCAGCCGCAACGACACCCGCCTGTTCAACATGGACGACCGCAAGCTGTTTCTCTCCGGCGCCTACAGGCACGACGTCTTCGACGTGCTGGCGGCCTACAGCAACACCCGTCGGGGCAATTACTTCGCGGGCAAGAAAGGGGCCAGCGACTATATGCAGAACGAGCGTACCAATCCCACCATTCTCAACAGCACCAAGGGCATGTATCCCAACATCGCCCGCCTGTTCGCGCCCGGCTGGGAAGTGCCCTATACCAGCACCGAACTGGAAAGCCTACTGCTCAAGACCAACTGGAAGCTGCCCGACGGCCAGAAGCTCAGCTTCAGCTATACCCGCAACGACCTGAATTTCGCCGAACTGCCTTCCTCCATCACGGGGGACTACATCTACCGGCTGGATGGGAATCAGTATCTCGACCAGGGCAAGGACACCATCCAGTATCCCTTCCCGCTCACCACGGTCGACCAGGATATCTACCGGCTGGGCTACCAGTGGAAGCCAGCCGATTCGCGCTGGATCGATCTGGATGTCGGGCTGTGGCAGACCGACAGCAGGAGCCGGCGCTATCAGAACGGCGACTACACCTACCAGATGAAGGCAGCTGACTGGACTTGGGACGACTGGACTTGGTGCAACTATGGCAATGCATCCGGTTGCCGAAACCCTGCGCTGATCGGCACGCCGGAACCCGTCAAGGGGCCGAATACCGACGACCAGTACACGGTATTCATCGGCAACGAAATCCAGACCCGCTCCACCCGCAGCGGGGTGGACCTCAGCAACCGCTTCCGCTTCTCCGACCGCCTGGCGCTGACCGCCACCGCCGACTGGCAGTACGAACGGCAGAAGGACCACACGCCGGTGGAAACCTCGGTCATGGGCATGGGCATCGCGCCCTCCAAGTTCGGCCCGGCCTCCGGGCGGCGGCAGGAATACGGCGCCGGCGCCGTGGCCGAATGGCGGGCCACCGACCGGCTGCAACTGAGCGCCGGCACCCGCTATGGTGCCTACTGGGCGTACGACGACGAACTGGACAGCCGCCGCGCCGAGCGCGCCGAACTGTGGAAAAGCACCGCGGTGAATACGCACCAGCAGTTGAAATACCGGCGCCTGGTGAGCGATGACGAGATGGCGACCATGGCCGGCATCACGAATTTACAGGCTGATGCGCAGACAGCCTTTTTTGCGTGGATGATGGCTGGCGGGGGATTGGGAGTGGACCCCGCTACAGGGGAATTGATTTTCACCGGCGTTACTTCAGGTCCCATCTTCGATGCAATGCGGGCCACTGCAGCCGCTGCTGGGGCTGCGTCGGAAGCGTTCAACGACTACAAGACCGCCAACAACATCACCGATCCCTGGGTAGATAGCAGCACCGGCCTGCGCTGGTGGCACACCTATGCTGCGGTACCGCTGCAGGACGGCAAGCCGGACAGCGGGCAGAACCCCTTCCACAACGGCAGCATCGATCTCGACGAGACGGTGGAGAACCCGCAGGGGCAGGCCGGAACATTCAATAAATACCAGATTTTTGCGCCCCCGGGTTTCGGGGGCGATTACGTCTCGCAGCCGTCCGCCGATCCGTGGAAGCGCCCGGAAACCCAGCGCGCCCATGCCTGGTCCCACATGCTCGCGGCCTCCTACCTGCTGGGCGAGCGCGCCAGAGTGTATGCGCGCTATTCCAGCATGCCGCGCTTCCCGAGCATTCTCGAGATCGCCAACCGGACCGGCATCGTCGGCGGTGAGTTCCTCTATTCCTCGCCCAAGCCCGAGCGCAACGATGCCTGGGAGGTCGGCTACGCCTACGACCTCGGCGGCCTGCTGCCCCAACTGCGGCGCGCCGACGTCAAGCTGAGCTACTTCCACAACACCATCCGCGACTTCTACGACCGCACCATCAACATGGCGATGATCCAGTTCGACCGCAAGATCATGAGCGGCGTCGAACTGCAGAGCCGCTTCGACACCGGGCGCTTCTACGGCGGCCTGGGCGCCACCTGGCGCGAGCGCCAGGACATGTGCGACAAGGACTACGCCGTGTTCCTCGACCCGCACTACAGCCGCCTGCCGGAATGCATGGAAGGCGGCTTCCCCGGCACCCTGTCCTTCGCCAGCATGCAGCCCAGGTATTCGATCAACCTGGACCTGGGTGCGCGCCTGCTGGAGCACAGGCTGGACCTGGGCGTGCGCCTGCGCTACCACAGCCGCACCGAAAACAAGAAGCTCGAACGCCTGCTGCGGCGCTACAACAGTAGCGAGTCCGGCTACGCCTACCCGCTGAACATCACCACCGGCACCATCCGGCCCTATTACTGGCAGGCGGTGAAGCTCATCGACCTGTACGCCGAATACCGCTTCGACCGCAACACCACGCTGCGCCTGTCGGTGGAGAACCTCACCGACCGCTACTACCTCGACCCGCTGAACCGGGTGGCGGTGCCGGGGCCGGGGCGCACGGTGATGCTGGATGCCGCATTCAGGTTCTGACCATGTTTTTTTGCTGGTTTTTCGTAAAAAACCAGTCTTTTGCTGTTCTCAACCTTTCAAGGAGAAATGGTATGAAAAAGACAGTGATCGCCACCGCCGTGCTGGCCATGGCCGCCTCCGCCCCCGCTATTGCGGCAGCACCCAACGTGCAGGGCGGTTCTTCGAACCCGGCCAACGTCCAGGTCGGGGCTTCCAATTTCCCGGCCAGCGCACCGGCCGGCTTCGCCGGTATCAGCATGCAGAGGGCGGACGGGGCATGGTCCGGCTACGTGAACATCGCCGCCGGGCCGATCAACCAGGTGACCAGCGCGGCGACGGCCAATGCGGCGGGGCCGTTTTATGCCAACCTGCCGGGCACGACCAATCCCATCGCACAGGTCTGGTACAACGACCAGAACACCGTCGCCAACGTCTACAGCCTGCGCCAGGTCACGTATACGCAGGCCGCGCCGTGGCCGCAATTCGGTGGCTTGGTCGTCGGCCAGTTGAAAGGCAACACGCCGGGCAGCGCCGTCTACTTCGGCGAGTGGTCTCCGACCGTGAGCGGCACGCCGAATCAGGGCGACAGCACCGACCTGAACATGGCGAACGCCGGCCGCACCGTGTGGTATGTGGGCGACAACGCCGTGACCAGCATGCCGACGGCGCTGATCAACGCGCAGTACAGCGTGGTGGGCATCCGCCAGACCGGCGTCGGCACCAACCTGCCGCACGCGCCGGAACTGTATACCGGCACCCTGACTGCGAACTACGTCTCGGGCTTCGGGGTGATCAGCGGTTCGATCGTCCGCGGCAGCGACAGCGTGAACTTCGCCGGCACGAACATCAGTTCCAACGGCACCTTCAGCAACGGCAGCAACACCATCAATGGCCGTTTCTACAACGGTACCGCCGCGCTGGCCGGGATCTACACGGGGGGCAGCGGCCCTGCCGATCATGTCGCCTTCGGCGGCAATCGCACGAGTGTCGGTCTGCTCATTCCGTGATGGCGGAACCGGCAACCACATCGCTTTCGGCGGCAGTCGCTCGAATTGAATGCGCCTGAAGTGACGTGAATCTTTGGAGGCCGGTCCGCCGGCCTCCATCTTATTTCACCCCTTGTTCTCCCGGGAATCCCATGCCGCGCCGTTTCGCCGCCGCGCTGGCCGCGCTGCTGCTCGGGCTGGCCGCGCCCGCCGTCCGTGCCGATGACGACGACACCCGCTTTCTGCTGGAGCAGGCGCGCCGCGCCGCCGAGCGCCAGGCCGCGCCGCCGGGCGAATTGATCGCCCCGCCCGGTTCCGTGGTGTACGAAGGGCAGGTCTACGAGGTGCAGACCCGCCTGGAGGATCTGGAGCCGGCCATCTACATCGCCCTCAACACCGGCCAGTGGGCGCGGTTGGAGGAGTTCGTCAGCCGCTACCGCCTGCTGCGCGGGCACCGCCCGGCGCTGGTGGCCATGGCGGAGGCGCTGCTGGCCCGCCACCGGGGCGATTACGCCCTGGCGCTGCGCAGGATGCAGGCGGCCCACGACGCCGACCCCGAGGATGCGCGTATCCGCCTGGAACTGGCGCGGCTGCGCTTCGAGGACAACCAGGATGGCGCCGCCCGTGCGGGCTTTGCCCAGGCCATTGCCGGCGGCCTGCCGGAGCAGGTGCGGATGATGGCGCAGCAATACCTGCTGGTGCTGGACGAGCGCGCCCGCTGGCACGGCAGCGTGGCGCTGGGCCTGGGGTACAACGACAACATCAATCAGGCCAACGGCAATTACAGTTGCCTGATGGAGTTTCTCGGTTTCTGCCTGTTCGAGCGTCGGATGCCCGAGCCGATCGGTTCGAGCATGGTGAATTACGAACTGGCGCTGGGGCGCCGCATCCATCTGGGCGGCCATCACAATCTGCAGGTGCGTCCGGTCGCCTATGGCAGCCATTACCGCCGCGAAGATACGGCAAACAACATGCCGATCAAGGATTACAGCAGCAACACCGCGATGCTGTACCTGGGCTACAACTGGCTGGATGCGCGCGACAGCGTCAGCATTACCCCCTATGTGGAGCACTATTACCGCAACGGGCATACCCAGCACCTGGCGGGTGGGCTGCAACTGGAATGGCGCCATGCGTTCGGCAGCCGCTGGCAGTTCGGCACCAGCCTGGATGCCAAACGCCATGCCAACACCTCGCGGGGCTTGCGCACCGCCGCCGATTTCTCGCAGTACCAGTGGGGCGTTTCCGCCAGCTACGCGCCGCAGGCCAATACCGCCCTTTACGGCGGGGTGGATGCCACCCGCAGGAAGTACGCGGTGGAGCAGGCCAGCAGCAAGGAACTGGCGCTGCGCCTCGGGCTGTACCACGTCTTTCCCGGCAAGGCCGGCGTGTTCGTCAATGCGATGGGCATTCTGCGCGCCAGCCGCAACGATGCGTTCGACGGTTTCCTGGGCGCGCGGCGCCGCGACCGGCAGCAGGTCTACATCGTCAGCACGGGCGTGAATGCCTGGAAGATGGCCGGGCTGGTGCCTGAGCTGAGGCTGCGGCACAGCATCAACCGCAGCAATCTGGACTGGGCCTTCGGTTTCAGGCAGACCGAGGTGAGCCTGCTGCTGCGCCACAATTTCTGACCACGGGGCGCGGCGCGGATGAAGGCCGGGCGTCCCGATCGAAGCGGCTGCGGTAGAATGCCCGCGCATCCGCCCTCCCGTCCCGCACCGCGTTCCCGCACGATGAATATCGAAACCACCCCGGCGCCGCAGGCCGCCGAAGAACCGCAACCCGCCATCGAGCCGCGCACGCTGCTGAAGAAGCTGCAGGAGGTCTCGCCGACCTTCAAGGACTGCCGCCCGCTGGCGATCCGCATCGATGCGGTGATCCACGAGCGCTTCCCGGAATTCAGCCGCAAGGCGCTGCGCTCCGCGCTGCGCCTGCATACGGCGTCCACCCGCTACCTGAAGGCGGTGGAAAAGGGCGGGGCGCGCTTCGACCTGGACGGCCAGCCGGCCGGCGAGGTCACCGAGGAGCAGCGCAGCCATGCCTCGGCCCAGCTCAAGGAACGCTTCGCCAAGGTTGCGCAGCAGCAGCGCGCCCAGCGCGAGGCGGACGAGGCGGAGCGCCGCCGCCAGCAGAAGCTGTCCCAGTTGCTGGACAAGTTCTCCCGCTGAACGTCCCGTCCCGCCGCGGCGGGACGGGTTTCATGCATTCAGGCGTGCGCCGGCGCCGTGCCCGAAGGCCGCTGGCCGGCCGTCTGCCGGTAGCGCGCCATGGCCAGGTCGTCGGCGCGGATGGCCGGTACGCGGCCGGTGACCAGGTCCGCGACCAGGCGCCCCGAACCGCAGGCCATGGTCCAGCCCAGCGTGCCGTGGCCGGTGTTCAGATACAGGCCGGGGATGGGCGTGGCGCCGACGATGGGCGTGCTGTCAGGGGTCATGGGGCGCAGGCCGGTCCAGAATTCCGCGCGCGGCAGATCGCCGCCGCCGGGGAAGAGGTCGCGGGTCACCATCTCCAGCGTGGCGCGGCGGCGCGGGTTCAGCGACAGGTCGAAGCCCGCCAGTTCCGCCATGCCGCCGACGCGGATGCGGTCGTCGAAGCGGGTGATCGCCACCTTGTAGGTTTCGTCCAGCACCGTGGACACCGGCGCCGCGGTGACGTCCACCAGCGGCACGGTGAGCGAATAGCCCTTCACCGGATACACCGGGATGTCCAGCCCGAGCGGTTGCAGGAAGGGGCGTGAATAGCTGCCGAAGGCCAGCACGTAGCGATCCGCGACGAGCCTTTCGTCGCCCACGCGCAGGGCCTGGATGTGTCCGCCGGAGAATTCGAAGCCGTCCACCGCCTGGCCGTAGCGGAACTCCACGCCCAGCCCGGCGGCGAGTTCCGCCAGACGCTGGGTGAACAGGGCGCAGTCGCCGGTCTCGTCGTTGGGCAGGCGCAGCCCGCCGGCCAGCTTGTCGCGCACGCGGGCGAGCGCCGGCTCGGCACCGGCGAGGCCGTCCCGGTCGAGCAGTTCGTAGGGCACGCCGCATTCTTCCAGCACCGCGATGTCCCGCGCGGCGGCGTCCACCTGGGCCTGGGAGCGGAACAACTGCACCGTGCCGAGGGTGCGTTCCTCGTAGCGGATGCCGGTTTCGGCGCGCAGTTCGCGCAGGCAGTCGCGGCTGTATTCGGACAGCCGCATCATGCGTTCCTTGTTCACCGCGTAGGCGCCCGGCGTGCAGTTGCGCAGCATGGCGAGCAGCCAGCGCAACTGGAACAGGCTGCCGTCGGCGCGTACGGCGAGCGGCGCGTGGCGCTGGAACAGCCACTTGAAGGCCTTCAGCGGAATGCCGGGGGCGGCCCACGGCGTGGAGTAGCCCGGCGAGACCTGGCCGGCGTTGGCGTAGCTGGTCTCCAGCGCGGGCCCCGGCTGGCGGTCCAGCACGGTGACCCGGGCGCCGGCGCGGGCGAGGTAGTAGGCGGTCGTGGTGCCGATGACGCCGCTGCCGAGAACGATGACGTGCATGTTTGCCTCCGTGGGGCTATGCTGGCCTTGAACAATGAAAGTCTAGAAGGCGATTTGCAGTGATATTCACCTATCGAATGCCATCGGATGGTGAAAATCGCTGAATCCGCCTCCTGTGCCCCGGAGTGGCAGTGAAATGCGCGAACTGGACCGGATCGACCGGAAAATCCTCGACATCCTGCAGAAAAATGCCCGCATCGCCATGACCGAGCTGGCCGAGAAGGTCGGCCTGTCGGCCACGCCGTGTACCGAGCGGGTTCGCCGCCTGGAGCGGGAGGGCGTCATCACCGGCTATCACGCCCACGTGAACCCGCATGCGCTGGGGCGCGGCCTGCTGGTGTTCGTGGAGATCAAGCTCTCCGCCAAGTCCGGCGAGGTGTTCGAGCGGGTCAAGAACGAGATGCGCTACGTGCCCGAGGTCATGGAGTGCCACCTGGTGTCGGGGGATTTCGACTACCTGGTGAAGGCGCGCATCGCCGAGATGGGCGAATACCGCCGGCTGCTCGGCAACATCCTGCTCAAGCTGCCGGCGGCGGCCGAGTCGCGCAGCTACGTGGTGATGGAGGAGATCAAGGAGACGCTGTACCTGCCGACCGAAGGGTAGGAGCGGGCTTGCCCGCGATGCGGCGGTGGTTTCCTCGTAGGCCGCATCGCGGGCAAGCCCGCTCCTACGGGGGCATCGCGGGTTACGGGGCGCTCACAGCACCAGCAGGCGGTCGCGCAGTTCGCGGGCGCGGGCGAGCGCCTCGCGCGCCTCGTCGCAGCGGATGCGCACCGGCAGCACCACCAGGTGGCGGCGGTCGCGGCCGCTCACTTCCATGAAGCGCACGTCCACCGCGTCGCTGCCCGCGGTCATGCCGTCGCCGGCCATGGCGCCGCGGCGGTCCACCTGCACCTCCACGGGATCGATGCGCAGGGCCAGTTCGGGCTGCATCAGGAAGTCCGCCAGCGTCTGCAGCAACTGGCCGGGCAGCAGCGCGCCGGCCTGATGGTGCAGCCGTTCGTCCAGTTCGGCGATGCGCCGGGTCAGGTGCTCCGCGTCCGCCCGCCCGCGCCGGCTCTGCATGCGGACCTTTTCCAGTTCGCGCTCCACCTTCAGTTGGTTGCGCTCCTCGCGTACCGCGGCGACGTGCTCGGCGAAGGTGCGCAGCAGGCTGTCGAAGGCCGCCGCGCGCAGGCCGGCGCGCGCCGTCGCGTCGTCCGGCGCGGGCCGGACCAGCGTGTGTTCGGAGAAGTACAGCAGGCACTGGGGCACGTCGGTGGCGATCACGCTGCCCTGGCTGGCCACGCCCAGTACCCGCTTGCGCTCGCGGCGGGCGGCCAGCAGCGCGTGGAAGTGCTCGCCCTGCCAGGAGACCGGTTCGCCCAGGTAGTCGCGCAGCGCGGCGCTGCGTCCGATGGTGTCGGCGATGTCGTCGGCCGAGGCGAACAGCGCATGCACCAGAGGATCGGCCGAAAAGGCGTGGCGGCCCACGTCCACCGCCGCCGGCAGAGCGCCGATCAGCTCCGCGCAATGGGCCTGCGCATGCGCCACCGGGCCGGCGAGGCGGCGTTCGAAGTCGCGCTCGGCGGCCTGCGCGCCGCCCACCAGTTCGGTCACGCGGGCGAGGCCCGCGCGTACCTCGACACTCGGCGCGGGAGGGGGGGCGAACCAGGAGGCGAACGCGTTGAGCAGTCTCATCGGGCAGAACGGGCGCAGGGCAACAAGGTCTGGACTTTAGTGCTTGCGCCGCGCAATGCAAGTGCGTATTGCCGCAGCCTACAATCCGGACCATGAACGTCTTCGACATCTTGGCCGAGCAGCGCATCCTCGAAGCGCTGCGGCGCGGCGAGCTGGACGGCCTGCCCGGTGCGGGGCGCCCGCTCGATCTCACGGAGGACCCCTTCGTGCCGCCCGAGCAGCGGATGATGAACCACGTCCTCAGGAACGCCGGCGTGGCGCCCGCCGAGGCGGGCCTGCGGCGGGAAATCGCCGCGCTGCGGGCGCAGATCGCCACCCTGCCGGCGGGCGAGGCGCGCGACGAACTGCGCCGGCGCCTGGCGTGGCTGATCCTGCAACTGGGCGAGCGGCAGCGGGGGTGAACCGGGCGCGGTTACAATGCCGGCCTGTCCCGGTTCCCATCGTCCGTGAGCCCTTGAGCACATCCGACCCGTCCTCCGTCCGCCTGTCCGCCCTCGAAGCGCGCTGGCTCGCCGAAGTGGTGCGCCGCCGCGAGGAGCGCGACGGGCCGCTCGACGACGCCCAGGCCAATGCCGCCGCGCTGGCGGCAGGCGGCGGGCTGGCCGGGCGCATCCTGGTGCGGGCGGACGTGCTCGGCGCGCGGGAGGGCTGGCGCGACGCCATCCTGCGCTGGGGGTCGCGGGCGCGGCTGATGCTGTTCGCCGCGGGCCTGCTCGCGCTCCTCGCCGGGTTCGGCGCGGCGGCGGGGGTGCTGGGCGACGGCAGCCGGCCGGTGAATGTGGTGTGGGCGGTGGGCGGGCTGCTCGGCGTGCATGCCGTGAGCCTGGTGCTGTGGCTGGTGCTGACGCCGCTGGCCGGGCGCGGCCACGGCCTGCATGCGGGCGGGCTGCTGGGGCGCGGGTGGCTGAAGCTCGTCGCGCTGGCCGACCGCAGCGCCGCGGCGGCGGACCTGCCGGCCGCCCTCGGCGGCCTGCTCGGGCGCGGGCGCGCCGCGGCCTGGGGGCTGGGCGCGGTGAGCCACGGCCTGTGGGCGCTGCTGCTGGCCGGGGCCGCCGTGGGCGTGCTGGCGCTGCTCGCCACGCGGCGCTACGGCTTCGTGTGGGAGACCACCATCCTGTCCGCCGAGACCTTCGTCGCCTTCGCCGCCTGGTTCGGCGCGCTGCCCGGCGCCCTCGGCTTTCCGGTGCCGGATGCGGCCACGGTCGCCGCCAGCGGCGAGAGCGCCATGCTGGAGGAGGCCGGGCGGCGGGCCTGGGCCGGCTGGCTGCTGGGCGGCCTGCTGGTCTATGGCCTGCTGCCGCGGGTGGCGCTCGCCGCGCTGTGCGCCTTCGCCTGGCGGCGCGCCACGGCGGCGCTGGCGCTGGACCTCTCCCGGCCGGGCTATGCCCGCCTGCGCTTCCGCCTGCAGCCGGCGAGCGAACGCCTCGGCGTGAGCGACCCGGAGCAGCCCGGCCTGCCGGGTCCGCGGCACCACGCGGTGGCAGCGGTGGCCGACGGCGAGGCGGTGCTGCTCGGGCTGGAACTGGAGGAATCCCTGCCGTGGCCGCCGGCATGCGGCGGCGCCGGCTGGCCGGCGGGGGTGCGCGACGGCGGCCGGCTGGACGGCCGCGCCCAGCGCCAGGCCGCATTGCAGACCCTGGCGCAGCATCCGCCGCGGCGCCTGCTGGTGGTGGTCGATGCACGCCAGACACCGGACCGGGGCAGCCTGGGCTTCATCGCCGAAGTGGCCGACCATGCCGTCGAAACCCGCGTGTGGGCGCCGCACGGCGGGGCGCGCAGCGCGCAGTGGGCGGCGGGGCTGGTGCGCATCGGGCTGGGGGACGACGCCTTCACCGCCGACGGTGGCGCGGCGCGGGCGTGGCTGGGTGGAGAGGAGGGGGGAAGGGTATGAGCGGCATCCTGCGCGTGGCCGTGGTCGGCCATACGAATACCGGCAAGACTTCGCTGCTGCGCACGCTGGCGCGCGACACCGGCTTCGGCGAGGTGTCCGACGCGCCCGGCACTACGCGCCACGTGGAGGGCCTGCGCCTGTACGCGGACGGCAAGCCGGCCGTGGAGCTGTTCGACACGCCGGGCATGGAGGACGCCATCGCCCTGCTGGGACTCATCGAGGGGCTGGCCGCTCCCGGCGAGCGCCTCGACGGCCCGGAGCGGGTGGTGCGCTTTCTCGCCAGCGCACAGGCCGGTGCGCGCTTCGAGCAGGAGGCCAAGGTGCTGCGCCAGATGCTCACCAGCGATGCGGGCCTGTACGTGGTCGATGCGCGCGACGCGGTGCTGGCCAAGCATTGCGACGAGCTGACCATCCTCGCGGCCTGTGCGCGTCCGCTGCTGCCGGTGCTCAACTTCGTCGCCTCGCCCGCGGCGCGCACCGAGGAATGGCGCGCCGCGCTCGCCCGCCTGGGCCTGCACGCGGTGGTGAGCTTCGATACCGTGGCCCCGGCCGGGGACGGCGAGCGGATGCTGTTCGACACCCTGGCCACGCTGCTGCACGGCCGGCGCGCCACGCTCGGCGGGCTGGTCCTGGCGCGTGCCCGCGAAGCGGTCGAACGCCGCGCGGCGGCCCGCCGGCTGATGGCCGAACTGCTGGTGGAACTGGCCGCGCGGCGGGACGTGCTGGCGGAAGAATCGGACGCGGCCCTCGCCGCGGCGATCGAGCGCCTGCGCGCCGCGGTGCGCGAGCGCGAACAGGCCTGTGTGGATGCGCTGCTGCGCCTGTACCGCTTCCGCCCGGACGACGCGCGTGCGGCCGAGCTGCCGCTCACCGACGGGCGCTGGGACGACGATCTCTTCAACCCCGAGACCTTGCGCCAGATGGGCGTGCGCCTGTCCACCGGCGCGGCCGCGGGTGCGGCGGCCGGAGTCGGCATCGATCTCCTCACCGGCGGCCTCACGCTGGGTGCGGCGGCCGCGCTCGGCGCCCTCGCGGGCGGGCTGTGGCAGACCTTCGGCCACTATGGCGAGCGCATCGCCGCCCGGCTGCGCGGGCATCGTGAACTGACCGTGGATGACGCCATCCTGCGCCTGGTCGCACTGCGCCAGCTCCAGTTGCTCGATGCATTGGAAGGGCGCGGCCACGCGGCGCTGACGCCGATCGAGGTCGGCGCCGCCGGGCCGGCGCCCGCGAAGACCGACAAGCGCGCCGCGCGCTGGCGCGCGGGGCCGCTGCCGGGGGTGCTGCAGCGTGCCCGCGCGCACCCGGCATGGGCGCGCGCGGCGGACGAGGGGCGCGAGGCGGCGGTGGAGGAACTGCTCGGCGAATTGGGCTGAGGGGGCTGAGGGGGGCTGAGGGGGCGGCCGTGCCGCCCTCCCCCCGGTGCCGGCCGGCATCCGGGTTACGCTGGTCAGACGATGTCTTGCGGGATTCCCTCCTGGGTGAGCAGGCCGTAGAGGTCGTTGTCGATCCGGAACTGCTGATCCTGCTCGCCGTCCGGATAGTTGCGCGGGTCGGGCCTGCCGCCTTCGCGGATGACTTCCTTTTCCAGGTCGCTCATCAGCGAAATGGCGTCTTCCAGCGAGGAGACTTCCGTCATGTAGCGCTGGTTCTGGTGCTGTTCGATGAATTCCAGGGTGCGCGTGCTCGACAGACCCTTGGCGTGTTCGAGCGTTTCCTTTCCTGGGTTGAAACTGAGGGTCTCCAGGCCGCTGTGGAGGACCACCAGCGTATTGACGCCGGAGTCGTACATGTTGTCCCGATCCTGATTCCTGACCTGGTCGATGTTGGGATTGCCGCTGAATTTGTCGAGGCCGCCTGCGCCCGTGTGTCGGCTCTCCTCGGTGCCGTGCAGCGCCTCGTAGCCTTTGCCGTCTTCGTCGAAGGTCATCAGCAGGGTGCGGGCGCGGGCCTCCTCCAGGTCGCGCCCTTCCAGATCGTCGAAAATGGCCCCGGTCGGCATGTTGCTGCCCACGCCGCCGTCCACCCAGGGTTGCGGCCCCCTGCCGTCGCCGATGTCGTAGATCACGGGGGCGCACACGATGGGCAGGCTCATGGAGATGCGCCCGGCGATGGCGATGGGCATGCCGGGCGTGTTCTCGAAGTTGAAGTACTGCAGGCTCTTGTCCTGGTTGTTGAAGCCGGTGAGGGTGAGTTCCTTGAAGGTGCCCGGGTCGATCTGGTGCAGCAGGTGCAGATCGCCGAAGGTGATCATCTGCGAACTCCGGTCCACGCCCTCGCCGAACTTCTGGTCGCGCAGCAGGCCGAGGCGGGTGATGGAGTCCTCGTCCATCGTCGCCAGTCTTGTCTGGAATTCCAGTGTGTTCCAGTGTTCTTTGAGGTAGTCGGACACCTGGGTGGCGGAGGTCTGGTCCAGCACTTCGATGGCGCCGCCGGCCTTCATGCCGACGAGGCCGGTGTCCACCATGGGATACTGGGTCTTGTCGAGGGGCTGCCACATGAGGGACATGACGTTGGTTTTTTCGGAGAATTCCTGGAATTTCCCGGTGGTCATCCCCGAGGACAGCAGCGTGGCGGTGAGCGCGCCCGCCGAGGAGCCGACCATGTGCTTGACGCCGGCGAGCATGCCGGCCTGCTCGAGCTCCCGCAGGGCGGGCGGATAGGCCAGCCCCTTGCCGCCGCCGCCGCGCAGCACCAGGTTTTCGATCTGGGGGGCCTGGTGGACCAGGTTGAAGCCGCCTCCGGAGCGCGGGAGAAGCTGCGGCCGGATGTCGCCGCCTTGGTCCTTCATGGTGCGGCTCATGAGGGTGAGGTTTTCGAGGGCTTGCTGCGCCTTCTCATTGGCCGATTTGATCACTTCGTTCAGCGTCTTTTCGGTGATCGTGCCGTCGCCGCGCCCGATGGCCTCGTCCCGGGCCTTGCCCAGGCAGCTCTCGACGATGCTGTTCATGGCCTCCTGGGCCCGGCCCAGGAAGACTTCGCGCTGGGATTCGGGGATGGATTCCGAGAGCAGGGAAACCTGTTCGCTGAAATAGCCCTTGAAGGTTTCCTGGGTGTTGATGAACTGGTTGACGGTGGTGGTGCGCGGCGAGAACAGCTCGGTGAATTTCTGCCACAGGCCGCCGCCGCCTTTCTGGCTGCCGTTGTCCACCGTGTCCAGCCATTGGACCGTGGAGTTGGAGACCCCTTGTCCGGAAATGGGCATGTTCATCATTGTTCTCCAGTGGTGGGAGCGGGCGGGACGACCAGGGTCACGCCACCGTTGTGGAAGGACAACTGGCCGACCAGTTCGCGCACGCGGCGGGCCTGGCGCAGCAGGTAGTCGAAACTTTCGGCGAAGCGGGCGGTGTCCAGCCCGGCCAGCGGCGTCTGCCCATGGACGGTGACGAAGTCCCGGCTGTCCAGGCCGCAGACGAAGGGCCGCCCTTCGAGTCCGCTGGCGTTGAGCGTCAGCAGGGCCTTGACCACCAGGTCGCGGCGGGCGTCGGCCAGGCCGGCGATGTCGGCGACGAAGAACTCGGTCAGCACCTGCCGTTCGTCGTGGGAAAGCACCACCTGGGCGCTGACGTCGTCGAAGGCCAGGGCGAAGGAGCGGGTGCTCGAGGGGATGATGCCCGGGTCCAGGGACAGGGCGAAGCGGGCGAAATCCGCGTTGGCGAAAGAGCTTGCGGTGGCGTTCATGGTCAGACCCTCAGCCAGTTGGCGGGCAGTGCGTCCTGTTGGGCGGAATCCCGTGCCGCGGCGGTTTGCGCGGCGGCACCGGGCTCGCGGGCGAGGCCGTCGAGTTCGCGCAGCAGGCGCTCGAAGACCGCTTCGGCCTGGGCCGGGTCGGCGGGCAGGGCGGCGCAATGCACCGCCAGGGACAGGCGGCCGTTGCCGGCCGTGGCGCCGATGACGGCGGTGGTGTGGCGGGCGTCGAAGCTGCGCCGCAGCAGCGCTTCGCGCAGGGCGGCCTGTTCGTCGGGGGCCAGGGTGCCGATGGCGCCGTCCGCACTCAGCACCCAGCCGCCGGTGTGGCCGTTGAAGGCCACGCCCACGCCGCGGCCGTCGGCAAGCCGGGCGTGGAAGGGCGTGCCGTCGGCCAGTTCGGCCGGCAGGGCGTCGAGATGGGCGAGGCCGGCGACGGCTTCGGCAAGGGCGTGCAGTTCAGTCATTTCTCATCGACTCCTGGTGGAATGCGGCTGCGGGCAGGGAGTGTCCATCGTCCTGGCTTCGTCCAGGCGGGTGGCGGGATTGTCGTCGAGGCGTGGCATGCGGTGCTCCGGAATGGCGTGGCGTTCAATGGGTAACGGCGGGCCTGGAAAGGTTCGCGGCGGAAAAGGGCTTCATGCGAGCGATCCCCAGACGCGGGCATCCACCGGAGCCTCGTCCGTGGCGGCCGGTTCCGGCGCGGCGGTGAGGCGTGCCGTCCAGGCTTCGGCGCAATCCACCAGCAGCGCAACGGTGTCCGCGAGATCGATGGCGGCAAGCTGGACATCCGAAACCTGGCGCTGCAGCACCAGGGCGCCGCTGCCGGGGGCCAGGGCGAAGGTGGTGCCGGCCGATTCGCGCCAGGCGAAATGGGCGGTCATCAGCTCGGCCAACTGGCCGGCGTCGGGTATCAGATCGTCCACGCAGATCATCAGGCGCAGGCCGCCCTCGGACGGGTGGTAGCCGATGATGACCAGCCAGCGGCCGTCGTCGATGGAAAGCGTGCACACGCCGTCCTCGTTCAGGGCCAGTTCCCCGATGCCGAGCTGCTGGCCGAGATCGGCGATCCACTGGGTGGCCTGGTTCGTGTCCATGGGGTTCTCCTTGATGGCGCGGCTGACGGGGGATGGGCGACGGCGGGCCGGGCAGAAGCTCGCGAGCCGGGGTCAGGGCCTCACGGGAAGCGGCTGCCGATGGGCGCGCCGATTTCGTATACCTGCCCTCTGAGTTCGCGCAATTCGTCCAGACGCTGCCTGTCCGGTTCGCCGAGCGCTTCCGGTTTCTCCCTTTCCCGTTTCTCCAGTTCTTCCAGCTCGCCGAGTTTGTCCACGTCGTGGGTGGAGATGAACCGGATCAGGTCGCGCACTTCGTCGCTGCCCACCCCCGGATCGAGGAACAGGCTGCTTTCCAGCACGCGGCCCAGGTCGGGGCGCTGGTTCGGGTCCGGGTGCGCCAACTGGTTGATCAGGCGGTCGAGGGAGGTGTCGCCCATCTCCGGGGGCAGGGTTTCGCCGTCCAGGGCCGTGGTCATGTCCTGGCCGAGGAGGGATCTGTCCTGGCCGGGGCGCAGGCGGGACCCGGGATCGTTGCCGAAATTCTGGATATTCTGCTGCATGATCATCGGCCACCCGTCGAAGAAGGAGCGGCCGCCGAAGAACAGTTCGTAGGCGCTGGTGCCGAGCGCCCAGATATCCACCTTGCCATCGACCATGCCGTTCCGGTCGCCGAATCGTTCCGGCGCCGAATGGTTGACCGTTCCGCCGGGAATGTCCTCCACCGTCAGTTTGTTCCCGATGACGCTGAGGCCGAAGTCGCCCACTTTCACCACGCCTCTGCCGTCGATCAGGAAGTTCTGCGGCTTGACGTCGAAATGCAGCATGCCGGAGCGTTCCTGGACGAGGCGCATGCTTTCGACCATGTCGCGCAGCAGGGTCATGCGCAGCCGGTTGGCGGTCTGCTGGCTGATGGTGTTGTTCTTCACGGCCACGTCGATCTTGCGGCCCAGTCTTGTCAGGTCCCCGCCGGGGGCGAGCTCCATGGCGATGGACACCACGCCGCCGGGGCTGCGCACCGCGCCGGCCAGCTTGACGGTGGCGTCCCCGGCCACGTGCAGGGCGCGGATTTCGTTGCGGATCGACTGGCGTTCCGAGTTCCGGATGCTGCCCTCGTCGCCGTTCAATTCCCCCATCATCGTCTTGACGGCGATGCTGGAGCCGGAGCCGTCCTGGGCCTTGAACAGATAGACCGTGCCGAAGCCGCCGCTGCCGAGTTTGCCGTTATGCTTGCCTCCGCTGGGATCCAGCACATAGGTCGTGCCGTTCAGGATGATTGTGTCATTGTCCACCACCCGGTTCTGCGGCATGTGGGAGACCCCGTGCTCGCAGGCCTTCCTCAGCAGGGCGATGTTGCGGTCGTTTTCCTCCAGGCCCAGGGCCTGCAGGAATTCCCGGACGAGACCGTTGCCCTCGCTGGAGAGGAGCCGCAAGGGAATCGTCGGGTCGTTCGCCTGCCCCAGGTCGCGGGCGATCAGCTCGCCCAGCGTGGTCGCCAACTCGTCGTCCGGCTTGCCGCCGTTCTTGCCCAGCGCCTCCTTCATGGAATCCAAGAGCCCCGGGCCGAACATCTTCAGGTCGGGTTCGGCCAGATCGTTGATCTGGCGCGGCAGGGGCTGGATGGTGTCATGCTGGACCTGGTTGTTGCTGCCTACCAGGGGCATCGAACCATTGATGGGCTTGTTGCCCAGCATCACCTCGTCCCGCTCCCTGTCGCGCACGATTTCCTTCGTGTCGGGCGCGGAACCGTCCCGCATGGGGTCTTCGCTCTTCTTCAGCGTGCCCCGGTCGAAGTTGCGGATTTCGTCGTTCAGGGACGTCTTCTGTTCCTGCAGGCGCTTGGCTTCCCCTGCTACCTGCAGGATCGTTTCGCCCGTGAGGCGGACGCCGGACCTGTCGAGGCCGGCCTTTTCCATGGCCTTTTCGGCGACGAACTTGCCGTATTCCTCCACCAGCGCGCCGGTGAAATCCTTGATGGCCTGTTCCTGGCGCTGGGCGCGGGTCGGGTCGGGGCGCAGGATGCCGAGCTTCTCGCCGATGTGGGTGACGAAGCCCGCCAGGCGCTGGCCCAGCGAACCCTTGTTGATGAGGCGGTTCTCGTCCTGGCGCGAGGAGCGCACCTCGCCGTCGCCGCTCTGGCGGGCCACATGGACGAACTGGTCGAGGCGGTTGTTGGTGATGGGCGGCATGGTGTGCTTCCGTGAAAGTGGCTCGGCCCCTGGAATGCGGCTCCCGGGTGTCGCAGGCACGGCGTCTCGCGGCCGTCCTTCAGCGGTCGGTAACGTGGGACCGCCGAAAGGTTCGCCCCGGATCATCGCGTGAATGACACGAAAGGCATAGTCTCTGAACAGAGACCGGGCGCAAGAAAAACGCCGCTCCGGGGAGCGGCGTGGTGGGGGAAGACGGGCTGTCCGGTCCGGACAGCCTTCGAATCGCGTCCGGAGCGGGTTACAGATCGAGAGACTGCCGTCTCCCGAAGGCCGGGGGCGCTTCGAAGGAGCTCAGGTGCTCGCTATTCAGCCTCTGCTTGATCTGCTCGATCTGGGTGCGCTCCAGTTCCCGGCCCTGCTCGCCGATGCGCTCCCGAAAGGAGTCCTGATCTCCATCGGGCACCGAGAAGAACTTCTCGGGCGACTTCGCCAGCCCTCCCAGCAGTCTTGAGTAGCCGTCGCGCAGATCCTTGGGGTTGTCCGGGTTGAAGAGCTTGGGGTCTTGCACGGCGATGGCGGTGATGAACAGGCCCCCCAGCACTTCGGCGGGCGTGTGGTACTGGCCCGACTGCATGAAGAAGGAGATGCTGGTGAAGAGTTCCCGCGTCATGTCGGGCAGGTCGGTGCGGTTACCCCGGGCGTATTCGAGCAGCGGCGTCAGGTGTTCGCGGAGCAATTGCGGCCCCATCTGGCAGCGCAGGGCCAGGCCGATGTCCGTGGTCGTGCCCGAAATGCTGCACAGGGTGCGCAGTTCGTGGGAATGGATCAGGTTCGCGATGGACAGGTCCTGCGCGACGTCGCCCAGGGTGTGTTCGCGGCCCTGCTTGTCCTTGATCGTGGTCTTGGCGATTTCGTCCTTCATGGCCTGGATGCCGGTCTTGATCTCCTCGCTGCGCTGGCCTTCGGGCTGCTGGATCAGCGTCTTCACGTGGTCGGTGAAGGTCTTGAGCAGGGCCTTGTCCTCGTCCGTGTCGGTCTGCAGCCCGGACAGCAGTTCCAGCGGATCCTCGATGCCCTCGCGCATGCGGGTGGGCAGGGTGTATTCGCGCTGCACGGTGATGGGGCGCATGCCGTGGCCCAGCAGATCCGTGTCCTTGATCAGTTGGACGAACTCGTCGACCTTGTCGCGGGACGTGCCGGTCACCAGATTGCCGACCCGGTCCAGCGCCTCGTCGTCCAGCTTGCCGTCGGGCAGGTCCATGCAGTTGTTGACGGGGGCGCTGCGGTTGGAGAGATCGCGGGAAAATCCGTCGAAGGCTTTCTTGGCGTTACTGCTTACGGACGGGCCGAGAGCAAAGCGCCCCCGCGCACCGGAAATCTCTTCGCCGTCCCGGGTCAGGCTCGCCCCCACCCGCGCGCCCACCAGGGTTTTCAGGCGGTCCCATTCGCCGTCGTCGATGTCGGGCGGACGCAGGGGCTCCAGGGTCTTGCCGATGGCGTCCTGCATGCCTTTGACGACTTCCGCATTCTTCAGCTCCATCAGCAGGGGGGACTGGCGCAACTGATCCTTGAACTTCACGAACTCGTCCTTATCCCCTTGCCCGGAGAGGAAAACGCCCCTCTCCTGCAGCATGCCCAGCAACTCGTCGCGGCAGCCCTGGTCCAGGCGGCCTTCGTAGACGATGTCGTTCAGCACCTGGCCCAGGGTGCCATGGACCTGGAGGGAGCGCAGATCCTGCTGATGCACGTTGGTGGTCTCTTTGTCCAGGTACTCCCCGGCATGCACCTCGAAGTAGTTCAGCATGGCCAGCAGGTTGGCCTGGGCCGTCTGGTTGTCCGGGTGGTTCAGGGATTCCCCGACCTTGAAACCCGTCTTCGTCCAGGCCGGATCCCAGGGAGGCAGGGTGCCTTTCCCGTCGAAGCGGCCGATGCCGGCGATGCCGGGCGAGAAACCCTTGTTCATCAGCCCCATGACCTCCTTGAGCACCGCCATCTGTTCCTTGGTGGTGGCCTTGGCCGCATACTCCCGCAGGGTTCCGAACAGGTTCCTGGCCCGCTGGGCCGTATCCGGCTGCAGCGTGTGCAGCGTACTGGTTTCCTTCGCGGCCTGGGCCAGCACCATGGCCGACGAATTGCCGAAGGCGGTGCGCAGCGCCCCCTGGGAGGAGGAGGTTTTTTCGCTCTGGGGCGTGGTGAGGTCGCGCCCCGGCTCGTATACGCGGTGCAGTTCGCCCTTGAAGAGGGGCTCCAGCACCTTGGCCTTGAAGTCGAAAACCTGGATGTCGGTGAGATTGTTCTCCTGCAGATATTTCACGATCTGCTTTTCGAGTTTTTCGACGGCTCTCGCCTTTTCCTCGGGGCTCAGCTTCGCGGTCAGTTCGTCGAACTTCCGCAGTTCGTCCTTGACGGCCTGCCATGCGCCCTGTTTGCAGGGGCTGGCCAGTAGCTTGCCGAAGTCGTCGATGGGCTTGCCGGTGCCCAGGCGCATCAGGGCGACGCCCAGACGCTCGTCCGTGGACATGATCTCGTTGCGCTTGGGGATCGACTGGTTGAGGATGGCGATCTGTGTAGACGACAGGGGATTGCCCTTCACCAGGTGCCCGGACAGGGCCCGCTGCACCTGCTTTGCCGACGACAGCCCGAAGCGCTGGGCGACTTGGCCGATGTATTCGCGCACGGCCTCCCGGTTGGCGTGCTTCTGAGCGGGGCTGCGGGTGAGCGCGTTCCACATGCGCCCCAGAAAGCCGCTGACGCCGCCTTCCTGTTTCGTGGACTGAATCTTTCCATCCTGGTAGTGGTAGTCGACGTTCGGGGCGCCGACGCCGATGCTCGTCAGATTGGGCATGGAGGTCTCCGATGGGCGGTTTTCAGGCGCGGATCATCGTGGCCAGCGCATCGGCCGGCTCGGCCGCGGGGGCCTGCGCCCTGCCATCCAGGCGGGTGTTCCAGAACTCCGCCGCGACCACGAACTTCTCCACCAGTTGGGCCAGTTTCACGGAGTCCAGCACCTGCAGAGCCCATTCCCGCGTGAGCACGACGTCGCCGCTGGCGGCGTTGTAGCCCAGCGTGGCGCCGTTGGTCGCGCTCCAGTAGTAGTTGGCCTCGCACAGTTCCTGGAATTGCTGCGGCCATTGGTCTGCGCCCAGGTTGCCCACGGTGCACTCGAGGATGAGGCTGTCGTTCTCGGGCTCTTCCAGCAGGCCGATCTCCAGTTGGCCGACCTGCAGGTAGAACGCGCCGTCGAGTTCGCCGGCGGGGGCGGCCAGGCCGAGATGGACGCACAGCGCCGTGACGAGGTTTTCAAACATGTGCAATGTCTCCTTGAACTGTTGCGCGGAAGAAAGGGGCCGGTTCCTGGAATGCCTGTCGCCGGGGGCCGCGATCGCGGCATGCTGCAACGGTCTTCAGGCGGTGGATAGCACCGGGGCATCGAAAGGTTCGCCCGCAATCATCGCGCGAATGTCATGAAATGCCTAGGGAATCGCTGATTTATTCCTCCGCCGGCGCCCCGGCACAGAGATGCGCTTGAGATAATGGAGGCTGTGTTCGAATGACAGGACGTGGGCCGATGCAATCGAGCTTTTCCGAGTTGGAGTACGCC
>NZ_SSOD01000001.1 GCF_004801305.1 Pseudothauera rhizosphaerae | reverse complement strand
CGGGCGGCGGGACAGCCTCGGGCGGCGCGGGCCGGGGCGGCGCCGGGCGGGGCAGCGTCACCAGGCGGGCTTCGATGGACGGGGCGCGGACCGGCTGCGGCGCTGCCGTCCACACGTCGGCGGCCAGCACCAGGGCCAGCGCCAGCGCGCCGTGCAGCAGCACCGAGCCGGCGACGGCGGTCAGCCGTCCGTCCCATGGCGCGGCGAGGGCGCAACTCACTGCGCCGGCTCCTCGGTGAGCAGGCCGATGCGGCTCACGCCGCCGCGCTGCAGCGCGGCCATGCCGGCCACCACGGTGCTGTAGTCGGTGCGGCCGTCGGCGCGGATGTAGACCTGGGTGTCCGGATGGGCGGCGGTGATGGCGGCGATCTGCGGCACCATCGCGTCCACGCCGTCGGCACCGCCGCTGCGCGTGTGGATGTCGATGTCCTCGCCCAGATGCCAGTGGTAGCGCCCGTCGGCGGTCACCGACAGGGTCAGGATGCGCTGGCGGGCGTCCACGGGCAGCGGCACAGCGGAGACCTTGGGCAGTTCCAGCGCCACGCCCTGGGTGAGCACGGGCACGGTGACCATGAAGATCACCAGCAGCACCAGCATCACGTCGATGTAAGGCACGACGTTCATTTCCGCCTTGGGCTGGTGGGCGGGGGCGGCGTGACGGCGGCAGCGGCGCATGGCGGGCTCCCGATTCAGATCGGCAGGCCGCTGGCGGGTACGGCGGTGCTGCCCGGTGCCGTGCCGCCGTGCCGGCGCAGGTGCCGGTGCAGGCGGGTTTCCAGTTCGCTGGCGAAGGCCTCGAAGCGCGCCGACAGGGCGCGCACCCGCGCGGACAGGCGGTTGTAGGCCATCACCGCGGGAATCGCGGCGAACAGGCCGATGGCGGTGGCGACCAGGGCCTCGGCGATGCCCGGCGCCACGGTGTTGATGCTCACCTGCTGGACCTGGGACAGGCCGATGAAGGCGTTCATGATCCCCCACACGGTGCCGAACAGGCCGATGTAGGGGCTCACCGAGCCCACCGTGGCGAGGAAGCTCAGGCCCTGTTCCAGGCGTTCCTGTTCCTCGGCGATGGCCACGTGCAGGGCCCGGTCCACGTCGTCGAGCACGATTTCCGCATCGTCCTCGCCGCTCTCCAGTTGGTGCATGAACGCGGCGCAGCCGGCGTGGAAGATGCGCGGCAGGCCGTCCTCGTCCGCTGCGGGCCGCGCCTGCCAGGCGGACGGCGGCGTGCGGTGCAAGGCGACGGGGTCCGCATGGCGGCGGAAATCCTCCAGGCAGGCGCGCTGGCGGCCGTACGCGCGGCGCAGCACCGCGCCGCGCAGGAAGATCACCGCCCAGCTCGCCACCGAGGCGAGGAGCAGGATCAGCATGACGGCCTGCACGAGGGGGCTGGCGTCGGCGACCAGCGACCAGATGCTGAGGGGGGAGGAAGGAAGGGGTGCGGACATGGGTGTTCTCCGGGCCGCCCGGCGGGGGCCGGGCGGTCGCCTGGTGGGATTGAAGCAGGGTGGTTTGTCGGGAAGATGACCGTTTCAGGCTAGCCAGACGGCAAGGCACGGCCTGCCCCCTCTCCCCTTGTGGGAGAGGGCTGGGGAGAGGGGGCGTCCCGCAGGGACGCAGGCTCGGTGCTGGCACGGCGGCCCCCTCTCCCCCGGCCCCTCTCCCGCGAGGGGAGAGGGGAGAAGTGGTTTGCAGGATTGGCTCACGGCTCCAGCCCGAGGGCGCGAACCACGTCCGCCCAGGGCAGGTACTTGTAGTTCTGCGGCCCTTCCGGCATGCGCTTGCGGCCGTCCTGCACCACCAGCAGGCCTTCGGACCAGAGGCCGCCCAGGTTCGCGGAGGTGACCTCCAGGCCGTCGGTCTCCGAAGCGCCGTCGATGCCGGCCCCGGCGTTGAGGCCGATGCGGAAGGCGCCGCGCAGGGCGTAGGGCGGGGTGGCGTCGAGCACCACGTAGCTGTCGTTGCCCTGGCTGGAGATGACCAGGTAGTCGCGGCTCTTGCCGTGGTACAGCGCCAGGCCCTCGATGTCGTCCTGCACGACATCGCCCACGGCGATGACCTGCTCCGGCGCGGCGGGCGCGTCGGCGCGGGCATCCAGGGCCCACACGGCCACGTCCTCCTCGCCGACGAAGAGGCGCTCGCGGCGGTCGTCGGCCACGCAGCCTTCGGGCTGGGAGGCCACGGCGAAGCGGCGCACCAGTTCGCCCTGCGGGCGGCCGTCGGGCGCGCTCAGGCGGTACTGCACGAAGCTGCCGTCCTTGTCGTTGGCGAAGGCGTGGATGTCCCCCTGGGCGTCCTTGAACAGGCACAGGCCGTAGATGTCCGTGAGCGGCGTGTCGATTTCGCCCAGCACCGTCAGCCGGCCGCTGTCGCGCTCGATGGCGAAGACGTGCAGGCTGTTGTGGTCCCGGTTGGTGGATACGGCCAGGTCCATCAGGCGGTCGCCGACCCGGAAGCCGGCGCGCACGTCCACGTTGTTCTGCCGGCCCACGCGCAGGTCCTGCACGGTGCGGCCGTGCAGGTCGTACACCACCAGGCCGCCCTGCTTGTCGGTGCCCAGCACCAGGCTGCGGCGCGGGTCGTCCGGGTGCAGCCAGATCGCCGGGTCGTCGGCGGCATCGCCCAGGCTGGGCACCGGGTCGGTCTGCACGCGCGCGGGCAGCACCGGCAGCGCGCGGGGCGCGGGCGGTGGTGCCGGCCGCCAGTCGATGCGCGCTTCGTGCCAGCCCTGGTCATCGCCGATCAGCAGTTCGGTGGCCGTGCCGTCGACGCGCGCCGCCAGCCATTCCGGCTCGCTCAGGCCGGGCAGCGCCAGCGGCGTTTCGGCCTGCCAGTCCTCGCCGTCGAAGCGGTAGCGGTGCAGGCGGCCGGCTTCCGGGTCCAGCGCCAGCACGCCGCCGGGCACGGCCGCCACGCCGGCGACGCTGCCCTGCACGCCGCCGAAGGGTGCGCGCAGGTCCACCGGCTGGCGCTCCAGTGGCGCTTCCGCGTGGGCCGGGTAGGCCCACAGGCCGACGCCTTCCTCGTTCACGTAGAGCAGCCCGGCGCCGTCGTCCGCATGGCACAGCGTGGCCGCGGGCGGCAGGCCCAGGCTGCGCACCTGGCGGGCCTGGGCCAGCGGCGCGCCGCCCTGGCCGACCAGCCATTGCTCGCCCTTTCCTTCCTCGCCGACCAGGAAGGCGAACAGGTTGCCGGCCTCGTCGCGGTACAGGCACAGGCCGTCGATCTTGAAGTTCCGGCGCGGCAGGTAGAGGACTTCCCCCCAGCGCCGCGCGCCCATGTCGAGGGCGGCGACCACGGCCTGCTGGCGCACGGCGTCGATGCTGGCGACCAGCACGCCGTCCGCGCCGGCGCGGTGGTCCAGCCCCTCGTAGCGGCCGTCGAGGCGGGCCAGGCTGCGGCCGGATGCGTCCAGCCATTGCAGGCCCTCGCGTTCGCTGGCGAGCAGGCGCTGGCGCGGCTCGCCGGGTGCCGCACCGGCAAGCCACTGGGCGGCTTCCACGTCCTGCACGGCGGGCGTCCAGGGCGTGGTCTGCAGTGCCGGCGCGGCGTCCGCCGCGGGGGCGTCGTGGTTCGCGCGCTCGGCGCAGCCCGCCAGCGCCAGGGCGCAGGCGAGCGCGCCCAGGCGGCGGGGGAAGGGGAGGAGGGGGCAGGGATGCGGTCCTTTCATGCTTGTGTTGTAGGAGCGGCCTTGGCCGCGATTCGGCGGGTGGCGGAAGGCACGCCGCAATCGCGGGCAAGCCCGCTCCCACAGCGCCGCCGTTCCGGTGATGGAACTCAGAAGTCCGAGGTGAAGGTCAAGCCCAGCTTGTAGGCGCGGCCGTACTCTTCGTACTGGCTGTTGTAGGCGCGGCGATGGACGTAGGTGTAGTAGTTCTCGTCGGTCAGGTTCTGCGCCTCGAACGACAACTGCAGGCGCGGCGTGATGAAGTAGCGCACGCTGAGATCGACGAAGAGTTGGGAATCCGCCTGCAGGTCGTGCTGCGGATCGGCTATGCCGGCCACTTCGATCAGGCGCTCGGACTTGTAGTTGGCCGACAGGCGGATGCTGGCGCGGCGGTTCTCCCAGCCCAGCATGACGTTGGCCACCGTGTCGGCCTGGTTGGGCAGGTCGATCTTGCGCGAATGCCAGGCGCCGTCGGCCATGCCTTCGATGCGCGCGTCGGAGCGGCTGAAGGTGAGGTTGGTGCCCAGGATGAGGCCGTTCCACGGCGCCGGCAGGTGGTCGAGCTTCTGCGACCACGCCAGCTCCAGGCCGTAGACCTTGGCATCGTCCCCGTTGGCGAAGGTGTGGGCCTCGTCGAAGGCCGCCCATTCGCCCTGGCCGGCCACATCGACGCCGTAGGCGAAGTCGCGGATGTCCTTGTGGAAGAGATGCGCGGACATCACGCCGCTGCGCCCGAGATAACGCTCGATGCCCAGGTCCAGGTTGCGGGACTTGAGCGGCTTCAGGTTGGGGTTGCCGAATTCGGCCTCGTCGCCGTCGATGACGAAGCCCGGCGCCAGTTGGCCGAAGGTGGGGCGCACCACGGACTGGGTCCACGCCGCGCGCACCTGGGTCTGGCGGTCGATGCGGTAGCGCGCGTGCAGGCCCGGCAGCCAGTGGGAATCGGTGCGGCGGTGGCGGCTGGCCTCGAAGTCGCCGTCGCGCACGCCGGTGCCTTCGGCGCGCAGGCGGTCGCGCTCGTAGCGCAGGCCGGCGATGAAGGTCCAGTCGTGCCAGTCCAGGGTGTTCATCACGTAGGCGGCCTGGCGGTCCTCGCGGATGCGGAAGTCGTTGATGCGCGACTCCTCCTCGTCGTAGGCGCCGTCCCTGTCCAGCGTGGCGATCAGGTTGCGGATGGCCCGGTTGGAGATGCGCGGGCCGCCCAGGTTGTCGATGCTGCCGCGCGCGTACTGGTCCAGGCTCAGCGCGGCGCCGCCGAAGTCGTCGTACACCCAAACGTCCTCGTCGAAACGCTTGTCGCGCTTGCTGAACTTGGCGCCGAACTTGAGGCGCGAGGCGTGGCCGCCCAGTTCGAAGTCGCGCGCCAGATCCAGGCGCAGGGAGCGGATCTTGTCCGTGGCGTCGGAATCGGTGATCTCCACCTCGTCCAGCTCGTACTGGCTGGCGTCGTTGAAATCGGCGCCGCCCAGGGGGTAGGGCTTGTGCCCGGAGGTATAGCCCACGCCGTCGATGTCGCGCACGAAATCGGCGGCGCCGATGCCGTTCTTCAGCCGCTCGCTGGCCTTGCTCCAGGCTGCCTGGCCGCTCAGCGTCCACGCGCCCAGGCTGCGTTCGCCGCCCAGGGCGTAGGATTCCACGGTCTGGGTTTCCTTGCGCTGCTTCAGCGACCGCACCGCCTCCGCGTCGTCGCCGGATTCGCCCGCCAGCAGCGGATCGTCGAATTCCAGCCCCACGGACTGGCGCTCCTCGGTGTCGGCGAAGCGGCTGTACAGGGTGCGCAGGTAGTAGCTGGACGCGGCGTCGGGGCGGTAGTCGAAGTTCAGCCCCAGGCCGGTGCGCTCGCGGGTGATGTCGTAGCGGCGCGCCTCCAGCTCTTCCAGGCGGCCTCGCCCGTCGGCCTCGTCGAAATCCCAGGCCCCGCCGGTTTCCACGTTGTCGGAGCCGAACCTGCGGTCGTTCCAACTGAAGGCCGCGGCCACGCCGAAGTTGTCGGTGCCGCCGCCCAGGCTGAAGCGTTCGCTGACCGCGCCGGACAGTTTCGGGCTGGTCTTGTCCGTATTGCCGTCGTAGCCGCCTTCCGCGGTGAAAGTGTAGAAGCGCCCTTCGTGGTCGAAGGCCGACAGGCTGTCGATCTCCACCGTGCCGCCCAGGGAGTTGGCGTCCATGTCCGGGGTGAGCGTCTTCACCACCGACAGGGACTGGATCAGTTCGGACGGCAGCACGTCCAGCGCCACCGCGCGGGTGTCGCTTTCCGGCGCCGGCACCTCGGCGCCGTTGATGGTCACGCTGTTGAAGTCCGGTCCCAGCCCGCGCACGCTGACGAAGCGCCCTTCGCCCTGGTCGCGCTCCACCGACACGCCCGGCACGCGCTGCAGGGCCTCGGCGGCGTTGTCGTCGGGCAGCTGCGCCACGCCGTCGGCGTGCACCACGCTTTCGATGCGGTCCGAGGCGCGCTGCTTGCGCAGCGCCTGATCCAGGCTGGCGGCCTGGCCGATCACGTTCACGTGCTCGGTGGGCGGCGTCTCCTGGGCAAGGGCGGCGCCGTTCAGGCCGAGGATGGAAAGGGCCAGCAGTTTCATACAGGCATGGGGGCGGGCCGATTGCCGTACCCGGTTTTGCGTGGAGCGCCGCACGGTGAAGTCCTCTCGTGGATGAAGGAATGCGGCGGGACTATCGGGGGCGGGGGTTGCGGTTCGGTTACAGCGGCGGCGGACGGCGGAGGGCGCCCGACGGCCTGAGCCGATACGACCCGGCGCGGGTCCGGCTGTAGGAGCGGCCTTGGCCGCGATGCGGCGGTGGTTTCCTTTCAGGCCGCATCGCGGGCAAGCCCGCTCCTACCGGGTACGGGGCGCGATCGGGCCAAGGGGTCTTTTCGGCTGAGCCGATTCGACCCGCCATCGGTCACGTCCGCGTCACATCCGCCTGTTTCCATGCGCGCAGGCCACTCCTACTCCCCGCCGTGCAGAACACCCTCTCCCTCTTCCACCTCGCCGCCGCGCCCAGCCTGCGTCCGCACCGCTCCACCCTGGCGGCCCTGCTGCTGTGCGCCAACATCGGCCTGCTGCTCTATCTTGCCGCCGGCACCCCCGCAGGCTGGGCCGGGATCGACTGGCTGGACGTGGTCGGCGAGGGGGGCTCGGCGCTGCTCACCCTGGTCTGGCTCGTCATGCTGCTGCGCAGCCGCCCGCCGGGGCGGGTCACGCGCTGGCTGTCCGGCGGCCTCGGCTGTGTGTTCTTCTCCCTGTGGATGGACTGCCTGGACGAGTTCGTCAAGCTGCCGGATGCGGTCACCTGGGACAAATGGCTGGAATCCGGGCCCATGCCGGTGGGGCTGCTGCTGATCACCGTGGGCCTCTACCACTGGCATTGCGAGCAGCGGGCGATCAGCGCGCAGATGGAAAAGCGTGAACGCCTGTTCCGCGAGCACCGCCTGTTCGACAAGCTCACCCCCCTGGCAGGCGCCGAATACCTGCGCCGCCAGCTCGACCTGTCCCTGCGCCAGGCGCGCGCCGAACGCCGGCCCCTGTCGCTGGTGGCGCTCGACATCGACGATTTCGACGCCGTCAACCGCCGCTTCGGCCATGGGGAAGGCGACGCCCTGCTGCTGGCGCTCAGCCACCTGCTGCTGCTCAACCTGCGCCACCAGGACCTGCTCTGCCGCCTGGCCGGCGACCGCTTCGTGGTGCTGCTGCCGGACACCGGCGAGCGCGTCGCCCAGGACATCGCCTGCGAACTGGAAGCGGCGGTCGCCAGCTTCGCCTACCACACCCAGGGCCAGGACGAACGCCTGCGGCTGCGTGCCCGCACGGCCGCGCTGATGGCGGTGGACGAGGACGCCGAAACCCTGCTGCGCCGCCTCAACCTGGGCCTGCGCGACGAGCGGCGCGACACGCCGCCCGCCGCCTGACCGCCACGGTCATGGCTCCGCCGCGCGCCCCGGCGGCATCCTGGTACGAGTGCGACGAAGCCTTCATCCCCGCCCTCCACCAGCCCGCCGTCGCCATCGACCTGGCCCTGTCGCGCGGGCACTCGCTGCGCGCCATGCTGCGCGGCACGGGCATGACCGAAGACGCCCTGCGCGCCGGCCGGCTCCTCGTCAGCCCGCGGCAGTACCTGGCCCTGCTGGACAATCTGGAACGGCTGATGGACGCGCCCGACACCGGTTTCCTGCTCGGCCAGCGTCTGCTGCCGGGCCAGTACGGCGTACATAGCCAGGCCCTGCGGGGCGCCGCAGACCTGCTGGAAGCGCTGGAACGACTGGTGGCCGCCCGCGCCCTGCTGACGCCGCTACTGGCGCCGCGCCTGCACCTGGACGCCCGGCACGCCTGCCTGTACTGGGTGGATGCCTGCGGCTGCGGCGACCAGCGCCGCCTGCTGGTCGAGTCCGCCATGACCGCCGTGGTCGCCATGGCGCGCGCGCTCACCGGGCGGCGCCTGCCGTGGCAGTTCCACCTGGCCCATCCCCAGCCCCGCCACGTGGAACAGTACTGGGTGCACCTGGGCGACGACCTGCGCTTCGACTGCCGCATGGACCGCATCGGCATCGCCCGCGAACACCTGCACCAGCCCCTGCCCGACCACGCGGCCCTCGCCGGTCCGGCCGCCTGCGCGGCCAGCCGCGCACAAATCGCCGCCCTGCCGGGCGAGGCGGGTTTTCTCGACCGCGTGCACGAATACCTCTGCGCCCACAGCGGCTTGCCGCTCAACCTGGAGCGCGTGGCCGAAGCCTTCGGCACCAGCCCGGCGACCTTCAAGCGCAAGCTGCACAAGCACGGCACCACCTTCCAGGCCCAGTTCGACGCCGCCCGCACCCACGTCGCGCTGCACCTCTACGAGCGCGAGGGCCTGGGCAACGAGGCGGTGGCCGCGCGCCTGAGCTTCAGCGACACCACCAATTTCCGCCGCTCCTTCCGGCGCTGGACCGGCTGCGCGCCCAGCGAACTGCGGCGTCTGCTGCGTGGCGGCTGATCCGGCAGGTGAGGACCGTTGCGCCAGTCGGCGTTTCCAGGCCGATCGTACGAAATCACGCTTTTTTCCGCCTCCGCGGAAGTACCCCCTCTCCCCAGCCCTCTCCCGCGAGGGGAGAGGGAGAAAAACCGTGCCGGACGGACGCCCCGGGGACGAAACTCCCCTCTCCCCTCGCGGGAGAGGGGCCGGGGGAGAGGGGGCACAGCCGCCGACGGGCTCCCCAGCCCGTTCCGGCAGCGCTCAGCGCAGATACCCCGTCAGCAACTCCCAGCGCCCACCGCGGATTTGCGCCAGCCGCCCATGGCGGTTGCCCAGGTGGTCCCGGGGGGTGAAGCGGTATACCGGGCCGCCGAAGATGTCCGGCGCGCTTTCCAGGTTTTCCAGCGCGGCCACGAAGCGTTCCGTGGTGAGGTCCGGGCCGGCCTTTTCCGCCGCCTGCACGAAGAGGCCGGCCAGGGTATAGCCCATTACGCTCCACACGTTGGGTGCGGTGCCGAAGCGCTGGCGATAGCGTTCGATCCACGCCGCCAGCTCGGGGCTGGCGCCTTCCGCGTAGGGGTGGGGCAGCACCGCCACGCCGTACAGGCCTTCCACCGCCGCGCCGCCCAGCTCGTGGGTCTGGGACGAATAGCCGGAGGCCGTCACCAGCATGTCCACCTTCCAGCCCACCTTGCGCGCCTCGCTCATCACCGCCACGGTCTCCCGCACCACGGTGGCGAGCACCAGGAAGTCGCAGCCGGCCACGCGCAGGCGTGCCACCTGGCTGGAGAAATCGGTGGCGCCGCGCTTGTAGCTGGTGCGCTGGTGCAGCGGCCTGCCCAGCTTGCCGAGAGCGGCTTCCACGCCCTTCATCACCTCCAGACCGTAGTCGTCGTCCTGGTAGAGCAGGCAGGTGCGGGCGTAGCCCTTCGTTTCCACCATGTGGCGGGTGGCGGCCTCCATGTAGTCCTGGTAGGGCGCGAACATCTGGAATTTCAGCGGATGCAGCGGCGCGTAGGTGGATTCGTGGGGGGAAAAGGGGAACAGGTGCGGCCGCCCCGCCTCCACGATGGCCGGCATGCTCGCCATCACCACCGGCGTGCCCATGTTGGCCAGGAAGGCGAACACGCCCTCGCGCTGGATCAGCTTGCGCGCGGCCAGCACCGCCTTCTTGGGGTCGTAGGCGGCGTCCTCCACCGCCAGGCGCAGCCTGCGGCCGTGCACGCCGCCGGCGGCGTTGGCGTCCTCGAAGCGCAGCAGCATGCCGTCCCGCGTCGGCGCGCCCAGCGTGGCGATGGGGCCGGACAGGTCCTGGATGCTGCCGACCACGATCTCCTCGCGGCCCACTCCCGGCGCCTGGGCGGCGGCGGAGCAGGCCAGCAGGGCGAGGGCGGCGGCGAGCAGGGCGCGGAGATGGGGCTTGGGGGGCTTCGGGGACTCGGGGGGCATGGGGTTCATGGCGGTCTCGGAGGCGGGGGGGCGAGGGCCGCATTATCCCGTAATCCGTTCCGCCGTATCCGGTGCGGGCCGATCTTCGAAACCCGGGCAGCGGGCGGATGTGGCAACCATCCGGACGACCCGGGCCAGGCGCCGGGGCCGGCGTGCGATACGCCACGGACCGCGGGAATAGTCTCTGAACAGAGACTATGCGCCCTAGATGCCTCCCGCTACATTGCCAAGCTGATTTTGCGAAAGAATGTAACGGAGTGCTGCCATGAACCACACCTATCGCACTGTATTCAACGAAACCCTCGGCCTCTGGCAGGCCGTGCCGGAGAGCGCCAAAACGCGGGGCAAGTCGAAATCCGCGAAATCGGCGAAAACCGCAAGAATGGGCGCGGGCGGCGCGGCCAGCCTGCTTGCCGCCTTTTTGCTCGCTTTTGCCCTGCCGCCTTCGGCCCTGGCCGGCGGTTCGGGGGGCAATGGCGCGTTTAGCGGCATCGCCAAGGGCGGTGCGGGCAGCGACGGCACCGCCACCAATGCGGGCGGCGCGGCGGGCGGCGGCTCGGACGGCCGCGCGGGCGGCGCGCCGGGCGGGGATGGCAATTCTCCCGGCAGCGGCGGTGGCGGTGGCGGTGGCGGTGGCGGCAATGCGGTCTCGGGCAGTCATGGTGTCGGCGCCGGAGGAACGGGCTACGGCGGGGCTGGGGATGGTGGTGCGGGGGGCGCCCTGGGGCAGTCCTATACCGGCGGTGGCGACATCACCCAGACGGCAACGGTGGCGGGCAGCGCGGGGGCCGCTGGCGGCAGCGCTTACGGTAGCCGTGGTGGTGGTGGCGGTGGCGGCGGCGATGGGATCGTCTTCGCCAATAGCGGCGATCTGGCCGTGCAGGCGACAGTCGCTGGCGGCGCTGGCGGCGACGGCGGCGCCAGCACAGCAGATTATCCCGGCGGCGGCGGCGGCGGCGGCGGGGCCGGCGTGGTGTATGCCGGCGCTGGCACGCTTGCGGTGGATGCTTCGGTGTCCGGCGGCGGCGGCGGCGCGGGCGGCGATGCCGGTGATTTCAACGGCACCGGCTTACCCGATGGCGGCGGCGGCGGTGGCGGCGGCGCGGGCATCGCCTTCACCGGCACGGGGACGGTCGAGATCGGCGCATCCACCGTCCAGGGTGGCGCGGGCGGTGCGGGCGGCGCGGGCGGCGACAATGCCCATGCAAGCGCCAACGGCAGCAGCGGCGGCGCGGGCGGCACAGGCGGCGCGGGCCTCATCGGCAGCGGTATCGCCATCACCATCGCCACGGGCGGCAGTGTCACCGGCGGCGCGGGCGGCGTGGGTGGCGCGGGCGGCAGCGCGGGCGGCAGTGGTTCTGCCGGCGCCACGGGTGCCCACGGCGCGGGCGGCACGGGCATCACCGGCGGCAACCTCGCCATTACCCACGCGGGCGTTATCAGCGGCGGGCTTTCCGGCGACGGCGTGACGCGCGCCAACGCCATCACCTTCACCGGCGGCGCGAACACACTGACCCTGCAAAGCGGCGCAACGCTGATCGGCAATATCGCCATCGACGGCGGCGGCACGCTGAACTTCGCCCAGCCCACCGACCACGCGCTGTCCAACGTCATCACCGACGACGGCGCGCTCATCAAATCCGGTATCGGCGTGCTGACGCTTTCCGGCGCGAACACCTACAGCGGCGGCACCACGATCAGCGGCGGCACGCTGATCGCCAACCACAACACCGCCCTCGGCACCGGCGCGGTGACGGTGGATGGCGGCAGCGCCACGCTGCAAATCGAAAGCGGCAAGACCCTCGCCAACGCCGTCACGCTCACCAACGGCGGCACGCTCGACAACGCGGGCAGTTTGGCGATGGCGGCGGCGGGGAGCGGCGCGGGCAGCGACGCCGTGACTGTCGGCACGGGCGGCACGGTGACGAACCAGAGCGGCGCGACGATCACCGGCGGCCGGGGGAGCGACAGCCCCGCAGGAGGGAAAAAGGGCGGTGTGGGCGTGGTGTTGAGCGGCGGCGGCACGCTGACCAACGCGGGCAGCATTGCTGGCGGTCAAGGTGGCAACGGCGACCACCACACAGACCCCAGCCCCGGCGGGACAGGCGGGACGGGCGTTGTCCTCACCGGCAACGGCAACACCCTCGTCACCTCCGCCGCCATTTCCGGCGGCGCGGGCGGTACGGGCACCATGGGCGCCCCGGCGGGCGCGCAAGGCAAGGCCGTGCAAAACAGCGGCAACAACACGCTGGAACTGAAGGCCGGCGCGACCTTCAGTGGCGGCATCGAACTGGTCGCTGGCACGCTGACCATCCGCCAGAACGAGGATTTCAGCCTGGCCACCGTCATCAGCGGCGCGGGCAGCCTCGCCAAGACCGGCACGGAGACGCTGACCTTGACCGGCGTGAACACCTATAGCGGCTCCACCGACATCCAGCAGGGCACCGTGGCGGTCGATGGCGGCAGCCTGCACAACGAGGACATCATGGCGGGCAACGGCGCGGGGGAGAACGGCACGCTGCGGATCAGCAACGGCGGCACGGTGACGGTGGACAGGTATCTCGCCATCGGGATCGGCGGCGCCCAGGGCCAGGTCGAAGTGACCGGCGGCAGCACGCTGACCACGGACAACAACGTCCGCATCGGCGGTACCGGCGGCGGCACGCTGACCATCGACGGCGGCAGCCAGTTCTCGACGACGGGCGCGATCCGCCTCGAAGGCACGGGCGGCACCGGCGTCATCAACATCGGCGCTTACGATCTCGCCAGCGCCACCGCCGCCGGCCCCGGCTTTTCCTTCACCGCCACGGGCGGCATCATCACCCAGGCGGGCGGCGGCACGGTCAATTTCAACCAGACCGACGCGGTGACCTTCGGCACCACCATCGGCAACAACGCCACGGTGAACCAGCGCGGCAGCGGCACGACCACGCTCACCGGCAACAACGGTTACACCGGCGCGACCACGGTTTCGGACGGCACGCTGGCGCTTTCGGGCAGCGGCGCCATCGCGCAAAGCAGCGGCCTTACCCTGAGCGGCGACGGCGTTTTCGACATTTCCGGCACGACCGCCGGCGCAACGCTCAAGCGCCTTGCCGGCACGGCGGGCACCGCCATCGTGCTGGACGACAAGGCGCTGACCGTCAACCAGGCCGACGACACCGGATTCGCCGGGACGATTTCCGGCGCGGGCGGCAGCCTCGTCAAATCCGGCGCGGGTACGCTCAGCCTCACCGGCGACAGCAGCGGCTTCACCGGTGCCACCACGGTCGCCAACGGCATCCTGGCCGTCGACGGCCGGCTCGGCGGCACGCTCACCGTGCAGTCCGGCGGCACCCTGGGCGGCAACGGCACGGTGGGCGGACTGACCGTGCAGTCCGGCGGCACGCTGGCCCCCGGCAACAGCCCCGGCCTGCTTACCGTGACGGGCGACCTGACGCTCGCCCCCGGTTCGACCACCGTGATGGAAATCGACGGCACCGCGCGCGGCACGGACTACGACGCCATCGACGTCTCCGGCACGGCGACGCTGGACGGCACGCTGGACCTGCGCTTCGGCTACGTGCCCGATGCGGGAACGCAATACCGGCTGATCCAGGCGGGCGCCATCGACGGCGACTTCTCCAGCGTGGTCAGCAACCTCGGCGCGGGCCTGAAGCTCACGCCGACGCTCACGGCGAACTACGACATCCTGGTCGGCCTCTCGCAGGAGCGCTTTACCGAAGTCTCCGGGCCGCTCACGCAGAACCAGCACAACGTGGCGGCCAACGTGGACACGTTTTCCACCAGCGGCGCTGCGTCGAACCTGATCGCGGGCCTGAACGGCCTGCAGGCGCAGCGACTGCCCGCCGCCTTCGACGCGCTCTCCGGTGTGGAGCATGCCTTCGTACCCGGCCTCGCCTTCGCCGCCGCCCGCCGGTTCCACGGCCTGCTGGGCGAGCGTCTCGGGGCAACCACCACCGGCCACACCGCCGCCTTCGACGCCTTCGCAGGGGTGAAGCTCGCCTACGCCGGCAACAACCTGGGCAGTCTCGCGGACGACACCCCCACCGGCGACGGTTTCTGGCTGCGTGCGCTCGCTGCCGACGGGCGCATCGACGGCGACGGCAACGCCCGCGGCGCCGACACCTCCAGCGGCGGCGTCGCCATCGGCGCCGACCGGCAGGTGAACGGCAGCCTGCGCATCGGTGCCGCCTTCGCCTACAGCCGCGGCGAAGCCGACACCCGCAGCGGCGACGTGGACCTGGACAGCTACCAGCTCGCCGCCTACGGCCGCTGGCAGGGCGAACGGTTCTACCTGGCCGGTTCCGCCGGCTACGGCCGCCACGAGGCGGACGCGCGCCGCAACATCGCCTTCCTGGGTGCCCGTGCCGATTCGGACTACGGCGCCGACAGCTTCACGCTGGCCGTGGAAGCCGGCCGCACCCACGCGCGGGCGTGGGGCAGCTTCACGCCCTATCTGGGCCTGGAAGCGGCCGTCCTGCAGCGCGAAGGCTTCACCGAATCGGGCGCGGACGACGCCAACCTGAAGGTGAAACGCCGCACGGACGATTCCCTGCGCTCCAGGCTCGGCGTGCGCTACGCCTGGCAGGGCACGCGCTTCGCCCCCAGCGCCGACGTGGCCTGGGTCCACGAGTTCGGCGACGACCGCGGCCGCATCGCCGCGAGCTTCGCGGGCGCACCGGCCGCGGCCTTCCGCATCGACGGCCCGGAACTGGACCGCGACCGCCTGGCCGTGGGCCTGGGGCTGACGGCGTGGGCAGGCAAGGATGCCCGGCTGGATCTCGCCTACCGCGGCGATTTCGCCGAATCCGACCGGGAGCACGGGGTGGCGGCCACCTTCCGCCGGGTGTGGTGAGGGGCGGTGAGGCGAGGGTGGTAAGCATGCGAGGCAAAACGAAATTGGCGAAATTTCGAAAAGTGCCGGGCGGCGCCCAATCCCTCGCTGCCCTTGAAACCGCTGCCACGCCGCGCCCTGCGCCCTTCGGGCGGGTCGGTTCCGGCGCGGTGGCGTGCCGGAACACCGCCAGCACGGCAACGGCGCTTTGCCTGGCCGCCGCGCTGCTGGCCGCCGGTGCCGCCCCGGCCCTGGCCGACGGCGGCGTCGGGGGAACCGGGTTCGACACCAACAACGACGGCACACCCGGTATCGGCGGGGCAGGCGGCGCCAGTTCCGACCTGGGTGCGGGCAGCCCCGGTGGCGCGGCCAACCCTGGCGTCGTGATCGATCCGGCGTGGGAAGGAGGCATCTATCCCCCCGACACGGACGTCAACGGTGGTGGCGGCGGCGGCGGCGGCGGCGCAGGCGTGACGGGCGGCGCGGGGGGCTCCGGCATCGCCAGCGCCAGCGGCATACCTTTGCCCGGCGGCGCGGGCGGCGCCAGCCCGGGGGCGAACGGCGAAAACGGCAGCGGCGGCGGCGAGGAGTGGGGCGCGAGCGGCGGCGGCGGCGGCGCGCACGGTCTGGTCGTCCCCAGCGAGGCCAGCCTCGCCAACGCCAGCACCACGCTCAAGGGCGGCAACGGCGGCAACGGCGGCCCAAGCATCGACGGCCTCGCGGGCAGCGGCGGCGGCGGCGCGGGCGGCTACGGCGTGGTGATCACGGGGGGCGGGAGCGGCAGCAACGAGGGCGAGATCCTCGGCGGCAACGGTGGTTCGGCCGGTACTTGCCCGACGGCGTTCTGCTTTGCCGGTTACGGCGGCGACGGCGGCATCGGCCTCAAATTCACCGTCACCACCGGCGCCACCTTCACCAACAGCGGCAAGATCGCGGGCGGTACGGGCGGCCTCGGCGGCGTCATGTCACCCACTACGGCCGGCGAAGGCGGCGCGGGCATCGTCGGCCAGAACCTCACCATCATCAACAGCGGCAGCATCGAGGCCGGGCTGAACGGCTTCGCCATGACGTATCCCGAAGAATACCGTTCGCTTTACCCGTTGACCGCCAACGCCATCACTTTCACCGGCGGCACGAACGCGTTAACACTGGAAGGCAGCAGCTGGAGCATCGTCGGCAACATCGCCATCGACGGCGGCGGTTCGCTCACCTTCGCCCAGCCGACCGACATCACGCTGGACAACAAGCTCACTGGCGACGGCAGCCTCGTCAAGACCGGCGCGGGCATCCTGACACTTTCCGGCACCAACACCTACAGCGGCACCACCACGGTCGAGAGCGGCGGATTGGCACAAGGCGCGGCAGGCGCGTTTGTCGCCGACACGGCTTACACGGTCAATGGCGGCGCGCTGGATTTGAACGACTTCGACCTCACCATGTCGTCCCTTTCCGGCAGTGGCGGCGAAGTGCGGCTGGACAGCGCCACCCTGACCGTCGACCAATCCACCAACACCAGCTACGCGGGCGTCATCGGCGGCACGAATGGCAGCCTCGTCAAAACCGGCGCGGGCACGCTCACGCTCACCGGCGCAAGCGACTACAGCGGCGATACCACCATCAGCGCGGGAGCGCTCCAGATCGGCGATGGCGGCACCACCGGCTCCATTGCCGGTGACGTGACGAACAACGCCACCCTCGTCTTCAACCGCTCCGATGCTTCCGCCTTTTCCGGCGTCATCACCGGCACCGGCGCGTTCGAGAAAAAAGGCGAGGGCACGCTCACCCTCTCCGGCGCGAGCGACTACAGCGGCGCGACCACGGTTTCGGCGGGCAAGCTGGTGGTCAACGGCTCGCTCACGGCTTCCGCCGTGACGGTGGAGAGCGGCAGCACGATAGGCGGCAGCGGTTCGGTTGTCGGCCTCACGGTGAATGCCGGCGGTTTCGTCGCGCCCGGCAACTCCATCGGCACCCTCAACGTCACCGGCCCCTATGTGCTGAATTCCGGCGCGACCTACACCGTGGAACTGAAAGCGGGCGGCAACACGGCGGGCACGCACAACGACTTCATCAACGTCAGCGGCACGGCCACGATTGCCGACGGCGCGAAGATTCACGTCACCCCCGAGAACGGCACGGACGACGGCGCCACCGGCTACGCGGCCGACACGAAGTACACGATTCTGACCGCCAGCGGCGGGCTGAACGTGGCCGGCGCGCAGACCCTCACCGACGACTACGCTTACTTGGACTTCACCGCCAGCAGCGACGATTACAACTATTACCTGACCAGCGCGCTGGCGAGCACGCCGACACCCGATCCCGACCCGACGCCCGACCCGACGCCCGACCCGACGCCCGATCCGACGCCCGACCCGACGCCCGATCCGACGCCCGATCCCGACCCGACACCCGACCCCGATCCGACACCCGATCCGGCCCCCACCCCCACCCCCATCGCGACCTTCCGCCTGCCGGGCATGACGCCCAACCAGGGCGCGGTGGCCGACGCCGCCTTCGCGCTGGGCGCGGGCCACGCGGTCTACGACGCCGCGCTCAACCTGACCAACGGCCAGGCGGCCGGCGCCTTCGACAGCCTTTCCGGCATCGAGCACGCCTTCGCCCCGGGCCTCGCGCTGGGCGCGGCGCAGCGCTTCCACGCGCTGCTGGGCGAACGGCTCGAAGGGGGCACCACGCCGATCGCGATGAACGATCTGGCCGGCATCCGGCTCGCCCACGCCGGCGACACGGCCAGCCTCTTCGACGGACAGCCGCGCGGCGGCGACGGCTTCTGGCTGCGCGGCTTCGCCAGCCAGGGCCGCGTGAAAGGCGACGGCAACGCGCGCGGCGCGAAGTCCGGCGACGCCGGTTTCGCGCTGGGCGCGGATCACCATTACGCCAGCGCTCGCGCGGGTGTCGCCTTCGCCTACAGCCGCGGCGAGGCCGACGTGAACGCGGGCGGTGGGCTGGAGGCGGACAGCTACCAGCTTGCCGCCTACGGCCGCTGGCAGGGCGAGCGCTTCTATGTGGACGGCACGGCCGGCGCGGGCCGGCACCGGGTGGAAAGCCACCGCGACGTGCGCGTCGGCGCCCTGTTCGCCGCGCGTGCTAGCGCCGATTACAAAGCCGACAGCCTCTACGCCAGCGTCGAAGCCGGGCTGCCGCTGGGCAGCGTCACGCCCTACGCCGGCATCGAGGCGGCGCGGGTATCGCGCGAGGGTTTCACCGAAAAGGGCGCGGGCGCGGCCAGCCTCGCGGTGAAGCGCGACACGCAGGAATCGCTGCGGAGCAGGCTGGGCGTGCGCTACGCCTGGCAGGGCACGCGCTTCGCGCCCAGTGCCGACGTGGCCTGGGTCCACGAGTTCGGCGACGACCGCGGCCGCATCGCCGCGGGCTTCGCCGCTGCGCCGGCCGCGGCCTTCCGCGTCGCTGGCCCGGAACTGGAGCGCGACCGCCTGGCCGTGGGCCTGGGGCTGACGGCGTGGGCAGGCAAGGATGCCCGGCTGGATCTCGCCTACCGCGGCGAATTCGCCGAATCCGACCGGGAGCACGGGGTGGCGGCCACCTTCCGCCGGGTGTGGTGAGGTGCCGGTCGCCGCGCGTCCTTTCGGTGCCTTAGCCGAAAGCCCCTGCCTGCTGTATGGTCATGCACTCGTGGATCCCTCCGGCCCGAACCATTTCGGTGGCCGCGTTACCAAGGGAGCAGCACTGCACCATCACCGAGCGACCATGCCTGCATCGACAATTTCCCTTGCCCGCATCGACAGGTTCTGGGACGAACTGAGCGCCTTCCCCATCAACCGGACCGAATCCGCCCTGAACCACGCCCTGGGCTTCCTGGCCGGCCTCGTCGGCGCCCAGCAGGCCCTGTGGTTCGACGGTGTGCGCCTCAAGCACGACGGCTCCGATCCCGTGGACGGCTGGCGCTGCACCGCCACGCAGTTCCTGCACAGCGATCCGCAGCTCGAAAAGCGCCGCACCCAGCACACCGAGCGCGTCGAACGTGGCCAGGTGGACGTCTGCATCACCACCCTGCTCGCCGGGGCGGGCCGCTACCGCATCGCCACCAACCGGGAAATCGTGCCGCCCGAATGGTGGGAGTCCGAGTTCTACAGGACCATGTTCGCCCCGCTGCAAATCCGCGACGTGCTCTACCTGGCCCACCCCATCGGCGAGGATATCGAATCCTGGCTCGGCTTCTGGCGCATGGGGCCGAACGCGCAGCCCTTCGGCGCTGCGGACAAGGAAAGGCTCGACGACGCCATGCGTCCCCTCAAGTGGTTCCACCGCCGCCTGGCCCTGCACTACGGCCTGCACATCGCCGAGAATCCGCTCACCGCCACCGAGCGCAAGCTGATCGAACACCTGCTGAGCCATGCCGGCGAGGCCGACATCGGCAAGGCCCTGGGGCTTTCCGGGAACACCGTGCACACCTACGCCACGCGCATCTACCGGAAACTGGGCGTCAAGGGCCGGCAGGGGCTGGCCGCCCTGTGGCTCGGGAAATAGGCTACTGACTAACGCCCCGCGATCCCCTGCGGGCGCCACAGCACCACCGCCACCAGCACCGCGCCGAAGAGCAGCAGTTCCAGGCCGGCGGTGGCGGCGAGGTGGGAAGGCAGCAGGTCGCGCAGCAGGGCGATGAGCTGCGGGATGGCGACGATGATCAGCGCACCCCACAGGGCGCCGGCCAGGTGGCGGGCGCCGCCGATGAAGGCCAGCACCAGCAGCTCGAAGGACAGCATGAGGCCGAACTGCTCGGGACTCACGAAGCCGATCCAGTGGGCGTACAGCGCGCCGGCGAGCCCCGACAGGCCGCCGCCGATGGCGAAGGCCGCCGCCTTGGCGCGGGCGCAATCGATGCCGCTGGCCGCGGCCGCACCCTCGTCGGCGCGGATGGCGTGCCAGGCGCGCCCCAGGCGCGAATCCACCCAGCGCCGGCAGGCCGCCCACGCCAGCGCCAGGGCCGCCACGCTGACCGCAGCCTCGGCCGGCGCGCCGCCGGCCGCGACAGGGCCGAGGGCGAGCGTGGGCACGGTCAGCCCCGCCGCGCCGCCGGTGAGCCAGGCCGCGCGCGCCAGCAGTTCCTCGACGATGAGGGCGAAGGCCAGCGTGCTCATGGCGAAGTACAGTCCGCCCAGGCGGCGCGCCGGCAGGCTGGCGAGCCAGCCGCCGCCGGCCGCCACCGCCACCGCCGCCGGCAGCGAGACGGGCGGCGGCAGGCCGTGGCGCGCGAGCAGGCCCTCGGTGTAGGCGCCCAGCGCGAGCAGGGCGCCCTGGCCGAGAGTGATCTGCCCGGCCTGGCCGACGATCAGCACCACCCCCAGGCCGGCGATGGCGAAGGTGGCGACCAAGGCGAGCTGGCCCAGGGCGTAGCCGGCGCCCATCAGCGCCACGATGCCGGCGGCCGCGGCGAGCAGGGCGGCAGCCGCCGCGCGGCGCGGAATGGCCGGCAGGCGCGGCAGGCGGACGGAGGCCATCCTCATCCGCGCCACCGCGCGAAGGCCGCGCCGAAGCCGCCGGGGAAGAGCAGCAGGGCCGCCATCAGCAGTACGTAGGGCACCATGTCCTTGGCCCCCTCCGGCAGCACCAGCCCGGCCAGCGCCTCGGCCACGCCGAGGAAGACGCCGGCGGCCAGCGCCCCCGGCAGGCTGGTCATGCCGCCCAGCACGGCGGCCGGGAAGGCCTTGAGCGCGATCAGCCCCATGTTGAGATGGACGAAGGCGAGCGGCGCGAGCAGCAGCCCGGCGAAGGCCGCCAGCCCCGCGCCGAGCGCCCAGGCCAGGGTGTGCATGGCCGCCACCGGCACGCCCATCAGGGCGGCCGCGCGCGGGTCCTCCGCGCAGGCGCGCAGCGCCAGCCCGAGGCGGGTGTGGCGGAAGAACAGGGCCAGCAGGATGGCTACGGCCACCGTGGCGGCGATGGCGGCGAGATGCGCCGGGGCCAGCGCCAGGCTGCCGATGGCGAGCGGCGCGTCGCCGAAGGGCAGGTCCAGGCGGTGCACGGAATGGCTGGCGGCCGGCACCGCGGTGACCGCGCCCCGCAGCACCAGGCCGACGCCGAAGGTGAGCAGCACCGCGGTCAGATGGGGCTGGCCCAGCGCGCGGCGCAGCACCGTGCGCTCCAGCCCCGCGCCGAGCGCGGTCATCGCCGCCAGGCCGAGGGGCACCGCGAGCCAGATCGGCACGCCGGCGCCGGCGTTGAGCGCCAGCACGGCGAAGGCGCCCAGCATCAGCAGTTCGCCCTGCATGAAGCTGACCGTGGCGGTGGCCTTGTAGATCAGCACGAAGGACAGCGCCACCAGACCATAGACGCAGCCGATGGCGATGCCGCTGGTGAGAACCTGGAGCAGGGTGAGCATGAGGGCGAAGCATAGCCGATGGCGGCAGGCGCCACCGTGCAATGTGCCCCGTGGCGAGCCCGGGCCGAGCCACCGCCCGATTACTCCCTCCCCTTCAAGGGGAGGGTTGGGGAGGGGATGGGTTCATCAGCGTGCAGTATTGAAACCCATCCCCCTCCTGACCTCCCCCTTGAAGGGGGAGGAACGCGCTGTGGCATACGCGCGCCGTTTCAGCCACCGAGTGCGGGGCTCGCCGGCAGGGCGCAGGCGGCGCGGTACTCGGCGGCGAGGCGGTCCACCAGCTCCGCCACCGGCGGCACGTCGTGGATGGTGGCCACGCCGTGGCCGGCGCTCCACACGTCGCGCCAGGCGCGCGCCTCGTCGGCGATGGCGTGGATCTTCCCTTTGCCGAAGTTCACCGAGAGCTGTTCCCGGTCGAAGCCGGCGCGCTGCAGGCTGGGCCACAGGAAGTTGGCGTTGGTGCCGGAGATGGCGTCGGTATACACCACGTCGCTGGCGCCGCTGTCCACCAGCATGGACTTGTATGCGTCCTGCGCCATGGACTCGCGCGTGGCGATGAAGCGAGTGCCCATGTAGGCGAAGTCCGCGCCCATGACCTCGGCCGCGCGCACGCTGGCGCCGTCGGAGATGCTGCCCGCCAGCACCAGCGCGCCGTCCCAGAATTCGCGGATCTCGCGCACCAGGCTGAACGGGCTCTGCGTGCCGGCGTGCCCGCCGGCGCCGCCGGCCACCGCGATGATGCCGTCCACGCCCGCGGCGGCGGCCTTCTTCGCGTGGTAGGCGTGGATGATGTCGGAGAACACCAGGCCGCCGTATTCGTGCACCGCCTTCACGACTTCGCCCGGGTGGCCCAGGCTGGTGATGACGAAGGGCACGCGGTGGGCGACCACCAGCGCCAGGTCTTCGGCGAGGCGCGGATTGCTCGCGTGCAGGATCAGGTTCACGCCGTAGGGCGCCACCGGGGCGCCGGGATGGGCGGCGCGGTGCGCTTCGAGTTCGGCGTTGATGCGGCCCAGCCATTCATCGAGCTGGGCGGCCGGGCGTGCGTTGAGGGAGGGGAAGGTGCCGGCCACGCCGGCCTTGCAGGCCGCGATGACGAGTTCGGGGCCGGACACCAGGAACATGGGCGCAGCGATGACGGGTACGCGCAGGGCGCCGCGGAAGGTATCGGGAACGGACATGCTGTCTCCTCTCGGATGTTGCGGGTCTGTGTCGTGCCCGCGTCGGAGCCGACTCTAGCACGCCGCGGCGCCAGGTCAAACGGTCGTTTGAAATGGCGCCGGGTGCCGATGGCCGCCCGCGGCGGCGCGGTGCTATGCTCCCGCGCCATGCCTGCCCTGTCCATCGAACCCCTGATCTACGGCATCGGCCTGGCCGGCGTGGCGGTCAATGCCGCCTCCGGCGTGCTGGAAGCCGGACGCAAGCCCTTCGACCTGTTCGGCATGGTGGTGGTGGCGCTGGCCGCCGCGCTGGGCGGTGGCAGCCTGCGCGACATGCTGCTCGACCGCACGGTGTTCTGGGTCGCCGACCAGAGCTATCTGGTCGCGGCCCTGCTCGCCGGGGTGGCGACCTTCGCGCTGGTGCGCGTGGTGCGCCTGCCGCCGCGCCTGTTCCTGCTGCCGGACGCAGTGGGGCTGGCGCTGTTCACGGTGAGCGGCACCCAGGCCGCGCTGGCGATGGGCGCCCCGTGGCTGGTGGCGAGCCTGATGGGGGTGGTCACCGGCGTGTTCGGCGGCATCGTGCGCGACGTGCTGTGCAACGAGGTGCCGCTGGTGTTCACCGGCGAGCTCTACGCCACCGCGTCCTGGCTGGGGGCGCTGCTGCTGGTGGGGCTGGCCGCGGCGGGCGTGTCCGCCGGCTGGGCGGCGCTGGCGGCGGCCTCCGCGGTGCTCGTGGTGCGCCTGGGGGCGATCCGCTTCCGCTGGCGGCTGCCGGTGTTCACCGCGCGGAACTGAGCCGGCGGTTCCGCGACGGTCTGGCCGCGTTTCCGTTTCTACGGGCAGCCCCCTCTCCCCCAGCCCCTCTCCCGCAAGGGGAGAGGGGAGTCCCGGCCCGGGAAGTCCGCACGGACAACGGTTTTCTCCCTCTCCCCTTGCGGGAGAGGGTCGGGGAGAGGGGGCCGCCCCGCAAACAGGCAACCCGTTTCAGGGCAGGCGCAGAAGGATCTTCAGCCCGTCGGCCGCCTCGTCGGCGGGCAGATAGCCGATGGCGGCCGGAACGTCCGCCACCCGGCGCCGCACTTCATCGGCGTCGGCTGCTTCGCGCGGCGGCAGGGCGCGCCCGGAGAACACCTGGCGCGACCACCAGGCGCGCACTTGCGCCGGATTCTTGCCGGTCAGCAGCAGGTAGAAGCGGTCCCGCGCCGGGCCGGCGGGCAGGTCGATGAGCTGTACCGGCGTGCCGTCGGGCAGGGTGTTGCGGCGGCCCATGTAGAGCTGATCGGCCTGCTCGCGGCTCAGGCTGTCGAGCGGACCGTCGGGGTGGCCGACGAGCACGAACTCGGCATGCGCGGCCGCGCACAGCAACAGTCCGGCGAGTGCGGCGAGGAGGGCGCGGACCATGGCGGGGTTCAGAACACCACGTCCAGGGACAGGCTCAGCACGTGCACCCTGTGTCCGCCGGGCGGCTGCCGCGGGTCGCCCGGAAAGAAGCTGCCCCAGGCGTCGCGGTCGATGCGCGCGCGGGAGAGCTGCGCCTTGAAGGCGGCGTTGCGCGCGAAGTCCCAGCGCGTGCCCACGGTGACGCTGCGCTGGGCTTCGTTGCGGGAGGCGAGGAAGGCGGCGAAGCCGGCGGCTAGCGCCGGATCGGCGATGTCGGCGCGTGCCACGGGGCGGTCCTGGCGCTGGCGGGCGAGGGTCAGGAAATGGGTAAAGCTGCCGCTGCGCTGCCCCACCGTGAGCTGCCAGGCCTGAGCGCTGTTCACGTAGCGGTTGACGCGCCGTTGCACCGCCTCGGCGATCACCAGGTGGCGGCCGTCGTCCCACTGCAGGCCGGCGGAGCTGAAGCGGGCGCGGCCCTCGTCGCCGGCCAGTTGCGCCGGCACGCCGGCCAGCGCGCCGCCCGCCTGCGTCAGGCCGGCGGCCACCGCGCGGTAGCCGTCGTCTCCCCATTTCACGTGCAGCCGGCCTTCGCCGTGGGAGAGGTGGGCGCTCAAGTGCACGCCGGAGAGGGCGACGTTGATCCCGCGCACGTCGCGCAGGGTGGCGCGGCTGTCGTCCGCCAGGTCGATGCGGCCGTTGCCGAAATAGGGCTTCAGTTCCAGCTCCAGCGCACCGGCCGGTACGCGCAGCAGCAGGTCGGCGCCGTCGATCTCGCTGAACGGGTTGAGGCCGTACACCTCCTGCGGCGGCCGGACCCAGGGGTAGGCGTAATTGACGTTGAGGGAATCCGACAGCATGAAGAAGGGGGCGCGCAGGCGGCCGGCGCGCAGCGTGAGCGCGGCGTTCACGTTGTAGCGCCAGAACGCCCAGGCGATGCGCGGGTCGTAGTCGCCGTGCGGCGTCTCGCTGCTTACGGCCTGCACGGTGAAGTCGCTGGCCTGGCCGACGCGCAGGCTGCCCTGCACGCCGACCAGCGTGTCGGTGCCGAAGTCGAGGCGGTTCCTGCCCGGCTTGTTGAAGCCCGAGCGGTAGGCCCACACGTCGCTGCGGTCGGTGACGAGGGCGCCCACCGTGGCGAAGCCCGAGAGGTGGAAATCGGGTGCCTCGGCGCGCAGTTGCGCGGGCAGGACGGCACCCAGCGCCGCCACCAGGCAGGCCGCCAGGTGCGGGCGGGCTTTCATCGGATGAGTTCCTTGGTGTGCGGGGCGCTGGCCAGCAGGCGGGCCACGGCGTCGGCGTCGAGGGGGCGGGCGTACAGGTAGCCCTGCCCGAAATCGCAGCCCATGGTGCGCAGCAACGCTTCCTGTTCCGCGGTTTCGATGGATTCGGCGACCACGGTCATGCCCAGGTCGTGGGCCAGCGCGATGCTGCGGCGGACGATGGCGCCCAAGCGGGCATCGCCGGCCAGCGTGCGCACGAAGGAGCCGTCGAGCTTGATCACGTCGCAGGGGATGGTGTGCAGGTAGCTGAGCGCCGAATAGCCGGTGCCGAAATCGTCGATCAGCACCTTCATGCCGGCCTGGCGCAGCGCCGCGAGCATGGCCGGCGCGGGGCCGGCGGCGGCGGCCAGGGCGCTTTCGGTGACTTCCACGCGCACCGCCGCCGGCGGCAGGCCGTGGCGGGCCACCGTGTCCAGCAGTTGCTGCGGCAGGTCGGGCACGAGGAACTGGCGGGCGGACAGGTTGATGCTCACCGGCGGCAGCGCGCTGGTGCCGCAGGCGGCCTGCCAGCGCACGATGTCGGCGCAGCCCAGGTCCAGCACCAGCATGCCGAGCTCGTGGATCAGGTCCAGGGTTTCGGCCAGCGGCACGAAGTCCTGCGGGGGGAGCAGGCCCTTGTCCGCGTGGGGCCAGCGCACCAGCGCCTCGAAGCTGGCGAGGCCGCGGTCGGCCAGGCTGACGATGGGCTGGTAATGCACGATGAGGGTGCGTTCGCGCAGCGCGGCACGCAGGCCGGATTCGAGCCGCAGGGTGAGCAGGGTCTGGGCGTGCATGCCGGACTCGAAGATGGTCACCGCCTCGTCCGGGCTGCGCCGCGCGCGGTGCAGGGCGTTGTCGGCGTCGCGCAGGATGGCCTCGGCATCGTCGCCGTAGTCGTCGGAGAGCGCCACGCCGATGCGTGCCTTGGGATACACCGCATGGCCGGCGACCGTGGCCGGCTGGGCGAGCTGTTCGCGCAGCGCGGCGGCGAAGCGCGGCGCCTCGGCGCGGTTGCCGACGCCGTTGAGGAGGATGGCGAACTGGTCGCCGCCGATGCGCGCGGCCACGTCGCCGCCCCGCAGCCGGCGGCCGATGCGGTCGGCCACGGACCTGAGCAGCTCGTCGCCGGCCACGTGGCCGAAGCTGTCGTTGATGAGGCGGAAGCGCTCCAGGTTGATGGTGAGCACGGCGAAGCGGAAGTCGTCGTTGCGGCGCTGCTGGCCCAGGGCGCTGTTCAGGTGCTCGATGAACAGCGCCCGGTTGGGCAGGCCGGTCAGCCCGTCGTGCAGGGCATCGTGCAGCAGGCGCTGCTGCGCCTGGCGGCGCACATGCACGTCGCCCACCGAGCCGGCCATGCGGCAGGCCCGCCCCGCGGCGTCGCGCTGGGCCACGCCGCGGATCAGCACCCAGCGGTAGCTGTCGTCGGGCATGCGGACGCGGTGCTCCAGCATGAACTGGGCGCTGTCGCCCTTGAGGTGTTCGACGAGCTGGTCGCGGTAGCGGCCGATATCGTCCGGATGCAGGTGGGCGAAGACTTCCGCCGGGGCGACCTTCAGCTCGCCGGCGGACAGCCCGGCGATCTCCGAGCAGCGCGGCGACAGGTACAGGGTGCCGGCGGCGATGTTCCAGTCCCACAGCCCGTCGTTGGCGCCGCGGATCGCCAGCGCGTAGCGTTCCTCGCTGGCGTGCAGGCGGACGGCGGTGTCTTCCAGTTCGCCGATGCGCGCCTGCAGGCGTTCGGCCATGATATTGAAGCGTTGCGCCAGACGGGCGAGTTCGTCGCTTCCCTCTTCCTTCAGGCGGTGGTCGAGATGGCCCTCGGCCAGAGCCTGGCTGCCGGCCAGCAGCCGCCCCAGGTTGCGCGTGAGCAGATAGCCGATCAGTGACAGCAGCACGAAGGTGAGCACGACTTCGGCAACCGCGATCGCCGTGCCCTGTTCGAGGATGGCGCGCCGCGCGGCGGCCAGTACCGACACCGAGACGCCGAACTGCAGGAAGCCGACCTCGTTGCGGTCGAGCAGCAGCGGACGGCGCACGTGGATCAGCGCGTCGCCCAGTCCGCCCTGCAGGCGCCCGCCGGTTTCGGGGTGGGGCGGCGGCAGCACGGTCATGGTGGGCAGGCCGGCACTGACCAGCAGCGCGCCGTCCGGCCGGCCGATGCGCACGTACACCAGCCCTTCGCCGGCATCGGCGAGCAGTTCGCCGAGCACGTCCTGCAGCGCGGCGTAGCCCTCCTGCGGGCCGTAGGCCGCGGCCATGGTGTGCAGCATGGCCGCGTTCTGGGTGACCAGGGTGTCCAGGCTGGCCGAGGCCGCCTCGTCCATCAGCCGCACGCTGTTGGCGAGCAGCAGCGACAGCAGCACCACCTGCACCACCGTGCTGGCCAGCAGCAGCCGGATGCGGATCGAATGCAGTCCGAATGGGAATCGCGGCAACGTGGCGCCCCGGTTTTGTGCCGCCGTCAGCGGCGCGCCAGCCGCTTGACCGCGGTGGCGGCGTCGATGCGCCCTTCGCAGGCGAAGGATTCCAGGTTGTCCTCGATGCGGTCCGGGTCGTAAAGGTAGTTCACCATCACCCCCCACGACTGGTCGAAGCCCTTCGCGGACGTGTCGGCCAGCCAGTTCAGGCGCTCGACGCGGGCGCCGTTGCCCAGGTGGAAGCGCGCCACCGGGTCCACCGGCCGGCCTTCGCGCTGCGCCTCCAGCAGGTAGCGCGCGGCGATGCGCAGCAGCGGTTCGCGCAGGGCGCGGGCGAGCGCGGCGTCCTCGTGGCAGCCGGCCTTGCCGTCGAGCACCTCGCGCAGGCGGGGGGCGTCGGGGCCGTCCACGCCGGCGGCGGCGAGGCGCTTCCAGTCCGCCTCGGTGAAGGCGGCGGCGATTTCGGCCGGGTGCTTGCGCGTCCAGCGCGCCAGGCCGGGCAGCGGCGACAGGGTGGCGAAGGTGTCCAGCTTCGGGAAGTCGCGCCGCAGGTCCTCCACCACCCGCTTGAGCAGGAAATTGCCGAAGGACACGCCGCGCAGGCCGTCCTGGGTGTTGCTGATGGAGTAGAAGATGGCGGCGCCGGCGCGCTGCGGGTCGAGCACCGGGGCCTGCTCGTCGAGCAGCTTCTGCACGTTGTCGGCCAGTTCCTCCACCAGCGCCACCTCGACGAAGATCAGCGGCTCCAGCGGCATGCGCGGGTGGAAGAAGCCGTAGCAGCGGCGGTCGGAATCGAGCCGGTTCTTGAGGTCGGTCCACGAGCGGATTTCGTGCACCGCCTCGTATTCGACCAGTTTCTCGAGCAGGGCGGCGGGCGAGTTCCAGGTGATGCGGGCAAGCTCCAGGAAGCCCACGTCGAACCAGGCGCTCAGGCGCGCCTCCAGTTCCCGGTCCAGGGACTTCAGCTCCTTGTCGCCGGGCAGGAAGCGCAGCAGGTCGGCGCGCAGGTCCACGAGGAACTTCACCCCCTGCGGGATGGCGTTGAACTGGGTCAGGATGCGGATGCGCGAGGAGCGCATCGCCGCGCGCAACTGGGCTTCGGCGTCCCACTGGCGTTCGCTGCCGACCGCGGCCTGGTAGGCCTCGTGGGCCTTGGCGACGCGCTTGGGGTCGGGGCCGAACTCCAGCGCGATGATGCGCAGGAAGGCGTGGCGCGCGGCGTCGTCCAGGCGCAGATAGGTGTCGGCCAGGCGCGCGGCGCGCTGCCGCGTGGACACCTCGCCGCCGCGCCCTTCGGCGCACTCGCGCAACTGCCGGCGGATGCGCTCCAGCGTCTTCTCCGACGGTTCTTCCTTGCGGCCGGTGGCGCTCGCCACCATCTCCCGCACCATCGTCAGGCTGCGGGACATCAGTCCTGGGGCCATGTTGCCTCCCTGCGGGTGGGTCGGGCCTGGTGCCCGTTGCAATGGTTTTTTGGTGGATCATACCGTGCCGCCCGCCACGGTTGGCGGCGGGAAACGCGAGTAAGATCGTCCGACGCTGTAGCGGACATCCCGTTTCGAAGACTGCCGGCCATGACTTCCCGTTCCCCAGCGGCCGTGCCCTCGCCCGGGCGGCTGGCACTGGCCATCGCCCTGATCTACGCCGCGCTCGCTACCGGCTGGATCATCCATTCGGACCGCCTGCTGGCGGTATGGGCGCGGGACGCGGCGATGTTGACCGAACTGCAGACGTGGAAGGGCCTGTTCTTCGTCCTGTCCACCGCCATCCTGCTGTGGCTGATGATCCGCTTCGGCTTTTCCTCCATGCTCGGCCTGCAGGGCCGCCTCGCCGACCGCGAGGCCGTGCTGCAGGTGGCCTTGCGCGCCACGCGGGTCGGCCTGTGGGACTACCGTGTCGGCCGCGCCGAGATCGGCACCGACGAGACCGTGGCGCGCATGCTCGGCCATGAGCCCGAGACCTTCCGCGAGACGATCGCGGCGTGGCTGGACCGTGTCCATCCGGACGATCTCGCCGAGGTGCGGCTGCGTTTCCGCAACTACCTGGAAGGGCTCGCCCCGGACTACGTGTGCGAATACCGCATGCGCCTGGCCGGCGGCGGCTACCGCTGGTTCCGCGCCTCGGGCGAGATCGTCGAACACGACGGGGATGGCCGCCCCACGCGCGTGATCGGCACCTACCTGGACATCCATGAGCAGGTCGAGGCCTACCGCCGCCTGGCCGAGGGCGAGGCGCGCGCGCGGCTCTACCTGGAGCGCATCCCCATCGGCTGCATGGTGACCGACACCGACTGGCGCATCCTGGAGTGCAACCCGGCGTTCGAGCGCATGTTCGGCTTCCCTGCCGAGGAACTCGCCGGCCGCAGCGCGTTCGACACCATCATCCCGGCGAGTGCGCGGGCGCAGACCGAGATCATCCTGGCACGCCTGCGCCAGGGCGTCTTCGACGGCCACGACGTCAACGAGAACCTCACCCGCGACGGCCGCCGCATCCTGTGCGAGTGGTTCACCACCCCCATCCGCGACGGCGACGGCCGGGTCGTCAAGTTCCTCGCCATGGCCATCGACATCAGCGCGCGCGAAGCCGCCGACCGAGCGCTCGCCGACAGCCACCGCCAACTGGCGGAACTGTCGGCGCGCCTGCTGCAGATCCAGGAAGAGGAGCGCGGCCGGCTGGCGCGGGAACTGCACGACGAGATCGGCCAGGAGCTCACCGCGGTCGGATTCGACCTGCGCGCCATCGGCCAGGAAGCGCTCGGCGATGCGGCGCGGGCCCGGCTGGAGGACTGCGAGCGCATCGTGGACCGCAGCATCACGCGCATCCGGAACCGCGCGCTGGCCCTGCGCCCGACCATGCTCGACGACCTGGGCCTCGGTCCGGCGCTGGCGTGGTACTGCCGCGGCCAGGCCGAGCGCAGCGGCGTGCCGGTCGCGCTGGGCGGCGCGGAAGGCCTGCCGCGCCTGGCCGAAGCGGCCGAAACGGCGGCCTTCCGCATCGTGCAGGAATCGGTCGACAACGCGCTGCGCCACGGCGCACCCAGCCGGGTGGAGGTGGCGCTGGCGCTCGACGACGGGGTGCTCGAACTGCGCGTGGACGACGACGGCTGCGGCTTCGCGCCCGGCGAGGCGGAGGGCGGGCGGACGAGCCTGGGCCTGGCGGGCATGCGCGAGCGCGCCGAGCTGGCCGGCGGGCATTTCGAGCTCCAGTCCGCTCCCGGCGCGGGGACCCACGTCCTCGCCCGTCTGCCGGCCGCGGCAAGGGCGGCAACATGATCGGCGCGCACCTGTCGCCGCCGGGCGACACTCCGCCGGATGTGGAATCCTCCGCACATTTGAGGCGGATCAGGGTTTCTACGATGTCATCCGGCTGATGATTCAGGCATTATCGCGGCATGCCAACGAGGTGAATTCGTTCATGAGTTCGAATACCTGTACCGCCACCGCCGCCTGCGCGCAGGCCGAACCCGCGCTGCGGGTGCTGCTGGCCGCGCCCACGGAGGTGCGCAGCGGCCGTCTGGAAGCCCTGCTGGCCGAGTCGCCCGACGTGGAGCTGGCCGGCTGGACCGACAGCGAAAGCCGCGCCATGCAGCTCTTCTTCCTGCTTACGCCGGACGTCACGGTGCTCGACTGGCGCGTCTCGGTGTCCGAGCCGGCGCGCTTCGTCGGCCTGCTCAAGCGGGTCGCGCCCTATGCGCGCATCGTCTCGGTGGTGCCGGCCCACGACTCCATGCCGGCGCGCGCGGCGCGCGCGCTGGGCGCCGACGCCGTGGTCACCAGCGAGGAGCTGCCGGCCACGCTGCAGGCGTTCGCCGCCGATCGGGGGACGGTGCCCGCGCGCTACCGCTGAGTCTTCCCGGCCGCCAGCAGCCACGCCCCGGCAGCGATCATGGGCACGCACAGCCACTGGGCGGTGGATAGCCCCAGCGACAGCGTGCCGAAGATGCCCGGATCGGGCGTGCGGAAGAACTCCGCGGCGAAGCGCAGCACCCCGTAGCCCAGCAGGAAGGCGCCCGATACCGCCCGCACCGGGCGCGGCCGCGCGGCGAACAGCCACAGGATCACGAACAGCAGCAGCCCCTCGCCGAGGGCCTGGTAGATCTGCGACGGATGGCGCGGCACCGCGTCCACCCACGGAAAGATCATCGCCCAGGGCAGGTCGGGGTCGGCCGGGCGGCCCCACAGTTCGCCGTTGATGAAGTTGCCGATGCGCCCGGCGGCCAGTCCGGTGGGCACCAGCGGGGCGATGAAGTCGGTGACCTGCCAGAAGCCGCGCCCGCTGCGCCGGCCGTACAGCCACATCGCCACCAGTACGCCGAGGAAGCCGCCGTGGAAGCTCATGCCGCCCTTCCATAGCTGCGGGATTTCCAGCGGGTGGCTGAAGTAGTAGCCGGGTTCGAAGAACAGCACCTCCCCCAGGCGGCCGCCGATCACCACGCCGAGCACGCCGTAGAACAGCAGGTCGTCGATGTCCTGGCCGTTCCAGCCCAGGTCCGGGCGGCGGCGCGCATGCAGGCGGCCGAGCACGAGGAAGAGCACGAAGGCCAGCAGATACATCAGGCCGTACCAGTGCACCGAGACGGGGCCGATGGAGATCGCGACCGGATCGAAGCGGGGATGGGTCAGCATGGCGGGCGGAGCGGGGGGCTATTCGAACTGGGCGCGGAACTTCTCGAACTCGCCGCGCAGCCAGTCCACTTCCTGGCGCAGGCGGCGCACTTCGTCTTCCAGTTCCGCGACGCGGCCGCGCCCACTGCCGCCGGGGGCTTCCGCGGTGCTGCTCTCGGCCTGCAGCGCCAGGCCGGCTTCACCGCCCAGCAGGTGCGCCCAGCGCGTCTCCTTGGTGCCGGGCGCGCGGGGCAGGGCCACGGCCAGGGGCGGGTTCTTCTCCGCCAGGTGTTCCAGGATGGCCTCCACCTCGGCGATGTCGCCGAAGCGGTGCATGCGCTCGCAGCGCTGGCGAATCTCACCCGCGGTCTGCGCGCCGCGCAGCAGCAGCATGGCCAGCACGGCCTGCTCCGGCGGCGGCAGCGAGTGGCGCAGGCGCACCAGGTGTTCGTACTTGGCCACGCGTGCGCCGGCCTGGTCGCGGCGGGACGCCAGGCGGCGCGCCATCAGGCTGTCCATGGCGCCCTGCACGGCCGCCTCGGAGAGTTCCATGACGGGCTCGCGGCCGGTGAGCTGGTTGCAGCCCGCCAGCAGTGCATTGAGGGACAGCGGGTAGTTGTCCGGGGTGACGAAGCTCTTCTCGATCAGCACGCCGAGCACGCGCAGTTCGAAGGGGTCGAGGTCCAGGCCGGGCCCGTCCGCGGGGTGGTCTTGGGAATCCATGGAGTACCGTGGCTGCTCGGAAAGAAGGGGATGATAGCGCAGCGCCGCTGCCGGGCGGGCGCGGAGGGCGGTACAATCTTTTCCTTTGTCTCGCAGCATCCGCGGAGCCCAGCCATGCCCCAGTACCGTTCCCGCACCTCCACCGCCGGCCGCAACATGGCGGGCGCGCGCGCCCTGTGGCGCGCCACCGGCATGAAGGACGGCGACTTCGAAAAGCCCATCATCGCCATCGCCAACAGCTTCACCCAGTTCGTGCCCGGCCACGTGCACCTGAAGGACCTGGGCCAGCTCGTGGCGCGCGAGATCGAGGCGGCCGGCGGCGTGGCCAAGGAGTTCAACACCATCGCCGTGGACGACGGCATCGCCATGGGCCACGGCGGCATGCTTTATTCCCTGCCCTCCCGCGACCTCATCGCCGACAGCGTGGAGTACATGTGCAACGCCCACACTGCCGACGCCCTGGTGTGCATCTCCAACTGCGACAAGATCACCCCGGGCATGCTGATGGCCGCGCTGCGCCTCAACATCCCCACCATCTTCGTGTCCGGCGGGCCGATGGAGGCGGGCAAGGTGAAGTGGGAAGCCAAGGTGATCGCGCTGGACCTCATCGACGCCATGGTCAAGGCCGCGGACAAGAACTGTTCGGACGAGCAGGTGGAAGCCTTCGAACGCTCCGCCTGTCCCACCTGCGGCTCGTGCTCGGGCATGTTCACCGCCAACTCTATGAACTGCCTCACCGAGGCCCTGGGCCTGTCCCTGCCGGGCAACGGCACCACGCTCGCCACCCACGCCGACCGGGAAAAGCTGTTCCGCGAAGCCGGCCGCCGCATCGTCGAGCTGGCCAGGCGTTACTACGAGCACGACGACGCTTCGGTGCTGCCGCGCTCCATCGCCTCCTTCGCCGCCTTCGAGAACGCCATGAGCCTGGACGTGGCCATGGGCGGCTCCACCAACACCGTGCTGCACCTGCTGGCCGCGGCGCGGGAGGCCGGCGTGGACTTCACCATGAAGGACATCGACCACGTCAGCCGCCGCGTGCCCTGCCTGTGCAAGGTGGCGCCCGCGGTGCAGGACGTGCACATCGAGGACGTGCACCGCGCCGGCGGCATCATGGGCATCCTGGGCGAGCTGGACCGCGCCGGCCTGCTCCACCGGGACGTGCCCACCGTGCACAGCAAGACCCTGGGCGAGGCCTTGAGCCGCTGGGACATCATGCAGGCCCACGACAAGTCGGTGTTCGACTTCTTCCTCGCCGCGCCCGGCGGCGTGCCGACGCAGACCGCCTTCTCCCAGGACCGGCGCTGGAACGAGCTCGACATGGACCGTGCCAAGGGCGTGATCCGCAACAAGGCCAACGCCTTCACCGCCGACGGCGGCCTCGCGGTGCTGTACGGCAACATCGCCGAGAAGGGCTGCATCGTGAAGACCGCCGGCGTGGACGAATCCATCTGGAAATTCACCGGCAAGGCGCGCGTGTACGAGAGCCAGGAAGACGCCGTGGACGGCATCCTGGGCGAACGGGTGCAGGCCGGCGACGTGGTGGTGATCCGCTACGAAGGCCCCAAGGGCGGCCCCGGCATGCAGGAGATGCTCTACCCCACCTCCTACCTGAAGAGCCGCGGCCTGGGCAAGCAGTGCGCCCTGCTCACCGACGGCCGCTTCTCCGGCGGCACCTCGGGCCTGTCCATCGGCCACGCCTCGCCGGAAGCGGCCATGGGCGGCGCCATCGCCCTGGTGGAGGACGGCGACGGCATCGAGATCGACATCCCCAACCGCCGCATCCACCTGGCGATTTCGGACGATGAACTCGCCCGCCGCCGGGCCGCGATGGACGCGAAGGGCAGTGCGGCGTGGAAGCCGGTTGACCGCGAGCGCGTGGTCTCCGCCGCGCTGCAGGCCTACGCGGCGCTCACCACCAGCGCCGACACCGGCGCGGTGCGGGACGTCAGCCAGGTCCAGCGCTGAAGCGCGGCATGGCGGCGCGCAAGGGCGTGTCCGCCGCGTCTTCCGCGCCTATGCCGTAGACCGCCATCGCCAGCCCGGCCACCAGGTCGGTGCAGCGGCTGTCCCGGTCCCAGGGCAGCAGCACGGCGGCGGTGGGCACGCCCAAGTTGGCGAGCTGGTGCGGCACGCCCCAGCCGTGGCGCAGATGGCCGCTGCCGATGATGCCCACCACCAGCGCGCCCGGCCGCGCGGCGCGGGCGGCGACGATGCCTTCGGCCATGGCCCGGTCCCACAGCAGTTGGGCGTCGACGAAGGCGCGTGCCGCCTGTTCGCTGCCGCGGGCCGGATGGTGGGCGAGCTGGATCGCCCGCAGCCAGTCGGCGTAGGCGGTGGCCGGTTCCGCGGGGCGGCCGACGCCTTCCCGGTCGGCTTCCGGCACCCCGTCGTAGCCGGCGCGCCCCACGGCGCGGATCAGGCCGCGCTCCACGTTGAGGGCGTGCAGCGGGATGCGGTGGTCGCGGGCGAAGCGGAAGATGTCCAGGTAGAGGGCGGCGTCCATGCGCCACACTTCGGCCCAGTCGCTGCGCGCGAGGAACTCGGCTTCCGTGAGCTCGCCGCGCACCCAGGCGTCCAGGGCCGGCTGCACGCGGCGCGGGAACATCTCCAGGCCGATCACCATGTCGGGCTGGCGCGCGTACAGGGCCGCCAGCGTCTCCAGTTGCCAGCGGTGGTGCGCCATGCTGTCGTGGCGTTCGCCGAGCAGCACCACGCCGTTCGTCGCCAGGCCGTCCAGCAGCAGGGCGTGGTTCAGTTGCCCGCCGCCGGGCGCGACCCAGGCGGCATCGGGCACGCAGGCCCGGCCATGCCGGGTGCTGCCGGCCGGCACGGCACTCATGCAGGCGGCCAGCGACAGCAGCGGGACGAGCAGGATCGCTTTCTTCATCGGCACTCTCCGGCGCCATGCGTCGATGCGGCAGCCCGGCGGCGCGGGCCATATGCTGTCTCGGAGTCGCCGGCGGCCGATCGGTTCCGTGTCCTCTTGCACGGTCCAACGAAAGGCGAGACACTGCGAATCCGACGGCAGCCGTGGGCTGCCTCTTTTTGTTTCAAGGAGTTACATCGTGAGCTGGAGCATGTGGGTCGCCTTTCTGGTCGCCGCCATCGTCATTGCCGTCACGCCCGGACCGGGCGCCGTGATGTCCATGGCCACCGGCCTGCGCCATGGCTATCTGGCTGCCCTGCGCGCGATCTGCGGGCTGGAGATCGCGCTGCTCGTGCAACTGGCGGTGGTGGGTCTGGGCCTGGGCGCCGTGCTGGCAACCTCGGCGACCGCCTTCCTGGTGCTCAAGATCGTCGGCGCCGCCTACCTGGTGTGGCTGGGGGTGCAGAAGTGGCGTGCACGCCCCGAGCCGATGGACGAGGCGGCTGAGGACGGATCGCCCCGCCGTCGCGGCGGGCTGGTGCTGCAGGCCCTGTTCGTGAACCTCACCAACCCCAAGGCCATCATCTTCATGGCGGCGCTGGTGCCCCAGTTCATCGACCCGCGCGCCCCCCAACTGCCGCAGTTCGTCATTATCGGCGTCACCATGGTGGTGGTCGATACACTGGTGATGTCCTGCTACGCGGGGCTGGCCACGCGCTTCCGTCCGCTGCTGCGTAACCCGCGCGCGCTGCGCCTGCAGAACCGGCTGTTCGGCGGGCTGTTCGTGGGTGCGGGGGCGGCGCTGGCGGCTTCTTCCAGATAAGAAAGGGCGCGGCTATGGCCGCGCCCCGTTCTCCCCGACGGCGAGGCGGTTCTCAGTTGTCGCAGACGTGCTGCTTGCGCGCCTTGCCGTCTTCCTTTTCCAGGCCGGCGTAGGGCGAGGCAGCCGGCACCAGGCCCTGCATGGGCTTGGTGCACTCGGCCATGGCCGTGACGGTGGGGGCCTTGGCCATCTCGGCGGCGTACTTGACCGCTTCCTTCTGCGCCTCGTCGCGCTTGCCGGTGGAACACAGCTCCTCGATCCGCGCCTGCATGCGCTGGCCTTGCTGTTCGAGCTTCTGCAGGCCCTTCTGGTCGATCTTCGCGATGCATTGCTGCATGGCCTGCATGCCCGCCATCATGCGCTGCATTTCGGCCTGGCTGGGCGCCTGCGCAGCGGCCGCGCCGCTCAGGATGAGCCCGGCAACGAGCAGGGTACAGCGGGTGCTGAATTTCGGCGTCATGTCGTCCTTGTCCTCGTCGAGTTCACTCTTCCGCCCGCAGACCGGCCAGAAGCGTGGCGAGATTGTGCCGCATCAAGGCCACGTAGGTCGATGCGGGGCCATCGCCGGCCGACAGGGCATCGGAATACAGCGTGCCGCCCAGGCGGGCGCCGCCCTCGCTGCGGATGCGCTCGACCAGGCGCGGGTCCACGACGTTCTCGAGGAAGGCGGCCGGCACCTGCTCGGCGCGGATCTGGCGGATCAGCCGGGCGATGTCGCGGGCGCTGGGTTCGGCCTCGCTCGCCACGCCGTGGGCGGCCAGGAAGCGCACCCCGTAGGCGCGCCCGAAGTAGGCGAAGGCATCGTGGGAGGTGACCACCTTGCGCCGCTGCGGCGGCACGGTGGCCAGCGCGTTGCGGATCTCCGCGTCCAGCGTCTGCAGCTCGGCCGCGTAGCGCTCGGCGTTGGCGCGGTACAGCGCGGCGCCTTCCGGGTCGGCGGCGGCCAGGGCGTCGGCGATGTTGCGCACGTAAATGATGGCGTTGGCCACGTCCTGCCAGGCGTGCGGGTCCACGTCGTGATGGCCGTGGTCGTGGCCCCCCTCGTGCCCCTCCTCGTGGTCTTCCTCGTGCGCCGTTTCCAGCGTGCGGATGCCCCGGGAGGCGATCAGCACCGGACGCTTGGCTCCGGCCGAACGGGCCAGGCGTTCCATCCAGGCGTCGAAGCCCAGGCCGTTGGCGATCACCAGGTCGGCGGCGCCCACCCGGCGGGCGTCCGAGGGGCGCGGCTGGAAACCGTGGGCGTCCTGGTCGGGGCCGACCAGGCTGTGCACGGTGACGCGCTCGCCGCCGACCGCGGCGGCGAGGTCGCCGAGGATGGAGAAGCTCGCCACCACGTCCATCTTCTGGGCGTGGGCCGGCTGCAGCGCGGCGGCGAGGAAGAGGACGGCCAGCGGCAGGACGTGGCGGAGGGGGCGGAGAAGCTTGCGCATGGGGGCTCTTTCCGGTTTCAGGATTCCAGGTGGCTGCGCGCGGGCAGGCGGGCGGCGAGTACGCCGTCCGGCGCGAGCAGCAGCGAGGCGAGGTAGGCCAGGCCGCACATCAGCACGATGGCGGGGCCGGCGGGTACGTCGGCGTGGAAGGACAGCAGCAGGCCGGCCAGCGCGCTGGCGAAGGCCAGCGCCGAGGCGGTGGCGAGCAGGGGCCCGAGGCGGCGGGTCCACACGCGGGCCGCGGCGGCCGGCAGGATCATGATGCCCACCGCCATCAGCGTGCCCAGGGCGTGGAAACCGGCCACCAGGTTGAACACCACCAGCGCCAGGAAACCGTAGTGGGCCACCGGCGACAGCCGGCTCACGCCGCGCAGGAAGGCCGGGTCGAAGCACTCCAGCGCCAGCGGGCGCAGCAGCAGGGCGAGGCCGAACAGGGTCAGGCTGGCGATGGCGGCGATCAGCAGCAGGGAGGCGTCGTCCAGGGCCAGTACCGAGCCGAACAGCACGTGCAGCAGGTCCAGGTTGTTGCCGCGCAGGGAGACGATCATGACCCCGGCGGCGAGCGACAGCAGGTAGAAGGTGGCGAGGCTGGCGTCCTCCTTCAGCACCGAGCTGCGGGTGACCAGGCCCGCGAGCAGCACCACCGCGAGGCCGGCGAGGATGCCGCCCACGGTCATCGCGGCCAGGGACAGGCCGAAGGCCAGATAACCGAGGGCTGCGCCGGGCAGGATGGCGTGGCTCATGGCGTCGCCCATCAGGCTCATGCGGCGCAGCAGCAGGAACACCCCCACCGGCGTGGCGCCCAGCGCCAGCGCCAGGCAGCCGGCCAGCGCGCGGCGCATGAAGGCGAAGTCGACGAAGGGCGCGAGGAAGAAATCGATCACGCGTGGGCCTCCCCGGCATGGGCATCGTCGGCGTGGGCGTCCTCGGGGCGGTGGCAGACCGCGGCCTCCTCGTCGAAGGCTTCCGACAGCCGGCGCGCGTGGCCGAGCAGCGGTTCGGTGAGCACCTGGGCGGTGGGGCCGAAGGCGACCGGTTCCCGCGCCAGCAGCAGGCAGGTGGGGAAGTGGCGGCGCACCTGGTCCAGGTCGTGCACCACCGTGAGGATGGTGCGCCCTTCCCGGTGCCAGGCCAGGATCAACTGCATCAGGTCGGCCACGGTGCGCGCGTCCAGCGCGGCGAAGGGTTCGTCCAGCAGGATCAGCGGAGCGTCCTGCAGGATCAGGCGGGCGAAGCGCACGCGCTGCATCTGCCCGCCGGACAGCGAGCCGATGGGGCGCGCCTCGAAGCCCGAGAGGCCGACCGCGTCCAGCGCCGCCTCGATGCGGTGCAGGTGTTCGTCGCCTACCCGGCCGAAGGCGCCAATCTCGTGCCACAGCCCCATGGCCACCATCTCGAACACCGACACCGGGAAGCTGAAGTCCAGCTCGCCGCGCTGGGGCAGATAGGCGACCTGCGTGCGCGGGCGGCAGTTCAGATGGATGTGGCCGCCCAGCGCGCGCAGTTCGCCGGCGATGCCTTTCAGCAGCGTGGACTTGCCCGCGCCGTTGGGGCCGACCACGGCGAGCAGCGCGCCGGCGGGAATCTCGATGTCCAGGTGGTGCACCGCCGGGTGGCGGTCGTAGCCCAGGGTGAGGTTCTCCAGGCGGAGCAGGGGCGGCTTCATCGTACGAGCGCCCACAGCACGGCGGCCCACAGCAGGGCGGCGGCGGCGGCGGCGACTGCCAGGCGCTGGCCGAGGCCGCTGGCGAGCAGGCTGCCGCGGGGATTGTGATGGTGATGATGTTTCATCGGGAGCTCGTCGGGAATTCGAATTCTTGCGGATGGACTTGCTGCAACAGCGTTTCAGCGTTCACCGTTGCGGGCACAGTCCGGACAGGCGCCCCGCAGCACCAGTTCGGCCTGCTCCAGGCGGAAGCCTTCCGGCAGCGCCACGGCGATGGCCGGCTCGACGGCCTCCAGGCACAGCACGCGGCCGCAGGTGTCGCAGTGGAAATGGGCGTGGCGGTGGCCGCGCCGCACCGCCTCGAATTTCCATGCCCGGTCGCTGCCCGCGATGCGCGCGGCGATGCCCTGCTCCACCAGCCAGTCCAGCGCCCGGTACACGGTGACGCGGTCATGGTGTTCGCCCGTGGCGGCCAGTTCGGCGGCGATCTGGTCGTGGTTCAGCGGCTGGTGGCTGGCCAGCAGGCTGTCCAGCACCGCCACGCGGGTGCGGGTGACCCGGCCGTGGGCGGCGATCAGCGCCTGCGCCGGGCTTGCGGCGGGCGGTGCCGGCGGCGGGCGGGAACGGGAGGCGGCCATGGGGGAACGGGTTTGCTTATGGAATTGCAACATTGTAGCATCTTGTCCCGTTCAAGCGTCGGGAGTGCGAGCAATGAGGAAACTGATGGCGGCCCTGCTGGGCCTGGGCATGAGTACGGCAGCGTTGGCGCAGCACGCTCACGAGCACGGCGTGGCCAGCCTGCAGGTGGCGGTGGACGGCGGGCAGCTCGCCATCGAGCTGGAGACGCCGCTGGACAACCTGGTCGGCTTCGAGCACGCGCCGGGCACCGATGCGCAGCGCCAGGCGGTGCGCGACGCGGAGGCGAAGCTGCGCGATTTCCCCCGCCTGTTCGTGCTGCCGGCCGCGGCCGGCTGCGCGGTGCAGGAGGTGGAACTGGAATGGCCGTGGGCGGAAGAGGATCACGACCACGACCATAAGCACGGCCACGATCACGAAGAGCACCACCACGACGAAGGCCACAGCGACCTGCACGTGCACTACAGCCTCGCCTGCACCAACCCGGCGGCGCTGGAGGAGGTCCGGGTGAAGCTGTCCGAAGCCTTCCCGCGCATGGGCAGCGTGCGCGCGCAGACGGCCACGCCCCGCGGGCAGGGTTCGGCCGTCCTGAACCGCGCGCAGGACAAGCTGCCCCTGTGAGCGCCCTGGCGCCGCCGGCCGTCGACCTGCAGGGCATCCGCTTCGCCTGGCCGGGCGCCGCCGCGCCCTGCCTGGAGATGGCCGCCTTCGCGCTGGCCGCCGGCGAGCGCGTGTTCCTGCACGGCCCCAGCGGCAGCGGCAAGACCACGCTGCTGTCGCTGGTGGGCGGTGTGCTCGATCCCCAGGCCGGCCGCGTGGCGGTGCACGGCCAGGTGCTGGGCGAGTTGCGGGCCGGCGCCCGCGACCGCTTCCGCGCCCACCACATCGGCTTCGTGTTCCAGCTCTTCAACCTGATTCCCTATCTCTCGGCGCGGGACAACATCCTGCTGCCGTGCCGCTTTTCCGCCCTGCGCCGCGCGCGGGTGCAGGAGGCCGGCACCACGCCGTCCGCCGAGGCCGCCCGTCTCGCGCAGCGGCTGGATTTGGATGCCGCCCTGCTCGACCGCCCGGCCGCGGAACTCTCGGTCGGCCAGCAGCAGCGCGTGGCCGCGGCGCGCGCGCTGATCGGCCGCCCAAGCCTGGTGATCGCCGACGAGCCGACCTCGGCGCTGGACGCCGACCGCCAGCGCGGCTTCCTCGACCTGCTGCTGGCCGAATGCGCAGACGCTCGCGCGGCGCTGCTCTTCGTCAGCCACGACGCGCGCCTGGCGGAACATTTCGACCGCCGGGTGGCGCTGGGCGAGATCAATCGCGTGGGGGGTGGAGCATGAAGGCCCCGCTGTGGCACCTCACCTGGCGCAGCATCGCCAACCGCCGCCTCACGGCCCTGCTCACGGTGGTCTCCGTGGCCCTCGCGGTGGCCCTGCTGCTGGGCGTGGAGCGCCTGCGCCACGATGCGCGGGAGGGCTTCGCCTCCACCATCTCCGGCACCGACCTGATGGTAGGCGCGCGCAGCGGACCGGTGCAACTGCTGCTGTATTCGGTGTTCCACATCGGCAACGCCACCAACAACGTGTCCTGGCAAAGCGTCCGGGACATCGCCGCGCTGCCGGAGGTGGACTGGCTGGTGCCCCTGTCCCTGGGCGACTCCCACCGGGGTTTCCGCGTCGTGGGCACCACGGACGATTTCTTCGCCCACTACCGCTACGGCCGCGGCCACGGGCTGGCCTTCGCCGACGGCCGGCCCTTCGGCGACGTGTTCGAGGCGGTGGTGGGGGCCGAGGTGGCGGCGCGCTTCGGCTACCGGGTCGGCCAGTCCATCGTGGTCAGCCACGGCGCGGGGGAGGCCACGTTTGCCGAGCACGACGACAAGCCCTTCACCATCGTCGGCGTGCTCGAACGCAGCGGCACGCCGGTGGACCGCTCGGTGCTGGTCAGCCTGGAAGGCATCGAGGCCATCCACGTGGATTGGGCGGGCGGCGCCCGCCTGCCCGGCGTCAACATTTCCGCCGAGCATGTGCGCAAGTTCGACCTCAGCCCGAAGAGCGTCACCGCCGCGCTGGTGGGGCTGAAGTCGCGCACGGCGGTGTTCCGCGTGCAGCGGCGGATCAACGACTGGCCTGCGGAACCCCTGCTGGCGGTGCTGCCCGGCGCCACGCTGCAGGAGTTGTGGAACGTGGTAGCGATTGCCGAGCGGGCACTGCTGGCCGTGTCTGCGCTGGTGGTGGCGGTGGGCCTGGCGGGCCTGGTAGCGGTGGTCGTCGCCAGCCTGGGCGAGCGCCGCCGGGAACTCGCCATCCTGCGGGCGCTCGGTGCCAGCCCCGGCCAGGTGTTCCGCCTGCTGGCGCTGGAAAGCCTGCTGCTCGGCCTGGCCGGCTGCGTCCTCGGTATCATGCTGCTTTCCGTCGCGGTGGCCGTGGCCGGGCCGTGGCTGGAAACGCGCTACGGCCTGCCCCTGTCGGCCGGCTGGCCGTCGGCCGCCGAATGGCGGCTGCTCGGCGCGGTGCTGAGCGCGGCCCTGCTCGCCAGCCTGGTGCCGGCTTGGCGCGCCTACCGCTATTCCCTGGCCGACGGCATGACGATCAGGATTTGAGATGAGATTCCGCTTCGCCCTCGCTGCACTCGTTCTGGCCGCCGTCGCCGGCCTGGCGGCGCTGCTGCCCGACGCCCAGGCGCAGAAAGCCCCCACACCGGCCGCCCAGCCGGGCTACCAGGTCGGCGACCGCCTGAGCGGCGGCGGCAAGCCCGCGGCGGAATTCACCGAAATCGAGTGGGACGACCTGCTGCCGCCGGACTGGAACCCCCAGGCCCTGTTCGACGACATCGACCTGGATTCCCTCGGCGACAACGACCCGCGCGCCATGGACCTGATGCGCCGCCTGCGCGAGGAATGGGACCGGGCACCGGTGGTGCAGGCCATGAACGGCCGCCGCATCCGCATCCCCGGCTTCGTCGTGCCCCTGGAAGGGGACGGCAAGACCGTGCGCGAATTCCTGCTGGTGCCCTACTTCGGCGCCTGCATCCACGTGCCGCCGCCGCCCGCCAACCAGTTGATCCACGTGCTGCCGGACAAGCCCATCCCGGGCGACTGGAACATGGTGCCGGTGTGGGTCAGCGGCGTGCTCACCGTGGCGCGCATCGACTCCGAACTGGGCAACGCCGGCTACCAGTTGCGCGGCATCAAGGTCGAGGAATACGTCGAACCGCTGCCGGGCACGAAGTAGGGTCAGGGGCGGCGTAGCCCCTGCAGGATGGTGCGCACCGGCGTCGGCAGCGGCGCCTCGTCCAGCGCGTCCAGGGCCTGCCAGCGCAGGGCGCCGTCCGCGGCCAGGGCGGGCGGGGCGGGCAGGTCCACCAGCCAGGGGCGGATTTCCAGCACGAAGTGGGTGAAGGTGTGGGTGAGCGCGGGCAAGGCGCGCCCGTCGGCGACACCGAAGCGCCGGGCGGCCCAGGCCGCGGCGCCCGCCGCGTCGGCCTCCGGCAGCGCCAGCAGTCCGCCCCAGATGCCGGCGGCCGGGCGCCGTTCCAGCAGCACCGCATCGCCGGCGCGCACCACCGCCACCTCCACGCTGCGTCGCGGCGGCGCCTTGCGCGGGCGGGCCGCGGGCAGTTCAGCCGTGCGGCCGTCCCGCAGCGCCATGCAATCGCCCGCCAGCGGACAGCGGGTACAGGCGGGGCGGGTACGGGTGCACACCGTGGCGCCCAGGTCCATCTGGGCCTGGATGTAGCGCCCAACGCCGGTCGCCGGCAGCAAGTCCTCCGCCAGCGCCCACAAGCGCTGCTCCACCGCGCGTTCGCCGGGGAAACCCTCCACGCCGAAGGCACGGCACAGCACGCGCTTGACGTTGCCGTCCAGGATGGGCACGCGCTCGCCGAAGCAGAACGCGGCGATGGCCGCCGCCGTGGAGCGGCCGATGCCCGGCAGGCGGGCGATCATTTCCGCCTGCTGCGGGAACTGCCCGCCGTGCTCGGCCATCACGGTCTGCGCGGCCTTGTGCAGGTTGCGCGCGCGGGCGTAGTAGCCCAGCCCGCTCCACAGGCCCAGCACCGCCTCCTGGGGCGCGGCGGCCAGGTCGGCGAGCTGCGGGAAGCGCTCCAGGAAACGCAGGTAGTAGGGGATCACCGTCCCCACCTGGGTCTGCTGCAGCATGATCTCCGACAGCCACACGCGGTAGGGGTCGCGGGTGCGCTGCCAGGGCAGGTCGTGGCGGCCGTGGGCGGCCTGCCAGGCCATCAGGCGATGGGCGAAGTCTTGCTTGGACAAGTGCTGATCCTGTTGTCGTGCCGCGGGGTCGACGCGGGTCGCCTTCGCAGCCATAATCCGTCGCTCCTACAGACCGGTTCCGGGCCCTGTCCCATGTCCGCACAGAGCTACTACACCCACGAAGACTTCACCCGCAATTTCCGCAATGCCCTGGGCATGTTCGCCACCGGCATCACGGTGGTCACCACGCGTGCGGGCAACGGTGCGCCGGTGGGGCTGACGGTGAATTCCTTCAACTCGGTCTCCCTCGATCCGCCGCTGGTGCTGTGGAGCCTGTCGGCCGCTGCGCCCAGCGTGCCGGTGTTCGAAGCCTGCGAATACTACGCCATCAACGTGCTGGCGGAAGACCAGCAGGATCTCTCCCAGCTTTTCGCGAGCCGCAGCGAGGACCGCTTCGCCGGACTGGAATACGACGAGGGTCTGGGCGGCTCGCCGCTGCTGCGCGGCTGCTGCGCGCGCTTCGAATGCCGCAACACGCACCGCTATCCGGGCGGCGACCACGTGCTGTTCGTCAGCGAGGTGGTGAACTTCGACCGTGCGGACCGTCCGCCGCTGCTGTTCCACGGCGGTGCCTATCGCCGGCTGGCGCCCTGAAACGGTGCGCTGCGCCGAATGAAAAGAGGTGGCCGCGGCCACCTCTTTTTCTTGCCGGTGAAGGCTGAAGCTCAGCCGCCGAGGAACACCGCTCCGGCACCGGCGATGGCCACGCCGACGGCGCGCTGCAGGCGCTGCGCCCACTGGGCCTGCGGCACCTGGCGGCCGATGAGGTAGCCCGCGCCATGCAGCAGCGCGGTGGCGATGGCGAAGCCGGCGGCGTAGGTGAACAGCGAACCGTCGCCCATCTCGGCGTGGTGGGCGTGGCCGTGGAAGAGGGCGAAGGCCGCCACCAGCGGCAGCGCGGCCACGACCGGCAGGCGGGCGGCGAAGGCGATCAGCAGGCCCAGCACCAGCACCGAGGCGGCGATGCCCGCTTCCACCGCGGGCAGTTCCACGCCCAGCGCGCCCAGCCCGGCGCCGACCAGCATGGCCACCACGAAGCCCACCGGCAGCGCCCAGCGCTGCCAGCCGGACTGGCGGGCGGCGTACAGGCCTACGGCGAGCATGGCCAGCAGGTGGTCGATGCCGCCCAGGGGGTGGGAGAAGCCGGAGAAGAAGCTGGCGGATTCGTGGCCCTGGTGGGCCAGGGCGGTGCCGCTGGCGAGGGCGAGGCCCAGGGTGATCAGCGCGCGGGTCGGGTGCATGTTGCCTCCTGAAATGCTCGGACGGGACGGAAAGGGGTAATCAAGTTGCGTGCCAGCGGAAAAGCTACGCCCGGATGCGCTTTTCGGCAAGGACGGGGTTGGCACGGGGTGGCTGCATGCTTGCCGGCTTCCGCTGCGAAGCGGTCAGTCGGCTGCCGGCTGGCCGCCGCGCTCCACCGGCAGTTCGATGACCAGCTCCGCCCCGCCGGCCGGGTGGTTGCGCGCCGAGAGCTGGCCGCCGTGGCGCTCCACGATGCCGTAGCTGATGGACAGTCCCAGCCCGGTGCCCTTGCCCACCACCTTGGTGGTGAAGAAGGGATCGAAGATGTGGGCGAGGTGGTGTTCGGCGACGCCCGGGCCGTTGTCGTGGAAACGGATCGTGGCGCGCCCGCCTTCCACCCGGGCCTCGATGTCCAGCCAGGGTTCCGGCAACTCGGCGGTGGCGTCCCAGGCGTTCTGCACCAGGTTCATCATGACCTGCTGCATCTGGCCGGGCGAGCCGCGCACGGGGATTTCGGCGGGCAGCGTCATGCGCACGCGGAAGCTCTCGCGGGTGGCCTTGCATACCCAGCGCACGGCGCGCTCGATGACCTCGGCGAGGTTGAAGGGCTGCTGTTCGTCCCGGTCGATGGCGGAAAAGCGCTTCAGGCCGTCCACGATGTCCCGCGTGCGCTCGGCGCCCTCGATGGTGCCTTCGATCAGCGGCGGCAGATCGGCCAGGATGCGGTCGATGCGCAGCTCGGCGCGCAGTTCGGCCAGCCGCGCCGCGGATTCGCCCGCGTGCAGTGCGGCCAGGTACTGCCCCAGCCGGCCGGCGTAGCGCTGCAGCGCATGGACGTTGCCCAGGATGAAGCTGATGGGGTTGTTCAACTCGTGGGCCACGCCGGCCACGAGGCGGCCGAGGGAGGCCATCTTCTCCGAGTGCAGCAGTTGCTGCTGGGTGCGCTTGAGGTCCTCGTGGGCCTGGCGCAGGGCCTGGTAGGCGCGCCGCAGCTCGCCCACCGGGCGGCCGGTGACCACCATGCCCAGGGACTTGCCCACGGCGTTGTAGCGCGGCGTGCAGTTCAGCGACACCGGCACCGTGCTGCCGTCGCGGGCGCGCAGGGGCAGCTCGCAGTCGTGCACGCTGGCCTCGCCGTACAGGGTGAGCAGGTGGCGTGCCTGGGTGCGCGCCACCTCGTCGGCGAACAGGTCGAACACCGAGGTTCCCCGCAGTTCGTCCAGGCTGCGCCCGGTGAAGTCGAGCAGCGAGCGGTTCACGTCCTCGATGAGGCCGTTGCGGTCGCACACCACCAGGATGTCGGACATGGAGGTGAGCACCGACAGGATGAACTGCTGGGATTCCTCCAGCTTGGCGTTCTTCTGTTCCAGCGCCACCTCGTACTGCAGCAGGTCGGAATACACCTCGTCCATCTTGTGGATGACGTCCATCCACACGTCCTCGCCCACACCGACCAGTTCGCCGGGGTGGCCGGTGTGCTGCAGCGGGGAGGGCTTGGGCTGGTCGGTCATGGCTGCGGGGCGGGTGGGGTCAGTGCACGGTACAGACCATGCACGGGTCGAAGGAACGTACCACGTGCTGCACGACAAGGGACTTGCGGGCGTCGTCCATGGGTAGACCGGCGAGGGCCTGCTCCAGTGCGCCGGGGGTGCCGGCGGCGTCCCGCGGCGAGAAGTTCCAGGTAGTGGGGGCGATGATCTGGTAGCCGGCGATGCGGCCGTGGCGGATGGTCAGCCAGTGGCCCAGCCCGCCGCGCGCCGCTTCCACCAGGCCGCAGCCCGCCCCCTCGTCCGGCAGCGCGCCGTGGGCGCAGAAGGGCTCGCCGGGTGTGAGCGCCTGCACCCAGGCTTCCATGGCCGGCAGCACGCGGGTGAGTTCCAGCAGGCGGCACAGCACGCGCGCCAGCACGCTGCCGCCGTCGCGCGCCACCAGGTCGTGGGCCAGCGGATGGCCGTCCACCATCTGGCGGGCCAGCGCGCCGCATTCCACCACCTGCCCAGCCAGGCGCGGCGCCTTGCACCAGGTGTAGGCGCCCGCCTTGTCGGCGTCCGGCTCGGTGAGGCCGCGCCAGGGGTGGCGGGTGTCACCCTGCAGCCAGGCGTGGCTGAGGTCCTCGCGGATGTCGGCGGGGTCGAAAAGGGCGGTGGCGCCGTCCTCCGGCTGCCACAGGCCGCGGGCGAAGAGCGGCGTGCCGGCCAGCGGATAGGCGCCGTAGCTGAGGAAGCGGTCGGTGGCGCGGCCCAGGCGGGCGAGTTCCAGGTCGGCGGCGATCTCCAGGAACAGGCGCAGGTCGGAGGAGGTTGGTGCCCGCGCTGCGGCCCAGGCGGCCAGGGCGTCGGCCGAATCCAGCGCAGCGACGGCCTCCAGCGCATCGCCGAACAGATGGCGCTCCAGCCAGCGGCGGAACTCCCGCAGCAGGCCATGGAGGCGAATCTTCTCCACCGCGCTCACTGCGCGTGACGAGCCGCCCGGTTGCAGGCTCAGGGTGTGGGGCCACTTGCCGGCCAGTATCCCGGTGAGCTGCAGGAAAGCGGTGCGCGCCGGCAGGGCCTCGGCCGCCGCCGTGCCCCGCACCGCCTTGAAGCGCGCGCGCGCAGCGTCGAACCAGGGCCGGCCGGCGTACTCGTCGCGGGCGAAGTCCGGCATGAAGAAGAGGTAGAAATGGGTGAAGTGGTCGGCCAGGTTCTCCGCGGCCAGCACCAGGTTGGCGGCCAGTTCGCCGTTCTCCGGCACCGCCAGCCCCATGGCCTCCCGCAGGGCCGCGGCGGCCGCGGCCGACTGGGACACGGAGCAGATGCCGCAGATGCGCGGCACCAGCACCAGCGCATCGCGCGGGTCCTTGCCGCGCAGGATCTGCTCGAAGCCGCGGAACAGGGGCGAATTGACGTAGGCCGCCGCCACCCGGCCGCCGGCCACTTCCAGGCTGACTTCCAGGTCGCCCTCCACGCGGTTGAAGGGGCCGAGGACGATGCGCCGACTCATTTCAGCCCGGTGCGGCGGATCGCCGGGGTGACCACCAGATGGTCGGCGGCGGCGTTCTCCCGCACCCGCTTCGGCGTGGCGGACTTGGACAGGGCGGCCAGCGCCACGAACCAGGCCTTGGGCATGTCGGAGGGCAGGCCGATGGGGATGCCGGCGACCTTGGGCGTCTGCACGAAGGGGTGGCCCGGTTCCTCGAAGCCCGGCTCGGTACAGGAGATGCAGGCGTAGCCGCCGCGCGTGCATGAGCCGCCGCCGTTCCACGGCCGCAGGTTGCAGTCGGCGTGGGCCTGGGTGCCCTTGCAGCCCATGTTTTCCATCAGGCAGCCCAGGTCGGACGGCCGTTCGGCGCTGGCCTTGAACTCGTAATACTCGTTGCGCGCGCAGCCGTGGTGCACGAGCTGGTCGGCGTAGGAGCGCGGGCGGGCCAGCGCGTCCATCGAGCCGGCGTCGAACTGGCCCAGGGCCAGCGCCAGCAGCGTCTCCATCACCCAGCCGGGGTGGGTGGGGCAGCCGGCCACGTTGATCACCGGCAGGCCGGCGGCCGAGCGATAGTCTGCGCCGAGCAGGCCGCCCGGCTCCTCGCCGTCGTACTGCAGGCCGCAAGCCCCGGCCGGGTTGGGCCCGGCCGTGGTGATGCCGCCCCAGGCAGCGCAGGAGCCGATGGCCAGCGTGTAGCGCGCGTGGGCGGCCAGTTCCCGCACCCAGGCGATCATCGGCCTGCCGCTGCCGCCCAGCATGTGGAAGCGCCCGCTGCCGTCGGGGCCGCGCAGCAGAGAGCCTTCGATGCAGAGCAGGTCCACCGGGGTGTGGCCGGCCGCGCAGGCGGAAAGGATGTCCAGGACCTCGGCGCCGCTCTCCTCGGACAGGGATGGATGCCACAGGATGCGGATGCCCGCGTCGGTCAGGCTGCCGAAGAGGTCGCTGGAATCCGCGCACAGCAGCGACATGGTGCAGCCGCCGCAGCCGCCGGACTGGAGCCAGAGGAGGTTCATGGGCGCAGGGAAGCGCCGGGGGCGGGCTGGGGACGCAGACCGGCGATGGCCAGGGCGAGCCAACCCAGGATCAGGCTGGCGCCGCCCAGGGGCACGACGTAGATCCACGGCCCTTCGTGGATGCCGGCGAAGATGCGCAGACCGTAGATGCCGCCCGAAAAGCCCAGGATGCCGACCGCGAACAGCACGCCCGCCCCATGCACCCAGGCGTTCGCCCCCTGCCGCACCCACAGCGCGATGCCGAACAGGGCCAGGGTATGCAGCATGTGGTGCAGGTTGGCTGCGCGGGCGCGCTCCAGGCCCACGGCCAGCGTGTCGGGGTCGAGGAAATGGGCCAGGCCGTGGCTGCTCCACGATGCCAGTGAGACACCGATGGCGCCGAAGAGGGCGGCAATGACGATCCACAGGCGGAACATTCGGGGGTCTCCAGCGGGTTACGGGTGGGTGGCGGATTCGTGACCGTGCGTGGCGGTGTGGATGGCGATCCGGTCAGTAATGGTCCCGGCACTGAGCGATGAGGATGTCGTCTCCATCGACCGCATAGACCAGGCGGTGGCGGTCGTCGATGCGCCGGGACCAGAAGCCGGAGAGCTGATGCTTGAGCGGTTCGGGTTTGCCGATGCCTTCGAACGGATGCCGGCGGATGTCCTCGATCAGGGCGTTGATCCGCTTGACCTGCTTGCGGTCGGTTTCGTGCCAGTAGAGGTAGTCTTCCCAGGCGTGGTCAGAGAACTTCGGCTGCATCGTCGTCCAGCAGGTCGCGCTTCTTGCCCTTGCCGGCACGCAGTTGCTCCACGGACTCCATCAGGCGCTTTGCACCCTTGGGGTTGCGGAGCAGGTAAGCGGTTTCTTCCAGGGCGTTGTAGTCGTCGAGCGACATGATGACCACCGGTTTGCCGCGCTGCGTGGTGACGAGCACGGGTGCGCGGTCCTCGTTGACGGTGCGCATCACCTCCGCGAGGTGGGCGCGTGTGTAACTGAAGGTGAGTGCGTCCATCTCCATCTCCATCTCAAAACTTTGTACAAAGTCTAGGGCAATCCTCGGATGAAGTGCAACCCGCTTCCATCCCGATGCGGCCTCATCCCCCGTCCAGCCCGTAGCGCACGAGCTTGGCGCGCAGGCCCACGCGGGACAGGCCCAGTTCCTGCGCCGCCCGCGTCTTGTTCCAGCGCAGGCGGATCAGGCATTCCTTGAGGATGCGGGCTTCCAGCGCGTCGAGCCGGGTCTTGAGGTCGCCCTGCAGGCCGTCGATGAGGTCCAGCGCGGCTTCCTGCCCGGTGTCCGCGGCGCGCAGCACGCGGGGGCTCAGGTGGGCGGCGGAGAGTTCGCTGCCTTCGGCCAGCGCGGCCATGCGCAGCACCTCGTTGCGCAGTTCGCGCACGTTGCCGGGCCAGCGCCAGGCGGTCAGGCAGCCCACCAGTTCGGCGGACAGGGGGGCGAAGCGGCGGCCCAGGGCGGCGCCGGTCTCGTCGGCCAGGCTGCGGGCGATCAGCGGGATGTCCATGGGCCGCTCCCGCAGCGGCGGCACGTGGATGGGGAAGGCGGCGAGGCGGTAGTAGAGGTCTTCGCGGAAGCGCCCGGCGCGCCCCTCGGCTTCCAGGTCCCGGTTGGTGGCGGCCACCACGCGCACGTCCACGGCCTGGGTGCGGCTCGCGCCCAGGGGGCGGATCTCGCCTTCCTGCAGCGTGCGCAGCAGTTTCACCTGGAAGGCGGGAGAGGTCTCGCCGATCTCGTCCAGCAGCATGGTGCCGCCGTCGGCCTGCTTGAACAGGCCCACCCGGTCCTCGAAGGCGCCGGTGTAGGCGCCCCGCTTGTGGCCGAAGAGTTCGGATTCCAGCAGCTGGTCCGGCAGCGCCCCGCAGTTCTCCACCACGAAGGCCTCGTCGGCGCGGGGGCTGTCGTAGTGCAGCGCGCGGGCCAGCAGTTCCTTGCCGGTGCCCGATTCGCCGGTGAGCAGCACCGGGATGTCCAGGGCGGCCAGGCGCCCCACCAGGGCGCACAGGGCGTTCATGGGCGAATCCGGCGCGCGCACCAGGCGGTCCAGGGCGTAGTGGCGGGCCAGCCGGTCCCGGCGCTCGCCGACGCGGGCGGCGAGCACCGGCGCGGCGGTCTTGAGGTCCACCGCCAGGCGCTGGTTCTCCGCCTGCAGGCGGGAGAGTTCGGCCGCGCCGCGCAGCGTGAGCAGCAGCTGTTCCGGCTGCCAGGGCTTGAGCAGGTACTGGTAGATGCCGGCCTCGTTGACGCCGGCGATGATGTCCTCGGAATCCGTGTAGCCGGAGATGATGATGCGCACCGCGTCGGGCCAGCGTTCGCGCACCTGGCGCAGCAGGGCCACGCCCGAGGTGCCGGGCATGCGCTGGTCGGTGAGCACGATCTGTATCCACTCCCGCTCCAGGATGGCGAGCGCCTCGTCGGCGCCGGAGGCGGTGAACACCTCGAAGTCCTCTTCCAGCGTGCGGCGCAGGGCCTCCTGGGAGCGCACCTCGTCGTCCACCACCAGCACGGTGGGCAGGCGCCTGGTCATGCCGCGGCCTCCGCGGCGGGTCGCCAGCCGGGCTCCCGGTGGCGGGCGAGGTGGCGCGGGGTCCAGGAGTGGGGCGTCTTCATGACGAAATGGTAGCGGGCGACGTGGTAGCTGGGGTCGAAGCCGTAGAAGTTGCGCCGCATCATCTCCAGCTCCTGGGCGCGGTACGCGGCCAGCGGCCTGGCGGCCTCGTCGGCGGCGCGGCGCGCGGCCTTGGCGGCGATGCGGGCGTCCACATCCCCGGCGGCGAGGGCGGCGGCCTGGCGTTCCAGTTCCGCTTCGAAGGCGGCTACGTCGCCGCCGAACACGCGGTCCACCAGGCCCCGTTCGGCGGCCAGGCGGGCGGTGAGCGGCAGGCGTTCGCCCATGAGGCGCGCCGCACCCGCCTCGCCGACGCGGCGGGGCAGCAGGTAGGTCCAGTATTCCGAGCCGTACAGGTTGCCCATGTTCTTGTAGTGGGGGTTGAGCACCACGCCGTCGCGGGCCCACACCTGGTCGCAGGCGAGTGCCAGGAAGCAGCCGCCGGCGCCGGCATTGCCCCGCAGGGCGGCCACGGTGAGGCGGTCGGTGGTTTCCAGCAGGGCGAGGCAGAGATCGTCCATGGCCTGGATGTTGCGCCAGGACTCGTCGGCGGGGGATGCCGCGGCCTCGATGCGGCCCAGGTGGATGCCGTTGGACCAGAAGTCGTGGCCGCCGGTGAGCACCAGCACCTTCGCCGGGCGGCGGCGGGCGGCGCGCACCGCCGCGACCAGGCGTCCGCACTGGGCGCTGCCCATGGCGCCGTTGTAGAACTCGAAGGCGAGGTAGCCGATGCGGCCGTCCGCCGACTCCCGGTAGGCGATGTCGGGGTAGGCGGGCGTGGCGTCGGCCCGCTCCGGCAGGGTGGCGGCCTCGTCGGCGAAGGCGAGCGCCGCGGGCAGCTTGAAGGGGTGGGCGTGGCCGGGGCGCTGCACGTGGCCTATCCACACGCTCCCGTCCCGGGTGGCGACCTGCAGCGCGTCATGGCGGCGGCCGATCACCGTGCCGGGTTCGGCACCTGCCACGCGGGGGCCGGGGTGGGCGTCGAACAGGCGGCAGGGCTGGCCGAACAGGCTGTCCAGCACGCCGGGGAAGCCGTCGGCGGCGCGGATGCGGGCGAGGATTTCGGCGCTGGTCATGGCCGCCCAGTCCAGCGCGCGTTCGGCCTGGTTCATGGGGGCGTGGGGCCGGCCGCGCACGGCGGGGTCGGCGTAGTCCTGCACCCGCGGCTGCCAGCGTCCGGCGCGCCAGTCCGGGTAGTGGGTGAGGGCCGCACGTACCGCGGCCAGCGCGGCAGCGGTGACCTCGTTGCGGTAGGTGCCCGCCTTGGTGGCGCCGGGGCGCAGGGCGAATTCCGCGTGGGCCCACACCGGGCCGGCGTCCATCTCCGCCTCGGCCTGCAGCACGGTCACGCCCCACTCCCGCAGGCCCTGCTGGACGGCGTGGTCCAGGGCCGAAGGGCCCCGGTCGCCGACGATGCCCGGATGCACGATCAGCGTGGGCACGCGGCGCCACACGGATTCCGGCACCGGGCGCTTGAGGAAGGGGGCGAGCACCAGGTCCGGGGCGAACAGGGCCACCGCTTCCCCGGTCACGCTGTCGGCGATGTCGAACTCCACCGACAGTTCGTGGCCGTCGGCGGCCAGCTCCGCGTACAGGCGCTGGGTCAGGCTGTTGAAGGCGTGGGTCAGCAGCAGGATGCGCATGGTCCAGGGCTCTTCAGCAGATGCGCGGCAGCGGTTCGCCGGAGAGCCAGTCCAGCATGCGCTGGCCGCCGAAGGCGGTGCGGGCCTGGACGAAGTACTGCGGGTCGGCGGTGACCGTGCCGATGCGCGCGGCATCGCTGCCGAGGGGGTGGGTGCGCAGGGCGGCGAGCGCGGCGTCGGCGGCGTCCGCGGCGCACACGACGACCAGCTTGCCTTCGTTGGCGAGGTAGAAGGGGTCCAGGCCGAGCAGTTCGCAGGCTGCGGCCACCTGGGGATGGACCGGGATCGCCGCCTCGTCGAGTTGCATGCCGACGCCGGACTGGCGGGCGATCTCGTTGAGGGTGGTCGCCAGTCCACCGCGGGTGGGGTCGCGCAGCACGTGCACCGCGGGCACCGCGGCGAGCAGCGCGTCCACGAGGCCGTGCAGGGCGGCGCTGTCGGAGACGATGGCGGATTCGAAGCTCAGGGATTCCCGCTGGGCGAGGATGGCCATGCCGTGTTCGCCCATGCTGCCGGAGACCAGCACCGCGTCGCCGGGCCGGGCCAGTGCGCCGCCCAGCTCGCGCCCGGCGGGCAGCGCGCCCAGGCCGGTGGTGGAGATGAACACGCCGTCGCCCTTGCCCTGTTCGACGACCTTGGTGTCGCCGGTGACCACCGGCACGCCGGCCGAGCGGGAGGCGGCGGCCATGGATTGCACGATGCGGGCCAGGTCCGCCAGCGGGAAGCCTTCTTCCAGGATGAAGCTGGCGGTGAGATACAGCGGGCGGGCGCCCATCACCGCCACGTCGTTCACCGTGCCGTGCATCGCCAGGCTGCCGATGTCGCCGCCGGGGAAGAAGAGCGGGCTCACCACGTGGGCGTCCGTGGCCAGCACCAGGCGCTCGCCCGCCGCCGGGGCGGGCAGCACCGCGCCGTCGTTGCCCTGGGCCAGCCAGTCGTTGGCGAATGCGCGGGCGAACAGCTCGTCGATCAACTGGGCCATGGCGCGGCCGCCGGCGCCGTGGTTGAGGTCCACGCGGCCGTGGCGCAGGTCCAGGGGGCGGACGTAGTGGGCTTTCATGGCTTGAGCTGGAACAGGTCCGGCCGGGACTGCTGGTACACCCGCAGCCAGTTCAGCGTCAGCGGCGCGAGTTCGCGCACCGCCACCCACACCGCCAGCGGCCCGGCGCTGCCGGCGGCCAGTTCGCGGCCCAGTTCCTGCCAGCGCGCCCAGTCGATCTCCGCAATGGCGGCGCGTGCCGGCTCCGGCAACTGTTCGGCCGCCTGGGCGATGGCCTTCAGGCGCTTGACCGTCTCGCCGTGGGTCAGGCGGCTGCGGAAGAACTCGGCCTCACTCACTTCCTCGGTCAGGGTGACGATCTCGGCACAGGCTTCGTCGATCAGGCCCAGCAGGGCGCCTTGCAGCATGGTGGGTTTCCTTTTTTTCAGGTTGGGGCGTGGTCGCGGAAGCGGCCGTAGTTGTAATGGGCGGCACAGGCGCCTTCCGAGGACACCATGCACGAGCCCATGGGATTTTCCGGCGTGCACACGGTGCCGAACAGCCTGCAGTCCGTGGGGCGCTTGACCCCGCGCAGGATGGCGCCGCATTCGCAGCCCTTGTGGTCCGGCACCGGGCGGTAGTCCAGGCCGTACTTGGCCTCCGCGTCCCAGGCGGCGAAGGGTGCGCGGATGCGCAGGGCGGAATAGGGCACGCTGCCCAGTCCGCGCCATTCGAAGGCGCGGCGCAGCTCGAAGACCTCGGACACCAGGGCCTGGGCCTTGAGGTTGCCGTCCCGGCTTACGGCGCGGGTGAATTCGTTTTCCACCTGGGCGCGGCCCTCGTTCACCTGGCGCACCAGCATGCGGATGGCCTGCATCACGTCCAGGGGCTCGAAGCCGGCGATGACCACCGGCTTGCGGTATTCCTCGGCGAAGAATTCGTAGGGCCGGCTGCCGATCACCGTGGACACGTGGGCCGGGCCGACGAAGCCGTCCAGGGGCACGCTGCCGAGCTGGCGCACCTCCGGGCTCTCCAGGATGGTCTGGATGGCGGACGGGGTGAGCACGTGGTTGCACAGCACGCTGAAGTTTTTCAGATCCAGTTCCCGCGCCTGGCGCAGCACCAGGGCCGTGGGCGGGGTGGTAGTCTCGAAGCCGATGGCGAAGAACACCACTTCCCGCGCCGGTTCGCGCTGCGCGAGCGCCAGCGCGTCGGCCGCCGAATACACCATGCGGATGTCGGCGCCGCGGGCCTTGGCCTTCAGCATGGAAAGCCCCTCCGAGGCCGGCACCCGCAGGCAGTCGCCGTAGGTGGCGACGGTGACGCCCCGGTCCAGGGCAAGCCGGATGGCCAGATCGATGCGGCCGATGGGCAGCACGCACACCGGGCAGCCGGGGCCGTGGATCATGCGCACGTTGGCCGGCAGCAGGTCCGTGACGCCGTAGCGGGAGATGGCGTGGGTGTGGCCGCCGCAGAATTCCATGAAGGCGTAGCGGCGCGCGGGGTCGGCCTCGGCGCGGATCGCCGCGGCCAGCCCCTTGGCCAACTCGCCGTCGCGGAACTCGTCCACGTATTTCACGCCGCGCTTCCCGGTTGCAGCAGTTCGCCGGCCTCGCGGAACAGGGCCAGCGTGGCCTCGGCCTCCTCCGGGTCGAGGCGGGACAGGGCGTAGCCCACGTGCACGATCACGTAGTCGCCGGGCACGACGCCGTCCACCAGGGCCAGCGAGATCTGCTTGCGCACGCCGCCCAGGTCCACCACGGCCTGGTCGTCGGCGGCGAGTTCCACCACGCGGGCGGGAATGGCGAGGCACATGCTTCAGTTTCCTTGGAGGATGCGTTGGGCTACCCAGGCCTGCCCGGCGGCCAGGCCCGCATCGCCCGGCGGCAGGCGTTCGGGGCGCAGCACGGCGAGGCCGGCGGCGGCGAGTCTGTCGGCGAGGGCGGCGGAGAGCAGGCAGTTGTGGAAGCAGCCGCCGCCCAGCGCCACGGTGCGGCAGGCGAGGTTTTCGGCGGCGGCGATGAGCCATCCGGCAAGGGCCGCGGCCAGGGTGGCGTGAAAGCGGGCGGCGCCGAGCGGGGCGTTTGGTTCGTCGGCCAGGCGTGCGAGCAGCGGCAGCAGATCCAGCGTGCCGTCCGGCTCGATGCGCCAGGCATCGGGCTCAGGGGGCACCGGGCCGTGGGCCCGGGCCGCCGATTCCAGCGCGACGGCGGCCTGGGCGCCGGTTTCGTTCACCTCGCACAGGCCCAGCAGGGCTGCGGCGGCGTCGAAATGGCGGCCCAAGCTGGTGGTGGGCGGGGACAGTTGCGGGCGGTCGACGATGGATGCCAGTTGCGCGGCGGCCGTGTGGCGGGGGAAGCGGCGGGCGATCTCCGTGCCTCGCCCGGCCCGCTGCAGCACCGCAGCGGCCATGCGCCAGGGCTCGCGGGCCGCCCGGTCGCCGCCGGGCAGGGGCAGGGCACGCAAATGGCCCAGCCGGGTACAGGCGGCGCCATCCACATGCAGCAGTTCGCCGCCCCAGGCATGGCCGTCCGTGCCCAGGCCCACGCCGTCGGCGGCGATGCCCACCACCGGGCCGGCGTGGCCGTGCTCGGCCAGCACCGCGGCGAGATGGGCGTGGTGGTGTTGCACGGGGATGGCGGGCACCTGCAGCCGTTCCGCCAGCGCGCATGCGGCAAGTGTGGAGTGGAAGTCCGGGTGCAGGTCGTGGGCCACCGCCCGGGGCGCTTCGCCGGGCAGCGCGCCCAGCGCGTCCAGGGCGGCGTCGAAGCGGCGGCAGGCGTCGGCGTCGATCAGGTCGCCGGCGCCGGGGGCGCGGTGGAAGCGGCCGTCCGCGACCCGTCCCGGCGTGCCCTCGAACCAGGCGCCGGCCGCCAGCACCGGCGCACCGGGCAGGGGGAGTGGTGGTTCGACTGTGACTCCAACCGTTCGGGCTGAGCTTGTCGAAGCCCGCTTGGCGCAACGCCCTTCGACAGGCTCAGGGCGAACGGGAGCTTTGCACAGATCCGGGTTCATCTGTTCCGCGCGCGGGTGGCGCCGGCCTCTATCCAGGCCAGCCAGTCGTCGAAGCCTTCGCCGCTGGTGGCCGAGCAGCGGATCACCCGCAGCTTCGGATTGACCCGTAGCGCGTAGTCCACGGCGCGCCCGGCGTCGAAGGACAGATGGGGCAGCAGGTCCACCTTGGAGAGCAGCATCAGGTCGGCGGCGGCGAACATGTCCGGGTATTTCAGCGGCTTGTCCTCGCCCTCGGTGACCGACAGGATCACCACCTTGTGGGCCTCGCCCAGGTCGAAGGCGGCGGGGCACACCAGGTTGCCCACGTTCTCGATCAGCAGCAGGCCGTTCTGCGGCGGGGGCAGTTCGTCCAGCGCCCGGCCCACCATGTGGGCGTCCAGGTGGCAGCCCTTGCCGGTGTTGATCTGCAGCGCCGGGGCGCCGGTGGCGCGGATGCGCTCGGCGTCGAACTCGGTCTGCTGGTCGCCCTCGACGACCGCCACCGGCAGGCGGCCGGCCAGCCGGCGGATGGTCTCCACCAGCAGCGTGGTCTTGCCCGAGCCGGGACTGGAAACGAGGTTGAGCGCGAACACGCCCCGCTCGGCCAGGCGCCGGCGGTTGGCGGCGGCGAGGGCGTCGTTCTTGCCGAGGATGTCCCGTTCGATGCGCACCATCTCGCCCTGGGAGAGGCCGGGCGCGTGGGCGTGGGCCGGGCCGTGGCCGAAGTGCAGGTGGCCGGGGGTGGCGTGCACGGCTTCCGTTTCCACCGGCGGGGTATCGGCAGCCGGACGCCAGGTGCGCGTGCCGCCCTCGTTGTGCGCCTTGGCCGGCGCCCGCATCGGCACCGCCCGGCCGTCTATCGTCAGCGTTCCGCCGCCGCAACCGCAAACCGTACACATGCTTCCTACTCCAGTTCCAGGGCCTTGACCCGCATCTCCGTGCCGCCAGTGGGCTGCACCTGGTAGCTGCCGCAGTGCGGACAGGCATCGTACAGCGCCGCGATCGGCACGTTCGCGGCGCATTGCATGCACCAGCCGGTGCCGGGCGTCGTTTCCACGTCCACGCGGGCGCCTTCGGCCACGCTGCCGCGCAGCACCACGTCCAGGCAGAAGGTGAGCGCTTCCACCTCCACCGCGGCGAGTGCGCCGATCTCCAGCACCACCGCGGCTATCTTCCGCCCCGGATGGGCGCGGGCCGCGTCTTCCACGATACCGCGCACGCCTTCGGCCAGGGACATCTCATGCATGGCCGGCCTCCGCGAGGTTTACCTGGAAGGGCACGCAAGGATTGAGCCCGAGTACCAGCGCGGTCAGATGGCGGCGCGCGGTCTCCGGGTCCGGCGCCTGCCAGCCGCTGCCTTCGCGGGCGAAGCTGCCGGCGGGGTGGAAATTCCATTCGGTGGGGGCGACGATGGCGTAGTCGGCGATGGTGTCGCCTTCCAGACATACGGCGTGGATCAGCACGCCGCGGGCGGTCTCGCAGCGCGCCAGGCCCGCCGCTTCGCCGAGGGGCGCGGCGTCCAGCACCGGCGGCATGTCGTTTGCCAGCGGGTGGCGCAGCCGGCTGGCCCAGTCGGAGAGATCCACCACCTCGGCGAAGAGCCGCGCGGCCACCGGGTGGCCGCGGTCGATCAGCAGCTTGACCAGCATGGAGCCGTGGTGGCGCGCCAGCGCCCCGGTCTCGGCTGGTGCGCCCTGCCAGGTGGGGGCGCGGCAATAGGCTTCGTCCGGCACGCCGCCCAGTTCTGCCGCCCAGGTGGCGGCATCGGCGCCGGGCAGCAGCGCGGCCATGCCCTGCGGTGGGCTGTGGGTGCCCATCTCCAGGAGGTCGGCCAGGGCCGCGCCCACGGTGCCGCCGCGCCGGGCGCGGCTGGCGAATTCCGCTAGGCTGGACGGCTCCCGCGCCACCGTGAAGAAGCCGGAGAGCAGTTCGGCGGCCACCAGGTCCAGGAGCTGGCCGCCCACCTCGCGCGCGGTCTCGGCGCCGCCGGAACCCGCGCTGGCGAGGCGGCGGTAGAGCTCGGCGAAGCGCGCCCGGCGCGGTTCATGGTCGAACAGGGCCGGCCAGTCCAGCAGCAGGCGCCACAGGTGTTCCTGGGCGGCCTCGGCGGCGATGGCGCGTTCGGCGGCGATGCGCGCGGGTTCGTCGGGGGCGGGCTCCGCGCGGGCGGCGGCCACCGCGGCCCGCGCGGTGAGCCCCTGCGCCTTGCCGCACAGGGTGAAGAGGGCCGGCACCAGCGCCAGGGCCTCGTCCACGCTGCGCCCGATCAGCAGCTTCGCGGCGTGGGGGCGGCTGTTGCGGGCCGCGGCGCGGGTCACGCCGAGGCCGTCCCATTCAGCCGCGATCAGCAGTTCGCCGGCCGGGTTCATCGCCCGCCTCCGAACAGCCCGCCGCGCAGGAAGGCCCGCCGCGAGACGGGCTGGGCCGCCGGTTCGGCCAGCAGGGCGGCGAAGGCCGCCCGCGCGAAGGCTTCCCCATCCGCCTGGGTAGGGAAGTCGAAGGCCGGCGACGCCAGGGAACAGCATTGGTAGGGGCCCAGGCCGTCCTCGTGGCTGCCGAGGAATTCGTACTCGCCGGAAGGGAAATGCCAGTGCTGGGAGGCACCCACGGCGATGGCGCGGAAGCGCCCGCCGGAGCCGGGCAGGATGACCAGGTTCACCGCCCACGGGGTCACCAGCACACCCACCCACTCGCCCTGCCAGGCCTCCATGGCGGGCACGGCCACCGCCAGCGCCGGGTTCGCCACCGGCAGGCCGGCCATGCGGGTGGCGGCGATGCGGGCGAAGCGCTCGGCCAGGAGCTGCCGGGGGTTCTCGGTGTGGAAGGAAAAGGCCGTTGCGAGCACGGATGAGGTACCGGAACCTGCTAATGCGGCCGGAAGCATGTTCGGAGCGAGTGGTGTGTACCGCACTAGTCGTTGACCACCAGGAACTTGTGCTTGGGGGCGTCGCAGTTGGGGCAGGTCCAGTGGGCGGGCAGGCGGGCGAAGGGGGTGCCGGGCGGGATTCCGCCCACCTCGTCGCCCTCGGCCGGGTCGTACACCCACCAGCAGATGCCGCATTCGAGCCGCGCATCGTCGGTGAGCCGGCCGTCGTCGCCGAGATAGCTGCCCTCAAACATCGCCGGCGCCGTCTGCCAGACCTTTGCGCAGGGTAGCGACCCATTCGTCCAGCCGCAACAGGCTGTCGGCGAAATCCTCGGCGGCCGCCAGCGCCACGTCCGGGATGGCGGTGACCTCGACGGTGTCCAGGATCAGCCTGTCGTCGTTGTTGAAGTACTGCACGCGCCAGGTGGCGGGCAGCGCCGTGGCGGCGATGCGGCAGTTGCCGTAGCCGCGGGACAGGATGACGGCGCGGCCGGTGCCGAGGGCGGCGGAGAGCCAGGCCAGATCGGCCGGCGTCATGGGCAGCAGGCTGAGGTTGACCACGTGGGCGGGGTCGCCCGGGCGGTGGGCGTGGGCGGCGGCGATGAGTTCGTGCACCACGGGCTGGGCATTCATGATGCCGGCTATCAGGGGCGGCAGCGGGTGTCCGGCCTCCCGCTGCGGGGCGGCCGCGGCGGTCGGGACCGCGGCGGGGATGGGGCCCGCTTCCAGCACGTCGGCGGCCAGCCGCCCGTCCGCGTCCAGGGTCTGCACCCGCCACAGGCCGGCGAACACGGTCTCCTGGACGTGGATTTCGCCTGGGGTGCCGGGCGTGCCGCGCACGATGGCGGACACCTCGCCCTGGCCGAGGGCTTCGTTGATCACCGCCAGCGCGTCCGGTGGCATGGGCGCGAGGTCGTAGGCCGGGTTGGTGCCGGTGCCGAAGACCCAGCCGCGCAGGTCGGCAAGGGCGTCTTCCAGCACCGCGATGGCCGCGGCGGTGGCGGCCGGGTTGGCCGTCTCCGGCAGGGGCGGCGGGTCGAAGGTGCCCATGCCCGAGGGCAGCGGCAGCCAGTCGAAACCCTCGTCCGCGGCGGCTTGCGAACCGGGGCCGACCAGGGCGGACACGGCGTCCAGGGAAACGACCGGGATGGGGAAGGCTTTCATGGCCGGGGCTCCGTCGGTGGCAATCGGGCGAGGCTCACGACGTGGGAGCCTTGCGCAGGAATTCGGGCAGTTGCGGGCCGCGTTCGACGAGGTCGGCGAAGGCGGCGTCCACGTCGGCACTGCGCCCGGCGAGCAGGTCGCCCAGCGCGTCCAGGGCGGCGCCGATCCGCGCGGCGCGCTCGGCGTCCAGGACCTCGCGGGCGGCACCGAGGAAGGTCAGCAGCCAGGTGCCGGGGGGTTGGGGGCCGGTGAGCAGCAGGTCTATCCAGGCCTCGGCGCCGTCGCGGCCGCGGCACAGGGCGCGGACGGCATCGCCGTGTACGACCTGCATGGGAACGCCGATGCACATCAGCGCACCGCGTCCGGGTGGAAGCGCCCGTCGCCCAGGCGCCAGGCGGCTTCGGCCGGCGGGCGGCCGGCCTCGTAGCCGGCCAGGGCCAGGGCGTCGTCGTTGAGCACCGGCCGGGCGCCCTCGGCGGGACGCAGGTCCACGCCCCAGGCGCGCAGGCGGGCGGCGGCGAGTTCCACCGCCTCGGGCACGAGGGCGCGCACGGCCGGGCGCAGGCTGCCGCCGTAGTCGTCCAGTTCCGCGGGCTGCACGCCGATCAAGAGCATTTCCGCGGGCAGTTGCCCGAGCAGTTCGGCCGCGGCTAGCACTTCCTGGAAGCCGGTCTGGTGCAGGCTCATCTTCTTGACGCCCATGAAGCGCGGCACCTCGCCGTTTTCCACCTGGCGCAGGGTGCCGGGCGGCAGGCCGTAGTCGATGGCGTCGAAGACGATGAGGCGGCGCGCGGCGGTCAGGTAGGGCAGCAGGTACAGGCCCTGGGTGCCGCCGTCGAGCACGGTGACCCGCTCCGGCACCGCCCAGCGTTCGCCGAAGGCTTCCACGCAGCGCACGCCGAAGCCTTCGTCGGCCCACAGCAGGTTGCCGATGCCGAGCACGAGGATGGGGTCGGGCGTGTCGTTCATGGCGGTGGCGGGCGAGGGCGGAAGGGATGGGGAAGTCCAGCACGGAGCATGCCAGCCGCCGCCCCCGGCGACGGCGGCGGAGAATCAGCGACTTGGGGCGCGGAGCGGAGCGCGCAGGTGCTGAGGGTGGAAAGAATGTTTCCGGAACGGAAGGATTTCTTTCGTTTCAGTGCGGCAGCAGGCCGGAGGCGAAGTGCGCGTCGAATTCCTGCGGCAGCATGGGCTTGCCGACCAGGTAGCCCTGGATCACGTCGCAGCCGCGGCCGAGCAGGAAATCGCGCTGCGCTTCCGTCTCCACCCCTTCGGCGACGAGGGCGATGCCCAGGGTGCCGGCCATGGCGACGATGGCGCAGATGATGGCCTCGACGCGGGGGTCGCGCCCGATGGCCTGGACGAAGGACAGGTCGATCTTCAGCGTGTCGATGGGGTAGCGGCCCAGGCAGGCGAGGGAGGAATAGCCGGTGCCGAAGTCGTCGATGGCGATGCCCACGCCCATCTCCTTCAGCGCGCCGAGGATGTTGGGGGCGCTGTTGGCGTTGCTGAGGGTGAGGCTTTCGGTGATCTCGATCTCCAGCGCCGCGGGGGGGAAGCCGGTTTCTTCCAGAACCTCGTAGATCATGGGCACCAGCGTGCGCTCGCGGAACTGGCGCGCCGACAGGTTGACCGCCACCCGCAGGTCGCTGAAGCCCTGTTCGTGCCACAGGCGGCCCTGGGTGCAGGCGGTGCGCAGCACCCATTCGCCCACCTCGACGATGAGCCCCTTCTCCTCGCTGAGGGGGATGAAGCGGTCCGGGGTGATCACCTCGCCGTTGTGGCGCCAGCGCAGCAGGGCCTCCACGCCGACCGGGCGCTGCGCGCCGGCGCGGAACTGGGGCTGGTAGACGAGGAAGAACTCGTTGGCGCCCAGCGCGTTCTTGAGCGCGCTGCCGATGGCGAAACGCTCGCCGCTGCGGGTGTGCATCTCGGGGCGGTAGAACAGCATGGAGTTGCTGCCCAGCTCCTTGGCGCCGTACATGGCGTTGTCCGCGCAGCGCAGCAGCAGGTCGGGGCTGTCGCCGTCGTCGGGGAAGAGCGCGATGCCGATGCAGCCGCTGACGTAGACCTCGTCGGTGCCCAGCGCCACCGGCCCGCACACCGAGTCGAGCAGCTTGCGCGCCACCGTGGCGGCGTCGTGCATGTGGGGGATGCCGGGCAGGGCGACGACGAACTCGTCGCCGCCCAGGCGCGCCACCATGTCCTCGGAACGCAGGCAGGCGGCGAGCCGTTCGGCGACGGTGCGGATCAGGCGGTCGCCCTCGTCGTGGCCCAGGGTGTCGTTGACGTACTTGAAGTCGTCCAGGTCGAAGAACAGCACCGCCACCGTGCTGCCCTCGCGCCGCGCGCGGGCGAGCACCTTGGCGAGGTAGTCCTCGAAAAGGCCCCGGTTGGGCAGGCCGGTGAGCTGGTCGTAGTAGGCCTTGCGCGCCAGTTCGGACTCGATGCGCTTCTGTTCGGAGATGTCGATCAGCAGCGCGACGAAGCGGACGGCCTGGCCGCTGTCGTCGTGGATGGCCGACACGCACAGCAGCTCGGGGTAGATCTCGCCATTCTTGCGCCGGTTCCAGATCTCGCCGCGCCAGCACCCATACGCGCGCAGGGAGGCCCAGAACGCCTCGTAGAAGGCCTGGTCGTGGCGGCCGGACTTGAACAGCGCCGGGGTGGCGCCGAGCACTTCGGCTGCGTCGTAGCCGGTGATGCGGCAGGCGGCGGGATTGGCGGCGAGGATGCGGCCGTTGAGGTCGGTGATGAAGATGCCTTCCATGGCGCTGTCGAACACCGCCGCGGCCTGGTGGCGGTGGGCCAGCGCCTCGTCCGCCGCGGCGACGCGCGCGCGCAGGGCGAGGACGGCGGCGAGGTGGGTGGCGACCGTTTCGAGGAAGGCCAGCTCGCCCTGGCGGAAGCTGCGCCCGGGCGCGGCGCGCAGGCCGAGCACGCCGTGGGGCGCGGCGCCGGAGGCCAGCGGCAGCACGGCGGTGGCGCCGGGGGGCAGCGTGATCGGCAGTTCGGCCACCGCGTCGCGCGCCTGCGCCGTCTTGCCGGTGCGCAGGCAGCGGTAGGCGAGGGTTTCGCCGCGCAGCCCCTTGCTGTGGGGCAGGGCCTGGCCGGGCAGGGTTTCGAGTTGCGGATGGGTGCCGCCGACGGCCTCGATGTGCAGCGTGCCGGAGGCATCGGCGAGGGCGATCCACGCCGCCGGGCAGCCCAGGGCCCGCGCCAGCAGGCCTACGACTCCGTCCAGCACCTCCTCGTGGTCCGTGCCGGCCGACAGCAGCCGGGCATGGATGTCGAGGAGCAGGGATTGAAATCGCGGCGGCATGTTCGGCATGGCGGAATCAGCGCATCGACGGTCGATTCGTTCGCCGCTGGCCCGCACGCGACACCCCGGAGCGCACTCCCTTGTCATCGGAAGAAAAGGTGCGCGAATACTAATGCCGTGGCCGAAAGCGAAGCTAGACGCCGATCGCCTACCACTGCGCCGGGCGACACCGGCAGCGCTGTAGGAAAATGCCTACGTGATCCTTCAGTACAGGTTGTGCGCGAGCGCGTAGCGCACGATCTCGGCGTTGTTGCCCAGTTCGAGCTTGCCCAGCAGGCGCGCGCGATAGGTGCTGACCGTCTTCGCGCTGACGTTCATGTCGGCGGCGATCTGCGAGATGGTGTGGCCCTTGGCGAGCTTGATGAACACTTCGAATTCGCGCCGCGACAGGAGGTGGTGGGGCGGGTCGCCGCCGCCGCGGGCGAGGCGGAAGAAGAGGTCGGAGGCCGAGTGCGCGTCGATGTAGGAGCCGCCGGCCGCCACCTTGCGCATCGCCTCCACCAGGTGATGGGCGGAGCAGTCCTTGCTGAGATAGCCGGCCGCCCCCAGGCGGGCGGCCTGGGCGGCGAAGCGCTCGGCGGGGTACATGGTCAGCATCAGCACCGGCACGTCGCGGCCTTCGGCGCGCAACTGGCGCAGCACCTCCAGCCCGCCCGCGTCGGGCAGGCGGATGTCCAGCAGGACCAGGTCCCAGGGCTGGGCACGGATCATCGCCAGTGCCTGGGCGGCGGTGCTGGCCTCGCCGGCCATTTCCAGGTCGGGCACGTCGGCCAGCAGGCGGTGCAGGCCCTGGCGGAACAGGGTGTGGTCGTCCACCACCAGCACGCGGGTCATCGTTCCGTTTCCCCGGTGGCCAGCGGCACCACCAGGCGCACGCGGGTGCCGCCGGCGGCGGCGCGGCCGATCTCCAGATAGCCGCCCATCAGCAGCGCCCTTTCGGTCATGCCGCGCCGGCCGCCCGCATCCCCGCCGCTGCGGCTGCCGTGGCCGTCGTCCTCCACCTCCAGCACCAGCAACTGGTCGTTGATGCGCCCGTCGATGCGCACGCGGCTGGCACAGGCGTGCTTGGCCACGTTGGTCAGGCATTCCTGCACCACGCGGTAGGTCTCCACGGCCTGGGTCAGGTCCACGCGCTTCAGCGCCGGCGACAGGTCGAGTTCCACCGCGATGTCGTGGTGCTGGCGAAACTCCCGTGCCAGCCAGCCGATGGCGCCGCCCAGGCCCTGCTCCTCGACGATGGCCGGGCGCAGGCCGGTGACGATCTGGCGCGCGGAGGCCAGCGAATGGGCGACCAGCTCCAGCATGATCTGCAGGCGTTCCAGGCTGGCGGCATCGGTGGTGCGGTCCGTCAGCCACTCGATGTCGTGGCGCAGGGAGACCAGCGAGCCGCCCAGTTCGTCATGCACCTCGCGGGCGATCTGGCTGCGCTCGGACTGGCGGGCCAGTTCGGCGCCGAGCGCGAGTTCGCCGATCTCCCGCTCCAGGCGCTTGCGCTCGGTCACGTCCTGCTGGATGGCGACGAAATGGCGCACATGGCGCTTGCCTTCCAGGATGGGGGTGATGGTCTGCTGGGCCACGTACAGCTTGCCGTCGCGGCGCCGGTTGGTGATCTCGCCGCTCCAGGGCCTGCCGGCGCGGATCGCGGTGGTCAGTGCGCGGTAATACTCGGCGTCCTGCACGCCGGAATGCAGCAGGCGCGGCGTGCGCCCGATGGCCTCTTCGCGCGGGTAGCCGGTGAGCGCGACGAAGGCGTCGTTGACCCATTCGATCACGGCGTCGCGGTCGGTGATGAAGATGGCGTTGGCGGCGGCCGACAGGGCCGCGCCGAGCAGGTTCACCAGCGCGGCCTGGGTCTGGCGTTCCAGCGCCGCGCCGAGCTGCGCGCCGAATTCCGTGCGCAGCGCGTCCAGCGCACGCTCGTCGAAGGTATCGGGGGCGGACGGGCACATGACGATGACGCCCCACGCGCTGCCGCCGGCGACGATGGGCAGCATGCAGGTGCCGCGCCCGCACAGGCCGGGCATCGCCCCCAGCCAGCACGACGGCAGTGCCCGGCCGTTGTCCCGGCACACGTAGGGTTCGGCGGAGGCGAGCGCGGTGGCCAGACAGGCGCTGGCGCCGGGCCCCTGCCAGACCAGGCCGTGTTCCAGAAGCTCCTTGAGGGCCGCGCTGTTCTTGCCGGCGTGGGCGAGCACGCGCAGGCTGCCGTTGGCATTGCGGCGCGCGGCGAACACCAGGTCGAGGGGCAGGGCGTCGTGCAGGGCGCTGCAGCACTGCCGCAGCAGGGCGTCGACTTCCTGGGATTCCGCGCTCAGTCCGTCCCCCCTCAGGGGAGAAGGGGGTTCCTTGCGCGGCTTGCGGCGCGCATCGCGGGAAATTGCAATCATGTCCAGTTCGCCGGCTGCCATGCGTCGGAGGTTAGCATGCGTGCCGAGGCAAATGGCAGCGGGCACGCCCGCGCCGCGAACGGACGGCGGCCCGGCGCACGCCGGGCCGTGGACGGCGGATCAGTCCTTGAACATGCGCCAGCCGCTGACCATGGTGCTGATCAGGCTCTGGCGGCTCATGATGTCCTCGCGGATGGCCGCATAGACGTGCACGATGACGAAGCACACGGTCACCCACATGCCCAGCCGGTGCAGGCTGTGCACCTGCATGCTGTTGCCGCCCAGCACCGCGATCACCCAGCCGAACAGCTCGTCGGCCCAGCTCCCGGCGCCCTGGCCCTCGCCGTACAGGGCGAAACCGGTGAGGATCATGTAGACCGCGCCGATGGTGAAGAACAGGAACATCATCAGTTGCGCCAGCGGGTTGTGGCCCACGTACTTGTTCGGTTCCCTCACCAGGAAGAGATACCAGCGCAGTTCGTACAGCACCTCGCCCCACCATCGGGGGTTGAGGACGGGCAGCAGGAAGAGCTGGCGCGCGTGGTGGTTGCCGACGAAGGCCCAGTAGATGCGGGCGAGGAAGCCGATGGCGAAGACGTAGGCGGCCGAGAAATGCAGCAGGCGGATCCAGCCCATCAGGTACTGGGCGCTGGTGTCGCCCGACAGCGCCGGCAGCGGCTTGCCGATGAAGTAGCCGGTGACGGCCAGCACCGTGATGGCCAGCGCGTTGACCCAGTGCCACAGGCGCAGCGGGGCTTCATAGACGTATATCGCCCTGACCATGCGCGCGCTGCGCTCGGCTTCGAAGGCGTCTTGTTCAGCCAGCATGATGTTCTCCTGTGTGGGGCCGGTCGGCGGCAGGGCGGGAGGTGCCGAAGGAGAAAACCACTCCCGCCCTGCCGTGACGGCACCCGGTGGCGCTCAGCGCACCTTGACCTGGGCCATCTCCTGTCCGTCCGGGCTCATCACGTGTGTGGAGCAGGCCAGGCAGGGGTCGAAGGAATGCAGCGTGCGCAGGATTTCCAGGGGCTCGTCCGCCTTCGCGAGCGGCGTGTCCATCAGGCTGGCCTCGAAGGCGCCGATCTGGCCCGTGTGGTCGCGGGGGCTGCCGTTCCAGGTGGTGGGCACCACGGCCTGGTAGTTGTCTATCCGGCCGTCCTTGATGCGGATCCAGTGGCCCAGCGCGCCGCGCGGCGCCTCGGTGAAGCCAGCGCCCTTGGCCTCCTTCGGCCAGGTGGAAGGCTCCCACTTGTCGATGTTGGCGGTGGTGAGGTCCCCCGCCTTCAGGTTGGCGATCAGCTTGTCGAACTGCTCCACCTGGAGCTGGGCGCAGTACAGCGTCTCGATGCCCCGTGCCGCGGTGCGGCCCAGCGTGGAGAAGAGCGCCTGCACCGGCACGTCCAGCTTGGCCAGCACCGCGTCGATGGTGTCCTTGATGAAGGGGTACTGCTGGGGCTGCAGATAGCCCAGCACCATGCGCGACAGGCAGCCCACCTCCATGGCGTGGCCGCGCCAGCGCGGGGCCTTGATCCAGGAATACTTGCCTTCCTCGTCCAGGGACTCGATGCGGGTCTTGCTGCCCCTGGTGTTGGGGCCGAGCACGAAGCTGGGTTCGGTGACCCCGTCCCAGGGGTGCAGGCCCTGGGTCTCGTCGGCGTACTTGTACCAGGAGTGGGAGACGAATTCCTGCACCTGCTCCGGGTCCTTGAGGTCCACCGCGTGGATTTTCGTCAGGTCGCCGTCGATGATGGCCCCGCGCGGCAGCAGCAGGTTGGGGGCGGAGTAGTCGTTGGCGCGCTGGGGGATGTCGCCGTAGGACAGCAGCGCCCGGGAGGACAGCCCGCCGCCGTACAGCCAGTCCTTGTAGAAGGAGGCCACCGCCAGCAGGTCGGGGATGTAGACCTGCTCGATGAAGGTCCGGGTCTGGTCGATGATGCTCTTGACCAGGTTCAGGCGCTCCATGTTGATGGCGCCCACCGCGCCCGGCCCGTCCAGGTTGATGGCGCACGGCATGCCGCCCACGAGCCAGTTGGGGTGGGGGTTTTTGCCGCCGAAGACGGCGTGGACCTTGACGATCTCCTTCTGGAAGTCGAGGGCTTCCAGGTAGTGGGCCACCGCCATCAGGTTGGCTTCCGGCGGCAGCCGGTAGGCCGGGTTGCCCCAGTAGCCGTTCATGAAGGGCCCGAGCTGGCCGGATTCGACGAACTTCTTCAGCCGGTTCTGCAGGTCGCGGAAGTAGCCCGGCGAGGACTTGGGCCAGGCGGAGATGCTCTGGGCCAGTTCCGAGGTGGCCTTGGGGTCGGCGGACAGGGCCGAGACCACGTCCACCCAGTCCAGCGCGTGCAGGTGGTAGAAGTGCACCAGATGGTCGTGAACGTAGAGATTCAACTGCATCAGGTTGCGGATGGTGTTGGCGTTTTCGGGGATGGCGATGCCCAGCGCGTCCTCCACCGCGCGCACGCTGGTGAGCGCGTGGGTGCCGGTGCACACCCCGCAGATGCGCTCGGTGAAGGCCCAGGCGTCGCGGGGGTCGCGCCCTTTCAGGATGACCTCCAGCCCGCGCCACATGGTGCCGGTGGAGACCGCGTTGCGGATCACGTTGTTCTCGTCGAGATTCACCTCCACGCGCAGGTGGCCCTCGATGCGGGTCACCGGGTCCACGACCACGCGCTTGCCGGTGTTGTCGAGCTTGAAGCCCTGAGTCTCGTACACGCCCATGTTCACTCCCCTTGCTTCACGGCGATGCCGGTCTTGTTGCGCGCGCGCGCCAGCGCCGTGACCGCCGCATGGGCGGCCACCGCGGCGCCGACCACGCCCGCCGCCGTGGCGCCCACCTTGTCGGCGTTGGATTCGATGCCGAACTGCTTGATGTCGGTGACCCGGTCGTAGAAGCTGCCCTTGTCCCAGAAGCCCTCCTCGGAGCAGCCGATGCAGCCGTGGCCGGACTGGATGGGGAAGGACGTGCCCTCGTTCCAGCGCACCGTGGAGCACGCGTTGTAGGTGGTGGGGCCCTTGCAGCCCATCTTGTAGAGGCAGTAGCCCTTGCGCGCGCCCTCGTCGTCCCAGCTCTCGGCGAACTGGCCGGCGTCGAAGTGGGGGCGGCGGTAGCACTTGTCGTGGATGCGCTGGCCGTAGAACATGGCCGGGCGGCCCATGCGGTCCAGCGTGGGCAGGCGCTCGAAGGTGAGCAGATAGGTAACCACCGCGGTCATCACCTCGGGAATCGGCGGACAGCCCGGCACCTTGATCACCGGCTTGTCGGTGATCACCTTGTGCACCGGCGTGGCCCGGGTCGGGTTGGGCTTGGCGGCCTGCACGCAGCCCCAGGATGCACAGGAGCCCCAGGCGATGATGGCCTGGCAGTCGGCGGCCATGTCCTTCAGCTTCTCCACGAAGGGCCGGCCGCCCTGGAAGCAGTACATGCCGTCCTCGTTCAGCGGCGGGTTGCCCTCCACGGCGAGGATGTAGCGGCCCTTGTACTTGGCCTTTACCTCTTCCAGCACGGCCTCCGCCTGGTGGCCGGCGGCGGCCATGATGGTGTCGTCGTAGTCCAGCGACAGCATGGACAGCACCACGTCCTTGGTCAGCGGGTGCGCCGAGCGGATGAAGGACTCGGTGCAGCAGGTGCATTCCAGGCCGTGCAGCCAGACCACCGGCGTGCGCGGCTTGCTCTCCAGCGCGTGGGCGATGCGCGGCGCGGCCGCGGCACCCAGGCCCAGCGAGGTGGCGGTGAGGCTGCAGAACTTCAGGAAGCTGCGCCGGGTGATGCCCTGGCGGCGCAGCAGGTCGTAGAAGGTGTTGGTCATCGAGGCGTCTCCCCTGGCGCGGATGCCTTCGGCCCCGGCCGGGGCGGGCATGCGGTGCGCTGGGCTGTACAACTTCCGTGCCAGCGCGGCGGGCGGCGCCGATCCGGCGTGGAATCAGGGGGAGAGCCGGTCTCTTGCGGATACGGGGTGGAAAGCAGTTTTCCGGATCGGGACCGAGGTGAAAGCCTGTTGACCGGAGCCGGGGGTATCGACTATTTCAGATATAAGCATCGATGAAATTCGATTTATAGTTCGGAAAAATTCGATGTTTAATCCGCCTTCAGTCGATGCGTTTGCGCCGCATCGGCCCGGGGGCACGATGCACACGGTTGCCGGACATGGATCTCGACGAAGTCATCAAGGCGCTCGCCCACCCGGTGCGGCGCGAAATCCTGCAGTGGCTGAAGGAGCCGGAGAAGCACTTCGCCGACCAGGAGTATCCGCTCGAAGTCGGCGTGTGCGCCGGCAGGTTCGAGCGCTGCGGGCTGTCCCAATCCACCGTGTCCGCCCACCTGGCGGTGCTCGCCCGCGCCGGGCTGGTCACCAGCCGGCGCATCGGCCAGTGGGTGTTCTACAAGCGCAACGAAGAAATCATCGCCGAGTTCCTGCGCCAGATCGGCCAGCAACTCTGATGCCGTCCCTGCCACCCTGCCACGGAGAATCTGCCATGCCCACCCTGTTCGATCCGATCGCCGCCGGCGATCTGCAACTGGCCAACCGCATCGCCATGGCCCCGCTCACCCGCAACCGCGCCCGCGGGGCGGTGCCTGCGCCGCTGACCGCCACCTACTATTCCCAGCGCGCCAGCGCCGGCCTGCTGATTTCCGAGGCCACCGCCATCAGCCACCAGGGCCAGGGCTATGCCGACGTGCCCGGCCTTTACGCGCCGGAGCAGATCGCCGGCTGGAAACGGGTCACCGAGGCGGTGCATGCCGCCGGCGGCAGGATCGTCACCCAGCTCTGGCACGTGGGGCGCGTGTCGCACACCTCCCTGCAGCCGGGCGGCGGCGCGCCGGTGGCGCCGTCGGCGATCACGGCCAGGACCAAGACCTACATCATCAACCCGGACGGCAGCGGCGCCTTCGTGCCCACCTCAGGACCGCGCGCGCTGGCCATCGAGGAAATCCCCGGCATCGTGGAGGACTACCGGCGCGCGGCGCGCGCGGCGCTGGAGGCCGGCTTCGACGGCGTGGAAATCCATGCCGCCAACGGCTACCTGATCGACCAGTTCCTGCGCTCCGGCAGCAACCACCGCACGGACGCCTACGGCGGCTCCATCGAAAACCGCGCCCGCCTGCTGGTGGAGGTGCTGGAGGCGGTGACCGGCGAAATCGGTGCCGGCCGCACCGGCATCCGCATCTCGCCGGTCACGCCGGCCAACGACGCTTCCGACCCGAATCCGCAGCCCCTGTTCACCCACGTGGTGGAGCAGCTCGCGCGCCGGCCGCTGGCCTACGTACACGTCATCGAAGGCGCCACCGGCGGCGAGCGCGACTTCCAGCAGGGCGACCAGCCCTTCGACTACGCCGCGCTGCGGGCCGCCTACCAGCGGGCCGGCGGCAAGGGCGCGTGGATGGTGAACAACGGCTACGACCGCGAACTGGCGCTGGCCGCGGTGGAGCAGGGGCGCGCGGACATCGTCGCCTTCGGCAAGGCCTTCATCTCCAACCCCGACCTGGTGCGCCGCCTGCACGACAACGCTCCGCTCAACGAGTGGGACACCGGGACCTTCTACGGCGGCGGCGAACACGGCTACACCGACTATCCGGCGCTGGCCTGAGGCTGCGTAGCGGCCGGCAAGGCCGGGCGGGCGTCCGGCCGCGCTGCTTGACAGGGGATTACGGTGAAGTGTTAAGTTAGCACTTAACGCTTCACCGCCCCGGGCCGGCTTCCCCATGCGGAGGCCGGCCGCGGGCCTGAAAAGGACGCCGCGTGCCCAGTCTGGAATTCAACCCCCTCACCCTGCTGCTGCTGCAGATCGCCGCCGTGCTGCTCGTGTCCCGCTCCCTCGGGGTGGTGACGCAGTGGATAGGCCAGCCGCTGGTGATCGCCGAAGTGCTGGCCGGCATCGTGCTGGGGCCGTCGCTGCTCGGCTGGCTGTGGCCGGAGGCCATGGCGACGCTGTTCCCGCAGCAGTCGATGCCGGCGCTGCGGATGCTGAGCCAGGTCGGCCTGGTGCTGTTCATGTTCCTCGTCGGCCTGGAATTCGACCCCCGCCTGTTGCAGGGGCGCGCCCGCGCCTCGGTCATCATCAGCCACAGCAGCATCGTGGTGCCGTTCGCGCTCGGCGCGGTGGCCGGCTGGTGGCTGTACGACGCCTACGCGGCCGAAGGCGTGTCCTACGTCTCCTTCGTGCTTTTCCTCGGCGTGGCCATGAGCGTGACCGCCTTCCCGGTGCTGGCGCGCATCCTGTCCGAACGCAACCTGCTCGGCTCCCGGGTCGGCGCGCTGACCATGACCTGCGCTGCGGTGGACGACGTCACCGCGTGGTGCCTGCTCGCCTTCGTCGTCGCGGTGGCGCGTGCGCACGGATTGGAGCAGGCGCTGTGGACCACCGTGCTCGCGCTCGCCTACATCGCGCTGATGCTCAAGGTCGTGCGCCCCTTCCTCGGCCGCCTGGGCATGCGCGTGGCGAGCCGCGAGGGGCTGACATCCACGGTGGTGGCGCTGATCCTGCTGCTGCTCATCGCTTCCAGCACGATCACCGAGATGATCGGCATCCACGCCCTGTTCGGCGCCTTTCTGTTCGGCGCCATCCTGCCCAAGGAAGGGCGCCTGGCCGAGATGCTCGCGGAGAAGCTCGAAGCGGTCGCGGTAGTGCTGCTGCTGCCGCTGTTCTTCGCCTACAGCGGCCTGCGCACCGAGATCGGCCTGCTCCAGACCCCGGCCGAATGGCTGGTCGCCCTGGGCCTGATCGGCGTGGCCTCGCTGGGCAAGTTCGGCGGCAGCACTCTCGCCGCGCGGCTCACCGGCATGCGCTGGCGGGAGGCGAGCGCGCTCGGCATCCTGATGAACACGCGCGGGCTGATGGAACTCATCGTGCTCAACATCGGCCTCGACCTCGGCGTGATCTCGCCGACGGTATTCACCATGCTGGTCGTCATGGCGCTGGTGACCACCTTCACCACCACGCCCGTCCTGGCCCTGGTCTACCCGGACCGCGAACTGGCGCGCGACCGCCTGGCCGCGCCGCCGGAGACCGAAGTTGCCGGCGCGGCGCCCTTCACCGCGATGGTCAGCCTGTCCCACAGCGACCGCGGCCCCGGCCTGGCGCTGCTCGCCGGCGCGCTCGCGGCGCAGCGCCAGGCACGCGTCTATGCATTGCACCTGCGCCTGCCCAGCGACCGCCCCTCGGCCGTGCTGCGCGACGAGCAGGATGCCGACGAGGGGCCGCTCGGGGCCTTCCTGCGCCAGGCCGGCGAGCTTGCCCTCGCGGTGAAGCCGCTGAGCTTCGTCTCCGCCGAGCCGGCCACCGACATCTGCCGCACCGCGCGCGCCAAGCAGGCATCCCTGGTGCTGCTCGGCGCCCACAAGCCGCTGCTGCTGGAAGGCAGCTTCGGCGGCACCGTCAGCGAAGTGCTGGAGCAGGCGCCGGGCACCGTCGGCGTGCTGATCGACCACGGCCTGACGAAGATCGAGCGCGTGCTGGTGGCCTGCGCCGGCAGTACCGCGGACGTGGAGGCCCTGCGCCTGGCCGCCCGCATCGGCGCCGCGCCGGGCGTGCGGATCACGACCTTGTGCGTGGCGCCGCCCGGGGGCGGGAAGAACGCCGAGCCGTGCCCGGCCTGCGCGGCCGTGCCGGAGGTCGCCGCCGGCATGCGCACGGTCGAACATGCCTCCCCGGCCGCCGCAGTGCTCGACGAGGTCCGGCGCGGCTACGACCTGGTGATCCTCGGCATGCACGAGGACTGGGGGCTGTCCGGCAGCCGCTTCGGCTTCCGCCGGCGCACGCTGGCGGAATCCCCGGCATCCATCCTGGCCGTGCACAGCGCGGAGGCCGGGCAGATCTCCGCTGGCCGGAGTGCCTGACATGCATTTCGGTGCCACGCTCCGCCTGATCCGTCTCGATTCCGGCCTCAGCCTGCGCGACCTGGCGCGCCGCCTCAAGGTGTCCAGCACCTACCTGAGCCGGGTCGAGAAAGGGCTGGATGCCGTCCCCACGCCCGCGCGCCTGAGCGCGATGGCGCGCGAACTGGGTGTGCCGCCGACCGAGCTGATGGACCTGGCGCACCGCATCAGCCCGCTGGTGGCCGACTATGTGGAGCGGGTGCCGGAGGCCGGGTCCCTGTTCCTGGAGATTGCCCACCGTGGCCTGGACGCGGCCCAGCTCGCCGAAGTGCGGGCCTTCGTGGCCGAGCGTTTTCCACCCGCAGTCGGCGCACCGGCCCCGTCCGGGGGCGGGCTGGCCGCCATCCTGCGGCCCGACCGGGTGGTGTTGGGCCTCACCGGTTCCGGTATGGACGACGTCCTCGACCTGGCCGCCGGCCGGCTGGCCGATGCCTGCCCGCGCGTCGACGCGGCATACGTGGCCGCGGCGCTGCATGCGCGGGAAGCCGAGGTATCCAGCGCCATCGGCGGCGGCGTCGCGGTGCCGTGCGCCTACGTTGCCGGCGCCGAACCGGCGGCCGCGGTGATCGTGCTGGACGAGGCGCTGGCCTACGACACGCCGGACGGCCGGCCGCTGAAGGTGGTCATCGTGCTGGTCGGCCCCCGGGACGATCCGGGGCGCCGCCTGGTGCTGGCGCAGATTGCGCGCCTGGCCGGGCGGGGGCTGGCCGACCGGCTCGCCGGCGCGGATTCGGTGGAGGCGGTGCTGCGCTGCTTCGAGCGGGCGCGCTGAGCGCCCGCAGATATTGGTTGGTATCGGTGTCGTGTCCGGGCTGACGGCGTTCAGCCGAAGGCGAAATCGAGTGCCTGGCCGATGGTGCGCCAGCCGAACACGGTTGCCTCGGTGCGGGGCTGGCCGGATTCGCCGCCGTAGACGAGCAGGCGGCGCGGGTTGTCCGCCAGCGCGGAGAAGCGCGCAAGTGGCGGGAACCAGTCCTCGGCGACGGTGCGGCCCGACTTGCATTCCACGGCGGCAAGTACCTGTTCGCCGCGGGTGACGAGGAGATCGATCTCGTGGCCGGCGGTGTCGCGCCAGAAGTAAAGTTCCTCGCCGCGCAGGGCGTTGCGGCGGCGTTTGGCGAATTCACTCACTACCCAGGTTTCGAAGATCGGCCCGCGCAGATTGCCCGTCGCCAGTTCGTCCGCGCCGCGCACGCCGGCGAGCCAGGCAGCGAAGCCGGCATCGAGAAAATAGAGCTTGGGCGTCTTGGTCAGGCGCTTGCCGAAATTGCGATGGAAGGGCGCAAGGCGCAGCACGAGGTAGCTGGCTTCGAGCACGCCGATCCAAGCCTGCGCAGTATTGTGGGTGATGCCGCAATCGGCGGCGAGCGCGGACAGGTTGAGCAACTGGCCGGTGCGCGCGGCGCACATCAGCACGAAGCGGTGAAAGGCATCCAGGTCACGTACCTGCAGCAGGCGGCGCACGTCCCGTTCCACGTAGGTGGCGAGGTAGTCGGCGAACCATACGTGCGGCGGGATGTTGCGGTCGAAGAGCGGGGGATAGAAGCCGCGCCATAGCCAGTCTTCGAGACTGTCGTTCGGCCGCGTGGCGCCTACTTCATCGTAGGCGAAAGGCAGCAGATGCAGCAGGCCGACGCGTCCGGCGAGGGATTGGGAGATACCTTCCATCAGGCCGAACTGCTGTGAGCCGGTGAGGACGAACAGCCCCATGCGCCGTTCTCCGTCTACGCGCGTCTGCAGATAGGAGAACAGTTCCGGCACACGTTGCGCCTCATCGATGATGGCGCCGTCCGGGTATTGGGCGAGAAAGCCGCGCGGGTCGCCCATGGCGAACGCCCGCACGTCGGGGTCTTCCAGGCTGGAGTAGGGTTTGCCGGCGAAGACCGCGCGGGCGAGGGTGGTCTTGCCCGACTGGCGCGGTCCGGTGATGGCGACGATGGGATAGTAGCCGGCCAATTCGGCCAGCCGAGGGGCTGCGTGGCGGGGAATCATGAGGGGAGTCTAGGAATCTGCCGTGAAAATTGTCAATTGAATTCTCAATTTCCACTCCCCGCGCTCCTGTGGCCGGAGGATGCCGTGCCGGGGCACAAGCTGCGGGCACCGCGGCGGATCACTCCGCCACGGCGGGGAACAGGGCGGCCTTGATCTTGGCCTCGTTCAGTTCGGGGGCGCAGTACTCGATGAAGCGCAGCGCGTAGTCGCGCAGGTAGTGGCCGCGGCGCAGCGCGATGCGGGTGGTGTTGAGTTCGAACAGGCCCTTGCCGTCCAGCAGCACCAGGCCGGCGTCGCGCTGGGGATGGAAGGCCATGGCGGCGATGATGCCCACGCCCAGGCCCAGTTCCACGTAGGCCTTGATCACGTCGGCGTCGAGGGCCGACATGACGATGTCGGGCGTCAGCCCGGCCGCGGAGAAGGCCGCGTCGATGCGCGCGCGTCCGGTGTAGCCCTCGTGGTAGGTGATGATGGGGTAGTCGGCGACCGCCTCGATGGAAAGCCGCGGCTCGCGCGTGAGGGGATGCCCTTCCGGCACCACCAGCGAGTGCTGCCACTGGTAGAAGGGGAAGCTCACCAGGTCTTCCTCGTCGCCCAGGGCCTCGGTGGCGATGCCGATGTCCACCTGGCCGTCGCGCAGCATGGCGACGATCTCCCGCGGACCGCCCTGGTGCAGTTCCAGGTGCACCCTGGGATAGGCCTGCTTGAAGCGCGTGACCACCGGCGGCAGCGCGTAGCGCGCCTGGGTGTGGGTGGTGGCCACGGTCAGGTGGCCCTTGTCCTTCTGCGCGAACTGTTCGCCCAGGCGCTTGATGTTGTGCGTGTCGAGCAGAATGCGCTCGACGAAGGGCAGCAGTTCCTTGCCCGGCTCGGTGAGCCCCAGCAGGCGCTTGCCGCGGCGCACGAAGAGCTCCACGCCGAGTTCGTCCTCCAGGTCCTTGATGTGCTTGGAGACGCCGGACTGGGCGGTGAACAGCGCCCCCGCGACCTCGGTGAGGTTGTAGTTGCGCCGCACCGTTTCGCGCACGATGCGCAACTGTTGCAGGTTCATGCTGCCTCTCGCGGAAAGACGCGCAGCGACGAAGGCACCAGGCGCACCTGCTGGCCTTCGGTGAGCGCCAGTTCGGTCACTCGTTCCCGGGTCAGGACGACTTCGTAATGGGTCGGTTCGCCGCGCTCGGCCGCGCCTTCCAGGGCGTCCAGTTCCACCCGCGCGCTGGCGCCGAAGGCCAGTACGCGGCTGACCACGGCGGCCACGCCGGCGGTGGCCGCCGGGTCGGTGACGATGTCCAGTTCGTGGGGGCGGGCGAAACCCACCACCTCGGCGCCGTGGTCGGCATCGCGGCCGTCGTGGGGCAGCACGGCGTCGCCCACCTGGACGTGCTCGCCGTCCACGCGGCCATGGAAGAGGTTCACCGCGCCCAGGAAGCCGTACACGAAGGGTGTGGCCGGGTGTTCGTACACTTCCTGCGGCGTGCCCACCTGCTCCACGCGGCCCTTGTTCATCAGCACCACGCGGTCGGCCACTTCCAGCGCCTCTTCCTGGTCGTGGGTGACGAAGATGGAGGTCACGTGCAGTTCGTCGTGCAGGTGGCGCAGCCAGCGCCGCAGTTCCTTGCGCACCTTGGCGTCCAGCGCGCCGAAAGGCTCGTCCAGCAGCAGCACGCGGGGTTCCACCGCCAGCGCGCGGGCGAGCGCGATGCGCTGGCGCTGGCCGCCGGACAGTTGCGACGGATAGCGGTCGGCCAGCCAGTCGAGCTGCACCAGTTCCAGCAGGCGATGCACGCGCTTCCTGATCTCCGCCTCGTTGGGGCGCTCCTTGCGCGGCTTCACCCGCAGGCCGAAGGCCACGTTCTCGAACACGGACATGTGGCGGAACAGGGCGTAGTGCTGAAACACGAAGCCCACCTGGCGTTCGCGCACATGGGTACCGGAAGCGTCCTCCCCTTCCAGGATGACGCGGCCCGAGTCTGCGGTCTCCAGCCCGGCGATGACGCGCAGCAGCGTGGTCTTGCCGCAGCCGGAGGGGCCCAGCAGGGCCACCAGTTCGCCGGTGGGAAAGTCCAGCGTGACGTGGTCCAGTGCGGTGAAGTTGCCGAACTGCTTGTGGATGTCCTGTACCTGGATGCTCATCGGGGGTGTTTCCTTTAATCCGTTTCCTTGACGGCCTGGCTCGCCTTCCATTCGATGAAGGTCTTCAGGCCCAGCGTCACCAGCGCCAGCAGGGCCAGCAGGGAGGCCACCGCGAAGGCGGCGGCGAAGTTGTACTCGTTGTAGAGGATCTCCACGTGCAGCGGCATGGTGTTGGTCAGGCCGCGGATGTGGCCGGACACCACGCTCACCGCGCCGAACTCGCCCATGGCCCGCGCGTTGCACAGGATCACCCCGTACAGCAGGCCCCACTTGATGTTGGGCAGGGTCACGCGCCAGAAGGTCTGGAAACCGTTGGCGCCCAGCACCGTGGCGGCCTCTTCCTCCTCGCGGCCTTGGGCCTCCATCAGCGGAATCAGCTCGCGGGCGACGAAGGGGAAGGTGACGAACACCGTCGCCAGCACGATGCCCGGCACCGCGAAAACGATCTTGATGTCGTGCGCGGAGAGCCATTCGCCGAACCAGCCCTGGGCGCCGAACAGCAGCACGAAGATCAGGCCCGCGATCACCGGCGACACCGAGAACGGCAGATCGATCAGCGTGGTCAGGAAGTGCTTGCCGCGGAACTGGAACTTGGCGATGGCCCACGCGGCGGCCACGCCGAACACCAGGTTGAGCGGCACCGCGACGAGGGCGGTGATCAGCGTGAGCTTGATCGCCGCCAGCGCATCGGCGTCCGACAGCGCGGTGAGGTAGGTGCCCCAGCCCTTGCGCAGCGCCTCGAAGAACACCGCCACCAGCGGCAGCAGCAGGAACAGGGCGAAGAAGGCCAGCGCCGCGCCCAGGATGGTGCGCCGCACCCAGGGCGATTCGCGCGTGGCGGCATTGGTCTCGAAGCGGCGGGCGTCCACGCGCCCGTGCAACACGCCGGCGACGGCCATCAGCGGTTCCTCCCGGTGGCCTTGGCGCTCCACGCCTGCAGCAGGTTGATGACCAGCAGCAGCACGAAGGAGAGCACCAGCATCACCACCGCGATCGCGGTGGCGCCCACGTAGTCGTACTGCTCCAGCTTGGTGATGATCATCAGCGGGGTGATTTCCGACACCATGGGCATGTTGCCGGCGATGAAGATCACCGAGCCGTACTCGCCCACGGCGCGGGCGAAGGCCAGCGCGAAACCGGTCAGCAGGGCCGGGGTGAGAATGGGCAGGATCACGCGGCGGAAGGTGGTCCAGCGGTGCGCGCCCAGGCTGGCGGCGGCCTCTTCCAGCTCGGTTTCCAGGTCTTCCAGGATGGGCTGCACGGTGCGCACCACGAAGGGCACGCCGATGAACACCAGTGCCACCAGTACGCCCAGCGGGGTGAAGGCCACCTTGATGCCCAGCGGCTCCAGCAGGCTGCCGACCCAGCCGTTGCCGGCGTAGAGGGCGGTCAGCGCGATGCCGGCCACCGCCGTGGGCAGCGCGAAGGGCAGGTCCACCAGCGCGTCGATGAGCTTCTTGCCGGGGAATCTGTAGCGCACCAGCGCCCACGCCAGCGCCAGGCCGAACACCGCGTTGATGGCCGCGGCCAGCAGGGAGGCGCCGAAGGACAGCTTGTAGCTCGCCACCACGCGCGGCGCCGTGACCACGTCCCAGAACTGGGCCAGGCTCAGTTCGGCGCTCTTCAGGAACACCGCGGAGAGCGGGATCAGCACCAGCAGCGACAGGTAAACCAGGGTGTAGCCGATGGACAGGCCGAAGCCCGGCAACACCCGGGTCTGCCGGGTGGGGTTGAAGAAGGCGGCGACTGCGCTCATCAGCGATTCACCACGGTCTTGTCATACAGCCCGCCGTCGGCGAAGTGCTTGGGATGCACTTCCTTCCACGGCCCCAGCAGTTCCTCCACCTTGAAGGTCTTGATGGGCGGGAAGCGGTCGGCGAACTCGGCCAGCACCTTCTCGGAGCGGGGGCGGAAGTAGTGCTTGGCGATGATGCGCTGGCCGTCCTCGGAGAACAGGAAGTCCAGGTAGGCGCGCGCTTCCGCCGCGGTGCCGCGCTTGGCGGCCACGCTTTCCACCACCGCCACCGGGGCGCTGGCGTCGATGGAGATGGACGGATACACCACCTCGAACTTGTCCGCGCCCAGTTCCCGCGCGATCAGCGCCGCCTCGTTCTCGAAGGTCACCAGCACGTCGCCCACGTCGCGCTGGGTGAAGGTGGTGGTCGCGCCGCGGCCGCCGCCGTCCAGCACTGGCACGTTGGCGAACACCTTGCTGACGAAGGCCTGCGCGTCCGCGTCCGAGCCGCCCTGGGCCTTCACGCTGCCCCAGGCGGCGAGCCAGGTGTAGCGGCCGTTGCCGGAGGTCTTGGGGTTGGGCACGATCACGCCCAGGCCGGGACGGGCCAGGTCCGCCCAGTCCTTGATGTTCTTCGGGTTGCCCTTGCGCACCAGGAACACCGAGGTGGTGGTGTAGGGCGTGGCCTGATGGGGGTAGCGATCCCGCCAGTCGGCCGCCACCAGGCCGCCGCGCTCGACCAGGATGTCGATGTCGGTGGACTGGTTCATGGTCACCACGTCCGCTTCCAGCCCCGCGGCCACCGACATGGCCTGCTTGCTGGAACCGCCGTGGGACTGGTTCACCGTGACGTCCTTGCCCGTTTTGGCCTTCCAGGCCGCGCCGAAGGCCGGGTTCACGTCCTTGTAGAGCTCGCGCGAGACGTCGTAGGAGGCGTTGAGCAGCGTGCTCTGGGCGGCGGCGCCGAAGGACAGGGAGGCGATGGCGGCGGCCAGCAGGCTGCGCAGGGTGAGGGATCGGGTGTTCATGTAGACAGGTGCTCCATCAAGACGGATGTGCGGAGGGTATTGCAGCGCAAAAATAACTTGAAGCACTAATCTGTAATTTTGATATTACTAAATGGGTATATAGATCGGCACAGAAGCCGTTTTTATCCGCGTTTTTGCAGATTAGCTTTTGCACATCAATGCGTTACAAACTGCTGCCGGCAGGCTGGATGGGGATGGTGTGCTTGTGAGGTTTTCTACGTTGCTTCGCAGTTTTTCTGCTAAGCGGCTTGTCGGGCAGGCGGATAAGCAATGCAGATTTTGTTATTTCAGTTATAACCGGGTCGCCCCTAAATTCGTCCTCACTTATAACCAGCGAGGAATCGTCATGCACACCCCCTTCCGTCTCAAGACGCTGATCGCCGGCGCCGCGCTCGCCCTGGCGCTGCCGTTCTCGGCCGCCCACGCGCAGACCGAACTGCTCAACGTCTCCTACGACCCCACGCGCGAGCTCTACAAGGAGTTCAACGAGGCCTTCGCCAAGCACTGGAAGGCCCAGACCGGCGAGAACGTCACCATCAAGCAGTCCCACGGCGGCGCCGGCAAGCAGGCGCGCTCGGTCATCGACGGCCTGGAAGCCGACGTGGTGACCCTGGCCCTGGCCTACGACATCGACGCCATTGCCGAGAAGGCCAAGCTCTTCCCCGCCGACTGGCAGAAGCGCCTGCCCCACAACTCCTCGCCCTACACCTCGACCATCGTTTTCCTGGTGCGCAAGGACAACCCGAAGAACATCAAGGACTGGAACGACCTGGTGAAGCCGGGCGTGAGCGTGATCACCCCGAACCCGAAGACTTCCGGCGGCGCGCGCTGGAACTACCTGGCGGCCTGGGCCTACGCCCTCGCGCAGCCGGGCGGCACCGAGGAGAAGGCCAAGGAATTCGTCCGCCAGATCTACGCCAACGTCCCGGTGCTGGACTCCGGCGCGCGCGGTTCCACGACCACCTTCGTCGAGCGCGGCATCGGCGACGTGTTCCTGTCCTGGGAAAACGAAGCCTTCCTGGCGCTGAAGGAGCTCGGCCCGGGCAAGTTCGAGATCGTCGTGCCGTCGCTCTCCATCCTGGCCGAGCCGCCGGTGACCATCGTGGACAAGAACGTGGACAAGCACGGCACCCGCAAGGTCGCCCAGGCCTATCTGGAATACCTGTATTCCCCGGAAGGCCAGGAAATCGCCGGCAAGAACTTCTACCGTCCGAACGATCCGGCCGTCGCGGCCAAGTTCGCCAAGCAGTTCGTCAATGTCAAGCTCATCAACATCGACGACGTCTTCGGCGGCTGGCAGAAGGCCCAGAAGACCCACTTCGAGGACGGCGGCACCTTCGACCAGATCTACACCAAGCGCTGAGCGCGGCTGAACCCGGCCCCCGTGGATGCACGGGGGCTTTTTTTCGTCCGTGCCGTGCGTTTGCTGCGCCGCCGCAGGACGGGCATACTCCCCGCTCCGGCTTCGCCGGCGCCCGGCGCCGGCCACCCAACCATCCAGAAAGCCCCATGACCGACCACCTGCCGATCAACAACCCGGTCCTGGTTTTCGCCATCGTCGCCACGCTGATCCTGCTCGCCCCCATCGTCATGGGGCGCTGGCGGTTGCCGGGCATGATCGGGCTGCTGCTGGCCGGCGCCATCCTCGGGCCCAACGCCCTGGGCGTGCTGGCGCGCGACCAGTCCTTCGTGCTGTTCGGCACCGTGGGGCTGCTGTACATCATGTTCACCGCCGCGCTCGAGATCGACATGGCGGTGCTCAAGCGCTACCGCCTGCACAGCGTGGCCTTCGGCCTGCTCACCTTCAGCATTCCGATCGGCATCGGCCTGTTCGTCGCGCGCGTGCTGCTCGGCTTCGACTGGCCGGCGGCGATACTCCTCGCCAGCACCTTCTCCTCGCACACCCTGCTCACCTATCCCATCGCCAGCCGCCTGGGGATAACCCGCAACCAGGCGGTGACCACGGCGGTGGGCGGCACCATCATCACCGACACCCTGGCGCTGCTGGTGCTCGCGGTCATCGCCAGTTCCACGCGCGGCGAGGTGGACGATCTGTTCTGGTACAGGCTGGCGTTCAGCCTGGCCGTCTACGTCGGCGCCATCCTGATCGGCCTGCCCATCGTCGCGCGCTGGTTCTTCCGCAACGTGGCCCACGACGGCGTGGCCCAGTTCGTGTTCGTGCTCGCCACGGTGTTCGCCATCGCCGCGCTGTCCCACGTGGCGGGTTCCGAGCCCATCGTCGGCGCCTTCCTCGCCGGGCTGGCCTTCAACCGCCTGATCCCCCACCACGGCACGCTGATGAACCGCATCCAGTTCACCGGCGAGGCCCTTTTCATCCCCTTCTTCCTGCTCTCGGTCGGCATGCTGCTCGACCTGGGCATCTTCCTCGGCGGCCTGCGCGCCTGGCTGGTCGCCATCGCCATGGTGGTCACCATCCTGGTCACCAAGTGGCTCGCCGCCGAAGCCACGCGCCCGGTGCTGGGCTACAGCCGCGACCAGGCGCGGCTGGTGTTCGGCCTCAGCCTGCCGCAGGCCGCGGCCACGCTGGCCGCGGTGATGGTGGGCTACGACCTCGGGCTGTTCGACGATACGGTGGTCAACGGCGCCATCCTGACCATCCTGGTGAGCTGCGTGGTGGCGCCGGTCATGGTGGACCGCCACGGCCGCGCCCTTGCGCTGGCCGCCGCCGCGGAGCCGGCGGAGGTGGCAGTGGCGCCGCAGCGCATCGTCGTGGCCTGCTCGACGACCGCGGCGGCGCGGCCGCTGCTGGAACTGGCGGTGCTGATCCGCGACCCCGCCCAGCAGCAGCCGGTGTTCCCGCTCACGGTGGTGGAGGAGAGCGCGCACAGCGCCGCCGACGTGGCCCAGGCCGAGCGCACGCTGGCAGCCGTGGTGGGGCAGTTGTCCGCGGCCGAGGTGCCGGCCCAGCCGGTGACCCGCATCGCCTTCAACACCGCGACCGGCATCCTGCACGCCCGCCGCGAACTGCGCGGCTCCGAGGTGGTGATCGGCTGGCGCGGCCGCGCCACGCCGCACGAGCTGTTCTTCGGCTCCACGGTGGAGCAGTTGCTGCGCGACCGCCATTACACGCTGGTGCTGGCGCGCCTGACCGAGCCGCTCAACACCTGCCGCCGCATCCTGCTCGCGCTGCCGCCCCATGCCGAGCGGGAAGAGGGCTTCGCCGCCGCGCTCGCCATCGTCAAGCGCCTCGCCCAGCAGCTCGGCGCGCCGGTGACGCTGTTCGCCCAGCAGGCCGGCGACGAACGGCTGCATGCCGCCATGCAGCGCATCAAGCCGGTCGCCGAACTGCGCCCGGCGCCGCTGGCGCGCTGGGCCGACGTGATGGCGACGCTGCGCGCGCAGCATGCCGACGGCGACCTGGTGGTGGTGTATGGCGTGCGTCCCGGCGGCCTGGCCGCCGAGGCGGTGGGCGCCGCCCTGCCGCACCGGGTCGCGGAGCAACTGCACGCGGCCGGGCTGCTGGTGATCTATGCGGCCGAACCCCATCCGCAGGATGAGCCGGTGGTGGATACGGGCGAAGCGGCGGAGCCCGGCGGCGCGCCGATCAGGTGGGCGTGAGCGGTTCCTGTCTGCTTGGCAATCCGAGGCCGTAGGAGCGGGCTTGCCCGCGATGCGGCGCTCGTTCTCCCACAGGCCGCAATCGCGGGCAAGCCCGCTCCCACCTCATGGTCTCAGTCGGCCGGCTGCCAGTGGCTGAAGGGTGCGTCCTCGTAGCCCTGCTCGGCGACGTAGCGGCCCAGGCGCAGCCAGTCCGCCACTTCGCCGGCGCTGCCGAGCTGGCGCGTCACCGGCAGGCCGTCCAGATCGTAGAACACCAGCGTGGGCAGGGCGAAGACGCGCTCGCGGCGGGCGAATTCGGTCTGTTCGGTGGCCTGGCCGTCGAAATCCACCAGCGGCAGCGGATGGTCGGCGAGCAGGCTGGCGGTGACGAAGTGTTCCCCGTACCACTTGCGCAGCGTCCCGTCCTTGAAGGTGGTGGCGCGCAGCTTGGCGCATTCGCCGCAGCCTTCCATCTCGAACAGCACGGCCACGCCCTTGCGCCCGCTGCGGCGCGCCTCGTCCAGGGCGCGGACGAGATCGTCCCGCGGCGGGAAGAACCCGCCGTGGTCCTTGACGGCGGCGGGCGCGGCCGCCCCGCTCTGGCCGGCGGCCTGCAGTGCGCTGGCGGCCACGCCGAGCAGGAAGAGGCCCGCCAGCGCCAGCACGAACCACGGCACAGTGCGCGGGGGCCGCTGCGGCGGCGCGTCGGCGGCGTCGGGCACGGTGGGGTCGGCGAAGACTTCGCGGTGGGTTTGCGGCGCGGCGGGGCGGGTCATGGCGGCCTCCTCAGCGCAGCCAGAACAGCGCGCGGTGGCGCAGTTTGTCGAGCAGGCTCATGGCCGCCCAGGTCACCGCGCCGGTGTACAGGATGCCGGCCACCATGCGCGGGTAGTCGGCGAAGTCGGCGTAGTACTGTACGAAGCGGCCCAGGCCGGCGTTGGCGCCGAAGAGCTCGGCCACGGTGAGCAGGATGAAGGAGAAGCCCAGGCCGACCGCCATGCCGGAAAAGATGTGGGGCAGGCTGGCCGGGAAGACCACCTTGCGCAGGTATTCGAAGTGGGAGAAGCCGAGCACGCGGGCGTTGTCCCGGTGGCGGCCTTCCACGGACAGCGCGCCGGAGGCGGCGTTCTGGAAGATGGGCCAGAACGCGCCCAGGAAGACCACGAAGGTGGCCGACAGGTGAAAGGTGGGCAGCACCGCGATGGCGTAGGGGATGAACACCGTGGGCGGAATCGGCGCCGCGACCTTGGCGAAGGGGAAGAAAGCCCGCGCCAGCCGCGGCGTGGTGCCGGCCAGCAGGCCCAGGGCCACGCCGAGCACCAGGGCGAAGCCGTAGCCCGGAACCAGGATCAGGAAGGACGACACCGTGCCGCGCCCGAGTTCGGGCAGGGAATCCCACAGGGCGCGCAGCACCACCGCCGGCGGCGGCAGCAGCGGGTTGCCTTCGCCGGCGAGCGCGTTGCCGGTGATCTGCCAGGCCACCAGCAGCGCGGCGGCCAGCGCCCAGGGCTCCCAGGCGAAATCGGCGAAGAGCCTGCGGCGGGCGCCGCCGCCGGTGTCGCCGCGGACCGTGGAGGGGAGTTCAAGAGCCTTCTGTTCGGCGCTCATGGGGGATTCCTTCAACTGCTTGCTCGATGCAAAAAAGCGAGGCCGCGGGTCAGGCGGCTTCGAGATGCGCCAGGGTGTCGGCGTCGAGGGCGTCGGCGATCTCCTCGCGCAGATGGTGGAAACCCGCGTCCTTGAACAGCGCGGCGCGCTGGCGCGGGCGGTCGAAGGCCACCGGGTATTCGGCGATGACGCGCCCCGGGTTGGCGCCCATGACCGCGACGCGGTCGGCCAGCAGCAGGGCCTCGTCCACGTCGTGGGTGACGAACACCACGGTGCGCCGCGGGCTGCTGCCCCGCCAGACCTCGACCAGCAGGTCCTGCAGGCGCGCGCGGTTGATCGGATCGAGCGCGCCGAAGGGCTCGTCCATCAGCAGGAAGGGCGACTCCAGCGCCAGCGCGCGGGCGATCGCCGCGCGCTGCTGCATGCCGCCGGACAGTTCGAAGGGATGGTGGCGGCCGACCTCGCCCAGGCCGACGCGGGCCAGTTGCGCCTGCGCCCGCTCCCGGCGTTCACCGCGGGACAGCGTCGGATGCGCCTTGGCGACCGCTTCGGCGACGTTGTCGACGACCGTCATCCACGGAAACAGCGCGTAGTGCTGGAACACCACCGCGCGGTCGGTGCCGGGGCCGGCCACCGGCCGGCCGCCGGCCGACACCAGGCCGGCCGTGGGCGCCTCCAGCCCCGCGATGAGCCGCAGCAGCGTGGACTTGCCCGATCCGCTGGGCCCGAGCAGGGCCAGGAATTCGCCTTCATGCACCGACAGGTCGATGCCGTCGAGAATCGTGGCATCGCCGTAGGCGAACTTCAGCCGCTCGATGCGCAGCGAATGGCCGGCGTGGGTCACAGGGTGTTCCTCGCCGCGACTTCCTTCAGGCGTTCCTGCCAGAAGGGTTCGTTGGGCTGCTCGGCGGCCAGGCTCTTCAGCGCGCGGTCGTAGACGTCGAGGGCGAAGATGGGCCCGAGCTGGCGGGTGGAATCGATGAATTCGGAGGCCAGCAGCGTATCCCAGAACTTGGTCGTGCCCTTCACGTTGGCGTCGGAGCGCTGGTCCAGGTAGGGCGAGTAGTAGCCGGCTTCGAGGATGTCGCGGTCGAGCTTGACGTACTTGCCGATGGCGTCGATGGTTTCCTTGCGGTGGCCGGCGGTGTACTGCTCGGCACGCAGGATGGCGCGCAGGAACTTCTCCAGCGTGGCCGGGTTGTTGAGCTTGTCGGACTTCACCACCAGGCGGCAGCACGGGTGGCCGGGCTGCAGTTCGGTGGAGCGGATCACCACCTTCAGGCCCTGGCGTTCGGCGCGGATGTCGTGGGGACCCCACACCACGCCGGCGTCCACCTGGCCGGACTTGACCGCTTCGATCACGGCCGGCGGGTTCTTCAGTTCAAAGATCTGGGTCTGGGTCTTCCAGTCGATCTTGGCGTCCTTGAGCGCGCCGCGCAGCACGGCGTCGCCGGTCGCCAGGCGGATGGTGGCGATCTTCTTGCCCTTCAGGTCGGCGATGGTGCGCACCTTGCCGGCGTTCTCCGGCGTGACGACGATGGCCGCGTCTTCGCCCATGATGCCGCCGATGATCTTCAGGTCGGCGCCGCGGGCGTAGTGCACCAGCGGCGCGGTGGTGCCGAAGGCGCCGATGTCGAGCTTGCCGGAGGTGACCGCGTGCAGGCCGTCGGCGGAGTTGACGAACTCGACCAGTTCGACCTCCAGCCCTTCCTGCTTGAAGAAGCCCTGCTCCTGGGCGACGAAGAACTTGGCGTGGCCGGTCACCGGCAGGTAGCCGACCTTCAGTTGCTCGGCCTGGGCCAGGCCGGCGGCCGCGGCGAGAGACAGCGCAGCCAGTCCGGCGCGCAGCAAGCGGGTTGCTTTCATCGTCTATCCTTTGTCAATGGAAATAGGCGCCGCACGATGCAGCGCAGCAATGGCGGATGTTAAGAAGCGGTTCCGCTATAGCGAACCAAGAAAAATTCAGTTGGAAATCAGAAAAAAGACATAGGCCGGCCCAAGGGGCGGATTAGCAGGTTCCTTCCCCTTGAAGGGGAGGGAGGTTTCATGCCGTTCCATCGCCTATCGGCGCCCCCATGGCTTGCAGACGAAAAGGGGCGCCCGGAAAGGCGCCCCTCGTGAAACGAACGGCTCGTCCTACAGCAGCGCGTCGGCCCAGATGTTCTTCGCCCATGCGTGCGCGTACTTGCCTTCCAGCTCGTTGGCGGCCGACGACAGCCCGCCCGCGCCCTGCACGGCCACCAGCGTCTTCTTTTCGGCGTCGTACTTGTGCACCGAGGCCACGTGCACCACGTCGGTGTCCGAGACGAAGCTGTAGCAGGTGTTGGCGATGATGGGGCTGGGGTTCACCGCGCGCCCGGTCAGCAGCGCGATCACCGCATCGGCCGCGATCTTGGCGTGGTTGTTGGCCATGAAGCCGGACTTGGGCATGCCCGGTGCGGACAGGGTGGCGTCGCCGAGCACGTGGATGCCCTTGACCGCGAGGGACTCGGTGGTCAGCCAGTCGATGCCGGCCCAGCGGTTGTTGGCGGTGATCAGCCCGGCCTGCTTGGCGATGTCGCCGGCGCGCTGCGGCGGCACCACGTTGAGCACGTCGGCCTTGACGTCGCCGCTCACCAGCTTCGCCGTCAGCGTGCGCGCATCCACGTCGATCAGCTCGCTGTTGGGGCGGTACTCGACGATGCCCGGGTAGCGCTCGTTCCACGCCTTGAGGAACAGCCCCTTCTTGGAGGTGATGTCCGGGTTGGAGTCGAGGATCAGCACCTTGGAGCGAGGCTTGTGCTGCTTGAAGTAGAAGGCCACCTGGGCGGCGCGCTCGTAGGGCCCCGGCGGGCAGCGGTAGGGCGCCTTGGGGATGTGCAGCGCGTACACGCCGCCGTCGCGGATGGCTTCGAGCTGCTTGCGCAGGGCCACCGTCTGCGGGCCGGCCTTCCACGCGTGCAGCACGCGGGCCTGGGCGTCGGCGCCGGCCAGGCCGGGGATGTCGTCGTACAGGAACTCGATGCCCGGGGAGACGATCAGGCGGTCGTAGGCGAGCGGGTCGCCGTTCGCCAGGCGCACCTGGCGCTTGTCCGGGTCCACGGCGGTGGCGGTGTCGCGCACCAGCTTCACGCCGTAGCGCTTCACCAGGGCGTCGTAGCCGGTGGTCAGGTCCTCGATCGTGCGGCTGCCGCCCAGCACCAGGTTGGACAGGGGGCAGGACACGAAGGCCGGGTTGCGTTCCACCAGGACGACCTCGATCTCGGGCGCCCACAGGCGGAGGTACTTGGCCGCCGTGGCGCCGCCGTAGCCGCCGCCGATCACCACCACGCGGGCGATGGGCTTGCCGCTGCCGGGAGTGGCACAGGCGGTCAGGGACAGGGCGCCGGCCGCGGCCGCGGCTTTCAGAAAGTCACGTCGATTGAATGCGGTCATGGTCTGGATTCCTTGCGGTCACGGGCGCTGGCGCGAGAAATAGGCGGCGAGGCGCTGCAGCTCCTCGTCGGTGTAGCCCTTGGCGTGCTGGTGCATCACCGTGGCCGGGCGGGAGCCGTCCTTGAACTCCTGCAACAGCTTGTAGAGCTTGTCGCCGGGTTCGCCGGCGATGGTCGGCACGCCGCCGGCGCTGGCGCCATGGGTGCCGTGGCAGGTGGCGCAGGCGGCCGCCCACACGCGCACTTGCGGGTCTTCCGCCCCGTGGGCGGCGCCCGCGCCCAGCACCGCGGCGCCCAGCAGGGCCGCGGTCAGGGTCCGGTTGGTTCTGGTCATGGGTCTTACTCCTGGCACTGGAAAAAACGGTTGCCGGGCGGCGGAACAAGCATCCGCGCGGCATTTGCCGGCAATGCTAGGGAGGCGGACGGCGGGCGGGAACGAAGGAATCGTGAAATGTATAGCACGAATAGTAATAAGAAGTGCTTTCCCACCCCATGGTGCAGGCCGCAAAAGATGCTTTATTGGAATATACATCTCAAAAAATAGTATTGGAGGTTATATCCACGTCGCTGCAGAGTGTATTCCGTGCCGCGGCGCACAAAAGACGTGCGGGCCGCCGGCGGGATCTGGGGAGAGCGTCGATGAGAGCATTGGTGGTAGGGGCGGACCGGGTGCGCCCGATCTGTGCCGAACTGGAGCAGACCTCGCCCTTGGGCGTGACCTGCACCGAGTGCTGGTCCGGCCGCCAGCCCGGCGACGCGCGGCGCCCGCTGCCGGCCGACACGCGCGTGGTGGTGGTGCTGTGCGACCGGGTCAATCACAACCTGCTGTTCAGCGTGCGCCGCCAGGCCGAGGGCCGCGGCGTACCGGTGGTGTATTGCCGCCATTCGCTGGTGGACGTGCGCGCCAAGATCGCCCGTCTGGTCGTGGCCGACGCCGAGCGGCGCGAGCGCACTGGCGAAGTGCGCCGGCGCGCCTGAACCCGAACGAATCCAGGAGAGAAGTTCATGAGCATCCATTCCATCAACGTGCGCAACCAGTTCCGCGGCCGCATCAAGGAAATCATCCACGGCCCGGTGGTCTCCGAGATCGACGTGGAGACGCCCCACGGCATCGTCACCTCGGTGATCACCACGCGCTCGGTCGAGGAACTCGGCCTCAAGCCCGGCACCGAGGTGGTGGCGCTGGTGAAGTCCACCGAAGTGGCGATCGCCAAGATCTGAACCGGATTTTCATGCCGTACGCCGATGTCCCCGCCGCCGGGGTGGGGGGATCGGCCCGTCCATCGACACAAAGGGGAGTGAGCAATATGAGCATCGGGAATCTTTCGCTGCGCGGGCTGGCCGCGCGTCTGGGCATAGTCGCGGCGGCGGCGCTGGGCATCCTGGGCAGCACCCAGGTGCACGCCCAGCAGGACAAGGAATTCCGCATCGGCTGGCAGAAGGGCGCCAGCATCGCGCTGGTCAAGGCGCTCGGCTATCTGGATGAAAGGCTGACCCGCGAAGGTGTCAAGGTGCGCTGGATCGAGTTCACCGCCGGCCCGCAGATGCTGGAAGGGCTCAACGTCGGCAGCATCGACTTTGCCTCGGTCGGGGAAACGCCGCCGGTGTTCGCCCAGGCGGCCGGGGCCAATCTGGTTTACGTCGGCAACGAGCCGGCGGCGCCGCGTGCGGAAAAGCTGCTGGTGCCGAAGAACTCGCCGATCAAGTCGGTGAAGGAACTGAAGGGCAAGCGCATCGCGCTCAACAAGGGCTCCAACGTGCATTACCTGCTGGTGAAGCTGCTGGAACGCGAGGGCCTGAAGTATTCCGACGTGAAGGTTGCCTTCCTGCCGCCGGCCGATGCGCGCGCGGCCTTCGAAAGCGGGTCGGTCGATGCCTGGGTGATCTGGGATCCGTTCGGCGCCGCGGCCGAGGCGCAGATCGGTGCGCGCATCCTCGCCGACGGCACCGGCGTGGTCAATAACTACATCTTTTACCTGGCTGCGCGGCCATTCGCCGAAAAGCATCCGGAGGTCCTCGTCTCGGCCATCGAGGAGGTCAACCGCAGCGGTGCGTGGACGGTTGCCAACTACGACGAGGCGGCCAGGATTCTCGCGCCGCAGATCGGCCTGACCCCGGAGATCGCCAGGGTTGCGGTGGAGCGCTACGCCTACGGGTTGAAGCCGCTGACCGCCGACGTGATCAGGCAGCAGCAGGAGATCGCCGACGTGTTCTTCGAGCTGAAGCTGATCCCGAAGAAGCTCGACGTGGCCTCCGTGGTGTGGCAGCCGAAGAAGCTGGACGTGGCTGCCACGGCCGGGCAGAAGAAGAACTGAGGTGGGAGCGCGCGACATGAGCGACAAGAAGCTGAACGTCTTCTGGTTCCTGCCCACCCACGGCGACGGTCGCTATCTGGGCAGCGCCAAGGAGGCGCGCGTGGTGGACCAGGCCTACCTGCAGCAGGTGGCCCAGGCCGCGGACAACCTGGGCTACGGCGGCGTGCTGATCCCCACCGGGCGCTTCTGCGAGGATTCGTGGATCGTCGCCTCCAGCCTGATCCCGGTCACCAAGCGGCTGAAGTTCCTGGTGGCGCTGCGCCCGGCCACCATCTCGCCGACCGTGGCCGCGCGCCAGGCGGCGACGCTGGACCGCCTCTCCGGCGGGCGGCTGCTGGTGAACATCGTGGCCGGGGGCGACGCGGACGACCTGGCCGGGGACGGCATCTTCCTCGGCCACGACGAGCGCTACGACCACGCCGACGAGTTCATCGAAGTGTGGAAGCGCGTGCTGTCCGGCGAGACGGTGGATTTCGACGGCAAACACGTTCAGGTCAAGGGCGCGCGCCAGCTCTTCCCGCCGGTGCAGCAGCCCCATCCGCCGCTGTTCTTCGGCGGCTCCTCGGACCGCGCCCACGACACCGCGGCCAAGCACGTGGAGCTGTATCTGTCCTGGGGCGAGCCGCCCGACGAGGTGGCGCGCAAGTTCGCCGACGTGAAGAAGCGCGCGGAGAAGGAAGGCCGCCAGGTGCGCTTCGGCGTACGCCTGCACGTGATCCCGCGGGAGACCGAGGCCGAGGCCTGGGCCGCGGCCGACCGCCTGATCAGCGAACTGGACGACGAAACCATCGCCGGCGCGCAGCAGACCCTGGGGCGCATGGACTCCGAAGGCCAGCGCCGCATGCGCGAACTGCACGGCGGGCGGCGCGACAAGCTGGAAGTCTCCCCCAACCTGTGGGCCGGCGTCGGCCTGGTGCGCGGCGGGGCCGGCACCGCCCTGGTGGGCGACGGCAAGATCATCGCCGAACGGCTCAAGGAATACGCCGCCATCGGCGCCGACACCTTCGTGCTGTCCGGCTACCCCCACCTGGAGGAAGCCTACCGCTTCGCCGAACTGGTGTTCCCGCACCTGCCCCTGGCCGGCAGCGGGGACAACGTGGTCGGGCTGCGCACGCCCAAGCTGGTCAGCCCCTTCGGCGAGATCGTCGCCCACGACCGCTTTCCGAAGGCGGCGCAGAGCTAGGGGCTCCCGAGGTGCCGGCGCCTTAGTTCCTCCCCCTTCAAGGGGGAGGTTAGGAGGGGGATGGGTTTCGGTTCAGCACCGCAAGAAACCCATCCCCACCCCAACCCGGGAGCCTGCGCTTCGCTCCGTCGTTCAGCAGGCGGCAAGCATGCCTGCCGAAACCCCTGCTTCACCCCCTTGAAGGGGGGAGTACGTCATGAACCCAAGGAGCACCCCATGTCCGTTCGTGAAAACCCCGTCCCCGGCTACAAGCTGCTGGACCTCGAACCCTACACCCCCAACATCGGCGCCGTGATCCACGGCCTGGACCTGTCCCTGGGCGCGGACACTGCGCTGGCCGACGAGCTGCGCCGGGCGCTGGCGGAATTCCAGGTGCTGTTCCTGCGCCGCCAGACCCTGACCCCCGAGCGGCACGTCCAGGTGGCGCGCATCTTCGGCGATCCGGACAAGGCCAAGGCCTTTTTCCCCCGCCACGAGACCCAGAACCTGATCGAGCTGATCGAATCGAAGCCCGGCGGCCATCGCTACGGCACCGACGCCTGGCATGCGGACATCACCTTCCAGGCCAACCCGCCTACCGCGGTGGTGCTCTACTCCCGCGTGATCCCGGCCGTGGGCGGCGACACCGTGTGGTCGAGCGCCACGCGCGTCTACGATTCGCTGCCGGCCGAACTGCGTTCCTACCTGGAGACGCTGGAAGGCGTGCATTCCTTCGAGCACAGCGGCTGGCCGCGCTTCTTCCTGTCCCAGCCGGACGGCGAGGCGCTGTACCGCAAGGCGCGCGCCGAACACCTGCCGGTGGTGCATCCGGTGGTGCGCACCCACCCGGTCACGGGCCGGAAGCTGGTGTACGTGAACCCCAACTTCACCAGCCACATCAAGGGCCTGCCGCGCCAGGAGAGCGACCAGTTGCTGAACCTGCTGTTCGCCCGCTTCACCCGCCCGGACTTCCATGCCCGCCTGCGTTGGGAAAAGGACACCGTGGCGATCTGGGACAACCGCGCCACCGTGCACTACGCGGTCGCCGACTACGCCCCGCAGCACCGCCTGCTGCACCGCGTGACGGTGGGCGAAGAGCGCGCGTTCTGACGCCGGGGGATGGTGCAGTGAGTGCAAACGTCAATTGGCGCCGCGGCGCCCGCCAACTGCTGCCGTGGGCGGTGCCCATCGGCCTGCTCGTGGTGTGGCAACTGGCCGCCCAACTGGGATGGCTGTCCACCCGCGTGGCGCCGGCGCCTTTCGATGTACTGCGCGCCGGCTGGGAGCTGGCCGCCAGCGGAGAACTCTTCGTCCACCTGTGGGCGAGCTTCGTGCGGGCGGCCATCGGCTTCGCCATCGGCGGCGGCCTGGGGCTGGCCTTCGGCCTGCTCAACGGCGGCTTCCGCGTCTTCGAGCAGCTCTTCGATACCTCCATCCAGATGGTGCGCAACGTGCCGCACCTGGCGCTGATCCCGCTGGTGATCCTGTGGTTCGGCATCGATGAGGGCGGCAAGCTGTTCCTGGTCGCGCTGGGCACGCTGTTCCCCATCTACCTGAACACCTTCCACGGCATCCGCTCGGTGGACGCCGGGCTGGTGGAGATGGGGCGCTCCTACGGCCTCTCGAACTGGCAGCTCTTCCGCCGCGTGATCCTGCCCGGCGCGCTGCCCAACATCCTGGTGGGCGTGCGCTACGCGCTGGGCTTCATGTGGCTGACGCTGATCGTCGCGGAGACCATCTCCGCCACCTCCGGCATCGGCTACATGGCGATGAACGCGCGCGAGTTCCTGCAGACCGACGTGGTGGTGCTGGCGATCCTGCTCTACGCCCTGCTGGGCAAGGCCGCCGACGTGGCCGCCCGCGCCCTGGAGCGGCGCTGGCTGCGCTGGAACACCGGCTTCCAGCCGGCATGAAGGAGAAACGACGACGATGACCGCCCCCAACCAGGAAGAACTCGCCCGCGTGGCCGAGTCCGCCACCCTTTCCACCGCTCTTTCCACCACTCGTCCCGCCAGCGGGCTGGCCCTGCAACTGGACGCCGTGCAGCGCCGCTTCGGCGAACGCGTGGTGCTGGACGATCTCTCCATCTCCTTCGCGGCCGGCGAATTCGTCACCGTGGTGGGCAAGAGCGGCTGCGGCAAGAGCACGCTGCTGCGCCTGCTGGCGGGGCTGGACGCGGCCGACGGCGGCCGCATCGAGTCCGACGGCCGTGCGCTTGCGAGCCTCAAGGAAGACGTGCGCATCATGTACCAGGACGCCCGCCTGCTGCCCTGGCAGAGCGTGGCCGACAACGTGGCCCTGGGGCTGCCCGGCCGCCGTGCCACCGTGCGCGCCCTGGCCCTGGAAGCCCTGGCCCAGGTTGGCCTCGCCGACCGCGCGGACGAATGGCCCAGCCAGCTCTCCGGCGGCCAGCGCCAGCGCGTGGCCCTGGCGCGCGCGCTGGTACACCGCCCGCGCCTCTTGCTGCTGGACGAACCCCTGGGCGCCCTGGACGCGCTGACCCGCATCGAGATGCACCGCCTGATCGAGCAGATCTGGCGCGAGCATCGCTTCACCGCGGTGCTGGTGACCCACGACGTCAGCGAGGCGGTCGCCCTGGCGGACCGCATCGTGCTGATCGAGGACGGCCGCATCGCGCTGGACCAGGCCGTGGATCTGGCACGCCCGCGCTCCCGCGGCGACGCCGCCTTCGCCGCCCTCGAAGGCCGCGTGCTCGACCGCCTGCTGGCCGTGCAGGCGCTCAACCCGCGCAACCAGATCCGCGGCCGGGTGAGCGCGATCCGCGTCGGCGACGTGCTGGCCGAAGTGGAGGTCGCGGTTACCGACGTGTTCGGCAACCCCGGCACGGTCGTGTCCACGCTCACCGCGCGCAACCTGCAGGAGCACGCGCTGGAAGTCGGCGCCGAGGTGCTGGCGGTGTTCAAGTCCAACGAGGTAGCGCTGGCTACCCCGCGCTGACGGCGGTGCCCGCCGGCGGAGCCGGCGAGGAAACGGCATGTCCACCCATCCGGATCTCTGGCGCCTGTCCGCCGCCGAAATCGCCGCCCTGGTCCATCGCCGGGACGTCAGCGCCGAAGCGATCGCTTCGGCGGCACTGGCGCGCCTGGAGGAGGCCAACCCGGCCATCAACGCCATCGTCGAGCACCGCCCGGAGGAAACCCTGGCCCGCGCCCGTGCCGTCGACCGGGCCCTGGCGCGGGGCGAGGCGGTCGGCCCGCTGGCCGGCGTGCCGGTCACCATCAAGATCAACCTGGACCAGGCGGGCTACGCCACCTCCAACGGCCTGCGGACCCAGCGCGACCTCGTCGCCCGCGAGAACAACCCGGTGGTGGATGGTCTGCTGGCCTCCGGCGCCGTGCCGCTGGGGCGCAGCAACGCGCCGGCCTTCAGCTACCGCTGGTTCACCGACAATCTGCTGCACGGCGCCACCCGCAACCCGCGCAATCCGGCGCTGACGCCGGGCGGCTCCTCGGGCGGCGCGGCGGCGGCGCTGGCGGTGGGCATCGGCGCCATCGCGCACGGCAGCGACATCGCCGGATCGATCCGCTACCCGGCCTACGCCAGCGGCGTGCACGGCCTGCGGCCGACGCCGGGCCGGGTCGCGGTGCATAACGCCACCGCCGTCCAGGGGCGCAGCATCGGTGTGCAGATCATGGCCGTATCCGGGCCGCTGGCGCGCACCGTCGCCGACCTCCGCCTGGGCCTGCATGCCATGGCCCGCCCCGACGTCCGCGATCCCTGGTGGGTGCCGGCGCCGCTGCAGGGGCCGCCCGTGCCGCACCGCGCCGCGCTGTGCCTGGCCCCGGACGGCATGGACACGGCCGCGGAGATCCGCGCCGCGCTGCTCGACGCGGCCGACAAGCTGCGCGACGCCGGCTGGACCGTGGACGAGGTGGACGCCCTGCCGCCCCTGCGCGAGGCGGTGCCCATCCAGATCGCCCTGTGGATGGGCGGCGACTACGACAACCTGCTCGCCGCCGCGCGGCGCGAAGGCGATCCGGGCGCCATCGACGCACTGGCCGGGCAGGAGGACTTCATCCGCGGCCTCGGACTGCAGGACTACGCCCGGGCCCTCACCCGGCGGGAGATCGTCGCGCGGGCGTGGGCGCTGTTCGTCGAACGCTATCCGGTCGTGCTGCTGCCCAACTCCGCCGAGCTGCCCTTCCCCGACGGCCTCGACCTGCAGGGCCCGGAAGCCTACCGCCGCGTGTGGAACGCGCAACTGCCGATGATCGCCCTGCCCGTCACCGGCCTGCCGGCCCTGACCCTGAGCACCGGCCTGCTGCGGGACGGCACGCCGGTCGGCGTGCAGATCGTCGCCGGGCGCTTCCGCGAAGACCTGTGCCTGGAGGCGGCCGCCGCCATCGAGGCACGCGGCGCGGCCATTCCCCTCGCCGCGGCGCCGCCGTTGCCCCAATCCGTGTCGTGACATGATCCAGCTCAATGCTTCCGAGGGCGCGTCCTTGCTATCCTTGCGTCCGTGAAACCGAGCGGCGCACTGACTTCCCGGCAATGGCGGCTGGCCTTCAGGCTGGCGCTGCTTGCCGTCCTCGCGCACTGGCTGCTGGGTTTCGCCGCGGCCCAGCACTGGGCCCGCATGCTGGGTGCAAGCCCCGCAGCCTGGGCCGACATCTGCTCGCCCAGCGGCATCCAGTACGGTGCCGCCGATCTTCCGTTCGCCGCGTCGTCCCCCGGCGATGAAGAGGGCACGCGCCTGGCCGGCGGCACGTACTGCGCGGTGTGCGCGGCCACGCTGTCCGCGCCGCTGCCCGCGCCCACCGCACAGGCGGCCGTCCCGGCCGCTGCCGGGCCGGTGCGGGCGGGCCTGCCGTCCGTCTCCGCACTGCCTTCCCCGGCACTGCTGCGTCCGCCGCCGCGCGGACCTCCCGTCATCTCCTGACGCCTTTCCTTCGCCCGTTCCACTGATGCCGCCGGCCCCATGGCCGGTGCGCATCCGCGCAGCCATGCGCCGCGGCGACCGGTTCGTGCACGCCGTTTCCGCCGGCGCCGCACGGGCGGCATTGCCCGCGGTGCAAAGGGGAGTCCGGCTGATTTGCTTAGCAGGAATCGGTTGTTGACTCTGGAGTTCGGTCAGTTCTTACGCTGGATCCCATGAATATTCGCCACGCCACGTCCCACTTCACGATCGGCACGCTGTCCCGCGAGACGGGCGTGCCGGTCGACACCCTGCGCTTCTACGAGCGCGAGGGGCTGTTGCCGGCGGCGCGGCGGCGCTCGTCCGGTTACCGCGAGTACGACGACGAGGCGGTCAAGCGCGTGCGCTTCATCCTGCGCGCCAAGGAACTGGGGTTCAGCCTGGACGAGATCGCCGATCTGCTGAACTTCTCGGCCGATCCCGAGCACGGCGTGCAAGGCGTCAAGGCCAGGGCCAGCGCACGCCTGGCGGAAATCGAGCGGCAGATCGCCCACCTCGACACCATCCGCCAGCGGCTGACGCGACTGGTGGCCGCCTGCCCGGGCAGCGGTTCCCCGGAGTGCTGCCCGATCCTGGCCGACATACGGGCCGAGGAACAAGGTTCCGGCACGGCGGCCGCCGGATCGTCCTGCTGCGGTAACGGCGCTGCAGGGCGTTCCGATGCGGACAAGGGATGAGCGGGCCGCCCGTCGCCCGCACGCGCTTCGGCAGGTCGGGAGGCATGGTGGTTTCATCAACGCAGAAACATGACGGGGGGATTCATATGAGTTCGATAGTGCTGACCGTGGATGGCATGAAATGTGGTGGTTGCTCCGGGCGCCTGAAGCGCGTGCTGGAGGAAAGCGACGGCATCCATGCCGCCGAAGCCGTGCTCGAAACCCGCCGCGTCACGGTGGATTTCGACGAACGGCGGGTCGATCCGCAGGCCATCCGGCAACGCATCGAGGACAGCGGCTTCTCCGTGGTGGGGTAGGCCGCGTTGCAACCGGCATGCGGCGCGGCGGGGAGCCGTGCCGCATGTACGCAAACATGTTCAGGGAGTAGCTCATGCAGTACAAGAAAGCATCCAAAGGGGAATCCGTTCGTCGCCATTGCGCGCTGCCGCGCCTGCGCATCGTCGCAGCCATGCTGCTGATGGCGCAGGCCCAGGCCGGCCTGGCCCAATCGACGGACGGGACGGATGAAAAGGCGGACGGGAGCGCGCCCAAGCTGCTCGCGCCGGTCCTGGTCGAGGACGAGGCGGTGGGGGGCTACGTGGAAAGGGCCTCGGTCGGCAAGGTGCCCCTGACGGCACGGGAGATTCCCCAGTCGGTCTCCGTGCTGACCCGCAAGCAGATGGACGACCAGGACATGGTCACCATCACCGAGGCGATGCGCCAGGTGACCGGCGTCAACGTCATCGCCAACGATACGGTGAACAACCAGTATTTCGTCCGCGGCTACGGGCTCGGCGTCATGTATGACGGCGTACCCTCCTACAACGGCATGACCCCCTCGCACCAGCTCGACCTGGCTGCCTATGAACGCATTGAGGTGCTGCGCGGGCCGGCGGGCGTTCTGCGCGGCTCGGGCGAACCCGGCGGCGTGGTCAACTTCGTCAAGAAGCGGCCGCAGGACAAGTTCGGCTTCTCGTGGGAAGCGAGCGCGGGATCGTGGGACAACTACCGCGCCGCGGGCGATGTCACCGGGCCGCTGAACCAGGACAAGACCCTGCGCGGGCGGCTGGTGGTCTCGAACGAGGACCGCCGCTATTTCTACGACCATACGCAGAGCAAAAAATGGCTGGGCCTGGCCGCTTTCGAATACGACGTCACGCCGCGGACGACCCTGTCCCTGTCCTTCGTCGCGCAGGACCAGGACGTGGATGCGCCGTGGTCCGGCCTGCCCGCCTCCAGGAACCCGGACGGCAACGGAGTGTATCCGCTGCTGGATGTGCCGCGCTCCACGTTCAACGCTCCGGACTGGGGCAGGATGCGCTATCAGACTGAGGAAACCACGGCCGGTGCCGAGCACCGCTTCGACAACGGCTGGGTGGCCAAGGCGGTCGTCAATCATCGGAAGCAGAACCAGTACTACAAGTACGCCTTCACTTCCACGGGCGTGCACCCGGTCACCAATCTCGTCGATTACAGAAGCTTCCGCGGCGACTATCACTACACCCGCGACGGCCTGGACCTGTATGCCAGCGGCCCGTTCGAGTTCCTGGGGCGGACCCACAACTTCCTCGTCGGCTGGAATACGGAGGTCTACAACAGCAAGGGGAAATTCGGCAACGGCCCCAACTTCACCAACATTCCCTTCGGCGACACCAGCAGCCTGATCGAGCCGACCATCAATTACGCCTCCGGCAGCGAGAGCGAAACGGCCCAGCACGGCCTCTACTCCCAACTGCGTCTGAGCGTGGCGGACCCCGTGACCCTGGTCTTGGGTGCGCGCACCACGACGTTCAAGGCCAAGACCCGCAACCGGGCGCCCTCGACGCCGACCGCATGGCGCGATGGCGCCGAGGCCGACGACGAGATCACGCCCTATGGCGCCTTGCTCTTCGACCTGAACCGGTACGTTACGCTGTACGGCAGCTACACGAGCATCTTCGTACCGCAGACCCAGTTGAAGGCCGACGGCGGCACGCTGGAACCGCGCACCGGCCACCAGTACGAACTAGGCAGCAAGGCAGAGTTCTTCGACGGCAAGCTTGCCGCATCGCTGGCCCTCTTCAACATCCGCGACAAGGACCGCGCCTATGCCGACCCCGATCGCCCGACCGACAACTTTTACCTCAATGCCGGTGAGATCGAGAGCAAGGGCTGGGAGGCCGAAGTCAGCGGTTCGCCCCTGCCGGGCCTGGACCTCGTTGCCGGCTATACCCGCCTGACCACGCGCTACCTGAAGGATCGGAACAACCAGGGGAAGGACTACTCCATCGCATCCCCCAAACATCAGTTCAAGCTGTGGGCCAACTACCGCTTCGCCCCGGACAGCGACCTGGCCGGCGTCAGCGTCGGTCTCGGCCTGCTGGCGCAGAGCAAGGCGCAAAGCTCGCGCGGCTGGCGCGACGAGCTGCTGAACAGCGGCTACGGCGTGGTGAATGGGCGCATCGCCTACCAGATCGACAAGACCTACTCGCTGAGCCTGCTGGTCAACAACCTGCTCGACCGTAAGTACTACGCTTCCGTCGGTACCCCGAGCATGTACAACTTCTACGGTGAACCGCGCAATTTCCTGCTGACGCTCCGTGCCCAGTACTGAAAACGTGATCGGCAACGACCGGGGCGGGGCCGACATGGTCCAGCCCGCAGCGGCCGCCGACGTCGCGCGGCGGCCGCTGCGCCAGTGGCTCGGCGGCGCCTGGCAGTTGCTGCGGCCCTACTGGGTGTCGGAGGACCGCTGGCCGGCGCGGGCGCTGCTCGCGCTGATCATCGCCACCGATCTGCTGCGCACCTATGTCGCGGTGCGCGTCACCTACTGGCAGCGCGACTACTGGGATGCGCTGGCGGCCCACGATGTCGGCGCGTTCTGGCAACTGATGTGGGTTTTCGTGGTCATAATTTGCTTTAGCAGCGTGTTCGACACCGCGCGCATCTGGTTCTTCCAGATGCTGGAAATGCGCTGGCGGGCCTGGCTGACCGAGGTCTTCGTCGGCCGCTGGCTGGATGACAGGGCGTTCTACCGCATCGCTCGCGCCGGCGGCATCGACAACCCGGACCAGCGTATCGGCGAGGACCTGCAACTGCTGGCGAGCGACAGCCTGCGCCTGTCGCTGGGCATGCTCGACAGCCTGGTCAAGCTGTTCTCCTACTCGGCGATCGTGTGGAGCCTGTCGGGCAGCCTGTCCTTTGCCCTGGGCGGCATCGGCATCGAGATTCCCGGCTACCTGCTGTGGGTGGCGGTGCTCTACGCGCTGCTCGGCTCGCTGCTGCTGGAGAAGATCGGCCATCCGCTGGTGCGGGTGGATTACCACCAGCAGCGCTGCGAGGCGCATTTCCGCTACCTGATGATGCGGGTGCGCGAGAACGCCGAGCAGATCGCTTTCTATTCCGGCGGCCGCGCCGAGACCGTGCGCCTGCGCGCCGCGTTCACGACCATCCGCGAGAACTGGCGGCGCATCATGGATTACACCAAGCGCATCACCCTGTTCCACGAAAGCTACATCGAGCTCGGCGCCTTCCTGCCGCTGCTGATCATCGGCCCGCGCTACTTCGCCGGGGCTATCACGCTGGGCGCGGTGCAACAACTGACGCTGTCCTTCTCCCGCGTGCGCGGGGCGCTGTCCTGGTTCATCTTCGCCTACAAGGATCTGGCCCTGCTGCGCTCGGCCTTCCAGCGCCTGCTCGAATTCGAGGCGGCGATGGGTGAGCCCGAGCAAAGCGGCATCGCCCTCGCGCGCAGTCCGCGGCCGGACAGCCTGCGGGTCGCCGCGCTGAACCTGCGGCTGCCGGACGGCACGCCGCTGGCGCACATCGACGACCTGGAGATGCGCGCCGGCGAACGCTGGCTGATCCGCGGCCCCTCCGGCGTCGGCAAGAGCACCCTGCTGCGCGCCCTGGCCGGGCTGTGGCCCCACGGCAGCGGCGAGATCGCCATGCCGGCGGGGCGGGAGATGTTCCTGCCCCAGCAGAGCTATCTGCCCATCGGTTCGTTGCGCGCCTGCCTGTGCTATCCCAGCGACGAGCAGTGGTTCGGCATCGGCGAGTGCATCGAGGTGCTGCGCGCGGTGCGCCTCGAATCCCTGGCCGACGAGCTGGACGTGCACGACAACTGGACCAAGCGCCTGTCGCCCGGCGAACAGCAGCGCCTGGCCTTCGCCCGCGTGCTGCTGCACAAGCCGGACTGGCTGTTCCTCGACGAGGCCACGGCCTCCCTCGACCCGCGCAACGAGGCGCTGCTGTACCGGCTGCTGATCGAGCGCCTGCCCGGCCTGACCGTGGTCAGCGTGGCCCACCGCGAAAGCCTCGCGGCTTTCCATACCAGGGTACTGGAGCTTGCCGATGGGCACGCACGCATTGCCGATCTTTGAGATGCCGGCAGGCGGGGGTTTCGTTGCCGGGCAAGGCCGGGCTGCGCCCGTCGGTGGCAACGCCCCCGCGGGCGGAGCACCGCCGCGGGAAGACGGTCGCGCGCCGCACTCGCGGTACGGCTTGCGGCGCGCGGGGGAGGTGAGGGCCGCCGGACGCTGTCTGGCCGCCCTGCTGGCCTTGGCGCTGCACGGTGCCGGCCTGCTGGCGATCCTCGCCACGTGGCCGGAGCGGCAGACGGCGGGGGAGAGCAGCGTGATTGAGGTTGCGCTGATCTCCGCCCCGCTGCCCGCGCCCACGCCGGCTCCCGCCCCGGCACCGCCAGCCGCCGCGCCGGCTCCGCCCGAACCCCGGGCGGTGGCGACCCCGCCGCGGAAACGGGCACCGGCCCCGGTGCGGAAGCCGGAGGCGAAGGTGGAAAAGCAGGCGGAGGCGGTGGAGACGCCTTCGCCGACCGCACTGACGGCGGCCGATTCCGCCGCCCCGCCGGAGGAGGCGGCACCGGCGCCCGCCGCGGCGGATGCCGCGCCGGCCCCCGCCGGCGGCGGCGTGCCGTCCGCTCGCGGCACGCCGGCGGACGAGGCCCTGGTGGCGCCGCGCTTCGACGCCGACTACCTGAGCAATCCCGCGCCGGCCTACCCGCTGCCCGCTCGCCGGCAGCGGCACGAAGGACAGGTCACGCTGCGGGTCGCCGTGTCCGCCGAGGGGCGGCCGCTGCGCATCGAGGTCGTCGCCGGCTCGGGTTCCGAGCACCTGGACCGGGCGGCGCGCGAGGCGGTGGCCGGCTGGCGCTTCGTCCCCGCGCGGCGGGGCGGCCGGGCCGTGGAGGCGGCCGTCCTGGTTCCCATCATCTTCAGACTTGGAGCACGTTGAGCATGGAAAGCGGTTCTTTTGGCCTGGCCCACCTGTGGGCGCAGTCGGACGCGGCGATCCGCGCGGTGGCGGCGATGCTGCTGTCGATGTCGGTCCTGAGCTGGTACCTGATCGGCCTGCGCGTGCTGCACTCGGTGCGCGGCCGGCGCAGCGTCCGCGCGGTGGACCGCTTCTGGGCGGAAACCTCGCTGGGCGCGGCGCTGGCGGTGCTCGACGCCGAGGCGCGGCATTCGTCCTTCGCGGCCCTGGCCCGCCAGGGCGTGGCGGCGGCCGAGCATCTGGGCCGCCCCGTGGATTCACGGACGCTGGCCGCGACCCTGGATGCGGACGAATTCCTCGTGCGCGCGCTGCGCCGCTCCATCGCCGCTTCCACCGCGCACCTGGAATCCGGCCTGACCGCGCTCGCGTCCATCGGCTCCACGGCGCCCTTCATCGGCCTGTTCGGCACCGTGTGGGGCATCTACCATGCGCTGGTGAACATCAGCGTTTCCGGCATGGCGACGCTGGACAAGGTGGCCGGGCCGGTGGGCGAGGCGCTGATCATGACCGCCTTCGGCCTGTTCGTGGCGATCCCGGCGGTGCTGGCGTACAACGCCGCCAGCCGGGCGAACCGCCTGGAACTGTCCGAACTCGACGCCTTCGCCCACGATCTGCATGCCTGGCTGACCACCGGCGCGCGGCTCGCCGCCGCACCCGTCCGTACCCCGCGGGGGCAGGACTGATGGCGTTCGGCGGTCTGGGTCCCGGCAGCGGGACGGAGCCCGTGCGCGAGATCAACATGGTGCCGCTGATCGACGTGATGCTGGTGCTGCTGATCGTGTTCATGATCACCGCGCCCCTGCTCACCCACGCGGTGCGCATCGACCTGCCCCAGGCCGCCGCCACGGCGGACCCGGAGCGGCCGGAAACCGTGACGCTCGCGCTCGACGCGCAGGACAGGCTGTACTGGAACGGCGAGGAACTGCCCGCGGAGGTGCTCGACGCCCGGCTGGCGCAGGCCGCCGCCGCGCAGCCGCAGCCGGAGCTGCACCTGCGCGCGGACCGCGCCACGCGCTACGAGCGGCTGGCCCAGGTGATGGCGGCGGCGCGCAACGCGGGTGTGAGGAAGATGGGCTTCGTCACCGTCGCGGGCGAAGGGGATGACTATTAACCCGGCAACCATTCAGGCAACACCGTTCGCCCTGAGCCCTTCGGCTTCGCTCAGGACAGGCCTGTCGAAGGGCGTTGCATCAAGCGGGCTTCGACAAGCTCAGCCCGAACGGTTGTGGTGTATTCAGTTGCCGGGTTGATAGCTGACTTCTGCCGCCTGCGGATAGACCGACGGCGAGACGATGTCCCCGCTCCAGGTGTAGGCGGCCAGCAGGGGTTCGTCGCCGGTTTCCATGACGTGGATGATGTCCGAGGGGTGCAGGACCCAGTCTCCGGGCACGCGTTCGTGGGTGACGCCGGCGGCGGTCCAGCGGGCGGTGCCGCTGAGGACGAAGTAGGTTTCCACCGCCGGGTGGAAATGCTCCGGGTAGCGCGTGCGGGGGGCGATGAAGGTCAGGCCCAGGCATGCGCGGTCGCTGCGGAAGGGGGCCAGCGGTCCGACCAGCTCGGCCCACGCCATGCGCGTTTCCAGGCCGGGGAAGTCGGGCCGCGGGGTGTAGCCGTAGCGCCAGGGCAGGGCGGCGAAGAGGGGGCGGAAGGCGGCCACCACGTCGGCCACGCGGCCGTTGCGGGACGGCAGCTCGCCATCCAGCAGCGCGGCCACCGGATGGCCGCTGCCGTGGGCGAGGCCGTCGCCGAACCCGACTTCGCGCAGGTGGTGCAGGATGCCGGCCAGCTCGTGGCCGAGGGCGTCGTCGCCGGGCGCGCGCCGCTCCAGGTGGCGGCGCAGGACCTGGACCGCGGCGGCGGCGTGCGATAGCGAATACGTGCTCATGCGCTGCGCTCCGGTCGGGAGCGCAGCACGACGAAGGTGTGGCCGATGGGCTCGCCGCGCTGCAGCGCGTCCCAGGCCTGCTGCGGGTCCAGGCGGGCGGGGGCGAGGCGGGCCTCGATGGCGTGGGCCTGTTCGCCCGAGGTGGCCAGATCCACGCCGGCGAAGGCGTCGGCCAGGTGCCCGGCCCGGTAGAAGTGGAAGGGCCCGTAGCCGGCGCGCTGCTGGGCGGCGTGGCCCTGGAGCACGGCTTCCGCGTCGGCCTGGAGCTTCCAGCCGTAGGTGTAGATTTCGCCGCGATGGCCGGCCAGGCGCGCCATCTCCTCGTACACCGCGAGCGGGATGCGGCTGCCGAGCATGGAAAGCACGGCGCCGCCGGGTTCGAGGAAGTCGTGGGCCTGCTGCAGGGCGAGGTAGTGCAGGGACAGCAGTTGCGCGCGCACCAGCGCCGGGATCTCTTCCGTGCGGGGCGGCAGGTGGCTGGAACTGGTGCGGGCGTGGGCGATGCGCTCGGCGTCCTCGATGGGGATGTTGGGCAGGTTCTCGTAGATCAGGTCGTAGCGCGGACGCAGGTCGCGCAGGGGCTCGAACAGGTCGCCGTGGCCGGATTCGACGCGGACGGGATGGGTGGGCTGCAGGTTGGCGAGGATGTTGGCGCGGGCGGCGGCGACCACTTCCTCGTGCACGTCGGTGATGCCGACCCGGGTGGCGCCCAGGGTCTCGATGGCGGACAGGGCGTCCAGGCCGACGCCGGTGCCGATGGCGCAGAAGGCGGGCTGCACGCCCTGGCGCTGGCGGACCAGCTTGAAGGCCGGCACGGCCACGCTGGCTACCCAGTCGCTGCGCAGGTCGTCGATCTCGGGCAGGTAGGCGCGCGGGCTGACCGCGATGGACAGGCGCCGGGCGATGCGCTCGGGCGCCGCGGCGAGGCCGAGATAGTGCGCGCCGTCGATGTTCAGGCGCAGGGCCGCGCCGGTGGCGGCCACGTTTTCGAAGGGTTTGTTCATGGGGTCGGGTCCGTAGCCAGGGCCTGGGCGAAATCCGCGACGATGTCGGCGGTGTCCTCGATGCCCACCGAGACGCGGATCATCTCCGGCGCGATGCCGGCGCTGCGTTGCTGTTCCTCGTCGAGCTGGGCGTGGGTGCTGGACGCGGGATGCAGCACCGAGCTGCGGGCGTCGCCCACGTGGATGACCAGGGCCGCGAGCCGCAGCCGCTTGACGAAGCGGTCGATGGCCGGGAGCCCGCCGCGCAGGCCGAAGGTGAGCACGCCGCTGCCGTTGCGGGCGTTGAAATGGCGGGCGATGCGCCGCCGGCCCGCCGGGTTCAGGCCGGGGTAGTTGACCCACGCGACCTGCGGATGCTTTTCCAGGAAGCGCGCCAGGGCCAGCGCGTTGGCGCCGTGGCGTTCCATGCGCAGGTGCAGGGTTTCCAGCCCCAGGTTGAAGAAGAAGGCGTTGTGCGGGTTCAGGCAGGCGCCGAAATCGCGCAGGATCTGCGCCCGCGCCTTGATCAGGAAGGGCGAGTTCGGGAACTGCCCGGTGTAGCTGACGCCGTTGTAGCTGGGGTCCGGTTCGGTGAAGTCGGGGAACTTGCCGTTGTTCCAGTCGTAGTTGCCGCCGTCGATGACGATGCCGCCCACGCTGGTGGCGTGGCCGTCGATGTACTTGGTGGCCGAGTGGGTGACGATGTTCGCCCCGTGGCGCAGCGGGTTGCACAGCAGCGGTGTGGCCAGCGTGTTGTCCACCACGAAGGGCAGGTCGAAGCGGCGCGCCAGCGCGGACAGCTTGGCGAAGTCCAGCACGTTCAGGCCCGGGTTGCCGATGGTCTCGCCGAACAGCACGCGGGTGTTGGGCCGCACCAGGCGGGCGATGGCGCGGGGGCTGGCCTGCGGGTCGAAGAGGGTGGCCTCGATGCCGAACTTGGGCAACGTGGTGTGCAGCAGCGAGTACGAACCCCCGTACAGCGTGGCCGGCGCCAGGATGTGGTCGCCGGCGCGGCAGATGTTGGTCAGCGCGAGCAGGTTGGCGGCCTGGCCCGAGGCGGTCGCCACCGCGGCGGTGCCGCCTTCCAGGGCCACCATCTTCTGCTCGAAGCCGGCCACGGTGGGGTTGCCGGTGCGGCTGTACTTGAAGCCGAACTCCTGCAGCGTCATCACCCGCCGCACGTGCTCGATGTCGTCGTACTTGTAGGTGGTGCTCTGCACGATGGGCAGGATGCGGGGCTCGCCCACCCCGGGGCTGTAGCCGGCCTGGATGCACAGCGTGCCCTTGCCGAAAGCGGTGCTCATCGTGTCGTTTCTCCCTGCCTCAATCCAGGAAGTCCGGTTCCTCTTCCACCAGCGCCTCCCACAGGCTGTGGAAGCCCAGCGCCGCGCTGCGGTGTCCGCCCACCTGGCCGGCGGTGAGGCTGGCCACCTCGTGGGACAGGGGCTTCGGCGTGCCGGCGGCTTCGGCCAGCAGTTGGGTGTGGGCGGCGTTGTCCATGGAAATGAACCACCACGCCGCGGCCTCCACCGACGGGCCGGTGGTGAGCAGGCCGTGGTTGCGCAGGATGGCGGCCTTCTTGTTGCCCAGCGCGGCGGCGATGCGCTGGCCTTCCGACTGGTCCCACACCACGCCGGTGTAGTCGTCGAACAGCACGTGGTCGCCGTAGAAGGCGGTGGCGTCCTGGGTCAGGGGGTCGAGCAGCCGCCCCAGGCTGGACCAGGCCTTGCCGTAGGTGGAGTGGGTGTGGGCGGCGGAGACGATGTCCGGGCGCGCGGCGTGCAGGGCCGAATGGATGGCGAAGGCGGCCTTGTTCACCGGCTGGTCGCCCACCAGGATGTTGCCCTGGTGGTCCACCAGCAGCAGGTCGGAGACGCGGATGCGGCCGAAGTGCTTGCCGAAGGGATTGACCCAGAACCGGTCCGGGTATTCCGGGTCGCGGGCGGTGACGTGGCCGGCCAGGCCGTGGTCGTAGCCCTGGCGCGCGAACAGGCGGAAGGTGGCGGCCAGGCGTTCCTTGCGGTAGCGGCGCTCTTCCTCGATGGTGGTGCGCGGGGCCGGTTCGTTGAGGGTGAAGTTGCGTTCGGGGGCGTTCATGGGGGTCCTTCGGTGGCGTTTGCCTGGGAAAGCTTCGATCTGCTCGCCACCGTTCGGGCTGAGCTTGTCGAAGCCCTCTATTGCGGGCCAATCGCCCTTCGACAGGCTCAGGGCGAACGGTATCGGTTACAGCAGGCCGAGCGCGGCGCGGCCGGCCTGGATCAGGATCATGTCGTTCTGGGGCGAGTGGATGCGGCTGCAGAGCACGTCCCGGTGCAGGCGTTCGAGCGGGTTGGCGCGCATCAGCGCCGGGTTGCCGGCCGCTTCCACGGCCAGTTCCACGGCGCGGATGGCGTTGCCGGTGACGGCCTGCTTGACGAACCCGGCCTCGATGCTCGCGCGCACCGGGTCGCCGGGCCGGCCGGCGTCGAAGTCGGCGGCGGCGTGCTGCAGCAGGCGGCGGTTGACCGCGATCAGCGCCTCGATCTCGCCCACCACCTGCTGGAAGCGGTACAGGCTGGAGAGCGGTGCGCCCAGGTTGGTGGGCGTGCGGCCGTTGAGCCACTGCACCAGCCAGTCCCGCGCCGCTTCCGGGATGCCCGCGTAGGCGGCGGAGATCAGCACCGGGTTCCAGGTGGCGATGAGCGGGTCGGGCGCGGCCCATTCGGCGGCCGGGCGCAGGTCCACGGCGTGGTCGGCCGGCACCCGCACGTCGTCCAGCACCACGTCGTCGCTGACCGTGGCGCGCATGCCCAGGTGGTCCCAGGTGGGCACGATGCCGATGCCTGCCGCGTCCATCGGCAGCAGGAAGTAGCCCAGCAGCGGTTCGCCGCCATCCTCCGCGTCCGCCGCCGCCCACACCACGGCGTGGTGCAGCAGCGCGGCGCCGGTCGAATAGATCTTGCGCCCGCTGAGGCGCCAGCCGCCGTCGGCGCGCCGGGCGCGGGTGGCGGGCAGGCCGCCGCGCACCGGGGTGCCGAGTTCCGGTTCCACGCGCAGGGCGTTGATGAGGCCGCCATCCACCGCCACGCGCCCCACACGGGCGCGCAGGGCGGCCGGCCAGCGGGTCGAGGCGGCGATGAGCGCGTGCCACTGGTAGTGCAGGGACAGCAGCAGCGCGGTGGAGGCGTCGCCGCGGCTCACGGTGGTGATCACCGCGAGCGCGTCGGCGAGGCCCCCGCCCAGCCCGCCCTCGCTCTTCGGCACGGTCAGGCCGAGCAGGCCCGCGGCGTGCAGGTCGGCGATGTTCTCCAGCGGCAGGCGGTTGTCCCGGTCGTTGGCCGCGGCGCGGCCGGCGAAGGTCTCCACCAGCGCCGCGGCGCGGGCCGCGGGCGTGAGCAGGACGGTGTCGACGGCGCCCATCAGCCGACCTTGCGCAGGCCGCCGGTTTCCCGTGCGGCGACCAGGGCGCGGATGCGCGGAATCAGGTCCTGGCCGTATTCCACCGCGTCGCGCAGGGGGTCGTAGCCGCGGAACAGGAAGGTGTCCACGCCCAGGTCGTAGTACTCGGCCACCGCTTCGGCGACCTGGTCCGGCGTGCCCACCAGGGAGGTGGAGTTGCCGGTGGCGCCGGTCAGCGCGGCGATCTCGGTCCACAGGCGCTTGTCGTGCACCCTGCCGGCGTGGGCCAGGTCCACCAGGCGTTCGGAGCCCACGTTCTTGTTGTGGGCGCGGAAGCGGGCATGGCTCTCGGCCTTGATCAGTTCCTTGGCGCTGGCGAGGATGCGTGCCGCGCGCCCCCAGGCTTCCTCCTCGGTGGCGCCGAGGATGGGGCGGAAGGAGATGGAGAAGCGGATGTGCTTGTCGCGGCCGTACTTGGCGGCTTCGGCACGCACCTGGGCGACCCGGGTGCGGATCTGCTCCAGGGTCTCGCCCCACATCATGTAGACGTCCGCATGCTTGGCGGCGACGCGCACCGCGGCGTCGGAGGCGCCGGAGAAGAACACCGGCAGGTGCGGCTTCTGCACCGGCTTGACCAGGGTGTGGTTGTCCTGGATGCGGTAGTACTGGCCCTCGTGGTCGAAGGGCTTGTCGCTGGTCCACACCTTCCTGACCACGTCCAGGTATTCGTCGGTGCGGGTGTAGCGCTCGTCGTGGGGGAGGTAATCCCCGTCCCGCTGCAGGTCGCCGCCGTCGCCGCCGGTGATCACGTTGATGGAGGCGCGTCCGCCGCTCAACTGGTCCAGCGTGGCGAACTGGCGGGCGGCGAAGGTGGGGGCCTGGAAGCCGGGACGGTGGGCGACCAGGATGCCCAGGCGCTCGGTGGCCGCGGCCACCCAGGCGCCGATGGCGAAGGAGTCCGGCCACGCGGTGTTGACGGCGATCAGCGCCTTGTCGAAGCCGCCGTATTCCTGCGCCTGGGCGAAGGCCTTGATGAAGCCGGGGTCCACGTTGGGGCCGCGCGGGGCCAGGGATTCGCTGCTTTCCGTCGGGGCGATGAAACCGATGAATTCCAGGCTCATGATGTCTTTCCTCGCTTGAAGTGCGGCGGCCGGTCCGTGGCCGCCCACGGGTACATCCGCCATGTTAGGGATTTTGGATAATTAACCAATCGAATAAAGTTGCTATCGATATATGAGAACTACGGCTTTCCAGCCGTCTCAGGCGCTGTAGCGCACCGTGGGGCGTTCCCGGTCGCCGGCCGCTACGTGGTCCAGCACCTGGGGCGAGGCGGTGCGCTCGCGCACGGAGAGCGTTTCCTGCAGGCGGAACAGGCCCTCGCCGATGCGCTCGTCCACCGCCTGGTCCAGTTCCAGCAGTTCGCCGTCGATCTTCACTTGGCTGTCCACCACGTAGATGCTGGCGAGCAGATGCCGGGCGCCGAGGGCGGAGAGCACCGGCTTCAGCGCGTAGTCCAGCGCCAGCGTGTGGGCCAGGCTGCCGCCGGTGGCCAGCGGCAGGATGGTCTTGCCGGCCAGGCCGTCCTGGGGCAGCACGTCCAGGAAGGTCTTCAGCAGGCCCGAATAGGACGCCTTGTACACCGGCGTGCCCACGATCACCGCGCGGGCTTCCGCGACGCGGCCGATGGCCTTGGCGATGGCCGGGTCCCTGGTGTCGGCGGCCAGCAGCGCGGCGGGGGGCAGGTCGCGCACGGCGATGCTGTCCACGCGCTCGCCGCGGGCGCGCAGTTCGGCGGCGAGGTGCTGCAGGATGCGGTGGCTGCGGGAGGTGGCGGAAGGGCTGCCGGAAATGGTGAGGATGGTCATGAATCTTGCTCCGTTTGCGGGTTGTCCGGTGCGGATGGGTCCGGGCCGGGAATGGGGAGATCGGAAAGGGGCGCTTATCCGTACAGCCGGGTGCGCCGGATGTCGGCCACGGTGGCGGCGCCGGCGAGCTGCATGACGGTGCGCAGTTCGTCCTCCAGATGCTGGAACACCGACTGCACGCCCTGCCAGCCGCCCAGCGCCAGGCCGTACAGCACCGGCCGCCCGAGGGCGACCACGTCGGCGCCGCTGGCGAGCGCCTTGAACACGTCGGCCCCGCGGCGGATGCCGCCGTCGAGGATCAGCGGCACACGGCCCTGCACCGCGGCCGCCACTTCCGGCAGCACGGTGAAGGCGGCCGGCGCGCCGTCGAGCTGGCGTCCGCCGTGGTTGGAAACCTGGATCGCCGCGGCGCCGGCATCGAGGGCCAGCAGCGCGTCTTCCGCGGTGGCGATGCCCTTGACCACCACCGGCAGGCCGCCGTGGCGGCGCACGAAGGCGATGCTGTCCGCGTCCAGGCGGGGCTGGAAGGCGCGCTCGATGGGGCGCAGGCGGCCCGCTGCGTCGAGGAAGTTGCGCGGCGCGGCGGCCGGCGGATAGACGAAGCCGTTGCGGCGGTCGCGCTCCCGGTTGCCGACGATGGGCACGTCCACGGTGAGCACGATGGCGCCGTAGCCCGCGGCGCGGGCGCGCTGCAGCAGTTCGGCATTGAAGCCGTCGTCCCGGGTCAGGTAGATCTGGAACCACTTCGGACCATCGGCGGCGCGCGCCGCGTCCTCCAGGCTCAGGGTGGCGACGGTGCTGACCGTGTGCAGCGTGCCGGCCGCCGCCGCGCCGCGGGCGGTGCCGGCTTCGGCGCTGACGTGGGCGATGGCCTGGCCGCCCATGGGCGCGACGATGGTTGGCAGGGCGATGGGGGTGCCGAGGATTTCCGTGGCGGTGTCGGCGACCACCTTGCCGGTGAGCACGCGCTGGACGATCTGCCTGCGTTCGAAGGCGGCGCGGTTCTCCCGCAGCGTCCATTCGTCCCCGGCGCCGCCGGCGATGTAGTCGAAGCCGGCGGCGGGAATCACCCGGGCGGCGGCCTCTTCGAGTTCGAGCAGGTTGACGGGCTGCAGCGGACGTTCTGCGCTGCCGCTCCGCCACGGTGGAGCCGAGGCGTCGGCGGTGTAGTTCGCCCCGGTGGCGGCGCCGCCCTGCGCCCAGCCCGGGCGCGCCGGGAATGTGGCGGTCATGGCATCGCTCCTGAACAGGAAACGCGATGCTAGGAGTCGCCAGTCAATGAGGCAAACGAATTAAATGTATATCGTTATATGCAGCGATCGCATGATATGGCGTTTGCCATAGATGCTTATCTACGCCGCCAGCGCATCCGCGCCGCCCACGGTAAACGTCGCCACCGCCGCCTCGGCGAACAGCTCGATGGGCCGCTTCAGGTTGCCCGGCGCCGCGGTGTGGATCAGCCACATCTCGGTGGAGGGGTTGAAGTCGGTCACCGGTAGCACGCGGATGCGGTCCCGGTAGCGGCTGCGTTCGATCTGCGCGCGGGTCGCCAGGCCGAGGCCGAGGCCCTCGGCGACGAGCTGGAGCTGCAGCTCGGTGCCGAAGGCGTCCATGGCCACGTGGAAGGGCAGGCCCAGATCGGCCAGCGCGCGCTGCAGGCGGGCGCGGAAGCCGCAGCCGTCCGGGTTGACGATCCACTTGCTGTGGCGCAGGTCGTGCAGGCGGTAGGGCTCGGGCCGCTCCGGCCAACTGCCGGCCATGCTGACCACCACCATCTCCACGGCCATCAGGTGGCGGGCGGCGAGGGCGGGCGGGAAGTCGGTGCCGCGCGGCAGCATCACCGTGGCGGCGTCCAGGTCGCCGCGCTCCACCTGCTTCACCAGATCGCCGCTCCAGCGCGTGCTGACGGTCACGTCCAGCGCGGGATATCGGGCGCGGAAGGCTTCCAGCAGTTCGCCGATGCCGACCTCCGCCGCCGACTGGGTGACGCCCAGGCGCAGCCGGCCCTGGGGCACGGCTTCGGTTTCCACCAGCGCCTTGAGGTTGTCCACCTCGCGCAGCACCTGCTCGCACTGGGCGAACACGCGGCGGCCCAGCGCGTTGGGCTTGGGCGGCTTGGTGTCGCGGTCGAGCAGCACCGCGCCCAGGCTTTCCTCCAGGCTCTGGATGCGGCGGGTGACGGCGGGCTGGGTCAGCCCGAGCGCCTCCGCGGCACGCGACAGGGACTGGTGATGGACGGTGGCGACGAAGGAAACGAGGTCGTCTATCTTGATGTTCATGCGCGCTCGGTGGACGGATTGTTAGCAGAAAAACGAATATGGCTGATAGTTGAACATCTATATCATGCGAACCTTGCATGTTTATCCTACAGGATATCGCTACACATGAACGCACCCGCTAGCCGGCAGGAATCGCTTCGTGACATTCCCCGCGCCACCTACGCCGACGTTCGCGCTGCGCTGCTCGAACGCCGCGAGATCGCGCTCCTCGACGTGCGCGAGGAAGACCCCCACGCCCAGGCCCATCCGCTGTTCGCGGCCAACCTGCCGCTGGCGCGCATCGAGCTCGACGCCTGGTCCAAGCTGCCGCGGCGTGACGTGCCCATCGTCACCCTCGACGACGGCGAAGGCCTTGCCGAACTCGCCGCGCAGCGCCTGATCGGTCTCGGCTACACGGACGTGCGCGTGTTCCAGGGCGGCGTCGCTGGCTGGCGCGAGGCCGGCGGCGAGCTGTTCCGCGACGTGAACGTGCCCAGCAAGTCCTTCGGCGAACTGGTGGAGGCCGAGCGCCACACCCCTTCGCTCGCGGCCGAGGAAGTGCAGGCGCTGATCGACTCGAAAGCCGACGTGGTGATCGTCGACTCGCGCCGCTTCGACGAATACCAGACCATGAACATCCCCGGCTCCACCAGCGTGCCCGGTGCCGAACTGGTGCTGCGCATCGCCGAACTCGCGCCGCGCCCGGAGACGCGGGTCATCGTCAATTGCGCCGGGCGCACGCGCAGCATCATCGGCACCCAGTCGCTGGTCAATGCGGGCATCCCCAACCCGGTCGCCGCACTGCGCAACGGCACCATAGGCTGGACGCTGGCCGGGCAGAAGCTGGAGCAGGGCGCGGACCGGCGCTTCCCCGAAGTCTCCGCGGCCACCCGCGAACAGGCCGCGGCCCGTGCCCGCGCCGTGGCCGACCGGGCCGGCGTGCGCCGCACCACGCTGGCGGAAATCCAGGGCTGGCAGCGCCAGCAGGGGCGCACCACCTACTTCTTCGACGTGCGCACGCCCGAGGAGTACGAGGCCGGCCACCTGCCCGGCTTCCGTTCGGTGCCCGGCGGCCAACTCGTGCAGGAGACCGAGATGGTGGCGCCGACCCGCGGCGCCCGCATCGTGCTCGCGGACAGCGACGGCGTGCGTGCCGACATGAGCGCCTCCTGGCTGGCGCAGATGGCCTGGGACGTCCACGTGGTGGATGGCATCGCCGCGGCGGACCTAAGCGAGCGCGGCGCCTGGCGCGCCCCCGTGCCGCCCCCGCCGCCCGCCCGCCGCATCCTGCCGGAAACCCTGTCCCGCAGCCTCGCCGCCGGCGAGGACGTCGTGATCCTCGACTTCACCACCGGGGCCAACTACCGCAAGCGCCACATCCCCGGCGCCTGGTGGGCGCTGCGCTCGCAACTGGCCGACGTCCTGCGCCAGGTGCCCCGCGCCGCCCGCTACGTGCTGACCTGCGGCAGCAGCCAGCTCGCCAACTACGTGGTGCCGGAGGTCGAGGCGCTGGTGGACGGTGAAGTGTGGCTGCTGGAAGGCGGCAACGCCGCCTGGTTCGCCGCCGGCCTGCCGGAGGAGAGCGGCGAAACCCGCCTCGCCTCCCCGCCCATCGACCGCTACCGCCGCCCCTACGAGGGCACCGACAGCCCGCGGGAAGCCATGCAGGCCTACCTGGACTGGGAATTCGGACTGGTGGCGCAGCTCGGGCGCGATGGGACGCACCATTTCAGGGTAATCTGAGAGGCGCGCACCGCGCGCTTCCGGCAAACCCGCTAATAGAATAGGCGTTTGGCGCATGCGCCGACAAAGCGACGTTTATTTGCCGTAGGCCGCCAGGCAGGCGTGCAAAAGCCCGCAAGAAGCGGGCTGCCGACGAAATGCTGCGTTAGTGGACAGGTCGGCTCTGGCTGAGTTGGTCAAGCCGGTCGCTGACCACGAAATGCAGGATCGTCTGTGTATCGGGGGAGCAGTTCCTAAAAACGAGACTCTGGAGTACATCCTCCCCTCGTTCAAGCACCAGCACGCCGACCAATTCGTCAATGAACGACTGGGTGACGTCCGTCCCGGCAAAATCGAGCACTACTTGATCACCAGCTTGCAGCGTTGCTTCGATCAAATCTCGGATGGCGTGGGCAGATGGCCTGGACCCAAGCAAGCGGCCGCCGACGGCCCGCTCGGCAAGCATGACAGTGGTCATCGCGCGCTCCCTGTACGTTACTGAAAATGAAGTCCGGGCACCTGCCTGAACCCTGGCAAGGCCGCGACTACCTGTGATACGTCTATGGTCGGCAGTCGTTCGGAGCAGAACTCGATAAAGACACCGGTACCGTCCCACCCCGCCGTCCGCCAGGTTGCCGCACGCCCGTTAGCGTCTTCATTGTAGGCAGAATCGCCGGAATATATCGTGAATTCTCCACCGGATGCCAGCGCCAGCCGGGTGCTGACGGTGAGTCCCACCCCCTGGTTTGCCGAGTCATGCGCATAGCGGAGGTCACGATTGCAGCTTACCCGCGGTTCGAGCGCGAGGCGAATCGCGGCTTCATGAGAGTGTCCATCCTGCAAACGGGGGTGGCTTTGGAGCGACTGGAGCAGACCGCACCCGTCGTCCACAATGGCTATCTGGAGGCGTTTTCTTCGTGGGAAGTACTGGGCGGCGACCGTCGCCTGTGCATGGGTATAGCCTCTCCGGCGGCCATGAATGAGGGCGTTGTCGAGCAATTCGGAGAACACGTATGCGATGGATTTGTCGGCCTTCTCTGCATCTGACGGGCACATGCCGTCGGGGTCAGTGGCCGTCGAGATGGTGGGAATCTGAGCCACGATCGTTCGTGCGATCCGTAACGCAGTCGCGTCCGAATCGTCGACCCGGGTCACGTCATGCAGTTCGACCAGATTGCCTTGCAGATCGTTGCGGGCATAGCTCCCAGTCCGGTCATCGAATCGGAGATTTGGTGCATCAGCAAACAAATCCATGCGTCGCATGTAGGACTCCATCTCCAACGGCAGATCACGTAGATGGACGATGACATTGCGCTCGTTCAAGCTTTGAATCAGATGCCTGAGTAGGCATAGTCCCGCAGGATCAACCCACCTGAGGCCGGCACAATCGAGGCAGAGCTCTTCGTCGGTCATAGCTGAGGTGCGCGTCCGTATCTTAAGCATTTCGCCTAGCCGGCGATGGGTGATCATCGGAGGAATAGTCAGATTTGATCGCATCCGGCGGCCTTGATAGCGGATGTGGCAAATGCCGATGCCAATGCCTCAAAGACACTGGAAACGTGCTCAATGATAACCGCTTATCGAGCAAAGTAAGGAGTCTGTCATATGGCGAGAGACGGTTGAAGCGTCTGCTGGCCGATGGCAGTTGAGCAGGCCACTATTGATACCAACGACCTGCTGCAGATCGCCCCGCTCGATGGCCTGGAAATACTCGCTCCGGCACAGGCGCTGGAGCGAGTGGCGATGCCCTGATCACACGAAATGCCGGTTCGGCCGGTGCGGCAGGCCCAGGTTCTCGCGGAAGGTACGTCCCGTGTATTCCGTGCGGAACAGCCTGCGGCGCTGCAGTTCGGGCACCACCAGGTCCACGAAGTCGTTCACGCCGCCCGGCGCGGACGGGAACATGATGGTGAAGCCGTCGGAGGCGCCATTCGTAAACCAGTGCTCGAAGTCGTCGGCGATGCTCTCCGGCGTGCCCACCAGGATGCGGTGGCCGCCGATGGTGAAGCGGGAGTAGAGCTGGGCCACGGTGGGGCGGTGCTTGCGGATGTAGTCCAGGATCAGCGCCTGGCGGCTCTTGTGGCTGTTGGTCTCGGCGACCTTGTCGGGCAGCGGCACCAGGGCGTCCAGGGGCAGGCCGGCGAGGTCCACGCCCAGGCTGGCGTAGGCGGCCAGGGCCTGCAGCGTGGCGTTGCGGTCGCGGTAGCGCAGGAGTTCGCCGTACTTGTCCTCGGCCTCGGCCTGGGTGCGCCCCACGATGGGCGAAACGCCGGGCAGGATGTTGATGTGATTGGGGTTGCGGCCGATGCGGTCGGCGCGGGCCCGCACGTCGGCGCGGAAGGCCTGGGCGTGTTCCAGTTCGGTTTCGGCGGTGAACAGCACCTCGCCGACGCGCGCGGCCAGATCCTTGCCCGATTCGGACGAACCGGCCTGGGCGATCACCGGCCAGCCCTGGGGCGGGCGTGCGGCGTTGAGCGGGCCGCGCACGCGGAAGAACTCGCCCGCGTGGTCGAGGGTGCGCACCTTGGCCCGGTCCACCCACTGCCCGGTGGCCTTGTCGGCGACCACGGCGTCGTCGGCCCAGGTGTCCCACAGGCCGGTCACCACGTCGAAGAACTCGTGGGCGCGGCGGTAGCGCTCGGCGTGGTCCGGGTGGGCGTCCAGGTTGAAGTTCTCGCCGCCGGCGGTGGAGGTGACCACGTTCCAGCCCGCGCGGCCGCCGGAGAGGTGGTCCAGCGAGGCGAAGCGGCGGGCCACGTTGTAGGGCTCGCTGTAGGTGGTGCTGGTGGTGCCGATGAGGCCCAGGTGGCGGGTGGTGACGGCCAGCGCGGAGAGCAGCACCAGCGGGTCCCAGCGCGGGGAGATGGTGTGGAACGGCAGGGCGTCGATGTCCGCGTAGACGTTGTCGTAGAAGAAGATGGAGTGGAACCGGCCGCGCTCCAGGGCGGCGGCGATGTCCCGGTAGCGTTCGAAGTTGCGGTAGGCGTCCACGTCCACTTCGGGATGGCGCCAGCTGTCGCCCTGGACGCCGGAACCGCTCATGTAGGCGTTGAGCTTGATCTGACCGGTAGCGGGTTGGCTCATGGGGTTTCCTCGCGGGTGATGGGTGGGTGGGTCAATGGATGTAGGCGCCGCGTATTGCACGCACCGGTTCGGCATCCATGCGGGCGATCAACGCGCCCAGGCCGTCCTCGCCGGCGGCGGCTTTCGGCGCTGGGGCGGCATCGCTGCGGCACACCATGTCGGCATCGGACCAGCCCGCCAGGGGCGGTCGTCCGAGGGCACGCAGCCAGCCTTGGCGGTCGGCGATCCACTGGGTGCCGGCGAGCTGCTCGGGGGCGACGCCCGCGATCAGCGCGAAGGTCTTCCAGGCTTGCGCCGAGCGGCTGACGCAGTCGGCCGCCGCCGTGTCGGTGCCGGCATCCGCATCGGGGGGCAGCAGCAGCAGCGTGTCCAGGCGTGGATCGGGCAGCGGCACGTCCGGCCCGGCCACCACGCGCAGGCGCACGCCCGCGCGTTCCGCGAGCGCCGGGCCGCTGCCGCAATCCACGTCCAGCGCCGGCAGGGGCACCGGCGTCACCCAGCGTCCCGTGCGCAGCAGGCTCTGGCCGGCGGCGAGCGCCTGCAGGTAGGCCAGCGTGGCCCAGATATCCCGGTCGGACAGGGTGTCCGCGAAACCGTGCAGGGCGGATTCTCCCGCGCTCCCGGGCCGGCGGCCGGTGACCGTGCCGTGGCGGACGTGCCAGAACAGCTCGCCGTCGCTCTTCTGCCACAGCAGGCCGCGCGAGAGATCGGGCGGCCACATGGGCAGGCCGGCCGCGCGCGGCCCCTCGCCACGGCCGTCGCTGCCGTGGCAGGCGGCGCAGTGGGCGGCGTAGAGCGGCTCGCCGTCAGCGACGGCGGTGCTGTCGAAACTCAGCGGCGAGCGGTGGAAGTGGGTGGGTGCGGCCTCGGCCAGCACGGCGGCGCGGCTGGAAGGCTGGAGCAGCAGGGCGCCCAGGAAGCCCGCGCCGATGCCGGCCGCCAGCGCGCCGACGACGAGCGCCGGGCGCCGCAGCGGGCGCCACAGGGCGAGCAGCAGGGCGAGGGCGACGACGGCTGCCGCCGCCAGCGCCAGGGCCAGCCGGCGCGCCACGCCGAAGTCCACCCGCAGCATCTCGCTGGCGAAGCGCCACGGCAGCGGCCACAGGGGCTGGCCGTCCAGGCGCCGGGTCAGGCCGAGGGCATCGGCCAGACCCAGCAGTCCGGTCTGCAGGCCTTGCAGCAGCCAGAGCAGGAATTCCAGCCAGGCAGGGGCGGTGGCAGCCACCGCGCCTTACCAGGTGGCATCCAGCCCGAGCAGGCCGAGGGCGTGGTGACGCAGTTCGGCCAGGCGCGGGCTGCCGCGGTGGCGCGGGTAGGGCAGATCGACTTCGAAATCGGCCTTGATCTTCGCGGGCCGTTCGCTGAACACGACGACGCGCTGGGCGAGGAAGAGGGCTTCTTCCACGTCGTGGGTGACCAGCAGCACCGTGAAGCCGGTGCGCTGCCACATGGACACCAGTTCGCTCTGCATCGCGAGCCGCGTCAGGGAATCGAGCTTGCCCAGGGGTTCGTCCAGCACCAGCAGGCTGGGCTCGTTGACGATGGCGCGGGCCAGCGCCACGCGTTGCGCCATGCCGCCGGAAAGCTGGTGGGGATGGGTCTTGGCGAATTCGGACAGGCCCACCAGGGACAGGGCCTCGTCCACGCGGCTGCGCTCGCGGCTCAGCACGCCGCGGGCCTGCAGGCCGAGGGCCACGTTGTCCCACACGGTGCGCCAGGGGAACAGCGTCGGATCCTGGAACACCACGATGCGCGACGGGTCCGGCCGGGTGATGCTGCGGCCGTCCTGGCGGATGCTGCCGTCGCTGGGCGGCTCCAGCCCGGCCACCAGGCGCAGCAGGGTGGACTTGCCGCAGCCGCTGGGGCCGAGCAAGGCCACGAACTCGCCCGGCTTCACGTCCAGGCTCACGTCGTCCAGCACCGGCAGCGGCCCTTCCTTGAGGTCGAACCGGTGGCTGACGCCGCGGATGTCGATGTGGGAGCCGACGACGCCGGCCTTGTCCGCCGCCGGCGCTTCGTGTTCGCGCTTGCGTTCAATGACGGCGCTTACCATTTCAGGGTTCCTTTCTGCCACGACAGCACGCGGTCGCGCACCCCGAACAGCAGCGTGATGAGGCCCGAGCACAGCAGCGCCATGATGATCAGCGCGGCGTACATGTTGGTGTAGGAAGCCCAGCCTTGCGCCCAGGTGAGATACCAGCCCAGGCCGGACTTGACGCCCATCATCTCGGCCACGACGAGCACGGAGAACGCGCCGCCCAGGCCCATGAACAGGCCCACGAACACCTGCGGCAGCGCCGCCGGAATCGCCACCCGCAGCACCAGGAACCACTCGGAGGCGCCCATGGTGCGGGCCACGTCGTAGTAGTTGCGGTTGACGCTGGCCACGCCCGACCAGGTCAGCACCGCGACCGGGAAGCCGGTGGCGAGCGCGATCAGGAACACCGCGGCTGCGTAGCTGGAGGGCGAGAAGAAGAAGGCCAGCGGCAGCAGCGCCGTGGGCGGGATGGGGCCGATGAAGCGCACCAGCGGATGAACCCAGTAGCCCACCACGCGGGACCAGCCCATGCCCACGCCGGTCAGGAAGCCGATCGCGGCGCCCAGAAAGAAGCCGTGGGCGAGGAGCTTGAGGGAGTTCCAGAAACTGTCGGCGAGCCGGGCGTAGTCGTCCAGATAGACTTCCACCAGCGCCTGCGGCGGTGCGAAGAAGGGCGCGGGCAGCACGGCGTACTTGGCGGTGAGCAACTGCCACACGGCCGTGAGCGCCGCCAGGGCGATCAGCCACGGGCCGCTCCCGCGTACCGGCGCGACCGCCCCGAGACGGGGGCCGATCACCGCCAGGGCCAGCAGCAGGCCGCCCACGAGGGCGGTGCCGGTGCCGAACTCGGCGGTCAGGTTCCATTCGGTGAAGCCGATGGACGCGTTGGGGATGAAGCGGGTGACGGCGCCGACGGCGATCCAGATCAACGCGGCGATCGCCCCGCTCCACCAGACACCGGGGTTGCCGGCCGATGTACGGGCGCGCCGCGTTTCCTCGGCCGGCGCGGCGACAGCGGCGGGAGCCGCAGCCTCGGCGCCCGGCGGGACGACACCTGTGGAAGTAAGGGTGGCGGACGACATGGCCGGATTCCTCCCCACGGGCTCAGGCGAGTACGTCTACGAACACGTGGTCGGCCAGCTTGGCCGGACTGGTGCTCGCCTTGAGCACGCCGATGGTGCGGAAATCCTTGGCGTAGAACTCGATCTCGTCGCGCAGTTGCTTGCCCAGCGGATGGTGGTTGTGGGTGAGCGTGCCAAGCAGCTTGCGCAGGTCTTCCAGGCTCACCTTGGGCGAATACTTGGCGAACACCTCGGCCGACTCGTTGGGGTTGTGGGAGGTGAAGTCGGACGCCTCGACGATGGCCCGCGCAATGGCCGCCGCCACCGGCTTCTCTTCGCGCACCAGCTTGCCGCCGGCGCCGATGAAGCAGCACACCTTGTCGGCGTACTCGCCGGAAAGGTTGGTCGCCAGCTCCACGTACACGCCGGGCTTGCGCTTTTCCAGCAGGAAGAGGTTGGGGTCGCCATCGGCGATGGCCTGGATCTCGCCCTTGTCCACCGCCACGCCCAGCAGGTCGGCTGGGTACTGGCGCCAGGTCACGTCCTTGTCCGGGTCGATGCCGTTCTTGCCCAGCAGGATGGAGAAGAAGTTCTTGCCCGGCGCGGCCAGGTCGCTCACGCCGATGGTCTTGCCGCGCAGGTCCTTGAGCGTGGTCACGCCCGCTTCCTTGGCGCCGATCAGGCGCACGCAACCGCCGTGGGAGCTGCCGATGAGCTTCACGTCCAGCCCTGATTCCAGCGGCTTGATCCAGCGGTGGATCATGCCCACCGCGGCATCCGCCTTGCCGGTGGCCAGCGATTCCAGGAGCTGGTCGGTGGAGCCGGTGTAGTTGATCAGGTCTACCTCCAGGCCGTGCTTCTCGAAGAAGCCGCGCTCCTGCGCCACCACGATGGGGGTCAGGCAGAAGGCGTTGGCGTTCCAGGCGAAGGTGATCTTGCGCAGCTTGGGCGCGGCCCACACGCCCGTGGCGAACGGGGCGGCGGCTGCGCCCAGCGCGACGGCGCCGGCGGCACGCAGCAGGCGGCGCCGGCCGGGCGCCTGAACGGTTTCCTGCGGCAGGACGATGGAGGACTCAACGGGTTGCGTCATGGTGGCGGGCTCCGGGATGGGAATGGAACAAGGAAAAGCGCGCCGGCAAAGGGCGCACTAGATGCGATGGACGCATGATAGTGAAGCCCTAATATCAGGGAAGTGAATTTATCGGATAAGGATTGCGCCCTGAGGGATAACCATCGGGCGGGGAGGGGCAAGGGCCGCCGAGGTGGCGGGCTGCAGGCCTCCCGCCGTTTGTCCAACACGTAAATTACGTGCAAAATCCCCTCATCCTGACAAACGGGACCGGACACCATGAAGCAGAACATCACCGTCTCGCTGGACGCCACCACCCTCCAGCGCGCGAAGAAACTTGCCGCCCAGCGCAACCTGAGCGTCAGCAAGCTCCTCGCTGCCGACTTGGCCGAACAGGTCGATGCCGAGCAACGCTACGACCAGGCCCGGCGCCAGGCGCTCGCCTGGCTGAAACATGGCACTTTCGACCTCGGTGGCAAGTACCCGGGCCGGGACGAAGTCCATGAACGTTAAGGCGTCTCTCGCCTTCGTCGACACCAACATCCTGCTCTATGCCCACGACCGCAACGCGGGCGACAAGCAAGTCCGGGCGGCGGGCCTGCTCGCCAGCCTGTGGGACACGCGCAGCGGCGTCCTGAGCCCGCAGGTATTGCAGGAGTTCTTCGTCAACGTTACGCGCAAGCTCTCCCCGCCCGTGGGCATCGCCCAGGCGCGCGAGATCGTGCGCACCTACAGCCTGTGGGTGCGCCGCGACAGCACCCCGGCCGACATCCTGCGTGCCAGCGAAATCATGGAACTTACCGGCTACAGCTTCTGGGACAGCCTCATCCTCGCCGCCGCCGAAAAAGCCGGCGCCGAAGTGCTGTACAGCGAAGACATGCAGCATGGACAGCGGACGCTCGGACTTGCCATCGTCAATCCTTTCGCCGGATAAGGCCGAACGCCCACAGCCGCGCAGGACGCGGTAGGTGCAAGTCGTATTGCGCCGCATGGAAACTCGGTCATCCGGCGCACTACCCGCAGGTTTTGCGCCCTGTTCGGGCTCAGGCCTCCACCCGATACGGCACATCCATCTGCCGCGCCGTCGCCTCGGCCAGTTGCTGTCCCGCGAAGCGCGCCACCAGATGAAGGCTCATGTCCACGCCGGCCGCGATGCCGGCCGACGTGACCACCGCCCCCTCATCCACCCAGCGCACGTTCTCGCGCACGTCGAGCTGCGGAAACGCCCGCCGCAGGTCTTCCACATCTTCCCAGTGCGTCGTGGCCGCCTTGTCCGTCAGCAGCCCCGCCCTGGCGAGGATGAAGGCGCCGGTACACACAGAGGCGGTGAGTGCGGCGGCCCTGGATTGCGAAGCGACCCAGGCGACGAGTCCGGGGTCATCCACTTCCGCATCCACCACACCGCCCGGGATCAGCAGGATGTCCGGCTGCGGGCAGTCATGGATCGTGTGATCGGGCAGGACGCGCAGGCCGGCCCGTGCGGTGACCGGCTGTTCGGTCCGGGCGACGGTGAAGACTCGAAACGGGGCCGGATCGCCCGGTTTGCGCCGTCCATGAACCCGGCTGGCGGTCGTGAACACCTCGAACGGGCCGGCGAAGTCCAGGACTTCCACGTTCGGGAAGATGTAGATGGCGACGGTGAGGGTCATGGTGAGGCATCCAGCCCGGTTGATGGAAACGTCAGGCCGAAAGCCCGAAGGCACTGCCGTACTTATTAACCCGGCAATGAAATAAGTAACACCGTTCGCCCTGAGCTTGTCGAAGGGCGTTGGTCTCAACCGGGCTTCGACAAGCTCAGCCCGAACGGTATTTGATTGCCGGGTTAATAGTCCCCGGGCCGCCGCTGCATGTTACTGCGTGCCTTCCAGGATGAGCCGGACCACGCCTTCAGGATCGACCCACATGGGGACATGCCCCCAGTTGCGCGGGAAGACCCATCGCGTCTGCAAGGGGAGTTCGTCGCGCCTCTGCGATGATTTCGGGAGTATCCAGTCACGTCCCCCGAATGCGACAGTGACCGGGACGGAAATGGACTGCCCCGACGCAAACCGGTGAAGGTTGGCAAACGTGGCATCGAACGACCGGGCGCCGGAAAAATCCTCCATGACCCGGATCGCGTCGCTCGCAGGCATCTTCCTGCTGCCGGGGGAGAGAGGAATGGCAAGAATCGCTTCGCGCGTGAGGGAAAACCTCAGCGCCGCCCGCGCGAGGGCGGGAAATGTCTGGGCGCTCCACCGCAATCCCTGGAAAACATGCCGGACGTGGGGCGATATGCTCTCTTTCCATAGCCCCGCAGGAGAGAGGGCCACCACACTTCGCGCGATCCCCAGCTTCGCTGCTTCCAGCGCCATCAGGCCCCCCAGGGAATTGCCCGCGATGTCGACGGGAGTCGTTATCCCCAATTCGCCCAAGGAGTCGGCCAGCGTAGCGACCAGATTACGGACCGTGGGCACCACGCCGTCCGGCAGCGGCGGTGTGTCGCCGAAGCCGGCCGTGTCGAAAGCAATCACCTGCCGTTCCGCTGCCAGCAACGGGATGACGGGATTCCAGGCCGCGTGGGACATCCCGATCCCGTGCAGCAGTATCAACGGCCGCCCGTTTCCTTCTCGTCTATGGCGCCACATGGGCGGTTGACGTCCTTCGGCGCGTAACGGGAAATTGAACAGGGAGCAAATTGGGGGGCTGCTTGATCTTGCGGGCGGGGGAAGTGGTCTGGTTCTCCATATGTCCAATGACTTGATGGCTGGTTATTGGCTCTTCAACTCGGTCCTGTGGCCGGCCTTGCAGATGAGAATCAGCACGTTCCGCTCCTTGTCGAATTCCTTGTGAACGATCGATTCGCCACACTTTCGGCCCCTCAGCGGCCGGTGCTTCTGGCACGCCAGTTCCGAGCGGGCGCGGGGAGGATTCCAGTACGCGTACAAGGCCACCAGAAGCGACGTCAGGGCAATCGTCTCCGCAACCCCGAACGTTGCCACGACCTGTTGGATTTGCGCGCGGGTCGGGCGGCGTTTGGCCCCGTGCCTTTTCTCGATCTCGTCCAGAACGGGCTGAATGTCCATCTCTCCCTCCGCAGCGTTCCAATCGTGTCCGGAGCCGATTGATCGGGGGCCGCCAAGCACAGCCAGCAGAACCCTCAGAGACCAGGCGGCGCGCTATGGGTGCTCCTTCTGCATGCGCACGATGGCGTCCAACTGGCGACGATGGATCATCGTGTGCAGCGCCGCCAGCGTGTGCCACCCCTGGCCATCCAGCGGACCAAACCAAGGATGCGCGTGGCGGCGCACCGTATGCAGGTTCTCGACCGCCCCCACCCGCTCCAGGTAGGTCTTGAGGGCATCCTCCAGTTGCTCCAGTTGTTCCGGCCCCGCATCCGGGGTCGGCTTGACATCGGCGATGCGCACCTCACGCCCGAATGTCCTGTCCTCGCTCAAAGCGCCCAGGAGCTCGCCAATCCCGGTATCGACGATGACGAGATGCTGCAAGACCATTGCCGCGGACCAGTCCCGGCTATTGTCCTCGAGTCCGGTGAGCCTTGGAATGAGCACCTGACGCTTCATCTGCTCCAAAGGGAGCCTCCGCGCCGTCTCCAACACTCTTCCGGTTTCGGCGCACAACCAATCCTGGATTCTGTGCCGGGCGAGAGCGCTTCGCAGGAAGCGGAAGCCCAACCGGGACAGCAGAAGCTCCACGGTCGGCAGGCCGGCGCCGGGCGGAGCCAGCAGGGTCTTGTCATTCATGGCTGAGTCGTCGAGTGTGATGGGAACGGGTTGGTATTCCAGAGCCAGACGTTCATTGCTTTCGTGATGCCGCGTGCTTCATGTTCATATAGACGCCGCCGGCCTTGAGTTCATCAAGCATCCGGGCAAGCCTCTTCTCCTTCGTCTCCTGCCGTCTTGCCTGATTTATCCAGCCGATGTAGTCATTCTGCTGATACGCAGGCCGCTCCTCATAAGCACCCATCAGGCCACGGTCATTCAACGCCCGCTTGACGAATTCCGGCATTGGATGCCTGGGGCGCTTCAGGCTTGAAAAATCGGTACTCATCGTTTCCTCTACACTCCGCGATCCAACGCTCCGGTTCAGGCACGACGGCGCGTTGGCGCCGGGGTTGCCGGAGCCTGCCCCTATTGCCACGCTGACCCCTATTACCACTATTGCTACCGATGTCTGGCCAACGGAATCCCGTGGTCCGTTTCATCGCGCCCCGGCGGCGACTAGTGCTCGACATACTTCTCGCCACCGGGCAATTCATTGAAGTGGATGAATCGGATGAAGGCGTGTCCGAACTGATCGAGCTCTTCGTCGAAGAGTTCACGGACCCGCGGATGCCGGAACCCCTGCTTGATGTATCGCTGCCAGGCACGACCGTCGTCGGTAGTGCTTGCAAAGATACCCTGGGTGGCAAAGAAGACCTCTTCATAGATGTTGAGCCGGAAGAGGACATAACCGCGAAGTGCATAGTAGCCCTCGTCCCGCGGGATACCTATCGGCACGAAATATGGCGTGTCTCGGTGGGACTGGTCGAAGAACGCCTTCGCCACCTTGGGATGCTGAACCGCCAGTTTGTTCAGCTCCAGAAGCCGATCATGAACCTTGCCGATTAGGGTTCGCTTGTAGTACCAGCGTGCGGCAAGCAGCGCCACGAAAGCGACCGCGACGCCGGCTGCCGTCGCGATGGGGCCGGCGAGTGACGGTGACAAGAGACATGCATTGGCGGCCGAGGAGGTGGGCATGTTCGTGCTCCCTGTCAGGTGATAGTGGGAGGGATTATTAGAAGGAGGACCTTGGCATTCAAAACTCTAGAAGCTCAGATGACACTGACCCCTTTTGTCCCCTGATCCTGTCCGCGCTGCGGCTTTTATGCGCCCGATTCGGGCTGTCCATGCACGCGGTCATCGCCGCACTGAGCCCCGCTCCAGTCGATCACCGACCTGCCTGCGGCTGACAACGGAATTGTTCAGGGCGGACTATTGAGGATGCGGCTGACCCATGGCGCCCGGGCCGTGTTGCGGGCTGCGGTGCTGGCCCGCAACGCGAGTCGGCCGCTGGATCGCTTGCGCGCCTGGGTCACCGGGGTGCAGCAACGCACCAACCACAACAAAGCCGCCTGCGCGCTGGCGAACAAACTCGCCCGTATCTGCTACGCCGTGCTGCGTGACCACGCGCCCTATGGCAACCCCCAACCTCGTCCGAACAGGAAACTCGAACGTACCGCCTTCGCCATCGCAGCCTGATCGGCTCACCGTTCCTTCCTCACCCTTGCGTCGAGACTGATCGCTCATCATGGCAAACCGGGCCACACCCATACGAAACGACGCCGATAACTCTTCCGGCTCTCCAGCAGCCGCTTGTAACGATTGGCGCTTCGCGGGCAGATTCCATGTCGGCACGGGTCATGCAGAACCCACACCAGATGCCGGATATACGACTGCAGGTGATTCACCCCGGAAAGTCAAAACCACGATCAGACTTGATTTACGGGGGAGTCCATATATGAATTGTTAGACGTCATTTGATGGCCTGCTCAAGCGCTGCAAGGAAGGCTCGTGTGTCCAAAAAGTAGTTTGGATAAGCTTTCTTCAGAGCCGCGATTGAGTCGACAGATACGAGTACCGCCTCTGCACCCGCAGCCTCGTCGAGTGATTTTTCAACTGTGAGATAGTCTTTGGCAGCTCTGTCAAGATCGGCGCGTCGATAGCTGCGGATCGTAACGGTGTCGGCCTGCGGATCTAGGGCCATCAAGAAGTATTGACCATCAACAGTGGTCGTCTCTTCTAGTGCCTTTAGCGTATCTCCATAAGCTTGCAGACGCCTCCTAACATCAAGAGATGTTGAGAGCTTTCTCAGCTCCGCCTTTACCTCGCTTGGGGTTGTCGATGTCCCTGGAACGGTTGTGGACTTTTCTCTAAGAGCAATGGCGGAGCTCATGACAACAAAAAATCTAAGCCACTCGTCATGCCCTTGGCTCGACTTTAGAGACTGCTTCAAGAAGGTTCCAACTGTTTCCACCGCTGTAGCCCAGGCATGCTGCAGGATAGAGCGCATCTGTATCTCAATTAACAGCCCGTTGTAACTGTCACTGCGGTCACTGAAGTATCTGTAAATCAGATGGATGCCTCTGTAGCCAGAGGCCTTCGGTGCCGATATGTAGTCATCCGTTCTCAGAGCCTTATGTTTAATTGAAGACTTACGGTACGACTGCTCCAGTTCTCTGACATGAGCAATATTTTTTAGGACAGCGCGACATCCCCCAATGTCCTGCATTTGAGATACTTTCATCGTTGGGAAGCGCGAGAGCTTCAGTTCAATAGAGCTCAATCGCTTGATGCGCTGGGCAACCAATACCTGGTCATCTATCCGCCTGGCTTTAGTCCGCAAACTGACTTGAAAGGTATTGAGCGGGAAGCTGTGGGAAGCGCGCCAATTGTTAATAATTGTTAATGCGTTTTGAAGATCAGCCTCATAAACGCCCTCGGTAGTGAGCAATTTTCCGGCTCGATCAACTTCACTCTTGCTATGCTCTGGAACTGTCCAAGTCATGGTCTTTCCTGATGACGTTTAACGTGGAAGTATGCCGACGGCAAAAGCGTAGCTTTTGACGGTCGGCTTGACTGCAGGGTTAGGCTGATGGCTGCCCATAGAGGAAAGGTGCCAGCACAACGGCAAAGTGCTCATGAGTACTTGAACATAAGGTAAATGAGACCGGCGATAGTCACAATAAGGAGAAAACCGATGATTGCTCGGAGGATACGCACCCAACGATGTCTCTTCGCGGCCTTCTCGGCTTCGACATCAATTGCGGCTGCAACCGCAAACTCAACAACGTCGTCGATCATTTGGATAGCCTAACGTTTAACATCCACCATTCCGTTGGAGATGCCCCGCATCCGCTCCGTGTGAGGGGCGCCGTGCCTTGCAGGAGTCTAATATTGATTTCACAGGTTTCATCTAGCCGTGTGTCGCGCTGCATGACGCCTATCACGTTTACATCCGCCATTCCGTTGGGGATGCCCTGCACCCGCTCGGCGTGCGGCGCACCGTGCCTCGCAGGAGTCTCAGACCTGTCAAAGGGATCAGAATCATTTGCCCTGTAGTAGGCCAAGGGATTATGCCTAAGTCCTGCATGGTCCGTCATTCAAGCATACTCACGCCACATGCATGATCGTCCGCCGCAGTCGGCCGCGGACGTTTTCGATGCGGCGCCAACTGCTGTCGTCGTTCATGGTGATCCAGCGCCGTTCCTCGCTGCGGTAGAACCAGTCCTTGTCGTGCTGGTAGAAGACCTGCAGGTCCTTGCATTCGAGGATGTTCAGGATTTCGTTGCCGTGGGCGCGGAATTCGTCGAAGTCCGTGGTCGCCTTCTGCCCCATTTCGCTGTATAGGCCGTTGAGTTCGATGAGCTGGGTGTTGACCTCGGGGGCGAGGGGGACGGCGTTCAGGCCGATATTGCGGGCTTCGTTGAGCAGGATCGGGTAGCTGTGGGACGGGTATTTGGAGTTCAGCGTGGCGGCGATTTCGTGGGCGCGGGCTTCGTCGCTGATGTGGTAGGCGAGCAGTTCGCGGCACAGCATCACGGACAGGGATTCCGCCCGGTCCACGGCGCCGATCACCAGGGGATGCACGTACTCGAAAAGGCTCTTGTAGGGGTTGTCGGTGGCGTCGTGCTGCTCGTTGCGCCAGCGGCGGATCACCCGGTTCAGTTCGTCCAGACTCACGCTGACCCGGTCGTTGTCCCGGTCCAGCGGCGACAGGGCGTGGTTCAGCGAGGTGTCCACGGCGGTGAGATAGGCCGTCGGCCCCATGCGGATTTCGTCGGCGCCCAGGGTGATCATGGTGGCGGCGGAGGCGCATTCCAGGGGCACCAGGGCCACCAGCCGGCGGCAGTGCTGGCGCAGCAGGTTGACGAAGCGCAGGGCCACCTGGCCGCTGCCGCCGTCGGACTTGATGAAGAGGAAGACCGTGTCGTGGTGGCCGATCCGTTCGAGCACTTCGTAGAGGGCGACCACGTCGTCCGGGCACACGGAGCCGCGGGGATTGTTCCAGTAGGTGACGACCGGCCCGCCCAGCCGGGCGCTGAGTCTTTCGAGAACGGCCTGGGTCCGGGCGAAGAGGATGGGGGGCTGCTTGACCTTGCGGGGCGGGGGGGTGGGTTGGTTGTCCATGGGCTGTCGGGCTGTCGGGTGTGGGCAGTCATGGGGGCGCACGGGGCGGCCATGACCGATGGAGGCAGGACGCACGATACCCCATCCGGACCGCATGAATCCATACGCGTGGCATGGGTGCGGAACGTTTGCTGGCCCGAGGCGAGGGCGCTGCTACCAGCACGGGGCGGGCAGCCTTCCGCTGCGGGTTGGGGGGCTTTCTCAACTTTCCTTGTCCGCCCCGTCCCGATATCGGAAGTCGCAGTGCGTCGCCCCTTCCATGATGGTCTGCGTGCGGCCGAAGCGGATGTCCGGCGCGTAGCCGGCGATGAAGACGCTGTCGCGGTTGCAGGAGAGCAGGTGGCCGATCTTGCTCAGGCCCAGTTCGCGGTACATCTCGGCGTAGCGGCAGCGGGTGACGTTGAAGTCGTAGCGCTGGCCGTCGTTGGCGATCACGTCCACTTCCAGGGCGTTGTCGCGGGTCCACATGGGGAACAGGGCGACGAAGCTCTTCAGCGTGGCGCCGTCCGGTTCGCGGGCGGCGAGTTCGCGGGCGGTGCGGACGGCGGCGTTGGACACGGCTTCGTCGATGATGCGGGCGGCCCGGTCTTCGCCAAGTTCGCGCACCAGCACGTCGTAGATGGGCTTGATGATCTCCGCTTCGATCCGGCGCCGGGTGAGGATGCCGAGTTCGGCGGGAATGGGGACGGAGGAGGCGGCAGGCGCGGCGGGGTCGGTCTTGGCGGTCATGGCTGGGCTTCGGAAACTTCCGCGGGCTGGGTTTGGGACGTGGGGGTGCCGAAGGGCAGGGCGTGGCGCACGACCTGTACCCAGTAGCTGGCACCCACGCCCAGCACTTCGTCGTTGAAGTCGTAGCCCGGGTTGTGGAGCACGCAGCCGAGCTGGCCGATGCCGGCGCCGAGCCAGATGTAGGCGCCGGGGCGGGCCTGCTGCAGGAAGGCGAAGTCTTCCGCGCCCATGGAGGGGACGGGGTCCAGTTCGACCCTTTCGGCACCGACCAGCGCGGTGGCGGCGGCGATGGCGATGCGGGTGGGGGCGTCGGCGTTGATGGTGGGCGGGTAGCGCCGTTCGTAGCGCAGGTCCGCCTCGATGCCGAAGGTGGCGGCCACGCCGTGGGTGATCTCGCGGATGCGCTGTTCGGCGAGATTCTGCACGGCGGGCGAGAAGCTGCGCACGGTGCCGCGCAGCACGGCCTGCTGGGGCAGCACGTTCCAGGTGTCGCCGCCGTGGAGCTGGGTGACGCTGACCACCAAGGCGTCCAGCGGGTTGATGTTGCGGCTGGCGATGCTCTGCAGGGCGACGATGAGGTGGCCCGCGGCCAGCAGCGCGTCGCGGCCCAGGTGGGGCATGCCGGCGTGGGCGCCGCGCCCGTTCAGGGTGATCTCGAAGATGTCGTAGGCGGCCATCTGCGGGCCGTGGCGGATGGCGAAATGCCCTTCCGGCAGGCCGGGCCAGTTGTGCAGGCCGTACACCGACTCGATGGGGAAGCGCTCGAACAGCCCTTCCTCCACCAGCACGCGGCCGCCGCCTTCGTTCTCCTCGGCGGGCTGGAAGATCACCGCCACGGTGCCGGCGAAATCGCGCGTTTCGGCCAGGTGGCGGGCCGCGCCGAGCAGCATGGCGCTGTGGCCGTCGTGGCCGCAGGCGTGCATCTTGCCGGGGTGGCGGGAGCGGTGGGGGAAGTCGTTGGCCTCGTGCACGTCGAGGGCGTCCATGTCGGCGCGCAGGCCGATCCAGGGGCCGGGCTCGCGGCCCTGGATGATGCCGACCACGCCGGTTTTCGCCAGCCCGGTGTGCACCTCGATGCCGAAGGATTGCAGCAGTTCGGCGATGAAGGCGGCGGTGTCGACTTCCTCGAAGGCGGTTTCCGGGTGGGCGTGCAGGTGGTGGCGCCAGCCGCGCATGGTCTCGTGCAAGGTGGCGATTTCGGCGAGGACGCTCATGGGTGGGGCTCCCGACAGGTCGTTGCGGGGAAGGGCGGTGGGGCGGGCTTCATTGCTTTCAGACCTTGACTTCACGGAGGTCGCGCCAGCGGTAGCGCAGCAGTTCCAGGCCGGCGATGCGCTCGATGAGCCCGTGCAGGGGCAGCGGGCGCAGCGCGGTGGCAGGGATGTCCAGGTCGTCCACCGGATGGCCCTGGGCGGCCTGGGCGAGCACGCGCCCGGCGGCGACCGCAAGGGCCACGCCGCGGCCGTTGTAGCCGGTGAGGGTGATGAGGCCGGGCGCGAGCTGGTGCAGGTGGGGGAGGAAGTCGGCGGTCATCGCCACCTTGCCGTCCCAGGCGTAGTCGAAGCGCGTGTCGGCGGCCAGCGCCGGGAACATGCGCCGCAGGCGCTGCAGCACGTGCCCCGGCAAGCGCCGTCGCCAGGCCTGGCCGAACACCAGCGCGCCGCCACTGACGAGGCGGCCGTCCACGGTGGGGCGGGCGAAGTAGAGGTCCGCATGGGTGTCGGACAGGGCGTGCCCGCCCGGCAGCGCGGCGGTGCGCACGTCCTCGGGCAGGGGCGCGGTGGCGAGCTGGAAGAAGCGCACCGGCACGATGGAGCGCCGCAGGCGCGGCAGCAGGCGGTCGGCGTAGGCGTCGGTGGCGACGACCACGCTGCCGGCGCGCACCGCGCCTTGGGGCGTGTCGATGCGCCAACCCTCGTCCGTGGGGACCAGCGCCTGGGCGGGCGAGCGGGTGTGGATGCGCGCGCCGGCGTCGATGGCCGCGCGGGCCAGGCCGCGCACCAGCTTGAGCGGATTGACGTGGCCGCCGCTCTTGGCGAGCCAGGCGCCGTGGTAGAGGGGCGAGCCGGTGAGTTCGGCCGTGCGGCTGCGGTCCAGGTGGGCCACGTCCGCGCCCAGGGCGGCCCACTGCTCGTAGCGCTCGCGCACCTGCCAGGCGCGGCCGGGGGAATGGGCGGGCTGCAGCCAGCCGTTCTGCACCGCGTCGGCGGCGATGCCGTGGCGGCGGGTGAGTTCGAAGGTGTCGCGGGCGGCGTTCGCCACCAGGCGGGCGAAGCGCTCGCCGCGCTCGGGGCCGAAGCGGGCGCGCAGGTCGGCGGGGTAGGCGCGGCTCAGGGCCGGGATGACCATGCCGTTGTTGCGCCCGGCGCCGCCGTGGCCGATCTCGAAAGCCTCCAGCACCACCGCGCGGCGCCCCGCTTCGGCCAGGTGCAGGGCGGTGGAGAGCCCCGCGTAGCCGGCGCCGATGATGGCCACGTCGGCGTCGACGGGGCCGTCCAGCGCGGCGGTGGCCGGCGGCGGGGCGGCGGTGGCTTCCCACAGGGTCTGCGTACGTTCGGTGCCGGCGGCGGTCATCGTGGTCTCCGGTGGCGTGGTGGGTTCAGGCGGCGGCGAGAGCGTCGTCGGCCCCGGTGGTCGGCGGCGTCCAGTGGCGGCCGGGCACGGCATCCAGCAGGCTGCGCGTGTAGGGGTGGGTGGGCGCGCCGAAGACCTGGGCGGCGCTGCCGTACTCGACCACGCTGCCGTTCTTCATCACCGCGATGCGGTCGCAGATCTGTGCGGCCACGCGCAGGTCGTGGGTGATGAAGAGGAGCGACAGACCGAGGCGCTCGCGCAGGCTGGCGAGGAGATCCAGCACCTGGGCCTGCACCGAGACGTCCAGGGCGGACACCGGTTCGTCGGCCACCAGCACGCTGGGCTCCAGCGCCAGGGCGCGGGCCAGGCCGATGCGCTGGCGCTGGCCGCCGGAGAACTCGTGCGGGTAACGGCGGACGGCCTCCGGGTCCAGCCCCACCAGTTCGAACAACTGGCGCGCGCGGGCGAGCGCCTCGCGGCGCGGCACGCCGTGGGCGACCGGCCCCTGGGCGACCAGATCGCCCACCCGCCGGCGTGGGTTCAGCGATCCGTACGGATCCTGGAACACCATCTGCACATGGCGGCTGTGGGCACGCACGGCGCGATGGGACAGGGTGGCCAGGTCCAGCTCGCCGAAGCGGATGCTGCCGGCGTCCGGGTCCAGCAGGCGGACGATGCAGCGCGCCAGCGTGGACTTGCCCGAGCCGCTTTCCCCCACGATGCCCAGCGTGCCGCCCTTGGGCAGGGTGAGGCTGGCCTCGCGTACGGCGTGGGTAACGCGCTTGTGGCGCTTGAACAGGCCGCCGCTGCGGTAGGTCTTGGAGACCTTGTCGAGGGTCAGCACCGCCTCGCCCGCCACCGGGCGTTCCGGTGGCGGGGTGAGGGCCGGCACCGCGGCGATCAGGGCCCGGGTGTAGGGATGGCGCGGGGCGTTGAGGACGTCGGCCGCGGCGCCTTGCTCCACCAGCACGCCGTGCTGCATGACCGCGACCCGGTCGGCGATCTCGGCCACCACGCCGAAGTCGTGGGTGATGAACAGCACTGCGGTGCCGCGGCGTTCCTGCAGTTCGCGGATCAGGCGCAGGATTTGCGCCTGGGTGGTGACGTCCAGCGCAGTGGTGGGCTCGTCGGCGATCAGCACCGCCGGTTCCAGCGCCAGCGCCATGGCGATCATCGCCCGCTGGCGCTGGCCGCCGGACAGTTCGTGGGGATAGGCCCGCGCGGCGGCGGCGGGATCGGGGATGTGCACGTCGTCGAGCAGGGCCAGCACGCGCTTCGAAATCTCGCGCGAGGTCAGCGCGGTGTGGATGCGGAAGGGCTCGCCCACCTGGTCGGCTATGGTGCGCAGCGGGTTGAGCGCGGTCATCGGCTCCTGGAAGATCATGCCGATGCGCGCGCCGCGGATGCGGCGCAGTTCGTGCTGGCCGAGTTCGAGCAGGTTGCGGCTGTCGCCGGCCGCGCCCGTGGTCAACTCGATGCGCCCCTGGGTGGCGCGCACGCGCTCGGGCAGCAGCCCCATGACGGCGCCGGCGGTCATGGACTTGCCGGAGCCGCTCTCGCCCACCACGCAGAGGATTTCGTTGGCGCCCAGGTCGAGGGACACGTCCCGCAGGGCGTAGGGGCGGTCCGCGCCGGGCGGCAGGGCAACGCTGAGGTTGCGGATGGACAGCACCGGGTTCATCGGTTCTTCAGCTTGGGGTTGAGGGCGTCGTTGAGTCCCTGGCCGACCAGGGACACGGCGAGCACGGTGAGCAGGATGGCGAAGCCGGGGATGGCCGACACGTACCACTGGTCGCGCAGCACCGCGCGCCCGCCGCCGATGAGGTTGCCCCAGGAGGGCACGTTGGGGTCCGACAGGTTCAGGAAGGCCAGCGCGCTTTCCAGCAGGATGGCCACGGCCATGATCACGCTGGCATAGACGATGACCGGCGGCAGGGCATTGGGCAGGATCTCGCCGAAGATCAGCCGCGCGTCGCCCAGCCCCAGGGTGCGGCCGGCCTGGACGAATTCCCGGTTGCGCAGGGTGAGGAACTCGGCCCGCGTCAGGCGTGCGGCAGGCGGCCAGGACACCACGCCGATGGCGACCACGATGGTCTCCATGTTCGAGCCGAACACCGCCACCAGCACCAGCAGGAGCAGGAAGTTGGGCAGGATCTGGAAGGCTTCGGTGACGCGCATCAGCAGGTCGTCGATGACGCCGCCGTAGTAGCCGGCCAGCGCGCCGATCAGCACGCCGATGAGGATGGCGATGACGGTGGCGACGAAGCCGATCACCAGGGACACGCGCGCACCGTGGAAAATCTGCGCGGCGATGTCGCGCCCGGTGTGGTCGGTGCCGAGCCAGAAGCGGGGGTTGGAGAACGGCCATTGCAGCGGGCGGCCGGCGAGCCCCAGCGGGTTGTCGGGAAACAGCAGCCCGGCGGTGGCGGCGAGCGCGAGCACTGCCGCGAGCAGGACGAGGCCGAAGGCGGCGGCGGGGTTGCGCAGGTAGGCCTGGAGGAATTGCATGGTTCAGTGCGTGGCGTTGATGCGCGGGTCGAGACGCGCGTACAGCAGGTCCACGATGAAGTTGATGGCGATGACCAGCAGCGCGGAGATGAACACCACCCCGAGCAGGGTGTTGAGGTCGCGCTGCATGACCGATTCATAGGCCAGGCGCCCCAGGCCGGGGAGTGCGAACACGCATTCCACCACCACCGAACCGCCCAGCATGGTGCCGGTCTGCAGGCCGATCAGCGTGACCATGGGCAGCAGCGCGTTGCGCAGCACGTGGCGGGTGACCACGCGGCTCTCCGGCAGGCCCTTGGCGCGGGCGGTGCGCACGAAATCCAGCGTGGACACCTCCAGCATGGAGGCGCGCATGATGCGCAGGTAGATGGCGAGGAAGATCAGCGCCAGAGTGACCACCGGCAGGGTGAGGTGCCAGGCGATGTCGGCGATGTGGGCCCAGCCCGCGAGGCCGCTGGCGATAGTGCCGTAGCCCCCCGCGGGCAGCCAGCCCAGGTACACCGCGAACACGAAGATGCCCATGAGGCCGAACCAGAACGAGGGCGTGGCGTAGAACACCAGGCCCAGGGTGGAGATCAGCGTGTCCGGCCAGCGGTTGACGCGCAGCGCGGCGACGATGCCCAGCACCATGCCGAAGCCGAAGGCCAGCGCGAGCGCCGAGCCCATCAGCAGCAGGGTGGGCGGGATGCGCTCCACGATGACGTCGATGACCGGCTTGCCGTAGATGGCCGATTCGCCCAGGTCCAGGTGCACCAGGCGCCACAGGTAGTCGAGCAGGCGGGAGGACGCGGAGCGGTCCAGCGCGTAGTGGCGGCGCAGTTCCTCGATCACCGTGGCGTCGGCGCCGCCGATCTGGGCGACCAGCGCATCCACGGTGTCGCCGGGGGCGAGCTGCAGCAGCAGGAACAGGCCGGCCAGGATGATCAGCAGGGCCGGCAGGGCGGCGGCCAGCCGCCGCCCCGCGAGGGTCAGGAAGCGCATCGTTCCCGGATCAGGCGGACAGCCAGGTGTCGTGCCAGCTGCTGGAGGGCCAGCGCGCCACGTTGTGGCTGTTCTGCACCTTCTTGCTGACCACGGAGTAGAAGTCGCGCTCGGTGGCGAACCAGATCGGGAACTGCTCGTTCACCTCGCGCACCAGCTCGGCGTAGAGGGCGCGGCGCTTGGCCGGATCGACCTCGGAGGCCGCGTCGTCGATGAGCTTGTCCACCTTGTCCGACTGCCAGCCGTACTGGTTGGTCCACGGCGCGCCGGCCGGGCTGCCGGAGCGCAGCCACACGGTGGTGGACACCGCCGGGTCGCCCCGGTACTGGTGCCAGCCGGTGGCGATGTCGAAGTCGTGCGTCTTGTACACGGCGGCCAGCGACGCGGCGTAGTCGAAGTTGGTGATCTCCACCTTGATACCGATCTGCGCCAGGGACTGCTGGATGAAGGTGGCGAAGAGCGGCACGTCCTCGCCGTTGTTGATGGGCACCAGCTTCAGCGCGAAGCGTTCGCCGCGGGCGTTGCGCTTGTAGCCGGCCTCGTCCAGCAGGGCCTCGGCGCGGGCCTTGTCGTAGGCGTAGGGCACCTTGCTGTCGGCCGGGTAGAAGCTCTTGGACACAGAGGGGATCAGCCCGGTGGCCGGGCGGCCCTGGCCGTAGAGGAAGTTCTCGATGAAGAAGGGCACGTTGATGGCGTGGGCGAGCGCGCGGCGCACGCGCACGTCGGCGATCTCCTTGCGGCGGAAGTTGAATTCCAGCGTGTTGTTGAACTGGTTGGCTTCCGAGCCCTTGGGGGTGACGACGAAGTCCGGGTTCTTGCCCAGGCGGTCGATGTCCGACAGGGCGAGCTGGGAGTAGGCGCTCAACTGCACCTGGCCGGATTCCAGCGCCGCCGTGGCGGCGGTCTTGTCGGTGATGAAGCGCCACACGATGCGGTCCAGGTGGGGCTCGCCCTTGCGCCAGTAGTCCGGGTTGCGCTCCACGATGATGTACTGGCCGCGCTCGTACTGCACGAAGCGGTAGGGGCCGGTGCCGATGGGCGCGTTGTTGGCCGGGTTCTCCAGCACGTTGGTGCCCTCGAAGACATGGCGCGGCACCACGTAGCCCAGGTCGGCCAGCGCGCGCAGCAGCAGGTCGAGGGGAATGGGCCGCGAATAGCGGAACACCGCGGTGTGCGCGTCCGGCGTGTCCACCGCCTGCAGGTTGAGCTGCAGGGCGGTGGAGAAGTTGAGGTGCTTCTTCCACAGCTCCAGCGCGTTGTACTGCACGTCGGCCGAGGTGAAGGGCTTGCCGTCATGCCACTTCACGCCTTCCCGCAGCTTGAAGGTGATGGTCTTGCCGTCCTTGGACGACTCCCAGGCGGTGGCGAGCTGCGGCACGACGCGGCCCGCGTCGTCCAGGTCCACCAGGGATTCGATGATCTTGCTGGTGACGATGTACACGCCGGTGGAGGCGCGCAAAGAGGGGTTGAGGATGCGCTGCTCGGAGGCGACGTGCACGTTCAGCACGCCGCCCTTGCGCGGCTGGCCGGCGGCGGCGTGGGCCCAGGCCAGCGGCGGGAACAGCGCGGAGGTGGCCAGCGCGCCGGAGGACAGCAGCAGTTCGCGACGGGTGAGTTTCATGGGTTCTTGCTCCGGGGGAGGAATCGACCGGGCCGAGTCTAGGTCCGCCCCGCGCGGCGGCGGAACTGAGGAAAAGTGCAGTCCATATACAAATAAGCGCATCGCTGCTTTCGCCCGGATGCACCCGGACGGGCGACCCGGCCGCAAGGCGCCGGGGTGCCGGGCGCTCTGCCTTGCCCGGCGGTCCTGGTTCGGGCGGTACGGCCCGGTACGACGGGCTAATGATTTTTTTATGTATCCAAAGCAGAAAAAATTAGAGAAAAGCGCCGTAGAAAAGTACAAAAAAAAGCCAATAATGCCGCCCGTGTCTCATCGCCGGGCGGCCCGCGGGCCGCGGCGGCGGATGGGCGAGTGTGGATGGCGACACAGGGAGCACAAGGGAGCGGCATGGCAGCGAATCCGTCCATCGGTTTCATCGGTTTCGGCGAACTGGGCGAATGCCTGGCGGTCGGGCTGCGGGGCGCGGGCGTGGCGCAGCTGCTGGCGCTGGACCTGCTGGAGTCGCCCGTGAAGCGCGGCTGGGTGCTGGACCGCGTGGCGCGCACCGGGGTGGAGTTGCTCCCGGAACCGGCCGGACTGGTCCGCTGCGACGTGGTGCTCGCCTGCGTGCCGCCGGGCGCGGCGCTCGACGCGGCGCACCGCTGCGCGCCCTGGCTGAGGCCGGATGCGCCCTACGTGGACCTGGCCTCCGTGGACGGCGACACCAAGCGTGCGCTGGCGGGCGTGGTCGGCGGGGCGGGCCGCCTCTTTGCCGGCGGGGCGGTGACCGGCGTGCCGGCGGAATCCCTGCACCGGGTACCGATGCTGGTGTCCGGGCCGGGCGCGGAGCGGGCGATCGCGCTCCTCGCGCCGCTGGGCATGCGGCTCGACCCCTGCGGCGCCGATCCCGGCGCGGCGGCGGCGATCAAGATCCTGCGCAGCCTGCTCGCCAAGGGGCTGGAGGCCCTGTACGTGGAAGCCCTGGGCGCCGCGCGGCGCGAGGGGCTGGCGGAACGGGTGCTGGACAGCTTCTGCGCCTTTCTCGATGCCCGTCCGGCACGGGAGACGGCACGCCTGCTGGTGTGCTCCCACGTGGTGCACGCGGCCCGGCGCGCCGACGAGATGAATCTGTGCGCCGCCGCGCTGGAACGCGCCGGCCGCTCGCCGGTGCTGGCGCGGGCGGTGGCCGCCGTGATGGAACGCAGCGCCGCGGGCGGCGTGCGGGAGCGGCTTGGGGCGCGTCCGCCCGCGACGCTGGAAGAGGCGCTGGAAGTGCTGGCCGCGGCCGGGGCCGCGCCGTGAAGGCCGAATGAATCGAATGGAGTGTGCAGCGATGAAGATCGCCCGTATCGAGACTTTCCTGTTCCACCCGGGCAGCGGCAAGAACCTGCTGTTCGTGCGCATCGAGACCGAGAGCGGCCTGCACGGCTGGGGCGAGGCCTATGTCAGCGTCAACAAGGAGAAGGTGGTCGCCGAGTACCTGCAGGCGATGACGCCCTACCTGATCGGCCGCAGCGCCTTCGCCATCCGCCACAGCGGGCAGGTGATGTTCGACGACTTCGCCATCCGCCGTTCCTCGGTGGATTTCCTGTGCGCCTGGAGCGCGGTGGAACTGGCCCTGTGGGACATCGTGGGCAAGAAGGCCGGCCTGCCCCTGTACAACCTCCTCGGCGGCCCTTCGCGGGAGGCGGTGCGGGTGTATGCCAACGGCTGGTGGTACGGCGCGAGCGGCATCGACCAGAGCGTGGAGCGGGCGCTGGCGGTCAAGGCCCAGGGCTATACCGCGCTCAAGTGGGACCCCTTCCCCGGCCCGTGGCGCACCTTCGTCACCCAGGCCGAAGAGGATTACGCCGTGGACCACGTGCGTGCCATGCGCGCCGCGCTGGGGCCGGAGGTGGACCTGCTGATCGACGCCCACCGCCGCGTGGCGCCCTTCCACGCGGCGCGGGTGGCCCGCCGCATCGCCGAGTTCGGCGTGTATTGCTACGAGGAGCCCTGCCTGTCGGACAACCTGGACCTGGTGGCCGAGGTGCGGCGGCAGATTCCCGTTCCGGTGGTCACCGGCGAGACGCTCTACACGCTGGAAGACTTCAAGGAAGTGTTCGAGCGCCGCGCCGCCGACATCATCAACCCGGACATCTGCGCGGTGGGCGGGCTCACGGCCATGCTCGACATCGCCTCGGCGGCCCGCCCCCACGCCGTGGCGGTGAGTCCCCACAACTACAACAGCAGCATCGTCGGCCTGGCCGCCACCGTGCACCTGTCGGCGCTGATTCCCAACTTCACCATCGCCGAGCTGTTCGTGAACCTGCAGCCGGCCTGCGACGAGATCGTCGTGGAGCCCCTGCGGGTGGCCGACGGCTACGTGGAGCTGCCCACCGCGCCGGGCCTGGGCGTGGACATCGACCGCGAGCGCCTGCTGGCGCATCCCTACAAGGCTTTCCCCCACAAGGGCGTGCGCCAGTACTGGGAAGAGTTCCCGCGCAAGCACTACGTGTGGGGCGCGGCCAACGTCACGCGCTGAAAGCGCGCCCGCCATCCAACAGAAACACCGCCAAGAGTCCGCAACCATGAGTCCGCAGCCATGAGTCACATCGACCGAGACTTCCCCCGCCCGGCGCCCGAGCGCATCCGGGCCTACCACGGCGTCACCGCCGCCACCGCCCACGAAGCCTACGGGCGGCGCGGGGCGCTGGATTCGGCCATCAAGCCCCTCTACCCCGGCATGAAGCTGATCGGCCCGGCCTTCCCCCTGGGCTGCCCGCCCGGCGACAACCTCACCCTGCACGCGGCGCTGAAGCTCGCGCGCCCCGGCGACGTGCTGGTGTGCGACGGGGCCGGGTTCAGCGAGCAGGGCCTGTTCGGCGACGTGATGGCGAGTTGCGCCAAGGGCCTGGGACTGGCGGGCCTGGTGGTGGATGGCGGCGTGCGCGATGCCGAGACCATCCGCGGGATCGGTTTTCCCGTGTTCTCCCGCGCCATCTCGATCAAGGGCGCGGTCAAGGAGAACCTGGGCCCCATCGGCCGTGCGGTGGTGGTCGGCGGCATCACGGTGCATCCCGGCGACCTGGTGATCGGCGACGACGACGGCGTGGTGGTGATTCCGCTGGCCGAGATCGAACCCGTGCTGGCCGCCAGCCGGGAGCGCGAGGCCAAGGAGGTGCGCTTCCGCGAAGCCCTGCTGGCGGGCAAGACCACCTGGGACATGCTCGACCTGAACCGCATCCTGCAGGCCAAGGGTGTGGATTTCCAACTTTAAGGAACCCTTCCGAACCCGGAGTCCGGGATGAACGCAAGAACCCTGTTTGCCGCATCCATCCGCCTGCTGTCCGCCGCCGCGCTGGCCGCGGGCCTCGCCCTGCCGGCCCACGCCCAGGGCTACCCGGCCCGCACCGTGCACCTGGTGGTGCCCTTCCCGCCCGGCGGCAGCACCGACATCGTCGCCCGCGCCTTCGGCGAGGAACTGCAGAAGCGCCTGGGCCAGCCCTTCGTGGTGGAAAACCGCCCCGGCGCCAGCGGCAGCATCGGCATCGGCTCCGTGGCCCGCGCCGCGGCCGACGGCTACACGCTGCTGGTGACCTCCAACACCCTGGTCACCACCCCGGCGCTGAACCGCAAGCTGCCCTACGACGTGCTCAAGGACTTCGCCCCCGTCTCCCTGGTGGCGGACATGCCCATCGCACTGGCGGCCGTGCCCAGCCTGCCGGGGGCGAACCTGGCCGAGGCCATCGCCCACATCAAGAGCCATCCCGGCAAGTACAACTACGGCTCCGCCGGCATCGGCGCGCCCCAGCACCTGACCACCGAGTACCTGCGCGCGCTGGCGGGCATCGACATCATCCACGTGCCGCTGCAGGGGCAGGGGCCGATGATCAACGAGATGCTCGGCGACCGGGTGCATCTCTCCTTCCTGGTGCTCAGCACCGCCAAGCCCCACTTCGAGCGCGGCAGCCTGCGCAGCCTGGGCGTGGCCGGTGCCCAGCGCAGCCCGCTGGCGCCGGGCGAACCCACCATTGCCGAAGGCGGCGTGACGGGCTTCGCCGTGTCCTGGTGGCAGGGCCTGCTGGCCCCGGCCGGCACTCCCGCGGAGGTGGTGCAACTGCTGGAAAGGGAGATCCGCGAGATCGGCCGCCAGCCCGCATTCCACGCCCGCCTGGTGGAGCTGGGGCTGGACTTCGTCGGTTCCACGCCGGCCGAGTTCGGCCGCGCCATCGAGAACGACCTCAAGCTGTGGACCCGCATCGCGGACGACGCGGGACTGGTCGCCAAATGAATGTGCTGCCCTTCCTGCCCGCCACGCCCCATCCCGACGTGGCGCGCGACCTGGCGGCGCTGCAGGAACCCCTGCAGGGACTCCTGCCGGCGCGGCTGATCCGCCGCGTGCACATCGAACGTCCGCCGGCGGCCCTGGTGGAGGGCTACCGGGCGCTGCCCGACCTGTGCTCCCTGGTGGCCGACGTGCTCGACGGCCTTGGCTACGACACCGCCGTTCCCGCCGGCCGGCTGGCGCCCCTGGCGTCCGGCCAGCGGGTGGTCGGCCCGGCCGTCACCGTGCGCCACAGCCGGGTGCGCCGGGCCGCGGGCGTGGGTCTCGCCCGGGGCGACGTCCCGCGCCTGGGCGGGCTGGACCAGATCGCCCTGACCCGTTCCGGCGACGTGCTGGTGATCGATGCCGGGGGCGAAGGCGAGGCGTCCAGCTTCGGCGGCCTGATGGCGAACGCCGTCCGCCACGGTGGGCTGGCCGGCGTGGTGGTGGACGGCGCGGTGCGCGATGCCGCCAACATCCGCGCACTGGGGCTGCCCCTGTGGTCGCGCACGCTCACGCCCCGCACCGGCAAGCACCGGCTGGAACTGGTGGAGTTCAACGGGGTGGTGGACATCGGCGGCGTGCAGGTGTGGCCCGGCGACCTGCTGCTGGGTGACGACGACGGCCTGCTGGTGGTGCCGGCGGCCATCGCCGCCGACGTGCTGGACCGGGCGCGGGCCGCCGCCGGACTGGAGCACAGCGTGCTGGCGGCCATGGCGGCCGGCGCCTCGGCGGGGGAAAGCCTGGCCATCCTGCCGCCGGAAAAATGGTGACGCGGTGACGGGCGGCCAGCCGCCCCACGGGAACGGAACATGACGACAACGGATACTCCAAGAATCGGCATCATCGGCTTCGGCGAAGTCGGTTCGAGCTTTGCCCGCGGTCTGCGGGAGCAGGGCGCCTTCGACATCCTGGCCTACGACGAGCCGCCCGGGCCGCGGCAGAAGGAACTGGCCGAACGCCGCTCGGTGGAACTGGCCGTGCCCCTGCTGGCCTCGCCGTCGGGCTTCATGGACCGGGACATCGTGTTCAGCTCCGTGCCCCAGGACGCGGCGCTGGCGGCCGCCGGCTTCTGCGCGCCGCGCATCGGCCCGCGCCCGCTCTATGTGGACGTCAATTCCCTCAGCCCCGCCGTCAAGCGCCAGGTGGCCGAAGTGGTCGGCGGGGCGGGGCGGGACTTCGTGGACGCGGCCATCGTCGGCATGCCCATCCGCGACCTGCACCGCGCCCAGATCCTCGCTGCGGGCGCCCGGGCGGAGGCCTTCGCCGGGCTGATGACGCCCCACGGCATGCGCATCCAGGTGGTGGGCGATGCGCCCGGTGCCGCGGCCGGCATCAAGATCGTCCGCAGCCTGCTCACCAAGGGCCTGGAAGTGCTGCTGGTGGAAGCCCTGGTGGGCGCGCGCCGCTACGGCCTGACCGAGGACATCGTGGCGAGCTTCTGCCAGTTGTGCGAGGAGCGCCCCATGCGCGAGCTGCTGGAATTCCTGGTGCGCTCCCATCCCGTCCATGCGCGCCGCCGCAGCCTGGAAGTGGCCCAGACCGTGGAAACTCTGGAGGAGGCGGGGGTGGAGCCCCTGATGGCGCGCGCCGTGTTGCGCCGCCTGCAGGAGACCGCCCAGGGGGACTACGCCACCCTGGTGGGCGGCGTGCAGCCCGCCACGCTGGACGATGCCCTGGCGGTGTTCGACCGGAAGTGGGGAGACAGTCGCCAGGACGCCGCCTCCGCACCGGCGGTTGCCGGGTGAGCCGGCCGTCCCACGCCATTGACGGCGCCCCTGGAGAACATTCCATGAACATCGTGCAACTCTTCCGTGCCGCCGCGCTGGCGCTGCTGGCCGTTTCCGCAGTGGCGCACGGGCAGGCGCCGGCCGCCTACCCGAACCAGCCCATACACCTGCTGGTCCCGTTTTCCGCGGGCGGTGGGCAGGACATCTTCGTGCGCCAGTTGCTGCCCCGGCTGCAGGAAAGGCTGGGCCAGCCAGTGGTGGTGGAAAACCGTCCCGGGGCCAGCGGCAATATCGCCGCCGAGGCGGTGGCGCGGGCCGTGCCGGACGGCTATACGCTGCTGCTGGGCACCGCGGCGACCCACGGCATGAACCAGGCGCTGCAGCCGGTGCTGCCCTTCGACGCGCAGAAGAGCTTCGAGCCCGTGGCCCACATCGCCGACGTGCCGCTGGTGCTCGTCGTCCATCCGTCCGTGCCCGCCAGCAACGTGGATGAACTGGTGAGCTGGCTCAAGGCGGATCCGGGCCGGGCGACCTACGGCTCCTCCGGCACGGGCGCGCCCCTGCACCTGGCCGGCGAACTGTTCAAACGGGTGGCCGGCGTGGAAGCCCTGCACGTGCCCTACAAGGGTTCGGCCCCCGCCATCGTGGACCTGATCGCCGGGCGCATCCATTTCATGTTCGACACCTTCGCCGCCACCAACCCCCACGTCCGCTCCGGTGCCCTGAGGCGCATCGGCGTGGCCGCGCCCCGCCGCGCCCGCGGCGACCCGGACCTGCCGACGCTGGGCGAGCAGGGCTATGCGGTGGATGCCTATTCGTGGAGCGCGGTCTTCGCCCCCGCCGGTACGCCGCCGGCGGTGGTCGCCCGGCTCGCGGACGCCTTCGCCGTGGCGGCCAACGACCCCGCCCTGGGGCCGAAGCTGGGCGAGATCGGCTTCGAGCCGGTATCCGGTTCGGGGCCGGACGAGCTGCGCGCCTTCGTCGCCAGCGAACTGAAGAAGTGGGCGGACGTGGTGCGGGCCGCCGATATCAAGCGCGAATGAGCCCGGTGCGCATATGCTCCCACGATCCGCAACCGCACCGGGGGAACGCATGAGCAGAATCGGCGGCAACGTCTACACCACCATCCGCAAGCGCATCACGCTGGGCGAGTACCCGCCCGGCATGCAGCTCAAGGAGGAACACCTGGCGGCCGAGCTGGGCGTGAGCCGCAGCCCGGTGCGGGCGGCGCTGCGGCGCCTGGAGAGCGACGGGCTGATCTGCGTGGAGGCCCACCGCGGCGCCTTCGTCGCCGAATGGACCGACCGGGACGTGGACGAGGTCTTCGACCTGCGCGCCGTGCTCGAAGCCCACGCCGCCGCCCTGGCGGCGCGCCGCCGGCAGCCCGGGCAACTGGCGCGGCTGCAGGCGCTCAACGAGGAAACGGAGCGCCTGCTGGCGAACCGGGGGGAGGATTTCCTGGCGGAACTGCAGCGCATCAACCTGGCCTTTCACGAAACCATCCTGCAGGCGTCCTGCTCGCCGCGGCTGATGGCGATGGCCCGGCAGTTGCACGAAGTGCAGCGCGTCACCGGCTCCTTCTACTACTACGGCGAGGACGACCTCCTGCGCAGCCTGTTCCAGCACCGGGAACTGACCGAGGCCATCGAGCACCAGGACGAGCGCATGGCGGCCGACCTGATGGGCAGCCATGTGCGGGGCGCCTTCGCGCGCCTGCGCCGGCAGCGCAAGGGCGTGGCCGCGTCGGGCGGCAACGCGGGAGAAGACTGAACGATGGAATCCACGAGCATGGAGCGGCGTGCCGCATGAAACCTTTTGCCCACCGGACGGACCCGCTGCGGGAGTCCATCTTCACCACCATTTCCAACCGGGCGAGGGAACTCGGCGCCGTCAACCTGGGCCAGGGCTTCCCCGATTTCGACGGTCCGCAGTGGCTGGTGGAGGCTGCGCGGGCGAGCCTGGGCGGCGAGGGGCTGGCCAACCAGTACGCCCACACCAGCGGTGCCCCCGCGCTGCGCGCGGCCATCGCGCGCCAGCAGCGGGAGGACTGGGCGGCGGAGTTCGACCCCGACAGCGAGATCACCGTCACCGTGGGCGCCACCGAGGCCCTCTACGCCACCCTGCAGACCCTGGTGGACGCGGGCGACGAAGTGGTGGTGTTCGAGCCCTTCTACGATTCCTACGTGGCGACGCTGCAGATGATCGGCGCCGTGCCGCGGCCGGTCACCCTGCGCTGGCCGTCCTTCGGCTTCGACGACGGCGAACTCGCCCGCGCCTTCGGCCCGCGCACCAAGGCGGTGATGATCAATTCGCCCCACAACCCCACCGGCAAGGTGTTCAGCCGGGAAGAACTGGAACGCATCGGCGCGCTGGCCATCCGCCACGACTGCTGGATCGTCACCGACGAGGTGTACGAGTACCTGACCTACGAGCGCTCCCACCGGGAATTCGTGCAGTGGCGCTCGCAGCCGGCCATCCGCGAGCGCTGCATCGCCATTTCGAGCGCCGGCAAGACCTTCGGCATGACCGGCTGGAAGGTGGGCTGGGCCATGGCGCCGGCGGACGTGAGCCGCCGCCTGCGCCTGGTGCACCAGTTCATTCCCTTCTGCGCGCCGCACCCCTTCCAGCATGCCTTCGCCCACGCGCTGGAGCGGCGCCACGAGTACCTGGAGGATTTCCGGCGGGAATACCGCCACCGCCGCGACCTGCTGGCCGAAGGGCTGCGGGCGCTGGGCCACGCGGTGCTGCCGAGCGAGGGCACCTACTTCCTGCAGGTGTACGTGGAGGAGGGCACGGAAGCCTTCTGCCGGCGCCTGCTGGAACGGCATCGCGTCGCCGTGCTGCCCACCGCGCCCTTCTACCTGGACGCCGCCTCCCAAGGCGCGAATATCGTCCGTCTGTGCTTCGCCAAGCGGGAGGAAACCCTGCGCGAGGCCCTGCGCCGGCTGGGGGAGTGAAGGCGCTCCCGATCCCGGCCGGCGCGGTCTTCGGGGGCTATGACCTTGGGGATACGGGTCCGTGATAGCGCGAAACGCAGAATTTGTGGATAGCAGCGCCGAAATCCAGATTTGGCGGGCTTTCGCCGGGTGATAACTTCCCCGGTCGACCGCCCTCCGCTTCCATTTGCCATCACGCCCGAATCGCCATGAAACTCCGCATCCTCAATCGCCGCGACGCCTTCGCGGGGGCCCTGTTCCTGTCCTTCGGTCTGGCGGCCGGCTTCGTTTCCTCGTCCTATCCGCTGGGCAATGCGATGCGCATGGGGGCGGGGTATTTCCCGCTGCTGCTGGGTGCGGTGCTCGTGCTGCTGGGCAGCGCGATCCTGTGGCGCAGCCTGCGCCTGTACGGCGAGCGGGTGCCGGACGAGGAAGCGCCGGCGCTGCGTCCGGCGGCCTGCGTGGGGGCGGCGGTGGTGGCCTTTGCGCTGCTGGTGCCGCAACTGGGCCTGCTGATCGCCACCGTGGTGCTGACGCTGGTGAGCGGCCTGGCACGCAGCGATCTGCACGTGCGCGAACTGGCCGTGCTGAGCGCGGTGCTGGCCGCGTTCGGCGTGGCGGTGTTCTCCTACGGCCTGGGGTTGCCCTTGCCCGTGCTGCCGGCCTGAGGGGCGCGGGATGGAACTGCTGGAGCACCTGCAGGTCGGCTTCGCCTCGGCGCTGACCTGGAGCAACGTGCTGTACTGCTTTGCCGGCGTCACGCTGGGCACCCTGGTGGGCGTGCTGCCGGGGATCGGGCCGGTGGCGACCATCGCCATGCTGCTGCCCATCACCTACGGCCTGCCGCCCACGGCCGCGCTGATCATGCTGGCGGGCATCTACTACGGTGCCCAGTACGGCGGGTCCACGGCGGCGATCCTGGTGAACCTGCCCGGCGAGTCGTCGTCGCTGGTGACCTGCATCGACGGCCACGCCATGGCGAAGAACGGGCGCGCCGGCGCGGCGCTGGGCATCGCCGCCATCGGGTCGTTCTTCGCCGGCACCGTGGCCACGCTGGTGATCGCCGCGGCGGCCGCGCCGCTGGCGGAGCTGGCGCTGAAGTTCGGCCCGGCGGAGTACTTCTCCCTGATGGTGCTGGGGCTGATCGCCGCGGTGGTGCTGGCCCAGGGGGACATCCTCAAGGCGGTGGCGATGACGCTGCTGGGCCTGCTGCTGGGCCTCGTCGGCATCGACGTGAATTCCGGCGAGGAGCGCTTCACCTTCGGTATGCCCCAGCTCGCGGACGGCATCAGTTTCGTCGTGATTTCCATGGGCATCTTCGGCCTGGGCGAGATCATCTACAACCTGGAGCGGGAAAGGCAGAAATCCCGCGAGGTGGCTATCCGCGGCGTCGGCCGCGTGCTGCCGACGCGCGAGGACTATGCCCGCTCCTGGAAGCCGGTACTGCGCGGCACCACGTTGGGTACGGTTCTTGGCGTGCTGCCGGGCGGCGGCGCCATGCTGGGGTCGTTTACGTCCTACATGGTGGAAAAGCGCCTCGCCCGGGACCGTTCCCGCTTCGGCAAGGGCGCCATCGAAGGCGTGGCCGGGCCGGAGTCGGCCAACAACGCGGGCGCGCAGACTTCCTTCATCCCGCTGCTGGTCATGGGCCTGCCGTCCAACGCGGTGATGGCGCTGATGATCGGCGCGATGATGATCCACGGCATCGTGCCCGGTCCGCAGGTCATGGGCGAGCGCCCGGAGCTGTTCTGGGGCCTGATCGCCAGCATGTGGATCGGCAACGCCCTGCTGCTGCTCCTCAACCTGCCGCTGATCGGCGTATGGGTGAGGCTGCTGGCGGTGCCCTACCGCATGCTCTACCCGGCCATCCTGCTCTTGTGCTGCATCGGCGTGTTCAGCGTGAACAACAGCCTGTTCGATGTGCTGCTGATGGTGGGCTTCGGTTTCCTCGGCTACCTCTTCATCCGCCTGCGCTGCGAGCCCGCGCCGCTGCTGCTGGGCTTCGTGCTCGGCCCGATGATGGAAGAGAACCTGCGCCGCGCCATGCTGCTGTCCCGCGGCGACGCCACGGTGTTCTTCACCCGCCCCCTGAGCCTGACCCTGCTGCTGATGGCCCTGGCGCTGGTCCTGGTGATGGTTCTGCCCAGCATTCGCGCCACCCGCGAGGTGGCCTTCCAGGACTGAGGCGCCCGCGCTCCGCTGCGCCGGGCGTCCCCCGATCTTTTCAGGAGAAACAGCATGAACAATCACAAGAAAGGTATCGCGGTGCGGCTTTCCGCCGTCCGCCGCGCTTGTTACGCGCTGGCGCTGGTTCTGGCCCTGGGCGGGAGCACGGCGGCGGCGGCCGACACCCTCAAGGTGGGCTTCCTGCCCATCAGCACCCACGGCAAGTTCATGATCGCCCAGGAGAAGGGCTTTTACGCCCAGGAAGGGCTGGAGGTGGAGCTGATCGAGTTCCACAACTCCGCCGACGGGCTCCATGCGCTGACCTCGAACAAGATCGACGTGGGGGCCTTCGGCACCTCCGCGCCGCTGATCCACATCTCCAAGGGCGCCGACATCAAGATCATCGGCGGCATCACCAGCGGTGGTTCGTCCTTCATCGCCAGGCCGGAAGTGGCGGCCACGATCAAGACCCCGGCCGACCTCAAGGGCAAGAAGATCGCCACCGTGCGCCTGTCCACCGTGGACGCCATCCTGCGCGGCGCGCTGCAGGACGCCGGGCTGGACTGGAAGAAGGACGTGGAGATCTTCGAACTGAAGAACGCGCCGGCCGTCACCGCGGCGGTCAAGTCCGGCCAGGTGGACGTGGGCGCGACCTGGGGGCCCCACGACCTGCGCGCGGAGAAGGAAGGCATGAAGATCGTCTTCTACTCCCACGAACTCTACCCGTCCCACGTGTGCTGCCGGCTCATCGTCGGCGGCAAGGCCGATCCGGTGGTCAGCGAGAAGTTCCTGCGCGCCATCCTGCGCGCCGAGAAGTACGCCGCCGAGAACCGGGAAGGCACGCTGGACGTGCTCGCCAAGTACGTGCGCATCGACCGCGCCACGCTGGAAACGGACTTCTACGACCCCTACAAGGACAACAGCACCGACCCCTACCTGAAGGGCCTGCGCCAGTTCTGGACCGTCATGGACGGCAGCGGCTTCATCGAGGCCAAGGGGCGCAGCATCGACGGCGCGGTGAACCTCGACCTCTACCGGAAGGCCCTGCAGGGCCTGGTCCGCGAACAGCCCAACGAGCCCTACTGGCAGAAGCTGCTTGCCGACTTCAAGGCCAAGAACAGCGTCTGAGCGTGCCGCCGCCGTGAGCGAAACCTACGACTTCATCGTCATCGGCGCCGGCAGCGCCGGCTGCGTGCTGGCCAACCGCCTGTCCGCCGACGGCCGCCACCGGGTGCTGCTGGTGGAGGCGGGCGGCGCGGGGCGCCATCCGTCCTTCCACATCCCGGTGGGCTACGTGTGGAACCGCGCCCACTCGCGCGGCAACTGGCTGTACCGCACCGAACCGGAAGAGAGCAGCGGCCACCGCGCCATCCTGTGGCCGCGGGGCAAGGTGCTGGGCGGCTCGTCGGCCATCAACGGCCTGCTCTACATCCGCGGCCAGGCGCGGGACTACGACGAGTGGCGCGACCTGGGCAATCCCGGCTGGGGCTGGAACGACGTGCTGCCGTACTTCCGCCGCGCCGAGGACCAGGCCCGCGGCGAGGACGCCTGGCACGGCGTGGGCGGGCCGCTGGCGGTCACCGATCCCGGCGAGCGCCATCCCCTCTCCGACGCCTGGCTGGCCGCGGCGCGGGAGGCGGGCTACCCGGTGCTGGACGACTTCAACGGCGACCGCCAGGAAGGGCTGGGCTACTTCCAGATGACCGTGCGGAAAGGCATCCGTGCCAGCACCGCCAACGCCTACCTGCGTCCGGCGAGGAAGCGCCGCAACCTCACCGTGCTGACCGGGGCGCGGGCCACCCGGCTGCTGTTCGAGGGCCGCCGCGCCGTGGGCGTGCGCCTGCTGGTGCAGGGGCAGGCCCGGGAGTTCCGCGCGGGCCGCGAGCTGATCCTCAGCGCCGGTGCGGTGGCTTCGCCCGCGCTGCTGCAGCATTCCGGCGTCGGCGACGGGGCGCACCTGCAATCGTTGGGCATCCCGGTGACGGCCCACCTGCCCGGCGTCGGCCGCAACCTGCAGGACCACTACATGGTCAGCCTGGTGTACCGGGTGCAGGGCCTGAACACCTTCAACGAGGCGGCGCGCGGCTGGCGCGCGGTGCGGGAGGGGCTGCGCTACGCGCTCTTCCGCCGCGGCCTGCTGACGGTGTCGGCGGCACAGATCAACGCCTTCCTGCCGACCACCGCCGACCCGGCCCATCCGGACGTCCAGTTCCACGTCATGCCCGGTTCCTTCAACTTCGATACCGGCGCGGTGGAGCGCATCCCCGGCATGACCTGCGGCGTGTGCCAGCTGCGGCCCAGGAGCCGCGGCAGCATCCTCATCGCCGGCACCGACCCGCTCGCCGCGCCGCCCATCCGCCCGAACTACCTGGCCGCAGAGGAAGACGTCCGCGCGCTGATCGAGGGCCTGCGCCACGCCCGCCGCATCGCCGCCCAGCCGGCGCTGGCCCGCCATATCGCCGAGGAACGCCAGCCCGGCCCGGAGGCGGACGACGACGCGGCCCTGCTCGACTTCGCCCGCCGCACCGGCAAGACCCTCTACCACCCGGTCGGCACCTGCCGCATGGGCCGCGACGGGGATGCCGTGGTGGACGAATCCCTGCGCGTGCGCGGCGTGGACGGACTGCGCGTGGTCGATGCCTCCATCATGCCCACGCTGGTCTCGGGCAACACCAACGCGCCGACGATCATGATCGCCGAGCGCGCCGCCGATCTCATCCTCAACAGCCCCGCAATCGAATACACCACACCCGTTCGGGCTGAGCCTGTCGAAGCCCGCTCTGGGCAACGCCCTTCGACAAGCTCAGGGCGAACGGTGGGTGCCATCTGATTGGCGGCCCGACAATTCAGAGAAACCACTCCATGAGCACCATCCACGATTTCCAGGTCCCCACCCGCGACCCCGGCGAGTACCTCGCCATCCTCAACGCCCGCCGCTGGGAGAAGCTGCAGCACCAGATCCGCTACGTGTGGAGCAACGAGGACTACTTCCGCCTGCGCTTCCGCGAAGCCGGCATCGAATCGCCGGACGACATCCGCAGCCTGGACGACTTCCGCCGCCTGCCGGCCTTCATGGACAAGGCCAGCCACCGCCAGTCGCAGGAGGATTCGCTCGCCCGCTACAACCACCCCTTCGGCCTGCATCTCACCGCGCCGCTGGAAAGCGTGGTGCACCTGGCCGGCACCTCCGGCACCACGGGCAAGCCCACGTTCTACGCCTTCACCAAGCGCGACCTGGATACCTCGCACCAGACCCTGGCCCGTCTGTTCGCCGCCGCCGGCATCCGGCCGGGCGAAACCACCTTCCATGCCTTCGGCCTGTCCCTGTGGCTGGCCGGCGTCACCTACGTGCAGGCGCTGGAAGCCTACGGCGCGCGTCCGGTCGCCCTGGGGGCGGAGGCCGGCGTGCCGAAGATTCTCAACTACATCGATTTCACCCGGCCCACCACGCTGTTCGCCACGCCCTCGATGGTGAATCAGTTGATCGAACGCGCACCGCGCGAGATCGGCAAACCCGTCGGCGCGCTCGGCATCCGCCGCGTGCTGTGCGCCGGTGAACCGGGCGCCGGCCTGCCGGCGTTCCGCCAGCGGGTGCGCGAGCATTTCGGCGCCGAGGTGTTCGACATGATGGGGGGCGCCTGGCACAACGCGCTGATCTCCTGCGCCAGCCCGGACTACCACGGCATGCACTACCTCACCGATGACACCTGCTTCCGCTACGACCTGGTGGACCCGGAAACCAAGGCCCCGCTGCCGCTGGTGGACGGCACCGTGGGCGAGGCCCTGCATACCGCGCTGGACTATCAGGCGGCCCCCGCCTTCCGCTACGCCACGGGCGACATCATCAAGATCAACGTGGGCGAATGCCCCGGCTGCGGCACCTTCGGCACCCGCCTGCAGATCGTCGGCCGGGTGGACGACATGCTGGCGATCAAGGGCGTGAAGGTCTACCCGGCCGCCATCCAGAGCGTCGTGCTGCAGTTCCAGCCGGACATCTCCGGCGAGCTGCGCATCCGCCTCGACGGGCCGCCGCCCCGCGTGGAGCCGCCCCTGCGGCTGGCCGTGGAAGCCGGCGCGGACCTGCCGCAGGCGCACTGGGCCGACCTCGCGCAGCGCATCGAGCAGCGCATCCGCGAGCTGCTCACCTTCCGCCCCAAGGTCGAGATCCTGCCCTTCGGCAGCCTGCCCCGCAGCGGCGCCAAGACCAAGCTGATCGAGATCGCCCAGCCCTGAGGGACGGGCCCGACCATGACCCAGGCCACGACCTCCCCGCCGCCCATGCTCGACCGCCCTGCGGTGGTCGCCGCCATCGCCGACTACCTGATGGAAGCCAACCATGGGGGCTATCGGCCCGACGCGCGCAAGGTGCTGACCGTGCGCAAGTCCGACCGCAGGGCCACCGTGCGGGAGGCGGCGGCCCCGGTGCGCGGGGAGGTGTTCTACTTCATCGAGGGGGAACTCTTTTCCCGGGCCGAGGCGACGCGCCTGGGCGACGGGGAAAGCCCGCTCGAAGGCGCCGAGCGCCTGGTGGACGAAATCTGGGACCGGCTGTGGGTGTGGAACGCCTACGATTTCGCCCGTTCCACCAGCGGCTGGAAGGCACCGTGACGACCCCGCAGCAGACGGCCGCCACCGCGCCGCCCTCTCCGTGGCTGGACCTGCAATCGACCCCGGCCTCGTCTCCTTCCACGGCGCTGGCGCGGGAGGACGTTGCCGCCTTCCTCGCCGGCCTCGTCCGCGACGATCCGCGCAACGCCATCCCCGAAAGCGGGCATCCGCCCATCTGGGAAGCGCCGCTGGTCCACGTCGCCGCCGCGGACGACCCGCTGTGGGAGACGCTCAAACAGCCGGACGTGGTCGGCCCGCTGCACCGCTCGCCCGGCGAATGGCTCGCCGGGGCGAGATCGGTGATCGTCTATTTCCTGCCCTACACCACGGTGCTGCGGCGCGGCTACCCGAAGAAATCCTTCTTCCCCTCGCTGGAATGGGTATCGGGCCGCCGCAACGGCGAAGTGTTCAACAACGTCACCCGCCGCGCCCTCGTCCGCCTCGTGGAACGCCACGGGGGCCGCGCCGTCGCGCCCAGCAATGAGGAAGACTACCGCGCCGAGAAGATGCGGCCCATGTGGTCGGAGCGCCATGCCGGCTTCATCGCGGGCCTGGGGACTTTCGGCATCCACGGCGCGCTCATCACGGAGAAGGGCTGCTCGGGCCGCATGGGCAGCATCGTCACCGACCTGGAACTCGCGCCCACGCCCCGCCCCTACAGCGACATCTACGAATACTGCCCCTACCCGAGCTCGGGCAAGTGCGGCGCCTGCATTCCCCGCTGCCCGGCGGACGCCATCGCCCCGCAAGCGCGGGACAACCAGAAGTGCGTCGTGCACGGCCGCGACACCGTGGGCGAGCACTTCCGCCCCTGGGGCTACCACTCCTGCGGCCACTGTCTCACCTGGCTGCCCTGCGTCGACCGGATTCCGCCGGAATCGCTGCGGCTTTCCAAGACCCCGTCGGCATGACATTGCCTTTCACCAAGGATATTCCCATGCGTTCCTTCCGCCCCTTTGTCCGCACCCTCGTTCCGGCGCTCTTCGCCGCGGCCTTCGTCCTGCCCGGCGCCGGCTTCGCCCAGGACGCCGACTGGCCGCAGAAGCCCATCAAGCTCCTCGTGCCCTACCCGCCGGGCGGCGCTTGCGACACGGTGGGGCGGCTCTTCGCCGAGAAGCTCTCGGAGCGCCTGAAGCAGCCCGTCGTGGTGGAGAACAAGCCCGGCGCGGGCACCGCCATCGCCGCGGAGCAGATCGCCAAATCGGCCCCCGACGGCTACACGCTGGAAGTCACGCCCACGGGGCAGCTCACCATCCTGCCCCACGTGGCCAGGGAACTGCGCTTCGACGCGGCGAAGGATTTCACCCCCATTTCCCAGCTCGCCTACACCTCGGTGGTCATCGCCGCCGCGCCCAACTTCCCGGCTTCCAGCCTGCCGGAGGTGGTGACGCAGGCCAAGGCGCAGCCGGGCGGGATCAGCTTTTCCTCTTCCGGCAGCACGACCATCATCCACCTGGCGGGCGAGTATTTCGCCAACACGGCGGGCATCTCGCTGCTGCACGTGCCGTTCAAGGGCAGCGCGCCGGCGGTCACGGCGCTCCTGGGCAGTGAAGTGAATCTCTCCTTCGACACCCTCACCATCCTCGCGCCCCAGATCAGGGCGGGCAAGGTGAAGGGGCTGGCCATCGCCGCCGCGAAGCGCTCGCCGCTGCTGCCCGACGTGCCCACCGTGGCCGAGCTGGGCTATCCGGGCTTCGAGGTGCCGTCCTGGTTCGGCCTCATCGGCCCCGCCGGCCTGCCGCCCAGGGTGGTCGAGCGCCTGAACCGGGAAATCGCCGAAATCCAGAAGCTGCCGGAGGTGCAGGAAAAGCTCGCGGCCCAGGGCCTGGAAGCCTGGCCCTCCACGCCCGGACAGTTCGCCCGGCGCCTCGCGGACGACTCGGCCAGGTACGGCAAGGTCGTGCAGGCGGCCGGCATCCGCTTCGATTGAGCGCGGCCGTGGATAGCTCCCCCATCCCCTACATGGCCCGCACCCGCGCCTGGTACCTGGCGCTGGGCTACGACAACCCCTACGTGTGGGCGCACTACGCGGACGTGCCCTTCGCGCCGCTGAAGAAGCCGCTGGCGAAGAGCCGCGTGGCCATCGTCACCACCGCCGCGCCCTTCCAGCCGGGCAAGGGCGAGCAGGGGCCGGGGGCGCCCTACAACGCGGCGGTCAAGTTCTACCGCGTCTACACGGGCGACACGGCGCGGGACCACGACCTGCGCATCGCCCACGTGGGCATAGACCGCAAGCACGCGGACCTGGCCGACAGCGGCTGCTGGTTCCCGCTGCCGGCCCTGCGCCGCGCGGTGGCCGCTGGGCGGGTGGGGGAACTGGCACCGCGCTTCTTCGGCGCGCCCACCAACCGCAGCCAGCGCCACACGCTGGAGGTGGATGCGCCGGAGATCGTCGCCGGCTGCCTCGTGGACGGGGTGGATGCGGTGCTGCTGGTGCCCAACTGCCCCATCTGCCACCAGACCCTGAGCCTGGTGGCGCGCCGGCTGGAAGCGGCCGGCATCGCCACCGTGGTGCTGGGCGCGGCCAAGGACATCGTGGAGCACGCGGGGGTGCCGCGCCTGCTGTTCTCCGACTTTCCGCTCGGCAACGCCGCCGGCAAGCCGCGGGACGCCGCCTCCCAGGCCCAGACCCTGGAACTGGCGCTGCGGCTGCTGGAATCGGCGCCCGCGCCGCGCACCACGGTGCAGTCGCCCCAGCGCTGGTCGGCCGGTTCCGACTGGAAGCTGGACTACGCCAACCCCGGGCGCCTCTCCGCCGAGGAACTCGCCCGCCGCCGCGCCGAAGCCGAGGCCGTCCGCGTCGAGGCCCGCGCACTGCGCGTGGCGACCCTGGGCAGCGATCCCGAAGAGGCGCTCCCCCGACACAAACAAGGAAATCCCGCATGAGTACCGTCCGCTACACCTCGAACAACGGCGTCGCCGAAATCGTCATCGACCGCGCCGACAAATACAACGTGATCACCCACGACGTGGTGCGCGAACTCGCCGCCGCCTGGCGCCGCTTCCAGGACGGCGACGACCGCGTCGCCATCCTGTCCGGCGCGGGCGAGCGCGCCTTCACCGCCGGCGCCGACCTGCGCGACATTCCCCACGACCTGTGGAAGGCGATTCCCGGCGTGGGCGTGCAGGTGGAGAAGCCCATCATCGCCGTCACCGCCGGCCTGGTGGTGGGCGGCGGACTGGTCTTCGTGCAGATGGCGGATCTGGCCGTCGCCGCCGACAACACCGTGTTCTCCTACCCCGAGGCCAAGGTGGGTTTCGCCGGCGGGCTCATCAGCTCGCTCGCCGCGCGCATCCCGCACAAGGTGGCCATGGAGCTGCTGCTGGTGGGCGGTTCCATCACCGCCCAGCGCGCCTACGAGGTCGGCCTGGTCAACCGGGTCGTGCCCCTGGGCCAGCAGCTCGACACGGCGCGGGAACTGGCCGCGCAGATCGCCGCCAACGCGCCGCTGGTGCTGAAAGTGCTGAAGAACTTCGTCGGCCAGGTCATCCCCAAGGGGCCGACCGAAGCCGCCGGCATCGCCCGCGCCCATATCGAGACCATCAACACCTCCGAGGATTTCGCCGAAGGCATCGCCGCCTTCACCCAGAAACGCGCGCCGCAATTCACCGGGCGCTGAACCCGACCCGAACCCCGCACCCGACCCCCGTTCTTGCCCAGGAGCCTTCCATGTCCCTGCCTTCCACCGCCAAACGTCTTCTCGCCGCCGTCGCGGCCTTCGGCATCCTCGCCGGCCCGTTCGCCGCCGCGCCCGCCCATGCCCAGGCCGCGAACTGGCCCGCCAAGCAACTGACGCTGATCGTCCCCTTCCCGCCGGGCGGCGGCGCCGATACCATCGGCCGCTTCTACGCCGAGCAACTGTCCGCCGCACTGGGCCAGCCCGTGGTGGTGGAGAACAAGCCCGGCGCCGGCACCGCCATCGCCGCCGAGTACGTCGCCAAGGCGGCGCCGGACGGCTACACCCTGTCGCTGGCCACCGCCGGCCAGCTCACCATCCTGCCCAACCTGGCCAAGGAACTGCGCTTCGACCCGGAGAAGTCCTTCGCGCCGGTGTCGGTGGTGGCCTCCATCCCCAACGTCATCGCCGTCAACGGCAACCTGGGCGTCAACAGCCTGCAGGAGCTGATCGCCGCCGCCAAGGCCAAGCCGGGCGCGATCACCTACTCCTCGTGCGGCAACGGCACCCTGTGCCACCTGGCCGGCGAACTGTTCAAGAGCCTGGCCGGCGTGGACCTGCTGCACGTGCCCTACAAGGGCAGCGCCCCGGCCATCACCGCCCTGCTGGGCGGCGAGGTGGACGTGTCGGTGGATACGCTGACCATCCTCTCGCCGCAGATCCGCGCCGGCAAGGTCAAGGGCCTGGTGCTGAGCACTGCCGAGCGTTCCCCGCTGTTGCCGGACGTGCCCAGCGCCGCCGAAGCTGGTGTGCCCGACTTCATCACCTCGGGCTGGTTCGGCATCGTCCTGCCGGCGGGCACGCCGAACGCCATCGTCGAGCGCCTGAACGGCGAGATCGCGAAGATCGCCAAGGCGCCGAGCACCAGCGAGCGCTTCGCCCAGAACGGCATCACCGTGGAATACACCTCGCCGGCCCAGTTCGCGTCCCTCATCCACGACGACCGCGTGCGCTGGGGCAAGGTGGTGGCCGCCTCGGGCGCGAAGATCGAGTAAATCCGTGGCGCGGTGGTTTTTGCCCCTCCCCCTTCAAGGGGGAGGATGGGAGGGGGATGGGTTTCCGTTCAGCATGGCCACAAACCCATCCCCACCCCAGCCCTCCCCTTGAAGGGGAGGGAGTGCATCACCGCACCGGGCCTCACCACTGGAGCACGAACATGAACGCACCGCTCGACCCCGCCACGCACGAAGCGATCCACGCCGCCCGCGTCGACCTCGCCGCCGCCTGCCGGCTGATCCACCTCTTCGGCTGGACCGATCTCCTCGCCACCCACGTCAGCTACCGCGTGCCGGGGCGCAACGACCGTTACTTCATCAATCCCCTCGGCCTGCTGTACGAGGAAGTCACCGCTTCCAGCATTCTGGAGGTGGACCTGGACGGCCGGGTCGTGGGCGGCGAGGGCGACGTCAATCCCGCCGGCATCATCATCCACGGCGCCATCCATGCCTCGGCGCCCCAGGCCGAGGCGGTGATCCACCTGCACAGCCGCGAGGGCGTGGCCGTGTCCGCCCAGGAAGGCGGCCTGCTGCCGCTCACCCAGATGGCGCTGATGGTGTACGGCCAGATCGCCTACCACGACTTCCAGGGCGTGGTGCTGGACGAGCGCGAGCGTGCCGACGTGCTCGCCAACCTGGGCGACAAGCACACGCTGATCCTGCGCAACCACGGCACGCTCACGGTGGGCCGCGACATGGGCGAAGCCTTCGCCCGCATCTGGCGGCTGGAGCGCGCCTGCCGCTTCCAGCTCGCCGCCCAATCGGCCGGCGTGCCCCTGCGCCAGTTGCCGCCGGAGGTCATCGCCCGCACGCTGGAACAGGCCCAGGCCATCTATGGCCCGCAGGCGAGCTTCTTCCCCTCCGGCAAGCGCGAATGGGCGGCCCTGCGCCGCCGGCTGGACCGGGAACTGCCGGGTTACGAGCAGTGAGGGGCAAGTCCATCGCCGTGCTCGGCGGCGGCAGCCTGGGCCTCTACCTGGCCGGACGGCTCGCCCTGGCCGGCCACCGGGTGACGGTGGCCCTGCGCCCCGGCACGCCCGCACCGTCCGGCATCGTTGCGGAAGGTGACGAGCAGTGGAGCGCCGCGGTGGAGTACGCCGATATCGGGCGGCTGCGCGGACCCTATGCGCAAGTCATCGTGGCGGTGAAGTCCCACGACCTGCCGCCCCTGCTGCCGGCGCTCGCGGCGCTCGGCGACGGCGCCACGGAATACGTCTTCCTGCAGAACGGCATCCCCTGGTGGTGGCGGGGCATCGCCGGCGACGGCCTGCCCCGCGCGCGGCAGGTGGTGGGCGTGGTGGTGCAGCATTCCGCCGAGCGCACCGCGCCCGGCCGCATCCGCGTGCGCCGCACCGCCGGCGACCGCTACCTGTGCGGCCGCCCCGACGGTTCGGTGGACGCCGCGCTGGAGTCCCTGGCCGCGGACTGGCGGCATGCCGGAATCCCTGCCGAGACCACCCCGGCGCTGCGCCGGCAGGTATGGACCAAGCTGATGGGCAACGCCACCCTCAATCCGCTCTCGGCGATCACCGGCGCCACGGTCGGCGAACTCGCCACCGAGCCCGCCACGCGCGCGGTCCTGCTTGCCGGCATGGCGGAAATCGCCCGCCTCGCCGAGCGTGACGGCGCGGGCGTGGACAACACGCCGGAACAGCGCGTGGCGCGCTCCGCCGAGGTCGGCGGGGTGCGCACCTCCATGCTGCAGGACCGCCTGGCCGGCCGCCCGCTGGAAACCGAAGCCCTGCTCGCCGCGCCCATCGCCATCGCCGAGGAGTACGGTGAGGCGGTGCCGGTGCTGCGCACTCTGTACGGTTGTCTCGCCTTTTCTTCCACCTCCCCTGAAAGGAACCCGACATGAGCACTGTTGCCCCGCTGCGCGAATTCGTCGTCGCGCTCACCGACCTGATCGAAAGCGGCGCCGACGAGGCGCGCATCCTCAAGGACGGCCGCGAACTCGTCGGCAAGCTGGTCGCGAAGGACGACTGGCTGCCGGACGCCTTCGCCCAGCCCCATCCCCAGTACTACCAGCAGTACCTGCTGTACGCGGACCCGCGCGAACGCTTCTCCGTGGTGTCCTTCGTCTGGGGCCCGGGGCAGAAGACCCCGGTGCACGACCATACGGTGTGGGGCATCGTCGGCGTGCTGCGCGGCGAAGAACGCGAGGTGACCTACCGCAAGACGGCCGCCGGCGCCTACGAACAGAGCGGCAACGGCGTGCTCGGCGCGGGTGGGGTGACCGCGGTGTCGCCCACCATCGGCGACGTGCACACGGTGGAGAACGCCCTCACCGACCGCGCCTCCATCAGCATCCACGTCTACGGCGGCAACATCGGCCGCATCTCGCGCCACGTCTTCGACGCCGCCACGGGGGAGGCCAAGCCCTTCGTTTCCGGCTACGTCAGCGACGTGGTGCCCAATCTGTGGAGTTGAGGCGCTAGGGCACGATCGAGCGAAACGAACCAGGCCAGGCTGCGGGCAGCCTGGCCTGGTCTTTTTACGGCCGCGATCGGGTTTGAACCCGCCCGTGCAGCCCCTACCTACTGCCAGTTCGCCGCGATCACCGCGTTCAACTGGTCGCGCTGCACCGGCGTCAGCTCGATCTCGCCCCCGGCGGGCGCGCCGAAGGCGGCCATGGCGTTGACCAGGTTGTCCACCTGGCTGGCGTACAGCGCCGAGCCGCCGGCCTGGATCGCGTCGAGCTGCTGGGCCGGGCTGGCGTACCAGTCCTGGAGGGTGACGCTGTCCTCCGAACCCGTCACGTCGATCACCAGATCGTCCCCCTGCCGCGACAGCCACAGGTCTTCGCGCACGATGCCCTCGATGCTCAGCACGTCGGTGTCGGCAGCGGGCGTGTTGGACAGGTTGTTGATCACGTCCTGGCCGTCGCCGGCGGCGAACACGTAGGTATCGCTGCCGTCCCCGCCGATCAGGTAGTCGTTGCCGGCATTGCCGCGCAGGGTGTCGTTGCCGGCGCCGCCGTCGATCAGGTCGGCATCGGAGGAGCCGAGGATGATCTGGTCGCCGGCCCGTCCCGCCAGCAGGGTGCCGAAGGCGCGTTCGTCGGGCAGGTTCTGGTAGGCCGGCGAACCTGCCGGGTCGGGGTTGCCCAGGCCGAAAGCGCCGAACAACTGGTCGGCCGTGATCTGCCCGCCGGAGGCGAAGGTGATGGTATCCACCACGTAGTCGCCGCCCAGGAACCAGTTCCTGATCGTCACCTTGTCGCTGCCGCCGCTGACGTTGAGCACCAGGTCGTTGCCGCTCTTCATCAGGCCGCTGGCGACCTGGTTGAAGCTGATGCCCTCGAAGTGCAGCGTATCGGCGCCGCCGCCGCTGTTGTCGATCACGTCCTGCCCGCCGCCGGCGGAGAACACGTAGGTATCGTCACCGCGGCCGCCCACCAGCGTATCGTTGCCCGCGCCGCCGTCCAGCGTGTCGTTGCCGTTGCCGCCCTCCAGGCGGTCGGCCCCGGCATCGCCGAACAGCGCGTCGTCGCCGTTGAAGCCCTGCAGCAGGTCGTTCCCCGCGGTGCCGTCGAGCGCGCCGTCGTCGCCGGTCGAACCCTGGACGGTATCGTCGAAGGGCGCGGCTGGCGTCGGCACCGCCAGACCGAAAGCGCCGAAGATCTGCGCCGCGGTGATCTGGCCGCCGGTTTCGAAGGCGATGGTTTCCACCAGATTGTCGCCGCCGAGGAAGAAGTCCTTGAGCGTGACCTGGTTGGCGGAACTGCCGTTCACCCGCAGGATCAGGTCGTTGCCCGACTTCATCAGCCCGGAAGCCACCTGGTTGAAGGTGATGCCGTTGGCGAACACCAGGGTGTCGTCGCCGCCGATTTCCTCCAGCACGTCCTGGCCGGCGGTATACACGTAGGTGTCGTCGCCTACGCCGCCGATCAGCGTGTCGTTGCCGGCTGCGCCGTTCAGGGTGTCGTTGCCGGCGCCACCGAGCAGGATGTCGTTGCCGGCGGTACCGGTCAGGAGGTCGTCGCCACCGAGGCCGGGTGCCGGAGGTTCGCCCGGATCGGTCGGCTCTCCGGGGTCCCCCGGATCGCCGGGGTCCCCCGGGTCCTCGCCGCCGCTGCCGTCCGGCAGCGGCGTGAGCAGGCTGGCGATCTGCGCAGTGGTCAGGTAATAGCCGCCTTCGGGCTGCACGTAGTCGATGGCGTAATCGCTGCCGAGGAAGTGGCCGGTGACGCGCACCTGCTGGCCGAGGTCACCATCGACCAGGATCACCAGGTCGTCGCCGTCCCGGTGGAAGCCCAGGCGGTTCTGCGCGACGTCCAGGAAGAACACCCCGTCGAAGCCGCCGCCGCTGTTGTCGATGACGTCCACACCGCCGCCCGCACGGTAGTAGTAGGCATCGTCGCCGGCACCGCCGACCAGCGTGTCGTCGCCGTCCTCGCCAACCAGCACGTCGTTGCCGCCGCCGCCGATCAGCAGGTCGTTGCCCGAACCGTTGTGCTGGCCGTTGCCGCCCGACAGGTAGTCGTTGCCGTCGCCGCCTTCGATCTGGTCGTCGCCGCCCATGCCGAACAGCGTGTCGTTGCCCGCCAGACCGCGCAGCAGGTCGCGGCCGTCGTAGCCGGCCAGTTGCTCGCCAGCGGCGGTGCCTTCGATCAGCGCTTCGAAGTCGCCTTCCACGCCTTGCGCCGCGACGATGTGACCGATGCGTTCGGCGCTCAGCAGATAGCCGCCGGAAGGCTGCACGTAGCTGATCGCCTTGTCGCCGCCCAGGAAGTGGCCGAGTACGCGTACCGACTGCGCGGCGTCGTCATCCACCAGGATCAGCAGGTCGTCGCCGTCGCGGCTGAAGGTGAGGCGATCCTGGCCGATGCCGTCGGTGAAGAACACGCCGTCGTAGCCGCCACCGCTGTTGTCGATGGTGTCGGCGCCGTCGCCGGGGGCATGGACGTACTTGTCGTCGCCCGTGCCGCCCACCAGGAAGTCATCACCGGTGCCGCCGTCGAGCTGATCGTCGCCGCTGCCGCCGTAGAGGCTGTCGTTGCCGGTCTCCCCTTCCAGGTAGTCATCACCGCCTTCGCCATGAATCTGGTCGTTGCCGGCCCGGCCCCAGGCCAGGTCGTCGCCGTCGCCCAGGCGGATGTGGTCGTCCAGTTCGCGGTAGCCGATGAAGCTGTCGGCTTCGGCGGTGCCGTACCAGACCACGCGGTTTTCCACGTCGGCCTGGCTCAGCGAACCGCCGTCGGCAAACAGGAAATGCTCCAGCTTGAAATGATCGGTAGGTTCCTGGAACCAGTTCTGCACCGTGACCGAATCGGTGCCGTTGGCATGCTCGATGATGAGGTCGTTGCCGCGGGCGCACGAAGCCGAGGTCGGTTTCGCCGATGCCGGCGCCGAAGCTCAGCGTGTCGGTGCTCGGCTCGATGTTGCCGTAAGCCTCGCCCGGCCGGCGTTCGATCAGCAGATCGTGGCCGTCGCCCAGATTGAAGACGTAGGTGTCGTCACCGAACGAGCCGTAGAGCGTGTCGTTGCCGGTGCCGCCGGCCAGCGTGCTGGTGTTGTCGGCCCACGGGTTGCTGTAGGCCTCCAGCACATCGTCGCCCGCGCCGCCCAGCAGCGTATCGTCGCCCTGGCCGCGCAGGGTGTCGTTGCCCTCGCCACCGATCAGTTCGCCGCTGCCTTCGAGCAGGTCGTTGCCCGTACCTCCGTCGAGCAGGCCGTGGCCCTGCAACGTGTCGTTGCCGGCTTCGCCATGCAGTTCGTCAAAGCCGCCACCGCCGACCAGTACGTCATGCCCTTCGCCGCCATGCAGGGTGTCGCTGCCCCAGCCGCCATCGAGCACGTCGTCGCCGGCATCGCCGCTCAGCAGGTCGTCGCCATCGCCGCCGTACAGCGAATCGTTGCCCGCACCGCCGGCAAGCTGGTTCTGCCCGGTGATGCCGTACAGCACATCGTCCCCGTCACCGCCGCTGAGCGTGTCGTTGCCCCATCCGGCATCCAGGGTGTCGTTGCCGTCGCCGCCGCTCACCAGGTCGTCGCCATCCCCGGCATGGACTAGGTCATTGCCGGCGCCGGCATCGATCACGTCGTCGTCGGCGTGGCCCTGGATGGTGTCGTCCTGGGCCGTGCCCTCGATCGCCTTGAGCTTGATCGCTTCGAAGTCCCAGGTCGTGGTGCCGTCGAACACGAACTGTTCGATCGCCGTCGCACCCGCCTCGCCGGCCAGGTAGGAGAACTGCCCCTGGATGCGCAGCCGGTCGCCGGTGGCCTGGTTGAGCACCACCAGATCGGTGCCGTCGCGGCGCAGCAGCAGGTCGGCCGGAGCCACGCCGGTGAAGTGCACGCTGTCGCTGCCGGCGCTGTCGAGGATCGCGTCCTCGCCCCATCCGGCCGCGAGCAGGTACTGGTCGTCGCCGGCGCCGCCTTCCAGGCGGTCGTTGCCGCTGCCGCCGTCGAGCGCGTCGTCGCCGGCACCGCCCAGCAGGGTGTCGTCGCCGCTGCCACCCAGCAGCACGTCGTTGCCGTTGCCGGCGTTGATCAGGTCATCGCCCGCGCCGCCCTCGATCAGGTCTTCACCGTTGCCGGCGTGCAGGCTGTCGTTCCCGTCGCCGCCGTAGATGCTGTCGTCGCCATCACCGGCATGCACCACGTCGTTGCCGCCCAGAGCCTCGATCAGGTCGTTGCTGGAGTAGGCGTGGATCAGGTCGGCCGCCTCGGTGCCCGCCAGCGTCAGCAGCCGCAACTGCGCCGGGTCGATCACGGTTTCCAGGCCCTCGCCGTAGCGCAGGCGGATGCCGCTGAGCGGGATTTCGTCGCGGAAGAAGGCCGACAACGACAGCTTGTCATCGGGGCTGTCCGGGAAGGTGACTTCCAGGCTGGTGCCGTTGCGCCGGAACACCAGGGTCTCCAGCGGCAGGTCGGACAGGTAGATGGTCACCACGTCCTCATAGGCGTCCCGGATCACATCCTGCCCGTCCCCACGGGCGAACAGATAGCTGTTGGTGCCGGTGCCACCATCGAGCGTGTCGTTGCCCTGGCCGCCGGCGAGGAAATCGTCGCCCGCACCACCGATCAAGGTGTCTGCGCCGGCCCCGCCCCAGAGGCTGTCGCGGCCGGCGCCACCGTCCAGATGGTCGCTGCCTTCACCGCCAATCAGCGTATCGTCGCCGGCCCCGGCATCGAGCCGGTCATTGCCGTCGCCACCATCCAGATGATCGTTGCCTTCGCCTCCACGCAGGGTGTCGTTGCCGGCCTCGCCAAACAACTGGTCGTTGCCGACGCCCCCGTCGAGGGTGTCGTTGCCCTCGCCGCCTAGCAAGGTGTCGTTGCCGCCATGCCCGGCCAGGCTGTCATCGCCGCCCAGGCCGTTCAGCACGTCGTCGGTGGCATAGCCCACGAGCACGTCGTCGCCGGCCCCGGCTTGCAGCACCAGGTCCTTGACGTCCGCGATGGTCCAGACGGTGCCGTCGTGGAAGACGATCTCATCCACCGCCGTACCGTTCGCCGCTTCGCCGGCGAAGTAGTTGGTCAGATGGATGCTGTCGTCGGCCGAAGTGTGCAGCAGCAGGTGGTTGCCCACGCGCTTGGCGGTGACCGCGGCCGGGTCGATGCCGGCGCCGAACACCACGCGGTCGAGCTTGGCACCGGCCGCATCGGCAGCATTGTCGATCACGTCGTGGCCGTGCCCGGCTTCGAACAGGTAGGTGTCGCTGCCGCGCCCGCCGACCAGCGAATCGTTGCCGACACCGCCGGTCAGCGTGTCATTGCCGTCGTCCCCCATCAGCACGTCGTCGCCGGCCCCGCCGGACAACTGGTCGTTACCGCCCAGGCCGTGGACGCTGTCGTTACCTGCCAATGCGTCGATGGTGTCGCCCGCGGCGGTGCCGAACACCAGATCGTTCCCTTCCGTGAGGGAGGACGCGGTCAGAATGTTCAAAATCTGCTGCTGGCTCAGGCTGCTGCCGTCGGCGAAGCGGATCAGTTCGATGGCGCCGAAATCCACCGTGCCGTCGAAGTCGAAGAAGTTGTCGATGCGCAGCGAGCCCGCAGCGCTGCCGTCGGCGTTCTTGACGTGAATCCAGACCGTCGTAGCATTCCGCGAGAACACGAGGTCATCCAGGCCAATGCCCTCGCCAAACACCACCTGGTCCAGACCGCCGCGGTCGAGGATGGTGTCGTTGCCATGCTCGCGCGCAAAGTGGTAGCTGTCGCCGCCGGTGGAGCCATACAGGCGGTCGTCGCCCTCCAAGCCATAGAAGATGGTGCCGGCGCTCACACCGCTCAGCGTGTCCTTGCCGGACGTGCCGATGCGGCTGGAGAAGTCGAAGAACGGCGCCAGATCGGGGCTGGATGCGGCAACGGCTTGGAAAGCCGCATCGCGCTTGTCCCGATAGCTGGGTGAATAGGTGCCCAGATCGGTCAGCACCGTGATGACTTCCCGGATGCGATCGGTCTGGCCATCGGCGAGCAGCACGTTCAGCTTGCCTTGCAGTGCGTCCCAATCGACCGTGATGCCATGGGCGTCGGAGCCGAACGCGGACTTGATGATGTCCAGTTCCTGCGCGTATTCGGTCTGAACCAGAAGCTGCGCGGCCGTGAAGCGCTTGAACTCCAGATACTCGGCAACCAGGATCGGCGCGGCTTGCCCGTGCGGATTCGGGTCGCGCTCGCCCCAGCACCAGATGCCCATGTAGGGCCGGCCCACCAGGTTTTCCAGCGTCACCAACTGGCGGGCGTCCATCACGTGGCCATAAACCTTCTTCGGATCGCGGCTGTATGGGTCCACGTCGGCCGCGCCGGCCCAGCGGTAGATCAGGTCATCGAGCAGCGCGTCGCGGCTGGCGGTGTCGGTGGCCGACACGTACTGATTCAGCAGGTTCTTCAGTTCGGGGTCGAGCGCCATGGCTTGCCAGAGGTCGTGCACCTTGCCGAAGCCCTTGGCATTGGCGAGGAAATAGATGTCCGGCGTCAGTTCGATGGTGCCGCTGTTGACCCTGCTGGTCGCGTCCACCTTGAACCACACGTCGGCCGCGGTGGAGGCGGTACCGTCGGCCAGCATGACGGTACCGACCTGGCGGTGCTCATGGCCGTGGGCGTCCACATAGGTGGAGTTGCTATAGCCGGTGCTGATCGACACCACGCCGGCATCGGCCAGGCTCTGCAACTCGCCCACGTCGCTGATGCCGTTGCCGTTGAGATCGCGCCAGACCTGCAGCGTGGCGTAGGAGGCGTCCTGCGCGTCGATCACCCCGTCGCCGTTGTTGTCGTACTCTGCCAGCGCCTGGAAGCCGTTCTCGGCCGTCTCGCCGTTGTTCAGGATGCTGTGGTTGCCGAACAGTTCGGTACCGTTGCTGATGCGTCCGTCGCCGTTGCGGTCATGCACCAGCAACCCGTCGTCGGGGCTGACCCAGCCGGATAGCTCGCTCAGGCCATCGCCATCCAGGTCGAAGTAGCTTGAGCCCAGTTCCAGGGTTTCGATGCCGTCGCCGTCCAGGTCGATGACGATGGGGGAGGTGCGGGTTTCGGCTTCGCCAGTTTCGGGCTTTTCCTCTTCTTCCTCCTCCTCTTCTTCGCTCAAGACGATACGCAGGGAGCTTTTATCCTTGTCGTAATTGAGGATGGTAAGGCCACCATTGACGGTCAGCGTGCTTCCATTCAGCACATAGACGTTGCCGCCGCCGTAGTAGGTGTTCTCCGGGTCGTCTTCCTTCCGCGTTCCACCGGTCAGGAGCCGATTGCCGAGGACGACCTGACCACTGCCGGAAGCGTCATCCTCTACAACATCCTGTGCATCGACATAGTAGGTATCGAAGCCGGAACCTCCTCTCAGGACGTCCTGGCCTTCGCCGCCACGAAGGTAGTCGTTGCCTTCGCCGCCGTCGAGGGTGTCGTCGCCCCCTCCGCCGATCAGGGTGTCGTTGTCGTCGCCGCCATCAAGACGGTCGTCGCCCGCGCCGCCTTCCAGGTAATCGTTGCCCGCGTCCCCCGACAGCGTGTCGTTGCCGCCCATGCCATAGAGGCGGTCCGCGAGTTCTCCACCCGCTGCCGTATTGGCTTGCTCGTCGCCGAAGATGATGTGATGGCTTTCCAGGGTGGTGGGATTGACGCCGTCGATGTCCAGGGTCAAACCAGTAGCGAGATCCTGGTACAGGTAGTCGCCATCGACCGGCGTGGGCATCAAGCCGCCGAGACTGTTCAGGCGCTCGGTATAGGGGACGTTGCGCTGGTCGAACAGACTTTTCCAGGTCAACATCTCGGAACGGGCCTGTATCCACGATTCGGTGATCTGGCCGCTCCCGGTTTCGGGATCATACAGATCGAGTTCGCCGTTCTGGTTGGGTGCGATGCTCTCGAACGCCACGTAGCGCAACTGGCTCAGTGCATAGCGCCATGCCAGCCCTCCCGCATCGTCGGCCTGCGCGGCAGCAGCGATATCGGATACCGTGGAGGACAGCGCCTCGATGCTGCCGGCGTAGTCGGCCGGGGCGTCGACGCCCGCGGCAAGCTGCCCGGCATTCATCAGATGGCTGAGACCACCGCCCGTGCCAGCCGCAGGCATCGGGTTGTAGGGGTGCGCTCCGCCGCTGGTCCGGATGTTCCACAACTCCTCCATCTTGGCCTGCCCCAAGTTGATGAAGGTCACATAAAGGGCATCCTTGAATACTTGGGGCAGCGCGGACCAGTCGTCGCCATAGGCATTCTTCGACTCGAACCAGGCATCGGCCTCCCGGATGTAGAGCCCGTAGAGCTTGGCGGTGAGGCCGTTCGTGGGGTTGATCAGATCGGCGACGAGGCTTGGATAGTCGTTCAGGTAAATTTCAAGCCCCAAGGCCGGTTCGCTCGCCGCGTAGGTCTGTACCAACCGGATTGCGGTCCAGATCTTGAAATTGGCCGGCCCGACGTCCATCAAGACGGGGTTCAGCACCTTCTGATAGAGGCTCGAATCGGTATCGCCGTCGGTGTCGATCCAGGGCAGAAACGGATAGGCAGCATAGTTTGCCGCCCATTCGTCATGCGTTCGAGTTGTTTGCAGGGCTTCCGCGTGCAACTGCCGCCATGCTTCAATGGGCGGCGTCCCGACCACTCGTGCAGCCAACAAACTCGCCCAAAAATCTATGCCTGCGCCCGACGCCGAAGTGATCGACGAGCGCGCGAACTGATCCAGGGCATCGTCTTGCCATGCATGGGAGTAATAGCTGTTTGCTTCCTCCGCCATGGCGCCGGCAATAGCGGTGGCGGAGACGCCAAGAATGCTTGCGGTACTCGTTATGTGAGGAGATACCAATGGGTCTGAAATATAGGTAAGCGCAGCCGAGCCATACTGGATGCCTTTCCCTGTTGAAAAATAGGAAATCTGGAAACTCATGGCAATTCTCCTGGATCAGTAGAGGGTTCTGCACATTTGAACGAACCATTGCGGCTCGATCTGACGATAGGCACAGGTGTCGCGCTCCACATCGGGTGGTTCGTTGTTCAGCGTGGGGAAAACGCGTTGGTGGCTATGTCTGCCCAAGTGATCTATTGGACCAATCAGGATGCCATCCTCGATTCGAGGGGCGACAGGCATGAAAACAAGATCCTTCCATACCACATTGTGATAAAACCTCGTATCGAGTGGTCGGATGGCCAGGGTGCGGTACTTGGCGGCCTCACGCCAGTTGGCCACGATTCCCTTATCGCGTTGTCGCGCTTCCAGTGAATAGGGGTTTGGCAGCCACGTTGGGCTTATCTCTATCAAACGTTTCACGCCAGCCCGCTTAAAGAGTTCGGGTGTATCGCCCAGTTTCCTCCATTCGCCGTGCTGAGTCCCCGGCGGTGGCACATAATTTCGATAGCGACGTACCAGCTCTTCGATATCTGCCCGATGTTCGTAAAAATGGGTGATCAATTCCTCGTCGGGCGGCAGTGTGTTGATGCGTAGTGGCGGGGTAATGGCGAGCAGGAATAGGACGCGTATGACCCAAATGCCAAGCACGGCAAGAATCAGGGTGACGCCCCATCGCAGGATGCGCGGCCGTTTTCTCTTGGTTTCTGCACTTTGTATTATTTTATTGATCATCTCAAATTTCACTCATCCGATCTCAAGAATGTTTTCGAGCCTGATGTCAAACGGGAGGCGATCACGTGAATGTGTGTAATAACTGTTTGCTCCCGCCGTCATCGCGTCGGCAATGGCGGTGGCGGATACGCCAAGAGTATTTGCGGTATTCGTGATGTGAGGAGATACCGATGAGCCTGAAATATAGGCAAGCGCAGCCGAGCCATACTGGATGCCTTTCCCTGTTGAAAAGTAGGAAATCTGGAAACTCATGGCAATTCTCCTGGATCAGTAGAGGGTTCTGCACATACGAACGAACCATTGTGGTTCGATCTGGCGGTAGGCACAGGTATCGCGCTCCACATCGGGTGGTTCGTTGTTCAGCGTGGGGAAAACGCGTTGGTGGCTGTGTCTGCCCAAGTGATCTATTGGACCAACCAGGACACCATCCGCGATTCGAGGGGCGACGGGCATGAAAACAAGATCCTTCCATACCACATTGTGATAGAAGCTCCTGCTATCGAGTGGCACGATGGCTACGGTGTGGTACTTGGCCGCCGCACTCCAGCCGGCCACGATTCCCTTACCCTTATCGCGTTGTCGCGCTTCCAGCGAATAGGGATCGGGCAGCCACGTTGGGCCTATATATTTCAAACGTTTTACGCCAGCCCGCTTGAAGAGTTCTGGTGTATCGCCCAGTTTCCTCCATTCGCCGTGCTGAGCCCCCGGCGGTGGCACATAACTGCGATAGCGGTGCACCAGTTCTTCGATGTCCGCCCGATGCGCGTAAAAATGGGCGATCAACTCCTCGTCGGGTGCCAGTGTGTTGATGCGTCGTGGCGGGCCGGTGAGCAGGAGCAGGGTGTATATGACCAAAATGCCAAGCACGGAAAGAACCAGGTTGATGCCCCATCGCAGCATGCGTGGCCGTTTTCTCTTGCTTTCTGCGCTTTGTATTATTTCTTTGATCATGTCAATTTCACCCATGCGATCTCAAGACTGTTTTTCTTAGTCACGATATCTCCTCAATCTGGTGAACTTTGGCCTGAATAGTGGCGAAAGAATGACCAAGCAGCCGTTCCATCTCCGTCAGATACCCCCGGATACCTTTGTCAACCGAATAGTCCCGCACGCTACGCCGTGCCCGCTCCCTCAGTCCATTGCCGTCCCGCGGGTCGGCCAAGGCGTGCAGCATGCGTTCCACCAGCGCATCCCCATCAAAGAAATCCACCAGCCACCCGTTGTCCCCATGGCGGATGACCTCGCGCACCGGCGCGGTGTCCGAGGCGATGACCGGGCAGCCGCAGGCCAGGGCTTCGAGCAGCGACCAGGAAAGGACGAAGGGATAGGTGAGATAGACGTGCGCGGCGGAGACCTGCAGGGCGCTGCGGTAGGTGGCGTAGGGCACCTTGCCGAGGAAGTGCACGCGGGCGGGATCGACGGGGTTTTCCCGCAGCAGCTTGGTGCGCCAGTCGGGGGCGTCTTTGGGCCGGCTGCCGTAGCTGACGTCGTTGCCGCCGATGACCACGATCTGGCAGTCGGGGTGGGCTTGCAGCAGTTTGGGCAGGGCGCGCATGAAGCGGTGGAAGCCGCGGTAGGGTTCCAGGTTGCGGGCGACGTAGGTGATTACCGGGTCGCCGGCTTTGAGTTGCCGGCCGTCGGGCAGGGTGAGGACGGCGTTGGGGTTCGGCCCCAGGTTGGCGGTGTCGATGCCTTCGTGGATGACGCGGATCTTGTCGCGGTAGGCGGCGGGGTGCAGGCCGTGCTGCCAGCGGGTGGGGGTAACGCCCAGGTCGCAGTTTTCCAGGTTGAGCAGGTGCAGGGCGTTGCGGCTGTGGATGGCGGCGGCGCTGTGCAGGGCCAGGGGGAATTCGGGGTCGAAGCCGGCGTCGGCGCCCTGGGTGCGGTAGTAGTACTCGCAGAAGTGGATCAGTGGGGTGTGTGGGAAAGCCTGCTTGAGGTAGAGGGTTTCGCCCCAGCCGGGGTGGGCGATGACGAGGTCCGGGCGGTAGCCTTCCTGGCGTTGCAGGTCGAGCAGCAGACGCAACACCTGCTGGCCGTGCAGCACGCCTTCTTCGAAAGTGCGGGCGTAGGGGTGGGTGTTCTTGCCGGCGCGGCGGTGCGGGCGGTAGCGGTGCAGGCGGATGCCGGCGAGGCCGGGCGCCTGTTCGCGGCCGATGGCGCGCACGTGGATGCCGGGCTGGCGCGCCAGGTGGGCGGCCAGGTGGCGGAACTGGCCGGGGAAGTTCTGGTGGATGAAGAGGATGTTCATGCGGCGGGTTTGCTTTGTGTGCGGTTTCTTCATTGGGGGTACGGATTCCGTAGGCGCCAGCGCCTCGGACTCCACCCCCTCGCGCCCCTGCGGGGCGCCCCCCTCTCCCCGACCCTCCCCCGCGAGGGGGGAGGGAGATTGCCGCCCGGTCGTAGGGGGCAACTCCGACAAACTCCTCTCCCGCCTCACCGGATCTGGGGCCAAGTCCTTCTCCCCTTGCAGGAAGGAGCTTGTTTCAGCGTTCGGCCAGGCTTTCATCGACGTATTGCTTGAGTGGGCTGAGGAAGTAGTCGATGACGCGGCGGCGGTCGGTCTTGACTTCGGCGCGCACGGCCATGCCGGGGGAGAGGGCGATGTCCTGGCTGCCGACGCGGATGCGGTCCTGGGCGAGCTGGATGCGGGTGCTGTAGACCAGCCCCAGGCGCTCGTGCTCGATGGCGTCGCTGGAGATGCTGAGCACGGTGCCGGGCACCACGCCGTATTTGGTGAAGGTGAAGGTCTCGACCTTGATCTCGACTTCCTGGCCTGGGTAGACGAAGCCGATGTCCTTGTTTTCCAGCAGGGCTTCCACTTCCACCGGCTGGTCGCTGGGCACGACCACCATCAGCGGCTGGGCTTCGGTGACCACGCCGCCGGCGGTGTGGATGGCGAGTTGCTGCACGGTGCCGTCCACCGGCGCGGTGAGGCGGGTGAGGCGGTCGCGCTGTTCGGCCTTCTTGAGTTCCTGGGCGAGGCTGGCGGCGCGCTGGTCGGCTTCGTGCAGCAGGTCGAGCATGGCGCGGCGGTTCTGTGCGAGGATGCCGTGGCGCTGGCGTTCGGCGGCGCTGCGGGCGGCGGTGAGTTCCACTACCCGGGCCTGCTGCACGGCCAGTTCGCGTTCCTGGTCGAGGCGGGCGCGTTCCTTTTCCAGCCAGGCGTGCTTGGCGATGAAGTTCTTGTTCGTCAGGTTCTTGTAGTCGTCGGCCAGTTGGCGGGCGATGGGCAGGGATTCCTGCAGTTTGGCGACCCAGGCGCGGGCGGCCTGGATTTCCGCCTGGCGCTGTTCGATGGCGGCGTCGCTTTGCGACAGCAGGCTTTGCAGTTCCAGGTACTGGCCTTGCAGCCAGCGCTGGGCGGCTTGCAGGCGTTCGCCGTTGACGTGGGGAATGAGCGTGGCGAGCGAATCGGGTTCGCGCCCGTGGGCAATGGCGTCGAGCAGCGCACGGGCGCGGGCGCTGTCGATTTCGGCGGCGATCAGGTCGTTTCCGAGGCGGTCCACGTCGGCACCCGTCATGCTGGCGTCCAGTTCCACCAGAAGGTCGCCGGCCCGCACGCGCTGGCCGTCATACACGTGGATGGCCTTGACCACGGCCACTTCGCTGGGCTGGATGAGCTTGCTCTTGCCGCTGGGCACGATGCGCCCGGTGGCGGTGGCGACCACGTCGATGTGGCCGAACCAGGCCCACAGCAGGGCCAGCACGGCGAAGGCCATGATGGTCCATTGGATGAGGCGGGGCGCGGGATGCACCGGGGTGTCCTGCAGCGCCAGCGCGGGGGGCAGGAACTGCGCCTCGTGGGCGAAGCGCAGCGGCGCGTCCATGGTGCGGCGGCGTTGCCAGGCATGGCGCCAGGCGGCGGCGTAGCGGCGGAGCAGGTCGGTCCGGGCGCCCATGGTCAGCCGTGCTGCAGCCGGTGCAGGCGGGTGTAGTGCCCGGCCTGGTGGGTGAGGAGTTCGGCATGGGTGCCGCATTCGACGATCTGCCCGCGCTCCATGACGATGATGCGGTGAGCCTCGCGCACGGCGGACAGGCGGTGGGCGATGATGATGACGGTACGGCCCTGGCAGATGGCTTTCATGTTCTGCTGGACGATGCGTTCGGATTCGTAGTCCAGCGCGCTGGTGGCTTCGTCGAAGATGAGGATGCGCGGGTTGCCCATCAGCGCGCGGGCGATGGCGATGCGCTGGCGCTGGCCGCCGGAGAGCGAGGCGCCGTGTTCGCCGACCACGGTGTCGTAGCCTTCGGGCAGTTCGAGGATGAAGTCGTGCGCGCCGGCGAGCTGGGCGGCCTGCATGACCGTTTCGACGGGGGCGCCGGGATCGGTGAGCGCGATGTTCTCGCGGATGCTGCGGTTGAACAGCATGTTGTCCTGCAGCACCACGCCGATCTGCCGGCGCAGGGAGGAGACGTCGGCCAGGGCCAGGTCCATGCCATCCACCAGCACGCGGCCGCGCTCCGGGGTGTAGAGGCGCTGGATCAGGCGGGTGAGGGTGCTCTTGCCCGAGCCGGAGCGGCCGACCACGCCGATGATCTCCCCCGCTTCGATGGTGAGGCTGATGCCGCGCAGCACTTCCGGGCCGTCCGGCCGGTAGCGGAAATGCACCTGGTCGAATTCGACGCGGCCCTTGAGCGGCGGCAGGGTGCTGCGGGTGTTCTGCGCGGCTTCGGTGCGGGTGTTGAGGATGTCGCCCAGGCGCTGCACCGACACGCCGGTCTGCTGGAAGTTGGTCCACAGTTGCGCGAGCCGCATGATGGGCTGCGCGACGCGGCCGGCCAGCATGTTGAAGGCGATCAACTGGCCCACGGAAAGATGCCCTTCGATGACCAGCCGGGCGCCCAGCCACAGCGTGGCGACGGTGACCAGCTTGCCGACCAGGCCGACGCTTTCGTTGGCGAGCGTGGACAGCGTTTGCGTCTTGAAGCTGGCCGCCACGTAGGCGGCGAGCTGGTTGTCCCAGCGGCGGTTGATCTGCGGTTCCACCGCCATGGCCTTGAGGGTGTCGATGCCGTTGATGGTTTCCACCAGAAAGGCCTGGTTTTCCGCGCCGCGGTTGAAGCTTTCCTGCAGGCGGGCGCGCAGCAGCGGGGTGATGAAAAGCGAGATGACGAAGTACAGGGGGAGCGAAAGCACCACTACCAGGGTCAGCCAGCCGCTGTAGAAGAACATGACGGCGATGAACACCACGGAGAACAGCACGTCCAGTACCAGGGTGATGGCGTTGCCGGTGAGAAAGGCGCGGATGTTCTCCAGCTCGCGCACGCGCGCCACGGAGTCGCCCACGCGGCGGGCCTGGAAGTAGGCGAGCGGCAGGGTGACCAGATGGCGGAACAGGCGCGAGCCCAGTTCCACGTCGATGCGGCTGGCGGTGTGGGCGAAGACGTAGCTGCGCAGGCCCGAGAGCACCGTTTCGAACAGCATCACGCCCAGCAGGCCCAACGCGATCACGTCCAGGGTGGTGAGGCCGCGATGCACCAGTACCTTGTCCATCACCACCTGGAAGAACAGCGGGGTGAGCAGGGCGAAGAGCTGTAGCGCGAAGGAGGACAGCAGCACTTCGCCAAGCAGCTTGCGGTACTTGACGATGGCGGGGATGAACCAGGTGAAGTCGAAGCGTGCCAGATCGCCGGCCAGCGAGGCTTCGGAACGCACCAGGATCAGTTCGCCGTTCCAGCGCGCGTTCAGCGCGGCGAATTCGACGACCTCGGGGCGCTGCGCGGCGGGGTCGTGGATCAGCGCCTTGTCGCCGTCGATGCGGGCGATGATGAAGAAGCGGCCGTCGTGGCCCAGCGCGATGGCCGGCAGCGGGCTGTGGGACAGGCGTCCGGCGGTGCTGCGCACGGGTTTGGCCTTGAGCCCGAGTGCGCGGGCGGCCAGCAGCAGTTCGGCCTTGCCGAAGGGCTGGCCGGACTCGGTGTATTCATGCGCGAGTTGCTCGGGCGCAGCGGCGATCTTGTGGAAGCGCGCCAGCATGACCAGGCAGGCGAGGCCGGTGTCGGGGGCGTCTTGGTCGTGCTGCGCGGGGTCGTTTGCCATCGTCTTCCATGCATGAATGAAACGGCGTGCCGGTGCGCCCCCGCCGCTGCGCCGTGAGGCACAGACTGTCCATTCAAGATGACGTTTGGCTGTCGGTCAATCTTGTTTTTCAGTCGAAGAGAATTTCACGACGCCAAATGGATATGCCGATCGCGCTATATGGCGAGCAGAGGGATGCAGGTGTTTCAGGCCATCCGTGGCGATCGATCCGTCGATGGTCGTACGTGGCCGGTGGCGGCGAGAACCGGCTGCGGGACTCAGCCCATCCGGCGCGGCGGATCGAAGGCGCTCAACTCGGGCACCGGGCCGGCGTGGCGTTCCACTTCCACCAGGCAGGTGTGGGCGGTGCAGCCCTGGCCCAGGCGCGAGCTGCCCACGTCGCGGGTCAGCACGTTGGGGTTGCCGTGCTTGTCCAGGTTGGCCGGGTCGTGGGCGCCGGGGCGCAGCGGGTCGTACCAGGCGCCGGTGGACAGGCGCGCCACGCCGGGCATCACCGCCGCGTCCAGGCGCGCGCCGGCCAGGCAGGCGCCGCGGGCGTTGTGGACGCGTACCAGGTCGCCGTCGGCGATGCCGCGCGCGGCGGCGTCGGCGGGGTTGAGGTGGATGGGCTCGCGGCCGGCGATCTTGCTGGCGCGGCTGGCCGGGCCGTGGTCGAGCTGGCTGTGCAGGCGGGTGGCGGGCTGGTCGGAGATCAGGTGCAGGGGATACTGCCGCGCGGCGGCGGCGCCCAGCCATTCGCCCGGTTCCCGCCACACCGGGTGGCCGGGGCAGTCGGCGTAGCCGAACCCGGCCACGGTGGCCGAATGCAGTTCGATGCGTCCGCTCGGCGTGGGCAGCGGATGGGCCGTGGGGTTGCGGCGGAAGTCGGCCAGCAGCAGCACCGGCGCCTGGGCTTCGATCTCGCGCAGGTCCAGCCGGCCGGCGGCGCGGAATTCGGCGTAGGCCGGCCAGCGGCTGCCGCGTTCGGCAGCCCGCTGAGCCGCTTCGCCATACAGGTGGGCGAGCCAGGCGGCGGCGTCGCGGCCTTCGGTGAAGGCCTCCGCGATGCCCAGCCGTTCGGCCAGAGCGGCGAAGATGGCGTAGTCGTCCCGCGCCTGGCCGGGCGGTTCGACGATGCGGCGGGTGGCCGCCAGCACGGGTTCGCGGGTGGCGAACGCGATGTCGTCGCGCTCAGGCGCGGCGGTGGCCGGCAGCACCAGGTCGGCCATGCGCGCGTGGGCGTTCCAGAACTGTTCGTGGGCGATGACCGTCTGCGGCCGCTTCCAGGCGCGGACCAGGCGGTTCAGGTCCTGATGGTGGTGGAAGGGGTTGCCGCCGGCCCAGTACACCAGGCGGATGTGGGGGTAGGGCTGGCGCTTGCCGTTGTAGTCGAAAGGCTCGCCGGGACGTTCCAGCATGTCGGTGAGGCGTGCCACCGGGATGAAGGCGTCTACCCCGTTGCGCCCCTGGGGCAGCGTGGGGCCGGGCACGCGGGCGTGGGGGCTGCCCATCTGGTTGAGGGCGCCGTAGGCCAGGCCGAAGCCGCCGCCGGGCAGGCCGATCTGGCCGAGCACGGCGGCCAGCGCGATGGTGGCCCAGAAGGGTTGTTCGCCGTGCTCGGCGCGCTGCAAGGCCCAGGCGCAGTTGATCAGGCAGCGCGTGGCGGCCATCTCGGCGGCCAGCGCGCGCAGCCGCGCCGCCGGCACGCCGGACAGGGCCGCCGCCCACTCGGCGTCCTTGGCCACGCCGTCGTCGGCGCCGAACAGATAGGCCCGCCAGCGCTCGAAGCCCACGCAATGGCGGGCGAGGAAGTCCTCGTCGTGGCGGCCCTCGGCGATCAGCGTGTGGGCCAGCGCCAGCATGACCGCGGTGTCGGTGTTGGGGCGGATGGGAATCCATTCCACCGCGTGGGCCGGGGCGTCCAGGTTGTCCGCCACCGGGCTGAAGTTCACGAAGCGGCAGCCCGCCGCGGCCAGTGCGGCCAGGGCGGGGCGCAGGCGGTGTTCGAGGGCGCCGCCGGCTGCCACCTGGGCGTTCTTGGCCGGCACGCCGCCGAAGGCGACGAAGAGCCGGGTGTGGGCGGCGAGCACGTTCCAGTCGCTGTGGCTGGCCATCAGCTCGTCCATATCCATGACCACGTGGGGCAGCAGTGCACGGCCGGCGCCCAGGCTGTAGCTGTCCACGTGGCGCACGTAGCCGCCGAAGCAGTTGAGGAAGCGGTGCACCTGGCTCTGGGCGTGGTGGAAGCGCCCGGCACTGGACCAGCCGTAGGAGCCGCCGAAGATCGCCGCGTTGCCGTACTCGCCGCGCACGCGGGAGAGTTCGCGCGCGGCCAGGTCCAGGGCTTCGTCCCACTCCAGTTCGACGAATTCCTCGGCCCCGCGCCGTGGGCGGTCGTCGTCCGCGGCGGCGCGAGCCGGATCGCGCAGGCGTGCCAGCCAGCCGGCGCGCGCGGCCGGGCGCAGCACGCGCAGGGGCGAGCGGTAGGCTTCCAGCATGCCTTCGCCGATCAGGGAGGGGGCGGGGTCGCCGGCGTCGGGGAGCAGTTGGGGCGCGGCGGGCGTGCCGGCGGCGCGGTACAGGCCCCAGTGGAAGGCGGTCAGCCGGGCATCCGCCGCGGGAGGGGCGCCGTGGGTGTCGTTGGCGGTGTGCTGGTCGGTCGGGGGCATGCCTGTCAGGGGAAAGGAGGCCGGCGGGATGGGGCCGCGCTGCTGCGTCGGGCGCGACTTTGCCGGTAACGGGTTGGCGGGCCAACCAATCTATTCTGCGGAGCATTTCGCCGTCCGCGCTCGTATATCAAGCAGCGTTCTACGCAATTCAGAATTTCTCGATTAGGTCCGGGGCCGTGCTGCGCTAAGGTGTGCGGCCTTGGCACTCGCCGGTTGCGAGTGCTAACAGGCGCGGGTGGAGATTCCGCCGCGCCGCTTCCCAAGACCTCCGCGCCGCTCGGCGTGCTCAACGATGGAGAATTCGACATGGCCCTGCGCCCCCTGCACGATCGCGTGATCGTCAAACGGCTGGAAGCCGAACGGACCACCGCGTCCGGCATCGTCATCCCCGATTCCGCCGGCGAGAAGCCCGACCAGGGCGAAGTCCTGGCCGTCGGCAACGGCAAGATCCTCGAAAACGGCCAGGTCCGTCCGATCGCCCTGAAGAAGGGCGACAAGGTGCTGTTCGGCAAATACGCCGGCCAGTCCGTCAAGGTGGACGGCGAGGAACTGCTGGTGGTGCGCGAAGAGGACATCTTCGCGGTGATCGAGAACTGAGAGCAAAAGGGAGACACAGATGGCAGCCAAACAAGTACTGTTCGCTGACGACGCGCGCGCCAAGGTTGTGCATGGCGTCAATATCCTGGCCAACGCGGTCAAGGTGACCCTGGGCCCCAAGGGCCGCAACGTGGTGCTGGAGCGTTCCTACGGCTCGCCCACCGTGACCAAGGACGGTGTGTCCGTGGCCAAGGAAATCGAACTGAAGGACAAGTTCGAGAACATCGGTGCGCAACTGGTCAAGGAAGTCGCTTCCCGCACGTCCGACAACGCCGGTGACGGCACCACCACCGCCACCGTGCTGGCCCAGGCCATCGTGCGCGAAGGCTTCAAGTTCGTCGCCGCCGGCTTCAACCCGGCCGACCTCAAGCGCGGCATCGACAAGGCCGTCGCCACCATCGTCGAAGAACTGAAGAAGATCGCCAAGCCGACCACTACCAGCAAGGAAATCGCCCAGGTGGGCGCCATCTCCGCCAACTCGGACGCCGACATCGGCCAGATCATCGCCGACGCCATCGACAAGGTGGGCAAGGAAGGCGTGATCACCGTGGAGGACGGCAAGAGCCTGAACAACGAGCTGGAAGTGGTGGAAGGCCTGCAGTTCGACCGTGGCTACCTCAGCCCCTACTTCATCAACAACCCGGACAAGCAGGTCGCGGAAATCGACAACCCCTACATCCTGTTGTTCGACAAGAAGATCTCCAACATCCGCGACCTGCTGCCGGTGCTGGAACAGGTGGCCAAGGCCGGCCGGCCGCTCTTGATCATCGCCGAGGACGTGGAAGGCGAGGCGCTGGCGACCCTGGTGGTGAACACCATCCGCGGCATTCTCAAGGTGGTGGCCGTGAAGGCGCCGGGCTTCGGCGACCGCCGCAAGGCCATCCTGGAAGACATCGCCATCCTCACCGGCGGCCAGGTCATCGCCGAGGAAGTGGGCCTGACCCTGGAGAAGGCCACCCTGGCCGACCTGGGCCAGGCCAAGCGCATCGAGGTGGGCAAGGAGAACACCACGGTGATCGACGGCGCCGGCAGCGTGGACGCCATCAAGGCCCGCGTGACCGCCATCGACGCCCAGATCGGCGCGGCCACCAGCGACTACGACCGGGAGAAGCTGCAGGAACGCAAGGCCAAGCTCGCCGGCGGCGTGGCGGTGATCAAGGTCGGCGCGGCCACCGAGGTCGAGCTGAAGGAGAAGAAGGCCCGCGTCGAGGACGCGCTGCACGCCACCCGCGCCGCGGTCGAGGAAGGCATCGTGGCCGGCGGTGGTGTGGCGCTGCTGCGCGCCCGTTCCGCCATCACCAGCCTGAAGGGCGACAACCACGACCAGGACGCCGGCATCAAGATCGTGCTGCGCGCGATCGAGGAGCCCCTGCGCCAGATCGTCGCCAACGCCGGCGACGAAGCCTCGGTGGTGGTCGCCAAGGTGCTCGAAGGCAAGGGCAACTTCGGCTACAACGCTGCCACCGGCGAGTACGGCGACCTGGTGGAGCAGGGCGTGCTCGACCCCGCCAAGGTCACCCGCTCCGCGCTGCAGAACGCCGCCTCGGTGGCCTCGCTGATCCTCACCACCGACGCCCTGGTGGCCGAGCAGCCCGACGACAAGCCCGCGCCGGCCCTGCCGCCGGGCGGCCCGGGGGGCTTCGGCGGCGATTTCTGACATCGATTGATAGCTTTGCCCGGAGAAGCAGGAAAAGGAACAGCCCGCATGTTGCGGGCTGTTCCTTCATGGAAATCACCCCTGGCAAACCATTGGGCGAATTCACCGTATCTCCGCAGTCGGGCTGGCGCAGAATTGGCCGCGAGATGGTGCCCGGCGAAATCGCGCTGATCGAAGGCGGTTCTGCCCTTGTTGCGAGCACCACCGCGTGCGACGATGCCACCCATGACACCCCAACAGATTCACCGGATCGATCAGCGACTCAAGGAATGGCGCGCTCGCCACGCGGACGCGGCCAGCCTGCGCGCCGCCTATCGGGCGAAGGTGCTGGAGTTCACGCTGAACTCGATGGCGCTGGAGAACGAACAGGTGGACCGGGAACGGGTACAGGCATGGCGGACTCGACCCAGCCGCTAGACGCCACCCGCGCACTCGCCAGTTCGGAGGGCGTACTCACCTACACCGAGGTATCCGAGCGGCTTGCCGCCAAGGTCGCCGACTGTATCGACGAATTGCTCGATGCCGAGCCTGCCGCCATGGAGTTCTCGGCGGACTGGCTGCGCGACGTCCATCGCCGCGTTGCCGGCGACCTGTTCCCCGATTGGGCCGGGCGTTTCCGCACGACCGCCGTGCAAGTCGGCACTCATACCCCACCGTCCGCCCACGACGTGCCCGTGCGCGTGCGGGACTTCTGCCTCGACCTTGAAGAGCGGTTGCGGCATGTCGATAACGCCGAATCCATCGCGGAATTATTCATTCGCCTGGGCCGACTGGCGGTTCCAGTGGATTCATCCGTTCAAGGATTTCAATGGCCGGGTTGGGCGCATTCTGCTGGTCGCGTTGGCCTTCAGATTGGGATTGCCGCCCATGGATCCCGCAGGCAACGCAAGAAAGAGGCAGAAGTATTTTGAAGCGCTGCGTACTGCGGATGCGGGCGACTTGCGGCCATTGGCAGCAATCTGGCTGGGCAGGCTCTGAAGTGTAAGGTGTAAGCGATACCAACCCATTTCCGCTCTGAGCCGCCGCACGGTTCGCCGTCAGCAGAAGGCCGGATGCCCCACGGGCATCCGGCCTTTTTCGTCGGTGCGGCAGCAGGGCCATGCCGTCCCCGAAACGGGGTTCTCGGCGTGGGACAAAATGTCCCATTCGACCTCTTGATCGGGACATAAAGTCCCAGCAGATATGCTGTTGCGTTGCAGCAAAACCATATCCCTATTGGAGTAGTGGTCATGGTCCGGAATTTGCTGTCCACAGCGACGACAGCACCTTTGGAGTGGCCGGTCCGGTCTACGGGTAGCTGGAGAGGGGGTTATAAAAATGCACGTCTCACGACGGCAGTTCTTTAAGATTTCGGCGGCGGGTTTCGGGACTTCCAGTCTGGCGGTGCTGGGCGCTGCGCCCTCCGAGGCGCGCGCCGAGGTGCGCCAGTACAAGCTGGCGCGGGCGCGGGAAATCCGCAACATCTGTACCTACTGTTCGGTGGGCTGCGGCCTGCTGATGTACAGCCTGGGCAGCGGCAGCAAGAACGCCCGGGCGGAGATCATCCACATCGAGGGCGATCCCGACCACCCGGTCAGCCGCGGCGCGCTCTGTCCCAAGGGTTCGGGCCTGCTGGACTTCATCCACAGCCCGAACCGCGTCAAGTACCCGGAAGTGCGCGAACCCGGCAGCAAGGAATGGAAGCGCATCTCCTGGCACGAGGCCGTCGAGCGCATCGCCCGCCACATGAAGGACGACCGCGACGCGAACGTGGTGGCGAAGAACGCGGACGGCGTGCCGGTGAACCGCTGGCTCTCCTGTGGCGTGCTGACCTGTTCGGCCGCCTCCAACGAAACCGGCATCCTGACGCAGAAGGTCATCCGCGCGCTGGGCGTCGTCGCCACCGACACCCAGGCGCGCATCTGCCACTCGCCCACGGTCGCGGCGCTGGCGCCCTCCTTCGGGCGCGGGGCGATGACCAACAACTGGGTGGACATCAAGAACGCCGACCTGGTGCTGGTGATGGGCGGCAACGCCGCCGAGGCGCACCCGGTCGGTTTCCGCTGGGCCGTGGAGGCCGTCAAGCAGCGCGGCGCCAAGCTCGTGGTGGTCGACCCGCGTTTCAACCGCACCGCCGCGGTGGCCGATCTCTACGTGCCGATCCGTGCCGGCACCGACATCGTCTTCCTTGGCGGCGTGATCAACTGGCTGATCGCCAACGACAGGATCCAGAAGGAATACGTCCTGGCCTACACCAATGCCAGCTCCATCATCGCGGAGGGCTACGGCTTCGAGGACGGCCTGTTCTCCGGCTTCGACAAGGAACAGGGCCGCTACGACCGCAGCACCTGGAACTACGAGTTCGACGCCGACGGCAAGGTCAGGACCGACCCCACGCTCCAGCATCCGCGCTGCGTATGGAACCTGCTCAAGGCCCACTACGCCCGCTACACCGAGGACGTGGTCGCCAACCTGACCGGCAGCCCCAGGGAAGGCTTCCGCAGGATCTGCGAACTGCTGGGCGCAACCTCCGCGCCGGACAAGGTGGCCACCGTGCTCTACGCCCTGGGCTGGACGGAGCACACGGTGGGCGTGCAGAACATCCGCACCATGGCCATCATCCAGTTGCTGCTGGGCAACATCGGCATGGCCGGCGGCGGCATCAACGCGCTGCGCGGCCACGCCAACGTGCAGGGCATCACCGACCTGGGCCTGCTTTCCACCAACCTGCCGGGCTACGTCCCGCTGCCCAGCGAAAAGAACCATCCGACCTTCGCCGACTACGTCAGGAAGGTGACGCCCGCGCCGCTGCGCGACGGCCAGCTCAACTACTGGAGCAATACCTCCAAGTTCTTCGTCAGCCAGCTCAAGTGGTTCTGGGGCGACAAGGCGACGCAGGAGAACGACTGGGGCTACGACTGGCTGCCCAAGTGGGACAAGCTCTACGACACGCTGCACCTCACCGAGCTGATGCAGCAGGGCAAGATGAACGGCCTGATCGTGCAGGGCTTCAACGCCATGGGTTCGTTCCCGGATTCGAACCGCGTGGTGCAGGCCTTCTCCAAGCTCAAGTACATGGTGGTGATCGACCCCATCGCCACCGAGACGGCGAGCTTCTGGCAGAACCACGGCGCATCGAACAACGTGGATTCCTCGCAGATCATGACCGAGGTCTTCCGCCTGCCCTCCACGCTGTTTGCCGAGGAGGACGGCTCCACCGTCAATTCCGGCCGCTGGATGCAATGGCACTTCAAGGGCGCGGAGCCGCCGGGCGAGGCCAAGCCCGACCTGGAATTCCTCGCCGAGCTGTTCCTGAGGCTGCGGGAGATGTACGAGAAGGAAGGCGGCAGCGTGCCCGAGCCGATCCTGAACCTGGCCTGGCCGTACAAGGATCCGCTCTCGCCCTCTCCCGAGGAGCTGACCAAGGAAATGAACGGCCGCGCGCTGGCCGACGTGGTGGACGCCAAGAGCGGCGCCGTGCTGGCGAAGAAGGGCGAGCAACTGGCCTCCTTCGCCCACCTGCGCGACGACGGCAGCACCCTGTGCGCCTGCTGGATCTACACCGGGAGCTGGACCCAGGCGGGCAACATCATGGCCCGGCGCGACAACACCGACGTGGGGCTGGGCAACACGCCCGGCTGGGCCTTCTCCTGGCCGGCCAACCGGCGCGTGCTCTACAACCGCGCCTCCTGCGACCCGTCCGGCAAGCCCTGGGACCCGAAGCGCAAGATCATCGGCTGGAACGGCGAACGCTGGACCGGCGGCGATGTGCCGGACTTCAAGGTGGATGCCGCGCCGGGCAGCGGCATGGATCCCTTCATCATGACGGCGGAGGGCCAGGCGCGCCTGTTCGCGGTGGACAAGCTGGCCGACGGCCCCCTGCCGGAACACTACGAACCGATGGAGTCCCCCATCGGCACCAATCCGCTGCACCCGGAGGTGGTCACCAGCCCGACGGTGCGCCTCTTCAAGGGCGAGAAGGAGCGCCTGGGCACCTCGGCGGAGTTCCCCTACGTCGCCACCACCTACCGCCTCACCGAGCACTTCCAGTTCTGGACCAAGCAGGTGCGCCTGAACGCCATCGCCCAGCCCGAGCAGTTCATCGAGGTCGGCGAGGCGCTGGCCAGGGAGAAGGGCATCGCCGCCGGCGACACGGTCAGGGTCAGCTCCAAGCGCGGCCACATCGAGGCCAAGGCCGTGGTCACCAAGCGCATCAAGGCGCTGACGGTGAACGAGCAGACCGTGCACCAGATCGGCATCCCGGTGCATTGGGGCTGGGAAACCCTGGCGAAGAAAGGCTACCTGACCAACGTGCTGACCCCCGCCGTGGGCGACAGCAACACCCAGTGCCCGGAATACAAGGCCTTCCTCGTCAACATCGAGAAGGCATGAGGAGATGACATGGCTCTGCAATCGCTCGACATCCAGCGCCGTTCCGCCACCACCACGCCCCAGCCGGGTGCGCGCAACCCGGTGGAAGTGGCCAAGCTGATCGACGTCACCACCTGCATCGGCTGCAAGGCCTGCCAGGTGTCCTGTTCCGAGTGGAACGACATCCGCGCCGAAGTGGGCAGCAACATCGGCGTCTATGACAACCCCATCGACCTCGACGCCAAGGCGTGGACGGTGATGCGCTACAGCGAGGTGGAAGAGAACGGCAAGCTCGAATGGCTGATCCGCAAGGACGGCTGCATGCACTGCAGCGACCCCGGCTGCCTCAAGTCCTGTCCCTCGCCCGGCGCCATCATCCAGTTCAAGAACGGCATCGTCGATTTCCACCAGGAGAACTGCATCGGCTGCGGCTACTGCGTCACCGGCTGCCCGTTCAACGTGCCGCGCATCTCCAAGGACGACGGCAAGGCCTACAAGTGCTCCCTGTGCTCGGACCGCGTCGCCGCCGGCCAGGAACCCTCCTGCGTCAAGACCTGCCCCACCGGGGCGATCAGCTTCGGCAGCAAGGCGGACATGAAGGAGGTCGCCGCCCGGCGCATCGCCAACCTCAAGGAGCGCGGCTACGCCAACGCGGGGCTGTACGACCCGCCGGGCGTGGGCGGCACCCACGTCATGTACGTGCTGCACCACGCGGACAGGCCGGAGCTGTACGCCGGCCTGCCCAAGGACCCGTCCATCAGCCCGCTGGTGGGCCTGTGGAAGGGCGTCGCCAAGCCGCTCGCCACGCTCGCGCTGGCCGGCGTCGCGCTGGGCAGCCTGTTCCACTACGTGGTCAAGGGGCCCAACGAGATCTCCAAGGAGATCGAGGACGAAATCGAGAAGGAGGACGCGCAATGATCCGCGATCCGAAAGACCTGCAACGCTACACCGCGTCCGAGCGCGCCAACCACTGGGTGGTGGGCATCTGCTTCATCCTGCTGGCGCTCTCCGGGCTGGCCTTCTTCCATCCGGCCTTCTTCCCGCTCTCGCAGTTCTTCGGCGGGCCGGTGTGGGCGCGCATCCTGCACCCCTTCATCGGCGTGGTGCTGACGATCTCCTTCCTCGGCCTGTTCTTCCGCTTCTGGAAGCTGAACAGGATCGGTGCGGCGGACCGGGAATGGCTGAGCCGGGTGGGCGAGATGGTGAATGGCGACGACCACGGCATGCCGGAACAGGGCAAGTACAACGGCGGGCAGAAAGTGATGTTCTGGGCACTGGCCGTCTGCGTGCTGCTGCTCTTCGTCTCCGGCATCCTGCTGTGGCGCGCGTACTTCAGCTTCCCGGTGGACGCGGTGCGCCTCGGCGCCGTGGTGCATGCGGCGGCGGCGGCGCTGATGATCGGCTTCATCCTCGTGCACGTCTATGCCGCCATCTGGGTCAAGGGCACCATCCGCGCCATGTGGTACGGCACGGTCACCCGCGCCTGGGCCAAGCAGCATCACCGCGGCTGGTATCGGCAGGTGACGGGCAAGTGAGCCGCTTCTGAGCCACGGTGCCGGGGCGGCGGCGCGCCGCCCCGGCACCGGCCCTCATCACCGGATAGCGGAGACCACCGATGCTGACACCCGAGCAGAACCCTTTCCGTCCGGCGCCGCCGGACGACGAACTGCCCGCCGCCACCGCCCTGTGCGAGGTGCTGCGCAGCCGCCACGACGACACGGTGCAGGAGGAAGACCAGGTCATCGAGGAGGTGCCGGTGGCGCTGGCCTACAACGGCATCTCCCACGCGGTGATGCTGGCCTCGCCCGCCGACCTGGAGGATTTCGCCGTGGGCTTCAGCCTCGGCGAAGGCATCGTCGGGCACGCCGGCGAGATCCACGACCTGGAGATCGAGGCCGGCTGCCACGGCATCACCGTGGACATGACCATCGCCACGCCGCGCTTCCTCGCCCTCAAGGAGCGCCGCCGCAGCCTGGCCGGCCGCACCGGCTGCGGCCTGTGCGGCATCGACAGCCTCGCCGCGCTGGCGGCGCACGCCGCGCCGTCCGCGGTGCGCGATGCCGGCGCACGGCTGAACACGGCGGCCATCGACGAGGCCCTGCGCCAACTGCCCCACTGGCAACCGCTGCGCGAGCGCACCGGCGCCAGCCACGGCGCCGCCTGGGTGGATGCCCGGGGCAACATCCGCTGCCTGCGCGAGGACGTGGGCCGCCACAACGCCCTCGACAAGCTGCTTGGGGCGCTGGCGCGCACGGGCGAGGGGGCGCAGAGGGGGGGCGGGGGTTTCGTCCTCATCACCAGCCGCGCCTCCTACGAGATGGTGCAGAAAGCCGCCCGCGCCGGCGTGTCCGCCCTGGTGGCCGTGTCCGCCCCCACCGCGCTGGCGATCCGCCAGGCCCAGGCCGCCGGCCTGCTGCTGGTGGGTTTTGCCCGCGACGGCCGGCGCGTCGCCTACAGCCATGCCGAACGCCTCGACTGCACGCCGTCCGCGGTGGCCGCCCAGTCCTTCATGTGAGCGCCCGCGCTCCATCCTTCCATTCGAGACCCACACCGATGCTCGCCGAACAGACCCTGCCGTCCCGCATTGCGCCGCCCCTGCTGCTGGCGCCGCCGGCCGACCTCTTCATCCGCCGCGCCGCCCGCCTGCGCCATCTGGCGGCCGGCCACGCACTGGCGCCCTGGCTCGGCTGGCTGGCCGAACTGTGCACCGCCCAGCAGCAGGTGCTCGACCAGCTCTCCGTCGCGGCAGGCGCCGCCCCCGCGGCACTGCGGGAAGCGGTGCCGGCCGCCTATGCCGCGCTGCTGTCCGCCACCCCCGACGCCCCGCCCGCGCTCGCGCCCGAGGCGCTGGGCCGGCGCATCGAGCGCAACCTGCTGCTCGCCGCCGGGGAAGCCGTCGCGGCCGGGCGCGATCTCGACGACCTGGTGGTCGCCGCCGCCATGCAGGCGGTGTGGACCGCCGCCGCCCGCCGCGCGGGCGAACCCGCCGCCAACCCCTCCAACGCCGAATCCTGTCCCCACTGCGGTAGCGCCGCGGTCGGCAGCATCGTGCTCGCCGGCGACGGCAAGGAGGGCCTGCGCTACCAGGAGTGCTGCCTGTGCGCCACGCGCTGGAACGTGGTGCGCGCCCGCTGCACCCTGTGCGCGGACGGCGCCGTGGTGGATTACCTGAGCCTGGACGGCGGCAACGGCGCCATCGCCGCCGAGACCTGCGACCACTGCCACGGCTACGCCAAGATCTGCTTTGCCGCCAAGGATCGGGACGCGGACCCCTTCGCCGACGACCTCGCCACGCTGGCGCTCGACGTGCTGGTCGGCGAACAGGGCCACGCGCGGGCGGCGCCGAACCTCTTCCTGTGCGAAGGCGAGGTCGTCGCGCGGGACTGACCCGGGGGCGCCGTCACACCCGGAAGCGCTCCACCTTGGCGGTCAGGCTGGCCGCCAGGTCCTGCAGCGAGGTGGCGGTGCCGGCGGTCTCCCGCACCGCCAGGCTGTTCTCCTCCGCCATCTGCGCGATGCGCTCCACGTTGCGGGCGATCTCGGCGCTGGCGGTGCTCTGCTCGCGCAGGGCCGCCGAGATGTCGGCCACCGCCAGCAGCACCTCGCCGGCGCGCCCGCCGATCTGGCCCATGGACTCGCCGGCACGCTCGGTCAGGGCCATGCCGCCCTCCACCTGGGCCACCTCCGCTTCCATGCGCCTCACCGCCTGGTCGGTGCCCTGCTGGATGGACGCGGCCACCACGGTGATTTCCTCGGTGGCCCGGGCGGTACGTTCGGCGAGCTTGCGCACTTCGTTGGCCACCACCGCGAAGCCGCGCCCGGTTTCCCCGGCGCGGGCGGCCTCGATGGCGGCATTGAGGGCGAGCAGGTTGGTCTGGTCGGCGATCTCCTTGATCGCCCCTACCATGCCGCCGATGCTGCGGGCGCGCTCGCCCAGCTCGCGCACCACCGCCGCGGAGGTGTTGGCCTCGCGCACGATGCCGTGCATCTCGGCGGTGGAGCGCGCCATCACCCGCCCGCCTTCTTCCGCCAGCCGGCCGGACAGCTCGGCCAGTTCGTGGGCGGTGGCCGCATGGCGGCTGATCTCGTCGATGCCCACGGTCATCTGCTCCACCGCCGCGGCCATGCCGGAGGCGGCCTCGCTCTGGGTGCCGGAGCCGCCGGCCACCTGCTGCGCAGATACCGACAGCCGGGTCGATGCCTCGTCCACCTGGCGGGCGCCGCCCTGGATCTCGCCGATCAGCGCGGCCACGTCGCGGGCCATGGCGTTGAAGCGGTCGGCGACGTCGCGCAGCTCGTCGCGGGCGGAGAAGGCGACGCGGGCGCGGTAGTCGCCGCTCGCCAGGCGCTGCGCGCCCGCGCCCAGTTCGCGCACCGAGCGCAGGATGGACAGGTAGATGCCCGCCAGCAGGTAGGCCACCACCAGCAGGGCCGCCGCCGCGAGGGCGATGCCGGCCAGCATCTGCCGGTGCAGTTGCCCCAGGCGGGCGTCGAGCAGCGCCGCCAGGGTCGGATGGAACTGCCGCCGGTAGCCCTCCACCACCTTGTCGATGGCCGCGGTGCCGAGGGCGAAGAAATCCCCCGGCTGCATGCCGAAGCGGCCGCCCAGCAGTTCGCTGCGGATGGCGCCCGTGAAGGCGTCGAGGCCGGTGCCCACCTCGCCCAGGACGCGGCCGAGGCCGGCGGCCAGCGCCGGCGAGGCGGCCGCGGCGCGGTCCAGGCGGTCGCGCAACTGCCCGTGGCCCAGTTCCAGTTGCCCGGACAGCACGAGCAGCGCGTGTTCCTCCTCGCGGGTCATGGCGGCCCGCGCCATGATGCCCGTGCCGCGGGCGCGCAGGCGTCCGAGCTGCTCGGTGAGGTCCGGCACCGCATGCAGCATCACGCCGCCCAGCGCCACGCCCTCCGCATCCGGGTCCCGCGAGAGGCCGGAGACGTCGCCGAGGCGGCCCAGCCATCGGAGGAGGACTTCGATGGTCCCCGTGTGGCGGGTGAAGTTCTCCGCCGCGGTGAGGCTCAGGCCGTCGGCGGCGAGCGCTTCGAGCTGGCCGCGCACGCCCGTCCAGTCGTCCTGCAGCGGCCGCCAGCGTATGTCCGCCGCGAGCGCCCGCGACACCTCGGCGAGCGCCTCGCGCAGCGCCGCCGCTTTCTCCTCGCGCGGGGCCTTCAGCGCCGCGCTGCCCCCCAGCACGCCGGCCGAGAGGCCGCGGTGCTGCTGCGCCAGCAACAGCGCGTTCAGCGAGCGGTCCAGCAACTGCAGGCCGGCGACTTCGCGCTCGGTGGCGACGATGCTGTCGTTGAGCCTGCTGTACACCTGGTACAGCAGGGAGGCCGAGGCCAGTACGAAGACCAGGGCCACGAGCAGGAACTTGAAGGGGTAGCGCAACCTGTCGAGCAGCAGGATGGCCGGCGCGAAAAAGGTAGTCATGACATCTCCGGTGACGGTCCGCCGCGAACGGCAACGGCATTTACGGAAAGATGTCTCCTGCTGCCCTGCTTCCTTGTTCTTGTAGGCACGGCCGGATGCTGGGCTGCCTGCCGTGGGGCGTCATTGACTGGCATCAAGGCGCCCATGGCGCCTGATGGCCGGCGCTTCCGCCCGGTGCCGCTCCCGCGGGCGGGCGGATAAGGTTTGCAGATTTTCTTCGTTCTGCGCCCTCTAGCCCTTTCGTACTATCCATGGCGTCTTCGCTGGCGGACACCCGTCCGTTCCGGCGGGCCGGTCCGCCCGGTCCGGCGAGCTTCCATCCCCTTTCCAGACGGAGCGTCATCATGAGCAAACACACAATCAATCCGCTGCGCCGCAAGGTCCTGGGCGCGGCCGTGGCGGCCGGTGCGGCAGGCCTGGCGCTTCCCCTGCGGAGCTTCGCGGCGGGCGACGAAGTCCTGCGCATCGGCTTCCAGAAATCCTCCAGCCTGCTGATCATCCAGAAGGGCCAGGGCTCGCTGGAAAAGGCGCTGGCGCCGCTGGGCGTCAAGGTGCAATGGACCGAGTTCTCCTCCGGCCTGCCCATGCTGGAAGGGCTCAACGTGGGCAGCATCGACCTGTCCGCCGACGTGGCCGAGACGGTGCCGCTGTTCGCCCAGGCCGCCAAGGCCCAGCTCACCTACTTCGTGCAGGAAACCCCGTCGCCCCCGGCCCAGGCCATCGTGGTGCCGGACGAATCGCCGATCAGGAGCCTCGCCGACCTGAAGGGCAGGAAGGTCGGCTTCGCCAAGGCCGCCGGCGTGCATTACCTGACCGTGAAGGCGCTGGAGAAGGCCGGGCTGAAGTTCACCGACATCGAGGCCGCCTACCTGCAGCCCGCCGACGGCCGCGCCGCCTTCGAGAAGGGCGCCATCGACGCGTGGGCGATCTGGGACCCGCATCTCGCCAACATCCAGGGCAAGCGCAAGGTGCGCGTGATCGCCGACGGCAACGACGTGGGCGTGGCCTATCGCCGCTTCTACCTGGCCTCCACGCCTTACGCCAAGCGCCGCCCGGACGTGCTCGCCGTGGTCGCCGAGGAACTGCGCAAGACCGGCGAATGGGTCAAGAACAACCCCAGGGAAGCGGCCGCAATCCATGCCCCGCTGGTGGGCCTGGACCCGGCCACGGTGTCCGTGGTCAACGGCCGGCGCAGCTATGCCGTGCGCCCGGTGGACGACGTGGCGCTGGACGAGCAGCAGGTCATCGCCGACGTGTTCGCCCGCGAGAAGCTGCTGCCGGTGCGCCTGGACGCGCGCGCCAACGACGTGTGGAAGAAGTCCGCCTGAGGGCGGGCGGCGGGGGCGGGCATGAACCTCCAGCGCCATCCCCTGCTGTATGGCAGCATCCCCTGGGTGCTGCCGGTGCTGCTGCTCGCGGTGTGGGAGGCGGGCACCCGCGTCGGCTGGATCTCCGACCGGGTGCTGCCCGCGCCCTTCGCCATCGTGCAGTCCTTCGTCGCGCTGACCCTGTCCGGCGAGCTGTGGGGCCACCTGAAGACGAGCTGTTGGCGGGCGCTCAGCGGCTTCGGCATCGGCGCTGGGGTGGGCATCGTGCTGGGCTTCTGGACCGGCACCTCGCACCTCATGGAGCGCTTCCTCGACACCTCGGTGCAGATGATCCGCAACGTGCCCCACCTGGCGCTGACGCCGCTGGTGATCCTGTGGTTCGGCATCGGCGAGGAGGCCAAGATCTTCCTGATCGCCCTGGGCGTGATGTTCCCCGTGTACCTCAACACCTTCCACGGCATCCGCTCCGTGGACCGGCAACTGATCGAGATGGGCCGCGCCTACGGCCTGGACCGCTGGAAACTCTTCCGCGACGTGATCCTGCCCGGCGCGCTGCCCTCCATCCTGGTGGGCATCCGCTTCGGCCTGGGCGTCATGTGGCTGACGCTGATCGTCGCCGAGACCATCGCCGCCAGCAGCGGGCTGGGCTACATGGCCATGAACGCCCGCGAGCTGCTGCAGATCGACATCGTCGTGCTCGCCATCCTGCTCTACGCCCTGCTGGGCAAGCTGGCCGACTATCTCGCCCGGGTGCTGGAGGAGCGCTGGTTGCGCTGGCATCCGAACTACCAGCGCGCAGCCGGTTGAGATGAAACGACCTCCACGTCTCGAGGCTCGGCTCCCCTCTCCCCGACCCTCCCCCGCGAGGGGGGAGGGAGAAAACCCGTGCCCGGCTGGACGTCGCGGGAGCGAATCCCCCCTCTCCCCCTGCGGGAGAGGGGTTGGGGGAGAGGGGAGCGGCCGTGGGGGCCGCCACTGCTGGTGGCATCCGGCATGAAGATGAGCGAAACCGAGGAAGCCCGCCTGGGCGAGGCCGGCTCCGCCCACGGCGTGGCCGTGGACGCGCGCGCGCTGTGCAAGCGCTACGGCGCGCTGACGGTGCTGCACGAGCTGGAACTGAACATCGCCCCCGGCGAGTTCGTCGCCATCGTGGGGCGCAGCGGCTGCGGCAAGAGCACGCTGCTGCGCCTGCTCGCCGGGCTGGAGGCGCCGGACGGCGGCCGCCTCGAAGTCGCCGGCGAGGAGCGCCGCGGCCTCAGCGACCACACCCGGGTGATGTTCCAGGAAGCGCGCCTGCTGCCGTGGAAGACCGTGCTGGCCAACGTGGGCCTGGGCCTGTCCGGTGACTGGCGCACGAAGGCGCTGGACATCCTGACCCAGGTCGGCCTGGCGGAGAAGGCCAGCGAATGGCCCGCCGTGCTCTCCGGCGGCCAGCGCCAGCGCGTGTCGCTCGCCCGCGCGCTGATCCACACCCCCCGCCTGCTGCTGCTCGACGAACCCCTGGGCGCGCTGGACGCGCTCACCCGCATCGAGATGCAGAGCCTGATCGAGGATCTGTGGCGGCGCTACGGCTTCACCGCGGTGCTGGTCACCCACGACGTGTCCGAGGCCGTGGCCCTGGCCGACCGGGTGGTGCTGATCGAGGAGGGCCGCATCACGCTCGACCGCCGCGTGCCCCTGGCGCGCCCGCGGGAGCGCGGCAGCCCCGAGTTCGGCGCGCTGGAAAAGGAAGTGCTCCATCGCGTGCTCGGCCGGACCGCGCCGGGCGGAGAAGCCTGATGGCTGGGGGCATCGTCGCCGGACTGCTGGCCCGCGCCCGCGCCGCCCAGGCCCTGTTCGCCGACGCCGACCAGCGCCGCGCGGACACCGCCGCGGCGGCCGCGGCCTGGGCCATCCTGGAGCCGGCGCGCAACCGCCGTCTGGCGGAACTGGCCGTGCGCGACACCGGCTTCGGCGACGTGGAAGACAAGGTGCGCAAGAACCACCGCAAGACCCTGGGCCTGCTGCGCGACCTGCACGGCGCGGCGAGCGTGGGCGTGCTGCGGGAGGACCCGGCCCTGGGCCTCACCGAGATCGCCCGGCCGGTGGGCGTGGTGGCCGCGGTCACGCCCTCCACCAACCCGGCGGCCACGCCGGCCAACAAGGTCATCAACGCGCTGAAGGGGCGCAACGCCATCGTGCTTGCCCCCTCGCCCAAGGGCGCCTCCACCTGTGCGCTGCTGGTGGGCTACATCCGCCACGAACTGGAAAAGGCGAGCCTGCCGGCCGACCTGGTGCAGCACCTGCCGCCGCCGGGCTCCAAGGAGCAGGTGGCCGAACTGATGGCGGGTGCCGACCTGGTGGTCGCCACCGGCTCGCGGGCCAACGTGCGCGCCGCCTACGCCAGCGGCACACCGGCGCTGGGCGTGGGCGCCGGCAACGTGGCCGCCATCGTGCTGCCGGGCGCGGACCCGGCGACGACGGCGCGGCGCATCGCCGCCTCCAAGACCTTCGACAACGCCACCAGTTGCTCCTCGGAAAACGCCCTGGTGCTGGTGGGCGAGGCCGCGCAGCCGGTGCTGGACGCGCTGCAGGAGGAGGGTGCGGTGCTGCTGGACGCGGCGCAGAAAGCCCGCCTGCAGGCCACGCTGTTTCCCGCCGGCAGGCTGTCCGCCGAATGCGTCGCCCGCCCGGCCGCCGAGATCGCCGCGCGCGCGGGCCTGGAGGGCGAAGCCTTCCGCAACGCGCGCATCCTGCTGGTGGAAGAAGAGGGCGTGGGGCCGGATTTCCCCTTCTCCGGGGAAAAGCTCTCGCCGGTGCTGACCCTCTACCAGGTAGCGGATTTCGCCGCCGCCCGCGATCTGGTGGGGCGCATCTACGACTACCAAGGCAAGGGCCATTCGGTGGGCATCCACGGCGGCAGCGCGGACGAGATCCGCGCGCTGGCCGAGACCCTGCCGGTGTGCCGGGTGATCGTGGACCAGGTGCACTGCGTGGCCGTCGGCGGCGCCTTCGACAACGGCCTGCCGTTCTCCCTTTCCATGGGCTGCGGCACCTGGGGCGGCAACGGCTTCTCGGACAACCTCAACTACCGCCATTTCCTCAACGTCACCCGCATCGTCCGGCCGATCCCCGAACGCGTGCCGCGCGTGGAAGACCTGCTGGGGGAGTACTGGCGGGAGCATGGCAAGTGAGCGGGAAGTAAGCGGGAAATGAGCGGCGTGGACAGCCTGCGCGCGCTGCTGCACGCGCGTGCCGCAGCCCATCCGGCGCGGGTCTTCGCGCGCTTTCCCGAAAGCGGGCGGCAGATCGACTTCGCCGGCCTGCGCGCCAATGCCCTCGGCCTGGCCGCCGAACTGGCCGCGCGCGGCATCGCGCCGGGCGAGCGGGTCGCCTTCCTGCTGCCCAACGGCTATCAGGCGCTGAGCCTCTTCATAGGCCTGCAGGCCGCGGGTGCGGTGGCCGTGCCCCTCAGCCTGCTGGCCCAGGGCGCGCAACTGGCCCACGTGCTGGAGCATGCCCGGGTGCGGCGGGTGTTCGTCGCCCCCGATCTGGAAGAACGCCTGCGGGAAGCCCTGGCGCTGGTGGCGGACGGCGCCGCGATTCAAGTGACCACCCTGGACCCGGACGCGCCTGCGCCCTGGGACGGCACTCAGGCTGCCGCCTGGCCCTGGCCCGCGCCGGCCGCGGGGGACGACGCCCTGCAGATGTACACCTCGGGCACCACCGGCAAGCCCAAGGGCGTGGTGCTCAGCCACGCCAACCTGCTCGCGGGGGCGCGCTTCGTCAGCGAGGCCCATCGCCTCGGTGCGGACGACCGCGTGCTGGCGGTGCTGCCGCTCTACCACATCAACGCCCAGGTGGTCACCGCGCTCGCCCCCCTGTGGCACGGCGGCAGCCTGGTCATGCCGCGGCGCTTCAGCGTGCACGCCTTCTGGGAACTGGCGGAGGATCACGCCTGCACCTGGATCAACCTGGTGCCGACCATGATCGCCTACCTGCTCGCCGCCCCCGGGGCCGCCGCGCCCGACCCCCGCCTGCGCTTCTGCCGCTCGGCCTCGGCGCCGCTGCCGCCGGCGCAGCATCGGGCGTTCGAGCAGCGCTTCGGGCTGGGCATCATCGAGACCATGGGGCTCACCGAAACCGCCGCGCCCTGTTTCTCCAACCCCCTCGATCCGGCGCAGCGCCGCATCGGCAGCCCCGGCCGGCCCTGGGGCAACGAGGCGCGCATCGCCGACCCGCGCACCGGCGAGGTGCTGGGCGACGAACGGACCGGCGAGATCCAGGTCCGCGGCCCCAACGTCATGAAGGGCTACCACCGCGATCCGCAGGCCACCGCGCTGGCCTTCGCGGACGGCGGCTGGCTGCGCACCGGCGACCTGGGCCACCGGGACCATGAGGGCTACTACTTCGTCACCGGGCGCATCAAGGAGCTGATCATCAAGGGTGGGGAGAACATCTCGCCGCGGGAGATCGACGAGGCCCTGTTGCGCCACCCGGCCGTGCTGGAAGCGGCGGCCGTGGGCATTCCCGATCCGCTCTACGGGCAGGACATCGGCGCCGGCATCGTGCTGCGCGCGGATGCGCGCTGCGAGTTGGAGGAACTGCTGGATTTCTGCCGCGCCGAACTGGGCCCCTTCAAGACCCCGCGTGTCTTGCGCGTCCTCGCCGAACTGCCGAAAGGCCCGTCCGGCAAGGTGCAGCGCCTGCGTTTGCTGCCTTATTTCGACTGATCCCGCGCCGCTCCGCGCGCCAGCCAGCGCTCGGTGATCCACAGCCCGGCGAGCAGGGCGGGCAGCATGACCAGCGCGGCAGGGGAGAGGGCGCCGGCGGCGACCACCACCGGGCCGGGGCAGTAGCCGGCCAGGCCCCAGCCGAGGCCGAACAGCACGCTGCCGAGGATCAGGCGCCCGTCCGCCCTGCCTTCCCGGGCGAGCCGGCCGGTGGCGCGGAAACCGATGTGGGCCACGGCGATGGCGCCGGCCATCACCAGCGCGAGGGACGGGTCCCAGGCACCCGCGAAGTCGAGGAAAGCCAGCACCTTGGCCGGGTCGGTCATGCCGGAGACGATGAGCCCCACGCCGAACAGCAGACCGGCGGCCAGCGCCCCCAGGGTTTCCCGCGCCTTCATGCGCCGGCCCCCGGCACATGGCGCACGGCGAACACCACCAGCCCCGCCGTGCCCATGAACACCGCCACCGCCCACAGGGAGCGCAGGGACAGGCGGGCCAGGCCGCACACGCCGTGGCCGCTGGTGCAGCCGTTGGCGAGCCGGGTGCCGATGCCGACCAGCAGGCCCGCCACGATCAGGCGCGGGTAGTCCGCCGCCGACCAGTGCGTGCCGACGAGCGGCCATTGCGGCGCCAGCGCGCCCACCAGCCAGGGCGCGGCCAGCAGGCCGGCGACGAAGGCGATGCGCCAGGCGGAAAACCCGTCGCGCCGCGCGAAGCCGGCGAGGATGCCGCTGATGCCGGCGATGCGTCCCGCGCTCCACACTAGCAGTGCGGCGGCCGCGCCGATCAGCAGCCCGCCGGCCAGCGCGGACCAGGGGGTGAAGACCTGCCAGTCCACAGTCATGGCGGGTTTCAGCCGCGTGCGCTGTAGGCGGCGTACTTGGGCAGCAGGCGGCGCGGCGGCTTGAAGGCGTCGCGGCGGAAGGGGTCGCCCAGGGCGCGGGTCAGGCGCAGGTTGATGACCGTGGGGCGGTTGGAGGCGATGGCGGCGCGCAGGGCGTCGCCCACCTGGTCCTCGTGCTCCACGGTGATGCCGTGGCCGCCCATGGCCCTGGCGACTTCGGCGAAGTTGGGGTTGGCCAGTTCGGTGCCCAGGAAGCGGCTGTCGAAGTAGTCGATCTGGTTGCGCTTCTCCGCACCCCACTGGGCGTTGTCGAACACCACCGCCACCACCGGGATGTTCTCCCGCACGCAGGTCAGCACCTCGGCCAGGCTCATGCCCCAGGCGCCGTCGCCCACGTAGGCGATGGAGGGGCGGTCCGGGCGGCCCACCTTGGCGCCGATGGCGGTGGGGAAGGCGTAGCCGCAGTTGCCGAAGCTCATGGCGGCGAAGAAGGAGTTCGGCGCGTCGAACTGCAGGTAGCTGTTGGACACCGAGCACACGTTGCCGATGTCGGTGGCCACCATGGCGTCGGCCGGGCGGGCGCGGGCCAGCGCGGCGAGCGCGCGGCGCGGGTCGACGCGGCCCGCTTCGTTGGCGCCGGCCTGGGCGTCGAGTTCGGCAGCCCAGGCTGCACGCTCGGCGGCGATTTCGGCGATGCGCGCGACGTCGGGCGCGCGGGCGGGCAGTTCGGCGGTGATGGCCTGCGCGGCGGCGCGGGCGTCGCCGTGGATGCCCAGGGCAATCTTCTTCACCAGGCCCAGGACGCGGGCGTCGGCATCCACCTGGATGATCTTCGCCTGCGCCGGCCAGTAGTCCAGGCCGTACTGCGGCAGCGTGCCGAAGGGCCCCAGCCGGGTGCCCAGGGCGAGCACCGCGTCGGCCCTGGCGAGCAGGCGCATGGCGGCTTTCGAGCCCTGGTAGCCGAGCGGCCCGGCGGCCAGCGGGTGGCTGGCGGGGAAGCTGTCGTTGTGCAGGTAGGAATTGACCACCGGGGCGGACAGGCGCTCGGCCAGCGCGGTCAGTTCGGCCACGCCGCCGGCCATGGCCACGCCGCCGCCGGCGATGATGACGGGGAACTTCGCCTCAGCGAGCAGGCGGGCGGCCTGGCGGATCGCCCCGGCGTCGCCGGGGCCGCGGTCCACCTTGAAGGGGCGGGGGATCTCGGTCTCGATCTCGCCGTAGAAGTAGTCGCGGGGGATGTTCACCTGCACCGGGCCGCGTTCGAGCTGGGCGTAGTGGAAGGCGCGCCCGGTGAGTTCGGCGATGCGCGCCGGGCTGTTCACGTGGGTCTGCCACTTGGTGATCTTGGAGAAGATCGGCAGTTGCTCGGTTTCCTGGAAACCGCCCAGCCCGGCGGTGGCGCTGCCGGCTTCCGGGGTGATCGCCACCACCGGCGAGTGCGCCCAGTAGGCCGCGGCGATGGCGGTGACGAAGTTGGTGATGCCCGGCCCATTCTGCGCGATGCACACGCCGTGGCGCCCGGTGGCGCGGGCGTAGCCGTCGGCCATGTGGGCGGCGTTCTGCTCGTGGGCCACGGAGATGAAGCGGATGCCGGCGAGCGGGAAGAGGTCGTGGGCGTCCATGTAGGCCGAGCCGACGATGCCGAACACGTCGGTGACGCCCTGCGCCACCAGGGTCTCGACGAACGCCTCGGAGGGCGTCACGCGCTGCCTGCCTTCGTATACGGATGCGGACATCTTTCCAGGCTCCCGAGCCATGCAAAAGGCGGAAGTCTAGGCAGGGGTGCGGGGTGCCGGAACGAAGGAAAAGTGCGTAGCTAAGACGAATTAGTGCATGAAGCGGGCGGGGGCATTGCTTAGAGTGGGCCCCTTGTTTCAGGGGCCGGCCCCTGAATGGAGAGAACGGTTTGAGTGACGAAACCTGCGACTACGTCATCGTCGGCGGCGGCACGGCCGGCTGCGTGCTGGCCGAGCGCCTGTCGGCCGGCGGGCGCTTCGGCGTGGTGGTGCTGGAGGCGGGGCCGGCCGACCGCTCGCCCTGGATCCACCTGCCCATCGGCTACGGCAAGACCATGGTGCACGAGGAACTGAACTGGGGCTTCCACAGCGAGCCGGAGCCCTTCCTCGACCAGCGCCGGGTATATACCCCGCGCGGGCGCTGCCTGGGCGGCAGCAGTTCCATCAACGGCCTGATCTATATCCGCGGCCAGGCGGCGGATTTCGACGCCTGGGCGCAGGCGGGCAATCCCGGCTGGGCGTGGAAGGACGTGCTGCCCTACTTCCGCCGCGCGGAAGCCAACGTGCGCGGCGAAGACGAATGGCACGGCGGCAACGGCCCCGTACACGTGGACGACATCGGCGAGCGCCATCCGCTGATGGACGCCATCGCGGCCGGCGCGCGGGAACTGGGCGTGGCCCACAACCCGGATTTCAACGGCGCCGCGCAGCAGGGCGTGGGCTATTACCAGCTCACCAAGCGGCGCGGCCTGAGGGTATCGGCGGCCACCGCCTACCTGCGGCCGGCGCGGCGGCGGGCCAACCTGCGCGTCGTCACTGGTGCCCACGTGGGCCGCATCGAGTTCGACGGCGGGCGCGCCACGGGTGTGCGCTACCGCCGCGGCGAGCATGAATTCCGCGTCAACGCGCGGCGCGAGGTGATCCTCGCCGCCGGCGCGCTGCAGACGCCGCAACTGCTGCAATGCTCGGGCGTGGGTGATTCCGGGCTGGTGTCCGCGCTGGGCGTGCCTCTGGTGCATCACCTGCCGGGGGTGGGCGAGAACCTGCAGGACCACCTGCAACTGCGCCTGATCTACCGCGTGGCGCGGCCCATCACCACCAACGACGACCTGCGCACCCTGCACGGCCGGCTGCGCATCGGCCTGCGCTGGCTGTTCGCGCGCAGCGGGCCGCTGGCGGTGGGCATCAACCAGGGCGGGCTGTTCGTGCGCGTGCTGGCCGAATCGGCGTCGCCGGACGTGCAGTTCCACTTTGCCACCCTGTCCGCCGACACGGCCGGCGGGCAGGTGCATCCCTGGTCCGGGTGCACCTTCTCCGTGTGCCAGTTGCGTCCGCGCTCCCGCGGCCACGTGCGCGCGCGCAACGCCTCCACGCGCCATGCGCCGGCCATCCTGTTCAACTACCTGGAGCATGAGCTGGACCGCCGCGCCGCGGTGGCCGGCATCCGCTTCGCCCGCCGCCTGGCCGCCACCGCGCCGCTGCGCGAACTGCTGGAAGGCGAATACCGCCCCGGCCCGGAGTGCGCGGACGAGGACGAGGCCCTGCTCGCCTTCGCCCGCGCCCACGGCCAGACCATCTTCCACCCGGTGGGCACCTGCCGCATGGGCGACGACGAACTGGCGGTGGTGGATGCGCGCCTGTGCGTGCACGGCCTGGCCGGGCTGCGGGTGGTGGATGCCTCGGTGATGCCGACGCTGGTCTCGGGCAACACCTGCGCGGCCACGGTGATGATCGCGGAGAAGGCCGCGGACCTGATCCTGGAGGACGGCGCCGCTTCGCGGGCGGCCGCATAAGCAAAGCACAATTGCTTGGTTCCGGCGCGCGGCGCGGCTCCCTAGCATGGCGCCATTCCGCTGCCGGAGCCGATCGTGAGCCTTTCCGCCGCTGCGCCGAACGGCGCGTTGCCGACGCTGGACAACTACTGGCTGCCCTTCACCCCCAACCGGGACTTCAAGCGCGCGCCCAGGCTCTTCGCCCGGGCGCAGGGCCTGTACTACTACGATCCGGCGGGGCGGGCCATCATTGACGGCGTGTCGGGCCTGTTCGCCACCGCCGCCGGGCACGGGCGGGAGGAGATCGCCCAGGCCGTGCACGACCAGCTCCGGGAACTGGACTTCACGCCCAACTTCCTGCGCAGCCACCCGCTGGCCTTCGAGGCCACCCGGCGCCTGGCGGCGCTGCTGCCCCAGGGGCTGGACCGCCTGTTCCTGGTCAATTCCGGCTCCGAGGCGGTGGACACGGCGATCAAGATCGCGCTGGCCTGGCACCGCGCCCGCGGCGACGGACGGCGCTCCCTGCTGGTGAGCCGCGAGCGCGCCTACCACGGCGTCAACATCGGCGGCACGGCGCTGGGCGGCATCCTCAACAACCGCAAGGCATTTGCGGACGTATTGCCGGCGGTGGCCCATCTGCGCCACACCTGGCGCGCGGAGAGCGTCTTCTCGCGCGGGCAGCCGGAGACCGGCGGCGAGGAACTGGCCCACGACCTGCAGCGCATCGTCGAACTGCGCGGGGCGGAGAACATCGCCGCGGTGTTCGTGGAGCCCATCGCCGGCTCCACCGGCGTACTGGTGCCGCCCAGGGGCTATCTGGAGAACTTGCGCGCGATCTGCGACCGGCACGGCCTGCTGCTGGTGTTCGATGAGGTGATCTGCGGCTTCGGCCGCACTGGCAAGGCTTTCGCCGCGCAGAGCTTCGGCGTGCGCCCGGACATCATCACCGTGGCCAAGGCCATCACCAACGGCACGATACCCATGGGCGCGGTGGCGGTGGACCGCCGCATCCACGACGACATCCTGGCCGCAGCGCCGGAGGACGGCATCGAGTTCTTCCACGGCTACACCTGGGGCGGCAACCCGGCCGCGTGTGCGGCCAGCATCGCGGCACTGGACATCTTCGAGCGCGAGCGGCTGTTCGAGCGCGGCGAGGCGCTCGCGCCCCGATTCGCCGAACGCCTGCACGCGCTCGCCGACCTGCCCGCGGTGGCTGACATCCGCAGCTACGGGCTGCTGGGCGCCGTGGAGCTGAAGCCGGAGGGGCAGCCCGGCCGGCGCGGCTACGAAGTGCAGAAGACGCTGTTCGACGCCGGCCTGCACCTCAAGAGCACCGGCGACGCGCTGATCCTGGCGCCCGCGCTGGTGGCGGAAACCGCCCACCTGGACGAGATCTTCTCGATCCTGCGCCGCGTGCTGGCGACGCTGCGCTGACCTTTCCTCTTTCCCCCCTTGTACGGAGCAAGCAGATGAACAGCAGACGGCAGTTCCTGATCGGTGCCGCGGCACTGGCGGCCAGCGTGGGCATCGCCGCGCCGGCGCTCGCCCAGCAGAAGGAAGTCACCATCGCCTACCAGGACATGCTGGTGCCCTGGCGCGTGGCCCACGCGGCCGGCGAGGTGGAGAAGGCCACCGGCTACAGGATCAACTTCCGCCAGTTCTCCGGCGGCGGCGACGTGATCCGCGCGCTGGCCTCCGGCCAGGTGCACATCGGCGAGGCCGGCTCCGCGCCCATCGCCTCCGGCCTGTCCCAGGGCCTGCCGGTGGAGCTGTTCTGGATTCTCGACGACATCAACGATGCCGAGGCGCTGGTGGTCAGGAACGGCAGCGGCGTGAACACCGTGGCGGACCTGAAGGGCAAGCGCATTGGCGTGCCCTTCACCTCCACCACCCACTTCCACACCCTTGTGGCCCTCGAACACGCGGGCGTGAATCCGTCCGACGTGCGCATCGTGAACCTGCGCCCGCCGGAGATCGCCGCCGCCTGGGAGCGGGGCGACATCGACGCCACCTTCGTCTGGGAGCCGGTGCTGTCCCGCGTCAAGGCCAGCGGCAAGGTGCTGGTGTCCTCCGGGCAGATCGCCAAGCAGACCGGCAAGAGCACCTTCGACGGCATCGTCGTCAATCGCGACTGGGCGAAGCAGAACGGCGCCTTCCTGGAGAAGTTCGTCCAGGTGCTGGCCGCGGCCGACGAGCGCTACCGGCGCGACCGCGCGAAATGGACGCCGGCCTCCGCCGAGGCCGCCGCGGTGGCGAAGATCACCGGCGCCAAGCAGGAGGACGTGCCGGCCGGCCTCGCCCTGTACCGCTTCCCGACCCCGGCCGAACAGGCCTCGGCCACCTGGCTGGGCGGCGGCGCCAGGAGCGGCGCGGCGCAGTCCCTGGCGGCCACGGCGGCCTTCCTGAAGAGCCAGGGCACCATCGCCAACGTGCTCGGCGACTACTCCGTCGGCGTCAACCCGTCCTACGTGGAGCGGGCGGCGCGCTGATGCCGGCGTCCGCCCTGGCGCTCGCGGCCGCGCGGCCCGCCGTCGAGGCCGCCGTGCCGTCCGCCACGGGCGGGCTCGCCGTGCGCGGCCTTTCCGTGCGCTTCGAGGGCCAGGGCGGGGCGCTTGCCCTCGACGGCATCGACCTGGAGATCGGCGCGGGCGACTTCGTCGTCGCGCTGGGAGCCTCAGGCTGCGGCAAGACCACGCTGCTGTCCTGCATCGCCGGCTTCCTGCGCCCGTCGGCGGGGGAGATCCTGCTCGACGGACGGCCGGTGGCGGGGCCGGGCGCGGACCGGGGCGTGGTGTTCCAGAAGCACGCGCTGATGCCCTGGCTGAACGTGCAGGAGAACGTGGAGCTGGGCCTGCGCCTGCGCGGCATTTCAAAAGCGGCACGGCGCGAACTGGCGCTGGCCAAGCTCGCCGCCGTGGGCCTGGAGCACGTGGCGCAGCGCCCGGTGTGGCAGCTCTCCGGCGGCATGCAGCAGCGCGTCGGCATCGCCCGCGCGCTGGCCTGCGATCCGGCGGTGCTGCTGATGGACGAACCCTTCGGCGCGCTGGATGCGCTCACCCGCGAGCAGATGCAGGAACTGGTGCTGCGCCTGTGGGCGGCGGAGAAGAAGATCGTGCTCTTCATCACCCACGGCGTGGAGGAGGCGCTCTTCCTCGCCACCCGGCTCATCGTCATGACGCCCTCGCCGGGGCGCATCGCCCACCGCTTCGAGCTGCCCTTCGCCCGGCGCTACGTGGAATGCGGCGACGCGCGCAAGGTCAAGTCCGACCCGGAGTTCATCGCCTGGCGCGAACGCCTGGTCCGCCTGATCCAGCACGAGGGCGGGGCGTGAAGCCCTTCGACGGGCCAGGGCCGGCCACGGCGGAAGGCGGCCCCGCCGCCCTGCCGGCCGCGCGCTTCTACCTCTTCCCCGAGCCGGGGCGGGCGAGCGCCATCTCGGCGCTCACGGTGCTGGCGCTGCTGCTGTCCTGGTGGCTGGCCACCGCGTGGGGCTGGCTGCCGCCGCTGGTGCTGCCCGCGCCCGCGGCGGTGGGCGAGGCGTTGCTGGCCGCGCACCGGGGCGAACTGCAGGGCGGGCGCACGCTGCTGGAGCACTTCCTGTGGAGCTTCGGGCGCGTGCTGGCGGGCTTCGGGCTGGCCTGCGCCACGGCGATTCCACTGGGCATTCTGATGGGCGTGTCGCGGGTGGCGCGGGGGGTGTTCGACCCGCCGCTGGAGTTCTACCGCCCGCTGCCGCCGCTGGCCTACCTGCCGCTGATCGTGATCTGGTTCGGCATCGACGAGACCTCCAAGATCCTGCTCATCTACCTCGCCTGTTTCGCCCCGCTGGCGGTGTCGGCCCGCGCCGGCGTGCGCGCCGCCCATCCGGAGCAGATCCACGCCGCCCTGTCCATGGGCGCCTCCCATGCCCAGGTGGTGCGCCACGTGATCGTGCCCGCGGCGCTGCCGGAGATCCTCACCGGCATGCGCATCGCCGTCGGCTTCGGGTGGACCACGCTGGTGGCCGCGGAACTGGTCGCCGCCACCGTCGGCCTCGGCCAACTGGTCATGAACGCGTCCAACTTCCTGCGTACCGACGTGGTGGTCATGGGTATCTTCGTCATCGGCGCGGTGGCCTGGCTGTTCGACCTCGCCATGCGCGGGCTGGAATCCCGCCTGGTGCCGTGGAAGGGACGCTGAGCGCCGCCATACTCTTCAAGCTTTCTCCACATTTGCGGTCTACGGTGGCGGGCATTCCCTCGCCGGACTCACGACGTGTCGATGTTCGTTTCCCCACCCCCGGCTGCGCGCCGGACTCCAGGCTGCCTGGCGGCCGCCCTGCTCGTGGCCCTGGCCGGCTGCGCCACCCGGCCCTATGCGCCGGCCGCGGGCGATCTGCCCGCGGTGCCGCCGGCCTGGACCGAGTCCGCCGTCCCGGCCGGTGGCGATGAAGAGCGCCTGGCCCTGTGGTGGCGCCATTTCGGCGATGCCGAACTGAGCGCGCTGGTCGAGCTGGCCCTGGCGCGCAACACCGACGTGCGCAGCGCCCGCGCCGCGCTGCGCCAGGCCCGCGCGCAGCGGACGGTGAGCGCCGCGGGCCTGCAGCCCACGCTGGATTTCACCGGCTCCGCCCAGCGCGCCCGCACGGACAGCCAGCCCGCCAGCAACCAGTTCCAGGTCGGCGTGGATGCCGGCTGGGAGCTGGACCTGGCCGGCGGGCTGCGCGCCGGGCTGGCCGCGGCCGAGGCCGACCTGGGCGCCAGCGCCGCGTCGCTGGAGGACACCCGCGTGTCCATCGCCGCCGAGGTGGCGCTGGCCTACATCGACCTGCGCGGCAACCAGCGGCGCCTGGCGGTGGCCCGCGCCAACCTCGCCAACCAGGAGGAGACCCTGCAGATCACGCGCTGGCGCGAGCAGGCCGGGCTGGTCACCCTGCTGGAAGTGGAGCAGGCCCGGGGCACGGTGGAAGAGACACGGGCGAGCCTGTCCAGCCTGGAGTCGGCGATCGTGCAGGCCCTCAACAGCCTGGCGGTGCTCGGCGCGCAGACGCCCGGCAGCCTGCACGCGCGCCTGGATGCACCGGGCGAAACTCTGCCGGCCGTGCCGCGGCCGGTGGCCGCCCTGGCCGTGAGCCTGCCGGCCGACACCCTGCGCCAGCGCCCGGACGTGCGCGCCGCCGAGCACCGCGTCACCGCCGCCCGCGCCCGGGTGGACGAAGCCCAGGCCGCGCGCTACCCCAGCCTGAATCTCACCGGCTCCCTCGGCCTGTCCGCGCTCACCTTCGGCGCGCTGGACAGCGCCGGGGTGGCGAGCAGTCTGCTGGCCAGCCTCGGCCTGCCGCTCTTCGACGGCGGCGCGCGCGCCGCCCAGGCCGAAGTCCGCGACGCCGAACTGGAACAGGCCTACCACGCCTACAGCGCCGCGGTGCTGGAGGCATTGCGCGAGGTGGAGAACGCCCTGACCGCCCTGCGCACCTCGCGGGACGCGCTGGCCAGCTTGGAGCAGGCCGCCGAGGCCGCCGCCACCGCCGACACCCTGGCCGGCCAGCGCTATGCCAGCGGCCTGGTGGACTTCCAGGTGGTGCTGGACACCCAGCGCACCCGCCTGAACGCGGAGGACGCCGTCGCCAGCGCCGCCGCCCAGCTCGCCGCCAACCACGTGCAGCTCTACAAGGCGCTCGGCGGTGGCTGGTCCGCCCAGGCCGAGTCCCCCGCCGCGTCCACTCCCGCGCCGCCTTCCACAACCGGAACCCCATCCCCCGCGCCATGAACGCCACCCGCTCCGACGCCTCCGCAAGCCTTCCGCTCGACGCAACCTCCGGCCGCCCCTGGTGGCGGCGCCCCGGCACATGGATCGCCGCCGCGCTGATCCTGCTCGTGCTGCTCGCCGTGCGCCTCTGGCTGGGGGGCGGCGGCCCTGTGGCGCCCCAGTACGTCACCGAGGAGATCGTGCGCGGCACCCTGCGCCTGTCCATCAACGCCACCGGCACCCTGCAGCCGACCCGCACCGTCGAGGTCGGCAGCGAGCTGTCCGGCACCGTGGCGCGCGTGCTGGTGGACGTCAATGACACGGTGAAGGCCGGCCAGGTGCTGGTGGAGCTGGATACCGCCAAGCTGCGCGACGAGGTGGCGCGTGCCCGCGCCAGCCTGACCAGCGCCCGGGCCGCCGTGGCCGAGGCGGTCGCCACGGTGGGGGAGAACCGCAGCACGCTGGCGCGCCTGGAAGAGGTCGCGCGCCTGTCCGGCGGCAAGGTGCCCTCGCGCACCGAACTGGATACCGCCCGGGCCGCGCTGGCCCGCGCCGAGGCCGCCGAGCAGTCCGCCCGCGCCGACGTGGTCGAGGCCGAGGCCGCACTGGCCACCAACGAAACCAATCTCGCCAAGGCGTCGATCCGCTCGCCCATAGACGGCGTGGTGCTGGCCCGCGCCGTGGACCCCGGCAACGCCGTGGCCGCCTCCCTGCAGGCCGTGACGCTGTTCACCCTGGCCGAGGACCTGTCGCGCCTGAAGCTGGAGGTGAACGTGGACGAGGCGGACATCGGCCAGGTCGCGGTGGGGCAGCAGGCCACCTTCACGGTCAGCGCCTGGCCCAACCGGCGCTACCCGGCGACCGTCACGCGGGTGGATTTCGGCTCCACCACCACCGACAACGTGGTCACCTACACCACCACGCTGGAGGTCGCCAATGCGGACCTGTCCCTGCGCCCCGGCATGACCGCCAGCGCCATCATCACCGCCACCGAGCGGGAGAACGTGATCCTGGCGCCCAACATGGCGCTGCGCTTCACGCCCCCGCCGGCCGCGAGCGCCGGTGAGGGGCGCGGCCTGGTCGCCAGCCTGCTGCCGCGCCCGCCCCAGCAGACCACCGTGCCCCGCGCGGGCGGCGCCGATGCGCGCCAGGTGTGGGTGCTGCGCGACGGGCAGGCCGTGGCCGTGCCCGTGACCACCGGGCTATCGGACGGGCGCATGACGGAGATCGTGGACGGCGACCTGCAGCCGGGCCTGCAGGCCATCGTGGACCAGCGCAGCGGAGCCGCGCGGTGAGCGGGACGCCCGGCGAGGCCGTGCCGCTGATCCGCCTGCGCGGGCTGACCAAGGTCTACGGCCAGGGCCAGGCCGCCTTCCAGGCCCTCAGGGGCGTGGACCTGGACATCGAGGCCGGCGAGTTCGTCGCCATCATGGGGCCGAGCGGCTCGGGCAAATCCACCGTGATGAACACCCTGGGCTGCCTGGACACGCCCACCGGCGGGGAATACCTCTTCCACGGCCTGCACGTGGAACGCCTGGGCCGCGACCAGCGCGCGCTCCTGCGCCGGCGCTACCTGGGCTTCGTGTTCCAGGGCTTCAACCTGCTGGCGCGCACCTCGGCGCAGGAGAACGTGGAACTGCCGCTGCTCTACCGGGGCGAGCCCGCCGCCGCCCGCCATCGCGCGGCCCGCGCCGCGCTGGCCTCGGTGGGCCTGGCGGGCTGGGAGCACCACACCCCGGCCGAGCTCTCCGGCGGGCAGCAGCAGCGCGTGGCCATCGCCCGCGCCATCGTCACCGCGCCGGAAGTCCTGCTCGCCGACGAGCCCACCGGCAACCTGGACACCCAGCGCAGCCACGAGATCATGGAACTCCTGTGGCGGCTCAACGACGAGCGGGGCATCACCGTGCTGATGGTGACCCACGAGCCGGACATGGCCCGCTACGCCCGCCGCATCGTGCATTTCGTCGACGGGCGCATCGACAGCGACACGCGCAATCCCGAACCCGCGGCGCTGGCGGACCATGCGGCGGAGGCCCGCTGATGCTGCTCAACACCCTGCTCCTGGCGCTGCGCGAGATCCGCCGCAACCTGCTGCGCTCCTTCCTCACCATCCTCGGCATCGTCATCGGCGTGAGCGCGGTGATCACCATGGTCACCCTGGGCAACGGCGCCACCCTCGCGGTGCAGCAGCAGATCGCCGCGCTGGGCACCAACCTGCTGATGATCATGCCGGGCCAGCGCCTGGGGCCGGGACGCAGCAGCGCCGGCGCGCCCACCTTCAAGGAGGCCGACGTGGAGGCGATCCGCCAGCAGATCGGCGGCGTCCATGTGGTCGCCCCGCAACTGATGTCCAGCGTGACGCTGGTGGCCAGCGGGCGCAACTGGTCGTCCACGATCAACGGCACCAGCAACGAGTACTTCATCTCCAACAACTGGAAGCTCGTCTTCGGCCGCCAGTTCGAGGAGGCCGAGGAGCGCGCCGGCAGCGCCGTGTGCGTGATCGGCGAGACCGTGCGCCGGGAACTGTTCGGCGCCGCCAGCGCCGTGGACGTGCTGGGCCAGCCGCTGCGGGTCAGGAACTTCTCCTGCGAGATCATCGGCGTGCTGCTGTCCAAGGGCCAGTCCGGCATGGGCAGCGACCAGGACAACATGGTGGTCATGCCGCTGCGCACCGTGCAGCGGCGCGTCTCCGGCAGCCAGCGGGTGGACGTGCTGCTGGTGTCCCTGCAGGACGGCAGCGACAGCGAGCGCGTCAAGGCCAGCCTGACCCACCTGATGCGCGAACGGCGCAAGCTGTCCGACACGGACGAGGACAACTTCAACATCCTCGACACCCGCCAGTTCGCCGACGCCATGGCCGGCACCACCCAGGTCATGACCATGCTGCTCGGCGCGGTGGCCGGCGTGAGCCTGCTGGTGGGCGGCATCGGCATCATGAACATCATGCTGGTGAGCGTGACCGAGCGCACCCGCGAGATCGGCATCCGCCTGGCCATCGGCGCGCTGGAGCGGGAGGTGCTGCTGCAGTTCCTCATCGAGGCGGTGGCCCTGGCCGCCCTGGGCGGGCTGATCGGCATCGCGCTGGCCACGCTGGCCTCGCTGGCGCTCTCCGCCGTGATGCAGGTGCCCTACGTGTTCGATGCGGGCATCAACGTGCTGTCCTTCGTGTTCTCCGCCGCCATCGGCGTGGTGTTCGGCTACTTCCCCGCCCGCCGCGCCGCGCGCCTGGACCCCATCGAGGCGCTGCGGCACGAGTAGCCGCCCGGTTCAGCCGGGTTCCCGGTAGCGTTCCCGGATGTGCTGGACCTCTTCCAGGCTGGACAGGAAGGCCTCGATGACGTCGGGATCGAAATGCTGCCCCGCCTGGTCCCGCATGTGGGCCACCGCCCGCTCGACGGACCAGGCTTCCTTGTAGGGGCGGGCCGAGGTCAGCGCGTCGAAGACGTCGGCCACGGCGGCGATCCGTGCCGAGTGCGGAATGCCGATGCCGGCCAGGCCGCCGGGGTAGCCGCTGCCGTCCCATTTCTCGTGGTGGCCGAGGGCGATCTCCCGCGCCATGCGGAGCAGGCTGGAATCGTCGCCGGCCAGGAGTTCGGCGCCGATCACCGCGTGCCGCTTCATGATTTCCCATTCCTCGCCGTCCAGCTTGCCCGGCTTGAGCAGCACGGCGTCGGGGATGCCGATCTTGCCGATGTCGTGCATCGGGCTGGCGTGCAGCATCAGTTCGACTTCGGCGCCCTCCCAGCCCAGCCTGCCGGCGAGCAGGGCGGCGATGTTGCTCATGCGCAGGATGTGCTGGCCGGTCTCGTTGTCGCGGTATTCGGCGGCCCGCCCCAAGCGCTGGACGATCTGCAGGCGGGTGGCGACGACTTCCTCGGTGCGCAGGTGGACCATCTCCTCGAGGAAGGCCTTCTGCTCGTGGGTGCTGCGGTGCGCCCGCCGGGCGTCGAGCAGGTTGCGCACGCGCATCAGCAGTTCGGTGCGGTCGAAGGGCTTGCTCAGGTAGTCCCGTGCGCCGGCGGCGAGCGCCTTGAGCAGATGCCCGCGGCCGTGCTCGGCGGTGAGGATGACGATGGGCGGCAGCAGCGGGTCTTCGAGCGCGCGCAACTGTTCCATGACCTGGTAGCCGTCCAGGTGGGGCATGTTGATGTCGAGCAGGATCAGGTCGGGGCGCTGGCGGAGGTAGAGCGGCAGGACCTCGCGCGGGTCCTCGACGCAGCTCAGCCGGGTGTAGCCCTGTCCGCTCAGCAGCTTGTCCAGGAGCTTGAGGTTGGCCGGTTCGTCGTCGACGATCAGAATCGGCGAGTCGTCGGGGGTGCTCATGGGTGTTCTCCCTCGGGAAGATGCCGGTCGATGCTGGCCAGGAAGCGTCCGACGTCGAGCGGTTTGGTCAGGTAGTCGGCGAATCCGGCCGCGATGCCGCGCTCGATGTCCCTCGGCATGGCGTTGGCCGACACGGCGAGGACCGGCACGTGGCGCAGTTGCAGGTCGGCCTTGAGCACCTGCAGCATCTCATAGCCGTCCATGCCCGGCAGGTTGATGTCGAGCAGGATCAGGTCGGGCTTGCCAGCCAGCGCCAGCTCGATGCCCAGCTCCGGCGTATGGGCGGTGACCAGGCGGATGTGGCGCAGCCTGCCGAGAATCTGCGCGACCAGCTTCAGATTGACCGGATTGTCGTCCACGTAGAGGATGTGCCGCTGCAGGCCGTCGGCGCCGGACTCCGCCCGGCGCGGCGCGTCCTGCCCGCCGGCTTGCGCCGTTTCCGGGGCGGCCTGCGGCAGTTCGACCCAGAACCGGCTGCCCTCGCCCGGCGCGCTGTCGACGCCGATCCTGCCGCCCATGGCCTCGATCAGCCGGCGCGAGATCGCCAGGCCGATGCCGGTGCCCTCGATCGTGCCGTGCTCGGCGCCCAGCCGGTTGAAGGGCTGGAACAGCCCGGCCAGATCCCCGGCGGCGATGCCGGGGCCGGTATCGGCCACCGTGATGCGCAGGCGCGGCCCGGCCGTGTCCACGGTCAGGCGGACCTCACCCTGCGAGCGGTTGTACTTGATGGCGTTCGACAGCAGGTTGAGCAGCACCTGCTTGAGCCGCACCTTGTCCGCCCGCACGGCCCCCGGCGGGCCGGCCGGCACGTGCAGGGAAATCTCCCGCTCGGCGGCCAGCGGCCGCAGCAACTGCTCGCATTCCTCGACCACGGTGCCCAGCAGGACGGTTTCGAGGGACAGGGCGATGCGGCCGGATTCGATCTTGGCCAGGTCCAGCACCTCGTTGATCAGCCCCAGCAGGTGGCGCGCCGCTTTGAGGATTTCCTGCACGCTGTCCTGCTGGTCCGCGTCCAGGCGCTCGTCGAATTCGAGTATCTGGGCGAAGCCGAAGATGGCGTTCATCGGCGTGCGCAGTTCGTGGCTCATGCTCGACAGGAACTCGGATTTCGCCTGGTTGGCGCGTTCGGCCTCGGTCTTCGCCGCCTGCACGGCGAGTTCGTTCTCCTTCTGCCGCGAGATGTCGAGAATCGAGGTCAGGCGCAGCTCGCGGCCGCCGAATTCCAGATTGCGCCCGCGCACGACGGCGGGAAAGGTCGTGCCGTCGTGGCGCAGCATCACCGATTCGTAGGATTCGGCCCACCTATCCCCGATCAACTGCAGCGCCATCGGCACCGCGCTCGGCGCGGTGAAGGACATCACCGGCCGGCCCAGCGCGTCGTCGCGCCGGCAGCGGAACAGTTCGAGCCAGCGGTCGCTGACGTCCACGATCATGCCCTGGTCGCAGACGACGACGCCCTCCTCCACGTTGTCGGCAAAGAATTTCAGGCGCTCCGTGATCTCCCGCAGCTTGCGTTCGGTCTCCTTGAGATCGGTGATGTCCAGATAGGCGCCGAGCACGCCGGTGACCTGGCCCTGGTCGTCGAACTGCGGCATCTTGCCGGTTCTCAGCCAGCGCTCGCCGCCGCCGGGCAGCACCAGCCTTTCCTCGAACGGCGGCAGCGGCCGCCCGCTTTCCAGCACCTCGCGGTCGCACCGGCGGTAGGTCTCGGCCACCTCCGGCGCGAACAGCCCGGTATCATCCAGACCGTTCAAATGTTCGGGATCGGCCACCCCCACGTCGTCCAGAAAGCGCCGGTTGGCGCCGCGATAGCGCAGTTCGCGGTCCTTCCAGAAGATGCCGACCGGCAGGCTGTCGAAAATGGCCTGGATGCGCTGGGCGTCGTGCGCCGCCTGCTGCCGGCTGGCGAGCAGTTCGTCCTGGATCTTCTTGAGCAGCGTGATGTCGGTGCGGGTCGACACGTAGCGGAGCGGTTTCCCGGCTTCGTCCATGACCGGCACGATGGTCGCGCTGACCCAGTACGGCTCGCCGTTCTTCTTGCGGTTGCAGACCTCGCCGTGCCAGATCTCGCCGCGCGTGATGGTGCGCCACAGATCGGCGTAGAACTCGCGGGAATGCCGGCCGGACTTGATGAGGCTGTGGTTGGCGCCGAGCAGTTCCTCGCGGCTGAAGCCGCTCAGTTCGCAGAACCTGTCGTTGGCATAGGTGATGCGGCCGTCCGCGTCGGCCATGCTGATGATGACATGCTGATCGATGGCTCCGCGCAGCAGTGTGAATTCCTGGTGCTGGATCGCCAGTTGCCGCAGGAACAGCCGTTCGAGCCGCGCCCGGGCGCGCGCGGCGCGGACCACCGGGCGGACCAGCGCGGCGAGTTGGCCGGCGGCAGCGGGCACGTGCAGCCAGAATTCGTCCTCGGCCGTCGTTTCCGGCACCGCCGGCCACGTTTCGGCCGGCGCCAGGAAGATCAGCGGCAATCCCCGGCGGGCCGCCGTCGCGCGCGCCGCCTCCACCAGGGCCCGTCCGGCCTCTCCCGGCGCCACATCCACGATCAGCGCCACGGCCTCCGGCACCCCGGGCAGTGTCGCCAGATCGTCCGCCGCCAGGAAATGCGCCGTGCAGCGCGCGGCCTGCAGTTCCCGCTCGCGTGCCGGCACGGCGTCGGCCGGGCAGGCGATGACGGCGGCCGGCAGCGGGCGGCCGAGCAGGTCGTCGCGGAGGCCGTCGATCAATTGCGCCACGGCCATGGCCTCGGCCGGTGCCTGCAGGACGCGGCGGCAGGAGGGCAGCGGCTCCACCGCGCCGGCATCGCCGAGCACGATCAACGCCGCCGCTCCGGCCAGGCTTTCCCGCAAGGCGGCCCGCGCGGCCGCGGGCTGTTGCGCCAGCCAGGCCGAATCGGCCACGGCAAGGTCCGCGGCGCCCGCGCCGGCGGGCATTTCCGCCGGCGACGCGGCGTCGACGAAGCTGAAACGCCCGTCCGCGAGCAGGCCCCGCAGTGCCATCCGCAGCGATGGCGCGAGGCCGAGCAGCACCAGCCGCATGGTTTCCGATCCCCGGTCGTCCGACATACCTTCCACGTTTCTTCCCTTCACCCACATTGGGAAACGTCGGGTGCGATCGCTATGATGCATGGGCGGGCTGCTCACCGCCAGCAAGGGAGAACATCATGACCGCATATCATGAACTTTTCGCAGACCGTTTCGCCCGCCTGCGCATCGGCAGCGCCGGCATCCGCACGCCGGCGCGCCGGCCGGTGATCAATCCGGCCACCGGCGCCGCCTTCGCCAGCGTACCGCTGGCCGCCCCGGAACACCTGGAAAGCGCCGTCGCGGCCGCCCGTGCCGCCTTCCCGGCCTGGCGCGCGCTGCCCTGGGAAGAACGCCAGGCGCGGCTGGAGGGCCTGGCCGGGCGCATGGCGCAGGCGCGCGGCGAACTCGCCGATCTGCTCACGCTGGAACAGGGCAAGCCGCGCCATTCGGCCGCCGCCGCCGAGGTCGACTACGCCATCGGCTGGCTGCGCGAGGTCGCCGGACGGCGCCTGGCGGACGAAGTGCTCGAAGACGCGCCCCAGCACCGGGTGGAGAAATCCTACGTCCCGCTCGGCGTGGCCGGCCTGATCGTGCCGTGGAATTTTCCGCTCTGCCTCGCCGCGTGGAAGTTCGCCCCTGCGCTGATCACTGGCAACACGGTCATCCTGAAACCCTCGCCCTACACGCCGCTGACCGCCCTGCGGCTGGCCGAACTGGCCGAGGACGTCCTGCCGCCGGGGGTATTCACCGTGCTCACCGGCGACGACGAACTGGGCCAGTGGATGGTCGATCACCCCGGCATCGCCAAGATCAGCTTCACCGGCTCGGTCGCCACCGGCCGCCGGGTCATGGCCGGCGCCGCCGCCGGCCTCAAGCGCGTGACGCTGGAACTGGGCGGCAACGACCCGGCCATCGTGCTGCCCGACGCCGATCTCGACGCCTGCATCCCCAAGCTGTTCTGGGGCGCCTTCGGCAATTCCGGCCAATGGTGTGTCGGCATCAAGCGGCTCTACGTGCATGACGACATCTACCCGCAGTTGCTCGATGGGCTGGTCGCCTACGCCCGCGGCGTGCGCATGGGCGACGGCATGGACCCGGCCAGCCAGCTCGGGCCGCTGCAGAACGCCCGGCAGTATGAAAAGGTGCTCGGCATCCTGGCCGACTGCGCCGAACGGGGCCTGCGCATCGCGCTCGGCGGCGGGGCCGCTCTCGGCCCCGGCTATTTCGTCCCGGTCACCATCGTCGACAACCCGCCGGACGACAGCCGCGTGGTCGCGGAGGAGGCCTTCGGCCCGGTCCTGCCGGTGCTGCGCTACCGCGATTTCGACGACGTGGTGCGCCGCGCCAACGATACCGAGTACGGCCTCGGCGCCTCGATCTGGGGCCGGGACACGGCGCTGGCCGAGGCACTGGCCGACCGCCTCGAAGCCGGTACGGTCTGGATCAACGAAGTCTATGTCCATGGGGTGGATTTCCCGTTCGGCGGCCACAAGCTGTCGGGCCTGGGCGTCGAGCACGGCGCCGAGGGGCTGGCCGCCTACGCCAATCTGAAGATCCGCATGACGGCGCGCTGAGCCCGGCGTCGTCCAGGCCCTAGGCCTCGAAGCGGTAGCCGACGCCATAGACCGAGTGAATCCACTCGCGCCCCGGCGTCACCGCGTCGAGCTTGCGGCGCAGGTTCTTGACGTGGCTGTCCACGGCGCGGTCGGTCACCGCGCGCTGGTCGTCGTGCACGTGGTTGAGCAGGCTGTCGCGGGAGAACACCCGCCCCGGCGCGTTGGAGAAGGCCCTCAGCAGGCGGAATTCCACCGGCGTCAGGTCCAGCGCGACGCCGTTCAGGGTGGCGCGGTGGCCGGCGTCGTCGATGACGAAGGGCGCGGCGCCGCCGTCCGGCGCGGGCTTGCGGCGGCTGCGGCGCAGCAGCGCGTTGACGCGGGCGACCACCTCGCGGGGGCTGAAGGGCGTCTTGCAGATGTAGTCGTCGGCGCCCGCGTCCAGGCCGGCCAGGCGGTCCACCTCTTCGACCCGCGCCGTGAGCATGATGATGGGCACTTCGCTGAAGCCGCGCAGTTCGTGGCAGATGTCCATGCCGTCGCGGCCGGGCAGCATCAGGTCGAGCAGGAGCAGGTGTGGTGGGCGGGCGCGCACGGCCGGCACCACCTCCCGCCCGTCGGCGATCCACTGGGTGGCGTGCCCCCCGGCGTGCAGGTAGTCGATCAGCAGGGCGGCCATCTTGGGCTCGTCCTCGGCGATGTAGATCAGGGCCGCGTCGGGCTGGGCGGGCAGGGTCATGGCCGGGCCCGCGGCAGGTGGATGGTCAGGCGCAGGCCGCCCAGCGGCGAAGGCGCCGCATCGATGGCGCCGCCGTGGGCCTCGACGATGTTGCGGCAGATCGCCAGCCCCAGGCCGGCGCCGCCGCTGGCGCGGTTGCGCGAGCTGTCCACGCGGTAGAAACGCTCGAACAGATGGGGCAGGCGCTCGGGCGGCACCGCCGGGGCCGTATCGTCCAGCACCACGCGCAGCGGCTCTCCACCATCTTCCACCGCGATCCGCAGCACGCCGCCACGGTCGGTGTAGCGGCAACTGTTCTCGAACAGGTTGCCGAAGAGTTGCCGCAGGCGCACCGCATCGGCAAACAGCGTCACGGGTGCTGCGGGCAGCGCCATCTCCAGGGCGATGCCGGCATCGGCCAGGCGCTCCCGGTACTGCTCGGCGGTGGCGGAGAGGACATCGCGCAGATCCACGTCCTGCTTGCGGTAGGCCAGCGCGCCCACGTCGGCCAGGGACAGATCGTACAGGTCGCTGACCAGCTTGGAGAGCATGGCCACTTCCCCCTGCAGGGAAGCCAGGGCGTGGGCGTCGAAAGGGCGCAGGCCGTCCTCGATGGCTTCCAGTTCGCCGTGCAGCACGCCCAGCGGGGTGCGCAGTTCGTGGGACAGATCGGCCATGAAGTCGCGCCGCATGCGTTCGTTGCGCTGCAGGGTTTCCGCCAGGTGGTTGAAATCTTCCGCCAGGCGGCCCACTTCGTCGCGCGAGCCCACCGGCACCCGCAGGGCGTAGTCCCCGCCGGCGAGGCGGTGGGTGGCCCCGGCCACCTCGCGCACCGGGCGCAGCAGCGTGCGCGCCAGCCACCACGCGATGGCGGCCGCCAGCGCCGCCGCCGCCAGGCCGATGGCCGCCAGAGCGTGCTTCTGCGCGATCTCGAAACGGGACGCGCCGGCCGCCGCCACGCTCTCGAACTGGGCCAGGGACACCCAGCCCACGGTGCGCCCTTCCACGATCACCGGGCGTTCCTCGGTGCGCGCGTCGGCAATGACGAAACCGGCCAGCAGCTTGCGGTCGGCATCCAGCAGCGCCATGCGCATCACCACCCCGGTCAGGTCGGAGACGGGCGGCGACGGGGGGCCGGACGGAGGGCCGCTGGCCGCCGGAACGTCCAGGCCCGGCACCGGGCGCAGGATTTCCATCCAGCGCATGCGTTCCCCGCGGATGAAATCCCAGTCGCCGTGCGCCGCGTAGGCGCTGGCCGTGCGCGCCACCACCGCCTCCATGCGGGCCAGGGCCAGATCGTTCAGGTAGCCGAGAAAGCCCTGCGAAAAACTCCAGCGCGCGGCCTCCCCGGCGGCGGCGACCAGGACGATCGCGGTGGCGAACACCGCGAGGAAGATGCGGGTGGTGAGCCCCGGCCGCTTCATGCCCGTTGCGGGGCGCCGCCGTTCGAGGCGGGCATGTCACAACCGGAAACTTCTTCCCGCGGCATCTCCACTTTTCCTCCACGGTTCGCCCGCATCGTCAAACCGGCGCCGAAACGCGTCCGGTGCCCGGCGAAACGCCGAGGTCTTCAATGCTACAACGAACGGGAGGTGCATCATGCGAGCATCCACAGTCAGCCGCCGGCTCGTCACCCTGCTGGCCGTCCTTTCCATCGCCGTGCTGGTCGCGGGCCCGGCCGGCGCACGGGAACCCGATCAGCGCCACCATGCCGCCGAACGCGGCGGACACGATCACGAGCAGGGCCGCGGCCAGCGCGGCGAGCGCCGGAGCGCGGAGCAGCGGCCGCGCCAGGCCGAACCGCAGCGGGCCGCTCATCCGGGTGCGCAGGGCTATGCCTTCCGCGCCCAGGACCGGGAGCGCCTGCAGCGGCACTACCGCCGCGCGCTGGACCGTACCGACAGGCACCATCGCCCGTCATTCGTGGCCGGCCAGCCCATCCACAAGTCCTACCGCGGCTACATCACTCCCGCGCCGGCCGGTGTCGTGCATCACCTGCCTCCGCTTCCGCACGGCCATGCCGTGGGCTATTACCGGGGCTACACGGTGGTCTACGACCCCGTGAGCTTCATCATCCTGGGCATCATCGACCTGCTCGACGACCGGCGCTGACGCGGGCATCGAGCGTATCGCGCCGCCCGGCATGCCGGGCGGCGCCGCGCTTTATGCGCTCACCGAGAGGAGCGGCAGGCCGGACTGCCAGCTCGATGCGTCGTAGGTCTGCGCCAGCCGCAGGATCTGCGCCAGCACCTGCTCCTGCTCCACGGTACCGCTCCCGGTTGCCGCGGTCGCCGCACCGGTGCCGCTGGTGCTGCCGGAGAGCGATTCCTGCAGGGCGATCGCTTCCTCGAACGTCACCTTGCCGTCGCCGTCGCTGTCGGCCGTGTCGAAATTCTCGATCACGCTGGACAGCAGGCCGGCACGTGCCGAATCGGTGTCGCCGGTTTCCTCCAACTGGGCGGTGAGTTCATCCAGCGTGAAGCCGCTGTCCTCACCGGCCTGCGGCGGCGGGGGCGGCGGCATGCCGCCCGCCCCGCCGGGGCCCTGCGCGGGGCCGCTGCCGAGCTGGCCGTTCAGTTGCGCCAGCACGCTGGACAGCGCGTCGCTGAACTCCTGCTCGCTCACACTGCCGTCGCCGTCGCTGTCCAGCGTGGCGTACAGCTCGCTGGCCGCGTCGGTCTGCGCCGTTTCGTCGGCGTAGGTGCCGGTGGCGGCGCTGCTGCGGCTGTTCTGCAGATAGGCGGTGGCCAGCGTGCCGTAGCTGCCGGTGCTGCCGATGCCATAGATGCTGCTCATGATGATCTCCAAAGATGGAAAGGGCTGTGCGCCGTACCGCGCGCACATCCGCCTTATGCAAATTAGCGGCCGGAAACCCCGGAAAACAGAGGGTGGAGAGGTAAAACCGGGTAAAAACGGGTTAACGGATATGCATGTCCGATGACCCCGGGCCGTTCCCGCGTGCCGGATGGGAGGGCCCGGGCGCCGCGCCGGCAGGTTCTGCCTCCCCCGTTGCCGGCGGCAAACCCGCCCGGGCACGGGGCCGCACGCGGGCGGGCGGCGAAATCTGCCGCCCCGTCCGCTCACTTGGCCTGCCACGTACCCGCATCGCCGATCCAGTGCGATACGTCGCGCGCCAGCCATTCGCGTGCCCTCCCGCCGTCCTTGAGCGCGGCATCGAGAAAGGCCAGCGAGACCTGGGTGAGGATGGTCTGCTCGCGCCGCGCGTCATCCGCGCCGTCCGGGGCGCCACCCCCGGGCGGCCTGCCGCCGCGCGAGCCACCGGGGCCGCCCGCCCCGCCGCCGAAGCCGCCTGCGCCGCCACCGGGAGGACCGCCCGCCCCGCCGCCAGGGCCCCGCCCGCCGGAGGGGCCGCCGGCCGGCCGTTCGTCCCGGCCGGCCGTGGGCTGGGCGGAGCCCGACAGGGTGCGGTGCGCGCCCTGGGCGAGCACCAGCAGGTACTTGTCGCCGGGCGGCAGGTAGCGGTAGGGCAGTTGCCGCTGCTGCGGCGCGAGGGCGGGGTCGAGGGGGTCGGCATCGTCCCGGCCGGTGAGCAGCAGGAGCGGCAGGCGGATGGCGCCGAAGCGCCCTTCCGGTTCGTCCTGCGCGCCGCGTACCGGGGGACTGAGGGCGATGACCGCGTCCAGGGCCGGCAGCGCCAGTGCGGCGTTCGCCTCCTCCGTCAGCCCGGTGTGGCGCTCGCCGGCGAAGGCCAGCGCGGTCTGCGCGCCGAGGTCGAAGCCGGCCAGGGCGATGTGCCGCAGGTCGATGTGCCGGTAGGGCGGCTGGCCGGAGCGCTGGGCGATGCCGTCGAGGACGAGGCGGGCTTGCCGGATGCGCCGGGCCAGTGCCGCGCTGCCGAACTGCTCGCGCGCGATGGCGGAGAAGTCTCCCCGCCGGGCCGCCGGCGAGGACCACACGCCCGTGCCGGCGGCGCTGTGGAAGCTGGCGACGGCGTAGCCCGCCTGCGCCCAGGACTGCCGCCACGCCTGGCCGGCGCCCGGCGGCTCGCCGAGCCCCGGCAGGTACAGGACCAGCGGGGCATGGCCGAGGCCGCGCGGCAGCAGCAGTTCCAGCGTGAGGTCTTCGCCGTCCACCTGCCAGGTGTCGCGGAAGGACTCTTCGCGATGCGGCAGGGTCGGCAGGTAGCCGCGTTCGGTGAAACGGCGCCGCGCCTCTTCGTCGTCGGGGCGTTGCGGCGGCCGTCCGGCGCAGGCGGTGAGCAGCAGGGCGGAGGCGAACTGCAGCAGGCGCCGCCGGCCGGGCAGAACGGTCGGCGCGCTCATGGGCGTTGCGGTGGCGCGCCCCGGGGGCCGCCCCTGTCATCGCGTGCTTGGTCGTGCGCAGCGGAAGCTGCCGCGAGGGCCCTGCGCTGCTCGGGCGTCAGCACCGCGCGCGAGCGCGCCTCCAGTTCGGCGTGCGCCAACTGCAGCGCGGCCACCGCGCGGCCGTGGCGGTCGGCGAGCGTGCGGGCCTTGGCGGCGTCGAAGGTCTCGGCCCCGGCCAGCGCCCGCAGGGCTTCCCGGGTCGCGGAAATTTCACGCTGCAACTGGCGCAGGCGCGGCGCCTGGGCGTGGGTGAGTTCGAAGAGCTGGTCCTGCTGCGCTTCGCTCAGATCGGGCAGGCGGACAAAGTGCGGCGGCGCCTGGAAGGGCGCTTCGAAGGCGCCCTCGGGGCCGGGCTGGGGGCCGAACGCGGCGGCGGGGCCTGCGCCCAGCAGGGCGACGGACAGGGCCGCGGCCAGCCAGTGCAGCGGGGGGCGGAGGTACTTGGGCATGGTGTCGTTCCTGTATGAAGTCATGCGCCGGCCGGGAAAGGCGGCGCCGGGCGGATTCTCGCCACGGCTGCCGTCAAGCGCGGTTGCGGCGGCGTAAAAACGGGTAAAGGGGCATGGTTCCGCCCGCCGCGCCTGGCCTATGATGGGCGGCATGAAATCCATGGAATCCGCCGCCGTCCGCCAGGCCAGGGTGCTGCTGGTGGACGACGACGCCGAACTGCTCGAACTGCTGCGCGACTATCTCGAAGGCGACGGCTTCGCGGTCGACTGCGTGCACGACGGCATCGGCGGCGTGGCCGCGGCCCTGTCGGGGCACCACGACATCGTGGTGCTGGACGTGATGCTGCCGGGCCTGGACGGCATCCAGGCCCTCAACCGCATCCGCGCGTCCAGCCCGGTGCCCGTGCTGATGCTGACCGCGCGCGGCGACGACACCGACCGCATCGTCGGCCTGGAACTGGGGGCGGACGACTACGTGCCCAAGCCGTGCACTCCGCGCGAACTGTCGGCGCGGCTCAAGGCCATCCTGAAACGGGTCGACGCCGCGCCGAAGGCCGAGGGCGGGCGATTGCTGGTCGCCGGCGAGCTGCGCCTGCGCCCCGACCGGCGCAGCGCCGAGCTGGGGGGCGTGCCGCTGGAACTCACCAGCACCGAGTTCTCGCTGCTGGAAACCCTGGTGCGCCACGCCGGACGGCCGGTGGGCAAGCAGACCCTGTCGGAGGAGGCGCTCGGCCGGCCGCTGGCGCGCTTCGACCGCAGCATCGACGTGCACATCAGCCGCATCCGCCACAAGCTGGGCACCCTGGCCGACGGCCGTTCGCGCATCCAGACGGTGATCCGCCGCGGCTACCAGTTGATCGGCGAGTAGCGGGGGCGCGGGCGGCATGGGGCGTCTGTTCTGGAAGTTCTTCTTCTTTTTCTGGCTGGCGCAGTTGATCACCTCCGCGGGGGTCGGAGTGACCGTCTGGCTGCTGCGGCCGGAGGGCGACGGGCCGCGCCCGGTGTTCCAGCCACCGCCGCCCGGCGGGTTCGGCGTGCCGGGCGAGCACGCCGGGCCCCCGCCACCGCCGCCCATGGCGCCGATGCGTCTGCCGCCGTGGGTGCCGCCGCTGATGCCGCTGACGGCCGGCAGCGTGGTCAGCCTGCTGTTCGCCGCGCTGCTGGCCTGGTATTTCGCCCGTCCCATTCGCAAGCTGCGCGGCGCCTTCGAGGCGGTGGCGGGCGGACGGCTGGAGACCCGCATCGGCGCCTCGCTGGCCAACCGGCATGACGAACTGGCCAGCCTGGGGCTGGATTTCGACCGCATGGCGGAGCGCCTGCAGAGCCTGCTGGACAGCCGCCAGCGCCTGCTGCACGACGTCTCCCACGAGCTGCGCTCGCCCCTGGCGCGCCTGCAGGCCGCCGCCGATCTGGTGCGCCAGCGTCCTGAACGCGGCGAGTCCTTCGTGGACCGGGTGGAGCGCGAGACCGTGCGCATGGACCGCCTGGTGGGCGAGCTGCTGACCCTGGCGCGCCTGGACGCCGGCATGGCGGAAGGCCTGGGCGGGCGCGTGGATCTGGCCGAACTGATCGCCCGCATCGCCGAGGATGCCCGGCTCGAAGGGCAGCCGCGGCACTGCGCCGTGGACACGGCGGTGGACGAGCCGCTGTGGGTGACGGGCCACCGCGACCTGCTCCACCGCATGCTGGAGAACGTGGTGCGCAACGCCCTGCGCCATTCTCCCGACGGCTGCCATATCCGCATCGAGGCGCATGCCGATGCCGCCCGCCGGGCGGTCCTGATCGGCATCGCCGACGAGGGGCCGGGAGTGGCCGAAGGCGACCTGGAGCGCATCTTCCAGCCCTTCCAGCGCGGCGCGGCCGGCGGCGGCCATGGGCTCGGCCTAGCCATCGTCCGGCGGGTCGCCGAGGCCCACGGCGGCAGCGTGCAGGCGGCCAACCGGCCGGGCGGCGGGTTGGTGGTGTCGATCACTTTGCCGGCCTTGTCCTAGCCTGGCTAGATACTGCCCCCTCTCCTGCGAGGGGAGAGGGGCTTGCCGGGCTTGACTGAACCGTATTGTGGTCAGCCGGCCGTGGCTTGCGTGGCGATGGCGCGGCGGCGTGCTTCCAGGTCGGCGACGATGGTTGCGCCCAGGGCCACCGGGTCGGTATCCACCACCATGCGGCCGCCCAGCAGCGCCGTGGTGTCGTGCTCGAAGAAGGACTGTACGGCCTCCGAGCCGGCGATGGGGGCGGGGATGCAGTGGTAGGAGTCCAGCCCCAGCAGGCGGAAGCCGAGGGCGGCGCCGACGCCCTTCTCGTTGCTCCACTCGGGGCTGGAGAAGGCGAAGGGCATGGCTTTCAGGGGCTGGCCGCAGGCGTCGGCCAGCGCGCGGAACAGGCCCGAGGCGCGGGCGTTGTCCAGGCATTCGCCCATGTGCCACACCGGCGGCAGGTCCAGTTCTTCGAGCAGGGCGCGCAGCGCCGGGCCGGTCTTGGCGGCCGCGGCGCGGCGGCAGTAGCCGAGGTTGAGGAGCGGGAAGGAGGCGCAGCCGTTGGTGAGGATGATGACGTCGTGGGCCAGCAGCACGTCGGCCACGTCGGTGATGGCCTTTTCATACACCACCTTGGGGTTGTTGCAGCCCACCAGGTTGACGATGCCGCGGATGGTGCCTGCGCGCAGGTGGCGGAGCAGGCCGTCCGCGCCGCCGAACTCGGGCAGGATGTTCTCGATGGAGAAGCCGACCTCGGCCTCGATGGAGGTGCGCGGGATGAACACGTTGGCCTTGCGGCGCAGGGGAAAGTTGTCGATGCCCACGCGCACGATGGTCTCGGCCAGGTGATGCACTTCGCCCAGGTTGGAATTGGCATGGTCGAAGCCGATGTGCAGCGCGCCGGGCAGGCGACCGGAGTCGCTGGTGGTGATGACCTGGGTGTGGAAGCACTTGGCCACTTCCATGATGCTCGGGTAGACGTCCTGCACGTCCGCCACCCAGGCGTCCAGCGCGCCGGTGCCGAGCACCAGTTCCGCGCCGATGGCGTTGGTCAGCGGCGAGACGCCGCCGTAGCGGTACAGGCTGGAGAGCCCGGAACAGCAGATGCCGTAGAAGCGGATGCCCTGGGCGCCCTTGCTGCGCGCCAGGGCGGCCAGTTCGGGCGATTCGCCGGCGTGCACGATGGCCGAGGGCAGGATGGGCGAATGGCCGTGCAGGGCAATGTTGACGCAGTCCGGGTCGAGGGCGCCGAAGCCCGCGTCGATGCGTGTGCGCTGGGGCGGGCCGTACAGGCAGTCCTGGGCGATGGCCGAGCCGAGCACGCTGCTCCAGGCGAAGGCCAGCCCGCAGCGCAGCAGTTGCTGCATCAGGTTGCGCCAGTCGCCGTCGGTGCCGATGCCGGTGCGGTGATAGGCTTCAAAAACTTCGTGGTAGGCGCTGATGGGCAGGATGTCGAGGCTGCGCCACAGGGCGATCCGCTCCGGCGGGGCCATGGCTTCGAGGGTGCGGTGGGCGGCCGGGTGGGTGCGCGACAGGTCTTCGAGGAGGATGTCGGCGATCTGGCCGGCCAGTTCGGTGGTGCCCTGTTCCGGGTCGAGGCGGAAGGCGCGGGCCACTGCGCGGACCTTGGCTTCGCCGCGGATCGGCAGGTCCACCCGGCCTGCGGCGGCGGCCTTGAGCGCCAGCATCACCTCGCGCCCGCGCGCGCCGTGGGCGGCCACGCCGGCGGCGATCCAGCGCAGGATGTTGCGCGCCACGATGACGTGCTCGTCGGCGCCGCAGATGCCGCGCGGGCTGCGCGGGGTGATCTGGCAGGGCCCCATGTTGCAGATCTGGCAGCACACGCCCTTGAGGCCGTGGCCGCAGTGGGTGACGGTGTCGAAGCGGTCGAACACGGTTTCCATGCCGCGCTCGGCCATGTGGCGCAGCATCACGCGCACGTTGGGGTCCGGGGTGTGGGCGAGCACGTCCGCCTTCCTGGGGTAGACAGGGCGCTGCCATTTTTTCTTGTCCGGCGCGGGCGGCGGGGTGTCCGTGGGTTCGCTCATGGCTGTTCTCCGTCGAGGATGCGCGCGGCGATGCGTGCCAGCGGGGCGCGCAGGGCGTCGGTCAGGGCGGGGGGACGGCCGGCCAGGTCGGCGCGGCGCAGGGCGTCGTCGTAGGGCAGGGCGGCGGCCAGGGGCCAGGGGGCCAGGGCCTCGGCGACGAAGGCCCGTTCCTCGTCCGAGCGGTGGCCGCACAGCACCGGGAAGACATCGGCGATGCCCAGGTCGGCCGCCAGCCGGCGGATGTCGCGCGCGGTGTCCAGGCTGCGCTGGCCGGGCTCCACGACTACCGCCACCGCGTCGCAGGCCGCCGGCATGCCGCGGCTGAAGTGCTCCAGGCCGGCTTCGCTGTCCACCAGCACCACGTCACCGGGCTGGGCCAGCACGGCGTCCAGCACGCGCCGCAGCACGCCGTTTTCCACGCAGTAGCAGCCGGCGCCGCCGTGCTTGTGCCAGCCCAGGGTGACCAGGCCCTGGCCTCTACCCCAGGGCAGGCGCAGTTCCGGCAGCACCGCGGAAACGTCCGGGTTGAGCAGGAACATGCCGCCGGGCAGGCCGTCGTCCTGCCCGGCGAGGCGGCGGAGGGTGGCTTCCTGGGCGGCCAGCGGCACCACGGCGGCGGCATCCACCGGCAGCATGGAGGCCAGATTGGCGTCCGGGTCCGCATCCACCGCCAGCACCCGGTAGCCCTGTTCGTCGAGCAGGCGCGCCAGCAGGCCGCACAGGGTGGTCTTGCCCACGCCGCCCTTGCCGGCGATGGCGAGTTTGACCCCGCGGCGCGGCGGGAGGGCATGTGTCCGCGTGCCGGCCGGTGCGGGGCGTGGCCGTTTCAGTGGGCGGTAGGCCGTGGTGCAGCCGCAATCCAGGCACATGGGGCGGCCCTCCCGTTCATCGGCCGTGCAGCCACAGCCGGTGCAGCCAGCGGGCGGCGAAGTCGAGCAGGAAGCCCAGGCAGCCCACCAGCACCACGGCGGCCATCAGTTCCGCGTAGGCCAGGCGATCGCGGGTGTCGAGGATGAAGTAGCCCAGACCGGCATCCACCCCCAGCATCTCCGCCGGCACCAGGATGATCCAGATGATGCCGATGGCCAGCCGCACGCCGGTGAGGATGTGGGCGGTGATGCCGGGCAGGATGACCCGCGCTACGGTCTCGAAGCGGGTGGCGGACAGGCTCCGCGCCAGCAGCAGCCAGTTGCGGTCGAGCTGGGCCACGCCGGCGGCGGTGTTGAGCAGGATGGGCCACACGGCCGCGAAGGCCAGCAGGAAATACACGGGCGCGTCGCCGATGCCCAGCACCATGACCGCGATGGGCATCCACGACAGGGGCGAGACCATGCGCAGGAACTGGAACAGGGGGCCGCTGGCCTGGGCGAACAGGGTGGAGAGGCCGGTGAGCACGCCCAGCGGCACACCCATGCCCACCGCGAAGGCCAGCCCCACCGCGACTCGCTTCAGGCTCACCGCGATGTGCTCCCACAGCAGCGCTTCGCCCAGCAGGCCCACGAGCGCCCGCAGGGCGCCCAGGGGCGCGAAGTGGGTGGCGATGGGCACGCTGCGGGCCAGCAGCGCGGTGCCCAGGGACCACAGCGCCACCGCGGCGGCGAGCCCGCCCAGCGGCAGGAGCAAACGCAGGCGGCGGGAGGCCATCAGACCACGATGGTTTCGCGGCGGGTGAAGTCCGCCGACAGGCCGAAGGCGGCCGGTCCGCCCAGGTCGGCGATGGCGCGGCGCACGAAGCGGTCGTCCACCAGGTCGAGGGCGGCGAAGGCCGGGTCCAGCTCGCGCAGGAAGGCGTTGTCGCCTTCCACGTGGGTCTCGCGCAGGGCGCGCACCAGCTCTTCTGTGTAGGAGGGGAAGGGATAGGGCTGGAAGGTGATGCGGCGCTGGTGCCAGCCCTTGTTGCGCACGATGCCGCTGGCCTCGTAGCGGGTGTAATCGGCGGTGGAGAACACCTTGGCGAGGGTGTCCACCGGATGCGGGGTGTAGCGGTCCGGGCCGTCGGCGGACAGGGCCTTGGCGGTTTCGAGCTGGTTGTCCCGCGCCCAGAGCTGGGCCTTGACGATGGCGCTGGTGACCCGCTGGGCCCATTCTGGGCGCTCGGCGATGTCGCGCTCGGCGAGGAAGGTGACGCAGCAGGCGTGGTCCTTCCACACGTCGCCGGAGAAACGCAGGATCTTGCCCACGCCCTTGACCTCGGCCGCGGCGTTGAAGGGTTCGGCGACCACGTAGCCGGCGATGGCGCCGCCGGCCAGGGCGGAGACCATCTCCGCGGGCGGCTGCACCACCAGGTTCACCTCGTTGGGCGCGATGTTGCCGCCGCGCGCACGGCTCACCGGGGTGAGGCCGTTGGCCCGCAGCAGCTTCTGCAGCAAGATGTTGTGGATGGAGTACCAGAACGGGATGGCGAAGCTCTTGCCGCCCAGGTCGGTGATCTTGTCGATGTTGTTGGCCACGGTGATGCCGGAGCCGTTCACGTGGTTCCAGGCCACCACCTTGGCGGGGAACCTGGTGCCGTAGCGCACCCACAGCGTGGACGGCGACAGCAGGTGGATGACGTTGACCTGGCCGGCGACGAAGGCTTCCACGATCTGCGCCCAACTGCGGAACAGCCGCGGCTTCTCGGTGCTGAGCCCTTCGGCCTCGTACAGCTTGCGGGCGTGGGCGATCAAGAGCGGCGTGGCGTCGGTGATCGGCAGGTAGCCGATCCGCACCGGCACGTCGTCGCCGCGCGCGGACTGGGCCAGCACGTCGCCGGCGCGCAGCAGCGGTGCGGCCACGGCGGCCGTGGTCAGCGCGGACAGGCGCAGGAAGTCGCGCCGGGTCAGGCCGCAGCCGCAGTCGGGGGAGGTGCAGATGTGGGGGCGGTCGGATTTGCGTTGGCTCATGGTCGGGACCTCATGCGGATTGAAGGGGCGAGGGTGTTCTCCCTCCCCCCTCGCGGGGGAGGGTCGGGGAGAGGGGGGCGCCCCGCAGGGGCGCAAGGAGGGCGCTGGCCGAACCAAGCCCGGTATTGCCGCCGCACCCCCTCTCCCCCAGCCCCTCTCCCGCGAGGGGAGAGGGGAGTGTCCAGGGTGGAAATGAGCGGTTTCCGCACGGCGGGCGCATCAGGCGACGTCGGCTGTTGGTTGAACGAAGGTGTCGCGCAGCGCGGAGAGGATGTCCAGGCGCAGCGCGGTCACCGCGCCGGGGTGATCCTCGCGCGGGCGCGGGATGTCCACCGTCCATTCGGCGAGGAGCGTGCCGGGCCGGCCGCCCATCAGCAGGATGCGGTCGGCCACCAGGATGGCCTCGTCGATGTCGTGGGTCACCAGCAGCACCGCGGCGTGCCAGCGGTGCACCACCTCCACCAGCAGGTTCTGCATCTCGGCGCGGGTGATGGCGTCCAGCGCCGAGAAGGGCTCGTCGGCGAACAGCAGCTCGGGTTCGCGCGCCAGCGCCCGGGCCAGGGCCACGCGCTGGGCCTGGCCGCCGGAGAGTTCCGCCGGCCAGGCGCTCTCGCGCCCGGCCAGGCCCACCGCGGCCAGCGCCTCGCGCACCCGCTCGCGCCGGGTCGCGGCGGCGATGGCCGGTTGGTGGCGGAAGTCCAGCCCGAAGGCGGCGTTGGCCTCCACCGTGAGCCAGGGCAGCAGGCTGGCTTGCTGGAAGATCAGTGCGCTGCGCGGGTGGGGGCTGGCGAGGGCCTGGTCGAGAAAACTCACCTGCCCGGCCGCGGGCGATTCCAGCCCGGCGAGCGCGCGCAGCAGCGTGGATTTGCCGCAGCCGCTGCTCCCCAGCAGGGCGACGATTTCGCGCCGCCGAATCGCCAGGGCCACACCGGCGAACACGGGTTGCGCGCCGTAATGGAACGCGAGCCCGCGGGCGGCGAGCAGGTGCTCGGCCGGCGCGTTCATCCCTGCCCTTGCGCGGCGTGGCGCGCCAGTTCGCCCTGCAACTGGGTCAGGCTGGGGGTGATCACCGGCACGAAGGCGCCTTCGGTCCAGCGCCGGGCGAAGTCGCGGTTCTGGTCGAGCAGGTAGGCGCGCCCGCCGGTGGCGTCCAGTTCCAGGCCCAGGGCGGTCTGCACCAGCTCGGCGAGGCGGATGCGGAGGCGGAACAGCGCCGGCGCATCCGCCAGGAAGCGGCCTGCGGCGAGGCCGGCATGGAGGGTGCCCACCAGGGCCTCCAGTTCGGTGGAGACCTCTTCCACCCGCGGCAGCACGACGCCGTGGGCCGCCCCGGCCAGTTCGCGGGCGGTGCGCAGCGCCACCCGCGCCAGACCGATGGACATGCCCAGTTGCAGCGACAGGAAGGCCGGGCGCACGGCCGGGCAGAAGTTGCGTGCGTCCGGATGGATCAGCCATTCCGGGCCCAGGTCCACCGCGTCCACGTCGATCGCGGCGGTGTTGCTGCCGCGCAGGGCCACCAGGTTCAGGTCCTCGCTGCGCCGCACGCCGGGCAGGGTGTCGGCGATCGCGACGATGGCCGCGCCGCCGTCCTCCCGCGCCACCGCGGCGGCGGCCAGGAAGCCGGCGCGGCGCAGGTTGGTCACCCAGGGCAGGCGCCCGCTCACCCGCAGGCGGTCGCCGTGGGCGGTGGCCGCGAGTTGCAGCGACTCGATGCCGGAGAGGTACTTCATGGCGTTCGACAGCCCGGTGGCGCCGGCGAACTCGCCCGCCAGCAGCGCGGGCAGCCAGCGTTCGCGCAGGGCCGCGTTGGGGCTGGCGAGCAGGTATTCGATGAAAGTGCGCTGGCCCCAAAACACGAAGGCCGCCGTCAGGGAACGCTCGGCCACCGCGGCGATGGCTTCCAGCGCGTCGGAGGTCGTGCCCCCAGCACCGCCCAGGGCCGTGGGCACGCCGATGCGCAACAGGCCGCGGCGGCCCAGTTGCGGCAGCAGTTCCTCCGCGTGGGCCGCGCCGTTGTTCAGGGCCTCGGCGTGTTCGGCGAACCAGGCGAGCTCGGTGCCCTGGGCCGGGGCGAGGGTGGCGGCAGGGGCGCTCATGGCTGGAAGACTCCGGGGCGGAAGGGCTGCAATTCGGCGTTGATGTCGTTGCGTGCCAGGTTGTTGGCGAAGTTGCACAGGGTGGCGAGGCTGACCCCCAGCACCACTTCCAGCGCCTGTTGGGCGTCGAAGCCGGCGCCGTAGAAGGCTTCCAGTTCGCCGTCGCCCACGTTGCCGCGGGCAACGATGAGCGCGCGGGTGAAGTCCGCCACCGCGTCCAGGCGGGTGTCGCCGGTGCGCCCCCGTTGTTGCAATGCCTGTGCGGCGGCCGGCGCGAGGCCGGCCTTCTTCACCGCCAGTGCCGTGTGGCCGCTGACGCAGAATTCGCAGCCGTGAATGCCGGCCGCGGTGATCTGCACCACCTCGCGCTCGGCCAGGGTCAGGCTGGCGCGGCCGTTGATCTCGCCGACGGTGAGATAGGTTTCCAGCGCCACGGGCGCATTGGCGAGGGCGGCCACCAGGTTGGGGAGGAAGCCGTTGTTGGCGATCACGCGCTCCACCAGCGCACGGCTGGCTTCGGGCGCGCTGGCGGCGGTTTGTAGGGGCAGGCGGGACATGGTCGTGGAACGTGATGGGAGACGGGGCCATTGTCCGCGGCTGGGGTATGGCCCTCTATGCCGCGGCGTCGCGTTGTTTTGTCCGATCGTCCAGCCTTGCGCGTGCGGCGCTGCTGGTGCCGACGGCGTCAATGCAGGTCGCGCCGCGCGCGCTGGTAGGCGCCGGGCTGCTCGCCGATGACCTTCTTGAACGCGCGGGTGAAGGCGGCCTGGGACTGGTAGCCCACGTGCTCGGCCGCGCGCAGCACGCTGTCGCCGCTGCGCAGGCGGCGGGCGGCGATGCGCATGCGCAGGCCCAGCAGGAACTGCGCCGGGGGCTGGCCGCAGGCGTCCACAAAGTGTTTGAAGAAGCTCGCCCGCGACATGTTGGCGATGCGCGCCATGTCTTCCACCGACCAGTCCCGCCCCGGCTCGCGCAGCAGGCGTTCCACCAGCGGGGCGAACTGGGGCTTGCGCCACACCGCCCACAGGCCGGCTTCCACGTCCCGGTGGTGGGCGAGTTCGCGCACCAGGTAGAAGAACAGCAGTTCGGTGAGGCGTTCCATGAGGGGCGAGGCGGCGGCGTCGCGCTCGGCCTCGGCCAGCAGCAGGTCGAAGAGCGGCGCCACCGCGGCCAGGGCGGGGTTGCCGGCGCGCAGCAGCAGGCAGTCCGGGAAGGAGGCGACGAGCATGTCGCCCGGCAGTTCGCGGAAATCGAAAAAGCCGCAGGCCAGCGTAGTGCCACCGTCCATGGCCGGCCGCGCGGGCAGCATGGGGCGCGGGCCGCAGGCGGGGCCGGGGTCGCGCTCGGCGGTTAGGGAGTGGGGCAGGTCCCGCAGCAGGAACACCGCTTCGCGCGGACCGAGCTGCAGCGGTTCGGCGCCGGGGCGGTGCAGCCAGCAGTGGCCGCGCAGCACCAGATGGAAGCTCGCCCGTGCCCGCCCGGCGGTGGAGGCGCGCCAGTCACTGCCGCAGTACTGGCCCACGTGGAACACCGAGGCCTGGGGCTCCAGGCCGCTGACCAGCCAGTCGACGATGCGGTCGGTCTCGGCGTGCATGGGAGGCGTCTCCGCTAGCTTGGACGGAGAGCGATTGTCGTGCGCGGGCGGCGGCCGGCGAACCAAGAAATTCGGCTGAGCTTTGCAGCTTTCCGGCGGCTAGGAGGCGTGCAGCGCATCAAAGGTGTCGCGATAGCCGAACAGGCCCACGGCGCCGCCGGTGTGCACGAAGACCACGTTCTCGTCCTTGCCGAAACGGCCTTTGCGGATCAGGTCGAGCAGGCCGGCGAAGCCCTTGCCGGAGTACACCGGGTCGAGCAGGATGCCTTCGGTGCGGGCGAGCAGCTTCACCGCGTCCACCATCTCCGGGGTGGGGCGGCCGTAGCCGGGGCCGACGTAGTCGCTGTTGGCCCGCACGGCCTCGCGCGCCAGGGGGGTGGCGACGCCGAGCAGTTCCAGTGTGCGGCCGGCGAGCTGCCAGACCTTGTCCTCCTGCACGCTGCGTTCGGCGCGCACGCTGATGCCCAGCACCGGCACGCCGCTGCTGTGGCCCTGGAAGCCGGCCACCAGCCCGGCCTGGGTGCCGGTGCTGCCGGTGGCGTGCACCACGTGGTGCACGACGATGCCGGCGGCGTCCGCCTGCTGCAGGATTTCCTGGGCGCAGGCGACGTAGCCCAGCGCGCCGACGGGGTTGGAGCCGCCGCCGGGGATGGCGTAGGCGGCCTCGCCCCGGTCGTGCAGGCGGGCGGCGTGGGTTTCGACCTCGGCGTTCATGTCCAGCCCGGCGGGGCGGGCTTCCAGCGTGGCGTCGAACAGGCGGTCCAGGAAGACGTTGCCGCTGTTGCGGTATTCCACGCTGCCGTCGGCGATGCGGGCTTCCAGCAGCGCGGTGCACTTCAGCCCCAGGCGGGCGGCCGCAGCGGCGGTCTGGCGCACGTGGTTGGACTGGGTGGCGCCGTGGGTCACCACGTGGGTGGCGCCGCGCGCCAGCGCGTCGCCGAGGAGGAATTCCAGCTTGCGGGTCTTGTTGCCGCCGGTGGCGAGCCCCGTGCAGTCGTCGCGCTTGATGTACAGGCGCGGGCCGCCGAGCAGTTCGGTCAGGCGCGGCAGAGGCTCCAGCGGGGTGGGGGCGTGGACGAGGCGGACGCGGGGGAAGCGGGCGAGGTGCATGGGGGCTCCGGAAATATCGGGATTCAGGCGGGATGGTGGTGTTCCTGCCACCAGCGCACGCAGGCACGCGCGAGCGCCCGGGTGGCGTCCACCTGCGGCGGCAGGGTGGTGGCATCGAGGCGGGCCAGCGCGGGTGGGACCTCGGTGCAGGCCAGCACCAGGCGTTCGGCGCCGCGCTCGGCCAGGTGCGCCGCGGCTTCGCCCAGCAGGCGGGCGGCGCGGGGGAGGTCGCCGGCCTTCACCGCGTAGCAACCGGGGGTGAACAGGGTGTCGAATTCCTCGTCGCTGTTGGTCAGCGCAAGAATGCCTCGCGCGGCGAAGCGGTTCTGGTAGAAAGCCGCCCGCAGCGTGCCCTGGGTGGCGAGCAGGCCGACGCGGGTCACCGGTGCACCGTCGTGCAGGTCTTCCGCGGCGGCGTCGGCGATGTGGATCAGCGGCGCGCGGCTGCCGGCGGCCAGTTCGTCGAACCAGATGTGGGCGGTGTTGCAGGGGATGGCGATGCAGCCCGCGCCGATGGCGTCGAGGCGGGCGATGCCGGCCAGCATGGCGGGCAGCGGCGAAGGGCCGGTGCCGGCGACGAAGCGCTGGCGGTCAGGGATCTGCGCGACGTTGTGGGCGACCACTGGTACGTGGTCCTGGTCGAACGTGGCCGGGGTTTCCTCGATGATCTTGGCCAGCAGGTCCACGGTGGCGAGCGGCCCCATACCGCCGAGCACCCCGACAAAAGGCCCGAGGCCCGCGAACGCTGCGCTCATCCCTGCCGCTGCATGCCCCAGCGCCGCACGGTGAGGCGTTCCAGGCTGTTGAACACCAGGTTCTCCACCACCAGGCCGATGATGATCACCGCCACCAGGCCGGCGAACACCCGGTCGGTGTACAGCTCGTTGCGATTCTGGAAGATGTACCAGCCCAGCCCGCCCTGTCCCGACGAGGCGCCGAACACCAGCTCGGCGGCGATCAGCGTGCGCCAGGCGAAGGCCCAGCCGATGCGCAGCCCGGCCAGGATGGAGGGCAGGGCGGCCGGCACCAGGATCTGCAGCACGTAGCGCAGGCCGGTGAGGCCGTAGTTGCGCCCGCCCATGCGCAGCGTCTCCGATACGCCGAGGAAGCCCGCGTAGGTGTTCACCGCCAGTGCCCACAGCACCGAGTGCACCAGCACGAAGATCAGGCTGCCTTCGCCCAGGCCGAACCACAGCAGCGCCAGCGGCAGCAGGGCGATGGCCGGCAGCGGGTTGAACATGGCGGTGAGCGTGGACAGCAGGTCGCGCCCGAGCTGGGTGGAGACCGCCAGCGTGGTCAGCACGAAGGCCGCGACGATGCCGGTCAGGTAGCCCTTGAGCAGCACCAGCAGCGAACGCCCGGCGCGGTCGGGCAGCTCGCCGCTGGCGAGGCTGTCCACGAAGGCGGCGGCGGTCTGCAGGAAGCCGGGCAGCAGCAGGTCGTTGTCCTGCCAGCGCGCGGCGAGTTCCCACAGCAGCGCCAGCACGGCCAGCACCAGCGCGGTGCGCAGCCAGCCCTGCTGCCACAGGCGCTCGCGCAGGGTCAGCGGGCGCTCGGCGGGCAGGTCGTCCAGGGGTTCGAGGGGCAGTTCGTATTCCGGCCGCTGGGCGGCGCTTGCGGGTGTGGTCATGGGCTGATCAGATGGCGAAGCGCAGGTCGGTGGGTGAGAGCGTCCGCCCCTCTGCACCTTCTCCGCCCTGGCCGGGTGGGGGCGAATCGGGAAACAGCAGGTGGTGGATGCGTTGCACCGTGGCCTGGAAGCGGCTGCTGCCCAGCCCGGCGAGGCCGAAGCCGGCGGTGTCGAGCTCCGCCCGCACCCGCCCCGGGTGGGGCGAGAGCAGCAGCACGCGGTTGCCGATCACCACCGCCTCCTCGATGGAATGGGTGACGAAGAGCAGCGTGAAGCGCACCTCCTCCCACAGGGCCAGCAGTTCTTCCTGCATGCGGCGCCGGGTCAGGGCGTCCAGCGCGGCGAAGGGCTCGTCCATCAGCAGGATCTTGGGCTGCATGGCGAGCGCGCGGGCGATGGCCACGCGCTGCTTCATGCCGCCGGACAGGGTGTGCGGGTAGGCGTCGGCAAAGGCCGCCAGCCCGACCTTGTCCAGGTAGTGCAGGGCGCGCTCGGCGGCTTCGCGCCGGCCCAGCGTGCGCGAGGCCAGCAGCGGGAACATCACGTTCTGCTTGACCGTCTTCCACGGCGGAAGCTGGTCGAATTCCTGGAACACGACGATGCGGTCCGGGCCGGGGCCATGCACCGGCTTGCCTTCCAGGCGGATTTCGCCGTCGCGCGGGGTGAGGAAACCGGCTACCGCTTTCAGCAGTGTGGATTTGCCACATCCGGACGGGCCCAGCAGCACGAAGCGGTCGCCGGGCAGCACGTCGAAGCCGACCCGGTGGGTGGCGCGCACCACGCTCCGGGCGGTGCGGTATTCCAGGCTGACGCCATCCACCTGCAGCAGCGGGGCGGTCGTCACCGCCGCCGCGCTGGCGGGAACGCTGCGCAGCGCGGCCTGGGGCGCGGCGGCGGGTACCGCATGAAGGGCGGTGCTGGTGCGCAGGAGCGGGGCGGACACCGCTCAACTGCCGGCGGCGGTGAGCGGGTCGTCGAAGAAGTAGTCCTTCCACGAGGCCGGCTTGTTCTTGATGGCGCCCACTTCGTGGAGGAATTCGCCCAGCACGTAGGTGTTGCGCGGCGCGGTGTTGAAGCGGATCTCCGGGTTTTCCAGGATGCGCAGCAGGAAGTCGCGGTCGATCTTGGCGCCGGTGACGCGGATGTAGGCGTCGGCGGCGGCCGGCTTGTTGGCGGCGGCGAATTCGGCGGCTTCCTTCAGCGCGGCCTGGAAGGCGGCGTAGGTCTTGGGGTTTTCCTGACGGAATTTCTCGGTGGAATACAGCACCGTGGGCGAGTTGGGTCCCAGCACGTCGTAGGACTTGAGCACCACGCGTATGTTGGGGTTCTCCAGTTCCTGGTACTGGAAGGGCGGGTTGGAGAAGTGGCCGGTGAGTTCGGTGCCGCCGGAGATGATCGCCGCGGTGGCGTCCGGGTGGGGGACGGCGACGGTGAACTTGTCCAGGCGGTTGTACTGGTCCTTGCCCCACTGTTTGGCGGCGGCGTACTGCAGGAAGCGTGACTGCACCGACACGCCGACGGCGGGCACGGCGATGCGGTCCTTCTCCGAGAAGTCGGAGATGCTCTTGACGTTGGGGTTGTTGGTCACCAGGTAGTACGGGAACTCGCCCAGCGAGGCCACGCCGCGCACGTTCTGCTTGCCGTGGGTGCGGTCCCAGATGGTCAGCAGGGGGCCGATGCCGGCCCCGGCGATGTCGATGTTGCCCGACAGCAGGGCGTCGTTGACCGCCGCGCCGCCGGAAAGCCGCGTCCATTCCACGGCGATGTCCAGCCCGGCGGCCTTGCCGTGCTTCTCGATCAGCTTCTGGTCGCGGGCGACGTTGAGCAGCAGGTAGACGATGCCGAACTGCTCCGCGATGCGGATCTTGCCTTCGGCGTGGGCCGGCGTGGCGGCGCCCAGGGTGCCGGCGGCCAGCGTGAGGCTGAGGCCGAGGGCGCCGAACAGGCGGCCGAGCTTGCGCGAGGGGGTCGAGGCTTGCATTGGGCTGGTGCTCCTGCGTTGAGAGTGCGGCCGATTCTAGGAGCGGACAAAACCTGTCTTCCAGCAATAAAAAGAGCGCTTGTTATATCTCTGCGTGATTTGCAGCCGGTTCACACCGCGAGCAGCAGCGGCGCCGCGACGGGCACGCCGTCCGGCAGGTCCTGGCCACCGCGGAAGTATTTCAGTTCGCCGGGGCGCAGCGCGGTCCAGTCCTCGTCCTCGGTCAGGGGGGCGGTCGCCGCCAGGACCATGCGGTCGTCCAGGTGATTGTGGCGGCCCAGGTCTATGGTCACGCCGTCGTCGATCCGCCGCGCGCGGGCGAAGGGGTAGCGGCGCTGCAGGGTGTGGAGCTGGGTCGAGCAATGGGCGAACAGCCCGTCGCCGTTCGAGAGCAGGAAGTTGAAACTGCCGAAGCCGGAGATTTCGCACGCCAGTCCGGCCAGGGCTTCGAACAGTGCCGGCGTGGGCGGGGGCGTGTGGCCGAAGCGGCGGAAGAGCGCTTCGAGCAGGTAGCAGAAGGCGTGCTCGCTGTCGGTGCTCCCCACCGGAGTGAAGCGCCCGCGCAGGGGCAGGTCGAAGTCCTTGAGGTGGCCATTGTGGGCGAAGGCCCACTGGCGGCCCCACAGCTCGCGCACGAAGGGGTGGCAGTTTTCCAGCGCCACCGCGCCGCGGGTGGCCTTGCGCACGTGGGCGATGATGTTGCGCGAGCGCAGCGGCTGCTCGTGCAGCCAGCGCGCCAGCGGCGAATTGGCGGAAGGCCGGCTTTCCACCAGCAGGTGGCAGGCGTGCCCCTCGAAGTAGGCCGCACCCCAGCCGTCGCTGTGCTCGCCGGTACGCCCGCCGCGGCACATGAAGCCGGCCAGCGAGAAGTGCAGCGAGGCGGGTTTGTTGGCGTTCATGCCGAGCAACTGGCACATGAGGATTGCTCCCGGGGGCGTGCACCGGATTCTTGCGCGCACGCGCGGCGCGGCAAACGAAGCAATCGCGCATTCCATATTCCGTAGGCCGAATTGGAAGGCGGGTGCCCGCCGCGGAGCCCTCCGGGCATTGCGCCGTCGCGGCATTGCTTATCCGAAATCATTGGTTCAGGCGCGGCCGCCGTCAGGGGAATACTGGGGCGTGCCTGCGGTTGCCGCGAACCTCGCGGCGAGCGCGGGCATGCCCTGACGGGCCTCTTCCTCCCCACGTGCCCGTGCACGTGTTCGTCCGGCGGCCGCGGGGGCCGCCGGCTCTTTTCGCCGCAGGGGGAGATTCCGCGATTGCGGAGGTGCGGACGAGCGCCGCGAAGGCGAGTCCGCGATACCGGAAATTTGTCCGGTATCGCGGATGAAAATGCTTATAAAACAATGAGATAAGCTTTACACTAAAAATTCTTAGGCATATCCTGAAATTCGCATTTGATCCCCCGCACGACCCGTGTCGGGGGGCCGAACATCGTGACCGTAACGGAGCAACATCATGGCCCAAGGACCGCTGATCCACCACACCGCGCTGGGCGACGTCGCCGCCCGCCAACTTGCGAATGCGACCAAGACCGTACCGCAGATGTCCAGCATCACCCCGCGCTGGCTCACCCATCTGCTGCACTGGCTGCCGGTGGAGGCCGGCATCTACCGCGTCAACAAGGTCAAGGACGCCACCGCGGTGGAAGTGGACTGCTCCGCCCGCGACGAGCGCGAACTGCCGCAGACCTTCGTGGACTACGTGGAGAACCCGCGCGAATACATGCTCTCCGCGGTCAACACCGTGCTCGACGTGCACACCCGCGTGTCCGACCTCTACAGCAGCCCGCACAACCAGATCGCCGAGCAGCTGCGCCTGACCATCGAGACCATCAAGGAGCGTCAGGAAAGCGAGCTGATCAACAACAAGGAATACGGCCTGCTGAACAACGTGCATCCCAACCAGCGCGTGAGCGCCCGCACCGGGGCGCCCACGCCGGACGACCTGGACGAGCTGCTGACCAAGGTGTGGAAGGAGCCCGGCTTCTTCCTCGCCCATCCGCGCACCATCGCCGCCTTCGGCCGCGAATGTACCCGCCGCGGCGTGCCGCCCCCGACGGCTTCGCTGTTCGGCTCCCAGTTCATCACCTGGCGCGGCGTGCCGCTGATCCCCTCGGACAAGGTAGGCATCGAGGACGGCAAGAGCCGCATCCTGCTGATCCGCACCGGCGAGTCCCGCCAGGGCGTGGTCGGCCTGTACCAGCCCAACCTGCCGGGCGAGCAGAGCATCGGCCTGTCGGTGCGCTTCATGGGCATCAACGACCGCGCCATCGCCTCTTATCTGGTCTCCCTGTACTGCTCGCTGGCGGTGCTGACCGACGACGCGCTGGCGGTCCTCGATGACGTCGAAGTGGGCAAGTACCATGTCTACGACCATACCTACGCTTGATTCCGCGGGCTTCGGCCTGCCGGACGTGGACACCCTGGCCCGCCTGGCGAACGAGTTCTTCGCCGCGCTGCCGGGGGGCGCGGCCGGGCAGGTGCCGGCGCCGGAACGCTTCGCCCAGGTGCCGCAGCCGGCCGTGCCGGGCGCCGACGCGCTGACGCCCGACGCGCCCGGCCCCCTGCCGGCCGTCCCCGACGCCATCGGCCTGGAAGGGCGGCGTGCGGTGGATGCCCCGTCGCAGCTCGATGCCCACCAGCCCGCTTCGCCTCCGTCCCTCGGCGGCGCGCCCGGCGAAGCCGAACTGCGCAGCCTGCTCGCCCCGGTGCTGTCGCCGGGTTTCGGCGCCCTCACGCCGCAATCGGCGGCCAGGCCGGCCTACTACTTCCTGGAAACCGCGCAATACGGCAATCCCGGCATCCGGGTGCCGGGGCAGGTGTTCTCGCCCGCTGCGGTGCCGGAGCTGGCCGGCGCGCGTCCGCCCTTCGACGTGAACCTGATCCGGCGCGACTTCCCCATCCTCGGCGAGCGCGTCAACGGCCGTCCGCTGGTGTGGCTGGACAACGCCGCCACCACGCAGAAGCCCCAGGCGGTGATCGACCGTCTCGCCCACTTCTACCGCCACGAGAACTCCAACATCCACCGCGCCGCGCACGAACTGGCGGCGCGCGCCACCGATGCCTACGAGGAGGCGCGGGAGAAGGTGAGGGGCTTCCTCAACGCGCGCTCGGCCAACGAGATCGTGTTCGTGCGCGGCGCCACCGAGGCCATCAACCTGGTGGCGCAGAGCTGGGGCCGGGCCAACGTGGGCGAGGGTGACGAGATCGTCCTCACCCAGTTGGAGCACCACGCCAACATCGTGCCGTGGCAGCAACTGGCGGCGGAGAAGGGGGCGAAGCTGCGCGTGGCGCCGGTGGACGACACGGGCCAGATCCTGCTCGACGAGTACGCCAGGCTGCTGGGGCCGAAGACGAAGCTGGTGGCCTTCACCCAGGTCTCCAACGCGCTCGGCACCATCACGCCGGCCAGGCGCATGGTGGAGCTGGCCCACGCGGCCGGCGCCACGGTGCTGGTGGACGGGGCCCAGTCGGTGTCCCACATGGCGGTGGACGTGCAGGCGCTGGACGCGGACTTCTTCGTGTTCTCCGGCCACAAGGTGTTCGCCCCCACCGGCATCGGCGTGGTATACGGCAAGGAGGCGCTGCTCAACGCCACCCCGCCCTGGCAGGGCGGCGGCAACATGATCCGCGACGTCACCTTCGAGCACACCGAGTACCACGACGCACCGGGCCGCTTCGAAGCGGGTACCGGCAACATCGCCGACGCGGTGGGGCTGGGCGCGGCCATCGACTACGTGACCGCGCTGGGGATGGACAACATCGCCCGCTACGAGCACGAGTTGCTGGCCTATGCCACCCGCCTGATCCGCGACGTGCCCGGCCTGCACCTGGTGGGCACGGCGGCCGACAAGGCCAGCGTGCTGTCCTTCACCCTGGACGGCTACAAGACCGAGGACGTGGGCGCCTTGCTGAACAAGGAAGGCATCGCGGTGCGGGCCGGCCACCACTGCGCCCAGCCCATCCTGCGCCGCTTCGGCCTGGAGGCCACGGTGCGTCCGTCGCTGGCGTTCTACAACACCTGCGCGGATGTGGATGCGCTGGTGGCGGCCCTGTACCGGCTTGCCGGCAGCCGCAATCCGCTGCGTAGCTGAGGCTTCGGGGCAGCGGTCCATGAACGGCGCGCGGGAGCGATCCCGCGCGCCGTTCGTTTCACTTCCAGCAGCGAGCCTGTAGGAGCGGCCTTGGCCGCGATGGGGCGGTTCCGGGCGCAAATGACGCTGCCATCGCGGGCAAGCCCGCTCCCACGGCCCGCAGGCCGCGCCCTCAGTCCCCCGTGGGCGAGATGCGGAAGGAGCGTACCCGCTCCAGGCCGAGCAGATACTCCGACAGGGCGGTGGAACCGGCGCCCTTCGACGAGCGGATCACCATGCGGTACTCGAAGGCCGTGCCGTCGTCGTCCAGGCGGTAGCTCAGGTTGTGCAGCGTGAAGCCGTGGCGGGTCAGCAGTTCCCGCAGCTCCGGCTCGGACATCACGTCGTCGCGGGCGAAGCGGAGCATGCAGTGGGCGTAGGCCTGGGACGGCATGCGCGCCTCGATCCAGCGGAACGCCGAGAGGATGCCCAGCGTCATCACGGTGGCGAGCAGGGCGGGGAACAGGAAACCCACGCCGAACAGGATGCCGATGGCCGCGGTCATCCAGATCGACGCCGCCGTGGTCAGCCCGCGCACGGAGAGCCCCTCCTTGAAGATCACGCCGGCGCCGAGGAAGCCGATGCCGGTCATGATCCCCTGCGCCATCCGCGTCGGGTCCGTGCGCACCGTGTCCAGCGGCACTCCCGGCAGCCACTGCCACTGGAACAGCGTCACCAGCATCAGCAGGCTCGATGCCAGGCACACCAGCGTGTGGGTGCGGAATCCCGCGGGACGGGCGTGGAAGCTGCGTTCCAGCCCGATCACCGCCCCGGCGGCGAGGGCGGCACCGAGGTGAAGCGCGACGACCGGGTAATCGGCGAAATTCGTATTCATGGCGTGCTCCGTACGGCAGGCGATGAATCTCCGCCCGGGGATGGGTGGGGTCGGCGGGTAATGGAACTGCACATACGATATTACCTTATTACCATTCTATCGACCCGGCAACCGAATACCGTTCGGGCTGAGCCCGTCGAAGTCCGTTCGCAACCATCGCCCTTCGACAGGCTCAGGGCGAACGGTATTCGGTTGCCTCATTGCCCGGTATTTCTCCGTACGGAATTAGCTTCGCAGAACTTCTTGGTTCGGCCGGAAAACCGGCCTGCCTACACTCGCGGCATCTTGTCATTACAAGTTATGCCAGAAAGTGCAAAGCAAATCGAAACTCCAGCTCGTCTCCGGTGCGCCGACGCCCCTGTACACCCAGCTCAAGGACCTGCTGCGCGGGCGCATCCTCGACGGCACCTATCCTCCCCACAGCCGCATGCCGTCCGAGCACGAGCTGTGCGCGAGCTTCGGCGTGAGCCGCATCACCGTGCGCCAGGCCCTCGGCGATCTGCAAAAGGAAGGGCTGATCTTCCGCATCCACGGCAAGGGCACCTTCGTCTCGCGCCCCAAGGCCTTCCAGAACGTCACTTCCCTGCAGGGCTTCGCGGAGGCGATGTCGTCCATGGGCTACGAAATCATCAACCGGGTGCTGGATTTCTCCTTCGTGCCGGCCGATGCGCGCGTGGCAGCACGCCTGGACATCGCCGAAGGCGACGAGGTGGCGGCGATCCGTCGCGTGCGCCTGCTCAACCGGGAGCCGGTATCCCTCGAACTGACCTGGATTCCATCGCCCCTGGCGCGCCGCCTGGAACATGCCGACCTGGTGACGCGCGACGTCTTCCTGATCCTGGAGAACGACTGCGAGACGCCCCTCGGTCACGCCGACCTGGCCATCGACGCGGTGCTCGCCGACGACGAGCTGACCGAAGCCCTGCGCATCGAGGAAGGCGCGCCGGTGCTGCGCATCGAGCGCCTGACCCACGACGCCGCGGGCAGGCCGATCGACTTCGAATACCTCTACTTCCGCGGCGATGCCTTCCAGTACCGCCTGCGCACCGACCGCCAGCGCAACGGAGCCTGATCATGTGCGAGACCGAATCCTGTCCCCGCCGCTGTCCGACCGGCACCGCCGCGCGGTGTCGGTAGGCCTCACCCAACTCGACGACGAACCATCGCATTCAGGGGATTTCCATGAAGATTCGCTTGCTGCTCGCCGGCGCGACGCTGTCGCTGACCGCGCTCTCGGCCTCCGCGGAGACCATCCGCGTCGCCATCGGCACCCAGGACACCACCATCAACTGCGCCACCGCCGGCCTGCTGGTGCGCGAACTGGGCCTGCTGGAGAAGTACCTGCCGCGCGACGGCAAGTACAAGGACGCCCAGTACGACATCCAGTGGAAGAACTTCACCTCCGGCCCGCCGCTGACCAACGAGATGGTGGCCGACAAGCTGGACCTGGGTGTGATGGCGGAATTCCCCGGCACCCTCAACGTGACCGCCTTCCAGAAGGCCGGCAAGCGCAGCTACTTCATCGCGCCGATCTCCGGCAGCGTGATCGGCAGCGGCAACGGCGTGGTGGTGCCGGCCGACTCGCCGGTGCAGTCCTTCGCCGAACTGAAGGGCAAGACCATCTCCGTACCCTTCGGCTCCACCGCCCACGGCGTGCTGCTGCGCGCCATCGACGCCCAGGGCTGGGACCCGGCGCGGGATGTGAACCTGATCTCCCAATCGCCCGAAGTCGGCGGCTCCGCGCTGCAGAGCGGCAAGGTGGATGCCCACGCCAACTTCGTGCCCTTCCCGGACCTGTTCCCCTTCCGCGGCTTCGCGCGCAAGATCTTCGACGGCTCCCAGACCAATGCGCCCACCTTCCACGGCGCCCTGGCGAGCGCCGCCTACGCGGAGAAGTACCCGGAAGTCGTGGTCGCCTACCTGCGCGCGGTGCTGGAAGCCGAGCGCCTGTTCGTGGCCGAGCCGGAGAAGTACAGCGAGCTGATCGCCAAGGTGACCGGCATCGACGCCGAGGTGAACTACCTGTTCCACGGCCCGGTCGGCCTGCAGACCCGCGACTACACGTGGAAGCCGGAGTTCTACACGGCCATCGGCACCGCCATCAAGACGCTGCGCCTGCTCGACCGCCCGGTCACCGACCTGAAGCCGCAGGAACTGGTCAACGAGCGCTACATCCGCGAAGCCTACCGGCTCTCCGGCCTGGACTACGACGCCCGCCTCAAGGTCTATGACAAGCTCCCGCTGCGGGCCAAGGATGCTTCCAGCGGCGCCCCCATCACCGACTTCAGGAACGCCGCCCACCTGTGGCTGAAGGGCGAGGCCACCGCGCAGCACTACGCCTCCCCGCAGGCAGCCTTCGCCGCGCTGAAGAAGGCGGAAGCGGCCGGCAAGGAAGCGCGCGTGGTGTTCGTGCATGACCGCAACACCGGGCTCAAGCTCTTCGCCAACCAGGCGTGGTACGTGCGCGACGGCCAGGGCGGGATCGCCGCCTTCCTGCTCAAGGCGGATGCCGATGCCTGGGCGCAGGCCCATGGCGGGCAGGTGAACGGCTACGCCGACGCCCGCAACGCCGCGCTGGCCGTCGCCAGCAAGTGAGGCGGGGGATGGGCAGCGCGAAACTCGCCATCGCCCCGGCCGTCCCGCTGTCCCTGCCCGCCGGTGGCGCCAAGGCGCCGCCGGCCTGGGTGGGTGGCGCGCTGCGCTGGCTGCTGCGGCTGGGCTCCCTGCTCGCCTGCGTGGCGCTGTGGGAGCTGGCCGCAGCCAAGCGGCTGGACCTCGGCTTGGTGACCTTCGCCCACGTGCCGCCGCCCAGCGAGGTCGGTCCGGCGATCTGGAAACTGGTCAATTCGCCCAAGTTCTTCAACCACGTGAACAGCAGCCTGCTGCGGGTGTTCTCCGGCTTTCTCGCTGCGGCCGTGGCCGGCGTGGCCCTGGGCCTCATCATCGGCCGCTCCCGCGCGGCGGAGGACGCGGTGCTGCCGCCCCTCGAGGCGCTGCGGCCGATCCCCGCGGTGTCGTGGATTCCGCTGGCGATATTGATGTTCCCGTCCTCGGAGCTGTCGATGATCTTCATCACCTTCATCGGCGCGCTGTTCCCGGTGCTGCTCAACACCATCCACGGCGTGCACGCGGTGGACGGCCGTCTGGTGGCCGCCGCCCGCAGCCTGGGGGCCGGGCGCCTCGCCACGCTGCGGGAGGTGATCCTGCCGGGCGCCGCGCCCAGCATCGTCACCGGCCTGACCATCGGCATGGGCACCTCCTGGTTCTGCCTGGTCACCGCGGAGATGATCGCCGGGCAGTTCGGCATCGGCTACTACACCTGGGAGTCCTACACCCTGCAGAACTACGCCGACATCGTCGTCGGCATGGTGTTCATCGGCCTGTTCGGCATGGCCAGCAGCGCTGCGCTGCGCCGCCTGGGCACGCTGGCCATGCCGTGGTACCGGCTGCGGGAGAAGCAGTCATGAGCGCGAACGAAGCGGTGCAGGGCCACATCGACATCCGCCGTCTCGACATCCACTTCGGCCGCGGCGCGGCGCGCTTCCAGGCCGTCAGCGACGTGAACATCACCGTGCCGGGCGGGCAGTTCGTCTGCCTGCTGGGGCCCTCGGGCTGCGGCAAGTCCACGGTGCTGGGCGCGCTGGCGGGGCATCTCGCCCCCAGCCGCGGCGAACTGCTGCTCGACGGCGCGCCGATTTCCGGGCCGCACCCGGAGCGCGGGCTGGTGTTCCAGCACCACACCCTGTTCCCGTGGAAGCGGGTGCTGGACAACGTTGCCTTCGGCCTCAAGATGAAGGGGCTGGCGCGCGCCGAGCGGGAGACGAAGGCGCGCGAACTGCTGCACCTGATGGGGCTGGAAGGCTTCGAGCGCCACTACCCGGCGCAGTTGTCCGGCGGCATGCAGCAGCGCGTGGAGATCGCCCGCTCGCTGATCAACCGCCCCCGCGTGCTGCTGATGGACGAGCCCTTCGGCGCGCTCGACGCCCAGACCCGGCTGCTGATGCAGGAACTGCTGCTCGACGTGTGGACCCGGGTGCGCACCACGGTGCTGTTCGTCACCCACGACATCGACGAGGCGCTCTTCCTCGCCGACCGCATCCTGGTCATGAGCGCGCGCCCGGGGCGCATCATCGAAGACCTGGCGGTCGATTTCCCGCGCCCGCGGGATGCCCTGCTGACCACCACCGAAGACTTCAACCGCCTCAAGCGCCACTGCATGGACCTGCTCCACCACGACCGCGGCGAGCGGGTGCTGGAACGCCTGTCGCCCATCGGCGATGGCGGGGCGGCATCCGTGAGCTTCGCGGTGTGAAACTGCCACCCCGTTCGCCCTTCGACAGGCTCAGCCCGAACGGACTTGGGTTGTCGGATCCATAACATCCCCACCGGAACCACAGAAACATGGAAACACGCCACATCGACGCCGACATCCTCGTGATCGGCGGCGGCACCGCCGGCCCCATCGCGGCCATCAAGGCCAAGGCGAAGAACCCGCAGCTCAAGGTGCTGCTGCTGGACAAGGCCAACGTCAAGCGTGCCGGCGCCATCGCCGAGGGCATGGACAGCGTCAACAACGCCATCGTCCCCGGCTACGCCACGCCGGAGCAGTACGTCAAGGAAATCACCATCGCCAACGACGGCATCGTGAACCAGGCCGCCATCAACGCCTACGCGGTGCGCAGCTACGCCATGATCCGCGAGCTGGACGAGTGGGGCGTGAAGTTCGAGAAGGATGAAACCGGCGACTACGCGGTCAAGAAGGTGCACCACCTGGGCGCCTACGTGCTGCCCATGCCGGAGGGCTACGACGTCAAGAAGGTGATCTTCCGCCAGTTGCGCAAGCACGGCGTGCAGGTCTCCAACCGGCTGGTCACCACGCGCCTGCTGGTGGGCGAGGGGGGGCGAGCGGCCGGTGCGATGGCGCTGGATTCGCGCAGCGGCGAATTCGCCGTCATCCGCGCCAGGGCCGTGGTGTTATGTACCGGCGCCGCCGGGCGGCTGGGGCTGCCCAGTTCCGGTTATCTCTTCGGCACCTACGAGAACCCCACCAACGCCGGCGACGGCTACAGCATGGCCTACCACGCCGGCGCGGAGCTCTCCGGCCTGGAGTGTTTCCAGATCAACCCGCTGATCAAGGACTACAACGGCCCGGCCTGCGCCTACGTCACCGGCCCGTTCGGCGGCTACACGGTCAATGCGAAGGGCGAGCGCTTCATCAAGAGCGACTACTGGAGCGGGCAGATGATGCTGGAATTCTGGCGTGAGCTGGAAGGCGGCAACGGCCCGGTGTTCCTCAAGCTCGACCACCTCGCCGACGAGACGGTGACCCGCATCGAGAACGTCCTCCACGTCACCGAGCGCCCCACGCGCGGGCGCTTCCACGAGGGGCGCGGCACGGACTACCGCAGCGACCTGGTGGAGATGCACATCTCCGAGATCGGCCTGTGCGGCGGCCACAGCGCTTCCGGGGTGTGGGTGGACGAGCACGCGCGCACCACGGTGCCGGGCCTGTACGCCGCGGGCGACCTGTGCAACGTGGCCCACAACTACATGCTGGGCGCCATGGTGTACGGCCAGATCGCCGGCGAGGACGCGGTGGATTTCATCGCCGGCAGGGACTTTGCCGCCTTCGACGCGGCCCAGGTCGAGCGCGAGCGGGAGCGGGTGTTCGCACCCCTGCTGCGCGAGGACGGCCTCGCGCCCACCCAGGTGGAGTACAAGCTGAGGCGCATGGTCAACGACTACCTGCAGCCGCCCAAGGTGACGCGCAAGATGGAGATCGGCCTGCAGCGCTTCGCCGAGATCCGCGCCGACCTTGGCCGCCTGAAGGCGAACAATCCCCACGAGCTGATGCGCGCCATGGAGGTGTACGCCATCCTCGACTGCGCCGAACTGGCCGCCGCGGCCTCCCTGTACCGCACCGAGAGCCGCTGGGGTCTGTACCACTATCGCGTCGAATACGAGGGGCGCAACGACGCCGACTGGTTCGCCTTCGTGCAGGTGAGGAAGGGCGCCGACGGGCGGCCCGAATGCTTCAAGCGCGAGGTCCCGCCCTACCTCTACCCCATCGATGCAGCCGAGCGCGACGCCTACGACCGCCTGCGCTTCGAGCAACCCGCAACCGTTTGAGCGAGAATTCCGCATGTCCGTCATCGTGAATCAAAGCGTCGTCTCGGTGATCGTCGATCACGACAAGTGCATCGCCGGCAAGGGCTGCCGGGTGTGCATCGACGTCTGTCCCACCGACATCCTCGCCCTCGACCCCCAGGACGGCAAAGTGAAGATGGTGTACGACGAATGCTGGTACTGCCTGCCCTGCGAGCACGACTGCCCGACCAAGGCCATCCACGTCGAAATCCCCTACCTGCTGCGTTGAGGCGGGCATGAGGCGATTCGAAGATCATCCGCAGCTCGGCGGGCTGGTGGCGCTGCTGGCCCACGAGGACGCCGAAGTGCGCCGCATCGGCCTGCTGCAGGCCGCCGAACTGGCGGACGAGGGCGACGTGGCAGTGTTCGTCCGCGCCAGCCGCGATACCGACCCGGGAGTGCGCCTGGAGGCGCTGCGTGCGCTGGAAGGCACGGCTGCACCCGACGGCGTGGCGGCGCTGCTCGCCGGGCTGGACGACGCCGATGCCGAGGTGCGCGAGGCGGCTGCGGCGTCATTGGGGGAAATCCGTGACCCGTCCGCCGGCGCCGCCCTCGCCGCCGCCTTCGCCACGGCCCGTTCGCCGGCGCGTGGGGCCATCCTCGCCGCCCTGCGCAAGCTGCGCCTGCCCGCGGCGCTGCCGCTGGCGCTGGAAGCCCTGGCCGATCCGGCCCCGGATACCCGCCGGCAGGCGGTGGGCGTGCTGGCCTGGCTGCGCGATCCCACCGCTTTGCCGGTGCTGGCCGAGGCCCTGCGCGACCCGGCCGCCGTGGTGCGGCGCGCGGCCGCTGGTGCGCTGGGCTATGCCGGCGAGGCCGGCGGGGCGGACGTGTTGCCGGCGCTGCTCGCCGCCCTCGCCGACGAGGACTGGCAGGTGCGCGAGGAGGCCGCCGAGACCCTGCGCAAGCTGGGCAGCGCGCGCGCGGCCGACGGCCTGATCGCCGCCCTCGCAAGTGACTCCTTCTGGCAGGTGCGCCTGAAGGCCGCCGCCGCGTTGGGCGAACTGAAGGCGCCCGCCGCGCTGCCCGCGCTCGTCGAGGCGCTGGGCCACCCCATCGGCAACCTGCGCAAGGAAGCGGCTGCCGCGCTGGGACGCATCGGCTGTGCGGACGCGGCGCCGGCCCTGCGCGTGGCGCTGGACGATGCCGACGTGGACGTGCGCAAGGTGGCCGCCCACGCCCTCACCCTGCTGCAGGGCGCGTGAGGGGGATGGACGCCGCCGCTGCGTCTCGCGTGCAGGGCCTGTTGCAGGCCGCCGGCGACGCCCTGCGCCGCCGCCAGGACATCGTGCGCGCGGTGCAGTGGGGCTTCGTCGCCCTCTACCTGTTCCTGCTCCTGGCGCCGCTGCTGCGGCCCCTCGCGCCGGCCCACGGGGCGCTCTTCGCGCGCATCGCCGGGTGGGCCGAGGCGCTGTTCTGGGGCTTCTGGTGGCCGGCGGTGATCCTCGGCATGATGCTGTTCGGCCAGTTCTGGTGCGGGGTGCTGTGCCCGGACGGGGCGGTGACCGAGTTCGCCAGCCGGCACGGCCGGGGGCTGAAGATTCCGCCCTGGATGCGCCGCGCGGCGCTGCCGCTGGTGCTGTTCGCGCTGATCGTGCTGTACGAACATCTGAGCGGCGCGCGCCACAGCCACGGGGGCACGCTGCTGGTGCTGGGCACGGTATCGCTGGCGGCCCTGCTCACCGGCCTGCTGTACGGGCGCGGCAAGCGGGTGTGGTGCCGCTACCTGTGCCCCACGGCGAGCATCTTCTCCATGCTGGCGCGCTGCGCGGTGCTGCATTTCAAGGTGGACCGGCAAGCCTGGGACGCCGCCCCGCGTCCGCTGCCCGGCGCGGTGGACTGCCCGCTGCTGCTGGACGTGCGCCGGCTCAGGTCCAACGAGAAATGCAGCATGTGCGGGCGCTGCAGCGGCCACCGCGACGCGGTGCGGCTGGCCCTGCGCGCGCCGGGCCACGAACTTGCCACGCTGGGCGACGACGAGGTACGGGTCTGGGAGGCGGCCGGCATCCTGTTCGTGCTGATCGGCCTGTTCTACGGCGCCATGCACTGGCAGGGCAGCGTCTGGCACGGCTGGCTGTCCGGTCTCGTGACCGGCGTGCCGGCCGGGCTGCTCGCCATCCTGGGTGCCGCCGGTGCGCTGGGGGGGAGCATCGCCCTGCTGTTGCTCGGCGCGGCGCGCGGGCGCGGTCTTCCGGCCTGCAAGCTCGCCTACGCGCTGATCCCCCTCGGCGGCGCGGGGCTGATGCTGGGCGCCATGGAGCACTCCTTCGCCATCCTGCAGCGTGAAGGCGTGGCGTTGGGCGCCGCGCAGTTGTATGGGCTGCGCGCCGCGGTGCTGGCGCTGGCGGCAGCGTGGAGCGGGGCGATCGGGCTGCGCCTGTGCGCGGCCGGCGGTCTCGCGCGGGTGCCCTGCCTGGCGGCGGTGCTGGCGCTGGCCGGCGCCTATCTGCTGGCGCCGGTCGCGCTGGGTTGAAATTTCCGGTAGGAGCGGCCTTGGCCGCGATGCGGCCTACGGGAAAAACGACTGCCGCATCGCGGCCAAGGCCGCTCCTACAGGGGCGTCCGTTCAGCCTTCGGCGCGCGGGAAGGTCTTCACCAGGTAGAGCAGGGCGTCGCTGTCCGCCAGGTTGCGGAAGCGGTGCGCGGCGTCGGCGGTAAACTGGATGGCGTCGCCGGTGGCCAGCGTGTACTCCTCGTCGCCGACCGCCACCGTGATGGAGCCGTGCACCACCACCAGGTTGGCCCGCGTACCGGGCGGACACGCGGCCAGGCGCTCTTCGGCCAGGCGCGCGAGGCGCAGTTCGAAGAATTCCGTGCGCGTGGGCTGGTGGGCGGCGAAGAGCGCCCGGGTGCTGACCTGGCCGCGGGCGGACAGCTCGACCCGCGTTTCGGCCGCGCGCAGCACCACGTTGCCGGGTTCGCGCTGGGCGCCGAGGAAGCTGGTGACGGGCACTTCCAGCGCGCGGGCGACCTTGTACAGCACGGTGATGGACGGCACGCTGCGGCCCAGTTCCACCTGGCCGAGCATGGCGCGGCTGACGCCGGACAGCCTGGACAGGGCATCGAGGGAGAGCTGGTGCTGGGTGCGCAGGCGGCGCAGGTTGGTGCCGACCGCCTGGGCGATTTCGGCATCCGGGTCGCCCGCCGTTGCCGTCTGCGGCGCGCTGCGCCGGAATACCGGCGTGGGCGGTGCCGCAGCGTTGAGGGTGGCCGCGATGCTGGGTTCGCCGAGCATGTTCATGGATTGGGCACCTCGTGCTGGGAGTGAGCCTGGGTCACGTTGCTGCCGGGCGGCACGCTGCGGGTGAGCCAGACGTTGCCGCCGATGGACGAGCCGCGGCCGATGGTGATGCGCCCGAGGATGGTGGCGCCGGCGTAGATCACCACGTCGTCCTCGACGATGGGATGGCGGGGCTGCCCCTTTTCCAGCCCGCCATCGGCGCCGACCGGGAAGCGCTTGGCGCCCAGGGTCACGGCCTGGTAGATGCGCACGCGCTCGCCGATGACCGCGGTCTCGCCGATCACCACGCCGGTGCCGTGATCGATGAAGAAGCTGTTGCCGATGGTCGCGCCCGGATGGATGTCGATGCCGGTTTCCGAATGGGCGATCTCGGCGATGATGCGCGCCACCAGTGGCGCGCCCAGGGTGTACAGGGTGTGCGCGATGCGGTGGTGGATGATGGCGAGCAGGCCCGGATAGCACAGCACTACTTCATCCACGGTGCGCGCCGCGGGGTCGCCGCGGAAGGCGGCCTCCACGTCCGTGTCGAGCTGTTCGCGGATGCCGGGCAGGGCGTCGGCGAAGTGCTGCAGGATGCGGCCGGCCTGGACGTCCGGGTCGTCACCGGCGTTGCCGTTGTGGCGCGCGGTGTTGTGCAGTTCCAGGCGCACCTCGTGGAGCAGCCCGTACAGGGCGGCGTCCAGGGTGTGGCCCACGTAGTAGTCCTCGCTTTCCTGGCGCAGGTCGGCCGGCCCCAGGCGCATGGGGAAGAGCGCCCCGCTGAGCTTGAGCGCGACGTCGCGCAGGGCATCGCGGGAGGGGAATTCCCGTCCGCCCCACAAGCGGTCGCGTTGCTGGCCTTCGCGCCAGCGTCCGCGGATCGCGCGCAGGCGGGTGACGATGCGGTCCACGTTCCAGTACACGGTGGGCTCGTCCTTGTCCGGGCGTTTGTGCAGGGGTGCGTTCATGGCTTACCAGGCAGTGACGATGGAGTTCTGGAACTCGCGCTCGACGAAGGCCTTCACCTCCGGAGTGTGGTAGGCGCGCACCAGTTTCGCCACCGCGGGCTTGTCCTTGTCCCTGGCGCGCACGGCGATCACGTTGGCGTAGGGCGAATCCGGGCTTTCCAGCGCGATGGCGTCGCGGGTGGGCACGAGCCCGGCCGGGATGGCGTAGTTGGTATTGACCGTGGCGGCATCCACCTCGTCGAGCACGCGCGGCAGTTGGGCGGCGTCCAGCTCGACGATGCGCAGCTTCCTGGGGTTGTCCACGATGTCCACCGGCGAAGCCTTCAGGCCGGCACCCGCCTTGAGCTTGATGACGCCGTTGGCTTCGAGCAGCAGCAGCGAGCGGCCGCCGTTGGTGGGGTCGTTGGGGATGGCGACGCGCGCGCCCTGGGGCAGGTCGGCCAGCTTCCTGTACTTTTTCGAGTACAGGCCGATGGGGAAGATGATGGTCTTGGCCACCGAGACCAGGTCGTAGCCCCGGTCCGCGTTGGTGTTGTCCAGGTAGGGCTGGTGCTGGTAGCTGTTGGCGTCCAGGTCACCGGCCGCCAGGGCGGCATTGGGCTGCACGTAGTCGGAGAATTCGACGATGCGGATCTCCAGCCCATCGCGCGCGGCCACGCGCTTGACCACCTCCAGGACCTGGGCGTGCGGGCCGGCGGTGACGCCGACCTTGAGCGTTTCGCCGGCCAGGGCCGGGGTGTGGACGAGGGCCAGGCTCGCGGCGGCGGCCAGCGTGGCCAGGGCGGTTCTGCGCTGCATGGGGGCGTTTCCTTGTCGTTGTACGTCGCGGGGTTCAGGCCGGCACCAGGGCCGGATCGATGCGGTGCACGGAAGGGATGGCGACCCATTCCTGCTGGGTGGCGAAGTAGCGCACCGCCTTCAGGCGCGGGTCGGCGCCCAGGGTGAACCAGTGCTCCGCGCCCCGCGGCACGTTGAGGTAGTCGCCGGCCTTGACCTCCAGCAGGCTCTGGCTGCCGTCGGTTGCGACGAAGCCGAAATAGCCGGTGCCCGTGAGGATGTAGCGCACTTCGTCGTCCGGGTGGCTGTGGATGCTGGCGAATTTGCGGCGCAACTCGTCCAGCCCCGGCAGGTGGGCGTGGAACTCCGCCAGGTCGCGGGCGGTGTAGCTGTCCCGCGGCAGCCATCCGGCCACGTGGGCGTCGATGGCGGCGAGCAGGGCGGCCTGACCCGCCGCGTCCAGTTGGTCGTGGCCGAGCAGGGCGTCGATCTCGCCGCCGCCGGGCAGCGGCAGGTGGCGCAGTTGCGCGCCGAGTCCGGCCACCGCGGCGGCGACCGCGGCGCGGTCCCGTTCCTCGGTGCCGTCGGGGAAGATCAGGCGGGCCATGGCGGTCTCCTTACCAGGATGCGGTGTAGGCGCCCTTGAACTGCTCGTTGACGAAGGTCTTGACCTCGGGCGAGCGGTACAGGCGCACGAAGCGGGCGAGCGTGGCCGAACCCTTGTCGGCCTCGCGGGCGGCGATGACGATCTGGGCGAAGGGGATGGGGCTGTCCGCGCGTTCCAGCGCCAGCGCGTCGCGGCTGGGGACCAGCCCGGCGGGCACGGCGTAGTTGCTATTGACCGCGGCGGCGTCCAGGTCCTCCAGGGAGCGCGGCAGTTGCGCCGCTTCCAGTTCCACGATGCGCAGCTTCTTCGGGTTCTCGGCGATGTCCAGCGGCGTGGCGCGGGCGCCCACGCCGGCCTTCAGGCGGATCAGGCCCTGGTCTTCCAGCAGCAGCAGGCCGCGGGCGCCGTTGGAGGGATCGTTGGGGATGCCGACGCGGGCACCGGAGGGCAGGTCGGCCAGTTTCTTCACCTTGCGCGAATAGATGCCGAACTGCTGGCGCACGGCGTCGCCGATGACCGCCAGCTTGTAGCCCCGGTCGCGGATCTGGGCGTCCAGGAAGGGTTTGTGCTGGAACACGTTCACGTCCAGTTCGCCGGCGTTGAGCGCTGCGTTGGGCTGGACGTAGTCGGAGAATTCGACGATCTGCAGCTTGAGGCCATCCCGTTCGGCGACCTTCTTCACGGCTTCCAGGATCTGGGCGTGGGGGCCGGCGGTGACGCCGACGCGCAGCGGCTTGTCGTCGGCGGCCGCGAGCGGGGCGGCGAGCGCGGTGGCGAGGGTGACCAGGGCGAGGCGGGCAAAGTGCTTCATTTCGTGGACGGTCCTGTGTGGAGGAATGGGAAGGAAATCAGCGATGGTCCAGTCGGCGCGCGAGGCGGTCGCCGGCGGACTGGATGGCCTGCACCAGCAGGATCAGCACGACCACCACGGCGGCCATCACTTCCGGCAGGAAGCGCTGGTAGCCGTAGCGGATGCCCAGGTCGCCCAGGCCGCCGCCGCCCACCGCGCCGGCCATGGCGGAGTGGCCGATGAGGCTGACGATGGTGATGGTGAGCGCCGAGACGATGCCGGGCAGGGCCTCGGGCAGCAGCACCTTGCGCACGATCTGCCCCGGCGTGGCGCCCATGGCCAGCAGGGCTTCGATCAGGCCGCGGTCCACCTCGCGCAGGGCGGCTTCCACCAGGCGGGCGATGAAGGGCGTGGCGGCGATGGACAGGGGCACGATGGCCGCCGTGGTGCCGATGGAGGTGCCCGCCACCCAGCGCGTGAAGGGGATGATGGCCACCAGAAGGATGATGAAGGGGGTGGAGCGCACCGCGTTGGCGACCGCGCCGAGTACGCGGTTGAACGCCACGTTCTGCAGCAGTGCCCCCCGGTCGGTGATCACCAGCAGGATGCCCAGCGGCAGGCCGAAGAGCGTGCCGACCAGGCCCGAGATGCCCACCATCCACAGGGTTTCCACCAGCGACTGGCCGAGCAGGTCGAGCATCTCCGGACTCATGCCGCAATTTCCTCGATGCGCACGCCGCGGGTGGTGAGCCAGGCGGCCGCGTCCGCCAGATCGGCCTCGCTGCCGTGCAGGGCCGCCACCAGCGAGCCGAAGGGCACGCCGCGCACCTCGTCGATGTAGCCGTGCAGCAGGTGGGCGCGCACGGAGAAGAGGGAAGACAGTTCGGCCAGCAGCGGCGCATCCACCGCCTCGCCCCGCAGGGACAGGCGCCACAGGGCGCCCCGGCTGCCCCAGCCGCGGGCCAGCGCCGCGACGCGCTCATGCACGCCGGGCGGGATGTCGTCGCCGATCACCTCCCGCAGCAGGGTGCGGGTGAGTGTCTCCCGCGGCGCGGTGAACACGTCGGCCACGTCGCCGGCTTCCACGATGCGCCCGTCTTCCAGCACCGCCACCCGGTGGGCCACCGCCTTGATGACCTGCATCTGGTGGGTGATGAGCACGATGGTGAGATTGAGGCGGCGGTTGATGTCCGCCAGCAGTTCCAGGATGGACTGGGTGGTTTCCGGGTCCAGGGCCGAGGTGGCTTCGTCGCACAGCAGCACGCGGGGCTCGTTGGCCAGCGCCCGGGCGATGCCCACGCGCTGCTTCTGCCCGCCGCTGATCTGCGCCGGGTAGCGGTCGCGCTGGGCGGTGAGGCCGACCAGTTCCAGCAGTTCGTCCACCCGCGCACTGACGCGCGCCCGCGGCACGCCGGCCAGCTCCAGGGGCAGGGCGATGTTGTCCGCCACGGTGCGGGAGGCGAGCAGGTTGAAGTGTTGGAAGATCATGCCGATGCGCCGCCGCACCGCGCGCAGGGCCGGCGCGGGCAGGGCGGTGAGTTCCTCGCCGTCCAGCAGCACGCTGCCCGCGGAGGGGCGCTCCAGCAGATTCAGCACGCGCAGCAGCGTGCTCTTGCCGGCGCCGCTGCGGCCGATGACGCCGAACACCTCGCCTTCGCGGATGTCCAGGTCGATGCCGTCCAGGGCCGTGACCGTGCCGTGCTTGCCGGGAAAGGTCTTGCCGACGCCCTGCAGCCGGAACAGGGCCGGGGCGGCAGTCGGCGTGGCGGGTGCGGGAAAGCGCAGGATGTCCGTGGCCGGAGCGTCGTGGGCCGCCGCATGGGTCACGAGGTCGCCCTGGGCCAGTTCGCCGTAGCGGGCGAGCGCCTCATGGCAGAAACGCAGGAATCCGCCGTCGGGGCGGCTGCCGGCTTGGGACGCTGGGGTGGCCGTGAGCATGTCGGTTCGCAAGGGAGGGGACGGTTCGGGGGGCGACGGACGCCACCCCACGCATGCGGCACACGATAGCCGCTGGCCGCCGCCCGGCGAACCAACAAAAATTCACAAGGAATTCAGTTGCCGCGCATAGGACGGACGCGGCTCCGCGTAAACGGACGACGGGAACGCCGGGGGCGTTCCCGTCCGGGGCAGGAGGCCGGTATCAGGCGACCTTGCGGCTCGACGAGCGGGACGAAGAGGAGCCGGACGAAGAACCCGACGAACTCTTGATCGCCGCCTGGGAAGCCGCCGCCACGTTGGCGTCGGCGATCTCGGCCACCTTGCGGCTGGCCTGGCTGATGTTGTCCAGCGTGCTGCGGGTGGCGGACAGGGCCGACTTCACCGCGGCGATGCCGTGCTCGGAACCGGAGGGAGCGTGGCGCGCCGCCTGGTCGAGCAGGCCGGAGAGGGACTTGCTGATCTCGCTCAGCAGGCTTTCGCCGTGACGGCCGAGTTCCTGCTGGGTGCGGGAGGCGATCTCGTACAGGCCCTGGGACCAGGACACCAGATGCTCGATGCCGGGCTGCGCCAGCGCCGGGGCCGAGGACCAGTAGGCGGACGCGTCGCCGGATTCGGACAGGCCGCGGACGCTGGACAGGCTGTGTTCGAAGAGGCTGCGGGCGGTCTGCAGGTGCAGGCCGAGGGACTGCTCGGCGGCCTTCAGCACGGAACTGCCGATGGCTTCGAGGCTTTCCAGGGACTGGCGGCCGATGGCGCTGAAGTGTTCGTTGCTGGAAGACATGAGGAACTCTCCGAGGGTTGGGTGACGGCGGCGTCGGTTGCGGCGCGACCCACGGCTTGAGTATCGGCGCCCCGTCGCGCCTCGTGAAATATGACTTTCTGCTATCGATTGCAGGCGTTCGCGGAGCGTGCCGAAGGCCGGCCGTGGACGGCGGGCAGGGCGTGCCGGCGGGCGGGTGCGGGAAAGGCACGGGGGGCGTGGCGTTCCTTGAATTCGCGCAGGGTGCGCTGGAAGTTCGCCGCGTCGATCAGGAAGCCGTCGTGGCCGTGCTGCGAATCGATGGTCAGCAGCTCGGCGCGGGGGATCAGGCGCACCAGCTCGAACTGGTCGGCCGGCACGTAGAGGGCGTCGCTGGCGATGGAACCCACCAGCACCGGCTGGCGGATGCCCCGCAGCACGGTTTCGTAGTCGCCCCGGCCGCGGGCGAGGTCGTGGCTGTCCATGGCGTCGATCAGCATGCGGTAGGTGTGGGCATCGAAGCGCTCCACCAGGGCCTTGCCGTGGTGGCGCAGCCAGCCCCGTGCCGCCAGTTCGCCGGGCGAGTGGGCGCGGTCGCCGAAGGCCTCGGCGCCGCTGGCGCGGCCGAAACGGCTGGCGAGCGAAGCCGGGCTGCGGTAGCTCACCATGGCCATGGCGCGGGCCGCGGCCAGACCGGCGTGGGGCGGATCGGCCGGGTCGTAGTGGCCGTCGCGGTACTTGGGGTCGGTGGCCAGGGCCTGGCGCTGGGCCTCGCTCCACACCGCGCACCAGGCCGAATGGCGGCCGCTGGCCGCGATCGTGGCCACCGCATCGACCCGCTCCGGGTCCAGCAATGCCCATTCGAGGGCCTGCAGGCCGCCCATGGAGCCGCCCAGCACCAGCGCGATGCGGCGGATGCCCAGCGCGTCGGCGAGCGCGATCTGGGCGCGCACCTGGTCGCGGACGGTGAGCGCGGGAAAGCGCCCGCCCCAGGGCCGGCCATCCGGCGCGGGGGAAGTGGGGCCGGTGCTGCCGTAGCAGCCGCCCAGCACGTTGCTGCAGACGATGAAGTCGCGCTGCGGATCGAGCACCCGGCCGGGGCCGAAGAGCGGCGCCCACCAGTTGTCGGCATCGGCCGAGCCGGTGAGGGCGTGGCAGACCACGACGGCGTTGTCGCCCGCGGGCGCTAGCCGCCCCCAACTGCGCCAGGCGATTTCCAGGCCGGGCAGGGAGACGCCGGATTCGAGCAAAAACGGCTGGTCCAGGACCAGCCGCCGGGTCTCCCTGGAGAGCGGGAAGCCCGTCATGCAGCGGCTTCCAGCCCGGCGCGCCGCAGCGCGTGGTCGAAGTCTTCCTTGATGTCCTCGATGTGCTCGATGCCCACCGACACCCGTACCAGGTCCGGGCGCACGCCGGCGCTCTTCTGTTCCGCCTCGGAGAGCTGCTGGTGGGTGGTGGAGGCCGGGTGGATGACCAGCGTCTTGGCGTCGCCCACGTTGGCCAGATGGCTGGCCAGCTCCACGCCGTCGATGAAGCGCTGGGCCGCGTTGGCGCCGCCCTTGATGCCGAAGTTGAGCACGGCGCCGAAGCCGTTGCGCAGGTACTTTTTTGCCAGCGCGTGGTAGGGGCTGTCTTCCAGGCCGTTGTACTCCACCCACGCCACCTGCGGATGGGCCTTGAGCCAGCGCGCCAGTTCCAGCGCGTTGTCCGCATGGCGCTGCACGCGCAGGGACAGGGTCTCCAGCCCCTGCAGGAACTGGAAGGCGTTGAACGGCGACAGGCTGGGTCCGATGTCGCGCAGCCCTTCCACGCGGGCGCGGATGGCGAAGGCGATGTTGCCGAACGGACCCTGCGGCCCGAACACTTCCCAGAACTTGAGGCCGTGGTAGCCGGGCGCCGGGTCGGTGAACAGGGGGAACTTGCCGTTGCCCCAGTCGAACTTGCCGGAATCCACGATGACTCCGCCGATGGAGGTGCCGTGTCCGCCGATCCACTTGGTGGCCGACTGCACCACGATGTCCGCGCCGTGGTCGATGGGGCGGGCGATGTAGCCGGCCGCGCCGAAGGTGTTGTCCACGATCAGCGGAATGCCCGCGTCGTGGGCGATCTTGGCGAGCGCGTCGAAGTCCGGGACGTTGAAGCGCGGGTTGCCGATGGTCTCGACGTAGATGGCCTTGGTCTTGTCGTCGATGGCGCGGCGGAAGTCCTCCGGGTTGTCGCCGTCCACGAACTTCACCGAAATCCCCAGGCGCGGCAGCGCGACCTTGAACTGGTTGTAGGTGCCGCCATACACGTAGCTGGTGGACACGATGTTGTCCCCGGCCTGGGCGATGGTGGTGATGGCCAGGAACTGCGCCGCCTGCCCCGAACTGGTAGCCACCGCCGCCGCACCGCCTTCGAGCGCGGCGATGCGCTGCTCGAACACGTCCGTGGTGGGGTTCATGATGCGGGTGTAGATGTTGCCGAACTCCTTCAGCGCAAACAGGCGCGCGCCGTGGTCGGCGTCGTTGAAGGTGTAGGACGTGGTCTGGTAGATCGGCACCGCGCGGGCATTGGTGCCCGGCGCGGGACTCTGGCCGGCATGGACCTGCAGGGTTTCGTAGCGGTACTTGCGCGGCGTCGTCTCGCTCATGGTGGGATTCCTTTCGTTGTGGACGTGGCGGTAAACAGTCGGGCAACGATAGCAACCGGGTGCGGGGCGACGAACCAAGAAAAACGGCATTGCATATCAGCAATGCCGGGCTGGAGGGGATGTGGGAGCGGGCTCGCCCGCGATGGCGGCCTTCGCTTTCCCCCGGGCGGATCGCGGGAAACAAAAAACCGGCACGAGGCCGGTTTTTCGCGGGGCTGGATAGGGCCGGTTCAGATCGTCACCGGCTCGCCCACCGGCAGGCCCGAGGCGTCGAAGATGCCTTCGAACAGCACCGAGCTGAGGTAGCGTTCGCCCGAATCGGGCAGGATCACCACCAGGGTCTTGCCGGCGTTTTCCGGCTTTTGCGCCAGGCGGGCGGCCACGGCCACGGCGGCGCCGCTGGAGATGCCGGAGAGGATGCCTTCCTCGCGGGCGAGGCGGCGGGCGTAGGCCACGGCGTCTTCGTTGCTGACCTGCTCGACGGCGTCCACCAGGGACAGGTCCAGCACGTCCGGCACGAAGCCGGCGCCGATGCCCTGGATCTTGTGCGGGCCGGGCTTGAGCTGTTCGCCGGCGAGCTTCTGGGTGAGGATGGGGCTGGCGGTGGGTTCCACGGCCACGGAGAACAGGGGCTTGCCGCGGGTCTTTTCGAAATAGCGCGACACGCCGGTGATGGTGCCGCCGGTGCCGACGCCCGAGACCAGGATGTCCACCTTGCCGTCGGTGTCGTCCCAGATTTCCGGGCCGGTGGTGGTTTCATGGACGGCCGGGTTGGCGGGGTTCTTGAATTGCTGCAGCAGCACGTACTTGGAGTCGGAGGCGGCGATTTCCTCGGCCTTGGCGACGGCGCCGCTCATGCCCTTGGGGCCTTCGGTGAGCACCAGCTTGGCGCCGTAGGCGACCAGCAGCTTGCGGCGCTCCAGGCTCATGGTTTCCGGCATGGTCAGCGTCAGCGGAATGCCCTTGGCGGCGGCCACGAAGGCGAGCGCGATGCCGGTGTTGCCGCTGGTGGGCTCCACGATTTCCTTGCCCGGGCCGAGCAGGCCGCGCTGTTCGGCGTCGGCGATGAGGGAGTAGCCGATGCGGTCCTTGACCGAGTAGGCCGGGTTGCGGCCTTCGATCTTGGCGAGCACGGTGGCGTTGGCGCCATCGAGGATGCGGTTGAGTTTGATCAGCGGCGTGCGGCCGATGGACAGGGCGTTGTCGTCGTACCTGTTGGACATGGGGGTTTCCTCTCGGGCGGGGGTGGTCGGGTGAAGGATGGCGGGCGGGGCGTTCAGCCCTGCACCCACGGCAGGCCGCGCTGCTGCCAGCCGTTGGCGCGTTCGATGGCGCGGTCGCCCTCGAAACCTTCCAGCACGTTGAAAACCAGGCTGTAGCCCGCCTCGGTCGCGGCGCGCGCGGCGGCCACCGAGCGCTTGCCGCTGCGACACAGCAGCAGTACCGGTTCGTCGCGGGCGGCGAGGTCGGCGAGTTGGTCGAGGAAGTAGACGTTGCGTTCCATGCGTTCGCCGATCAGCCAGGGCAGATGCCGGGCGCCTTCCACGCGTCCCACCACCTTCAGTTCTTCGGCGGTGCGCACGTCGATCAGCAAGGCGCCGCCGCTCTGGTGCAGGGCCAAGGCTTCGGCGGGGGTGACGTTGCCGGCGTAGCCCAGGCCGGACACGGTGGCGGCGTGGCGGGCGCCTTCCAGCACCGGGTTGAGTTCCGCAACCGGGCCGGCGCCGTGAGCGGCGGCGGGAATGCGGGAGGGAGCGGCGAGCGGGGCAGCGGCGATCGGCATGGTGTCCTCCTGTGTGGGGTGCCGGCCGTCCGCCCCCGCACGAAGGACGGGGCTTGCGCTCGATTCTGCTTACGCGGCGGAACGGCCGTTGCGTTCAACCATAACGGCGTGCCGTCCCCGTGCGAAGCAAGATTTGACGCTAAGAATAGTAATGAAAGTGATATGGTTTTTGGGGCTTAGACCTTCCGGGCCTTAGCTCTTGCGCCGCAGCATGCCGGTTTCGTCCACCCGGCGCAGGGCGGCCAGTTCCGCCGCGCTGGGCGGCGGAATCTGTCCGGCGTGGGGAAAGACCTGCAGATCCCAGCCGGTGGCGGCGCGGATTTCGTCGGCGCTGGAGAAGGCGAACCAGCCGTCCAGCCAGAATTCCCGCGTTTCCGGGTGGGGGCGCAGGATGCCCAGGGTGGTGACGATGGCGCCCGGCCCGCCGCCGACGAAGCCCCAGCGCTCGCGCGCGTCGCCGCCGTCGAGGTAGCCGGGTGAGGAGACGTAGTCCACCCGCTCGACGAAGCGCTTCTTCTCGTGGCTGACCATGATCACCGTGCGCTTCGCGCCGCTGGCGATCTCGTTGGCGCCGCCGCTGCCGGTGAGGCGGGTGCGGGGCGGGCGGTAGGGCTCCGGGCGCTCGCCCCAGATGCCGGTGGTGTTGACGTTGCCGTAGCGGTCCACCTGGGCGGCGCCGATCAGGCCGAAGTCGCAGCGCCCCGAGGCGACCAGAAAGCCGAGGGCGTCCAGTCCGCTGGTGAAGCTGGTGGCGTTGACGGCCAGGCGGTTGCATTCGATGCCCCAGGGCATGCCGCCCACCGGGGTGGCGCCGAAGACGCCGCCTTCGGTGATGGCGCGCACGTTGGGGGCGTGGTGGGCCTTGGCGAAGTAGCCGGCGAGGAGCGACAGGCCGACGCCGAAGATCGCCAGTTCGCCGTCGCGCACCTCGCGCCCGGCGGCGACGGCCATCATTTCCTGCTGGGTGTAGTCGAGGGCCGCGCTCATGCCGGCACCCCTTCCGCCTGCCCGGCGGACGCGCTGGCGGCATTGGCCGCGGTGAGTGCTTCGACACGCTCGGGGGGCAGGAACCACTGGCGGTAGGGGTCGAGCAGGAAAGCGGTGGCGGTGTCGGCTAGGCGGCGGGCGTTGTCGTCGCCGATCAGGGCCAGGTAGGCGGACAGGTCTTCGTAGCTGTATACGTAATCGGCCAGATAGCGTTCGGTGCCCTCGGCGGTGGCCAGCGCCTCGTTCATCAGCTTCATGTGCGCCTCGTCGGCGTCATGCACGCCGGGCGAGGCCGCGGGCCAGGCGGAGAACGGCCACCACACCACGGCCTCGACGACCACGTCGGGGATGCGCACCAGGTTGGGAAACTGGCGCATGCAGTCGGTATCCACGATGTGGTCGGCCACCAGCACCACGCGGCGGGCGGCGCGGGACAGTTCGAAGCGGCTCCATTCGCTGCCGATGACGATGCCGTTGCCGCGCGGGTCGGCCAGGGTGACGTGGATGGCGGCCAGGTCCGGGCGCAGGGGCGAGAGGGCGCCGATCTCGCGCCCCCCGAAGGGATCGCGCACGGCGGGAATCTTGCTGCGCGCCGGCACCTCGTCGGGGGCGAAGGCGCTGACGGCCTGGATGTCCGAGCCGATGCACGAGGTGGTCGGCACGAAGGGCCAGTTCAGCGCGCCGCCGAGGAAGCGCAGCGGCATGGCCAGGTTGGAGTAGTCCTCCAGCAGCAGTTGGCCGCTTTCCACTGCGCGCCGCAGGCCGTTGGCGAAGCCGAAGCCTTCCAGCCCGGAGAAGCCGCATTCCAGCCGGTCCAGCGCGCCGGCAGCGGCGAGCAGGTTGGTCTGCTGCGTGTTGCAGTGGAACACCGCATGCAGTCCACGCCGCCCCTGGCGCAGCAGTTCGCGGCCGAAGGCGATGGCGTCGGCGCCTACCGGCAGGCCGGCGCCGCCGGCGTACTGCATGCCGTCGAAGGCGTAGCGGCGCACGGCGGTGGGGAGGTCGATGAGGCGGTTGTCCGCGGGCAGGGGCGGGAGGTGGGGCTCGGTCACGATGGGGAGAGGTGGGGAGAAGGCAGGCGCGCCGGTCCGCCTCCCGGCGCGGGGCCAGGGGGCGCCGGGGCGCGGATGGGGATTACAGGGGGGCGAATCGTTGCCGGATGCCCGGCAGGCCGGTCTTGAAGTCCTGGGTGCGATACCGGTTCGGCGAAGCGGGGCGACGGCCGGCGGCGACACCCGCCGGGCGCAGGATGGTGGCGACCAGCGACTCGTACAGCTCGAAGCCTTCGGGCCAGGGGCCGAAGCCGGAATCCACGTTGATGTGGCCCCGGGCGCCCACGTTGATGAAGCGGCTCGCCCAGCGGCCGGCCCAGTGGCGGGCGGTGGCCAGGGACACCCAGGGATCGTCGGTGCTGGCCACGACGATGCTGGGGAAGCCGAGATGGCCGGAGGGCAGCAGGTGGCCCACGCCGAACTTGCGCGGATCGGCCGGTGCCACCAGCAGCGCGCCGGCGATGCGGTCGGGCTGCTCGGCCGCCGCGGCCACGCTGGCCAGACAGCCGAAGCTGTGCGCCACCAGCACCACGCGGCCGACGGAACCGTCGATGCGGGCCAGCACGCGGTCGCGCCAGCGCGCCAGTTCGGCGGTGCTCCAGTCTTCCTGTTCCACGCGGCGGGCTTCGGGCAGCAGGGTCTCGAACCAGCTCTGCCAGTGCGTCGGGCCGCTGCCGTTCAGCCCCGGTACGATCAAGGTGCTCAGCATGCTCGCTGCTCCCGATGGATGTTCCGCGAGTATCGTCAGGGCGGGCTCCGCTGCGAAGGAAGAAATTCTGCTTTGCTTATCCGTCGCGGTGTGCTCGGCTGCCGAAATCCTTTGCAGTATTTCCTGTTTGGGCGGACGTGCGCCAATGGCTAGACTTTGCAGCGTCAACGGAAATACGCATGGCATGGGGTGTGCGATGAATACTCGCGCGGGCAACAACAAGACGACCGACCGCTTCGACTGGCTGCCGCTGGACTGGCAGCCGGGGCAATCGCTGCGCCGCCATGAGTCGGGCGTGGTCCTGGGGCGCTTCCTGGGTGCGGAGCTGTCCAGCGTCTATCAACCCATCATCGACGTGGCGAGCGGGCAAGCCATCGGCTACGAGGCCTTCGTGCGCTGCCATGCCGGCGGCGAGGCCGCGCTGTCGCCGTGGAACCTGTTTTCCCTGGTCGCCGACGACGCGACCCTGGTGGGCCTCGACCGCCTGTGCCGCACCCTGCACGTGCTCAACGACCTGCGCACGGAGGAGGACGAACTGCTCTTCCTCAACGTCCATGGGCGGTTGCTCGCCGCCGTGAGCGAGGATCACGGCGCCGCCTTCCGCCGCGTGCTGGACGTGCTGCAGGTGCGTTCGGGCAACGTCGTCATCGAGACGCCCGAAGTGGCCTGCCGCGACCTGCGCCTGTTGTCCTTCGTGCACGCCAACTACCGCATCAACGGCTTTCGCGTCGCGGCCAACGTGGCCTCGCTGGCGGATGCGGAGGCGGTGTTGGGCCAGATGCGCCCCAACTTCATCAAGATCGACGTGCGCTACCTGCGCAACGGGGACGAACGCGGACGCCTGGTGGAACTGGCCGCTGTCCACGGTACGAGCGTGGTGTTCACCCGGGTCGCGCAGGGGGAACTGCTGGACGAGCTGAGGGCGGCCACGGGTGTGCTGGCGCAGGGCCACGCCATCGCCGAGGCCGCGCCGCCGCGGCGGGAGTCCATCCGCCAGTTCCGCGCCGCCTGAAGGGCCAATACTGTTTAGATAAGCTAGCCGTGCTGCGGGTGTCGCTGTGCACCCTCCCCCCTTGCGGGGGAGGGCCGGGGAGAGGGGGCGCCCCGCAGGGGCGGCGGCGCACCATCCGCTACCGCGCCGGCGGTCACTTCTTCGCTACCGGCGAGGGCTTCGAGGCTTGAGCGCCGGCGTCTGGCTCGGGCGCCTCGACGTCCAGCCCCCAGTCGCCATAGGTGTACCAGTCCTCCCCCAGCAGTTCGGCCGGATGCTGGGTGCGGCCCGAACCGTTGCCGCAGGCCAGGGAATCCGCCGGGCAATACTTGTCGCACCCCCAGCAGATACGCTCGGGGTGTCTGGGATGCAGGGGAAACTTCTTCGCCATCGGCCGGGAAAGGGTGTGCTGGGGGACGCAACCAACGTTAGACGATCCGCGGGGCAAGGGAATGATCCCGGTCAAATGCGGCGCCGGCGTTCGAGCGGCCGGGGATGGCTGTAGAGGGCGACGGCGAGGATCGTACAGTCCGCCGTGACCGGCCGTGCCGGTTCGCCGCCGGCATTGGTGACGAGCTGGCGGGCGCTGCCCATGCCGGTGATGCGGCGCAGCAGCGGGCGCTGCCTGCCGATGCGGACCAGCACCACGTCGCCCGGTTCGCATTCGACGGTGGCGTCGAGCACCACCCACTGCCCGCGCGGCGCCGGCACGATGCCGCCGGGCATCATGTCGTCTTCGGCCTCCCAGATGAAACGCTCCGGCAGTTCGCCGCCGCCCTGCACGATCTCCTCGGCCGCGAGCACCGGCAGGCCGTGCGCGGCAACCGGCGCGGTACGGAAGGTCCGCACCGCGCCGCGCGCATCTTCCGCCGCGGCGGCTGCCGCCGGTGTGCCGTCGTCGAGGCGGTCCAGCCAGCCGGCCTCCTTGCCGCCTATCCTCTCCAGCCGGCGTGCGGCCTTCTCGCCCAGGTTGCGGGTCGGGGCGCTGCGCTTGGGGACGATCTGGCGGATGTAGGTCGGGCTGATCGGCGAATCGTCCGCGTCGCGAAACGAGAACTGGCTGTAGTGGTTGCACCAGGACGTCACGTTGCCTTTGGAGCAGGGGTCTTCGTCGATCCATTGGCGGAGTCGGAGGCGACGGATCTGGGCAATTTCCATGCGGATGATAGTGCCGGAGCGACAGCAGTTGCTAAACAAGCGAAAGCTTGTTGTTTAAAACAGCAAGTGCTATCTTCATCGGTTATCCGATAGTCATCCCCTGGCGGCCATGCCGGGAACGAAGCGGACAATGACAAGAGAAAGGCGGGGAAGCGGAAAGGCGACCTGGCGGGAAGCGCCCGTGGAGGCGGGGAGCACTGCGCCCGTCCGCGCCGGCACGCGGCGGCGGACGGAAGCGGCGCAGCCCGGGAACGGGCGCGACGGCCTGCTGGAGATCATCGCCGAGTCGCCGGACTGGGTCATACAGGCCGACGGCGGGCTGCGTCTGGTCTATCTGAATCCCGCCGCGCAGGCCGCCTTCGCGGCGGCCGGAGATGCGGCGCCGGTGCATCGGCTGCCCGATCTGTTCGAGCCCGCCGTCCACGACGAGCTGGCCTGCATGCTCGACATCGCGCGCCGCCAGCGGGTGTTCGTCGGCGAAAGCCGCATGGTGGCGGCCGACGCCATGGTGCCGGTGTCGCTGGTCCTGATCGCCCACCCCGGCGTCGATGGCGGCACCGCGCGCTACTCCGTGGTCGCGCGCGATCTGAGCGAACGCGCCGGGCTGGAGCGCCGGCTCGCGCATCACGCCACCCACGACGCGCTGACCGGGCTGCCCAACCGCGTGGCGCTGGTGCGGCGCATCGACGAGGCGATCGGCCTGGCCGGGCGCAACGGCCGGCTCGCGGCGGTGATGTTCATCGACTTCGACGACTTCAAGCGGGTCAACGACAGCTTCGGCCACAGCGCCGGCGACGAACTGCTCGCGGTGTGCGCGCGCCGCCTGCAGACAGCCTTGCGCCAGGGCGACATGCTGGCCCGCTTCGGCGGCGACGAGTTCGTCGTCGTCGCCCAGGACCTGAACGGCGAGCGCGATGCCGCGGCGGTTGCGCGCAAGCTGCTGCTGGCGCTCGACGCGCCGGTGCCCCTGGGCGGCGGGCGGCAGGTGCCGGCCCACGCCAGCATCGGCATCTGCCTGGTGCCGCGCGACGCGGTGCATGCCGAAGCGGCGCTCGGCCACGCCGACCAGGCGATGTACCGCGCCAAGCGCGAAGGCCGCGGATACTACTGCTTCCATGCCGCCGGGCAGGAGCCGGCCGCCGAGGTGTCGCCGGCCGCGGCGTTGAAGGAGGCGCTGCACGGCGCGGACGGGCGCTTGAGCCTGCATTACCAGCCGCAGGTCTCGGTGCCGCAGGGGCGCATCATCGGTATCGAATGCCTGGTGCGCTGGGCGCATCCGCTGTTCGGCGGCGTCGGGCCGGGCCGTTTCGTGCCGCCGGCCGGAGAGTCGGGGCTGATCCTGGCGCTCGGCGACTGGGTGCTGCGGGCGGCCTGCCGCCAGGCCGCGCAATGGCGCCAGGCCGGTTTCGGGATGCCGCTGGCGGTCAAGGCGTCACCCCATGAATTGCGTCAGGCGGGCTTCGCCGAGCGCGTCGGCGCACTGCTGGCACACCATGGACTGCCGCCCGATGCGCTTGAAGTGGAGATCACCGAAACCGCGCTGATGGGCGGCCTGGACGAGGTCGTCGGCAATCTGGACGGGCTGCGGCGCGTCGGCGTGCGCATTGCGCTGGATGATTTCGGCAGCGGCCATGCCTCGCTCGCCCACGTGCGCACCCTGCCGCTCGACCGCCTCAGGATCGGCCGCGGCTTCGTGGACGGCGTCGGCGTCAGCGGCGGCAACCGCGCCGTCGTCGAGGCGATTCTGACCCTGGGCCGGCGGCTGGGGCTGGAAGTGATGGCCGAAGGAGTGGAGCACGTCCGGGATCTCGAGGTGTTGATGGAACTCGGCTGCAGCCAGATACAGGGCAGGCTGTTCCATCCCGTGCTGTCGGCCGGGGAATGCTTCGCGGTGCTGAGCGAGGAGCGTGCCGTGCATGACAACCGACCCTAGGGCATGGGTTCCCGGGGTGGCGGTGTCCGGGGGCGGCAATGGACGGCGAGCCACACCGTGACCGGGCCGGTCGCGTTCACCCGGTGCCGGCGGCGGGCCGGGATCAGCACCCAGTCGCCCGGGGCCAGCGCCTGCGTGCGGCCGTCGTCGTAAGCCAGTTCCGCGCTGCCCTGCACCAGCATCACCCATTCGTCGTCCGCCTGGTCGTACCAGAACCCGGGCGGGCTGGCGTGGCCGTGGGAAACGATGCGCTCGATGCGGCAGTGGGGCGTCTCGAACAGGGTCTCGAAGCGCTCCTCGCCGCCCGGCGGCGGCAGGGAGGCGAGGAGATTGCCCAGGCGTGGCGGGGTGGTCATCTCAGTTGCTCCACCGCGCCCGGCGCGACCCACGACGCATGAAACGGGATGGCTGTGCTCCCTCTCCCCTCGCGGGAGAGGGGTTGGGGAGAGGGGGCTGGGACGGGCGCCGTGCCTGCATCGAGCGCCCCCTCTCCCCGGCCCTCTCCCGCGAGGGGAGAGGGGCTTGCGCACGGTGCAGGCATGGTGTGTTTCATTTCAGATTTGGCGCACGTCCACGACGCGGATGCCGGGGATGCGGTGCAGGTCGTCGGCCGACAGGCGGAACACCGCGTTGGGCGTGCCGGCCGCGGCCCAGATCGGGTCCAGCGCCCACAGGGCGCGGTCCACCAGCAGCGTGACCTCGCCCGCGTGACCCACCGGCGCCACCCCGCCGATGGCGAAGCCGGTGCGCCGGCGCACGAAATCCGCATCCGCCCGCCCGACCTTCTCGCCGATCTCGGCGGCGAGCTTCTTCTCGTCGATGCGGTCCGCGCCGCTGGCGATGACCACGACGCAGGCGTCCGAGGTCTTGCCGCGGAACACCACCGACTTGGCGATCTGCGCCACCTCGCAGCCGATGGCCGCGGCGGCCTCGGCGCTGGTGCGCGTGAGCGTGCCGAACTCGACGATGTCGGCGGGCATGCCGAGCGTGCGCAGGGCGGTCTCGACGCGGGTGCGGGAAGAGGTGGAGGAGACGGGGGCGGAGGAGGGGGCTTCGGTGTTCATCATTCCGGCAGGCTGGCGACAAGGCCCGCAGTGTAGCGCGGGGCTCCGTGCCCGCGTCAGCCGCCCTTCTTCACATCCACCAGCGGCACCACGCCGGGGAACTCGAAGCGTTTGCGGCCCGGCTCCATCCCGGTCAGCGGCGCGCAGGACTTCAGCGTGGACAGGCTGCGCAGCGTGAGGTCCTGGTAGCAGCGCGTGCCGTCCACCTTCCAGGCCATCTCCTGCTCCGTCAGCGCGCGCATGAGCTTGGCGGGCATGCCGGCGGCGAGCCAGCGCGGCGGGATTTCCATGCCGGCCTTGACGAAGGCGCAGGCGCCGACGATGGCCGATTCGCCCACCACGGCGTTGTCCATGATCACCGCGTTCATGCCGATGAGCGCGTTCCTGCCCACGCGGCAGCCGTGCAGCACGGCGCCGTGGCCCACGTGGCCGTCGGCCTCGATCACCGTGTCGGTGCCGGGAAAGCCGTGCATGACGCAGGTGTCCTGCAGGTTGCTGCCTTCCTCCAGCACGATGCGGCCGAAGTCGCCGCGCAGGGACGCCAGCGGCGCCACGTAGCAGCGCGGGCCGACGATGACGTCGCCGATCAGCACCGCGTCCGGGTGCACGAAGGCGTCCGGGTGGATGACGGGCCGCAGGCCGTCGATTTCGTAGCAGGGCATGGGTTGTTGCTCCTTGCGGGGACCAGTGCTTGACGCGTGGCGATATCACTCCTCCCCTTCAAGGGGAGGGGGAAAACCCGCCGGCGCCTGGACCGTGGTCGGAACCTATTCGACGTGATACCGCCGCTGCACCACACGGAAGCGGTTGGCGACGAAGGCCGCGTCCGAGTAGGAAGCGTTGGCGGCCGGGTTCATGCCCACGCCGTGGTAGTCGGAGAAGGCCGCCGACTGGTTCACGAACACGCCGCCGGTCAGGTTGATGGACAGGGCCACGCCGGCGGCGAGCGTCGCCTCGGTCATGGCCTCGATCACGTCCGCCCGGGTGGAATACACGCCCACGGTCAGCGCGCCGTGCTCGCGCACGATGCGTTCCGACAGCCGCACCGCTTCCGCGCCGTCCGCCACCTTGACGACGAAGGCGATGGGGCCAAAGCGCTCTTCCATGTAGCTCGCCTCGTCGGCCGCGTCGCAGGCGAGCAGCACGGGTGTGCGCACTTCGGCAGCGGGGAATTCCGGGTGGGCGATCTTCGTGGAGGCCAGCACCACCTTGCCGTACTCGCCGGACTGGCATTCCTCGATGCGCGCCAGCGTGGCCTCGGACTGGATGGCGCCGAGCACCGCGGTGGCCACGTTCACATCGGAAAGGAACTTGGTGATGGCCGCACCCAGGTCGGCGGCGACTTCGTCAAAGCTCTTGTGGCCCTGGTCCGTCGCTATGCCGCCGGCCGGCACCAGGATGGCCTGGGTGGTGGTGCACATCTGGCCGGAGTACAGGCTCAGCGTGAAGGCCAGGTTGCGCAGCATGGCCTTGTACTCGTTGGTGGATTCGATGACCACGTTGTTCACGCCGGCCAGTTCCGCATACACCTGGGCCTGCCTGGCATGGTCCAGCAGCCACTGGCCGAAGACGTTGCCGCCGGTGAAGTCGATGGATTTCACCGCCGGGTGGGTGGCCAGCGCCTGGGTGGCGGCGCGTTTTTCCACCACCGCCAGGCTCACCAGGTTGGGGTCCAGGCCGGCTTCCGCCAACACCTCGCGGGCGATCTTCACGGTGATGGCCGCGGGCAGGACGGCGTTGCCGTGGGGCTTGACGATGACCGGGTTGCCCGTCGCCAGCGCGGCGAACAGGCCCGGATAGGTGTTCCAGGTGGGGAAGGTGCCGCAGCCGATCACCAGCGCCACGCCGCGGCCGACGATCTCGTAGTGTTTCTGCATCTTCAGCGCCGGGTTCTTGCCCTGGGGCTTTTCCCAGACGCTGGTCGCCGGGATGCGGCGCTGCTCGTCCCAGGCGTAGGCCACCGCCTCCAGGCCCCGGTCCTGGGCGTGGGGTCCGCCGGCCTGGAAGGCCATCATCCAGCCCTGGCCGGTGGTGTACATCACCGCGTGGGCGATCTCGAAGCTCTTCTTGTTGAGGCGGTCGAGGATTTCCAGGCACACGCCCGCGCGGCCTTCGGCGCCGATCCGGCGCCAGCCCGGCATGGCGGCCTGGGCTGCGGCGATCAGCGCCTCCACCTCGCAGACCGGATAGCGCACGTCCAGCTTCACGCCGTAGGGACTCTTCTCCGGCGCGGCCCAGCCGCTTGTGCCCGGCTGGTCCAGCGCGAAATCCCGCCCGGCCAGGGCCTCGACGGCCGCCTTGCCGTCGGCAAGGGCGGTTTCGCCATAGACCTTGGGGCTGGGCATCTCGGGGTAGGGGGTCCAGTAGCCGCGGTTGTGGATGGCCTCCACGGCGGCGTCCAGCGTGGCGCGATGTTTTTCGAACAGGGGGTGAGCCATGGTGTCTCCTCCAGGGGCGGCGTCTGACGCACCGCCTTGTCTCGGGGTGGCGGAACAAGTCCGCGGGGGGTGAAAAAATGTGCTTGTTTTTTGATCTGGATCAAGATTACTATTGATTGACCGGTCGGTCAAACAACGAAAACACCCGGCCGCAAGAGGGCGAAAAGCCCCGCGCAAGAGACGAAGCGTGCCCCACAGCGCGCGAAAGAACAAGGATGGAGGAGACATGAGCACGACCAGCGGCGCCCCAACCCAGCCGTTCGAAACCATCGTCTTCGGCGTCGAGGCCGGCGTGGCCACGCTGACGCTGAATCGGCCCGAACGCCTGAACAGCTTCAACGACCGGATGCACGCGGAAGTGCGCGAAGCCCTCGCCGCGGTCAGGGCCGGCCGGGCCGACGGCAGCATCCGCGTGCTGGTGCTGACCGGCGCCGGGCGCGGCTTCTGTGCCGGGCAGGACCTGTCCGACCGGGCCGTGGCCGCGGGCGACGAGGCGCCGGACCTGGGCGCCTCGGTGGAGCGCAACTACAAGCCCCTGGTGCTCGCCCTGCGTGCGCTGGACCTGCCGGTGATCGCCGCGGTGAACGGCGTGGCGGCCGGTGCCGGCGCCAACCTGGCGCTGGCCTGTGACCTGGTGTTCGCCGCCCGCTCGGCGAGCTTCATCCAGTCCTTCGCCAAGCTGGGGCTGATCCCGGACACGGGCGGCACCTGGATACTGCCCCGCCTGCTGGGTCCGGCCCGCGCCCTGGGCCTGGCCCTGCTGGGCGACAAGCTGCCGGCCGAGCAGGCCGAAGCCTGGGGCCTGATCTGGAAGTGCGTGGACGACGAGGCCCTGCTGCCCACCGTGCAGCAGGTCGCCGCCGGCCTCGCCCAGGGGCCGACCTTCGGCTACGCCCAGACCAAGCGCCTGATCTGGACCAGCGACGGCGAGGACTTCGAGTCCCAGTTGAACCGGGAGCGGGACGCCATGACCGTGTGCGGGCGCTCCAAGGACTACCGGGAAGGCGTGGCCGCCTTCATGGAAAAGCGCGCGCCGCGCTTCCAGGGGGACTGAGCCGTGTCGCTTGCGCTTTCTCCCGACGTGAAGGTGCTGGTCGTCGGCGCCGGCGCCATGGGCAGCGGCATCGCCCAGGTGGCGGCCGTGGCCGGTCACACCGTCTACTTGTATGACTCCCGCGCGGAAGCCGCCGACCGGGGCCGCGCCGGCATCGCCGCGGCGCTGGACAAGCTCGCCGCCAGGGGCCGCCTGACGGCCGAAGCCGCGACCGCCGCCGCGGCACGGGTGCAGCCGGTGATGGACCTGGCCGCGGCCCGCGACGCCGGCTTGGCGGTGGAAGCCATCGTCGAGGACCTGGCGGTCAAGCGCGCCTTGTTCGCGGAACTGGAAAGCCTGCTGTCCGGGGACGCCATCCTCGCCAGCAACACCTCGTCCCTGTCGATTACCGCCCTGGCCGCGCCCCTGGCCCGCCCCCAGCGCGTGGCCGGCCTGCACTTCTTCAATCCGGCGCCGGTCATGAAGCTGGTGGAAGTGGTCTCGGGCCTCGCCACCGATCCCGCCGTGGCCGCCACGCTGCACGCCACGGCCGGGGCCTGGGGCAAGGTGGCGGTGCATGCCAAATCCACCCCGGGCTTCATCGTCAACCGCGTCGCCCGGCCCTATTACGCGGAAGGCCTGCGCGTGCTGGGCGAAGGCGCGGCGGACGTGGCCACGCTGGACGCGGTGCTTCGGGAAGGCTGCGGCTTCCCCATGGGGCCCCTCGAACTGATGGACCTGATCGGCCACGACGTGAACTTCGCCGTGACCTCGTCCGTGTTCGAGGCCTGTTTCAACGACAAGCGCTTCACCCCCAGCCTGATCCAGCAGGAACTGGTGCTCGCCGGCCGCCTCGGGCGCAAGAGCGGGCGCGGTTTCCACGATTACGCCGAAGGCGCCGCGCGCCCCGCGCCGGCGGCCGAAGCGCCCCAGGGCGCGGAAGGCCGCGTGGCCGTGGTGGGCGACCTGGGCGTGGCCGGCGGGCTGATCGCCCGGCTGGAAGGGGCCGGCATCACCATGGAGCGCAAGCCCGGTGAATCCGGGCACGGTGCCGGCTGGCTGGAGATCGGCGGCGCGCGTCTGGTGCTGTCCGATGGCCGTACCGCCACCCGTCGCGCGGTGGAGGAGGACGTGCCCAAGCTGGTGCTGTTCGACCTCTGCCTGGACTACGCCGCCACGCCGCGCCTCGCGGTTGCCGTGGCCGACCAGTGCGGCCAGGGCGCCTGGCGTGCCGTGGTCGGCACGCTGCAGGCGGCCGGCCTGGCGGTGACGCGGCTGGACGACGTGGCGGGCCTCCTGGGCCTGCGTACCGTGGCCATGCTCGCCAACGAGGCCGCCGACGCGGTGCTGGCCGGCATCGGTACGGCGGCCGACATCGACACCGCCATGCGCTACGGCACCAATTACCCGAAGGGGCCGCTGGCCTGGGCCGACGAACTGGGCACTGCCTTCGTCGCCCGCGTGCTGACCAACCTGTGCGCCCACTATTTCGACACCCGTTACCGCGTCTCGCCGCTGTTGCAGCGCAAGGCCATTACCGGAGCCAATTTTCATGAGTGAAGCTTCCTACCGCGACATCAGCGAGGGACTCGATCCGCAGACCCTGGCCGAGCGGGTGCGCGACGGCATGTTCGCCAAGGACCAGGCCGCCCAGAGCCTGGGCATGACGATCACCGCCGTCGGACCGGGCCGCGCCACCCTCACCATGCCGGTGCGCGAGGACATGCTGAACGGCTTTCGCATCGCCCACGGCGGCCTCATCACCACGCTGGCCGACACGGCCTTCGCCTACGCCTGCAACAGTGGCAACGAGCAGACCGTGGCCTCGGGCATCAGCGTGGATTTCATGGCGCCGGGCCGGCCGGGCGACCTGCTCACCGCCGCGGCGCAACTGGTGTTCGAGGCCGGGCGCACGGGCGTGTACGACATCACGGTCACCAACCAGAAGGGCGAGCTGATCGCGGTCATGCGCGGCAAGTCCTACCGGCTCAAGGGCCGGCCGGTGGTCGAACTCTAGCCAGACAGGAATATGCTGACGGCGGACGCAGAGCCGCTGCAGCAGACGGAAACCAGGAGGAGACAACAATGCCCATCAACAGCTTCACCCCACCCCAGCTCGACCCCATCGAAAAGGCCAGCCAGGACGAGTTGCGCGCGCTGCAGCTCGAACGCCTGAAGTGGAGCCTGCGCCACGCCTACGACAACGTGCCGCACTACAGGAAGAAGTTCGACGAGAAGGGCGTGCACCCGGACGACCTCAAGTCCCTGGCCGACCTGGCGAAGTTCCCCTTCACCAGCAAGCACGACCTGCGCGACAACTATCCTTTCGGCATGTTCGCGGTGCCCATGGAGAGGATCGCCCGCGTGCACGCCTCCTCCGGCACGACCGGCAAGCCGACGGTCGTCGGCTACACGCTGAAGGACATCGACACCTGGGCCACCGTGGTGGCGCGCTCCATCCGCGCCTCGGGCGGGCGGCCGGGCGACATGGTGCACGTGTCCTACGGCTACGGCCTCTTCACCGGCGGCCTGGGCGCCCACTACGGCGCCGAGAAGCTGGGCTGTACCGTGGTGCCGATGTCGGGCGGCCAGACCGAGAAGCAGATCCAGATCATCCAGGACTTCAAGCCGAAGATCATCATGGTGACGCCGTCCTACATGCTGACCATCCTGGACGAGATGGAGCGCATGGGCATCGATCCCAGGAGCACCTCGCTCAAGATCGGCATCTTCGGCGCCGAGCCGTGGACGCCGGCTATGCGCGCGGCCATGGAGGAGCGCTCCGGCATGGACGCGGTGGACATCTACGGCCTCTCCGAAGTGATGGGTCCGGGCGTGGCCAACGAATGCGTGGAAACCAAGGACGGCCCGACGATCTGGGAAGACCACTTCTATCCGGAGATCATCAACCCGGAAACCGGCGAGGTGGTGCCCGACGGGGAGGAGGGCGAACTGGTGTTCACCTCGCTGACCAAGGAGGCCATGCCGGTCATTCGCTACCGCACCCGCGACCTCACCCGCCTGCTGCCGCCCACCGCCCGCAGCATGCGGCGCATGGCCAAGATCACCGGGCGCTCGGACGACATGCTGATCATCCGCGGCGTGAACGTGTTCCCGACCCAGATCGAGGAGCTGATCTGCAAGATCCCCAAGCTCGCGCCCCACTACCTGCTGGAGGTGGACAAGCAGGGCCACATGGACACGCTCACGGTCAAGGTGGAGATCAACCCGGAGGCCGGCGTCGGCCGCCACCCGGAGCAGAAGGAGGCGCTGGCGAAGGAGCTCACCCACCACATCAAGAGCCTGATCGGCGTGTCCGCCAAGGTGGTCGTGGGCGAGCCCTTCAGCATCGAGCGGGTCACCGTCGGCAAGGCCAAGCGCGTCATCGACCGCCGGCCCAAGGGGTGAGTCCGCACGCGGCGGTTCCTGCCGCCGCACCCCACAGAGAGAGCGAGCACATATATGTATACCCAATCACTCAGCATCCCGGACGGCGAGGCCAGGGGCCCGAAGAAGGTGGAGAACCCCGCCTACCAGGCCGAGTTCGACGCGAAGATCGCCGCGGGCGGCTTCATCGAGGCCAAGGACTGGATGCCCGAGGCCTACCGCAAGACCCTGATCCGCCAGATCAGCCAGCATGCCCATTCGGAAATCGTCGGCATGCTGCCCGAAGGCAACTGGATCACCCGTGCCCCCAGCCTCAAGCGCAAGGCCATCCTGCTCGCCAAGGTGCAGGACGAGGGCGGCCACGGCCTCTATCTGTACGCCGCCGCGGAAACCCTGGGCGTATCCCGCGACGAGCTCTATGAGGCGCTGCTGTCGGGCAAGGCCAAGTACAGCTCCATCTTCAACTACCCCACGCTGAACTGGGCGGACATCGGCGTGATCGGCTGGCTGGTGGACGGCGCGGCGATCATGAACCAGATCCCCCTGTGCAAGTGCAGCTACGGCCCGTACTCCCGCGCCATGGTGCGCATCTGCAAGGAGGAATCCTTCCACCAGCGCCAGGGCTACGACCTGCTGCTGGCGATGATGCGCGGGACGCCCGAGCAGCGCGACATGGTGCAGGACGCGGTGAACCGCTGGTGGTGGCCGTCCATCATGATGTTCGGCCCCCACGACAAGGACAGCGTGCACACCGAGACCACGCGCTGGGGCATCAAGCGCATCTCCAACGACGACCTGCGGCAGAAGTTCGTGGACGCCACCGTGAAGCAGGCCGAGGTGCTGGGCGTGAGCCTGCCGGACCCGGACCTGAAGTGGAACGCGGAGCGCGGTCACTACGATTTCGGCGCCATCGACTGGGACGAGTTCTGGAACGTGGTCCAGGGGCACGGCCAGTGCAACGTGGATCGGCTGGCGGCACGGGTGAAGGCCTGGGAGGACGGCGCCTGGGTGCGGGAGGCAGCGCTGGAGCACGCACGTAAGCGGGCTGTGAGGGAGAAGGACGCCGCCTGAGGCGTCGACAAAGCGAATGAAGAGGGTCCCCTCCCCTTCAAGGGGAGGGACAGGGTGGGGATGGGTTTCTTGCGGGTGGAGGCGGACTGAACCGAAACCCATCCCCCCTCCCGGCCTCCCCCCTTGAAGGGGGGAGGAGGTTATAGCGCCGCCTTCGGCGGCAAGGAGAGCACGATGGAACGCAAGGAATGGCCGCTGTGGGAAGTCTTCGTCCGCAGCCGCAACGGACTCGACCACAAGCATTGCGGCAGCGTGCATGCGCCCGATGCGAAGCTCGCGCTGCAGGTGGCGCGGGACGTCTACACCCGCCGCCAGGAAGGGGTTTCCATCTGGGTCGTGAAGGCGAGCGACATCGTCGCCTCGGACCCGGACGCCAAGCCCGAGCTGTTCGATCCGGCGGAGGACAAGATCTACCGCCACCCGACCTTCTACACCTTGCCCGAAGAAGTCGATCACATGTGAAGCGGGGGAGACACTCATGACCCAACGGAACACCGCCGCCCCCGGGCACATCGAGTACGTGCTGCGCCTGGGCGACAACGCCCTGATCCTCGGCCAGCGCCTCTCCGAATGGTGCGGCCACGCGCCGGTGCTGGAAGAGGACATGGCGCTCGCCAACACCGCGCTCGACCTCATCGGCCAGGCCCGCCTGCTGCTGACCCACGCCGGCAGGCTGGAAGGCCGCGGCCGGGACGAGGACCAGCTCGCCTTCCTGCGCGGGGAGCGGGACTACCGCAACCTGACCCTGGCCGAGCTGCCCAACGAGGACTTCGGCCGCACCGTGGTGCGCAACTTCCTCTTCGCCGCCTTCCAGGTGCCGCTCTACCAGCGCCTGACGGCGAGCAGCGACGCGGAACTGGCCGCCGTCGCCGCCAAGAGCCTGAAGGAGGCGCGCTACCACCTGAGCCACGCCGGCGAATGGGTGATCCGCCTGGGCGACGGCACCGACGTCTCCCACGACAAGGCCCAGGCCGCGCTGGACTACCTGTGGCCCTACACGGCCGAGTTCTTCGCCGCCAATCCCATCGACGATGCGGTGTCCGCCGCGGGCATCGGCCCCGCCTGGCACAACCTGGAAGCCGACTGGGAAGCCGCCGTGGTGCCGGTGCTCGTGGAGGCCACGCTCACCGTGCCGGCGCGCACGCCCTTCGCCAGCTACGGCAAGTTCGGCCGCCATTCCGAGCACATGGGCCACCTGCTGGCGACCATGCAAACCATGCAGCGCACTTACCCCGGCGCCCAATGGTGACGGTGATGCTGACCGAATCCCAGGCCTGGCAGGTGCTCGGCGACGTGCCGGACCCCGAGATCCCGGTGGTCTCGGTGGTCGAACTCGGCATCGTGCGCGAGGTGGCCTCCCGCGCCGGCGGCCTGCGGGTGGTGGTCACGCCGACCTATTCCGGCTGTCCGGCCACCGAGGTCATCGCCGACAGCATCCGCGCCGCGCTCGCCGCGGCCGGCGCCGGAGCGGTGGACATCGAAACCCGCCTCGACCCGGCGTGGACCACGGACTGGATGGGCGATGCCGCCCGCGACAAGCTGCGCGCCTACGGCATTGCCCCGCCGTCGGGCACCGCGGCGGCCGGCGGCGTGCAGCCGATCCGGTTCGTGGCGAAGTCGCAGACCTGCCCGCACTGCGGCTCCACCGACACCGAACGCCTGTCCGAATTCGGCTCCACCGCCTGCAAGGCCCTGTACCGCTGCCGCGCCTGCCGCGAGCCCTTCGAATACTTCAAGCCCATTTGAGCGAGACCGCGCCAGACGGTCGCCGGAGACGACGAAATGACCCCCAGATTCCATCCCCTGAAAGTGGCCGAAGTGCGGCGCGAGACCGCCGACGCGGTGAGCCTGCGCTTCGACGTGCCGGCGGAGCTGGCCGATGAATACCGCTTCGTGCAGGGCCAGCACCTGACGCTGAAGGCCCGCGTGGACGGCGAGGAAGTGCGCCGCTCCTACTCCATCTGCGCCGGCGTGGACGACCACGAACTGCGCGTCGCCATCAAGAAGGTGGCCGGCGGGCGCTTCTCCACCTGGGCCAACGGCGGCATCCGGGTGGGCGACGTGCTGGAGGTGATGACCCCGGAAGGGCGCTTCCACACCCCCCTGGACCCGGCCCACGCCAAACACTACGTGGCCTTCGCGGCGGGCAGCGGCATCACCCCCGTCCTGTCCCTGATCAAGACCACGCTGGCCGCCGAGCCGAAGAGCCGCTTCACGCTGGTCTATGGCAACCGCCGCCAGGCCAGCGCCATGTTCGGCGAGGCCCTGGAGGACATCAAGAACCGTTACCTGGCCCGCTTCACGCTGTACAGCCTGTTCTCCCGCGAGGAGCAGGAGGTGCCGCTCTTCAACGGCCGGCTGGACGCGGCCAAGGTCCGCGCCTTCCTCGACACCCTGCTGCCGGTGGAGGACATGGACGATGTCTTCATCTGCGGCCCCGGCGCCATGATCGACGAAGTGGAGTTGGCCCTGCTGGAGGCCGGCATGGCCGCCGACCACGTGCACCTGGAACGCTTCGGCGTGCCGGACGCCGCCCCGGCCCACCACGTCGAGCCGGGCGACGCGCCCCAGGCCACCGTCGTCGTCGTGGCCGACGGCCTGCGCCGGGAGATGGAGTTCCACGCCAGCGATCCGTCCATCCTGGACGTGGCCCTGCGCGCCGGCATGGACCTGCCGTACTCCTGCAAGGGCGGCGTGTGCTGCACCTGCCGCGCCAAGGTGGTGGAGGGCAAGGTGCGCATGGACAAGAACTACACGCTGGAACAGCCGGACGTGGACGCCGGCTACGTGCTGACCTGCCAGGCCCATCCGCTCACCGAGCGGGTGGTCATCAGTTTCGACGAGCGCTGAGGGATTCCCCAGTGGAGCAAGGGCTTGCAAGCGTGTATGGTCGCGGGCGAAGCGGAATGGATTTCCGCAGCGCGCCGTCATGCGCGGCCCCCTTCATGCAACGCTGGCAACCGGTGTAACCATGGCCCGAGGAAAAGCCCCCACCTTCGAACTGCAGCGCGCCGCCATCCTGGCGGAAGCCGCGCGCCTGTTTGCCGCGCACAGCTTCCCCAGCGCGTCCATGGCGGAGCTGGCCAAGGCCTGCGGCGTGTCCAAGCCGCTGCTCTACCACTACTACCGCGACAAGGAACACATCCTGTTCGACATCGCGGACAGCTACATGGACCAGTTGCTGGCCATCATCGCCGGCGTGGAAGCCGAGGCCCTCGAACCGGAAGCCCACCTGGCGGCGCTGCTGACGCGCTTCCTGGAAGAGTACGAACATTCCCAGAACCAGCACATGGTGCTGGTGCAGGACGTGAAGTTCCTCTCGCCCGAACAGGGGGAGCGCGTGGTCGCCAAGCAGCGCCGCGTGGTGGCGGCCTTCGCCGACGCCATCGAGCGCGTGGAGCCGGGTCTGAAGCGCCGCCACCTGGACAAGCCCGTGGCGATGATCCTGTTCGGCATGATCAACTGGACCTTCACCTGGCTGCGGGCCGAAGGCCGCTTCACCCACGCCGACATGGCGCCGGTGATCACCGCCATCGTGCTCAACGGCGTCAAGGGCCTGGTGAACAAGGAAAAGCCGAAACCGAAGGACAAGGCCCCGGCGCACTAGCGGCGGGGAAACGAAGAACGGGCGCAGGCGGCACAGACCGCCGTGCCCACCAAGGAGGAGAGACATGACAGGCCTGACCGACGCCTACATCTGCGACGGCATCCGCACCCCCATCGGCCGCTATGCCGGCGCCCTTGCCGGCGTGCGCGCCGACGACCTGGGCGCACTGCCCATCCGCGCCCTCATGGAACGCAACCCGGGCGTGGACTGGGCGGCGGTGGACGACATCTACTACGGCTGTGCCAACCAGGCCGGCGAGGACAACCGCAACGTGGCGCGCATGGCGGGGCTGCTGGCGGGGCTGCCGGTGGACGTGCCCGGCGCCACGATCAACCGCCTGTGCGGCTCCGGCATGGACGCCGCCGGCACCGCGGCGCGGGCCATCCGCGCCGGCGAGGCGGACCTGATGATCGCTGGCGGCGTGGAATCCATGAGCCGTGCGCCCTTCGTGCTGGGCAAGGCCGAATCGGCCTTTTCCCGCAGCGCCAGGATCGAGGACACGACCATAGGCTGGCGCTTCGTCAATCCGCTGATGAAGGCGCAATACGGCATCGACTCCATGCCCGAAACCGCGGAGAACGTGGCCACGGACTTCGCCGTCTCCCGCGCCGACCAGGACGCCTTCGCGCTGAGGAGCCAGGTGCGTTATGCGGAAGCGGCCGGGCGCGGCTTCTTCGCCGGCGAGATCGTGCCCGTGCCCATTCCGCAGAAGAAGGGCGAGCCGCTGCTGGTCTCCGCAGACGAGCATCCCCGCGCCACCACTCTGGAGGCCCTGGCGAAGCTGAAGGGCGTGGTGCGCCCGGACGGCACGGTGACCGCCGGCAACGCCTCGGGTGTCAACGACGGCGCCGTGGCCCTGCTGCTGGCTTCCGAAACCGGCCTCGCCCGCCATGGGCTGATTCCGCGGGCGCGCATCGTCGCCATGGCCACCGCCGGCGTGGCGCCGCGCATCATGGGCATCGGCCCGGCGCCGGCCTCGCGCAAGGTGCTGGAAAAGGCCGGCCTCACGCTCGACCGCATGGACGTCATCGAGCTCAACGAGGCCTTCGCCGCGCAATCGCTGGCGGTGCTGCGCCAGCTCGGCCTGCCGGACGACGCGGCCCACGTGAACCCCAACGGCGGCGCCATTGCCCTGGGACATCCGCTGGGGGCCTCGGGGGCGCGCCTGGTGCTCACCGCGCTGCGCCAGCTCGAAGCCACGGGCGGGCGCTACGGGCTGTGCACCATGTGCATCGGGGTGGGGCAGGGCATCGCCATGGTCATCGAGCGGGTGTAATCGCATGAACGGACCGAGACGGCCCCCGGCGGCCGCCCCCCTCTTCCCCAACCCCTCTCCCGCAAGGGGAGAGGGGAGTCTTGCCCCGGAACGTTCGTCCGGGTACCGGTTTTCTCCCTCTCCCCTCGCGGGAGAGGGCCGGGGAGAGGGGGCGCAGCGGCAAAAGCAAACCGCGGTTTCATGCGATTGCCCCGGCCCTCCAGATATTTGTTATTTTCAAACGAATTAGTGATGTGATAATTTCGTGCCACAGGCAGCCGGGCAACCCCTCAGGCCCGTTTGCTCATACAAACCAAGAGGAGGAGACACCATGAAGCTCAAGAAGACGCTGTTCGCCGCCATCGGCCTCGCCTTCGCGGCCACCGCCGCCCAGGCCGACCTCACCGTGGGCGTGGTCGTGTCCGCGACCGGCCCCGCGGCCTCGCTCGGCATCCCGGAAAAGAACACCCTGGCCCTGCTGCCCTCCACCATCGCCGGGGAGAAGGTCAATTACATCGTGCTCGACGACGCCTCCGACACCACTACCGCGGTGAAGAACATCCGCAAGCTGGTGTCCGAGGACAAGGTGGACGTGGTGCTGGGCTCCACCATCACGCCGAATTCCCTCGCCATGATCGACGTGGCCGCGGAGAGCAAGACGCCGCTGATCTCCATGGCGGCCTCCGCGCGCATCGTGGAGCCGGTGGACGACAAGAAGCGCTGGGTCTTCAAGACGCCGCAGAACGACGCCCAGATGTCCACCGCCATCGTGGAGCACATGACCGACAACGGCGTGAAGACGGTCGGCTTCATCGGCTTCGCGGACGCCTACGGCGAAGGCTGGTACGAGCAGTTCAAGGCCATCGCCGAGGCGCGCGGCATCAAGGTCGTCGCCAACGAGCGCTTCAACCGGGTCGACACCTCGGTGACCGGCCAGGTGCTCAAGCTCATGTCGGCCCGCCCGGACGCCATGTTCATCGCCGGTTCCGGCACTCCGTCCGCCCTGCCCCAGAAGGCGCTGGTGGAGCGGGGCTGGAAGGGCAAGGTCTACCAGACCCACGGCGTGGCCAACAACGACTTCCTGCGCGTGTGCGGCAAGGACTGCGAAGGCACCTTCCTGCCCGCCGGCCCGGTGCTGGTGGCCGAGCAACTGGCCGACAGCAACCCGGTCAAGAAGTCCGCCCTGGACTACATCGCCAAGTACGAGGCGGCCCACGGCAAGGGCAGCGTGTCCACCTTCGGCGCCCACGCCTGGGATGCCGCCCTGCTGATGCAGGCCGCGGTGCCGGAGGCGCTGAAGACGGCCAGGCCGGGTACGGCCGAGTTCCGCGCCGCCATGCGTGACGCCCTGGAAGGCTTGAAGGAAGTGGCGGGCGCCCACGGCATCTTCACCATGAGCCCCACCGATCACCTGGGCCTGGACCAGCGCGCCCGCGTCATGGTGCAGATCCAGAACGGCGCCTGGAAGCTGGTGAAGTAATCCCGTCCGTCCGGCCCGCGGGTTGTCGAACCGCTGCCGGTCATCTAGCGGCACCGTTCGCCCTGAGCCTGTCGAAGGGCATTGGCAGTAATCGGGCTTCGACAGGCTCAGCCCGAACGGTATCTGGTTGCCGGATCGCGCCGTCTTCGGTTCGCCGGCACCGTCCTTCAGAGTTCACACACCGCACCCCGGAGCGACGCGGCCCCGGTGGGGCGGGAGGGTTCGTCCATGGATTTGCAGATCGCCCTGATCCTGGGGCAGGACGGCATCACCAACGGGGCCATCTATGCCCTGCTGGCGCTCGCGCTGGTACTGGTGTTCGCGGTCACGCGGGTGATCTTCATCCCGCAGGGGGAGTTCGTCGCCTACGGCGCGCTGACGTTGGCGATGATGGACGCCGGGCGGCTGCCGGGCACCATCTGGCTGCTGCTGATCGCGGGCTGCGCGGTGGCCGTCCTCGACGGCTACGCGGCGCTCAAGGCGGGGCAGCAGCGGCGCCTGGCGGCCATCCTCGGCCTCAACCTGGCCTATCCGCTGGCGCTGCTGGGCCTGCTCAAGGCCTTGCCGCTGCCCGATCTGCCGCTGGCCGTGCAGGTCTTCGCCGCGCTGCTGGTGGTGGTGCCCCTGGGACCCATGATGTACCGCCTGGTGTACCAGCCCATCGCCGAGGCCTCGGTGCTGGTCCTGCTCATCGTCTCGGTGGCTGCCCACGTGGCCATGGTCGGGCTGGGGCTGGTGTTCTTCGGCGCCGAAGGCTACCGCACGCCGCCCTTCTCCGAAGCGCGCTTCGAACTCGGGCCGATGCTGATCTCCGGCCAGACCCTGTGGGTGGTGCTCGCCTCCCTGCTGCTGATCGTGGCCCTGGCGCTCTTCTTCGACCGCACCCTGTACGGCAAGGCCCTGCGCGCCACTGCCATCAACCGCACCGGCGCGCGCCTGATGGGCATCTCGCCGGCGCTGGCGGGCAAGCTGACCTTCTTCCTCGCCGCGTTGATCGGGGTGCTCTCGGGCGTGTTGATCTCGCCCATCACCACCATCTACTACGACACCGGCTTCCTGATCGGGCTCAAGGGCTTCGTCGGCGCCATCATCGGCGGCCTGGCGAGCTACCCCATCGCCGCCGGCGGCGCGCTGCTGGTGGGCCTGCTGGAAGCCTTCAGCTCCTTCTGGGCCAGTGCCTACAAGGAAGTCATCGTGTTCACGCTCATCATCCCGGTGCTGCTGTGGCGGTCCCTGAAGAGCCACCACCTGGAGGAGGAAGAATGAAGTTCGCCCTCTCCCCCCGCCTGGTGCTCGGGGTGTTCATGGTGCTGCTGCTGGCGGCACCCCTGGCCCTGTCGCCCTTCTACGTCACGCTGCTCAACTACATCGGCCTGTACGCCCTGGTGGCCCTGGGCCTGGTGCTGCTCACCGGCGTGGGCGGGCTCACCAGCTTCGGCCAGGCCGCCTTCGTCGGCATCGGCGCCTACACCACCGCGGTGCTGACCACGGCCACCGACCTGCCGGCCTGGCTCGCGTGGCTGGGCTGGTCGCCCTGGCTGGCGCTGGGGGCCGGGCTGGTGATCACCGCCGCGGTGGCCATCGTGCTCGGGTCCCTCACGCTGCGCCTGTCCGGCCACTACCTGCCCCTGGGCACCATCGCCTGGGGCATCAGCCTGTACTTCCTGTTCGGCACCATGGCCACGCTGGGCGGGCACACGGGGCTCACCGGCATCCCGCCCATCGGCGTGTTCGGCTACGAGCTGACCCAGGGCCACGAGATCTACTACCTGATCTGGGCCTTCCTGCTGATCGGCGTCTACACCGCCAGCAACCTGCTCGACTCGCGGGAAGGGCGTGCCATCCGGGCGCTCAAGGGCGGCATGGTGATGGCGGAGGCCATGGGGGTGGATACGGCGCGCTCGCGCATGGTGATCTTCGTCATCGCCGCGCTGCTCGCCTGTGCCTCGGGCTGGCTGTATGCCCACATGCAGCGCTTCGTGAACCCCACCCCCTTCGGCCTGCACATCGGCATCGAATACCTGTTCATGGCCGTGGTGGGCGGCGCCGCCCACGTGTGGGGGGCGCTGGTGGGCGCGGGCGTCATCACCGTGCTCAAGCAGTGGCTGCAGGACCTGCTGCCCAGGCTCTTCGGCCAGAGCGGCAACTTCGAGGTGATCGTCTTCGGCTTGATGCTGGTGCTGATCCTGCACAAGGCCCGGGGCGGGCTGTGGCCCATCGCGGTGAGCCTGGCCGGCCGCGTGGTGCCCCTGCAGGCCGTGCAGCGCAAGGTGGATGCCGGTGCCGAGCCGCTGCCGCGGCGCGCCCAGCCCGCCGCGGGGGAAGTGCTGCTGGAGGCGAAGGACGTCACGCGCAAGTTCGGCGGGCTCGTCGCCAACAACAACATGAGCCTCACCGTGCGCGCGGGCGAAATCCTCGCCCTGATCGGCCCCAACGGCGCCGGCAAGAGCACCATGTTCAACCAGGTCTCGGGCGTGGATACGCCCACCTCCGGCGAAGTGCTGTTCCGCGGCCAGTCCGTGGTCGGGCTGGGGTCGCGGGCCATCGCCCGGATGGGCATGAGCCGCACCTTCCAGCACGTGAAGCTGCTGCCCGCCATGAGCGTGCTGGAGAACGTCGCCATCGGCGCCCACCTGCGCGGGGGCAAGGGCGTGCTGAGCGCGGCCTGGCGCTTCGACCGCGGCGAGGAGGCCCGCCTGCTGGCCGAGGCCGCGCGCCAGATCGAGCGCGTGGGCCTGGCCGAGCACATGTTCGACGAGGCGGGTGCCCTCGCCCTGGGCCAGCAGCGCATCCTGGAGATCGCCCGCGCGCTGTGTTCCGACCCCTGCCTGCTGCTGCTGGACGAGCCGGCCGCCGGCCTGCGCCTGAAGGAGAAGGAGGCGCTGGCCAGCCTGCTGAAGAAGCTGCGTGCCGAGGGCATGGGCATCCTGCTGGTGGAGCACGACATGGACTTCGTCATGGGCCTGGTGGACCGGGTCGTGGTGATGGAATTCGGCGAGAAGATCGCCGAGGGCCTGCCGGAAGAGGTGCAGCAGGACCCGGCGGTGCTGGAAGCCTATCTGGGAGGGGTGGAATGAACGCCACGGCCGTGAACAAGGTTCTGGAAGTGCGCGACCTGTGCGTGTCCTACGGCAAGGTCGAGGCCCTGCACAACGCCAACGTCAGCGTGGGCGAAGGGCAGATCGTCACCGTCATCGGCCCCAACGGCGCCGGCAAGACCACCATGCTGTCGGCCATCATGGGCGTGCTCGGCTCCCGCGGCCGGGTGGATTTCGACGGCAGCGTCGAGGGCGTGCCCGAGGTCGAGCGCATGGTGGCCCGCGGCATGAACCTGGTGCCGGAGAAGCGCGAGCTGTTCGGCGAGATGAGCGTGGAGGACAACCTGGTGCTGGGCGCCTTCCAGCGCTACCGCATGGGCCGGCGCGACCATGGGCAGACCATGGAGGAGGTCTACGACATCTTCCCGCGCCTGAAGGAGCGCCGCACCCAGCTCGCCGGCACGCTGTCCGGCGGCGAGCGTCAGATGCTGGCGGTGGGCCGCGCGCTGATGGCCAAGCCCAAGCTGCTGATGCTGGACGAACCCAGCCTGGGCCTGGCGCCGCTGATCGTGCGCGAGATCTTCCGCATCATCGCCGAACTGCGCCGCCGCGGCGTGTCCATCCTGCTGGTGGAGCAGAACGCCCGCGCCGCCCTGCAGGTGGCCGACTACGCCTACGTGCTGGAGACCGGCGAGATCGCCATGGAAGGCCCGGCCCACAAGCTCGCCGACGATCCGCGCGTGATCGAGGCCTACCTGGGCCTGGGCGGGAAACATCAGGACAAGCTGGCCCACTGATATTTCGAGCCAATAACCGTTCGCCCTGAGCTTGTCGAAGGGCAAGCGCGCCAAAAGGGCTTCGACAGGCTCGGCCCGAACGGTTGCGGGCGAGCCGGACAGCCCAAAGAGGAACACGGATCATGGAAGCCCTACGCATCATCGAGGACGAACACCAGTCGCTCGCGGCCATTCTGCACGCGGTGCGCTACATGCTGAAGGAGATCGGCCAGGGCAAGCTGCAGCCGGACTTCCGCCTGCTGCGCGCCATGGTGCATTACCTGGATGCCTACCCGGAGCAGCGCCACCACCCCAAGGAGGACCAGTACCTGTTCGCCCGCCTCAAGGCGCGCACGAACGAAGGGGCGGATGCCATCGCCCGCCTGGAGCAGGAACACGCCGGCGGCGAGGCGCGCATCAAGGCCCTGGAAGCCGCGCTGCACCAGTACGCCAGCGGCGACAGGGACGGTTTCGACGCCTTCGGCCGCGCCTTCGAGAACTTCGCCGACTTCTACCGCAACCACATGCTGCTGGAAGAGCGCGAAGTGCTGCCCCTGTGCCGCAAGCACTTCACCGAGGAGGACTGGGAGGCCGTGGCCGCGGGCTTCCGCGACAACAACGACCCCATGGGCGGCACGCGCGAGACCGAGGATTTCCGCCGCATCTTCTCCAAGCTTGTCGCCGCCGCGCCGCCGCCCATCGGCCTGGGCGGCGGGCCGTACGAGGACGACTGATGCCGTTGCCGGCCGCTGCGGGCGCCCTGGGCGCTTGTGCGACTTTCGACAACATCCCCGCGGCGGCCTCGATGCGGGGGCGTTTGCCGTGCAACGGCGGGCAGGCGAGGTGTTGTCGGATTCTGCCCAAAGTCGAATAAAGTCTGTATGCTTTGCGCCACGCCCATTGCATTGCGCGATGCCCAAAAGCCGCGACGGTGCTAGAATCCGGCGCGCAGAACCGTATCCGATCCCACTCACACGTTCGAGGATAAAGCATGAACAAAGGTGAATTCGTCGAAGCCCTGGCCGACCGTCTGGATGTTTCCCGCGCTCAGGCCGACCGCGCCCTGTCCGGCGTGCTCGAGATCATTGCCGAGCAACTCGCCAAGGGCGAAAAGGTTGCCTTTACCGGCTTTGGCTCCTTCGAGGTCTCCAAGCGCGCCGCCCGTACCGGCCGCAACCCGCAGACCGGCGCCACCATCAAGATCGCCGCGTCCAGCGTGCCCAAGTTCACCGCCGGCGCCACCCTCAAGGCGACCGTGAACGGCAAGTAAACCGGGGCTTCAACGCTTCCGCAGAGCCCGGTGCCGCAAGGCCCCGGGCTTTTTTTTCGTCCTCACTGGGACGCGCGGCTCCTGCCTCTCGTGCGCTTGACGCCGTACATGGCGGTATCGGCCTGGCGCAAGGCGGCGTCGATGTCGGTACCGTCCCGGCTCACCTTCGCCACGCCGACGCTGGCCCCCACGGTCACCGTGGCGCCCTGCGGGAGCAGGAAGGGCGACCTGATCGAGCCGGCGATGGCCTCGGCCAGGTGTTCCTGCGCCGGGTCGTCGTCCGCGATCTCGTCGATGACCACGAATTCGTCGCCTCCCATGCGTGCGACCAGGGCCCGCGGGCCTGCCAGCGCCCGCAGGCGCGCGGCGACCTGCATCAGCAGCATGTCGCCGATTTCATGGCCGTGGGCGTCGTTGACGGCCTTGAAGCCGTCCAGGTCCAGATAGAGGAGCTTCATGTCCGCCCCGGTGGGGGCGGCGCCCAGCCCTTCCAGGGCCTGGAACAGGCCCTCCCGGTTGAGCAGGCCGGTGAGCGGGTCGTGGCGAGCCCGGTGGCTGTATTCGCGTTCGGCCTTCATGGTCGAGATCAGCATGGCGTTCAGCCGCCGGGCGGCCACGTTCATGGAGAACAGGTAGAAGGGGAACTGCAGCAGCACGAGCAGGAACACGGGTTCGCCGGACAGCAGCGCGCCGGCGCTGCACGGCCCCAGCGAACAGACGATCATCACCACGACGAGACGCGGCGCGGCGAAGTTGCGGAAACAGATCCCGCCCACCATGGCGGCCGCGGACAGGAAAGCGAGCGTCGCCGCGACCCAGTCGCCGCTGGTGGCGCTGATGAACCCCCCGTAGCCCACCGCGCTCCCCCACAGGGGGGCCAGCATCAGGTAGAGGTCCGTAGGCGTCGCCCTGCCTTGCGCCGCCCGGCGCCGCGACACCAGGAACGCGGCCAGCCGGGCGACACCCACGGCGATCTCCAGGACGAGCCACAGGAGAAAGGGCAGGGTGGGGTGACGGTACGCGAGCACCGCCGCCACCGCGATGGTGTTGAACACGCCCCCGAAGAAGATGGGCAGGGTGCCGAAGAGCGTGCCCACGAGGGCGGCCCGGATCTCGGGCGGCGTTTCCCGGCTCGGGGCGGCCAGCCATCTGCCGGCCGGGCTCGTCGGCAATGAATACGAATGCATTTCGTGGTCCTGCCGGCCGGAGACGGAAGCCTTGCTCATTCTTCAGGGCTGCGAAAACGGCAAACCCGCCGGCGGGCGGGTTTGTTCTCTCTGTCCTGCGTCGGCGTCGGCGTGTTCAGCGCCTGCCCTCGCTCTTCAGCGCCGCGATCTCGGCGGCGCGCAACTGGCCGGCGAGCTTGTCGAGCACGCCGTTGACGAAGCGGTGCCCGTCCGTGCCGCCGTAGCTCTTGGCCAGCTCGATGGCCTCGTTGATGATCACCCGGTAGGGGGTTTCCAGGCAGCTCTTCAGCTCGTGGGTGGCCAGCAGCAGGATGCCGCGCTCCACCGGCGACAGTTCGGCCAGGGGGCGGTCCAGGAGGGGGGCGAACTCGTACTGCAGGTCGGCCACGTTCTCCAGCGTGCCGCGCAGCAGGGCGACGAAAAGTTCCCGGTCGGCCTTGTCGAAACCGGACACCTGTTCCAGGTGGGCCTCGATCACCGGCACGCTGTTGCCCGACAGCAGCCACTGGTAGATGCCCTGCAGGGCGAATTCGCGCGCCCGGCGGCGGGAGGACTTGCTGCTCATCGGAGCGCCTTCAGCAGATTCGCCATCTCGACGGCGGCGCGCGCGCAGTCGGTGCCCTTCTCCTGCATGCGGGCCAGGGCCTGGTCGTCGTCCTCGGTGGTGAGCACGCCGTTGGCGATGGGCACGCCGGTGTCCAGCGTCACGCGGGTGATGCCCGCGCCCATCTCGTTGGAGACCAGCTCGAAGTGGTAGGTCTCGCCGCGGATCACCGCACCCAGGGCCACCAGGGCGTCGAAGCGCCCGCTCTTGGCCAGCGTCTGCAGCGTGAGGGGGATTTCCAGCGCGCCGGGCACGGTGGCGATGCGGGTCAGTTCGGGGGATACGCCCAGGTTCTTCAGTTCGGCCACGCAGGCCGACAGCAGGCCTTCGCACACGTCCTGGTTGAAGCGGCTCATGACGATGCCGACGCGCAGGCCTTGGCCTTCCAGGTCGATGTCGTATTCGGTGATGTCGTCGAAGCGGGACATGGGTCTCAGTTCAGAAAAGGGAAAAGGGGGCGCTCAGGCGTCCGCGTCCACGAAGCCGGTGATCTCCAGGCCGAAGCCGGCCATGCTGGGAATCTTGCGCGGGTTGGCCAGCAGGCGCATGCGGCCCACGTTGAGGGCGCGCAGGATCTGGGCGCCGACGCCGAACAGACGCGGGTCCCACTTCACCGGGCGGGCGGTTTCGCCGTTGAGGTTGGCGAGCAGGTCGCGTCCGCTCTGGGGGCGGTAGAGCAGCACGATGACGCCGGCCTCGGCGGCGGCGATGTCGGCCATGGCGCGATTGACCGGGAAGCTGTGGCGCGCGCTGTCCGGGTCGAGGAAATCCACCACCGAGATGGGTTCGTGCACGCGCACCAGGGTTTCGCGCTCCGGGCGGATATCGCCCCGGGAGAGGGCGAAATGCACGTCGCCCGAGGTCTTGTCCTCGAAGGCGTAGAGGCGGAAGCGGCCGTGGGGGGTGTCCACTTCCTTCTCGGCGACCTGCTCCACCAGATGCTCGGTGGCGGCGCGGTATTCGATGAGGTCGCGGATGGCGCCGATCTTCAGGCCGTGTTCGGTGGCGAACTTCACCAGATCGGGCAGGCGGGCCATGGTGCCGTCGGCCTTGAGAATCTCGCAGATCACGGCGGCCGGCTCCAGGCCGGCGAGCTGGGCCAGGTCGCAGCCCGCCTCGGTGTGGCCGGCGCGGATCAGCACGCCGCCCTTCTGCGCGGTGAGCGGGAAGATGTGGCCGGGCATGACGATGTCGTCCGGCTTGGCGTGGCGGGCGACGGCGACCTGCACGGTGCGCGCCCGGTCGTGGGCGGAGATGCCGGTGGTCACGCCGGTGGCGGCCTCGATGGAGGCGGTGAAGGCGGTGCCGTGGGGGGTGCGGTTGTTGCGCACCATCTGTTCCAGGCCGAGCTGGCGGCAGCGCTCTTCGGTCAGCGTCAGGCAGACCAGGCCGCGGCAGTGGGTGACCATGAAGTTGATCGCTTCCGGGGTCACGAACTCGGCGGCGAGCACCACGTCGCCCTCGTTCTCCCGGTCTTCCTCGTCCACCAGGATCACCATGCGTCCGGCACGGATGTCCGCGATGATCTCGGCAATGGGCGACAGGGCGGTCATTGTGCGGACTCCTCGCGCCAGGCCAGCATGCGTTCCACGTAGCGCGCGATGAGGTCGATCTCCAGGTTCACCCGGCTGCCCGCGGCGAGATGCTTGAGGTTGGTCACCGCCACCGTGTGCGGGATCAGGTTGATGGAGAAGTCCGTACCCTCCACCCGGTTCACGGTCAGGCTGACGCCGTTGACGGTGACCGAGCCCTTCTTCGCGATGTAGCCCGCGATGGCCGCCGGCGCGCGGATCACCAGTTCGTGGCTTTCGCCGATGGGCTCGAATTTGAGGACTTCACCCACGCCGTCCACATGGCCGGTGACCAAGTGGCCGCCCAGGCGGTCGGAGAGCTGCAGGGCCTTCTCCAGGTTGACCTCGGTGCCCACCGTATCCAGGCCCACGGTGCAGTTCAGCGTCTCGCGGGAGACGTCGAAATTCACCCGCTGGCCGTCCCGGGCCACCACGGTCAGGCACACGCCGCTGTTGGCGATGCTGTCGCCGATGGCCACGTCGGAGAGGTCCAGCCCGCCGGCGTCCACGGTCAGGCGCACGCCGTCTTCGAGGGGAGCGATGTGTTCGATACGGCCGCAGGCGGCCACGATTCCGGAAAACATGGGGGTTGGCATGGGAGGGAAAGGCGCAATTGTAGGGTAAACACCCGGGCCGCAGGAGTTTTCGGGTCTGGGTGCGGGGGGCTGAGTGTGTTCGTTGGGGCTTGTGGGTTCGGGGTGGCCGTGCGGGGCAGGCGGCCGGCGCCTCATGCGTGCCGAAATCGTTGCCGGCCGCCTGCCCCGCACGGCTGGAAACGGTGGGGATGGCCCAGCCGACGAAAACGCATCCGATCCAGCCGTGGGGATGCCCCTTCGTTTCCTGCCGGGAGTGGGGTGTGGGCCGCGGCGATTTCGGCACGCATGAGCCGCGGCCCACACCCCACTCCCGGCCACCCCGAACCCCCGGGCCTCAATAGCCCGGAAGCCCCATTTTCATCGCAGCGCGCGGTCCAGGATCTCGCCGAACGGGCCGGCACGCATGAAGCCCACCACGCGCAGGCCGTCGCGCTCCTGCCCGGCGGCGTCGAAGAAGATGATGCCCGGCGGGCCGAACAGGCTGAAGCGGCGCAGCAGGGCCTGGTGCTCCTCGCTGTTGGCGGTCACGTCGGCCTTGAGCAGCAGCATGTTCTGCATGCGCGCGGCCACGGCGGGGTCGGTGAAGGTGTAGCGCTCCATCTCCTTGCAGGACACGCACCAGTCGGCGTAGAAGTCCAGCATCGCCGGGCGGCCGGCGGCGGCGAGCCGGGCGTCCAGTTCCGCCACCGAACCAACTTTCTCGAACACCGGCCGCACGGCCGGCTCGCTGGCCTCTGCGCGCAGCACGGCGAGCGGCTGCAGCGGGTCGCGGGAGCCGGCCAGCGCGCCGATCAGCATGGCCGCGCCGGCCAGCAGCAGCACCACGCCCAGGCCCTTCCAGAAGCGCTGCCAGCCGTGGGCCTGGGCCGGCAGCGGGTCCAGGGCGTGCAGGAAGACGCCGGAAAAGAGCAGCAGCGCGGCCCACGCCAGCATGGTCACGAGTTCCGGTACCACCGGGGTGAGCAGCCACACCGCCACCGCCAGCAGCATCACGCCGAAGGCCTTGCGCACGCCCTCCATCCACGGCCCGGCCTTGGGCAGCACGCTGCGGGCGGCCACGCCCACGACGAGCAGGGGCGCGCCCATGCCCAGCGCCAGCACGAACAGCGCCGCGCCGCCCAGCACCGCGTCGCCGGTGCGGGCGATGTAGAGCAGGGCGCCTGCCAGCGGCGCGGCCACGCAGGGGCCGACGATGAGGGCCGAGAGCACGCCCATGGCCACCACGCCGCCGACCCGCCCGCCCTTGCGGTGGGCGGCGTTGTCCGCGAGGCGGCTCTGCAGGGCGCTGGGCAGTTGCAGTTCGTAGAAGCCGAACATGGACAGGGCCAGCAGCACGAAGAGCAGCGCGAAGGCGCCCAGTACCCAGACGTTCTGCAGCGCGTTGGACAGCAGCGTGCCGGACAGGCCCGCCGCCACGCCGGCCGCCGCATAGGTCACCGCCATGCCCAGCACGTAGGCCAGCGACAGGCCGAGGGCGCGGGAGCGGGAGATGTGGTGGCCGTGGCCGACGATGATGCCCGACAGGATGGGGATCATCGGGAAGGTGCACGGGGTGAAGGCGAGCAGCAGGCCGAAGCCGAAAAAGCTCGCCAGCACCAGCGGGCCGCTGGCGTCCGCGAGCAGGCCGGCGATGCGTCCGCTCTCGTCGCCGCTCGCCGCGGCCGCCGCAGCATCCGCCGGGGCGGCGGAGAAGCCCCCCAGCGCCCGGTCCAGCAGGCCGCCGGAACCCGTCGCGGGCGAGGCCGTGAGGTCGATGTCCGCGCTCTGGGGCGTGGGCGGGTAGCAGATGCCGCCGTCCCAGCAGCCCTGGCTGGTCACGGTGAGGCGGAAACGGCTCACGCCTTCGGGCGCGGCGACCGGCAGCAGGATGTTCACCGTGCCGCGCAGGGTTTCCACCATGCCGAAGAACTCGTCCTTCTTCATCTTCCCTGGCGCCCGCTCCGGCTCGCCCAACTGCACTTCGGCCGGTTCGGCCGTGAAGCGGAACTTGTCGCCGTAGAGGTAGTAGTCCCCATGCACGCGGAAGACGATTTCGACGGTTTCCGGGTCCAGGGCGCGTGCGGTGAAGGCGAAGGCCTTTTCCGGTTCCATCGGTTCGCCCTGGGCCTGGGCGGGAGGGGCGAACAGCGTGAAGAGGGCGGTGAGGAAGGCGAACAGCGGCAGCAGTCGGTGCATTGCGGGTTCTTGGTGGTTGTCGTTCGGTTCAGGCGTCCGGCGCGGGCGGTGTATGGCGGGTTTCGGCCGCGACCCAGGCGAGATAGCCCGGCAGGCCGCGCTCCACAGGGACCGCGACGATCTCGGGAAGTTCGTAGGGATGGGCGAGGCGGATCGCCGCCTCCACGGCCGCGTAGTGGGCGGACGTGGTCTTGATCAGCACCGGCACCTCGGCGGCCTCTTCCACGGCGCCCTGCCAGCGGTAAATGGACTGGCACTCCGGCAGGATGTTCACGCAGGCGGCCAGCCGCGCATCCACCAGGCTGCGGGCGATCAGGCGGGCGCTGTCCGTGTTGGGGGCGTTGGTGAAGACCAGCAGGACGGTGTCGGCGGCCATGGCGGCTCTCCCGGTCATTTCAGCAGGCGGCGGCGCAGCAGGGCGAGCGCCAGCCAGAAGGCGCCGATGCCGTAGGCGGCGAGCACGGCCAGGTGGGCGGCGACGGCGTGCGGCACTTCGCCCAGCAGCAGCGGGCGGGCGATCAGCACCGCGTGGGTCAGCGGCAGCAGGTCCGTGGCCAGGCGCAGCGCGGGCGGCAACTGCTCCAGCGGGAAGAATACGCCCGACAGCAGGGTCATGGGCGTCACGAACAGGGTGAAGTAGTACATGAAGAAGTCGTAGCTGGGCGCCAGCGCCGTCATCACCAGGCCCAGGGCGGCGAAGCTGAGCCCCGCCAGGAAGATCAGCGGCAGCACCCACAGGGCGTAGCGCGCCTCGGCGAAGCCAAAGGCCACCACGACCAGCAGGATGGCCGCGCCGGACAGCAGGGCCTTGGACGCGGCCCACACCAGTTCGGCGAACACCACGTCGTCCAGCTCCACCGGAGCGTTGAGGATGGCGTCCCAGGTCTTCTGCACGTGCATGCGGGAGAAGCCGGAATACAGCACCTCGAAGGAGGCGCTGTTCATGGTCGAGTAGCACACCATGCCGGCGGCGAGGAAGGTGATGTAGGGCATGCCCCCCACGTCCGGCACCAGCATGCCGATGCCGAAACCCAGGCCGAAGAGGTAGATCACCGGGTCGGCCAGGTTGCCCAGCACCGAGGGCAGGGCCAGCTTGCGCCAGACCAGGAAGTTGCGCTGCCACACGGGCACGAAGCGCAGGGACAGGCGGGGTGGGCGCCAGGGGCTGGGGGCGGGCGTATTCATTTCAGTCGCGCAGTTCCCGGCCGGTGAGCTTGAGGAACACGTCTTCCAGGTTGGCCGGGCGGTGCAGGTAGCGCAGGCCGGGCTGGGCGGCCAGGTGGGCGAGCAGCGGCGCCGGGTCGGTGAGGTAGCAAAAGGCGGTTTCGCCGCTGACCTCAAAACGCTGCGCCAGCGCGGCGGCATGGTGCGCCGCCCAGGCCGGGGCGCCGCCGTTGCCGTCGTCGTATTCGCCATAGACCTCCACCACCTGGGGTTCGATGTGGGCGGCGATGACCTCCCGCGGGCTGCCCTCGGTGAGGATGCGGCCGGCGTCGAGGATGGCGAGGCGGTCCGCCAGGCGTTCGGCCTCGTCCATGAAGTGGGTGGTCAGCAGCACCGTTGTGCCGCCGCGGACGAGCTGCTTGAGGCGGTCCCAGATCAGGTGGCGGGCCTGGGGGTCGAGGCCGGTGGTGGGTTCGTCCAGCACCAGCAGCCGGGGGCGGTTGACGAGCGCGCGAGCCAGCGTGAGGCGGCGCTTCATGCCGCCGGAGAGGGTGCCGATCTTCGCGTCGCGTCGGTTTTCCAGCCCAGCGAAGGCCAGCAGTTCGGGGATGCGCGCGGCGATCTCGGCGTCCCGCAGGCCGAAGTAGCGGCCATACACCAGCAGGTTCTCGGCGCAGGTGAAGTCCGGGTCCAGGTTGTCCTGCTGGGGCACCACGCCCACGCGGGCGCGGGCCTCGCGGGCGCGGGCCGGCACCGGCAGGCCGGTGAGGCGGATTTCGCCTGCGGTGGGCGCGCTGAGGCCCAGGGCGCAGCGCAGCGTGGTGGTCTTGCCGGCGCCGTTGGGGCCGAGCAGGGTGAAGCATTCGCCCGCGTGCAGGTCGAGGTCGATGCCGGCGACCACCGCGGTGTCGCCGTAGCGCTTGACCAGGCCGCGGATGGAAAGCGGCATCAGCCCACCGGCGGCGTGGTGTCGATGAAGCTCGGGCGGGCGAAGAGGTGCTCGGCGTAGCGCTTCAGCGCCGGATGGGCGGCGCGCCAGGGGATGTCCGGATGGCGCAGGTCCAGATAGGCCAGCGCCACGCCGGCGGCCACGTCGCCCAGGGAGAGGGCGTCGCCGTGCAGCCACGGGCGGCCGCCCAGGCGCGCTTCCAGTGCCGCCAGGCCGCGGGCGATCTTCTCCTTCTGGCGCGCGATCTCCGCGTCGCTGCGCTGTCCGTCCGGGCGGCGCGATTCCAGCAGGGCGGCCACCGCGGCATCGGTGATGCCGTCGGCCAGGGCCTCGCTCTGGCGCACCTGCACCGTGGCCAGGCGGTCGGCCGGCAGCAGGGCCGGCCCTGCGTCCAGGGTTTCCAGGTAGCCGGCGATGACCGGCGAATCGAAGAAGACCTCCTCGGCGTCGGTGATCAGCACCGGCACCTTGCCCAGGGGATTGATCGTGGGGATGCGGGTGTTGGCCTCCCACGGGGAGTCCACGACCAGCTCGAAGGGCAGCTTCTTCTCGGCCAGCACGATGCGAATCTTGCGGGCGTAGGGGCTGGTGAGGGAGGCGAAGAGCTTCATGGAAGGGTTCCCTTTCCGGTTGTCGTCAGAGCGGCGCCCAGTTGCGGGCGATGAGCTCGCGGATCAGGTGCAGCTTGCCGTGGAAGAAATGGTCCGCGCCCGGCACCACCACCACCGGCAGTTCCTGGGGGCGGGCCCAGTCGAACACGTTGAGAAGGGGCACGGTGTCGTCCACCTCGCCGTGGATGATCAGGCTGGACAGCCCGCCGGGCAGCGGCGGTGTGTCGTACTGGCGCGCGCCGTCGGCCGCGCTGCCGGCGGCCATGCCCACCAGGGCCAGGCGCTGCACCGGGGTCAGGCTGCCGGCCAGGCGGCTGGTGACCCGGCACTGCACGTAGCCGCCGAAGGAAAAGCCCCCCAGCGCCAGCGGCAGGCTGCCCCAGCGCGACTGCGCCCAGCCGATCACCGCCAGGATGTCCTCGGTCTCGCCGTTGCCGAAGTCGTGGGCGCCCTCGCTCTTGCCCACGCCGCGGAAGTTGGGGCGGATCACCGCGTAGCCCAGGTCGCGGAAGGCGCGGGCCAGGGTGTGCGCCACCTTGTTGGTGTTGGCGCCGCCGTAAAGGGGGTGCGGATGGCACACCACGGCCAGCCCGCGCACCTCGGCCGGGGTGTCGATGAGCGCGTCGATGGCACCGGCCGCGCCGCGCAGCAGCACGCTTTCGGTGGGGAGGGGGCGATTCATGCGGGACTGTCCGGCAGGCGCAGGCGCTCGACGATGCGCCCGTGCACCAGGTGGGAGTCGATGATCTCGTCGATGTCTTCCTGATCCACGTAGGTGTACCAGACGTTGTCCGGGTACACCACCAGCACCGGGCCGTCGTCGCAGCGGCCCAGGCAGCCGGCCTTGTTGATGCGCACGTTGCCGCGCCCCTTGAGCCCCAGCGCCGCGATGCGGTCCTTGGCGTGAGTCTGCATGGCGGTGGCCTGGTGGTCGTTGCAACAGGCTTCGCCGGGCTGGCGCTGGTTGCAGCAGAAGAAGACGTGGTGCTTGAAGTAGCTCATGGGGGCTCCCGTGGAAGCGACCGATTATAAGCGGCCCTCGCCGCCCAGGTGCTCGCCCCGCCACAGCCCCAGCGCCGACAGATAGGCCAGCGCGAGGAAGGGCCAGGCGGCGGTGACCAGACCGGTCAGACCGTGGAAGTTCAGAAAGTGCCCCGCCGCCGCGCCGGCGCGGAAAGGCAGGTAGGGGTTTTCCGGCATCAGATTCACCAGCGCGGTGGCGGCCAGCATCGCCATGCCGGCCAGCGCGTGCTGCAGTACGCGGGGCAGCAGCAGGCTGATGCCCAGCAGGGCCGCGCCGGCCATCAGCCCCTGGCGCGCGCCGGGGGTCAGCCACGCGAGCGGCGCGCTGGCGGAGAAGAAGCTGAAGGTGGCCAGCGTGGTGGTGCCCAGCGCGAGGGCGAACAGCAGCAGGATGGGCCACAGGCTGGGGGCGAGCATGATGCAGCGCACGAAGAGGCCCACGCCCACCACGGTGGCGGCCACGTGGGCGGCCTCCAGCAGGATGAAGCGTTCCGGTTCGAAAGCCACCGGATTGGGCAGGTCCAGCCACTGGCGCAGGTCGCCGCTGCCGAACAGCAGGCCGTCCGGGGTCAGTTGCGTGAGCAGCCACAGGCCCAGCAGCATCAGCCCGGCGTCGCCCGTGTGGCCACCGATGAAGCGCCGGTTGCGCCAGCGCTGCAGCCAGCCCTGGTCGCCGAACATCCGCGTGCCCCAGCGCGTGCCGGCCAGTGCCCCGAGCAGGCCGCCCAGCAGGTTGCAGCCCAGGTCCACGTTGGCGGCCACGCGGGTGGGCAGGAAGTTCTGCACGGTCTCCAGGGCGCAGCTGAGCAGGCCCGCGAGCAGCGTGGCGGCCACGACGCGTCCGGCTGGCCCCACGCGGCGCGCCAGGGCCGGCGCCAGCACGAAGCCGAAGGGTACGTAGCCGAGCACGTTGAGGGCGAGATCCTCGACGCGGTAGTAGCGCGGCCACGGTGCGGAGAGGAAGTCGAACAGCGGCAGCCCGCTCGCCTGCCAGCCGGTGAAGGGGTGCAGGCAGGCGTAGACGATCAGCGCCGCGTAGGCGACGGACAGGTGCAGCGGCAGGTTGGAAGCGTGACGCGCCATCGGGCCGTTCCGTGGGGCGGGAGGCCCGATTCTACCCAGTGATGCGGGCCGGAGGCCGAAATCCGGGCTACGTGCCCACGGAGCGCCGGAACGGACCCGGCCGCGGCAGCCGGGCCAGCACCGCGGCGGGTGACCAGGTGGCGGCGAGCGCATCCCAGTCCACCGCGTCCAGCGTGTTCTTGACCAGCAGGCCGAGTTCGGTGTCGCCTTCCATGACCAGGCGGCGGCTGAAGAAGAGCGTGTCGGCGTCTTCCTCGCGCAGGGCCAGGGCCAGGTAGTCGCGCACGGTGGCGGAAAGGGTCAGGTCCGGGCGGCCGGTGGCGGGCAGCGTGCGGAAGCCCCGTTCGGTGAGGCCGAAGTCCAGCGTCAGGCCGGCATCGGTCACGCGCAGGCGCAGGCGGCGGCCGGTGAGGGGGGCGAGGTCCGCCCGCGGCAGGATGCGGTCCAGGGCCAGGTTGAGGGCGAGGGTCAGGGCCAGCGTGGGCGGCTGCTGGGGCAGGCGGGCGACGACGCGGCCGACCAGCGGCGGCAGCCTGAAGGCGGGCAGGCGGCGGGCGGCGGCCTGCAGGCGGGCGAAGCTGGGCAGGGCGGGCAGGGTGGGCATGGCGGTCGTCCTGTGGAAAGGGTCAGGCGGCAACGTATTGTTCGACGCCGGGGCGGCCGTGCCAGAAGCCGTTGCACGGCGCCTCGTTCATGTAGGCGCGGCTGGCGGCGAGTGCGTCCTGCGGGTCCAGTTCGCCGGCCAGCGCGGCGCGGAAGGTGTCCACCACGGCGCGGGTGTGCTCGCCCTGGGGGCTGATGCGCAGCACGCCGGCCTGGGCCTTCAGCGCGGGCAGGTCGCCCAGCAGATTGTAGATGCGCGCGGACTGGGTCTGCACGCCGTTGAGCGTGAGGAAGGGCTCGCCTTCGCGGGTGCGCAGCACGATGCCTTCGCTCATGCCCAGGCAGCGGAACTCGCAGGTGTCCTTCTGCAGGTTGTAGTGGCGGGCCGTGAAGCAGCGTGCGGAATGGGCGAGCGGCAGCCGGCCCCAGGCGAAGACTTCGGTCTCCGGCGCGGCCTCGGTGCCGGCCAGCAGCATGGCGAGGGCCTGGCCGGACATCTCCGGCGCCATGACCCAGCGCCGGGCGCCGGATTCGCGCAGCAGGCCCAGGGTGGCGGGGTTGAAGACGTTGAGGGTGGGGCCGGCCACCCAGTCGCGACGGCCGGCTTCGGCCAGCAGGCGCACCGCGCCCATGTCGTTGGCCTCCACGCCGAATTCGCGCTGGGCGACGATGCGGCGCAGGGCCTTGAGGTCGGATTCGGATTCGATCAGCGCCTGAGTGGACAGCAGCACTTCCTTGCCGGCGGCGGCCAGCACGCCGGCCACTTCCAGCCAGTCGTCCAGGCGCAGTTCGTGGCGGCGGGAGCACACGGTTTCGCCCAGGTAGACGATGTCCACCGGGCTGTCCGCGACGTCGGCGTAGAAATCCAGCGTGGCCTGGCGCGGCCAGTAATAGAGCAGGGGGCCGAGGGCGAGTTTCATTGCGTTCTCAGGATTGCATCTGCTGCGCCGTTCGCCCTGAGCTTGTCGAAGGGCGTTTCCGGCATGGGCTTCGATCGGGCTTCGACAGGCTCAGCCCGAACGGTGTCTGGTTGCTGGTGGGTAAAGCCTTACTTCCACGGCCGGTAATAGGCGCCCAGGGTGTGGCTCTGGCCTTCGGACACCTTGTTGAGTTCGGCCATCCAGGCCGGCTGCACGGCGAAGCCGTCGGCGTCGGCCATGACCCGGTCCAGCGCGGCGCGCCACACCTTCGTCACCTGGGCCACGTAGGCGGGGCTGCGCTGGCGGCCTTCGATCTTGATGGCGCGCACGCCGGCGCGGGCGAGATCCGGCAGCAGTTCCAGGGTGTTGAGGCTGGTGGGCTCCTCGATGGCGTAATAGGTTTCCCCATTGACGTCGAAGCGGCCCTTGCACAGGGTGGGGTAGCCGGCGCGCTCGCCGTCGGCGAAGCGGTCGATGAGGATGCCGTTCAGGCGCGTCTCCATGCCCTGCGGGGTCTGCTCCCAGCGCACGTGCTTGCCGGGCGAGCACGCGCCGTTGCAGTTGGGCGATTCGCCGGTGGCGTAGGCGGACAGGGCGCAGCGCCCCTCCACCATGACGCACAGGCCGCCGAAGCCGAACACCTCGATCTCCACCGGGGTGCGGGCGATGACGCTCTCCACCTGGGCCAGGGACAGCACCCGCGGCAGCACCGCGCGCTGGATGCCGAAGCGCTCGTGGTAGAAGTTGATCGCCTCGTAGCTGGTGGCCGAGCCCTGCACGGACAGGTGCAGGCGCAGCCCCGGGTGGGTCTTGGCGGCGTAGTCCATCAGGCCGGGATCGGCGAGGATGACCGCGTCCAGCTCCATCTCGGCGGCCCGGTCCACGGCGGCGGTCCAGTCGCGCCAGTTGTGGGCCTGGGGATAGGTGTTCAGCGCCAGCAGCACCTTGCGCCCGCGCTGGTGGGCGTAGCGCACGCCCTCGAGCATGCCGGCCGGGTCGAAGTTGAGCCCGGTGAAGTTGCGCGCGTTGGTGGCGTCCTTGAAGCCGAGGTAGACGCAGTCGGCGCCGTGGTCGATGGCGGTCTTCAGGGCCGGCAGGCTGCCGGCGGGGCAGACGAGTTCTATGCGTTGCGAGGGAGTCATTGGGGTTGCGGGGCCGAAAAAGCCCCGCAACCTTAGTCCGAGCCCCGCCGCACTGCTTTGACCGTGGTCAAAGGGGCAGGGGTGGAAAGCTTATCAACCGGGCAATCAAATACCGTTCGGGCTGAGCCTGTCGAAGCCCGTTTGGAGCCAACGCCCTTCGACAAGCTCAGGGCGAACGGTGTTGCCTGGATGATTGCCGGGTCAGCGCACGTGGTGGGTGGCCGCCGCGGCGTGGTGATGGCCGGCGTGGGGGCGGTGGTGGGTCTGCGGGCCCAGGTAGCCGCCCGCCACCATGCCGATGGCGCTCGCCACCAGGCCGATCAGTTGCGGTTCCACGTCGCCTTCCGGCACGGTGAATTCCAGCAGCAGCCAGGTGGCCAGGCCGAACACGACGGCCAGCGCTGCGCCCAGGTTGTTGGCGCGCTTCCAGAACAGGCCGGCGGCCAGGGGTACGAAGGCGCCGGCCAGCGTGACGCGGTAGGCGTTCTCCACCATGGCGTGGATGGTGGATTCGGTGGCCGTGGCGTACAGCGTGACCAGCCCGGTGAAGCCCACCACCGTGGCGCGGGTGCTCCACAGCAACTGGCGGTCGGTCATGGTGGGGAAGAAGCCGCGCAGCACGTTCTCCGAGAAGGTCACCGAGGGCGCCAGCAGCGTGCCGGAAGCGGTGCTCATGATCACCGACAGCAGCGCGCCGAAGAACACCACCTGGGCGGTGAAGGGCATGTAGTTGAGGATCAGCGTGGGCAGGATGAGCTGGCTGTCCTCCTCCATCAGCCGCGCCACCATGTCCGGGTCGATCAGCGTGGCCGAGTAGGCCAGGAAGAGCGGCACCGCGGCGAAGAAGAAGTAGCCCACCCCGCCCAGCGTGGTGCCCCAGATCGCCACGCGCTCGTTGCGGGACGAGTTGACGCGCTGGAACACGTCCTGCTGCGGGATGGAGCCCAGCGCCATGGTGAGCAGCGCGGCGGTCCAGGCCAGGATGTCCATCGGGTCCATGGTGGGCAGCCATTCGAATTTGCCTTCCGCCGCCGCGTGGGAGATCACCCGGTCGAAGCCGCCGGCCATGTCGCCGGCCAGCCAGGTCACGTAGAGCAGGCCCAGCACGATGATGATCATCTGCACGAAGGTGGTGATGGCCACCGACCACATGCCGCCGAACAGCGTGTAGATCAGCACCACCGAGGCGCCGATCACCATGCCCTCGTTCATGGACACCACGCCGTTGGAGAGTACGTTGAACACCAGCCCGAGGGCGGCCACCTGGGCGCCCACCCAGCCCAGGTAGGAGGCCACGATGCACAGGGACAGGACCAGTTCGGTGCTGCGGTTGTAGCGCACGCGGAAGAAGTCGCCCAGCGTGAGCAGGTTCATGCGGTACAGGGGGCGGGCGAAGATCAGGCCGAACAGCACCAGGCAGATGGAGGCGCCGAGCGGGTCCGAGATCAGGCCGCGGAAGCCCTCGTCGAGGAAGGTGGCGGAGATGCCGAGCACGGTTTCGGCGCCGAACCAGGTGGCGAACACCATGGCCAGCACGATGTACATGGGCAGGTTGCGGCCGGCGACGATGTAGTCGCGCGCGTTGTGCACCCGGGTCGCGGCCCACAGGCCGATGCCGATGGAGACGACCAGGTAGGCGACGACGAGCCAGAGCATCATGGAGGACTTCTCCGCGAGGGTTCAGGGGGCTTTTGCAGCGCGCGAAGTGTAGCAACAAGTTTCGCGTACGTGGGGCGCGAAATGAGGCGCAAAGCCCCTGAACGGCGGAGAACGTGCGCCGATCGGCGCACAAAAAAGGTGCGTGGCGCTCAGGCCGGCGATCTCAGTGCCGTTGCGGCAGCGCAGCGAGCACGTCGCAGATCGTGTCCACGGCCCATTCCGCCGTGTCCTGGTCGATGATCAGCGGCGGCGACAGGCGCAGCACGCTGCGGTGGGTGTCCCGCGTGGCCAGCCCGCGCGCGAGCAGCAGTTCCGCGGCCAGCGCCGCGGAGGGGCCGTCCGGGTGGAGCTCGATGCCGATCAGCAGGCCGCGCCCGCGGATTTCCCGCACGCAGGGCGGGCGCCGGGCGGCGAGCCGTTCGCGCAGGTGCGCGCCGAGGCGCTCGGCGTGCTCCCAGATGCGGGTTTCGAACAGCAGGTCGAGCACCTCCAGCGCCACCGCCGCGCCCAGCGGATTGCCGCCGAAAGTGGAGCCGTGGTCGCCGGGCTGGAACACGTCCATCACCGCGTTGTCGGCGAGGAAGGCCGACACCGGCAGCAGGCCGCCGCCCAGGGCCTTGCCCAGGATGAGGCCGTCCGGGCGCACGCCGTCGTGGTCGCAGCCCAGCAGCCGCCCGGTGCGCCCCAGCCCGGTCTGCACCTCGTCGGCGATCAGCAGCACGTTGTGGCGGCGGCAGATTTCGGCGCAGCGCGACAGATAGCCGGAAGGCGGCACGATGATGCCGCCTTCGGCCTGCACCGGCTCCACCAAGAAGGCCGCCGTGCTGGGTGTGATGGCTTCCTCCAGCGCCTGCGGGTCGCCGTAGGGAACGAGCTTGAGACCGGGGGGGAAGGGGCCGAAGCCGTGGCGGTACTGGGCCACCGAGGACAGGCCGACGATGGCGATGGAGCGGCCGTGGAAATTGCCGTGGCAGGCGATGATCTCGGCCGCGTCGGTGGGCACGCCCTTGACCTGGTAGGCCCATTTGCGCGCCGCCTTGAGCGCGGTCTCGACCGCTTCCAGCCCGGTGTTGACCGGCAGTGCGCGGCGGTAGCCGAACATCACGCACAGGCGTTCGAGCAGCAGCGGCAGGCGGTCGTTGGAGAAGGCGCGGGAGGTCAGCGCCAGGCGCCCGGCCTGTTCGGTGAGCGCCCGCACCAGGCGCGGGTGCGAATGGCCGAAGGCCGCCGCCGAATAGGCGCCCATCATGTCCAGATAACGCCGCCCTTCCACGTCCCACAGCCACACGCCCTCGCCGCGCTGGAACACGACCGGCAGCGGCGCGTAGTTGTGCGCGCCGAAGCGGTGTTCCTTTTCCCGCAGCGCATGGGTGCCGGGGCCCAGCGCCGCCTCGGCGAAGGCGGCCACCCACGCCGCGCATCCGCCCCGCGGGTCGCGCTCGGGCAGGTACTCGACGATCTCCAGCGCAGCCACGTCGCCGCAGCCGCGCAGCAGGTGCAGGGCATCGGCCAGCGCCTGGGCATCCAGGCCATCGGGCTCCGGGCACAGCACGGCGGGCATGGCGGCCGGATCGACGGCGTCCAGGTCCAGGCTGACGCCGAAGCCGGCGGTGCCGTTGCGGGCGATGGCCAGCGCGTCGCGGAACACCGTGTCCAGCCCGCGGCGGCGCACCTCGTGCATGGTGAAGACGTGCACGCCGAGGCGGGTCAGGCGCTCCAGTTCTTCGTCCTCCCAGGCGCGCGCGCCGACCACGCACACGTGGGCGGGGTCCAGGCGCGGGCCGGGCACGCCGGAGAGCGCTTCCGCGCCTTCGCCGAGCAGCGCCGCCAGCGGCATGCCGTGGATGTTGCCGGAGTGGGTGCTGGCGTCGGTGTGGCTGTCCAGATGGGCGTCGATCCAGATCAGCCCCAGGGCGCCGCGGGCCTGCAGGCGGCGCGCGATGCCGCGCCAGGTGCCCACTGCCACCGAGTGGTCGCCGCCCAGCACCAGCGGCAGGCTGTCGGCGGGCAGGGCGGCGAGGTGGTCGGCCAGGCGGCGCGCGTAAGCGCCGGCGGCGGCCAGGCGTTCGGCCATGGGCGCGTCGAGCGCCGGCGGTGCCGGCGGGCGCAGCACGGCGTCGGCTTCGGCCAGGATGCCGCGGATGTTCAGGCGCTCGGGCAGGCCGGCAGCCAGCAGCGCGTCGGGAGCGGCGGCCGGGCCGGCACCGGGCGCACCGAGCGCGGCCGCCGCGCCGACCACCCGGACGGTGGCGCGCGATCCGCGCGAGAGCGGAATGGGTGGGGGCATGATCGCCTGCCTGTCGTCGTCGGTTCAACGTGGAGCCGGGATGCGGCAAGCGCCCGGCGTGCCCGTTTGATGACGGGCGGGCGGAATCGTTCAGCCCAGCAGGCGCGCCAGTTCGAGGCCCACCAGCACCGCGAGCAGCACGCCGGCCAGCGCCAGGAGGCGGTTCTGCCGGCGCTGGGCGGCGGACAGGCGGTCGAGTTCGTCGCGGACCGCCACCTGCTGGCGGGTGGGTTCGGTGAGGGCCTGGTGCACCAGGCGCGGCAGTTGCGGCAGCGTGCCGGCCCAGGCCGGGGCCTCGTCGCGCACGCCGCGCAGCAGCGCGCGCCAGCCCATCTGCTCGTCCATCCAGCGTTCCAGGAAGGGCTTGGCCGTCTTCCACAGATCCAGCTCGGGGTCGAGCTGGCGGCCCAGTCCTTCGATGTTGAGCAGGGTCTTCTGCAACAGCACGAGTTGGGGCTGCACTTCCATCTCGAAGCGGCGCGCGGTCTGGAACAGGCGCAGCAGGGTCTTGCCGAAGGAGATGTCCTTGAGCGGCTTGTCGAAGATGGGCTCGCACACCGCGCGCACGGCGCTTTCGAACTCGTCCACGCGGGTCTTGGCCGGCACCCAGCCGGCGTCGATGTGGGCCTGGGCCACGCGCTTGTAGTCGCGCTTGAAGAAGGCGAGGAAATTGGTGGCCAGGTACTGCTTGTCTACGTCGGTGAGCGTGCCCATGATGCCGAAATCGAGCGCGATGTAGCGCCCGTCCGGGTGCACGAAGATGTTGCCCGGGTGCATGTCGGCGTGGAAGAAGCCGTCGCGGAACACCTGGGTGAAGAAGATCTCCACGCCGGCGCGGGACAGGGCCTTGAGATCGGTGCCCTGGGCGCGCAGCGCGGCGGTCTGGGAGATGGGCACGCCGTACATGCGCTCCATGACCATCACCGAGCGCCCGCACCAGTCCCAGTACACCTCGGGCACGATGAGCAGCGGGGAATCGGTGAAGTTGCGCCGCAGTTGCGAGCAGTTGGCCGCCTCGCGCATCAGGTCCAGCTCGTCGGCCAGATACTTGGCGAACTCCGCCACCACCTCGCGCGGCTTGAGCCTACGGCCGTCGGGCCACATCTTCTCCAGCAACATGGCGCCGACTTCCATCAGCGCCACGTCGTGGGCGATGACCTTTTCGATGCCGGGCCGCAGGATTTTCACCGCCACCTCGGTGCCGTCCGGCAGGCGGGCGAAATGCACCTGCGCCACCGAGGCCGAGGCCACCGGCGTGCGCTCGAAGTCGCGGAACACCTCGTCCACCGGCTTGCCGTAGAAGCCTTCCAGCACCGCCAGCGCCCGTTCGGTGGGGAAGGGCGGCACGCGGTCCTGCAGTAGTGCCAGTTCGTCGGCGAGATCGGGCGGCAGCAGGTCGCGCCGGGTGGACAGCATCTGCCCGAACTTGACGAAGATCGGCCCCAGCGACTCCAGCGCCCGGCGCAGGCGCACCGCCCGCGGCTCGCGGAAACGGCGCCAGAAGAACAGCACCGTCCACAGCTTCGCCAGCCGGCCGCTGGTGTCGGCGTCGAGCACGATGCGGTCGAGGCCGAAACGCAGGCCGACGGTGACGATCTTGGCGAGGCGGAGCAGGCGCACGGGAAGGGGCAGAAAGTGGCGGCGAAGCGCGGACTTTAGCCGGAAAGCGGGGGGTGGGGAAAGGGCGGGGCGCCGGGCTAAGGGGGTTCCGCCCGCCGCAACGACTTGACCAGATCGCGCACCACCTGCTGGTGCGCCTCCGTGAGCGCGGCGATGTCGCGCATCAACTGGTAGTCGAATTCCCTGTTCGGCTCGCGCACGCCAACAAGGGCATGTCCTTGACCAAAACGCAACCATTCGGCGGTGACCCCGAGCCAGTCGGCGAGCACGCGCAGCTTGTCCTGGGCCGGAATGGCCTCGCCTTCCAGCCATTTACGGGTGGCATGCAGCGTCACCGGCGCGCCGGGGTAGCGCCGGTTGAATTCCCGCGCCAGTGCCGTGGGCCGCGCCGCGTCGGGCGCGGTGCGGGCGAGAGCATCGCGCAGGCGGGCACTGAAGGCATCGCGTTCGAGGTAGGGCTGCATGAGCGCAACGCTAGCAGCCGTCCCATTGTTGAGTGGTAGATGATTGTTTCTTGACTGAAAGTAGAGTTGCCGGCACACTCCGCCCCTATGCCAACTGGAAAGGGCGGGGTGGTGCCGAATGCCGATCCGCTCACGAATTCCGCGCTACCGGCCGTGACGGCCCACTTTTCGCACACCATGCAGAACAATCAATCAGCCTTGCCGGCATATGCCGAAGATGAAATCGACTTGCGTCAATTGGTCGCCACGCTGTGGCGGCACCGGGCTCTGCTCGCAGTTGCCGGAATTCTTGGCGCGGCGCTTGGCCTGGGCGCAAGCCTGCTGTCCACTCGCTATGTCACCGAAGGCCTGTTCCTCACCCCCTCGATCCGGTCGGTGAGCGACTACAAACGGTACGAGGGCATCCTGGCCAACGGTGTGCGCCTGCAGCAGTTCCTGCAAAACACCGGCCAGGCTGATACCCCGGCCGGAAGGATTCTTCACGAACTCGCGGACGACCCGGACCGTTACGGAAAAACCCTGAAACCCGAGTTTGCCATTACCAACAAGGATCAGCAGGCACTCGGCATCAGGGCCAAGGAAGACGAATCGTCTGCCATGCTGGGCATTCACATCGTCTTCGAACACCGTGAGCCTACCGACGGCGCTCCGGCCGCCCTGCTGTCCGAATATGTGCGCGAATCGATCATCCGGGCAAGCATGGAAGCGACCCTGCTTGCCCAGTGCACGGCCTTCCGCATGCGCGAGCAGGAACTGCGCAACGCCCAGATCCAGAACGAGTTCGCCATCCTCCAGGACGAAAGCCGCGCGGCAAACCTGCGTGAGCTCACCGTCCGTAACCCCGACGCCAGTGTCGCCGAAAGTCGCCAGATCGTCTCTTTGGAAAAAGGTACGGAACGCTTCCTGTCACCCGCCGCTCAACTGGTGGCCGCGGAAATCCAGATCGCCGACATGAAGCTCGCGGAAGTCCGCCGCAAGCGTGACCGCCTTTCCAGCGCGTTCAAGCGCGAATACTACTGTCAGGCTCAGCAGGCCCTGTACCAGGCGGCTAGCGGCCGTGCTTTCCTTGACCAGCTCGGGGGTATCCAGACCGCCGTGTTCCAGGGACAGGACATGTCCGTCGACATCGTCGAACAGACATGGAACGAGCTCGACGTGGAACGCGAGAGATGGAACAGCACTTATTTGTCCGGGATGCGGTTCGTGGCGCCGCCGGAGGGCATGGAGATCAGGCAGCGCAGGCCCGCCCCGGTGCCGGGTGTCGTGTTGGGCGGCATGCTGGGCGGCATGTTCGGCATCCTGCTTGTGCTCGTGCGCGCCTGGTGGCGCGGCAGCCGTGACGAGGCCGTGGCCCCGCAGCAGGGATAGGGCGGGCCTGCCGGGGATGCGCCCGCTGGCGGGGCGGCCGGCTGCCCCGGCATTCATGGGGCAAGCGCTTCGGCGGCAGCCAGGGGATTCATCACCTCGATGCCGTCGCGCATCGGGTAACTTGCCGCCACCGGCGCCACCAGCAACCTGCGGGTGGCGCCGACGTCGCCGGCGGCCAGGTGAAAACCCCTGGACACAGTGGGGGCCGAGGAACGCTTGATCTCGACCACCCAGACCTCTCCATTGCGCAGACGCAATACCAGATCGGCCTCGGCCCCGTGGGAAGTGCGATAGAAACTGGCTTCCGCTTCAGGGGCCGCAGCCAGCAATTGTTCGATCACGAACCCCTCCCAACTTGCTCCGGCCACCGGGTGCGCCAGCACGGCCTCCAGATCGGCAAGCCCAAGCAGGGCATGGACGATACCGCTGTCGCGCACATAGACTTTGGGTGCCCGCACCAGCCGCTTGCCGACATTGCCATGCCAGGCGGGCAGGCGGCGCACCAGCATCAGGTCGCACAGCAGATCGATGTAACGCGCCACCGTCTGGCCGCTGACGGCCAGCGAAGCCGCCAGTTGCGACTGGTTCAGCAAGCCGCCCTGACCATGCGCCAGCATGGTCCACAAGCGGCGCAAGGTGGTGGCGGGAATGCGTGGGCCGAGGGCCGGAATGTCGCGCTCCAGGTAAGTGGCGATGAAAGCCTCGCGCCAGCGCAGGCTGGCCGCATCGTCGTGGGCCAGCCAGGCAAGGGGAAAACCGCCGCGCACCCAGAGCGCATTGATCGGCCGGCTCGACTCATCGGCGGCTTGCGCCGCGGTGATCACTTCCCGTGCCTGGAACGGGGTGAGTTCAAGCCGTGCCACCCGGCCGGCAAGGCTTTCGCTGGCCTGCCGCAGCAACACCCCCGAGGCCGAACCCAGCAGCAGGAACTGGCCGGCATGCTCACCCGCCCGCCGGCGCTGGTCGATCACCCCGCGCAGGATGGCGAACAGTTCCGGCAGGCGCTGAACCTCGTCGAGAATCACCAGGCGGTTGCGGTGCGCCAGCAGAAACGCTTCCGGGTCGTCCAACTGGCGTTGGGCGGACGGCAGTTCCAGGTCGAGATACAGGGCATCGCCCCGCAGATCGGCCTCCGCCAGCGCCAGCGTGGTCTTGCCGGCCTGACGCGGCCCGAGCAGCACTACCGCCGGGAATTCCGCCAAGAGTTGGTGGAGATGGGATTGGGCGAGGCGTGGATTCATCCGTGCAATATACACATTACGTGGAGAGATTACACGGTTTGCGGCCACGAAACCGGCATGGTGCACCGCTGCCATCCGGCGGCCCACGCCGCCGGGGTTGGTGCGGATGCCGCCGATCAGAACGTCACTTTCACCCCCGCAGTCAGGCTGCGCCCCATCAGCGGCGCGGCGTCCTTGATGAAGGAGGTGTGGTTGTAGGCCAGCTTGTCGGTGAGGTTGGATGCCTTGAGGTAGAAGAGCCAGGGCACCGAATCCAGGCGGCCGGCGTAACTCACCCCCACGTTGACCATGTTGTAGCCCGGCGTGCTGCTCTCGAACTCGGCCACCCGGCGCTGGCGGCCGACGCGGTAGACCTCCACTTCCCCTTCCCAGCCCTGCCAGTGGGCGTCCAGGCGCAGGCCGGCGCGGCGGGCCGGGATGCGCGGCAGGTCGCGGTCGCCGCCGCCGGCGTCGAGGCGGGCGCGCACGTAGTCGCCGAACAGGGTGAGGCCGAACACCGGGTTCAGGCGCTGGCGGACCTGGCCTTCGACGCCGGTGAAGACGGCGTCGCGCTGGGCGTATTCGATGAGCTGCAGGCCCTCGTGCTCGTCCAGGGTGTGGGCGTAGATGAAGTCCGCCACCCGGTTGTGGAAGACGCTGACGCCGAAGGTGGTGGCGCCGGCCAGCTTCTTCAGGCTGAGGTCGATGTTGCGCGAGGTTTCCGCATCCAGGTCGGGGTTGCCCCGCTCCAGCGTGCGCGTGGCCATGTGCAGGCCGTCGGCGTAGAGCTCCTCGGCGGTGGGCAGGCGCTGGGCGCGGGACAGGGACAGGGCGGCGGCGTATTGCGGGGCGAAGTTCCACACCGCGCCGACGGACACCGAGTTGCCGTGGTGGCTGCGGTCGCGCGCTGCCGAATCCACGTCTATGCGCTGCCGTTCGTGGCGCAGGCCGGCCTCGAAGCGCCAGTCGCCGAGCCGGTATTCCTCCACCAGGAAAAGGCCGTGGCGGCGGGTCAGGGTCTGCGGGACGTAGGCTTCCTCGCCCAGGGCGGAGAAGTCGCGCCGCGTACCCTGCAGCCCGATCACGCCGCGCCAGCCGGCCAGCGGCAGATGTTCCAGTTCGATGCGGCCGTCGCTCGCCTTGCTGCGGAAGCGGGTCGCCACCTCGTCGCCTTCGATCTCGTCGTGGCGGTAGTCGGTGTGGCTGGCCCGCAGGCGCAGGCGGGCGAAGCCGGCGAAGGGCTCGCGGTATTCGCCGCGCAGGTCCCAGCGGTCGCTTTTCAGATCCACGTAGGGCACGCCGCCGTGCTCGTGGTCATGATCATGGTCGTGATCGTCGTCATCGTCGTCGTGCCCCTCGCAGTGCAGGTGGTCGCCGTGGGTATGGCAGTCCTCGAGTTCGTGGCTGTGGCCGGGCAGGCCGTACTCGTTGCGCTGGCGCGTCCAGGCAACGCCGAGATAGCCGCGCTCGCCGATCCAGGACAGGCCCAGGCTGCCGGTCTCGGTCTGGTTGTAGCTGCCGTCCACCCGGCTGCCCTCGTCCCAGCCGTCGCCGACGCGGTAGTCGCGCGCGTCGCGCTTGAGGCCTTCGGCATGGAAGGCGAAGCTGCCCGCGCCGGCGGTGATCTGGAACGCGCCGGCGGCTTCCCTGGCCGCCGTGCTGCCGCGCAATTCGACGCTGCCTTCCACGCCCCGTTCCGGGATGGCGGTGGGAATCCGGTTGTCGAGCACATTGACCACGCCGCCGATGGCGCCGCCACCGTAAGCGAGTGCGGACGGGCCGCGCAGCACCTCGATCCGTTCGCTGAGCAGGGGTTCGAGGGCGACCGCGTGGTCGGGGCTGATGGTGGAGGCGTCCATGATCTCGGCGCCGTCGGCCAGCACCTTGACGCGGGCGCCGTCCATGCCGCGGATGACGGGGCGGCTGGCGCCCGCGCCGAAGTGCGTGGCGCCGATGCCCGGTTCGGCGGCCAGCGTCTCGCCCAGCGTGGCGGCGCGGCGTCGTACCAGTTCCTCGCCTTCGAGCACGCTCACCGGCGTGCTCATCTGGTCGCTGCCGACGGCGAGCGCGCTGGCGGAAACGGTGACGGGGGCGAGCTGGACGGTCCCGCCGCCGTCCGGCGCGGGATTCGGTTGCGGGTCGGCGGCGAGCGCCGGGTGGGCGAAGGCGATCGTCAGCGCGAGGCCGATGGGGCGGAAGCGTGGGGTCATGGCGTGTCCTGCGTGTCGGGGCGTACGCGGCATCGGTGCAACCCGGTTGCGGCGCACGGAAGCGCTTCCGGCCGGCGGGCCGGAAGACGCGGGGTTGTTCGGGTGGGGTCGATGGGCGCGAATCCGCCGCGGCGGCAGCGGGGCGCGGGCGGTCAGGCGAGTGCGGGCGGGGCGCGGCAGCGCGGGGGCAGGGCCGCCGCCCGAAGCGGCGGCGGGACGCGGTGGTCCGGCGGGGTGAGGCGCCCTGCGGCGAGGACCGCACGCCCGCCCCCGTCGTCCAGCGGGAGGTCGATGCCGACGAGGGCGAGGCATTCGGCACAGACGCCGTCGGCTTGATCTTCGTCGTCCGGATGGTCCTGGACGTGCGAAATGTCGGCGAGAACGTCGGCGAAATGGCCGATGTAGTGGCCCAGTGCGCCGATCTGCGCCGCCGCCAGCACGAGTGCCAGCACCAGCAGGCGCAGGCCTGCGGCGAGGGCGGAGCGCGAGGCCGGGCGCGGCGGGGCGCCGGAAGCGCCGAGCCGCGCCGCCGCGGATGGGGATGGCGTCGAGGGCATGGCGGCATTCTAGAAGGGGGTCGGGTGGTTCTGCAACTTTGTTGCGAATTGGTGCGAACGGAGGAGCCGGCGTGAACGGAGTAACGTCCGCTCACGCGGCGGAGCCGGGCGGCGCCGGCCCATCCGCTATAATTGCGCGTTTCGAATTCCCGCCGAGTGCCATGAGCGCCGATCCCAAGACCCTGCTGACCGACCTGATCAAGGCCGCCCTCAAGAGTGTGGCGCCCGACCAGGCCGACACCGCCATCCTGCTGGAGCGCTCCAGGCAGGCGAGCCACGGCGATTTCGCCACCAACGTCGCGCTGCAACTGGCCAAGCCCCTGAAGCGCAATCCGCGCGAACTGGCCGCCCTGCTGCTGGCCGAACTGCCGGCCTCCGCGCTGGTGGCGAAGGCCGAGGTGGCCGGCGCGGGCTTCATCAACTTCACGCTGGCGGCTGGCGCCAAGACAGCGGTGGTGGGCGAGGTGCTGGAACGGGGCGCGGACTACGGGCGCGGCGTGCCCACGGGCGTGAAGGTGCAGGTGGAGTTCGTCTCCGCCAACCCCACCGGGCCGCTGCACGTGGGCCACGGCCGCGGCGCGGCCTACGGCGCGTCGCTCTCGGACCTGCTGGCCTTCGCCGGCTTCGACGTGACGCGCGAGTACTACGTGAACGACGCCGGCCGCCAGATGGACATCCTGGCGCTGTCCACCTGGCTGCGCTATCTGGCCTTCTTCGGCATCGAGGTGGCCTTCCCCCCCAACGCCTACCAGGGCGACTACGTCATCGACATGGCGCGCGAGCTGCGCGACGCCCATCAGGACCGCTTCGCCGGCGTCACGCTGGCGCAGGTGCTGGAAGGCACGCCGGGACTCCCGGCCGCCGAGCGCAAGGACGACGAGGCCAAGCAGCAGCGCGAGGACCACCTGGACGCGCTGATCGCCAACGCCAAGCGCCTGCTGGCCGAGGACTACGCCTGGGTGCACGGCTTCGCGCTGAACGAGCAACTGGGCGACGGCCGCGACGACCTGCAGGAATTCGGCGTGCATTTCGACAAGTGGTTCTCGGAACGCAGCCTGTTCGACACCGGCCTGGTGGAACGCGCGGTCGCCGAGCTGGAAAAGCGCGGCCACATCTATGTGCAGGACGGCGCGAAGTGGTTCCGCTCCACCGATTTCGGCGACGAGAAGGACCGCGTGGTGCAGCGCGAGAACGGCCTCTACACCTACTTCGCCTCCGACATCGCCTACCACCTCAACAAGTACGAGCGCGGCTTCGACCGCATCATCGACATCTGGGGCGCCGACCACCACGGCTACATCCCGCGGGTGAAGGGCGCCATCGCCGCCCTCGGCCTGCCGCCGGAAAAGCTGGAAGTGGCGCTGGTGCAGTTCGCGGTGCTGTACCGCAACGGGCAGAAGACCTCCATGTCCACCCGCTCGGGCGAGTTCGTCACCCTGCGCGAACTGCGCCGCGAAGTGGGCAACGACGCCTGCCGCTTCTTCTACGTGCTGCGCAAGAGCGACCAGCACCTGGATTTCGACCTGGACCTGGCCAAGAGCCAGAGCAACGAGAACCCGGTTTACTACATCCAGTACGCCCACGCCCGCGTGTGCTCGGTGCTCAACCAGTGGGGCGGCGAGGCCGCCGAACTGAAGGCGGCCGACCTCGGCCGGCTCGAAAACGAGCGCGAACTGGCCCTGTGCGCCCGCCTGGCGGCGTACCCGGAACTGGTGCAGAACGCCGCCGCCGACTACGCCCCGCACCAGATCGCCTTCTACCTGAAGGATCTGGCCGCCGATTTCCACGGCTGGTACAACGCCGAACGCATGCTGGTGGAGGACGAGGCCCTCAAGCTCGCCCGCCTGGCGCTGGCCGCCGCGGTGCGCCAGGTGCTGGCGGCCGGGCTGGCCCTGCTGGGCGTGTCCGCCCCGGCGTCGATGTAGTTTCCGGAGACAGACGTGAGCCGCGACTCCAAACCCCGGCGCAAGGCCGCCGCCAAACGCCCCGCCCGCAGCGGCGGCAGCACCGTCATCGGCATCTTCATCGGCCTGGTGCTGGGCGCCGTGATCGCCGCCGGGGCGGCGTGGTACTTCACCCGCGCCAATCCCTTCCAGGCCGCCCCGGCCAGCCCGCGCATGCCCGCGGCGGATCAGCCACCGGTGGCGCTGCCGGGCAAGCCGGGCGACCGCCCGGTGGTCAAGCAGGATTTCCAGTTCTACAAGATCCTGCCCCAGGGCGACGGCGGGCAGACGGCCCAGCCGGCGCCGGTGCCGCCCGCGCCGCCGGCGCCGGTGGAGCGCCTCTACCTGCAGGTCGGCGCCTTCGAGGACCCTTCCGAAGCCGACAACCTGAAGGCCCGTCTGGCGCTGTCCGGCATCGAGGCCAGCGCCCAGCGCGGCCAGACCGCCGACGGGCGCATCGTGCACCGCGTGCGCATCGGCCCCTTCGTCAAGCCGGAAGACATGGCGCCCATGCGCAGCCGGCTGGCCGAAGGCGGATTCACCGCCACCGTGGTGCGCGCCACGCCGTGAGCGCACCGGGAACGTAATTGCCCCATCGCCGTCTATCTGCCGTCACCGAACCGGAGAACCGCATGAATCGCCGTACCGCCCTCAAGCAGCTCGCCGCCCTGGGTGCCCTGGCCTCGCCGGCCGCGGGCGTGCTGGCCCAGTCCAGCGCCTACACCGTCCTCAATCCGGCCCAGCCCACCGACGATCCGGCGCGCATCGAGGTCATCAAGTTCTTCCACTACGGCTGCCCCCATTGCGCCAACCTGGCGCCGCTGATCCACCTGTGGGCCAAGGCGCAGCCGCAGGACGTGCATTTCCGCCACGTGCCGGTGGTGTGGAACAACGCCCAGCTCGCCGGCCTGGCGCGCCTGTACTACACGGCCGAAGTCAGCGGCGACCTGGAGACCCTGCACCCGCAGGTGTTCCGGGCGGTGCAGGAACAGAAGCTGCCGCTGCACACCGAGAGCGGCGCGAGCGCCTGGATCGCGGGCAAGGTCGCCGATCCCAAGCGCTTCATGGACGCCTACAAGTCCTTCGGCGTGCAGTCCCAGGTGCAGCGCGGCAACCAGCTCTCGGCGGCGATGAAGATCAGCGGCGTGCCGACGCTGGTGGTTGAAGGCAAGTACCTCACCGCCAGTTCCATGGCCGGCGGCCACGAAGGCGCCATCCAGGTGCTGGACCAGCTCGTCGCGCGGGCGCGCAGCGAACGCAGCAAGGGTTGAGCCGTCCGGTGAGCGGCGGCACGCCTCCGCTGCGGGTCCTGATCACCGGCGCCTCCAGCGGCCTGGGCGAAGCGCTGGCGCGCCACTATGCGGCGTCGGGCGCGCGTCTCGGTCTGGTGGCGCGCCGCGCCGATGCCCTCGCGCGGCTGGCGGGGGAACTGCCCGGCGAGACCCTCGTGCTGCCGGCCGACTGCGGCGATCCGGCGGCGATGCGGGAGGTGGCCGACCGTTTCATCGCCGAGTGTGGCGTGCCCGACGTGGTCATCGCCAATGCCGGCGTGTCGGTGGGCACGCTCACCGAGCACGCGGAGGATTTCGCCGCCTTCGAGCGCGTGCTGCGCACCAACCTGCTCGGCATGGTCGCCACCTTCCAGCCCTTCGTCGCCCCCATGCGCGAACGCGGCAGCGGCCGCCTGGCGGGCATCGCCTCGGTGGCGGGCGTGCGCGGCCTGCCCGGCGCCGGGGCCTACAGCGCCTCCAAGGCCGGCACCATCAGCTATCTCGAAAGCCTGCGCGTGGAACTGCACGGCAGCGGCATCAAGGTGGTCACCGTGGCGCCCGGCTACATCGCCACGCCCATGACCGCGGTCAATCCCTATCCCATGCCCTTCCTGCTGCCGGCGGACGAGGCGGCGCGCCGGATCGCCGCGGCCATCGCCGCCGGCCGGCGGTGGACCGTGGTGCCCTGGCAGATGGGCGTGGCCGCCCGCCTGCTGCGCTGGATGCCGGCCGCCCTGTACGACGCGCTGTTCGCCCGCGCCGGGCGCAAGCCCCGCGGCCTTCCGCTGTAGGGCCTGCCGTCATTCATTTCATGGGCCGCGCTCGGCCGAGTGGGCTTCCAGTGCAAGGCGCGGCGACGCGGATTGGGTGGCCCCCAATCAAGGAGCCGCAACGCGGCAATGGGGGCCCACTCGACCGAGCCCTTCGGGTTGTGTCCAAACGCCCCCGCTACGGCGTTGCGTTCCTTGTCAAGGGAGCCACCCTTGACGGCGTCGCGCGCCTTGTAGCGAGAGCGTTTGGACACAACGCGACCCATGAAATGAATGACAGCAGGCCCTTGTTCCCCCTCGGCGATGCATGGTTTATGATCGCCGACTTGCATTCAAGGAGGGGGAAATGGCTGAGGAAGCCATGGAGCGGCGCGGGCACCAGCGCTTTCTGGCAACGCGCCGCGGACAGGTGTGCTTCTGGGCCGTCATCGACGGCGAGAAGCTCGACCTCAACGATCTGTCGCTGGAAGGCTTCGCCTACCCGGCATCGACCGCCCCCGTGCCGGGGCGGGATTTCCCCTTCGTGCTGCTGCGCAGCGGCGTGCCCGACGAGGTGCGCGGCACCGCGCAGGTGGTCAATTACACTCACGATGCCGCCGGCGGACAGGCTGGCTGCCGATTCACCGCGCTGGAAGGCGACGGTATCGAGCGCCTCAAGGACTGGCTGGTGGCCCACGTCATCGCCAGCGCCACGGTGCGCATCACCGAGAAGGATGCGCGCGCCATCGTCGAGGGCGGCTCGCTGATCTGAGCCGGCCGCGCCGCTCAGGCGGACAGCGCCTCGTCCGGCGGGCAGCAGGGTTGGCCGAGGGCGGCGGCCACCTGGGGATGGGTCAGGCGGCCGTTGCACACGTTGAGCCCGGCCGCGAGATGGGGGTCTTCGGCCAGCGCCGCGCGCCAGCCCTTGCCGGCCAATGCCAGCACATAGGGCAGCGTGGCGGCGTTGAGCGCATAGGTGGAGGTGCGCGCCACCGCCCCCGGCATGTTGGCCACGCAGTAGTGCACGACGCCTTCTTCCACATAGGTCGGATCGGCGTGGGTGGTCGGGCGCGAGGTCTCGCAGCAGCCACCCTGGTCGATGGCCACGTCCACGATCACCGAGCCCGGCCGCATGCTGCGCAGCATGTCGCGGGTGATCAGCCTGGGCGCCGCGGCACCGGGCAGCAGCACCGCGCCGATCACCAGATCGGCACCCACCACCGCCTCCGCCACCGCGTGGCGGCTGGCGTGGCGGGTCGCCAGCCGCGGGCCGAAGCGATCCACCAGGCGGCGCAGCACGTCCAGCGAACGGTCGATGACCGTGACGCGCGCCCCCATGCCCAGCGCGATCAGCGCCGCATTGCCGCCCACCGTACCGCCGCCCAGGATCACGACCCGCGCCGGCTCCACGCCGGGCACGCCGCCCAGCAGCAGGCCGCTGCCCCCGGTCGCCTTTTCCAGGCAGTGGGCGCCGGCCTGCACGCTCATGCGTCCGGCCACTTCCGACATGGGCGCCAGCAGCGGCAGGCCGCCGCCGGGCGCGGTGACCGTCTCGTAGGCGATCGCCACCGCGCCGCTGACGACGAGGTCGCGCGCCTGCTCCGGGTCGGGCGCCAGGTGCAGGTAGGTGAACAGCACCTGGCCGGGGCGCAGCCGGGCGCGTTCGGCGGCCTGGGGCTCCTTGACCTTGACGATCAGCTCGGCGCCGGCGAACACCGCCTCCGCGCCATCCACCACCTGCGCGCCGGCGGCGCGGTAGGCGTCGTCGTCCGCGCCGATGCCCGCCCCCGCGCCGCGCTCGACCAGCACCTCATGCCCGAGGGCCGTGGCTTCGCGCACGCTGCCCGGGGTGAGCCCGACGCGGTATTCATGGACCTTGATTTCCTTCGGCACGCCGATGCGCATGGTGTCCTCCCTGCCCCTACAATCGGACCTCGTGTGCAATCTACCACCGCAGGCCGACCCCATGCGTGCCGAATCAGACGCTGCATTGACCGACGCCGCCGGCACCGTCCACCGCCCCGCGGACGGGGAGGTGCGCATCGTTTCCCTGGTGCCCTCGCTGACCGAACTGGTGTGCGACCTGGGCCTGGCCGAGCGCCTGGTCGGGCGGACGGGCTTCTGCATCCACCCGCGGGAGACGCTGCGTGCCATCCCCAAGATGGGCGGCACCAAGGACGTGAAGCTCGACGCGGTGCGCGCGCTGGCGCCCACCCACCTCATCGTCAACATCGACGAAAACCGCCGCGAGACGGTGGAAGAACTGGCGGCCTTCGTGCCCCACGTCATCGTCACCCATCCCAACGCGCCCGAGGACAACCCGGCCCTGTACCGCCTGTTCGGCGCGGTGTTCCACCGCCGGGACCAGGCTGAACGGCTGGCCGCGGACTTCGCCGCCGCGCTTGCCGAAGCCCACGCAGTGCGCGCCGAACTGCCGCCCGAGGACGTGCTCTACCTGATCTGGCGCGAGCCCTGGATGACCGTGGGGCGGGGCACCTACATCGCCGCCACGCTGGCCGCGGTGGGCTGGCAGACCTCCCCGACGAGGGTGGCGGCGAAGGGGCGGCGCGCTACCCGCAGGTGGATTGGCAGGCGCCCTGGCTCGGCCGCTTGGCGCGGGTGTTCCTGTCCACCGAACCCTACCGCTTCGGCGAAGGCCACCTGGAGGAAGTACAGGCTTTGGCCGGCGGCCGGCCGGCGTCGCTGATCGACGGCGAGATGACGTCCTGGTACGGCAGCCGGGCTGCGGCCGGGCTGCGCTATCTCGCGGCGCTGCGCCGCCGGTTGGGGCGACATGTTGCCGCGGGGGAAAGGGTCGTGGCTCAGCGCGTCAGCAGGTCGATATAGGCCTGGTAAGCGTAGCTGCGGTTCTTCTTCTGCCCCGTCAATTCCGCCACGATGCCCAGGGCTTCCAGCGCCTGCACGGCGGCGTTCGCCGTCGGGAAGGTGGTGTCCAGGCGTTGCCGGACGTGCTCCACGGTAAAGCGCGGCATCATGGGCAGCAGTTCGAACAGGCGATAGCTGGCCGGGCTGGCCTTGGGCGATTGCAGCAGTTTCTTGCGGTCGGCGGCGATCAGGCTGGCGACAGCGATGATGCCGCGCTCTGCTTCCGCCGCCGCGACCGCCACGCCTTCCAGGAAGAAGGCCACCCAGGCTTCCCAGTCGCCTTCGGTGCGGATGGCGGCGAGGCAGCGGTAATACTCTGTCTGATGTTGCTTCAGATAGCCGCTGAGGTACATCAAGGGTTCGGCCAGCAAACCCCAGTGTTCCAGCAGCGCCCCGATCAACAGCCGGCCGATGCGCCCGTTGCCGTCCAGAAAAGGATGGATGGTCTCGAACTGCGCATGCACCAGCGCGATCTTCACCAGCGGCGGCAGATCGCCCGATTCCCGGTGGATGAAGCGTTCCAGGTCCGCCAGCAGCTCCGGCACGCGCTCCGCGGGCGGCGGCACGAACGCCGCGTTGCCCGGGCGCGTGCCGCCGATCCAGTTCTGCGAGCGGCGCAACTCACCCGGTTGCTTGCCCGCACCGCGCGAGCCATCCAGCAGCAGGCCATGGGCCTCGCACAGCAGGCGCACGCTGATGGGCAGGCCCTGGGGACTGCGCAACTGGTCCTGCACGAAGCGGAACGCCCGCAGGTAGTTGCTTACTTCCGCCACGTCGTCGGCATTGCTGACCTTGAAGCCCGCCTCCTCGTCGAACAGGTCGGTCAGCGTGGCCTGCGTGCCTTCGATCTGCGAGGTGAGCAGGGCTTCCTTGCGCACGGCGCTGTAGAGCAACCAGTCTACCGATGGCTCCAGCCCCGACACCCCCGCCAGCCGCGCCAGTGCCTGTTCCGCCTTGCGGCCGAGATCGGCGAAGGACGCGGGTGCCAGCGACGGATCGGCGGGTGGCAGCCCATGGGGCACGAAGGCCCGCACCGGCTCGCCCAGCGTGGTCGACGTGACGTAAGTGCCTGTGCTGCGGGTCATGGAAAGCAGGCTTGAATGGCGATGGTTTGTATTAAAGCATTCTTTAGAGTGAAAGGCAGCAAGTAAAGTTGGTTTTAATGTCCCCCCCTCGCCTGGCTGGCCGCCCCCTGGTACGGAGCGGGCGGGACGGAATCGCGGGAGCGGCAGGCCCCGGGTTCACTGTCCCGCTGGCGTCTACTCTTGCCGGGCCGGCGCGGGTGCCGACCACACGCTGTCCGCCGGGCCGTCTTGCACGCGACGGGCGGTGGCGCGGGCGAGCCAGATGAAGCCGAGGGCGCCGGCCAGCGCCGTCAGGTCCACGCCCAGCGCGGACGCGTGCGCCCACAGGCCCAGGCCGGGGACAAGCCAGCCCAGCAGCGAAGTGGCCGGGATGGCGAGGGTGCAGGCCGCCGCCAGCCACAGCAGATGCACCGCCGCCCGCGCCGCGCCGCGCAGGAAGGCCCAGGCGATGGCGGCGAAGAAGGCGGCGTAGTAGATGATCGGATGCCAGGTGTTCGGATCGGCGAGCTGTCCGGGCAGCCACTTGCCGGCGGCGATGGTGAGCGAGATGCCGCACACACAGCCGAGGCAGACGCCGACGGTGGCGGCCGCCATCAGGCGCACGTCGCGGCGCTGGACGGGCCGCGCGCCGTCCGGAGCGGGGGCGGCTCCGCGGCTGGCCTTGATCCGCCGCGTCTCGACCCAGAGCAGGTTGCCGCCGTAGAACAGCCAGGCACCGGCGAGGCCGAGCAGGAAGTACATCCACTGTACGGGCGTGCCGCCGTAGGTGCCGAAGTGCAGCGCGAAGAAGCTGCTGACCGTGGCATTCGCCGCGTCCTGCCGGCCGGGCATGAAATCGGTATTCACGATCTTGCCGCTGTAGGGATCGACACCGACGAAGCCGCCGATGAAGCGGGGCGAGTGCGCCGCGGGGTCGTGGCCCCAGACGCGCAATCCGGCACGCGGTTCGGTCACGTTCAAGTATTGCAGGGACGTGGGCTCGAAGCCGGGCGACAGCGCCCGCACGCGCGCCAGCAGTTCGGCCGGCGGCAGCAGGGCCGCCGGGTCGCGCGGCGCGGCCCCCGGCGCCGGCCCGGCGCCGCCGACGCGGAAGGCGGCGGTGAGCGCGCCGCCGTGCAGGAATTTGTCCTGCAGGTCGTAGATCTGGTCGTGGAAGGCGAAGACGACGGACGTGAGCGCCATCACCACGTGGAAGGGCAGGCTGATGATGCCGACCACGTTGTGGGCGTCCAGCCACATGCGCTTGACGTTCCTGCCCACGCGCAAGGCAAAGAAGTCCTTCACTAGGGAAGGCAGCAGCACGATGACGCCCGACACCAGCGCCACGGCATAGAGGCTTGCGATGACGCCCATGATCCAGCGGTTGGGGTCGCTGTCCACCGGCAGGCCGACGACCCGGTGCAGCGTGTCGATGAATTCCGCGAGCCGCGAGGGATGGACTTCCTCGACCTGCGCGCTGCCGTCGGCGGCCAGCGTGGCGACGTAGTGGCGCACCCCCGAGGTGTCGTGGTCGTCCGCGCCCTGGGGCCGCACTTGCCAGTTCAGGGGCGGCAGGTGTTCGGCCGGCTGGAGGTTCACGCGGAAGTCCCTCGCCGCCTCCGGGTGCGCGGCCAGCGTGCGCTGGATCAGGATGGGCACCTCGTCCAGCGCCATGGCGGCGCTCGCGGTGCTGGCGGCGGACGGGGGGGCGACCCAGCGCGACAGCGGCTCCTTGAAGATCGTCAGGGCGCCGGCGTAGAAGGCGATGAACAGCGCCATGCCGGCGACGATGCCCGTCCAGGTGTGGACGGTCTTGTAAATGCGGATGAAGTCGGAACGCATGATGCTCAGGACAGACGAAACACGGCCAGCAGACCGAAAGCCAGCCCATTGGCCGCGCCGAGCCAGGCCCAGGCACGCAGACCGCTATGGAAGAAATAGACGCCGGAGAGCACGCCCAGCCAGACCGGGGGCAGCGACCACATGGCGAGCTGGCCCCGGATGCCCATGGGCAGGCCGGCCAGCGCCAGCGCGAGCAGGCCGCTGCACGCGAAGGCCAGGCTCAGGCCGAGCAGGGCGCCCGCCAGGGTCTTGCTCCACCAGTCGCGCCGGATGGCGGGTTTTGCCGCCGCGCTCATGGCTGCGCCTTGCGGGACGAACGCCATGCGCCCAGATAGGGAAAGAACACCAAGAGCAGCATCAGCCAGCAGGCGAAGACGAAGCTGGCCGCCGGAGCCTGCAGCGTCTGCAGCAAGGCGGCCAGGCCGGATGCCAGCAGCAGCGCGCCGGCCGCCCTGGCGGGCCGGGCCGGCCAGGCTGCGGCCCGCCAGCACTGGTTGGGCGAGGCGAGATAGATGCACAGGCAGCCGGCGGCGGCCAGCAGCAGGCCGAGCGTGAAAGATGCGTTCATGGGCGAGGCGTCAGAATCGGGCGTCGAGCGTCATCGCCACGCGGCGGCCTTCGTCCAGCATCCAGTTGCCGTCCAGCCCCAGGGTGCGGCCGCGCTCGTCCACGGCGACCACCCTGTCGGTGACGTTGAGCACGGCGAACTTCACGCTCAGGAACTTGTTGATCGCGTAGCCGCCGCCCAGGTCCAGCGTGGTGGATGCCTCGCGTTCGCGCACGCCCATCGCGCCGTTGCGATAGGCCGCCCAATACTGCTTGCCCGTGTAGTTGGCGCGCGCATAGAGGTTCAGCGCATCGGTCGGCGTCCAGTCCAGTTGTACGTTGAATACGTGTTCGGGCGTCTTGTCGAGGGGGTGGCCATCGAGCGAACTGCCGTCGAAGGAGGGTTCGCCGCCTTTGCGCTGCGAGTCGGTGTAGGTGTAGTGGCCGCCGATCCTCCACGTGGGCGCGAGCTTCGTTTCGAAACCCAGCTCGACGCCGCGCAGGGTCACTTCGTCGATGTTGTCGTAGATGTAGACGTGCCACGGGGCGCCCAGCAGCGGATCGATCTCGCCGGTATCGTAGCTGGCCACCTTGTCCTTGAAGTCGCTGTTGAACAGCGTCACGCTGAAGCTGCGGTCGGCATCGTCGAAACGCAGGCCCAGTTCGCTGGAAACGCTGGTTTCCGGCTCGAGGTCGGGGTTGCCGCACAGGGAGCCGCGTCCGGTGGAGGCGCCGGTGGTCATGCAATAGCCCGCGGTGCTCTGGCGGATGGTCGGCGCCTTGAAGCCCTTGGCCACGCCGCCGCGCAGCGTCCATTGCGGCGTGAAGTGATAGACGCCATAGAGGCGCGGCGTCCAGTGCTGGCCGTAGTTGTCATGGTCGTCCATGCGCAGGCCGGCGGTCAGGGTCAGATTGTCGGTGGCGAAGAACTCGTTCTCGACGAACAGGGCTTTCGAATCGAGGCTGACGTCGTCCGTGTTGGCCGGGTAGCCGGCAACCACGGCCTCGCGCGCGATGCCGGTCAGCTCGTTGCGGGAGAACTGGACGCCGACCTTGAGCAGGTTCCTGCCCAGCGGCAGGCTCATCAGCCCGTCCAGCACCGTATTGACGATTTCCGGAGTGCCCGGAATTTTCGAGCCGTCGGCGTTGCGCTTGGTTTGCGTGCCGGTTTCCTGCTGCAGGGCCAGCGTCGTGGTGATGTCGCCGCCCCAGCGCCCGTTGTGCGTGACCGACCACCAGTCGCGCGCGTGCTCGGCTTCCGGGGCCAGCGCGGCGGGGTTGTTGCGGGCGTAATCGGTGGAACTGCTGAGGGTCAGTTCCGCCTTGCCCACTTCCAGGGCGATGTCCTGATTGGCCGTCGGCTTCGCCGTCAGGCGCACGGACAGGGATTCGTCCTTCTGCTCCAGCGCGCCATAGACGGCGGCGGAGGTCGCGCCGGGCGGCTGGACGAAGTAGTCGTCCTCGTCGCGCTTGATCGACTTGCCCTGGATGGAAAGGCCCAGCACGTCGCTCTGGATCGGACCGCCGACCCAGAACTCGCCCTGCCGGCTGTCGCCCAGATAGCCGCGCTCCTGCCAGACGCCGCCCAGCGACACCGAACCGCCCCACTGCGCCGGCACCTTGCGCGTGATGATGTTGATGACGCCGCCGATGGCGTCGGAGCCGTACAGGGAGGACATCGGGCCGCGCACGACTTCGATGCGTTCGATGGCCGCCAGGGGCGGCAGCAGGTTGGACTGCACGCCGCTGGTGCCGCGGTTCATGGTTTCACGGGTGCCCTGGCGCTTGCCGTCCACGAGGAACAGCGTGTATTCGGCAGGCATGCCGCGGATCATGATGTCGGTCTCGGAAGCGCCGTAGCCGACCACCGACACCCCTTCCAGCCCGTTCAGCACTTCGCGCAGGTTGGTGTAGGGCTTTTTCTCCAGTTCTTCGCGGGTGATGACCGAAACACTGGCCGGCGCGTCCTTGACGGCCTGTTCGCGGCCGGCGGCCGTCACGACCACGGTTTCCAGCGTGGTTTCCTGTGCCTGCACCGAGGCGGCGGCAGCCGCCAGGGCGGCGATGGCGATGGCCCGCGGCCCGGGGCGAGTAACGGCGTGTTGCATCATGTCTCCAGTCAAACGGGAATGGTTTGCATTTACAAAAACGGCCGCTTAGTATCGCACCCGGTGCGCGCATCAATCTTTGCGCGGCGAAAGAAAATGTTTGTGCGCCGCACGGATGGGCCGGCGGCGGGAAAGGAGGAACGCGTGTCCGAACGCCGAGGCCGTGCGCCGCAAATCGTCCTGTCTGGCGCGTTGCATGCCCAGGTGGTCGCGGGAGGGAATACGGCCTACCGCATCGCCCCCGATCTGGACGCGGAGGTTCCCGTCCTGCACGGTGTGTGCCACGGCGCGCACCTGCGGCCGGGGCTGTCGATCCATTGTGCCGACGTGCGCGATCTCCACGACCTGAGCATCCAGACCCTGCAGGGCGAGAACCTGTACCTGGCCGTGCTGCTGGACGGCCAGGTGGACGTCTCCTTCGGCCCGTGCCGGATCGGCCTCGGCGCGACGCGCGCCAGCCGTGTCCGCAAGCCCGAAGCGGCGGCGGCGTTCGCCACGTTGCGCGAGCCGGAACTTTTCGTCCGGCGTGCCCGGCGCGGCAGCCATGAACGCAAGGTGGGCATCACCTTCAGCCGCGAATGGCTGGCCGCGGCCTGCCCCGAGAGCGACGCCGGATTCGCGGGGCCGCATCCCCTGTTCGACCGCCATCTCGCCGTCGGACGCTGGACGCCGACGCCGCGCGCCGTGGCGCTTGCCGAACAGTTGGTCCACCCGCCGGAGCTGCCGCCCCTGCTGCGGGGGCTTTATCTGGAAAGCCGCAGCGTCGAACTGGTGGCGGAGGCGCTGTGCCAGTTGAGCGATGCCGCGTCCACGTCGCCGGCACTACGGCCGCGGGAACGGCGGCGCATCGTCGAGGTACGCGAGCTGCTCGACAGCGGTGCCGCCGAAGGGCTAGCGCTCGACCAGATCGCGCGGCGGGCAGGCACCAATGTCTGCACGATGCAACGGCACTTCCGCACGGCCTTTGGCACGACCGTGTTCGAGTACGAGCGCCAGCGCCGCCTGCTGCGCGCCCGCCAGGCCCTGGAGCAGGAGGGCCGCAGCGTCGGCGAGGCGGCGGACCTCGCCGGCTACACCAGCGCGGCCAATTTCGCTACTGCCTTCAAGCGCCATTTCGGCCTCACGCCCCGCCAGTGCCGGCAGGGCTTCTGAGCCGGCGGGCCAGCCAGGGTCATCCGGCAGGGTCGAAGCGGTCGGGGGAGACGATGGCGAACAGCGGCCGGATCAGCCGATGCCGGGCCAGGCGCAGCAGGGCCTTGTCGCGGGTCAGCAGCAGGGCGGCTCCGGCGTCGCGGGCGATTTCGAGGAATTTCTGGTCGTCGGGGTCGCGGCAGACCGGTAGCGCAGGGGTGTCAGTGGTGGGCGCAGGGGCGTGTTTCACGCGGGCGCGATAGCTTTCCAGCAGGGTCGCCTGCCGTTCGGGCGTGATGCCGAACTGGCGGTAGGCGAGCACGCGGCGCAGTTCCTCCAGGGCGTCCTCCCGGCAGGCGGGGAGCAGCCGGCCGGCTTCGACGCGCAGGCGCAGGTCGGTGAGGCGCGGGTCCTCGAAGAACCACAGCGCCATCACGGTGTTGGTGTCGAGGACGACGAGGGGGGGCATGGCGGCCTTGGAAAAAAACGAGGGGGCCGAGGCCCCCTGCGTGTCCCGCATGGTGGCGCGGCTCAGATCGCCTTGTGGCTGTCCAGGCGAACCTTGACGTAGCTGCCGGGGGCTTCTTCCAGCACCTTGAGCTTGCCCTTGGCGGGGTCACGCGGCGCGGTCTGTTCGTCGTCGTGGGCCACGACCCAGGCCTGCCAGTCGGTCCACCAGGAACCGGCCTGCTGCTGGGAACCTTCGAACCAGGTGTCCGCGGTGGCGGGCAGCTTGGCCGCCGGGTTGAGCCAGTAGCCGTACTTGTTGGCGACCGGCGGATTGACGATGCCGGCGATGTGGCCGGAGCCGCCGAGCACGAAGCGCACCGGGCCGCCGAAACGGCGCGCGCCCATGTAGGTGCTCTTCCACGGCGCGATGTGGTCTTCGATGGTGGAGATGAAGTAGCAGGGCACCTTGATCTTGCCGAGATCGATGGGCACGCCCTCGATCTCGATGCCGCCCGGCTCCACCAGGCGGTTCTCCATGTACATGCTGCGCAGGTAGAAGCTGTGCATCTTCGCCGGCATGCGGGTGGAGTCGGAGTTCCAGTACAGCAGGTCGAAGGGGAAGGGGTCCTTGCCGAGCAGGTAGTTGTTCACCACGAAGGACCAGATGAGGTCGTTGGCCCGCATCAGGTTGAAGGTGCCGGCCATCTCCGAGCCTTCCAGGTAGCCGCGCTCGAACATCTTCTTTTCCAGGCTGGAGACCTGTACTTCGTCGATGAAAACGCCCAGTTCGCCCGGTTCGGCGAAGTCGGTCATGGTGGTGAAGAAGGTGGCCGCGGCGATGCGCTTTTCCTTCTTCGCCGCCAGGTAGGCCAGCGTGGTGGCGAGCAGGGTGCCGCCCAGGCAGTAGCCGGCCGCGTTCACTTCCTTCTCGCCGGTCTGCTTCTCGATGGCGTCCAGCGCGGCGATGATGCCTTCCTTGACGTAGGACTCGAAGGTCTTTTCGGCCTGGTGCTCGTCCGGGTTCACCCAAGAGATCACGAACACCGTGTGGCCCTGGTCCACGCACCACTTGATGTAGGAGTTCTTCTCGCGCAGGTCGAGGATGTAGAACTTGTTGATCCAGGGCGGCACGATCAGCAGCGGGCGCTTGTACACCTTGCCGGTGGTTGGCGTGTATTGGATCAACTGCATCATGTCGGTCTGGAACACGACCTTGCCCGGCGTGGTGGCGACGTTCTTGCCCAGCTCGAAGGCCGTGGTGTCCGTCATCTTGACGCGCAGGTTGCCGCCGCCTTCCTCCACGTCCCGCAGCAGGTTGTTGAGGCCCTTGAGCAGGTTCTGCCCGTGGCTCTTGACCGTCTCGCGGAACACTTCCGGGTTGGTGATGGCGAAGTTCGACGGGCTCATGGCGTCGATGTACTGGCGCGTGTAGAAGTTGACCTTCTTCTGCGTCTGTTCGTCCAGGCCTTCCACGCAGCACACCGTGTCATGCACGTGGCGCGCGGCGATCAGGTAGGACTGCTTGATGAAGTCGAACATGAAGTGCTGTTCCCACTCCTCGTCCTTGAAGCGCTTGTCGGCCTTTTCCGGCGTGGCCACCGGGGCTGCGTGCATGCCCATGAAGCGGAGCATGGAGTGCTGCCACAGGGAGAAGTAGTCCCACACCAGGTTCATCTGGGACTGGGCGAGCTTGTACGGGTTGGCGAGCAGCTTGGCCATCATGTCCATGAAGGCCTGGGCGATGCCCAGCTCGTCGGCCGGCGCAGCCACGCCCTTCTTGAGCTGGCGCTGCACGTGTTCGCCGATCAGCTTGGAGGCGCGCTGCGCCACCTCGGAATAGGTCTTGGCGACTTCCTTCGGGTCGGGAAGCTCGGCGTGGGTGTCTTCAAAGGTGGGTACAGCCATTTATTTTCGTGCTCCTCGTTCAAGCGTTTCTTGCGAAACGAATCACGCCCTCGCCATCGACCCGCCTGCAGAGCTCTCCCCGCACTGCAAGATGGTTGAGATGGGCGATTGCTTCCCCCATGGCGAACATGACCTGATGGGTGTCCAGTTCGCGTGGGAATAGTGTACCGAGCAGCTCTCCCGCGCAGCGTGGCGTAGTGCATGCCGCCAACAGTTCCGCGCAGCGGTCGCGGTGGTGCTCGACGAGTTGCTCCACCCGCGCCCGGATGCCGCGAAATGGCCTTCCGTGGGATGGTAGCACGAGCGTATCGTCGGGCAAGTTACGGATCCGGCGCAGGGAATCGAGGAAGCGGCCGAGGGGATCGTCCTCCGGCGTGGCCGCGAAAACGCTGACGTTGGTGGAGATGCGCGGCAGCAGCATGTCGCCCGAAATGAGGATGCCGAGCGCCTCACAGTACAGGCTGGCGTGCTCGGGGGCGTGGCCGTAGCCGACGATGACCTGCCAGTCGTAGGTGCCGATGCGCACCTGGTCGCCGTCGAAGAGGCGGCTGTAGGTGGCGGGCAGGTCGGGCACCCCGCGCCGGTAGGCGTTGCCGCGGCCGGCCAGTGCCTGCAAACGGGCTTCGTCCAGGCCGTGGCGGCGGAACTGTTCCACCATGTCCGTCACGCAATGGCCGGGCAACTGGTGCCACAGGGCGTGGCCGCCGAGGAATTCGCCCTGGGTCATGAGGATGCTCGCGCCGTCGCGCGCCGCCAGCCAGGTGGCCAGGCCCAGGTGGTCCGGGTGGCAGTGGGTGACGACGACCTTCTTCAGCGGACGGCCGTCGGCGGCGAGGACGGCCTCCCAGTGGGCGCGCACCTCGTCCAGGCCGAAGCCCGTATCCACCACGGCCAGCGCCTCGCCGTCGTCCAGCAGCCAGACGTTGACGTGGTCCAGGGCGAAGGGCAGCGGCATGCGCAGCCAGCCCACGCCGGGCGCGACGGGGCGCAGGCTGCCGGGCGCCGGGTGGTCGGCCCAGGGGTAGGCCAGCGCGGCGGAAGGGGAGGGGGCGGTGGCCTGGGTCATGGTGGTCTCTCCTGTGGGCGGGGTGCGATGCGCATTGCTCAAACCCCGGAAATCTGCTTAACTCTTTTTCGTTGTCGAAATTTTTATTTATATAAAACAATCACTTGATACTGTTCCGCAGCCGGCATGGCAGGGCGGACACGACACAGGCGGCATCATGGCCAGCGAACGAACCTACACCATTACCGAGCTTGCGCGCGAATTCGACGTCACCCCGCGCGCGATCCGCTTCTACGAAGACCAGGGCCTGCTCACCCCGTCCCGCAGCGGCCGCGCCCGCGTCTACACCCGCGCCGACCGCACCCGCCTGCGCCTGACCTTGCGCGGCAAGCGCCTGGGCCTGTCGCTCGCCGAGATCAGGGAGCTGATCGACATGTACGACGGCGTGCGCAACTCGGCGCCGCAACTGCAACGCTTCCAGCGCGTGCTCAGCGAGCGCCGGGCCGCCCTCCAGCAGCAGCGCGAGGACATCGAAGCGGTGCTCGCCGAGATCGACATGCTCGAACGCCAATGCTCCGCACTGCTCGGCGACAACGCCGCCGGGGCGGCCCAGGCCCGTGCCGAACTCGACAAGCGCATGCGCAGCGTGGCCTGATTTTTTGCGTGCAAGTTTACGTTGACGTAAACGTAAAAACAACGACAGAATTCATTCACAACAAACGCCACGCCCATCGAAGGAGACACGATGCGACGCGAAGCCCCCATCTTCCAGCCGAGAGACCCCGACTACGCGGAGCGCGTGCGCGAGAGCTTCGAGCGCCAGCAGGCCATGGCCCTGATCGGCGCGCGCATCCTCGCCGTGGAGCCGGGCTTCGTGGAGATCGAGCTGCCCTGGCGGGAGGACATCACCCAGCAGCACGGCTACATCCACGGCGGCATCGTCGGCATGATCGCCGACAACGCCGGCGGCTTCGCCGCCAACTCCCTGGTGCCGGCGGACACCAGCGTGCTCACCGTGGAATACAAGCTCAACCTGGTGGCGCCGGCCGAAGGCGAGCGCCTGGTGGCCTGCGGCGAGGTGGTGCGCCCGGGCCGCACGCTGATCGTCACCCGCGCCGACGTGTTCGCGGTGAAGGACGGCCAGTGGAACTTGTGCGCCACCATGCAGCAGACCATCATGGCCCTGGCGGGCAAGGCCGAGCGCAAGGCCTGACGCCATACATCGAATAAGAGTGGAGGAGACCTCGACATGAACATTCCCAGCCTGGACTTCAACCTGGGTGAGACCATCGAAATGCTGCGGGACACGCTGCGCGACTTCTGCGCCGCGGAGATCGCGCCGCGGGCGGCCGAGATCGACCGGGTGAACGAATTCCCCGCCGACCTGTGGAAGAAGCTCGGCGACCTGGGCGTGCATGGTATGACCGTGGAGGAGGAGTACGGCGGCACGGAGATGGGCTATCTGGCCCACATCATCGCCATGGAAGAAATCTCCCGCGCCTCGGCCTCGGTGGGCCTGTCCTACGGCGCGCATTCCAACCTGTGCGTGAACCAGCTCCGCCGCAACGGCAACGCGGCGCAGAAGCAGAAATACCTGCCCAGGCTGATCTCCGGCGAGCACGTGGGCGCGCTCGCCATGAGCGAGCCCAACGCCGGTTCCGACGTGGTGAGCATGAAGCTGCGCGCCGACAGGAAGGGCGACCGCTACGTGTTGAACGGCGCCAAGATGTGGATCACCAACGGGGGCGACGCGGACACGCTGGTGGTCTATGCCAAGACCGACGCCGTGGCCGGGCCGAAGGGCATCACCGCCTTCATCATCGAGAAGGGAATGAAGGGTTTCAGCCACGGCACCCACCTGGACAAGCTGGGCATGCGCGGCTCCAACACCTATCCCTTGTTTTTCGACGACGTGGAAGTGCCGGAGGAGAACGTGCTGGGCCAGGTGGGCGGTGGCGTCAAGGTGCTGATGAGCGGCCTGGACTACGAGCGCGCGGTGCTCTCCGGCGGCCCGCTGGGCATCATGGCCGCGTGTATGGATGCGGTGGTGCCCTATCTGCACGAGCGCAGGCAGTTCGACACCCCCATCGGCGAATTCCAGCTCATGCAGGGCAAGCTCGCCGACATGTATTCCACCTGGAGCGCCACCCGTGCCTATGTGTACGCCGTGGGCCAGGCCTGCGACCGGGCCGACCACGCCCGCTCCCTGCGCAAGGACGCGGCCGGCGCCATCCTGTATTCCGCCGAGAAGGCCACCTGGATGGCCGGCGAGGCCATCCAGGCCCTGGGCGGCGTGGGCTATACCAATGAGTATCCGGTGGGCCGCTTGTGGCGGGATGCAAAGCTGTACGAGATCGGCGCCGGCACCAGCGAAATCCGCCGCATGCTGATCGGCCGCGAGTTGTTCGCCGAGACGCTGTAGCAGGGTTTTCTCCCTCCCCTTCAAGGGGAGGGCCGGGGAGGGGATGGGTCTTGACCAAGCGATACACCGGATGACCCATCCCCATCCTGTCCTTCCCCTTGAAGGGGAAGGGACCTGCTAACCCGGGCACCACCATTCGAACGAACATACCCAGGACTTCACAGGAGCCTCACCATGTCCGACCCCATCGTCATCGTCTCCGCCGCCCGCACGCCCATGGGCGGCTTCCAGGGCGATCTTTCCTCCCTCACCGGCCCGCAGCTCGGCGCCGCGGCCATCCGCGCCGCCGTGGAGCGCGCCGGCATTCCGGCCGACAAGGTGCAGGAAGTGATCATGGGCTGCGTGCTGCCCGCCGGCGTGGGCCAGGCCCCGGCGCGGCAGGCGGCGCTGGGCGCGGGCCTGCCGCTGGCGGCCGGCTGCACCACCATCAACAAGGTGTGCGGCTCCGGCATGAAGGCCACCATGCTGGCCCACGACCTGCTGCTCGCCGGCAGCAACGAGGTCATGGTCGCCGGCGGCATGGAATCCATGTCCAACGCCCCCTACCTGCTGCCCAAGGCCCGCGGCGGCTACCGCCTGGGCCACGGCCAGGTGCTGGACCACATGTTCTTCGACGGCCTGGAAGACCGCTATTCGGAAGAGAGCAAGGGCCGCCTGATGGGCACTTTCGCCGAAGACTGCGCCACGCACTTCGACTTCACCCGCGCCGCCCAGGACGAGTTCGCCGTCGCCTCCACGACGCGCGCGCAGAAGGCCATCACCGAGGGCCTGTTCCAGTGGGAAGTGGCTCCGGTCACCGTCGCCGGGCGCAAGGGCGAGGTGGTCGTGGACAAGGACGAGCAGCCGCTGAAGGCCCAGCTGGAGAAGATCCCCACGCTCAAGCCCGCCTTCAGCAAGACCGGCACGGTCACTGCCGCCAACTCCAGTTCCATTTCCGACGGCGCGGCGGCGCTGGTGCTGATGCGCCGCTCCACCGCGGATCGCCTGGGCGTGAAGCCGCTCGCCACCATCGTGGGCCATGCGACCCACGCCCAGGAACCGGCCTGGTTCACCACCGCCCCGGTGGGCGCCATCCAGAAGGTGCTGGCGAAAACCGGCTGGCAGACCGGGGACGTGGACCTGTGGGAGATCAACGAAGCCTTCGCCGTGGTCACCATGGCCGCCATGAAGGAACTGAACCTGCCCCACGACAGGGTGAATGTGCATGGCGGCGCCTGCGCCCTGGGCCACCCCATCGGCGCCTCGGGTGTGCGCATCGTCGTGTCCCTGCTGGGCGCGCTGCGCCAGTACGGCAAGAAGCGCGGCGTGGCGAGCCTGTGCATCGGCGGCGGCGAAGCCACGGCGCTGGCGGTGGAGCTGCTGTAGGAGCGGGCTTGCCCGCGATGCGGGGCATGGGTTTGCCACGGGCCGCATCGCGGCCAAGGCCGCTCCCACAGGCAATGTCATGAGCGCAGGAGGAGACACGAAAAAATGATACTGACCCAGGAACAGGAAATGATCCGCGACTCCCTGCGCGCCTTCGCGCAGGAGCGCCTGGCCCCCTTCGCCGCCGAATGGGACCGCGACCACACCTTCCCCCGCCAGGCGCTGAAGGAACTCGCCGAACTCGGCGCGCTGGGCATGGTGGTGCCGGAGGAATGGGGCGGCGCGGGCATGGACTACATGAGCCTGGTGCTGGCGCTGGAAGAGATCGCGGCCGGCGACGGCGCCACGTCGACCATCGTCAGCGTGCAGAACTCGCTCGCCTGCGGCATCCCGGCGCGCTTCGGCAACGATGCCCAGAAGGAGAAGTGGCTCAAGCCCCTGGCGCGCGGCGAGAAGCTGGGCTGCTTCTGCCTCACCGAACCCCATGTGGGTTCGGACGCCTCGGCCATCCGCACCACCGCGGTTCGTGACGGCAACGAATGGGTGCTGAACGGCGTCAAGCAGTTCATCACCACCGGGCGCGAGGCGGACGTGGCCATCGTGTTCGCGGTCACCGACAAGAGCGCCGGCAAGAAGGGCATCTCCTGCTTCATCGTGCCCACCGATGCGCCCGGCTACATCGTCGCCCGCATCGAGGACAAGATGGGCCAGAAGGCGTCCGACACGGCGCAGATCCTGCTGGAGAACTGCCGCATCCCGGCGGAGAACCTGCTCGGCGCGGAAGGCGAGGGCTACCGCATTGCGCTCTCCAACCTGGAAGCCGGGCGCATCGGCATCGCCTCCCAGTGTCTGGGCATGGCCCGCGCCGCGCTGGAAGCGGCGGTGAAGTACGCCCAGGAGCGGGAGGCTTTCGGCAAGCCCATCTTCGAGCACCAGGCGGTGAATTTCCGCCTCGCGGACATGGCGACCCGGCTGGAGGCCGCGCGCCAGCTCGTGTGGCACGCCGCCAGCCTCAAGGACGCGGGCCGGCCCTGCCTCAAGGAAGCCTCCATGGCCAAGCTGTTCGCCTCGGAGATGGCCGAGTCCGTGTGTTCCGATGCCATCCAGGTGCACGGCGGCTACGGCTACGTGAGCGACTTCCCGGTCGAGCGCATCTACCGGGACGTGCGGGTGTGTCAGATCTACGAAGGCGCTTCCGACATCCAGCGCCTGGTGATCGGCCGGGCATTGGCGGACTGACCCTTACCAAGTTCCGCGGACCCCAACGCCTCCGGGACTCCCTGCCTCCCTCTCCATGTCCGGGGGTGTCCGCGGAACTTTCTTTATGCACTGGCCTGCCGGCGCAGGCGGAGACTGAACGATGGCCGAACCGATCGACTTCTATTTCGACTTCTCCTCCCCCTACGGCTATTTCATGGCCGAGAAGATCGACGCCCTGGCCGAGGCCCACGGCCGCACGGCGCGCTGGCGGCCCTACCTGCTGGGCGCGGTGTACAAGGTCACCGGCGACGTGCCGCTGCCCTCCAAGCCCCTCAAGGGCGAGTATGCGAAGCGCGACTTCGAACGCTCGGCCCGCTTCCTCGGCCTGACCTGCCGCATCCCCCAAGCCTTCCCCATCGGCACCCAGGTCGCCGCCCGGGCGTACTACTGGCTGGAGGACAATGACCCGGCGCTGGCCCGCCGCTTCGCGCTTGCCGCCTTGCGCGCCTATTTCGTGGATGGCCGCGACATCTCCCAGGAAGCGGCGGTGCTGGACATCGCGGCAGCCGCCGGCGCCGACCGCGCGGCACTCGCCGAGGCCCTCGCCGGCGAGGCCATCCGCCAGCGCCTGAAGGACGAATGCGCCCAGGCCATCGAACGGGGCGTGTTCGGCTCGCCCTTCGTCATCATCGACGGCGAACCCTTCTGGGGCGTGGACCGCATCCCGCAGATCGAACGCTGGCTCGCCACCGGCGGCTTCTGACCCATACAAGCACAATCCCGAACCCACGAGGACGAGGAGACATGAGCACCATCAAATCCACCATCAACCCGCGCAGCGTCGAGTTCCAGGCCAACGCGACGGCCATGCGTGCGCTGGTGGACGACCTGCGCGGCAAGGCCGCCGAAGTCGCCCAGGGCGGCGGCGAATCCGCGCGGGCCAAGCACACCGCCCGCGGCAAGCTGCTGCCCCGCGACCGGGTCGGCCACCTGCTGGACCCGGGCACCGCCTTCCTGGAAATCGGCCAACTCGCCGCCTTCGGCATGTACGACGGCGAGGCGCCCTCGGCCGGCGTCATCGCCGGCATCGGCCGGGTGCAGGGCGTGGAATGCATGATCGTCGCCAACGACGCGACCGTGAAGGGCGGCACCTACTACCCGATGACGGTCAAGAAGCACCTGCGCGCCCAGGAGATCGCCGAGCAGAACAAGCTGCCCTGCATCTACCTGGTGGATTCCGGCGGCGCCTTCCTGCCGAAGCAGGACGAGGTCTTCCCGGACCGGGACCACTTCGGCCGCATCTTCTTCAACCAGGCCAACATGTCGGCCCAGGGCATCCCCCAGATCGCCGTGGTGATGGGCTCGTGCACGGCCGGCGGCGCCTACGTGCCGGCCATGTCCGACGAGACCGTGATCGTGCGCAACCAGGGCACCATCTTCCTGGGCGGTCCGCCGCTGGTGAAGGCCGCCACCGGCGAGGTGGTCAGCGCCGAGGACCTGGGCGGTGGCGACGTGCACACGCGCCTGTCCGGCGTGGCCGACCACCTGGCGGAGAACGACAACCATGCGCTCTCCATCGCCCGCCGCATCGTCGCCAACCTGAACCGGGTCAAGCCGGTGAGCCTGGCCCTGGGCGAAGGCGAAGCCCCGGCCTACGACCCGGAAGAGATCTACGGCATCGTCCCCACCGACACCCGCAAACCCTACGACGTGCGGGAGATCATCGCCCGCGTGGTGGACGGCTCCCGCTTCGACGAATTCAAGGCCCGCTACGGCAGCACGCTGGTGTGCGGCTTCGCCCAGCTCTACGGCTACCCGGTGGGCATCGTCGCCAACAATGGCATCCTGTTCGGCGAATCGGCGCAGAAGGGCGCCCACTTCATCGAACTGTGCGGCCAGCGGGGTATCCCGCTGCTCTTCCTGCAGAACATCACCGGCTTCATGGTCGGGCGCAAGTACGAGAACGGCGGCATCGCCAAGGACGGCGCCAAGATGGTCACCGCGGTCGCCACCGCCCAGGTGCCCAAGATCACCACGCTGATCGGCGGGTCGTTCGGCGCCGGCAACTACGGCATGTGCGGCCGGGCCTATTCTCCGCGCTTCCTGTGGATGTGGCCCAATGCGCGCATCAGCGTGATGGGCGGCGAGCAGGCGGCCAGCGTGCTCGCCACCGTGCGCCGGGACGGCATCGAAGCCAAGGGCGGCGCGTGGAGCAAGGACGAGGAGGACGCCTTCAAGGCGCCCATCCGCGACCAGTACGAGGCCCAGGGCCACCCCTACTACGCCACCGCGCGCTTGTGGGACGACGGCGTGGTGGACCCGGCCCAGACCCGGCGCATCCTGGGGCTGAGCCTGTCGGCCGCCCTCAACGCGCCCATCCAGCCGACCAGGTTCGGCGTGTTTCGGATGTGAGGAGTATCGTCTAAAATGGCCATGTAGATGGCTATTTGTGGAGTTGCCCATGATCTCGATTGCCGATGCCAAGAATCATCTGCCCGCGCTGATCCATCAGGCCGAGACCGAGCGCACCGTCACAATCTCCCGCCGCGGCAGGCCGGTCGCGGTACTGGTTTCGGTGACGGAATACGACCGCCTTGTGCGCGCGGCGGAGGCCGCGCCGTCGTGGATGGCCGGTCTGGACGACTGGCGTGCCCGCATGCCCGCGGATCTCGAGGGCTTGAGCGAAACGGAACTCGATGCCGCACGGGACCGGGAAGCCTTCGCCCCACGCATCGATTTCAGCTCGGACGACTACGCCGAGCTGGATGCGGTGGCCAGCGCGCCCATCGCCGCCGAACCGGCCCGTCCCTACCGCCCGCGACGTAAATGAAATACCTGCTCGACGCCAACGTGTTGTCCGAACTGATGCGGCCCCGGCCGAATCCGTCGCTGGTTGCCACGGTCCGGCGCCACGAGCGCGACAGCGTGACCGCGAGCATCGTCTATCTGGAACTGTGGTCCGGGGTCGAGATGCTGGGCGACACGGCGCGTGCCCGCTACCTGCGCGAGGGCTATCGCGGCCTGTTCGCGCCCGGCGGGCTGCCGGTTCTGCCCTTCGATGCCGAGGCGGCCGGATGGCTGGCACGCGAACGCGCTCGCCTGCTGGCGAGCGGGCGGACGCCGCCGCTGCTGGACGCCCAGATCGCCGCCATCGCCGTCACCCGCGATCTGGTGCTGGTGACGCGCAATACCCGCGATTTCGAGCCTTTCGAAGGCTTGCGGCTGGAAAACTGGTTTGAAACCGGAAATGAGTGAAACGCCCCCGACGAGGCGAGGAGACGAGATGTACGAAACCCTGGAAATCGAACTGCAGGCCGGCGTGGCCACGGTGTGGATGAACCGCCCCGACGTGCACAACGCCTTCAACGCGCAACTGATCGCCGACCTCACCGCGGCCTGCCGGCAGCTCGATGCGGACGACGCGGTGCGCGTGGTGGTACTGGCCGGGCGCGGCAAGAGCTTCTCCGCCGGCGCGGACCTGAACTGGATGAAGGCCGCCGGCGCGGCGAGCGAAGCGGAGAACTTTGCCGACGCCATGAAGCTCGCCGGCATGCTGCGCACGCTGGCCGGGATGGACAAGCCCACCATCGCCCGCGTGCATGGCGCGGCCCTGGGCGGCGGCATGGGGCTGGCGAGCGCCTGCGACATCTGCGTGGCGGGGGACAGGGCGGTGTTCGCCACCTCCGAGGTCAAGTTCGGCATCATCCCCTCGGCCATCAGCCCCTACGTGATCCGCGCCATCGGCGAGCGCCACGCCTACCGCTACTTCCAGACCGCGGAACGCATCGACGCGACGCGGGCGGCGGAACTGGGCCTGGCCCACGAGCGCGTGGCCACCGAGGAACTGGACGCCAAGGTGGCCGAGATCGTCGCCGCCCTGCTGCAGGGCGGGCCGAAATCCCAGGCCGCGGCCAAGGACCTGATCCGCGGCGTGGCCAACCGCCCCGTGTCCGACGCGGTGGTGGAGGACACGGCCCGGCGCATCGCCCAACTGCGCGCCACGCCGGAAGCCCGGGAAGGGCTGTCCGCCTTCCTGGACAAGCGCCTGGCGGCCTGGGTGCCGCAGGCTTGATGAGCGCAGGCCATGGACGCCCCCTCCGCCTGGACCGCCACCCTGAGCGAGTTGAGCCCGCTGCTGGACTGGAGCGGGCTGCCGGTGGACCTGGCTTCCCTCGCGGTGCTGGCCGCCGGCCTGGGCTGGGCGAGCGGCTTGCGCCTCTATGCGCTGGTGTTCGTGCTGGGGGCGCTCGGGCGCTGGGGCGGCGTGCAACTGCCCGGCGGCCTGGAAGTGCTGACCCACGGCTGGATTCTCGTCCTGTCGGGCGTGCTGCTCGCCACCGAGTTCTTCGCCGACAAGCTGCCCTGGTTGGATTCCCTGTGGGACGGGCTGCACACCTTCATCCGCATCCCCGCCGGCGCGGCGCTGGCCGCTGCGGTCATGGGCGACCAGGGCGCGGGCGTGCAGGTGGCCGCGGCCCTGCTGGGCGGATCGCTCGCGGCCGGCACCCATCTCGCCAAGGCCGGGGCGCGGGCAGCGATCAACACCTCCCCCGAGCCGGTGAGCAACGTGGCCACCTCCCTGGGCGAGGATGCCATGTTCGCCGGCGGGCTGTGGCTGCTGCTCACCGAGCCGTTGTGGTTCGCCCTCGCGCTGGTGCTCTTCCTGCTGCTCGCCGCGGCGCTCATCGTGCTGCTGTGGCGCTTCGTCAAACGCATATTCCGGCCCCGCCAGGGGCCGGCCACGACATGACCGACCAGAGGTTGGGGAGACGAGATGTTTGAGAAAATCCTGATCGCGAACCGCGGGGAAATCGCCTGCCGCGTCATCAAGACCGCCCGCCGCATGGGTATCAAGACCGTGGCGGTGTATTCGGAAGCGGATGCCAACGCCCGCCACGTGCGCCTGGCCGACGAAGCGGTGCTGATCGGCCCGGCTGCGGCGCGGGAGAGCTACCTGGTCGTCGAGCGCATCATCGCCGCGGCCAAGGCCACCGGCGCCCAGGCCATCCACCCGGGCTACGGCTTCCTGTCCGAGAACGAGGACTTCTGCGAAGCCTGCGAGCGGGAGGGGCTGGTGTTCATCGGCCCGCCCGTGTCGGCCATCCGCGCCATGGGCTCGAAATCCGAAGCCAAGAAGCTGATGGAAGGCGCGGGCGTGCCCCTGACCCCCGGCTACCACGGCGACGACCAGGACCCGGACTTCCTGCACCGGCAGGCGGATGCCATCGGCTACCCCGTGCTGATCAAGGCCGCGGCCGGCGGCGGCGGCAAGGGCATGCGGCTGGTGGAGAAGGGCGAGGACTTCATCGCCGCGCTGGCCTCCTGCAAGCGCGAGGCGGCGTCCTCCTTCGGCGACGACCACGTGCTGGTGGAGAAGTACATCCTCCGTCCACGCCATATCGAAATCCAGGTGTTCGGCGACACCCACGGCAATGTTGTTTACCTCTTCGAGCGCGACTGCTCCGTGCAGCGCCGCCACCAGAAGGTGCTGGAGGAGGCCCCCGCCCCCCGCATGACCCCCGAACGCCGCGCGGCCATGGGCAAGGCCGCCGTGGAGGCCGCGAAGGCGGTCGGCTATGTCGGCGCCGGCACGGTGGAGTTCATCGCCAACCAGGACGGCAGCTTCTACTTCATGGAGATGAACACCCGCCTGCAGGTGGAGCACCCGGTCACCGAGATGATCACCGGCCTGGATCTGGTGGAATGGCAGTTGCGCGTAGCGTCCGGCGAGCCGCTGCCGCTGGCCCAGGAGCAGTTGCAGATCCGCGGCCATGCGCTGGAAGCGCGCATCTATGCGGAAGACCCGGCCAAGGGCTTCCTGCCCTCCACCGGCAAACTCGTCCATCTGGCGCCGCCCGCCGAGAGCCTGCACGTGCGCGTGGACACCGGCGTCGAGGAGTGCGACGAGATCAGCCCTCACTACGACCCCATGATCGCCAAGCTCATCGTCTGGGACGTGAATCGGGACCGGGCGCTCGCCCGCATGCTGCAGGCGCTGGCCGATTATCGCGTCGTGGGCGTGGCCAACAACATCGACTTCCTGTCCCGCCTCACGGCCTGCCCGGCCTTCGCCAATGCGGACCTGGACACGGGACTGATCGAGCGGGAGAAGGACTACCTCTTCCCCCAGGAAGCGGCTGTGCCCGCCGAGGTGTTCTTCATCGCCGCCCTGGCCGAACTGCTGCGGGAAAGCGAATTCGCCGGGAAGCACGCCCGCCGCGACAGCCACCCGGCTTCGCCCTGGCATGAGCGCGACGGCTGGCGGCTCAACGCCACCGCCCAGCGCGTGCTGCTGTTCCGCTGGCAGGAGCAGGAGGCCGCGGTGACCGTGTCCTACCTGCCGGATGCCTATCGTCTGAGCTTCAACGGCCGCAGCGTCACCGCCCGCGGTGAACTCAACCCCCGCGGGCTGCTGCGGGTCGATCTGGACGGCAAGCGCCTGGACGCCACGGTGATCGCCGCCGCCGGACGCCGCCACGTCTTCGTCCAGGGCCACGCCTGGGTGCTGGCCGCGGTGGACCCGCTGCATCACACGGGCGAAGGCGGCGGCGCGGAAGGCGGCCTGGTCGCGCCCATGCCGGGCAAGGTCATCGCGCTGGCCGCCGCCGAAGGCGCCACGGTGGAAAAGGGCGCGCCGCTGCTGATCCTGGAAGCCATGAAGATGGAACACACCATCACCGCCCCGGCTGCGGGCACGATCAAGGCCTTCCGCTTCAGCGTCGGCGACCAGGTGGGCGACGGCGCCGAACTAGTGGAATTCGAGCCGGCCGCCGCCTGAAAGGAGCGCGTGAGATGAATCTGCCCCAACAGGTCCGCCTGGTCGAGGTCGGCCCCCGCGACGGGCTGCAGAACGAGAAGCAACTGGTGCCGGCCGACACCAAGGTGGAGCTGATCCGCCGCCTCGCCGCTGCCGGGCTGAAGACCATCGAGGCGACCTCCTTCGTCTCGCCCAAGTGGGTGCCCCAGATGGGCGACAACACCGAGGTGCTGATCCGGGTGCTGGGCGGCGAGGCGCCCGCCGGGCTGGACTACCCGGTGCTGACCCCCAACCTGAAGGGCTTCGAGGCGGCACTGGCCGCGGGGGCGAAGGAAGTGGCGGTGTTCGGCGCGGCCTCCGAATCCTTCAGCCAGAAGAACATCAACTGTTCGATTGCCGAATCCCTGGAGCGCTTCCGCCCGGTCACCGAGGCTGCCCGGGCCGCCGGCGCGCGCGTGCGGGGCTACGTCTCCTGCGTGGCCGGCTGCCCCTACGAAGGCCCGGTGGCGCCGGAGAAGGTCGCCGACGTGGCGGAAACCCTGCTCGCCATGGGGTGTTATGAAATCTCCCTGGGCGATACCATCGGCACCGGCAACCCGGTTTCCATCAGCCGCATGCTGGAAGCGGTGCTGCGCCGGGTGCCGGCGGAGAAGCTCGCCGGTCACTACCATGACACCTACGGCATGGCCGCGGCCAACGTCTACGCCTCCCTGCAGATGGGTGTGGCGGTGTTCGACGCCTCGGTGGGCGGGTTGGGTGGCTGCCCCTACGCGGCCGGCGCCTCCGGCAACGTGGCCACCGAGGATCTGGTGTGGCTGCTGCACGGCCTGGGGCTGGAGACCGGCATCGACCTGGACGCCCTGGTGGACGTGGCCGCCTGGATCAGCGCGGAGCTGGGCCGCGAACCGGCCTCCCGCGTCGCCCGCGCGGTGCTGGCCAAGCGCGCCAAGGCCTGCGGCTGACATCGCGGCCAAGGCCGCTCCTACCCCTTGTGGGAGCGGCCTTGGCCGCGATCAAACGGTTCAATATGACAACTTCGACCCCGATCCGACGATGACCATCCCTTCCCCCTGTATCAACGTCTGCCGCATGGATGGCGCCAGCGGCCTGTGTTCGGGCTGCCAGCGCACGCTGGACGAGATCGCGCGCTGGAGCCGCACGGACGACGTCGAACGCCTGCGTATCCTCGCCGCCGTGGCCGCGCGCCGCGCGGCGCGCGCAGCCCGTGCGGAGGTGGCGCGATGAGCGGCGATGCCCTGTGCGTGGGGGTGTGCATGATCGACTGGGACACCGGCGTGTGCCTGGGCTGCGGGCGCACCGCCGACGAGATCAACGGCGTGCCGGTGGCCGAGCCGGCGCCGGCGGAAGCCCCACGCCCGCAGCCGTCCGCCGTAAACGCCCCGCTGCCGTCCAACGTGGCGGATGCCGTCGGGGAGGGCAGCGATTGAGGGCCCCCGCGAGGCTGCCCGCCACGGTGCAGGTCTTCGAGCGCGGCTGGCTGTCGGCCAACAACATCCTGCTCGACGACGGCGAGGCCGCCACGCTGATCGACAGCGGCTACCTCAGCCATGCCGACCAGACGATCGCGCTGCTGCGCGGCGCGCTGGCCGGCCGGCCGCTGGCGCGGCTCATCAACACCCATTCCCATTCCGACCACATCGGCGGCAACGCCGCGGTGCAGGATGCCTTCGGCTGCGAGATCACGGTGCCCGCCGGTATGTTCGACGCGGTGCGGCGCTGGGACGAGGACGCGCTGCTGCTCACCGTGGCGGACCAGAAGGGTGCCCCCTTCCGGGCCGATCACGCGCTGGCCGCGGGCGAATTCTTCATCGCCGGCGGGCTGCAGTGGCGGGCGCTGGCCGCCCCCGGCCACGACATGGACGCGCTGGTGTTCCACAACCCGGAGCGCCGCATCCTGATCTCCGGCGACGCCCTGTGGCGGGACGGCTTCGGCATCCTGTTCGCCGACGTGCTGGGCACCGGTGACGGCGTGGGCGAGGCGCGCCGCACGCTGGAAGCCATCGCCCGGCTGGCGGTGGACGTGGTCATCCCCGGCCACGGCGCGCCCTTCGTGGAGGTCGACGACGCGCTGGAACGGGCCTTCGGCCGCCTGCGCGCCTTCGAGGAGGACGGCGCCCGCATCGCCCGCAACGCCATCCGCGCCTGCATCACCTTCACCCTGCTCGACCGGCGCAGCATGGGGATCGGGGAACTGGCCGCCCATCTGGCCGAGGTGCCCCTGTACCGGGAGGCCAACGCGCGCTTCCTGGGCCTGTCCGCCGAAGCGCTGGCCGAATGGCTGGTGAAGGACCTGACCCGCGCCGGCGTGGCGCGGCGCGAGGGCGAGGAACTGCGGGCCGCGTAGGGTGGCCCCATCCATCGCGCGACCCTGCGCCATGCCTGCTATAGTGGGCACCCGAACCGTCCCCGTTCCGTTCCCATCCGCAGCCCCATGCAGCTCATCCTTATCAGCGGCCTGTCCGGTTCCGGCAAGAGCGTCGCCCTCCACGTGCTGGAGGACGCCGGCTATTACGTGGTGGACAACCTGCCCGCCACGCTGCTGCCGCAACTCGTGGCCCACCTGCGCGACGCCGGCTACGGGCGCGTGGCGGTGGCGGTGGACGTGCGCTCCGGGGCCAGCATCGCCGCGCTGCCGGAGCAGGTGGGCGAGCTGCGCAAGCTGGTGGACGACCTGCGCTTCATCTTCCTCGAAGCGCGTGACGACACGCTGATCGCGCGCTTCTCCGAGACCCGCCGCCGCCATCCGCTGGCCGAGGACGGCGTGTCGCTGGAGGAGGCGATCCGGCACGAGCGCGACCTCCTCTCCGACATCGCCGAGCTGGGCCACCGCATGGACACCAGCGACCTGCACGCCAACACGCTGCGGGCCTGGATCAAGGACTTCATCCAGATCGAGGCGTCCGCGGGCCTCACGCTGATGTTCCAGTCCTTCGGCTTCAAGTACGGCATTCCGCTGGACGCCGACCTGGTGTTCGACGTGCGCTGCCTGCCCAATCCCCACTACGACCTGCGCCTGCGCCCCTTCACCGGGCGCGATCAGCCGGTGATCGACTTCCTCGAAGCCTTGCCGGAAGTCGGGCAGATGGCCGAGGACATCCGCCGCTTCGTGGAGACCTGGCTGCCCTGCTACATCCGCGACAACCGCAGCTATCTCACGGTGGCCATCGGCTGCACCGGCGGCAAGCACCGCTCGGTGTATTTCGCCGAATGGCTGGCCGAACGTTTCCGCGACCGCGTCCGCGTGCTGGTGCGCCACCGCACCGTCGCGCGCCGCACCTCCGACACGGAAGGCAACGGCACGCAGTGAAACGGAAGCTGGCCGACTGGCTGCCGCTCGTCAAGCCGGGCGACTGGCTGGTGATCGCCGCGGGCCTCGCCCTGTGCGGGGTCGCCGCTGCCACGCTGTGGCGCGGCGGCGCGCCGGACAAGGCGGTGGTGCGTGCCGGCGGCGAAGTGTTCGGCGAGTACGGCCTGAACGCGCCCTTGCGCGTGGAAGTGCCCGGCCCGCTCGGCACCACGCTGATCGAGATCGAACCCGGCCGCGCCCGCGTGGCCGCCGACCCGGGGCCGCGCCAGTACTGCGTGCGCCAGGGCTGGCTGACCCAGGCCGGGTCGGTGGCGATCTGCGCGCCCAACCAGGTGAGCCTTTCCCTGACCGGGCGCGGAGGACAGTATGACTCCCTCAACTATTGAGCTCGTCCCCACCGTCGAGGACCGCCGCATCGCCCGCCATGCGGCGGCGGCCATCGTGCTCACCGTGGCCGAGGCGGCCATCCCGCTGCCCCTGCCCGGCGTCAAGCCGGGGCTGGCCAACATCGTCACGCTCATCGTGCTGGCGCGCTGGGGCTGGCGCGAGGCGGTGTGGGTGGCGCTGCTGCGCGTGGTGGCCGGCAGCCTGCTGCTGGGGCAGTTCCTGGCGCCGGGCTTCTTCCTCAGCTTCTCCGGCGCCGTCGCCAGCCTGGTCACGCTGGGCTTCGCCATGCATCTGCCGCGGCGCTGGTTCGGCCCGGTCAGCCTGTCCATCTTCGCCGCCTTCGCCCACATCGGCGCGCAACTGGTGGTCGCCCGCCTGTGGCTGGTGCCCCACGACGGCGTGTTCTACCTGACCCCGGTGTTCGCCGCCGCGGCGGTGCTGTTCGGCGTGGTCAACGGCCTGATCGCCGCCCGCCTGCTGCGGGATCGGCCCGCGGCCTAGGCGGCGGGCAGCACGAGCACGGCGCGCAGGCCGCCGGCGGGCGAGGCCTGCAGTTCGATGCGCCCGCCATAGAGCTGCGCCAGCTCGCGCACGATGGACAGCCCCAGCCCGCTGCCCGGCGTGCGTTCGTCGGCGCGCACGCCGCGGTCGAACACCGCTTCGCGTGCGGCCTCGGGCAGCCCCGGGCCGTCGTCGTCGATGGTGATGCGCCAGTGGTCGCCGTCCCCCTCGACGGTAATCTCGACCCGGCGGTGCGCCCACTTGCAGGCGTTGTCGATCAGGTTGCCGAGCATCTCCTGCAGGTCCTGCTCCTCGCCGCGGAAGGCGGCGTCGGCGGGACAGGCGGCGAGCACCAGGTCCAGGCCCCGTTCCGCATGTACGCGCTCCATGACCCGCAGCAGGCCGGCGATGGCCGGGCGCAGCGGGCTGCGCAGGCCCGGCGCCCGTACCGCGGCGGCGGCCCGGGCGCGCGCCAGGTGGTGGTCCACCTGGATGTGGGCGGTGGCGACCTGTTCGCGAACCAGGCGGGCGAGGACGCCGTCCTCCCGCGCGGCGGCGTTGGCGAGCACGGCAAGGGGTGTCTTGACGGCGTGGGCCAGGTTGCCGGCCTGGGTGCGGGCGCGGGCGAGCATTTCGGCGTTGCGTGCGAGTACGCCGTTGAACTCGTCCACCAGGGGCTGGATTTCCGACGGGAAGCGCTCCGTGATGGCCAGGGCGCTGCCCTCGCGCACCTGGGTGAGACCGTGGCGCAGCCGGGCCAGTGGCTGCAGGCCGATGCGCACCTGGACCACGGCGGCGGCGATCAGGCCGGCGGCCAGGATGCCCAGGGCGAGCAGCAGTTGCGTGTTGAAGCGCTGCAGCGGCACGCTCAGCAGCCCCTCGTCGGCGGCGACCACCAGCCGCCACGCCTGGCCGGGGCGTTCCTCGGGGCGCACGACCCGTTCGATGGCGCGCAGGGGTTCGCCCTCGGGGCCGTCGATGCGGTGGCTGTGCACCTCGCCGTCCGCCGGGCTGTCCGGCGGCAGGGCGAGCACCGTGTCCCACAGGGAGCGGGAGCGCAGGGGGGCCGTGGCGCCGTCCAGGCGCTCCACCTGCCAGTACAGCCCGCCGTAGGGGCGCTGCAGGCGCGGGTCGGACAGGGGGCCGGCGAGCGTCGGCGAGCCCTCGCCGTCGAAGGCGAGCGCGGCGGTGAGCTGGTCCAGGTGGGCGAGCAGTTCAGCGTGGAACTGGCGCGCCAGGTGCTGGCCGAACAGGTCCGCGAGCCCCCAGCCGGCGGCGGCGATGCTGCCGACGATCCACACCAGCGTGCCGATGAGCAGGCGCTGGCGCAGGGAGCCGCGCCAGCCGCCGGACGGAGCGCCGCCGTTCATGGCGGACACACCAGCCGGTAGCCGAGCCCGCGCACCGTCTCGATACAGCCGGGCGGCAGCTTCTTGCGCAGGCGGCCGATGAACACCTCGATGGTGTTGGAGTCCCGGTCGAAGTCCTGGGCGTAGATGTGCTCGGTCAGTTCGCTGCGGGAGACGATCCGGCCGGGCCGGTGCATCAGGTAGGCGAGCACGCGGAATTCGTGGCCGGTGAGGGCCAGCGGCCGTCCATCCACGCTGACCCGCGCGCTGCGGGTGTCGAGCACCAGCGGGCCGCATACCAGTTCGGCGCTCGCCTGCCCGGCGGCCCGGCGCAGCAGCGCGCGCACGCGGGCGAGCAGCTCTTCCAGGTGGAAGGGCTTGGTCAGGTAGTCGTCCGCGCCGGCGTCGATACCGGCCACCTTCTCGTGCCAGGCGTCGCGGGCGGTGAGGATCAGCACCGGCATCGTGTGGCCGGCGGCGCGCCAGCGGCGCAGCACGCTGAGGCCGTCCATTTGCGGCAAGCCCAGGTCGAGCACGACCGCGTCGTAGGGTTCCTCCTCGCCCAGGAAGAGGGCGTCGCGCCCGTTGTCGGCCACGTCCACCGCATGGCCCGCGGCGGCGAGCGCCTCCCGCAACTGGGCGGCGAGGGTGGGTTCGTCCTCCGCCACCAGCAGGCGCATCAGCGCTCCCCCCGGCTGCGGCTGCGCAGCAGTTCGCCGCTGCGGGCGTCGAGCTCCAGCTTCTGCAGCGTGCCGTCGCCGCGCAGCAGCTTGACCTCGTAGATCCAGACGCCGTGCTCGCGCTCCAGTTCGACTTCCATCACCTGGCCCGGATGGTCGCGTTCCACCACGTCCAGCACGCTGCGCAGGGGCAGGATCTGGCCGGCGGCGAGGGCCTCGCGGGCGCGGTCGTGGTCGTCCGCGGCGAGGGCCAGTCCGGCGGCGCCGGCGAGGATCAGGGCAAGGGCGAGGGAAGGTCTGGACATGGCGGGCTCCCGGGCGGATGGCAGGCAGTACGTGCCACCTGTTTAGCGCGGCGCAGGTGAACGACCGCTGAACGGCCGCTTCACCGGGCGTTCAGCCGCCTCCCCCCAGGATGCGTTCCCGATGCAATCCGCAATGGGAGATGAGACATGAAAGCAGACCTCCGTGCAATCGCCGCAGTACTGGCCCTGGCCTTGCCGCCGGCCGTGGGTGCCGCCGGCGTCGACGAGCAACTGGATCGCTACGCCGCCCAGGCGCGCGCCGAGGACCCGGGTTTCGCCGGGTTCTCCGCCCTGCGTGGCGAGCAGTTCCATCACCGCGACTTCTCCGGCGGCAAGCCCGATACGCCGTCCTGCGCCACCTGCCACGGCGACGATCCGGTGCAGCCCGGCAGGACGCGCACCGGCAAGGCGATCGAGCCCATGGCCCTGTCCGCGTCGCCCGCGCGCTACGGGGACGAGGCCAAGGTGGAGAAATGGTTCCGGCGCAACTGCCGCGAGGTGCTCGGCCGCGAGTGCAGCGCGGTGGAGAAGGGCGACTGGCTGAGTTACGTGCGCACCCGCTGAGGGCGCGCCGCAAGAGGAGGACGAAACGATGAACATCCTGCGCAGGATTTCCCCCCGCGCCGTGCTGGCGACCCTGCTGGTGCTGGCTCCGGGCCTGTTCGTGCTGGACAAGGCGCTGGCCGGCGGCGGCCACTACTACCCGCCGGTCGCGGACGCCGTGGTGGCCGAGGAGTGCGGCGGCTGCCACCTGGCCTTCCCGGCCGCGATGCTGCCGGCCCGTTCATGGGCCCGCATGATGCAGACGCTGGACCGGCACTTCGGCGACGACGCGAGCCTGGACGCCCGGACCGCCGAGCGCATCGAGACTTACCTGATGCTGCACGCCGCCGACGGCCAGGGCGCCCGCTACGCCGGCAAGATGCTGCGCGGCGTGGCGCCGGGGCAGGCCCCGCTGCGCATCACCGAGTTGCCGAAATGGCGGCGCGAGCATCGGGAAGTGTCCCGCGCCGAATGGGCCGACCCCAAGGTGGGGTCGAAGGCCAATTGCGCCGCCTGCCACCGCGACGCTGAACGCGGCTACTTCGAAGACTGATCGCCCTGGAGCACCGTCATGAAAACCATCCTGTCGGGCTTCATCGCCCTCGTCGTCCTCGCCTGGGGGGCGGATCTCGCCGCCCGCGGCGCCGGCCCCGGCGCGCTGCCTTGGCTGGCGCGGGAACAGGGGCTGTACCTGAGCGGCCTGCTGTCCATCGCACTGATGTCCTTCGCCATGGTGCTGGCCACGCGCCCGCCCTGGCTGGAGCGCCCCTTCGGCGGCATGGACCGGGTCTATCGCGCCCACAAGTGGGCCGGCATCCTGGCCGGCGGCTTCGCGGTGCTGCACTGGCTCGTCGAGCAGTCCGGCGACCTGCTCAAGGCCCTCTTCGGCCGCGCCGGCCGGCCGCCGAAGGAGGAATTCCTCGGCCTGCTGGAGAACCTGCGCGATGCCGGCGAGGAACTGGGCGAGTTCGCCTTCTACGCGCTGCTGGCCGTGGTGCTGCTGACCCTGTGGAAGCGTTTTCCTTACAAATTCTGGCGCCATCTGCATCGCGTCATGCCGGCGCTCTACCTGATGCTCGCCTTCCACGCCGCGGTGCTGGCGCCGCCGGGCTGGTGGAGCGGGCCGGCGGGCGGGCTGCTGGCGATCCTGCTGGTCGCCGGCATGTGGGGGGCGGGCGTGTCCCTGGCCGGGCGCATCGGCCATGGCCGCCGCGCGGGCGGGCAGGTGGTGGCGGTCGGGCGACCGGCGCCGGACGTCACCGAGGTGGTGTGCCGGCTCGACGGCGACTGGCGCGGCCACCGCGCCGGGCAGTTCGCCTTCGTCACTTTCGACCGGGGCGAGGGTGCCCATCCCTTCACCATCGCCTCCGCGGACCAGAGTGACCGCCGGGTGAGCTTCCACATCAAGGCCCTGGGCGACTACACCCGCGCGCTGCCGCAGTGTCTGGCGGCCGGGCAGCCGGTGAGCGTGGAAGGGCCCTACGGACGCTTCGAACTCGTCCACCTCGACCGCAGGGCGCGGCAGATCTGGGTGGCCGGCGGCATCGGCGTCACCCCCTTCCTTGCCTGGCTGGACGCGCTGAACCAGGATGGCGCGCAGGCTCCGGCTGCGGAACTGCACTACTGCACCCGGCGCGCGGACGGCGACCCCTTCGTGGCCCGCCTGCAGACCCTGTGCCGGGACCTGCCCGGCCTGGCGCTGCACATCCACGACGCCGCCGCCGGCGAGCGCCTGAGCGCGGTGCAACTGGCCGGCCCTTCCCAGGGCGCGCAGCGCGCCGAGGTCTGGTTCTGCGGGCCCGCGGCGATGGCCGCCGAACTGCGTCACGGCCTGTCACGGGCGTGGCGCGGCCGGTTGCGCTTCCATCAGGAGGCCTTCGAGATGCGCTGAGCCGGCTTCCGCGGCCGGAACACGCACCGGGAGGAGGCGTCCAACGGCCATCGGGGCGCAGCGGAGCAGGGCATGGGCGCGTTTCTCAGGACACTGGTGGCGGCACTGGTGTGGATCGCCGGGATCATGTTCGGGCTGTGGGCCGGCATCGGCGTGGTGCGGGCCGGGGAATCCCCTCAGCCGCGCAGGGACTGCATGACGGCTTCGGGAATGCGGTCGAGCGGCAGCACGGTGTCCACGCCGCCCAGGCGGATCGCTTCCCTGGGCATGCCGAACACCACGCAGGTCGATTCGTCCTCGGCGATGGTGCGTGCGCCGGCCTCGCGCATTTCCCTCAGGCCGCGCGCGCCGTCGTCGCCCATGCCGGTCATGATGATGCCGGTGGCGTTGCGCCCGGCGAACTTGGCGCACGAGCGGAACAGCACGTCCACCGACGGGCGGTGACGGTTCACCAGCGGGCCGTCGACGACCTCCACCTTGTACTGCGCACCGCTGCGCGCCACCATCATGTGCTTGCCGCCGGGGGCGATCAGGGCACGGCCGGGGGTGACCCGGTCGCCGTGGCGGGCTTCCCGTACCTCGATGGCGCACAGGGTGTTGAGCCGCTCGGCGAACATGCCGGTGAACCGCTCCGGCATGTGCTGGACGATGACGATGGGCGGGGAGACCGCCGGCAGACGGGTGAGCACCGCCTCCAGCGCCTGGGTGCCGCCGGTGGAAGTGCCGATGGCGATGAAGCGCTCGGTGGTGCGCACCATGCCGGCCCCGGTGCCCAGGCCGCCGGCCGGGGCCGCGGCGATCACCGCATCGGCGCTCAGCTTGGGACGCGGCACGGGCGTGGCGGCGAGCGCGGCGGCCCTGCCGAGGCGGCCCATGTGGGCGCGGGCGGCGGCCTTGACCGCGTGCACGATGTCGTTGGCGCTGTCCTCGAGGAACTGCCTGAGGCCCATGGTCGGCTTGGTGATGATGGACACGGCGCCGGCCGCCAGCGCATTCATCGCGGCCTCGGAGCCCTTCTCCGCCAGCGAGGAGCAGATCACCACCGGCGTCGGGTGCTCGGCCATCAGCTTGCGCAGGAAGGTGAGTCCGTCCATGCGCGGCATCTCGATGTCGAGCACGATCACGTCGGGCCATGCGCGCTTCATGTGTTCGAGGGCGAACAGCGGGTCGGACGCCGCGGCGATGACCTCGATGCCCGGGTCGACCGCCAGCGCCTGTTTGACGACCTGGCGCACTACCGCCGAATCGTCCACGACCATGACGCGTATCGGGGTCATTTCCGCCTCCTCGTTGGCTCGCCCGCGTCCTGGAAGGCCATCCAGGCGTTGCCGTTGGATACGTCGAAGATCAGCTTGCGGTGGCCGTCGCCGCCGAGATGTTCGGCGATGATGCGGATGCCGCGTTCGGCCAGCAGGCGATGGGTGACTTCGATGTTGCGCTGGCCCACGTCCAGTTTGGGGCCGGTTTGGGGCCGGTCGGGGAACATGTTGCCGCCGCCGAAAACCTTGGCGCGGTAGTCGGCGGGGCGGGTGCCGTAGCGGGCCATTTCCTGGTCGAAGATGGCCATGGCCTCGTCGCCGTAGCGTCCGTCCAGCGCCTGCTCCGGGCGGCGGTTGCGGCCGGGCAGCATGAAGTGGCACATGCCGCCCACCCGGCGCACGGGATGCCACAGGGTGATCGATATACAGGAGCCGAGCACCGTGCGGATGCGCGCTGGCGCCGCGCAGAAATGCAGGTCGCCGATGCCCAGGTAGATGTCGGGCACGGCGCTCATCGGGGCTTGCGATAGATGGTGGGGCGCACGGGGGCGAGCTGCTCCGGGTCGGCGATGCCGTTGAGGGTTTCGGAATGGCCGACGATGAACCAGCCGCCGGGTTTGAGGCGGGTGAGCAGGTTGGCGACGACCTTGCGTTTGGTGTCTTGGTCGAAATAGATCATCACGTTGCGCAGGAAGATGACGTCCACGGGTCCGATGGCCGGTGGCGGTTCGATCAGGTTCACCTGCATGAAGTTCACCCGGCTGCGCAGTTCGCGGCCGATCAGGAAGGTGCCGGCCTGCTCGCGCACGCCCTTCAGGCAGTACTTCTTCAGCAGTGCGGGCGGGATGCCCTGGGCGCGCTCCAGCGAATAGTGGCCGCGGCGGGCGCGCTCCAGCACCTGGGTGGAGATGTCCGACGCGGCGATCTTCCATGGCGCGCCGCCCAGTTCCTCCGCCAGCACCATGGCCAGGGTATAGGGTTCCTCGCCGCTGGAACAGGCAGCACTCCACACTTCGAACGGTGTACTGCGTGGGCGCTGCGGCAGGATGTCCTGGCGCAGGAAGTCGAAGTGCTTGGCCTCGCGGAAGAAGTAGGTCTCGTTGGTGGTCAGCAGATCCACCATGGTCTGCAGTTCCTGCGCGTTCCCGCTGGTGACCAGGCGGTAGTAGTCGCCGAAACTTGCCAGGCCGAGCGCGCGCAGGCGCTTGGAGAGCCGGCCGACCAGCAGCACCTTCTTGGAAGGTGCCAGATGGATGCCGGCCTGCTTGTAGAGCAGCGCCTGGAAGCGCGCAAAATCCTGGTCTCCGATGGCGCTGGCGGTCGATTGCTCCATGCTTGGCTGGGGTGGGGCGGAGCGGCTTAGAAGCGCTCGAAGCCTTCTTCGTTGAACGCCGCGGTGGTGACCTTGGGCAGGGGCTTGCGGACGCTCTGGTTCCTGGGTTTCTCCGTCCGTGCCGGTGCCTGCGACACGGAAGCGTGGCGGCCGTGTTCATCGGCGAGGTGGAAGAACTGCATGAGCGATTGCAGTTGTTCGGCCTGGGACCCCATCTCCTCGGCGGTGGCGGCGAGTTCCTCGGAGGCCGAGGCGTTCTGCTGGGTGGTCTGGTTCAACTGGTTCATGGCGTTGTTGATCTGCCCCACGCCGCTGGATTGTTCCGAAGACGTGGAGGCGATTTCCTGCACCAGGCTGGAAGTTTTGGTGATGGAAGGCACGATCTCGTCCAGCAACTTGCCCGCCTGCTCCGCCAGCCCCACGCTGCTGCCGGCCAGCTCGCCGATTTCCTGGGCGGCGACCTGGGAACGCTCGGCCAGCTTGCGCACTTCGGCGGCCACCACGGCGAAGCCCTTGCCGTGCTCGCCGGCGCGCGCGGCCTCGATGGCGGCGTTCAGCGCCAGCAGGTTGGTCTGGTAGGCGATGTCGTCCACGATGCCGATGCGCTCGGCGATCTTCTGCATGGCGCTGACCGTGCTGCCGACCGCCTCGCCGCCCTCGGTGGCTTCCTTGGCGGCCTTGGCGGCCATGGTGTCGGTGATCCTGGCGTTGTCGGTGTTCTGGTTGATGGAAGCGCTCATCTGCTCGATGGAGGCGGAAGTCTCCTCCACGCTGGCGGCCTGCTCGGACGTGGCCTGGGACAGGGACTGCGCCGTGGCGGAGACCTGGCCCGCGGCGTCGTTGAGCGCCTGCGCCGAAGCCACGACTTCGCGCACCGTGCCGGACAGCTTCTGCACCATGTCGGCGGTGGCCTGGGTGAGCTGGCCCACCTCGTCGCCGGATTCGGCTTTCACCTGGATGGTCAGGTCGCCGTTGGCGAGGCGGTTGGTGGCGTCCAGCACCCCGGCCAGAGGGCGGCTGACCCAGCGCCGCAAGGCGAAGAATACGATCAGCAGCAGGATGGCCACCGCCACCGTGGTGGACGCCGCCAGCCAGTTGCGGGTGTCGTGGCTCAGGGCGGTGAACTCGTCCATATAGCTGCCGGTGGCGACCACCCAGTTCCATTGGGGGAAGTGGGCGTAGACCACGATCTTGTCGCGGGCGGCGGCATCGCCCGCGTTCTTCCACGGGTAGTAGATGACGCCGTTCTTCCGGGTGACGATCTCGCGGATGAACTCGTTGCCGTCGCTGTCCCGGGAGCCCAGCATGTTGTTGCCTTCCAGGGACGGATGGAGCGTCAGTTCGCCCAGGGTCGCGCCTTCCTGGGCATCCAGCGCATAGATGTAGCCGGTCTGGCCGATGGTGATGGTGCGCACCTGTTCCTTGAGGTGCCGGAGGCCTTCGGTGAAGTCCTGGCCGATGAACAGCGCGCCGATCACGCGGCCATCCGCGGCCTTGACCGGCGCGTAATGGGTCATGTAGTCGCGGCCGAACAGCCGGGCCTTGCCGACGTAGGCGTTGCCGGCGCGGAGCAGGGCGTAGGCCGGATGGGAAGTGTCCAGCGCGGTGCCCTGCGCCCGCTCGCCGTCCTCCTTCTTCAGCGAGGTGGAGATGCGCACGAAATCCTCGCCCCGGCGCGCGAACACGGTGGCGACGCCGGCCGTGTTGCGCGTGAAGCGGTCGACGGCGGCGTAGTTCTGGTTCAGCACCGTGCCGCCGCTGCGCAGGATGGGCGTGCCGCCGGATTCCTCGAGCTCGAAGCCGCCGGAGAACTGGTCGGCGAAGACGCGCGCCAACTGGGTGGCGCTGGATTCGAGGGAGCGGTTGTAGGCATCCATGGACTGGATGGCCATGCGGTTGGTCAGGGTCAGATTGACCAGGCTGTCCGCTTCCAGCGCGTTGCCGACATGGCGTGCCAGGAACACGGTGGTCGCGCCGAAAATCAGCAAGGACACCGGCAGCAGGATCAGGATCAGCTTCTGGGTGATGGTGCGGTGATGCAGGAAATTCATTTTTTTGTCTCCTCTGCCTTGCATGAAGTCCGCGGCCGGTGGCCACCGGCCGGACCCGCGGCGCCTAGGTGCCGCGCTCCTCGCCTTCGGGCGCGAGGCTGGCGCCGACGGTGGCCAGTTGCGCCATTTCATCCACCGACAGCACGCGGTCGATGTTGAGGATGATGACGAACTTGCCCGCCACCTTGCCCATGCCCTGGATGAAGTCGGCGCGGATGCGGGCGCCGAAGGTCGGCGGCGGCTCGATTTCCCCGCGCGGGATCTCCAGCACCTCGTTGACGCTGTCCACGACGATGCCGATGTCCTGGCGGATTTCGGCATCGTCCACCACCTGCGCCATCTCCACGATGACGATGCAGGTGCGTCGCGCCACCGCGGTGGGCCTGCCGCCGAAGCGCGCGGACAGGTCCACCACCGGCACCACGGCGCCGCGCAGGTTGATCACGCCGCGGATGAAGGCGGGCATCATCGGAATCTCGGTGAGCGACCCGTACTCGATGATTTCCTTGATGTTGAGGATGCCGATGGCGAACACCTCGCCGTTCAGCGTGAAGGTCAGGTACTGCTGCGAGCCCTGCTCGCCGACTGCCAGCGCAAGCGGCAAGGGGGCGGCCTGTTGTTGTGCGACGATCTGTCCCATGTGCGCCGGCTCCTTCAGAAACGCTCGAAGCTTTCTTCGTCGAACGCGGTGGCGGTGACCTTGGGCAGGGGCTTGCGGACGCTCTTGCCCTTGGCCGTCTTCGCCGGTGCCGGCGCCTGCGGCGCGGAGGCGGCCGGGGTGGTGCGCCGGACCGTCTCGAAGCGCTCTTCGGTGATGCGGAAGAACTGCATCAGCGCCTGCAGTTGTTCGGCCTGGGAGCCCATCTCCTCGGCGGTGGCGGCCAGTTCCTCGGAGGCCGAGGCGTTCTGCTGGGTGGCCTGGCTCAACTGGCCCACGGCCTGGTTGATCTGGGTCACGCCGCCGGCCTGTTCCTCGGAGGCGGAGGCGATTTCCTGCACCAGGTCGGAGGTCTTGCGGATGGAGGGCACCATCTCGTCGAGCAGGTGCCCGGCCTTTTCGGCGAGCTTGACGCTGGAGCCGGCCAGTTCGCCGATCTCCTGCGCGGCCACCTGGCTGCGCTCGGCGAGCTTGCGCACTTCGGCGGCGACCACGGCGAAGCCCTTGCCGTGTTCGCCGGCGCGCGCGGCCTCGATGGCGGCGTTCAGCGCCAGCAGGTTGGTCTGGTAGGCGATGTCGTCGATGATGCCGATCTTCTCGGCGATGGACTTCATCGCGTCCACCGTCTCCTTGACCGCGCCGCCGCCGTCGGCGGCCTCGGAAGCGGCCTTGGCGGCGATGCCGTCGGTGACGCGGGCGTTCTCGGTGTTCTGGTTGACGCTGGCGGTGGTCTGTTCGAGGGTGGAAGAGATTTCCTCCACGCTGGCGGCCTGTTCGGAGGCGCCCTGGGAGAGTGACTGGGCGGTGGCCGAAACCTCTTCGGAGGCGGAGGACAGGTTGTCGGCGGCGCCGCGCACCTCGCCGATGATCTGCGACAGCTTGCCCACCATGTTCTGCATGGCGCCGAGCAACTGGCCGACTTCGTCGTGCGAGCGCGCCTCGACCCGGACCGTGAGGTCGCCTTCGGCCAGGGCGTTGGCCGCTTCGACCGCCTCGCCCAGCGGACGGGTGATGGAGCGCGCGATCAGCCAGGCGGAGCCGGCGGCCAGCAAGATGGCGAGCACCGCCAGGGTGATCATCAGCGTGCGCGAGGCCTGCGCGATCTCCTCGGCGAGGTGGCCCTCGCTTTCCATCAGTTCGCCCTGGTAGGCGATGATGTCGGTGATGCTTTTCAGGTAGCCTTCCTGCGTCTTCTGCATGTCGCCTTGCAGCAGCGTCAGCGCGGCTTCGTGCTGGCCGTCGAGGATCAGGGTGCTGAGCCTGCCGATGTTGGTCACGAAGGCGGTGCGGGTGGTGCCCAGTTCGCGCAGCATGGCCTGTTCGCGCTCGGAATCGAGGGTTTTCTGCAGGCGATCCGAGTTCTCGTTGATGACGGGGGTCAGTTCGCGGCCGATGCGGGCGATTTCGCGTTCCGCTCCCGCGCGGTCGCGGGCCAGCATGGCATTGCGGGTGTACTGCGCGCCGAGGTTGACCTGATCGAGGATGTTGTTGGCCCACACCGTCTTCGGATAGCGGTCGTCGACGACCAGCGAGATCTGGTCCGACAGCCTGCCGAGGCGGGCGATGCTGATGGCGGCGATGATCACCATCAGCAGGATGATGAGGCCGAAGGCGATGGAGAGGCGGACGCCGATCTTGAGATTTGAAAGCATGTTGAGAGACCCTCCCTGAGTCTAGGTCGATCGTGGTGGCTGGAGTTGTCCTGTCAGTTCGCCAGGCTGTTGCGCCCGGTCTGGTTGTGCGACAGGGAGGTCTCCTCTCCCTTTGCTGCCAATTGTGCCAATGCCTGCACGTCGAGGATCAGCGCCACCTCGCCGCTGCCCAGGATGGTGGAGCCGCCGATGCCGCGCAGGTTGCGGAACAGGTGGCCGAGGGGCTTGATGACCGTCTGGAACTCGCCCAGCAACTGGTCGACGACGATGCCCGCCTTCTGCCCGGCGGCCCTGACCACCACGACGTTCTCGCGCCGGGGCCGTTCGCCGTCGATCTCGAACAGATTCCGCAGGCGGATGAAGGGGAGCACCTCGCCGCGCAGGTTGAGGTAGTTGCGCTCGGTGGTGACGGCCTGCAGTTCCATGCATTCCACCACCGTGTCGAGCGGGATCACGTAGCTGGCCGCGCCGGCGCCCACCAGGAAGCCGTCGATGATCGCCAGCGTGAGCGGCAGGCGGATGGAGAAGCGGGTGCCTTCGCCTTCCGTGGAGCTGACTTCCACCCGGCCGCGCAGGCTCTGGATGTTGCGCTTGACCACGTCCATGCCCACGCCGCGTCCGGAGAGGTTGGACACCCGGTCGGCGGTGGAAAAGCCGGGTTCGAAGATCAGCCCGTAGATCTCGTTGTCGGAGAGGCTCTGTCCGCTGGCGATGAGGCCGCGTTCGACCGCCTTGCGGGTGATCTTGTCGCGGTTCAGGCCGCCGCCGTCATCGACGATCTCGATGACGATGCTGCCCGAGTCGTGGAAGGCGTTGAGCGCCAGCCGGCCGCGCGGCGGCTTGCCGCGTGCGGCGCGCACCTCGGGCGGCTCGATGCCGTGGTCGATGGCATTGCGCACCAGGTGCATCAGCGGGTCGCCGATCTTTTCCACCACCGACTTGTCCAGCTCGGTCTCGCCGCCGGTGATGACCAGTTCGATGTCCTTGCCCAGCTCCTTGGACACGTCGCGCACCACGCGGTTGAAGCGGCCGAAGGTTTCGCCGATCTGCACCATGCGCAGTTGCAGCGCGGAGTCGCGGATGCTCTCCACCAGCCGGCTGACGATGGAGGTGGCCTCGGTCAGGTCGGCCTGGCCGGCGCGGCTGGCGAGGAGATTCACGCTGGCGCCGGCGATCACCAGTTCGCCGACCAGGTCGATCAGGCGGTCGAGCTTGTCGGCCTGGATGCGGATCAGGCGGGCATCGGCGGCCTTCTTGTCGCTCACCTGCTTCTGCTTGACCACCGCGGCCTCGACCAGCTCGGGCTGCACGACGTGCTGTTCGACCAGGATTTCACCCAGCGGCGCGGCCGGATGGGGTTCGCCGGCTGCGTCGGGCTCCGTGCCGGCACTCTGCGTGCGCAGGCCCTCGTCCAGTTCGGCCTGGGTCAGCGCGCCCACGCGCACGAGGATCTCGCCCAGGCGCATGCTGTCTTCCGGCAGCGCCGCCATCAACTGCATGTAGTCGGCCAGCCGGCTGCGCGGCGGCAGGATGTACAGCGCGCATTCGTCGCGCACGAAGTCGAACACGCGCTCGATCGCGGCCTTGTCGGCGTCGGAGGAGAAGCTGATCTCGAAGCCCAGGTAGCAGGCTTCCGGGTCCATCTCCTCGGCGGCCGGCATGGCGTCGGCCAGCGTCTCGATGCGCTCGATGCGGCCCAGCGTGGTCAGGTAGCGCAGGAAGGACAGCGGGTCCATGCCGTTCTTCAGCACGTCCGGGCCGAAGCGCAGGGAGATGTGCCAGCAGTCCGTTTCCACCGCGCCGCCGCCGGAACTGAGTACCGGTTCGGCCTTGGGCGCGGGCGCTGCCGCGGCGCCAACCGCATCGGCCGACAGCCAGTCGCGCTGCAGGCGGGCGAGCAGGGCGTCGCCGTCGGTCTGCAGGTCCCCGCCCGGCGCGGCGGTGCCGGATTCGAGCACGCCGATCAGGTGGCCCATGTGGTCGGAGCAGGCCAGCAGCAGGGCGATCAGGTCGGCATTGGCGGTAATCTCGCCGTTGCGCAGCTTGTCGAGGGCACTTTCCACCACGTGGGTGAAGGCCACCAGAAAGCCGCATTCGATGACGCCGGCGCCGCCCTTGATGGTGTGCGCGGCGCGGAACACCGCGCCGAGGATGTCTGCGTCGTCCGGGTTGTCTTCCAGTTGCAGCAGCGCGGCCTCCATGGCCTCCAACTGCTCGCGGCTTTCGGTGACGAAGACGGAGGTGATCTCATCCATCGTTCAGCGCGCCTCCTGTGCGGGCACCAGTATCGGGTCGCCGAAATGGGCCGCCATGTTGAAGAAATCCACCACCTCGCTGACCGCGGGGCTGTGGGCCACGATGTGCGCCTGCTTGCCGAGCCGTGCGGCCTCGCGCTTGACCAGCACCAGCAACTGGAAGCCGGCGGTGTCGATCTCGCCCACCGTGGACAGGTCCAGCTCCAGCTCGTCGCAGGCTGCGAGCGCCTCGACCAGGGCCTGCTTCTGCGTGGCGGCGTTGTAGATGGTCATGTCCTCGATGATCGCGAGGCGCTGGGCGACGTTCTTTTTCTTGCTCATGGTTTCTCCGTTGCGCGCAGGACCCGGGTCAGAACAGTTCCACCTTCGGGCTGCCGCCGCTGGCGCCGCCGCTCTGGTTCAGGCTGTTCTGGTGGGTGCTGCGCTGGCTGTCCATGACGTACTGCGAATACAACTGGTCGAGGTGCTCGGCCAGCGGCACGTAGGCGAAATCCGGGCGCTCGGCCAGCAGCAGGCGCTCGGCCAGGCCGGCGAGATGGCTGTCCAGGCGTTCCAGCGCCTGCATGGTGTGTTCGATCTGCTGCCGGGTGACGTCCTGGAACTGCACGCTGGCCAGCGTATCCATGAACATCGTCGCCAGTTCCTCGCTGCTGCCGCGCACGGTTTCGATCACCATGGCCTGGTGGCGCAGGATGTCCTCGTAGCTGGTGCCCACCTGTACGAGCTGGTCGGCGAACTGGCCGAGCGCGGCCTGTTCCCGGTCCAGGTTGACGGAGGAGAGCTTCTCCTGCAACTGGGTCTCGATGGCGCCGGCCACGCCCTGGATGCCCCGGTTGATCGCCTGCACCGCCCTCTCGGTTTCCGCCGACAGCTTGCGCACTTCGTCGGCCACCACCGCGAAGCCGCGCCCGGCCTCGCCGGCGCGCGCCGCCTCGATGGCGGCGTTGAGCGCGAGCAGGTTGGTCTGCGCGGCGATGTCCTTGATCAGGTTGGTCAGCGATTCCAGCGAGCGCGCCTCGCTCACCACCTGCGCCACGCGCTGCTGGTCGGCCTGCGCCTCGGTGATGCGGGTCTCGATGTACTGGCGCATCTCGCCGATCAGGCGCTGGTTCTGGACGATGTTCTCCTCCGAGTGCTCGGCCAGTTGGTTGGCCTCGGAGGAACTCGTGGTGACGAATTCGTTGAGCCGGCCGACCACCCCGTCGATCGCCTGCAGCCGGCTGGTGATGTCGTAGGCCGCCTGCTCGGTCTGCTGGATCACGCTGTCGAGCTGGTTGCGCAGCACGCCGTTGTAGGTGGGGACGGCGCGCAGTTCCTGGGACACCTCTTCGTTGACCACCTCGACGTTGCGCGAGGAGGATGCCATCTGCTGCTGGACGGTGGCCATGCCCGCGAACTGGTCGCGGAAGAAGGCCAGCGACACCAGACGCTGGGCGAGATAGGCCACCGAGAGGATCAGCACCGTTCCGATCGCATCGCCGGACGGTTGGGTGATGCCCAGCCCGGCGAGGAAGGTGCGATGGAACCAGCCGTTGAGAAAGTACACCGCGATGCCCGCGCTCAGCGCCACCAAGGCGACGACCAGGGTGGAACGGCGGTACAGGGTGGCGATGTCCATGATGGTGCTCCGGTGCGGTCAGCGCACGACCAGCTTGATGGTGTTGAGCAACTCGTCGGCGGAAGCCGGCTTGACGATCCAGCCGGAGGCGCCCGCCGCCTTGGCCTCGGCCTTCTTCGACTGCTCCGATTCGGTGGTCAGGAACAGGATGGGCATGAAGCGGCAGTTCGGCAGCTTGCGCACTTCCCGGATCAGTTCTATGCCGTTCATGCCCGGCATGTTGAGGTCGGTGATCAGCAGATCCACCTTGGCCCCGGCCTGGAATTTTTTCAGTGCTTCCTGGGGGTTGGAAGCCTTTTCCACGCCGTAGCCGGCCTTGGTGAGGATGCCGGAGATGCTCAGCAGGATGGTTGCGGAATCGTCGACGAGGAAGATGGTTTTCATGGGTGCAGTGCTCTGTGCCGTATGCGCCGAATAAAAACGCCCTTTTCGACCATGAGGCCGGAGAGGGCGCTTGCCTCGGATGAGTATACGACGATATTGCACTGCAACTTTAGGGTTGCACGCACTTGTATTACGGCGCAGGCCCGTCGCCGGGCGTCGGGGCGGGCCGCGGGCGGCGCATTCCGGACGAATGTGCGGAAGGGTCCGTGGTGCGTTGCAAATACGGGGAAACGGCGGGCGTTCAGCCGAGATGGCGCGCGAACCACTCCGTGAGCCGCTTCCAGCCGTCCTCGGCCTCGGCCTTGCGGTAGCTCGGCCGGTAGTCGGCGTGGAAGGCGTGGGGCGCGTCCGGGTAGACGACGATCTCGCTCCCGCTGCCGGCCTTCTTCAGCGCCTCGCGCATCGCCTCCACGTCGGCGAGCGGGATGCCCTGGTCCTGTCCGCCGTACAGGCCGAGCACGGGCGCGTGCAGCGCGCCGGCCACGTCGATGGGATGGCGCGGGGTGTTGTCGCCCGGCGTGCCGCCGAGGCGGCCGTACCAGGCCACGCCGGCCCTCAGGGCCGGGTTGTGGGCGGCGTACAGCCAGGTGATGCGTCCGCCCCAGCAGAAGCCGGTGGTGCCCAGGCGCGCCGGATCGCCGTTCTGGCCGCCGGCCCAGGCCGCGCAGGCGTCCAGGTCCGCCAGCACCTGGGCGTCGGGCACCTTCGAGACGATGCCGGAGAGGATGTCGGGAATGTTCTCGATCCTGGACGGATCGCCCTGGCGGAAGTACAGCTCGGGGGCGATGGCGAGATAGCCCAGGTGCGCCAGCCGCCGGGCGACGTCGCGGATGTGCTCGTGTACGCCGAAGATTTCCTGCACCACGAGGACCACCGGCAGGTCGCGCTTGCCCGTGGGGCGGGCGAAATAGGCGGGCAGCGCATCGCCGCCGGAGGGAATGCCCGCCGTGCCCTGGTCCAGGCCTTCGGCCGGGGTGGCGATCACGCTCTGCGCCATCACCGGCTGCACGGCCAGCGCGAAGCCGGCGGCGCCCAGGGTGGCGACGAAGCCGCGCCGGTCGAGGTGGGCGGCGGGGAGCAGGCTGTCGAAATCGGCGGCGTCTGTGTCTTTCATCCTTGTCTCCTTGTCGTGCGGTGAAACGGCAGGGGAATGCGATCGCCCCCGAAGGGCGATGCCGATGTGGACCCGCTCAGCGCGGAAAGCGTTCGTCCAGCCCCGGAATCAGGCGGCCGCCGCGCCGCCGCGTGCCGGCGCCGGCCAGCGCCCCCAGGCCGGCGGCGCCGTGGGCGTGGCAAATGGCGCAGGCCAGCGCGTCGGCCGCATCCGGCCCGGGCGCGGCGGGCAGCGTCAGCAGGCGCTGCACCATGTGCTGCACCTGTTCCTTGCTGGCCTTGCCGTAGCCCACCACCGACTGCTTGACCTGCAGCGCGGTGTATTCGGCCACCGGCAGGTCGCAGGACACCGCGCCGCAGATCACCGCGCCGCGCGCCTGGCCCAGCAGCAGGGTGGATTGCGGATTCACGTTGACGAACACCTTTTCCACCGCCACCTGGTCGGGGGAGTAGGTCTGGATCACCTCGCGCACGCCGTCGAGCAGGGTGCGCAGCCGTCCCGGCAGTTCACCGTCCCGGGTGCGGATGGTGCCGCTCGCCACGTAGCGCAACTGGCTGCCGAGGCGGTCGATGAGGCCGAAGCCGGTGATGCGCAGGCCGGGGTCCAGCCCCAGGATGCGGGTGGCGACGGTAGTGGAGGCGGCGGTCATGCCTGCATTCTACCGAGTGCCGCACGCAGGGCGAAGAACCCGTTGGGCTGACGCGGGGAGCCCGACTCCCAAGTCATCCATGTTGGGCGTCGCTGCGCCTGTCCTGAGCGAAGTCGAAGGGCTCGGCCCAACCTGCCCGCTTGGCTGGCAAAGCCCCTCTCCCCTCGCGGGAGAGGGGTTGGGGAGAGGGGGCTGGGCCAGCCGGACCGCCATGGACTGCCTTACGCCCCTGCCGGGCGCCCCTCTCCCCAGCCCTCTCCCGCAAGGGGAGAGGGAGCGCGCAACCAAGCCGGCAACAACGTTGACATGGGCGAACCGTATTGAGGCTAGCCCCTGCGCGCCAGCCATACGCCCGCCACTGCGATGCCCATGCCGGCCAGCGCGGGCAGGGCGAGCGTCTCGCCGAACATGGCCCAGGCAATCAGGGCGGTGGTGGGCGGGGTGAGGTAGAACAGGCTCGCCACGTTCACCGCGCTGCCGCTGCGGATCAGCAGGTTGAGCAGGCTGATGGCGCCGATGGAGAGCACCAGCACCAGCCACAGCAGGGCGAAGACGAATTCCCCCTGCCAGGCTATGTGCATCGTTTCCGTGCCGGCGGCGGCCACGGCGGTGAGGGCCAGCACGGGCAGGAACTGGATCACCGAGCCCGTGCGCAGGTCGAAACGGGGGCAGAAGCGCTTCTGGTACAGGGTGCCGGCGGTGATTCCCGCCAGGGCCACCAGGGCCGGCAGCAGGGCGTGGCCCAACTCGTCCAGGTCCGCGCCGCCCGCCTTGTCGCCCACCACCAGCGCCACGCCGGCGACGCCCAGCGCCAGCCCCGCCCACTGGCGCGCGCCGACCCGCTCGCCCAGCAGCCAGCCGGCGCCCAGGGCGGTGAGCAGCGGCTGCATGCCCACCACCAGCGCGGTGACGCCCGCCGGCAGGCCGCGGGAGATGGCGATGAACACGCCGCCCAGGTAGAAGGCATGCAGCAGCACGCCGGAGACGCCGATGTGGAAGGCCTCCCGCGGCGTGCGGGGCCACGGTGCGCGGGTTGCCAGGGCGAGGGCCAGCATCAGGGCGATCACCAGCACGTAGCGGGCGCACAGGAAGGTGAGCGGCTCGGCATAGGGCAGGCCGAACTTGGCGCCGATGAAGCCGGTGCTCCACAGCAGCACGAAGAGCGGCGGCACGAAGAGGGTCGTCAGGGCGGTGCGGGGCGGGTTCATGGGCGCATGGTGCCGGGCGGGGCACACCGGCAGAAAGGCACAGCTTGGAGCGAATCCACAGGTACAGCTTGCGCCGCGGAAGGCGGAAACGGAGCGGGCCGCAAGCTGCGGCCCGTTTCCCGGATGCGCTGGTACGGCAGGGGGCTCAGTCTTCGAGCACCGCCGACGTATACACCTCCTGCACGTCGTCCAGCCCTTCCAGCGCGTCGAGCAGCTTCTGCATGCGCGCGGCATCGTCGCCGGCAAGCTCGGTCTCGTTCTGCGGCTTCATCGTCACCTCGCCGAACTCGGCGGTGAAGCCGGCGCCTTCCAGCGCTTCCTTGACCGCGGTGAATTCCCATGGGCCGGAGATGACTTCGATGGAGCCGTCGTCGTTGGTGACCACGTCCTCGGCACCGGCTTCCAGGGCCGCTTCCATCAGCGCGTCCTCATTGGTGCCGGGGGCGAACATCAGCACACCGCAGTGCTTGAACTGGAAGGCCACGCAGCCGTCGGTGCCCATGTTGCCGCCGTACTTGGAGAAGGCGTGGCGCACGTCGGCCACGGTGCGGGTCTTGTTGTCGGTGAGGCAGTCCACCATCACCGCCGCGCCGCCGATGCCGTAGCCTTCGTAGCGCGCTTCCTCGTAGGTCACGCCTTCGAGCTGGCCGGTGCCGCGCTTGATGGCGTTCTCGATGTTGTCCTTGGGCATGGACTCGCCCCTGGCCTTGTCGATGGCCAGTCGCAGGCGCGGGTTGGCGTTCGCGTCACCGCCGCCCATCCGGGCGGCGACGGTGATTTCCTTGATCAGCTTGGTGAAGACCTTGCCGCGCTTGGCGTCCTGACGCCCCTTGCGGTGCTGGATGTTGGCCCACTTGGAATGACCCGCCATGGAATGCCCTCGATGCTGCCGGTTGATATGGAGAGGCGGGCATTATACAGGGGCGCCCCCATGCCCGGACAGCCGCGCGCCGGTGGTATGCTCGCCGGGTTCGCAAACCAGGGACCGTGTCCATGTCCGTTCGATTCGCAAGCCTCCTCTTCGTCCTGTTCGCCGCCTTCGTACCGCAGGCCTTCGCGCAGGAGGTCATCTCCTTCCACGGTTGTACCGACGCAAAGGGCCAACCGGTGGTCTCGGTGGCCGATCCGGCTGCCCCGCTGGTGGCCGGCAGCGGCGAGGACGCAGGCCGCCCGGCGATCCGCTACAACCCCACGCTGCTGCCCGAACTCCCGCAGGCCGTGCGGCTTTTCTTCTTCGCCCACGAATGCGCGCGCCACAACCTGGGCCTGCCGCTCACGCGTACCCTGTCCGCCGAAGAGGCGCAGCGCGCCGACTGCTGGGGGCTGGACAGCCTGACGCGTTCCGGCCTGCTGCGGGGCGAGGCCGCCGTGGCGGCGCTGCAGGCGGACCTGCGCTTCACCCCCGAGCAATGGGCGGTGCTGCCCGGCCCCCAGCGCGCCTTCGACCTGCCGGCCTGCCGGGCGCGCACCGGCAACCGCCTGCGCCTGGACGTGGCGCCGACCGCCGAGCAGGACAACTGGAACACCTGCGTGCGCGTGTGCGGCGAGACCCTGCGCGCCTGCCGGGGCGCGGCCTGCAACAAGGACTACGATAGTTGTGTGGCCCGCTGCGGCGGGAACTGAACGCAGCGCGCCAACCCCATCGAGGAGCCCACCATGGCCGAGCCCCTGCCCATCGCCCGCGCGGGCGACAAGACCCTCCACCTGCTGCCGCGCATGGCCAACCGCCACGGCCTGATCACCGGAGCCACCGGCACCGGCAAGACGGTGACGCTGCAGAAGCTGGCGGAAAGCTTCGCTTCCATCGGCGTGCCGGTGTTCCTGGCCGACGTGAAGGGGGACCTCTCCGGCATCGGCGCGGCCGGTGTCGCGTCCGAGAAGCTGATGCAGCGCTTGGCGGCGATCGGCATCCACGAGTTCGCGCCCGTCGCCAACACGGCGGTGTTCTGGGACGTGTTCGGCAAGGACGGCCACCCGGTGCGGGCCACCATCTCCGACATGGGGCCGCTGCTGCTGGCGCGCTTGCTCAACCTCAACGACACCCAGACCGGCGTGCTGCAACTGGTGTTCAAGATCGCCGACGACAACGGCCTGCTGCTGCTGGACCTCAAGGACCTGCGCGCCATGGTCCAGTACGTGGGGGAGAACGCCAAGACCTTCACCACCGAATACGGCAACGTCTCCGCGGCCTCCATCGGCGCCATCCAGCGCAACTTGCTGGCCCTGGAGGAGCAGGGCGGCGACGTGTTCTTCGGCGAGCCCATGCTGGACATCGCCGACCTGATGCAGACCGATGCCGCCGGGCGCGGCGTCATCAACGTGCTCGCCGCCGACCGCCTGTACCAGTCGCCCAAGCTCTATTCCACCTTCCTGCTGTGGATGCTGGCCGAACTCTTCGAGCAGCTCCCCGAAGTGGGCGACCCGGACAAGCCCAAGCTGGTGTTCTTCTTCGACGAAGCCCACCTGCTGTTCAACGATGCCCCCAAGGCGCTCATCGAGAAGATCGAGCAGGTGGTGCGCCTGATCCGCTCCAAGGGCGTGGGCGTGTATTTCGTCACCCAGAATCCCATGGACGTGCCGGAAACGGTGCTCGGCCAGCTCGGCAACCGGGTGCAGCACGCCCTGCGCGCCTTCACCCCGCGCGACCAGAAGGCGGTCAAGACCGCCGCCGAGACCATGCGCGCCAATCCGGCCTTCGACGCCGCCACGGCCATCACCGAACTGGGCGTGGGCGAGGCGCTGGTGTCCTTCCTGGACGACAAGGGTCGGCCCGAGGTCGTGGAGCGCGGCTTCGTGGTCGCCCCCGGCTCGCGCCTCGGCCCGCTGACGGCCGACGAGCGCGCGGCGGCGATCCGCGCCTCGGTGGTGTACGGCCATTACGAAAAGGTGCTGGACCGGGAGTCCGCCTACGAGCGCCTGCGTACCCAGGCCGAAGCGGCTGCCGAGGCCGCGCCGCAGCCGAAAGCCGCCCGCGGCGGCACGGCGGCCCAGCCGGCGCCGGAAGGCGGCGGCCTGAACGATATCCTGTTCGGCTCCACCGGGCCGCGCGGCGGCAAGCGCGACGGCCTGGTGCAGATCGCCGCCAAGACGGTGACCCGCAGCATAGGCAGTTCGCTGGGACGCCAGATCGTGCGCGGCCTGCTGGGTTCGCTGCTGGGCGCCAAGCGCTGACGGCGCTGGACAGCGCTGGAAATATCTAGGCGCCCAGTGCCGCCAGCGCCTCGCGCGCGGCACGGTCCACCAGGGCGCCGCCGTCGAGCAGGCGGCAGGCTGCGCGCGCAGCCAGCTCGCCGAGGGCGCGGCGCGTGGCCACCAGCACCTGCGGGCCGTCCGGCGTGGCGATGATGACCAGGCGCTGCGTGGCGCCGCTCCACACGATGCAGCCGCGCAACGCGCCGCCGTCGGGCAGATCCACTTCCACCCAGCTTCCCGGTCCTGCCGTCGCCGCGGCATGGTGGCCGATGGCGGTGGCGGCGTAGCCGCCGTGATGCAGGATGCGCAGGCCGTGGGCGCCCACGGGGGCGCTGAGTGCGGCTTGTTCCGGGGCCGGCGGCGGGTAGTGGGGCAGGTCGGTACCGGCCAGCAGGGCGCCGTGCAGTTCCAGGCAGGGGGCCAGTGCGGCTTCGCGCGCCGCCTCGTCCAGGCCGAGCGCGGCCAGCCCCTGACTCAGCTCGCGCACCAAGGCCGGCAGGCCCTCCAGCCAGCGCTTGCGGCCATGCGGTTCCAGCGGCGGATGGGCACTGCGCGCCAGGCGGTCGGCCAGGCCCGCGCAGGTCTGCCATTGGGGGTGGCCCTCGCCGTAGTTGTAGTGCACGCGGGCGAGCAGCGGCAGCCAGTGGAGGGCGAGGAAGCTGCGCACCGAGCCGTGCGTGTCCACGCTGAACAGCCGGTTGATCAAATGGGTGGCCTGGATCAGCGAATGCTCGCGCCGTTCGGCCCGTTCGGCGATCGGTACGGCGGCCTGGGCGAGGGCTTCGGCCTCGGCGCGGCGTTCGTCGGCAACGGCCTCCGCGGCTGCGAGCGCCGTCCCGTAGCCGGCGATCGAGGTCTCGTCGCCGGCGAGCAGGGTGCCGGTGGCGGCATCCAGCGCCCGGCAGGCCGGATGCTCGGCCGTGCATGCGGGCCCCAGCGTGAGGCCGATGGTGGCCGTCACGTCGAGCAGGCGGCGGGCGGGGTGCCGGGGGTCGCTCAGCAGGGCGTCGTCGGCCAGCACCAGGCGCTGCAGCGGGGTCTGCAGGCGCGACAGCACGGCCAGCACCGGCGGGGCGATTTCCTTGTGCTCACGCAGCGCCTCGAACACCCGTTCCACGGTTTGCGCCGCTGCCTGGGCGTCCAGCATGCGCAGGTGCAGTTCGCCGAGGCCGCCCGCGGGGGCGGCCATGCCGTGTTCGGCGGGCGAAGGGGGGGGCGGTTCGGGGGGAAGCTCGGGGGGCGGTTCAGCGGCGGCCGGCGGCGGTGCGGGACGTGGTGCCGGTCGCGTGCGTTCCGTTTGCCGCGGCGCGATGCCGGCGGCTTCGAGCACGCCGTTCAGTTCGCCGTAGAGTCCGTTCAGCGTGCGTGCCAGCGGTTCGGCGCAGCGTTCCAGGAAGCGCAGGCGTTGGTCGGGGTCGAAGCCGGCGGCGTCGGACAGGGCGCGCAGCGCGCTGCAGACCGCCTCGGGGCCGACCGGCGTCTGCTCGGCGGCCGCCTCGCGCTGGTCGAGCAGGGTCATGTAGCGCAGGTGCAGGCGGGTGAGTTCGGCGCCGCAGCGTTCGCGCAGGCGGCGTGCGAGGGCGGTGAGTTCGAGGGTGAATTCCAGGTCTTCTTCATGCACCAGGCTGATCCGCGAGGCGGTCAGCCCGTGCGCCTGCTCGAAGCCGCGGCGGTCGTGCAGGCCGGCCAGTTCGTCGTGGCAGCGGCCGGCGGCGGCGGCGAAGCGCGCGATCCAGTCATCCTGGTCGAGGCCCATGTTGCGGGCGAAATCCGTCAGCCTGTCGAGTAGCGCCGCCCTGCAGCGATCGCGCAGCCGGGTCTGCAGCGGCGCGCGGCTCTCGAGGGAGGTTGTATCGTTCATCTCGGCCTCCGGGGCAGGGCGAATGCGCAATTATGCCGCTAAAGCGAACGGACTGCCCAAGTTGGTGCGCGCGGCGCGGGATTTGTCGGATGCGGCGCATGGTGGCTTAATGCCCGGTTTCGGTGGAGGGTGGCATGGGGCAGGGTGGGAGCCGCGTCGGCTTGCTGTTCGCATTAGCCGGGGCGGTGGGCTTCTCGTTCAAGGCCATCCTGGTCAAGCTGGCCTACCGCTACGGCGTGGACGCCGAAACCCTGCTCGCGCTGCGCATGGTGTTCGCGCTGCCCTTCTTCCTGGCCATGGGCGTGGCGGCCGGCCACCGCACGGCGCGGCGCCTGGACGGGCGCGACTGGCTGTGGATGGCCGGGCTGGGCTTCGTCGGCTACTACCTGGCGAGCTATCTCGACTTCCTCGGCCTGAACTACATCAGCGCCGGGCTGGAGCGCCTGATCCTGTTCCTCTATCCGACGCTGGTGATCGTGCTGTCGGCGCTTTTCCTGGGCAAGCCCGTCACCCGGCGGGCGGTGGCGGCGCTGGGGCTGTGCTATCTCGGCATCGCGCTGGCGCTGGGGCACGACCTGAAGATCGCCGGCGAGGCCGGCACGGTGCTGCTGGGTTCGGTGCTGGTGTTCGGCAGCGCGCTGGCCTATGCGCTCTACCTGATGGGCAACGGGGAGGTGGTGGGGCGGCTGGGGTCGATGCGGGTCACCGCGCTGGCCACCAGCTTCGCCTGCCTGTTCTGCATCGCCCAGTTCCTGCTGCTGCGCCCGGTAGCTGCGCTGGCGCAGCCGTGGCCGGTGTACGGCCTGAGCCTGGCGATGGCGCTGTTCTCCACCGTGGCGCCGGTGTGGCTGGTGTCCGAGGCGATCCGCCGCCTGGGGGCCGGCCCGGTGTCCCTGACCGGCACGCTGGGGCCGGTGATCACCATCTTCCTCGGCTGGCTGCTGCTGGACGAGACCCTGGGCGCCAGCCAGATCGCCGGCGCCGCGCTGGTCATCGGGGGCGTGCTGGTGATGGCGCGGCGCTGAGGTTTCAGGCGGCCTGCGGGCCGAGGCCCAGGCGCCCGCAGATTGCCAGCGTCAGGTCGGCCTGGTTCATGGAATAGAAATGCAGGCCGGGCGCGCCCGCGTCCAGGAGGCGCTGGCACAGCTCGGTCACCACGTCCAGGCCGAACTCGCGGATGGAGGCCGAGTCGTCGCCGAAGCTCTCGAACTTGCGCCGCATCCAGCGCGGGATCTCGGCGCCGCAGGCGTCCGAGAAGCGCGCCAGCTTGCTGAAGCTGGCGATGGGCATGATGCCCGGCACGACGGGCACGTCCACGCCCAGCGCGCGCGCTTCGTCCACGAAGTGCAGGTAGGCGTCCAGGTTGTAGAAGTACTGGGTGATGGCCGAATCCGCGCCGGCCTCGACCTTGCGCCGGAAGGCGAGCAGGTCGTCGCGCGGGCTCTTCGCCTGCGGGTGCCATTCCGGATAGGCGGCCACCTCGATGTGGAAGCGGCGGCCGGTTTCGGCACGGATGAATTCCACCAGTTCGTTGGCGTAGCGGAACTCCCCCGGCGTGCCCACGCCCGAGGGCAGGTCGCCGCGCAGCGCGACGATGCGGCGGATGCCGGCATCCGCGTACTGCTGCAGGATGGCGCGCAACTGCTCGCGGGTGGAACCGATGCAGGACAGGTGCGGCGCGGCCTCGTGCCCGGCGGCGGCGATCTCCTGCACGGTGGCGAAGGTGCGCTCGCGGGTGGAGCCGCCGGCGCCGTAGGTCACCGAGAAGAAGGCGGGCTCCAGCACGGCCAGGCGCTCGCGCACGGCGCGCAGCTTCTCCGCCCCGTCCGGGGTCTGGGGCGGGAAGAATTCGATGGAAAGTTCAGTCTTGGGCATGTCGCATCCAGAGGAAGAATTCGCGGTTGCCGTCGCCGCCGGCGATGGGGGAATCGTACCAGCCGCATACCGCCAGTCCGGCCGCGGCCGCGGCGGCGCGCAGTTTGTCTTCCACCTCGCGGTAGAGGGCGGCGTCGCGCACGATGCCGCCCTTGCCCAGCCCCTGCGGGCCGACCTCGAACTGGGGCTTGACCAGCGCCAGGATGTCGCCGCCGGTGGCGAGCAGCGCCGGCCATTGTGGAAACAGCAGCGCGAGCGAGATGAAGCTGGCGTCGCAGACGATGAGGCCGAAGCCGCCGGGCGGAAAATGCCCGCCCAGGGCCACCGCGCTCAGGTGGCGGGCATTGATGCCTTCCAGCGTGACGCAGCGCGGGTCGTCCGCGAGGCGGGGATGAATCTGGCCGTGGCCGACCTCGACACCCACTACGCGGGCGGCGCCGGCCTGCAGCAGGCAGTCGGTGAAGCCGCCGGTGGACTGGCCCACGTCCAGGCAGGTACGGCCGGTCGGCTCCAGCCCGCTGGCCGCCAGCGCGCCGGCGAGCTTCCGCCCGCCGCGGGAGACGAAGCGGTCGGCCTCGTCCGCCGCCACCGCGAGCACCGCCGATTCGGGCAGTTCCTGCGCCGGCTTGGTCACCGGGGCACCGTCGGCGCTGACCCGTCCGGCTTCGATCAGTGCCCGCGCCGCGGTGCGCGAGGGGGCCAGGCCCTGCTGCACCAGCAACTGGTCGGCTCGCGGCAGGTCCCGGTGGACCGGCGCGGCCGCCAGGGGGCGCTCCGTGGCCGGACGGCTGCTGCGGCGGTGGAAGGATTTCATGGCCGATCGCCCCGCAGATGCGCCTGCGCGGCGCGGCCCAGGCGCTGGTCGAAGGTGGCGAGCGGCGCACCCAGGACGTCGGCGAGCCAGAGGTAGGCCGCGTCGTAAACGGTGAGGCGGTAGCGCCGGGCGAGTTCGAGCAGGGCCAGCGGCTCGGTCGCGTGGCGATTCAGGTCGAGGCTGGCGTAGTCCTGCAGGCCCAGGCGCGCGGATTCCGGCGCGCCGGCCGTGGCTTTCTTGGCGGCCACGCTGGCGATCTCGAAATCCAGCAGCCAGGGCGCGTGCAGGCTGCGGCCGTTCAGGTGCTCGGCCGCGAGGGGGCGCTCGGGCTCGTCGAACAGCAGGGCCGCGAGCACGCTGCAATCGACCACCAGCGGCGGTTCGACCACATAGCGCGCCAGGTTCTCGGCGACGATGAGCGGCGCGGGATCGGCGGACATGGCGTCAGCGGCCGTCGCGCTCGGCCCGCAGGATGTCCACCGCGCGCGGGCTGCCGGCCAGTGGCGCGGGATAGCGCGCACGGTGTTCCTCGGCGATCTGCATGATCGTCTTGCGGCCGGTCCGCGGCGCGTGGACATCCGCGGGCGCCACCGCCGCCGCGTCCCTGGTGGCGGGCGTTTCGACGGCCTGCTCGATGATGGCCATCAGCTCGCCCTGAAGGGAACGGTGATTGAGCGCGGCACGCAGGCGCAGGCGCTCGGCGAGCGCTTCGGGCACGTTCTTGATCGAAAGGTGGGGCATGGCATGTCTCCACAATGGTTCCATTGCGGAACCATTGTGGAGTCGTTCGTGCGCGGGAGTCAATCAGTAGCGGTAGTGCTCGGCCTTGTACGGCCCTTCCACCGGCACGCCGATGTATTCGGCCTGTTCCGGGGTCAGCGTGGTGAGCTCGGCGCCGATCTTCTTCAGGTGCAGGCGGGCGACCATCTCGTCCAGCTTCTTGGGCAGCACGTAGACGCCGACTGGATAATCGGCGGTCTTGGTGAACAGCTCGATCTGCGCCAGGGTCTGGTTGGCGAAGGAGTTGCTCATCACGAAGCTGGGGTGGCCGGTGGCGCAGCCGAGGTTCACCAGGCGGCCCTCGGCCAGCAGGATGATGCGGCGGCCGTCCGGGAAGATGATGTGATCCACCTGCGGCTTGATGTTCTCCCACTGGTACTGGCGCAGGCTGGCGACCTCGATTTCCGAGTCGAAGTGGCCGATGTTGCAGACGATGGCGTTGTTCTTCATCGCCGCGAGGTGCGCGTGGGTGATGACGCTCACGTTGCCGGTGGTGGTGACGAAGATGTCGCCCAGCGCGGCGGCGGTGCCCATGGTCACGACGCGGTAGCCTTCCATCGCCGCTTGCAGCGCGCAGATCGGGTCGATTTCGGTGATCCACACGGTCGCGCCCAGCCCGCGCAGCGACTGCGCGCAGCCCTTGCCCACGTCGCCGTAGCCCAGCACCACGGCGATCTTGCCGGCGATCATCACGTCGGTGGCGCGCTTGATGCCGTCGACCAGCGATTCGCGGCAGCCGTAGAGGTTGTCGAACTTGGACTTGGTGACGGAATCGTTGACGTTGATCGCCGGGAACTTCAGTTCGCCCCGGGCGTGCATCTGGTACAGGCGGTGCACGCCGGTGGTGGTTTCCTCGGTGACGCCCTTGACCTGTGCGAGCCGGGTCGAGTACCAGACCGGATCCTGCGCGAGCTTGGCGCGGATCGCGGCGAACAGCACCACGGCTTCCTCGCTGTCCGGCTTGTCGAGCACCGAGATGTCCTGCTCGGCGCGGGCGCCCAGATGCAGCAGCAGCGTGGCGTCGCCGCCGTCGTCGAGGATCATGTTGGAGTAGCCGCCATCGGGCCACTCGAAGATGCGGTGGGTGTAGTCCCAGTAGTCTTCCAGCGATTCGCCCTTGACCGCGAACACCGGCACGCCCTCTGCGGCGATGGCCGCGGCGGCGTGGTCCTGGGTGGAGAAGATGTTGCACGAGGCCCAGCGCACCTGGGCGCCGAGCGCGGTCAGCGTCTCGATCAGCACCGCGGTCTGGATGGTCATGTGCAGCGAGCCGGTGATGCGCGCGCCCTTCAGGGGCTGGCTGGCGGCGTATTCCTCGCGGATCGCCATCAGGCCGGGCATTTCGGTTTCGGCGATGCGGATTTCCTTGCGCCCCCACTCGGCGAGCGAGAGGTCGGCAACGACGTAATCCTTGAGATCAGCCACAGAGTTCATGTCGTAATCCTTGAACGTGTGGCCGGGAGGGGGTGCTGCGGTGGTCTCACCTCGCTACCCCGTGCCCGGCACGGGTTAAGGTGAGCGCGGTTCTGAAAGGACCGAGCCTGGGACGGATGTCTCGCAGCGCTCCTCGGTTGGGGCGGATTATAGCCGCAAGCGGCGCGGGACGTCTCGCCCCGCGCCGCGGACCGTCCGCCGAAGGCTCAGAGCCCGGCGGCGGCCCTGAGGGCGGCTGCCTTGTCCGTCTGCTCCCAGGTGAATTCCGGCTCGTCGCGGCCGAAGTGGCCGTAGGCAGCGGTCTTGGAGTAGATCGGGCGCAGCAGGTCGAGCGTCTGGATGATGGCCTTGGGGCGCAGATCGAAGTGGGCGCGGATCAGTTCGACGATCTTCTCGTCGCTGACCTTGCCGGTGCCGAAGGTGTTCACCATCAGGCTCACCGGTTTGGCCACGCCGATGGCGTAGGCAACCTGCACCTCGCACTTGTCCGCGAGGCCGGCGGCGACCACGTTCTTGGCCACGTAGCGGCCGGCGTAGGCGGCCGAGCGGTCCACCTTGGAGGGGTCCTTGCCGGAGAACGCGCCGCCGCCGTGGTGGGCCGCGCCGCCGTAGGTGTCGACGATGATCTTGCGCCCGGTCAGGCCGCAGTCGCCGTGCGGGCCGCCGATGACGAAGCGGCCGGTGGGGTTGATGAGATAACGCACCTCGCCGCGGATCAGTTCCTTGGGCAGCACCGGCTTGATGATCTCCTCGATCACCGCCTCCGTGATCTGGGCGTGGGAGACTTCCGGGTTGTGCTGGGTAGACACCACCACGGTGTCCACCGCCACCGGCTTGCCGTCCACGTACTTCACCGTGAGCTGGCTCTTGGCGTCCGGGCGCAGCCAGGGCAAGCGCCCGTCCTTGCGCACCTCGGCCTGGCGCTGCATGATGCGGTGCGCATAGTAGATGGGCAGCGGCATCAGGCTGGGGGTCTCGTTGGTGGCGAAGCCGAACATCAGACCCTGGTCGCCGGCGCCCTGGTCCAGATCCAGCCCTTCGCCTTCGTTCACGCCCTGGGCGATGTCGGAGGACTGGCGGTTGATGGCCGCCAGCACCGCGCAGCTCTTGTAGTCGAAGCCGATGTCGGAGTTGTCGTAGCCGATGCGGCGCACCACGTCCTGGGCGATCTCGCGGTAGTTGGGGTGGGCGGTGGTGGTGATTTCACCGGAGATGACCACCAGGCCGGTGGACACCAGCGTCTCGCAGGCCACGCGCGCCTTGGGGTCGTCGGCCAGGATGGCGTCGAGCACGCCGTCGGAGATCTGATCGGCGACCTTGTCCGGGTGGCCTTCCGAGACCGATTCGGAGGTGAAGAGGAATTCGTTGGACATGCTGCTGCTCCTGCAAAGGAAAATCCCCGGGCTTCTGGCGTTGCAGCCGGCTCCGGGGATTTCACGAGCAGCTGACGCTTTAGCAGTATTTCTGTACCGGTGTCCCGGCGGCCGCCCTGCAAGTTGTCGTATTAACTCGGCGGCTGGGCGATAATTATAAGCTTTGAGTCCAGGCGGTCAAACTCGTCCGCTCGTCGCCCGTGTTCATGCACTTCCTGTTCCGCGTCCTGTCCCGCCTGCCTTTGCGCTGGCTGCACCTCCTCGGCGGATGGGCCGGGTGGCTGGTCCTGCGCTGCGATGCGAGCTACCGCCGCCGCCTGCGGGCCAACCTGGCGCGGGCCGTGGGCCGCGACGACCCCGCGCTGATCGGCGAGGCCGCGCGCGAAGCTGGCCGCCAGGCGCTGGAACTGCCCTGGGTATGGTTGCGTCCGGCCGCCGAGGTGGTGGCCGCCGTACATCGCGTGGAAGGCTGGGAACTGGCCGAGGCGGCGCTGGCCGAAGGGCGCGGTCTGCTGTTCCTGACTCCGCATCTCGGCTGCTTCGAGATCACCGCCCAGTTCATCGCCAGCCGTACGCCGATCACCGTGCTGTATCGCCCGCCGCGCAAGGCCGTGCTGCAGCCGCTGATGGAGGCCGGGCGCGCGCGCGGGCAGATGCGTACGGCGCCGGCCGACCTGTCCGGCGTGCGCAAGCTGGTCAAGACCCTGCGCAGCCGCGAGGCGGTGGGCATGCTGCCCGACCAGGCGCCCGGCGTCGGCGAAGGCGTGTGGGCACCGTTCTTCGGCCGTCCGGCATGGACCATGACGCTGGCTGCGCGCCTGGCCGAAGTCCGCGACGTGGCGGTGATCTACGTGTGGGCCGAGCGCCTGCCGCGGGGCGAAGGCTACGTGCTGCGCTTCAGCGAGGGGAACGAAGCGCTCGCCGGAACGCCGGAGGAACGCTGTGCCGCCATCAACCGCGACATCGAGCGGCTCATCCTGGCCTGCCCGGCGCAATACCTGTGGGGCTACGACCGCTACAAGCGCCCCAAGGGCGTGTCGGCGCCGGATGTCCCGGCCGCGGAGGAAGCATGAGCAGGCGCAAGCGCAGGAAACGCGACATGAGCGCAATCGGGCGGCTGGCGAGCCACGCGGGCGTGGCCGGGCTGTGGCTGCTGCACTGGTTGCCGCTGCCGGTGCTCGCGGCGCTGGGGGTCGCCCTGGGCGAACTGCTGTTCCGTTTCGCCGGTGAGCGCCGCCACGTGGTGCTGACCAATCTGCGGCTGTGCTTCCCGGCGCTCGACGACGCCGCGCGCCGGGCGTTGGCGCGTCGCCATTTCCACGCCCTGGGGCGCAGTCTGCTCGAACGCAGCCTGCTGTGGTGGGCACCACAGGCGCTGCTGCAGCGCCTAGTGCGCTTGGACGGTGCCGAACGCATGCGCAGCCTGCTGGATGCCGGCAGGCCGGTGATCATGCTGGCGCCCCACTTCATCGGTCTGGACATGGGCGGCTCGCGCATCGCCATGGACTTCGACTCCGTGAGCATCTACGCCCGGCAGCGCAACCCGGTCTTCGACCGCTGGTTCCTGCACGGGCGCAGCCGCTTCGGCGACCAGCAACTGCTTGCCCGCGAGGACGGCGCGCGCCCCACGGTCAAGGCGATGAAGGCGGGGCGGCCGTTCTACTACCTGCCGGACATGGACTACCGCGGCCGGGATTCCATCTTCGTGCCCTTCTTCGGCGTGCCCGCGGCCACCATCACCGGCCTGCCTCGTCTGGCGCGCCTGGCCGGCGCGGCCGTGGTGCCGGTCCTCACCCGCATGCTGCCCGGCGGGCAGGGCTATGTGGTGGAGTTCGGCGAAGCGTGGGCGGATTTCCCGTCGGGGGACGTGGAAGCCGACACCCTGCGCATGAACCGCTGGATCGAAGACGCGGTGCGCAGCATGCCCGAGCAGTACTACTGGGTGCACCGCCGCTTCAAGACCCGCCCGCCGGGCGAACCGCGCCCTTACTGAGTGGAGCGCGCCGGTGGACGCGGCGCAGCCGCTGGAGGAGAATTCCCGGTCGGACTTTCCCCGGATGCCCCCTTCATGCGACTGCGCTTCACCAAGATGCACGGCCTCGGCAACGACTTCGTGGTCATCGACGCCACCCGCGCGCCGGTCGAACTGACCCCGGAGCGGGTGCGGGCGATCGCCGACCGCCATTTCGGCGTGGGCTGCGACCAGTTGCTGGTGGTGGAGCCGCCGAGCGGCGCCGGGGTCGATTTCCGCTACCGCATCTTCAACGCCGACGGCGGCGAGGTGGAGCAGTGCGGCAACGGCGCGCGCTGCTTCGTGCGCTTCGTGCATGAGAAGGGCCTGACGGACAAGCGCGAGATCCGCGTCGAGACCCGCTCCGGCATCATCGCCCCGCGCCTGGAGGGCAACGGCCTGGTCACCGTGGACATGGGCGTGCCGGTGCTGGAGCCGGCGCGCATTCCCTTCGTGTCGGACTCCGGCGCGGTGGTTCAGCCCCTCGACGTGGGCGGCACGGCGGTGCCCATCACCGCGGTGTCCATGGGCAACCCCCACGCGGTGCAGGTAGTGGCAGACGTGGATACCGCCCCGGTCGCCGCGCAGGGGCCGCTGATCGAAAACCACGCGCGCTTCCCCGCGCGGGTCAACGCCGGTTTCATGCAGGTGGTGTCCCCTTCCCACATCCGCCTGCGCGTCTACGAGCGCGGCGCGGGCGAGACGCTGGCCTGCGGCACCGGCGCCTGTACCGCGGTGGTGGCCGGCATCCTGCGCGGCCTGCTGCAATCGCCGGTGCGCGTGGAGACGCGCGGCGGCGAACTGGAGATCGCCTGGGCCGGGCCGGGCACGCCGGTCATGATGACCGGGCCAGCCGTCACGGTTTTCGAGGGCGAGCTGGAAGTCGCCTGAACCCAACATCCCCCGCGCCGCGAGGCGCCATGCCCCGCAGGAGCCGATTCCGATGAACCCCGAAGACGTCGCCAGCTACCTCAAGCAGCACCCGGACTTTCTCGCCCAGCACGGCGATCTGTTCGCCGAACTCACCGTGCCCCATCCCCACGGTGGACAGGCCATCTCGCTGGCCGAGCGGCAGTTGCATGCCCTGCGCGACAAGATCCGCCAGCTCGAAGGCAAGCTCGCCGAACTGATCAGTTTCGGCGAGGAGAACGACGAGATTGGCGAGAAGGTGCACCGCTTCAGCCTCGCCCTGCTCGAAGCCCCCGACTACGAGACCCTGCGCCACGCCGTCTTCCACAACATGCGCGAGGATTTCGCCGTGCCGCGGGTGGCGCTGCGCATCTGGAACAGCGTGATCACCCACGACGACGAGGATTTCGCCGAAGTCAGCGAGGCCGCGCGCTTCTACGCCGGCGACCTGCACCAGCCCTATTGCGGCGCGCCCGGCAACATCGAGGTGGTGGGCTGGTTCGGCGAGGCCGCGCCCCACGTGCGTTCGGTGGCGCTGGTGCCCCTGCGCCGCGGCGCCCAGGTGTTCGGCCTGCTCGTGCTCGGCAGCGAGGAGCCGGAACGCTTCTACGCCGGCATGGGCACGCTCTACCTGGGGCGCATCGGCGACTTGGTGTCCACCGCGCTGCTCCGCCAGCTCGGCTGAGCGGCGGGCGGGGCAGCGCGTGTCCGACTGCGTCGAGGCCTATCTCGGCTGGCTCGCCAGCCAGCGCCGCGCCGCACGCCTGACGCTGGAAAACTACCGCCGCGACCTGGAAGCGCTGCAGCGCCTGGCCGGCGACCGCACGTTGGAAACTCTGGCCCAGCACGACATCCGCCGCTTCGTCGCCCGCCTGCACGGGGAGGGGCTGGGCGGGCGCTCCATCGCGCGCCGGCTGTCGGCCTGGCGCGGCCTGTTCCGCTGGCTGGTGCGCCAGCGCGGGCTCGCCGCCAACCCGGCCGAGGGCGTGCGTGCGCCGCGTGCCCCCAAGACCCTGCCCAAGGCCCTGTCGCCCGACCAGGCCCAGGCCCTGCTCGACGCCGAGCCGGACGCGGGCGAACTGATGGTCCGCGACCGGGCGATGTTCGAACTGTTCTATTCCTCCGGCCTGCGCCTGGCGGAGCTGGCCGCGCTGGATGCCGCCATCGCCGCCGATCTGGACGAAGGCCTGCTCACCGTGACCGGCAAGCGCAACAAGACGCGCAGCGTGCCGGTCGGCAGCAAGGCGGTGGCCGCGCTGCGCGAGTGGCTGGCGCTGCGCCCCGCCGTGGCCGCAGCGGACGAACCGGCACTCTTCGTCAGCCGACGCGGCGGGCGGCTCAGCCCCGGCGCGATCCGTTCGCGCCTGGCGCGCTGGGCGCAGGACTGCGGCCTGGGCGTGCATGTGCATCCCCACATGCTGCGCCACAGCTTCGCCAGCCACATGCTGCAGTCCAGCGGCGATTTGCGCGCGGTGCAGGAACTGCTGGGGCATGCCAGCATCCAGAGCACGCAGGTCTATACCCATCTGGATTTCCAGCATCTGGCGAAAGTCTACGACGCAGCCCACCCGCGGGCGCGCAAGCGCTGAGTGCTTAGGACGTGCAGCCGGCCGCGGCATGTTCTATCTTTCATAAAGCGCCCCATTTTGGGGATTGAAAATCAAGCGATGCTTATGGCGGTACGGTATTCTCGCTGCAAGTAACGAAAACAGTGCTAGCCGGGAGGCCCCGTATACGGGGCGAGGAAGCGAAGCAAAATGACAACGGCAGTGACCCCGACAGGCCGCGCAGACGGCGATGCAGAAGAGGCAGCCCGGCACGAGACGCAGCGCACCCTGCGCTCCGTGGCGCTGCTGCTGGCGCGCTACCAGGTGCGCAACCTCAAGCGCACCTTCGACGAGTTCGAACGCGACATTCTGCTTCCCATCCTGCTCGGCGAGATCGCCCTGCACAATCTCGGCGAACGCGAGAACGGCCTGGAATTCGTCGAGCGCATGCCGGACCCGGACGACGACGCCCCCTGCGACACCCGCAGCCTGCGCCCCTGCAATGCCTATTCGATCGCGGCCGCCACCGGCCTGCCGCGCGAGACGGTCCGCCGCAAGATCGGGCGGCTGATCGAGCTGGGCTGGATCAACCGTCGCCACAACGGCCACCTCTACGTCAGTTCCGACGCCCTGGCCAAGTTCGGCGAACTGCTCTGTTCGCGCGAACTGCCGGAACTGCTGGCCATCGCCGATCGCGCACGCCGCCTGATGAAGTGACGGGATCCGCGCCATGGAGCCGCGGGCCCGCCGCATCGTGCAGATTCTCGAGAGCGAGATTCTCGCCATCTGCGCGGATGCCGGTTTCGATTGCGCCGACTTCGACGGCCTGTTCGACCGCCTGGAACGCCACGACGAGTCCACGCGGAACCTGTCCGCCCCGGTGGTCGAAGCGCTGCGCAGCCTGCTGAGCCTGCGCCGCGACATGCTGGCGATCCACATCCGCCGCGCCTGAACGTGGCCGGCCGCCGCGCAAGGCGGTAGACTCTGCGGCCTTTCCCCTCCCGCGCATACCCCCAATGGCCCGACTCGTTCTCAAGCCCGGCAAGGAGCGTTCGCTGCTGCGCCGCCATCCGTGGATCTTCGCCGGTTCGGTGGCGGAACTCGACGGCCGCGCCCGGCCCGGCGACACGGTGGAGGTCGCCGCTGCCGACGGACGGCTGCTGGCGAAGGCCGCCTGGTCGCCGGAATCGCAGATCCGTGCGCGGGTGTGGAGCTTCGACTCCGATGCCACCATCGACCACGCCTTCTTCAAGCGCAAGGTGGCCGAAGCCGTGGCGCGCCGCGCCGCCCATCCGCTGCTCGCGGGGCAGGCGGGGCTGCGCCTGATCCACGGCGAATCCGACGGCCTGCCGGGCGTCATCGCCGACCGCTACGGCGCAGTCGTCGTGCTGCAACTGACCAGTGCCGGCGCCGACAAGTGGCGTGCGGCCATCGTCGGCGCGTTGGTGCAGGCCACCGGCTGCGCCGCGGTGTACGAGCGCTCGGATTCGGACGTGCGCGGGCTGGAAGGCCTGCCGCCGGTGGCCGGTTGCGTGCATGGCGAACTGCCCGCCGGGGCGCTCACCATAGCGGAGAACGGCGTCGTCATGGAGGTGGACGTGGTCGGCGGGCACAAGACCGGCTTCTACCTGGACCAGCGCGACAATCGCCTGCTCACCGGGCGGCTGGCTGCCGGGCGGCGGGTGCTCAACTGCTTCTGCTACACCGGCGGCTTCTCGCTGCAGGCGCTGGCCGGCGGCGCGGCCTCGGTGCTGTCCATCGACTCCTCCGGCCCCGCGCTCGCCATCGCGCAGCGCAACCTCGCGCACAACCCCGGGCTCGACGCCAGCCGCGCCGAATGGCGCGAGGACGACGTGTTCCAGGCCCTGCGCGCGCTGCGCGCCGAGGGACGCAAGTTCGACCTGATCGTGCTCGACCCGCCCAAGTTCGCGCCCTCGGCCGCCCACGCGGAACGCGCCGCGCGCGCCTACAAGGACATCAACCTGCTGGGTTTCCGCCTGCTCGACCCGGGCGGCATCCTGATGACCTACTCCTGCTCGGGCGGGATCGGCCTGGAGCTGTTCCAGAAGATCGTCGCCGGGGCGGCCATCGACGCCGGCGTGGATGCACGCATCATCCACCGCCTGGCCGCCGCAGCCGACCATCCGGTGGGGCTGGCCGTGCCCGAAGGCGAATACCTGAAAGGACTGGCCTGCCAGGTCGGTTAGGGCCTGGGGATTCTTGTTCTGCCTCAAGGCGGGCGGCCCGTCCGCTGCCTAGGATGCCCTTCAGTGGCCCCTCGCGGGCCGCGCACCCCAGACCCCCGGAGAGAGCATCCATGAGCGAACTGCCCCTGTTCAACGATTCCGTCTTCCCCTTCGACGCGCGCGGCGTGGCCAAGCGCTTCCGCCACGCGGCCATCTTCGGCGCACTGGAAGCGCTGATGGACGGCGAAACCATGCGCTTCGTCAACGACCATGATCCGCTGCCGCTGCTCAACCAGATCCGCCAGCGCTACGGCGACCAGGTGGGCATGGAGTACGTCGCCCGCGAACCGGAGCGGGTGGTGATCGATCTTTCCATCTGCCTCAGTGCGCGCGAGAAGAAAGCCGCGCCGGAGACGGCACCGGTCGCCGGCGGTTGCGGCGGCGGAGGCGGCGGGGGCTGCGGCTGCTCGGGCGGTTGAGGCTTCTTACTGCGGGCTGCGGTGATGCGGGCTCGGACCCGGTTCACCGGCGTGGAAAGCGGTGCCGATCAGCACGAGGCTCGCCAGCAGCAGCAGGAAGTAGCGCCACTGCCAGGCCGGTGACGGCGGCTTGCCGCTGCCGCGCCCGGCGTGGCGCGCGACGCCCAGGCCCAGTGCGGCGAGCAGCAGCAGGGCCGCGCCCAGCAGACGCGAGGACAGGCCGCTGAAATGGACGCCGTGGGAGGGGTCGTACCGGGCCGGCATGAAGAACTCCGGCCCGCCGAGCAGCCAGGCGCCGCCCAGCAGGCACAGCACGATGACGGAGGCGAGGAAGCTGCGCATGGCGCCGGCTCAGCCGGCGTCGGGCCACAGTTCGCCGCTGGCCGCCCGCCCCGGCGGCGTGAGGCCGAAGTGGCGCCAGATCGTGGCGGTGGCCATGCGCCCGCGCGGCGTGCGCTGCAGATAGCCCTGCTGGATCAGATAGGGTTCCAGCACGTCCTCAATGGTGTCGGAGGATTCGCCCACCGAGGCGGCCAGGTTGTCCAGCCCCACCGGGCCGCCGCCGAACTTCTCCAGCATCGCGCCCAGCAGTTTGCGGTCCATGATGTCCAGGCCCAGGTGGTCCACGTCCAGCATGGTCAGTGCGGCATCGGCCACGGTCGCGGTAATGCGCCCGCCGGCCTTCACTTCCGCGTAGTCGCGCACGCGGCGCAGCAGGCGGTTGGCGATGCGCGGCGTGCCGCGCGCGCGGCGGGCGATCTCGAAGGCGCCCGCGTCCTCGATGTCCACGTTGAGGAGTCCCGCCGAGCGGCCGACGATGTAGCCCAGTTCCTCGGGCGTGTAGAACTCCAGCCGCGAGACGATGCCGAAGCGGTCGCGCAGCGGGTTGGTCAGCATGCCCGCGCGGGTGGTGGCACCCACCAGCGTGAACGGGGGCAGGTCGAGCTTGACCGAGCGGGCCGCCGGGCCTTCGCCGATCATGATGTCGATCTGGAAGTCCTCCAGCGCCGGGTAGAGGATTTCCTCCACCACCGGCGACAGGCGGTGGATTTCGTCGATGAACAGCACGTCGTGGGGTTCGAGGTTGGTCAGCAGCGCGGCCAGATCCCCGGCGCGCTCCAGCACCGGGCCGGAGGTCTGGCGCAGGTTTACGCCCATCTCGGCGGCGACGATGTGGGCCAGCGTGGTCTTGCCCAGCCCGGGCGGGCCGAACAGCAGCACGTGGTCCAGCGCCTCGCTGCGCCCGCGTGCGGCCTGGATGAAGATTTCCAGTTGCTCGCGGATCTTCTGCTGGCCCACGTAGTCGGCCAGGCGCTTGGGGCGTAGCGCGCGCTCGATGGCGTCTTCCTGGCGGTCCTCCGCCTGCGGGGAAATGAGGCGCGGGGCGGCCAGCTTGTCGGTTTCGATCATGCGCAGAAGTTTAGCCGATGGCGGGCACCAAGTCCGCCCGCGGCGCAGGCAAAAAAACGGGGAGCCGAAGCTCCCCGAACTTTGCACGGAGGGTGCAGATGCTCAGGCTTGGCGCTTGCGCAACAGGCCCAGACCCGCGAGGCCGATGCCGAGCAGCGCGAGGGCGCCGGGTTCGGGCACGCCCAGGGGTGCGGTGGAAATCGTGAACCCGAAGGCCAGGGTGGTGTTCAGGCCTTCCTCGGTCTGGAAGCCGATGCAGCCCGCAGGGGCGCCGGCTGCCGCGCAGCTCGCGGCCGGCAGTACGCTGAGCACTTCGCCGTCGAGCGGGAAGATGTTGACGAAGTAGGTGACGACGCCGTCGCCGTCGCCCGCGTCATACTGGAACGATTGGTTCAGCAGGCCCGAAACCAGGATGAAAATGTCGTCGCAGTTGCTGTCCGACGGAAAGCCACAGTTGCCTTGGTTGGGCGTTTCGGCGAAGACGATGTCGAACAGGGTGGTCTGTGTCGGCAGCGCCCCACCGGCGGGGTTGGTCGGCGTCAACGTTACGGCGGCACGCAGGGTCGCCTCCGTGAGGGTATTGCCGGTGATGGGTTGGTTGAAGTGGGTCAGCGAGGTACTGAACCCCAGATAGGGGGGTAGCGTCGGCGGTGCGCCGCCGCCGATGTACGTGTCGACGGAGCCGCTGAAATCCGGGTTGTTGATCACCAGAGAGCTTTCGGCGGCGTTGCCCCATGAAATGCTCGTGGCACCGGGGGCCGGTGCGGTGCTGGTGCTACCGCCGACAGTCCAACTGACGAAACCGCTGTCGATGTCGTAACCCCAGGAAACGACCGCGGCCTGGGCACTGCCGGCCAGCAGCGCGGCGGAGGCGAACAGGCTGCCCAGCAGGGTCTTGCCGCGGGGAGTTGTGGTGCTGAACATGATCGTTCTCCTGTCTTCAAGCGCAGGGCTAACTGCTTGCTCCAATCGAGCATCAGCCGTGCCAGACTATTGAAGTTCAGGAAAAACAACGTGTTGCGAGCTTTGCGCAAGCAGCGGCGTGTGGAAGTGTAAAGTGCGGCGACAGGCCCTGCGGTCCGGACGCTCAGGCCTTCGACAACTGCCTGAGGGCGAGCCGGATGCCCTCCGACACACCGACCTCCTGGTCCAGCCCCTTCATCGCACCCAGCGCCTCGCGCTCGTTGTAGCCCAGCGCCAGCAGCGCGTTGAGGATGTCGCTCTTCGCGTCGGCCGGCAGAGCGGCCCCCGGTGTGGCGGCGAGCCGGGCGCCGGCCAGCGTGGGCAAGGCCTGGCCGAGCTTGTCGCGCAGTTCCAGCAGCAGGCGTTCGGCGGTCTTCTTGCCGATGCCGGGCACCTTCACCAGGCGGCCGGCTTCCTGCAGCGCCACGGCCTGGGCCAGGTCGCTCACCGACAGGCCGGAGAGCACGGCCAGGGCGGTGCGTGCGCCGATGCCGGACACCTTCAGCAATTGGCGGAAGGCGGCGCGCTCCTCCTGGGTGGCGAAACCATAGAGGAGGTGGCCGTCCTCGCGGATGGCGAGGTGCGTGTGCAGGGTCACCGGCTGGCCGGTGGCGGGCAGGCCGTAGAAGGTGCTCATGGGCACGTCCACCTCGTAGCCGACGCCGTGCACGTCGACGAGGATCTGGGGCGGGTTCTTTTCCAGCAGGATGCCGGCGAGTCGTCCGATCATGAGGGGGTCCGGTGGGTGGAAGGCGGTCAGCCGGTGGTCGGCCAGGGGGCGAAGGCCAGTGCGGCGGCGAGGACGAGTCCGTGCAGGCAGGCCGCGGCGATGGTCTGCCGGATGGGGGCGCCGAGGGCTTGCGGCGCCTCGGCGTCGGCGAGCAGGCCGCGCGCGGCGTGGAAGGAAATCACCAGCGTCAGCGCCGCGGCGGCGGCTTTCTGGGGCAGCAGGTTGCGCTCGACCATCAGCACGAGCCAGATGTAGGCCAGCAGCGCGATCACCAGATACCCCCACTTGGCCGCCTGCGGTCCCAGGCGCACGACCAGCGTGCGTTTGCCCGCTGCGGCGTCGCCGGCGTGGTCGGGGAACTGGTTGATGTAGAGCAGGTTGGCCACCAGCAGCGCGTAGGACAGTCCGGCTACGAAGGGCAGCACGCTGAAGGCGCCGCGCTGCACGTAGTCGCTGCCCGCCACCACCAGCAGCCAGGCCGCGACGATGCACGGTTCGCCCAGCCCGCGGCCGACCAGGTGGAGCGGCGGCGCGGAATAGGCCCAGGCCACCAGCAGGCCGGCGGCGCCGATCGCGAGCAGGCCGGGGCCGGACACCCACGCCAGCCACAAGCCGCCGAGGGCCGCCGCGGCGAGCAGGCCATAGCCCAGTTGCGCGGTCTGGCGGGCGCTCAGCACGCCGTTCTGGATGAAGCGGCTGCCGCCGGTGTAGGGGAACAGCCGCCCGTCGTTGAGGGCGTCGGCGCGGCGGTCGTGGTAGTCGTTGATGACGTTGCCGCCGGCGTGGGCGAGCAGGGCCAGCAGGACGGTGGCGACCGCAGTCAACGGGTCCAGCGCCACGCCGCTGCCGTGGGCGACTGCCAGGCCGAGCAGGCAGGCGACCAGGGTGACCGACAGGAAGGCCGGGCGGGTGGCCGCGAAGGCGCGGGCGAGCGGATTGCGGAAGCGCGCGGGGGTCGGTTCGGCTGCTGCTGCAGGGGCCTGGGAAGGGGCGGTCACGGCGTCACAGCAGCACGATGTCGAACTGTTCCTGCGTGTAGCTGGCCTCGGGGTGCAGCGAAATCTTCTTGCCGATGAAGTCCGAGAGCATGGCCAGCGACTGGGATTCTTCGTCCAGGAAGAGGTCGATGACGTTGGGCGCGGCCAGCACGCGGAACTCGCGCGCGTTGAACTGGCGCGCCTCGCGCAGCAGTTCGCGCAGGATTTCGTAGCACACCGTGCGCGCGGTCTTCACCTCGCCGCGCCCGCCGCAGGTGGGGCAGGGTTCGCACAGCAGGTGGGCCAGAGATTCCCGCGTGCGCTTGCGGGTCATCTCCACCAGGCCCAGCGCGGTGAAGCCGTTGATGCTCATCTTGGTGTGGTCGCGCGCCAGCGCCTTGCGGAATTCGTCCAGCACCATGTCCCGGTGCTCGGCGGTTTCCATGTCGATGAAGTCGATGATGATGATGCCGCCCAGGTTGCGCAGGCGCAGTTGGCGGGCGATGGCCTGGGCCGCCTCCAGGTTGGTCTTGAAGATGGTGTCGTCGAAGTTGCGCGCGCCGACGAAGCCGCCGGTGTTCACGTCCACCGTGGTCATGGCCTCGGTCTGGTCGACGATGAGGTAGCCGCCGGACTTCAGCTCCACGCGCCGGGCCAGCGCCTTCTGGATCTCGTCCTCCACGCTGTGCAGGTCGAAGAGCGGCCGCTCGCCGGTGTAGTGCTCCAGCAGCGGCAGCACCTTGGGGCTGTATTCCTGGGCGAAGGCGGTGAGCTTGTGGAAGTTCTCCCGCGAGTCGATGACGATGCGCCCGGTGTCGGCGTCCACCAGGTCGCGCAGCACGCGCTGGCCCAGGTTGAGGTCCTCGTACAGCACGCGCGGCGGTTGCGCCCCCGTGGCCCGCGCCTGGATTTCGCCCCACAGCTTGCGCAGGTAGGCGATGTCGGCGGCGAGTTCGTCATCGCTGGCCGATTCGGCCATGGTGCGCACGATGAAGCCGCCCGGCTCATCCCCCGGCACCAGGCGGGTCAGGCGCTCGCGCAAGGCCTCGCGCCCGGCCTCGTCCTCGATGCGCTGGGAAATGCCGATGTGCTTTTCCTGGGGCAGGTAGACCAGCATGCGCCCGGCGATGCTGACCTGGGTGGACAGGCGCGCGCCCTTGGTGCCGATGGGGTCCTTGAGCACCTGCACGGTCAGGTTCTGCCCTTCCGTGAGGATGCGCTCGATGGGCTTGGCCGCCTCGCCGTGCTGGCGCTCGCTCCAGATGTCCGCCACGTGCAGGAAGGCGGTGCGCTCCAGGCCGATGTCGATGAAAGCCGACTGCATGCCGGGCAGCACCCGCACCACCTTGCCCAGGTAGATGTTGCCGACGATGCCGCGGCTGGCGGTGCGTTCGACGTGCAGTTCCTGGACGACGCCCTGTTCCACCAGGGCAACCCGCGTCTCCTGCGGGGTGCAGTTGATGAGGAATTCGATGCTCATACGTAAATGGATTCAATGGGAAATGCGCAATGGCGGACGGCGGGCCGCCATTGCGCATTGCCCATCGTAGAAGCACTACAGGCAAGAATAGCCGAAGGTTTCGAGCAACTGGGCGGTTTCGAACAGCGGCAGGCCCATGATGCCGCTGTAGCTGCCCGAGATGTGCTCGGCGAATATCGCGGCGCGGCCCTGGATGCCGTAGGCGCCGGCCTTGTCCAGCGGTTCCCCGCTGGCCACGTAGCGGCGGATTTCACCCTCGCCGATGGTGCGGAAGCGCACCTCGCTCACGCTCACCGCGCAGCGCGTGCGCTCGCCGTCGCTGACCGCCACCGCGGTGTAGACGCGGTGGGTACGGCCGGAGAGGCGGCGCAGGATGGCCATCGCGTCCTCGGCGCACGCGGGCTTGCCGACGATTTCGCCGTCCACTTCCAGCGCGGTGTCGGCCGCCAGCACCGGCTGGCGCGGCAGGTGGCGCCAGATGAGGCGGCGCATGCCCGCTTCGGCCTTGGTGAGCGCCAGGCGCTCGACATAGCGTTCCGCCGCTTCGTCGCCGAGCGGCTTTTCGTCCACGTCGGCATCCTCGCCCCGTTCGCCGTCTCGAAAGGCGAGCACATCGAAGCGGACGCCGATCTGACGCAGCAACTCGCGCCGGCGCGGACTGCGCGATGCGAGATAGATGCGGGGCTGGGCGAGGCTCATAGCCGGAACGTGTTAATTGAACGGTGCCGCATTCTAGCGCGTTCCGGTGCACCGGCGCGCTTTTGCGCGCATTGCGGCGGCGATGGGGGGAGCCACCTTGCACCCTGCGGCACCACCTAGGGCTTAAGCGCTTGTGTACAGGCCGTTCCGCAAAACAGTCGGCGCGGTGCGCATTATCTATTCGCGATGGTAGGGGTGGTTCTTGAGCACGCTCCACGCGCGGTACAGCGCCTCGGCGAGCAGGGGGCGGACCAGTGCGTGGGGCAGGGTGAGGCTGGTCAGGCGCAGGGTTTCGTCGGCGGTGGATTTCAGTTCCGGCGCCAGGCCGTCGGGGCCGCCGGCGATCAGTGCCACGTCGCGGCCGTCGGCCTGCCACTGCTGCAGGCGTTCGGCGAGCTTGCGGGTGGTGAGGTCGGCGCCGCGCTCGTCCAGGATCACCCGGCGGCAGCGGGGCGGCAGCACCGCCACGATGCGGGCGGCCTCGGCGGCCATCATGGCCTCCACGGTCTTGCCGGTGGTGCGCGGTTCGGCCTTGACCTCGACGAGTTGCAGGGGCAGTTCGCGCGGCATGCGGCGGGCGAATTCCTCGTAGCCGGCGCTCACCCAGTCCGGCATGCGGTGGCCGACGGCGACCAGCAGCAGCCTCACGCCCGCGTCAGCCGACCTTGCGCCGGGCGGGCGCGGCAGCGCCGTGGGCCCACAGTTCTTCCAGGTTGTAGTAGCTGCGGATGGCGGGCTGCATGACGTGCACCACCACGTCGCCCAGGTCCACCAGCACCCATTCGCCGGTTTCCTCGCCTTCCACGCTGACCACTTGGCCGCCGGCTTCCTTCACCTTGTCCTGCACGTTGCGGGCGAGCGCCCGGGTCTGCCGGTTGGAGTCGGCGCTGGCGATCACGATGCGGTCGAACAGGGCGGTGAGTTTCGAGGTGTCGATGACCTCGATGTCCTTGGCCTTGATGTCCTCGAGGGCATCGACGACCAGCTTCTGCAGTTTGGCGATTTCCATCAGTTCCGGCGGTATAGGTGGTGCAGCCCAATATAGTCGAGAACCGAATCGGGGAGCAAATAACGCGCACTGGCGCCGTGGGCGAGCAGGTCGCGGATCAGGGAAGCGGAAATGTCCAGCGGCGTCATGTCGAAGGGAACGACGAGCCCGGCCGGTGTTCCGGTGATGGACGCGGGGTCGCTCGCGATGCGCCCGGCACAGGCGGCGTCGAGGGCGGGCGACAGTACGCCGGGCCAGCGCCGGCCGTGGGGCGCATGGCCGGGGCGGTTGGCCACGGCGACATGGGCGAGCGTGAAAATCTCTTCCCAGCGGTGCCAGTCCGGCAGGCCCTGGAAGGCGTCGGCGCCGAGGATGAGCACCAGCGGGCGCGCGAGGCCGAGTTCGGCGCGCAGGCGTTCGAGGGTGGGCACCGTGTAGCTGGGCGTGGCGGCGCGGATCTCGCTGTCGTCCACCTCGAAGGCCGGATTGCCGGCCGCCGCCAGGCGGACCATGGCCAGGCGGTGGGCGCTGCTGCAGTGGGGGGTGTCCCGGTGCGGTGGCCGGCCGGCGGGGGTCAGGCGCACGCGGGCGAGGCCGAGCGCCTCGCGCGCCTCTTCGGCCAGGCGCAGGTGGCCGAGGTGAATGGGGTCGAAGGTGCCGCCCAGCAGTCCGAGGGGGCCGGCTTCAGTCGCGGGCATCGTTGTCGTCGACGATCAGCGGCGCCGAATGCACCACTGCGCCGGGAATGCCGAACACGTCGCGGGCGTTGATGTAGAAGCTGGCGAAGAGGGTCGGCACCAGCACCAGCGGCACCAGAAAGGTGAGCACGGTGGCCAGCACCGGCACCGCCAGCCCGACCACGCCGATGACGATGCCGGGCAGGATGGCGCCGAACAGCATCAGTGCGATGGAGTAGGCGAGGAAGGGACGCCAGTTGCGCAGGCAGGCGAAGAAGCTGAAGAACATCGCCTTGGGCGCGGGCAGCTTCCACCAGCCGGCCAGCAGCGGCGCGAACCAGTAGGCCATCATCACCGGCGTGGACAGCGCCACCGCGAGCAGCAGCGCGAAGGTGAAGCCGGGCTCCTGCACCGCTTCGGGGTCCAGCTTGCCGCCGCCCATGGCCTTGAGCAGGGTGCCGCCGTCGGCCGCCATGGTCAGCGCCAGTACCAGCAGGCTGGCAATCAGATAGATGCCGCCGATGGCGATCAGGGCGGCGACGTTGGAGCGGAAACCGGAGAACAGGATGTCCGGCCCCACCTTGCGGCCTTCGTCGATGGCGCGGCAGCCGTTGAGCACGCCCAGCGAGAGCACCGGCATCAGCAGCGAGGCGATGGGCTGGCCGATGAGCGGGAAGATGCTGACCACCACCAGCGTGAGCAGGTAGCCGAAGGCCAGGAAGGTCATCAGCGCCGGGTTGCGGCGCCACAGGTGCAGGCCTTCGCTGAGCCAGCACCAGCCGCGGTGGAGGGGGAGTTGTCTAGCTTGCATCGCTGTGCGGTTCCGGATTCGGGGGCGGATGGGGTTGTTGCCGGGATCGGGCGTTCGTGGTGCAGCGGGTCACGGGGAGCCCGCTACCAGCGGCGGTACGTTTCGGGTGCGCTGGCGCAGGATGTCGCGGTATTCGTCGGGGTCCTTCACCAGCACCATCTCGCCGGCCCGCGGCAGGTGGAAATCCGCCGCGCGCGACAGCCAGAAGCGCAGTGCGGCGGCGCGCAGCATGGCCGGCCAGGCGGCGCGTTCTTCGTCGGTGAAGGGGCGTTCGGCGTGATAGGCGCCGAGCAGTGCCCGGCAGCGCGCCTCGTCCAGCGCGCCGCCGGGCAGGGCGCACCAGTCGTTGACGGTCACCGCCACGTCGAACAGCAGCGCGTCGCAGCCGGCGAAGTAGAAGTCGATCACGCCGCCGATGTGCTCCCCGTCCCACAGCACGTTGTCGCGGAAAAGATCGGCGTGGATCACCCCCTGGGGCAGCGCGTCGGTGGGCACCCGGACCTGGAAGGCGAGTTCTGCGTCCAGCAGCGCCTGCTCGTCGCCGGGCAGGAAGGGGCGCACTTGGGCCGCAGTGGCGCTGCGCCAGGCCGCGCCGCGCGGGTTGTCCTGGCGGCGGCCGTAGGAGAGCCCCGCCAGGTGCAGTCCGGCGAGCATGGCGCCGACGCGCTCGCAGCGCGCCGGGGTGGCGGGCAGGTCGGCTTGACCGGTGAGCCGCATGACCAGCACTGCGGGCTTGCCGGACAGGGTGCCGAGGTATTCGTTGTCCTGGTCGGCGATGGGCGCCGGCACCGGCAGGCCGTGGCGCGCCAGGTGGGCCATCAGGTGCAGGTAGAAGGGCAGCTCCGCGCGCGGGATGGTCTCGAACAGCGTCAGCACGTAGCGTCCGAGCGTGGTGGTGACGAAGAAGTTGCTGTTCTGCACCCCGGCCGAGATGCCCTGCACGTGCGCAAGCCGGCCGACCGCGTAGCGACGCAGCCAGTCGGAGAGTGCTTCGGCGGTGACGGGGGTGAAGACGGACATGGCGGGGCAGGGGCTTCAAATGGCCCCGTTCGCCCTGAGCTTGTCGAAGGGCGTGGGCATCGACCGGGCTTCGACAGGCTCAGCCCGAACGGGCCGTGATGTACTCAATTTCCGGGCAAATGGCGGATCACCAACTCCGGATCACCCACATGGGCACCGACAGCGTGGGCACGGCTTCCTGCGCGCGCACGAACTGGCCGTTGCCCTTCTGGTCGATCAGGTAATACGGTGTGCCGTGGGGCGGGGTCACCTTGACCATGTAGAGCCGGCCCTTGAGGCGGTATTCCTCCACCGTGTCCTCGCCGCGCTTGACGATGGTGACTTCCGGTTCGAAGTCGCCATCGGCCATGCCGGGCGGCGGCGGGGGCGGTTCCGGCAGTGGCTGCAGGTCGGCCGGCTGCTGGGCGAAGGCCGGCAGCGCGCAGGCCAGGGCGAGGATGAGTAGTTTGCGATGCATGTTGGATTCTCCGCGAGCGTGATGCGATTGTAGCCCGGATGGAGCGCAGCGGAATCCGGGAAGGCGGCGTGGAGGGCGCGCTACAGATTCAGCATCAGCTCGTGTTCTTCCGGCAGCGGCAGGAAGCCGCGCGCCTCGTAGTGCTTGAAGATGGCCTCGACCACCTCTTCCGGCTTGTCGATGACCTGGACCAGATCCAGGTCTTCCGGGTTGATCAGGCGCTCGCTCACCAGGCGGTCGCGGAACCAGTCGAGCAAGCCCTTCCAGAACGGCGCATGGACCAGGATGACGGGAATCCGCCGGCTCTTCTTCGTCTGGATCAGGGTCATGACTTCCAGCAACTCGTCCAGCGTGCCGAAGCCGCCGGGCAGGACCACGTAGGCGGTGGCGAACTTCACGAACATGAATTTGCGCGCGAAGAAGTGCTGGAAGGACTGGGAGATGTCCTGGTAGGGGTTGGCGGCCTGCTCGTGGGGCAACTGGATGTTGAGTCCGACGGACGGGCTCTTGCCGAAGTAGGCCCCTTTGTTGGCGGCTTCCATGATGCCCGGGCCGCCGCCCGAGATCACCGCGAAGCCGGCGTCCGACAACTGGCGGGCGATGCGCTCGGTGAGCATGTAGTACATGTGATCCGGCGGCGTGCGGGCGCTGCCGAAGATGGAGACCGCCGGACGGATCGCGCTGAGCCGCTCGGTGGCCTCGACGAACTCGGCCATGATGCCGAAGACGCGCCAGGATTCGCGGGCGTTGAAGCGCCGGGCTTCGCTGGGGATGCCGTGTGGCAGTTTCTCTTTTGCGGTCATGGAAGGACGCTGCGGGACGTTGGGGGAAAAGGCGTAAACGATACCCCAGAGCGCGTCCGCGGTACCATTCGTTCCTTCGTTCGCTCCTTCACCCGCCCGCCATGCCCACGCTGCTGCTCGTCGACGGTTCCAGCTATCTGTACCGCGCCTTCCATGCCCTGCCCGACCTGCGCAACAGCGCGGGTGAGCCCACCGGCGCCATCCGCGGCGTGCTCTCCATGCTGCGGCGGCTGGAATCCGAATACGCCGCCGAATACCGCGCCTGCGTGTTCGACGCCAAGGGCAAGACCTTCCGCGACGACTGGTACCCGGACTACAAGGCCCACCGCCCCCCCATGCCGGACGACCTGCGCGTGCAGATCGAGCCGCTGCACGAGGCGGTGCAGGCCGAAGGCTGGCCGCTGCTGATGATCGACGGCGTGGAGGCCGACGACGTCATCGGCACGCTCACCCGCCAGGCCGCGGAACGCGGCTGGGAAGTGGTGATCTCCACCGGCGACAAGGACCTGACCCAACTCGTGCGCCCCGGCGTGCGCTGGGTGAACACCATGAGCGAGGAAGTGCTGGACGAGGCCGGCGTTACCACCAAGTTCGGCGTGTCGCCCGAGCGCATCGTCGACTACCTGGCCCTGGTGGGCGATGCGGTGGACAACGTCCCCGGCGTGGAAAAGTGCGGCCCCAAGACCGCGGTGAAATGGCTCACCGAGTACGGCACGCTGGACAACCTGGTGGCCAACGCCGACAAGGTGGGCGGCAAGGTGGGCGAGAACCTGCGCAAGCACCTCGATTTCCTGCCCCTCGGCCGCCGCCTGGTCACCGTGGTCACGGACGTCGCCCTGCCGGTGAAACTGGAAGACCTGCCCGCGCGCGAGGACGACAAGGCCGCGCTGCGCGCGTTGTACGAGCGTTTCGAGTTCCGCTCCTGGCTCAAGGATGCGGAGAACGCGGCGGCGGCGGCCGCGGGCGAACCCGCCGCGGAGGCCGACGATCCGCCCGTCGCCCCCGGCGCCCACCGCACGGGCTACGTCGGCATCCTCGACTGGCCCACCTTCGACGCCTGGCTGGCGAAGATCCGGGCCGCCGAACTTACCGCCTTCGACACCGAAACCACCAGTCTCGACCCCATGGCCGCGCGCCTGGTCGGCATGTCCTTCTCTACCGTGCCAGGCGAGGCCGCCTACCTGCCGCTGGCCCACCGCGGCACGGAAGCGCCCGAGCAGTTGCCGGTGGACGAGGTGCTGGCGGCCCTTCAGCCCTGGCTGGAATCCGACGCCCACGCCAAGGTCGGCCAGAACCTCAAGTACGACGCTCACGTGCTCGCCAACCACGGCATCCGCCTGGGCGGCATTGCCCATGACACTTTGTTGCAGTCCTACGTGCTGGAAAGCGACAAGTCTCACGACATGGATTCGCTCGCCAGGCGGCATCTGGGCCTCGTCACCATCCCCTACACGGACGTGTGCGGCAAGGGCGCCAAGCAGATCGGCTTCGACGAAGTCGCGGTGGACCGCGCCATCGAATACGCCGCCGAGGACGCCGACGTCACGCTGCGCCTGCACCGCAAGCTGTGGCCGCAGATCGAGCGCGAAAGCCGGCTGGCCGCGCTCTACCGCGACATCGAACTGCCCACCCTGTCCGTGCTGCTGGAGATGGAACGCACTGGCGTGCTCATCGACCCCTTTCTGCTCGCTAGCCACGGCCAGGAGCTCGGCCGCCGCCTGCACGAGCTGGAAGGCGAGGCCTACGAATTGGCCGGCCAGCCCTTCAACCTGGGCTCCCCCAAGCAACTCGGCGAAATCCTGTTCGGCAAGCTCGGCCTGCCGGTGGTCAAGAAAACCGCCACCGGCCAGCCCTCCACCGACGAGGAAGTGCTGGAAAAGCTCGCCGAAGACTATCCGCTACCCAAGCTGCTGCTGGAGCACCGCGGGTTTGCCAAGCTCAAGAGCACCTACGCCGACAAGCTGCCGCGCATGGTCAATCCGCGCACGGGCCGCGTACACACCAGCTTCTCGCAGGCCACCGCGGTCACCGGTCGGCTCGCCAGCTCCGACCCCAACCTGCAGAACATCCCCATCCGCACCGCCGAAGGCCGCCGCATCCGCGCCGCCTTCATTGCACCGCGCGACCACCTCATCGTCTCGGCCGACTACTCGCAGATCGAACTGCGCATCATGGCCCACCTCTCCAACGACGCCCGCCTGCTGGAAGCCTTCGCCCGCGGCGAGGACGTCCACCGCGCCACCGCTGCGGAAGTCTTCGGCGCCGTGCCGGCCGAAGTTACCAGCGAGCAGCGCCGCTACGCCAAGGTGATCAACTTCGGCCTCATCTACGGCATGAGCGCCCACGGCCTGGCCAAGAACCTGGGCATCGAACGCGTTGCCGCCCAGGGCTGGATCGACCGCTACTTCGCCCGCTACCCCGGCGTGGCCGAGTATATGGATCGCACCCGTGTCGAAGCGCGTGAGCGTGGCTACGTCGAGACAGTCTTCGGCCGCCGCCTCTACCTGCCCGACATCCGCGCCCAGCAAGCCGGCCGCCGCCAGGCCGCCGAACGCGCGGCGATCAACGCGCCCATGCAGGGCACCGCCGCCGACCTCATCAAGAAGGCCATGATCGCCGTCAGCGCCTGGCTCAAGCGCGAACGGCTGGATTCGCGCCTGATCCTGCAGGTGCACGACGAGCTGGTGCTGGAGGTGCCCAGCGGGGAACTCGAACGGGTTCGTGCCGAACTGCCGGTGCTGATGGGGGGCGTGGCGCAACTGGCCGTGCCGCTGCTGGTGGAAGTGGGGGCGGGGGCGAACTGGGATGAGGCGCACTGACCTGTAGGAGCGGCCTTGGCCGCGATGTGGAGCACCGTAGCCCGGATGGAGCGCAGCGCAATCCGGGAGCGGCCGTGCCACCACCACCGTTGCCCCGGATTCCGCCTTCGGCTCCATCCGGGCCACGAACCCATGGCTGGTGCAACATCCGTACCCTGGCCTCGGCAACGTTGTGCGAGGGTTCACCCCACGGGCCGCACGGCGCAGGAGGACCCGTACGGAGGAGGCCACCCATACGGAGGCTTCATGCGACCATCCCGACGGGAATCTTGACTGTCTTCATGTTCTCGATATCCTTGCAAATCTAGGAATGAAATTCCACGATTGCAAGAATGTTTGACCGTCAGATCCTACCGCTCCTCATCGAAGAACTCGCCCATACGCCAGCCGTCGTATTGCTCGGCCCCAGGCAGGTGGGCAAGACCACCCTGGCACTGCAACTGGCGCAGGGGCGGCCCAGCCTGTATCTGGACCTGGAATCGGATGCGGATCGTGCCAAGTTGTTCGAAGCCGAACTCTACCTGGCTGGTCATCAGGACAAGCTCGTCATTCTGGATGAGGTTCATCGCGTCCCCGCATTGTTTCCCGTTCTGCGCGGCCTGATCGACCAGGCCCGGCGCGCAGGACGGCGTAGTGGGCTGTACCTGCTGCTCGGTTCCGCTTCCCTTGATCTTCTCGCCCAATCGGGTGAAACGCTTGCGGGGCGGGTCTCCTACATGGAGTTGGGGCCGCTGGTAGTCACGGAGGTGGGCGAAGCAGCGGCGAACCGCCTGTGGTTGCGTGGAGGACTCCCGGACAGCTTTTCCGCGGCGAACGACGAACGTAGTCTGCGCTGGCGGCAGAACTTCATACGCACCTATCTCGAACGGGATGTTCCGCAGTTCGGGCCGCGCATCCCAGCCGAAACCCTGCGCCGTTTCTGGACCATGCTCGCCCACCTGCAAGGCAGCCTGCTGAATGTGGCCCAACTCGCCCGCAACCTCGGCGTGGACGCCAAGACGGCCCATCGCTACATCGACCTCCTGTGCGATCTCCTGCTGGTACGCCGTTTGCCGCCCTGGCATGCCAACGTCGGAAAACGGCTGGTGAAATCACCCAAGATCTACGTCAGGGACAGCGGTCTGGTGCATGCGCTGCTCGGCATCGGGACGCAGGAGGCGCTGCTCGGGCACCCCGTGCTGGGGGCCAGTTGGGAAGGGTTCGTACTGGAAAACCTGCTGGCGTGCGCCGGCGCCGATACCCAAGCGTACTTCTACCGTACAAGCGGCGGCGCGGAAATCGACATCGTGCTGTACCGCCCGGATGGCGCCCTCTGGGCCGTCGAGGTCAAGCGCAGTCTTAGCCCCAGGCTGGAACGGGGTTTTCACTCCGCCTGCGAAGACCTCCAGCCCGCCCGCAAGTTTGTCGTCTATCCCGGAACGGAAAGCTATCCGATGGCCGGCGGGGCGCAGGCCTTGTCACTGGTGGAACTCTGCGCGCTCTTGGGATAACCGCCGCGCTGCGGTCGGTCAGACGGACTCAATAAGCGTTCGGGTTGATGAATCCCTTGAAGATCGTCAAGAGAATTATCTTCAGATCAAGCCATAGCGACCAGTTGTCGATATACCAGAGATCATGCTCCACGCGAGCCTTCATCTTCTCCAGTGTATCGGTCTCGCCGCGAAGGCCGTTCACCTGCGCCCAACCCGTAATGCCCGGTTTGACCTTATGGCGCTGCATATAGGACTCAACCATGTCCTTGTAGTACTCGTTATGCGCAAGAGCATGCGGTCGAGGCCCGACAATTGACATCCGGCCCTGCAGCACATTGTAGAACTGCGGCAATTCGTCCAGGCTCGTACGACGCAGGAAAGCTCCGATAGGCGTGATGCGGGCGTCTCCCTTCTTTGCCTGAGTCACCTGCCCGTCAGCCTCATGGTGCACCACCATAGTACGGAACTTGTACACTTTGAAATTACGACCGTTGATGCCGGTCCGATACTGCTTGAACAATACCGGCCCGGGTGAAGTCAGTTTGATTGTTAGTGCGATGACCCCACATACCGGCAGTATCAATATAAATATCAGCCAACCGAGCACAAGATCCTCTATTCGCTTGGCGATTCGCGCTGCCCCGTCCATCGGTGTGGCGCTGAGATCGATGGAATAGAATCCTGCCACGCGGCTCACCTGGTGGTTGAGCAGTGGAAGGTCGTCCAGTTGCGGCATGAAGCGGACGGATACCACGTGGTGGCGCAGTGCATAGAGGGCGGACTGGATGTGCGCTCCTTCGCTCAGCGGCAACATTAGCCACACTTCGTGTGCTCCCGTCGTGTCGGCCTGTTCGGGTAAGGTGGTGAGCCAGTCGGATGACTGGTCACACTCCACAATTCCAGCCACGGCGTAGCCCTGGGAGCGCAGGGCGAGTTCGGCGGGCAGACGAAGTCCCTTGCGTCCAGTAGGGGCTACCACCAATACCTGCTTCAGGTTGCGCCCCGCCCGGCGGGCCCAGCGCAGTGCCAGAAAGGTCAGCAGACGCAAGCTGATGCCCAGCCCGACACTGATGAGTACGGTGTAGGTGGCCCAAAGGCGTGAATAACTGGCCGACGTCTTCAGCAGGAAGCCGAACATCGCCAGCATTGCTACGGCAAGCAGCCAGCCCCCGGCAACATGCATAACTTGCCGCAGAAAGGACTGTCCGCGCCACGACCCATACGCCCCCATCAGGAACAGGGAGGCCACCACCGTACTGGCCCATGTAATGGCCACTATCAGATAGTGGGAGGGGAGATCGAAAGTGCCGAAACGCATGAAGAACGCGATATGTGCCGCCAGCATGGCGACACCCGCATCGATCAGTGCTGCGGCCTGCGTAACGGGGTACCGTTCAGCAAAAGTGGGGGAGTAGCTCGGAGAATAAGGCATCTGTGCGGGAGATCAGGTTTCCGGAATCAAGAACTCCTCGCGGGTGTGTCCGGCCTCCAGCGCAGCCTTCATCCACTTTGGCATCATCCCGCGGCAGGGCCAGGTTTTGCCCGAGACAGGATCCCGGTACTTGGGCTTAACCGAGGCACGAGTCGTCGGTTGCTTGATACGCTCTTCCTTTGCAGGTCCTATGGCACCAAAACCCAGATCGGCGGCGGTCAGTTCATAGTCACGAATCTTCTGTCTGATCTCGGCGATCACGCTCGTAATTTCGGCTTCTCGGATCGCCTCGGCCTGCTTCTGCAATGCCTCGATCTGCGCCATAATTTCCACGTATGTTGGCATCGTTTCTTCCTTGGTCAGGGTGTTCATACCACGACTGTGACATTCACAGCCTTTAGGGAATCGCTGATTTATTCCTCCGCCGGCGCCCCGGCACAGAGATGCGCTTGAGATAATGGAGGCTGTGTTCGAATGACAGGACGTGGGCCGATGCAATCGAGCTTTTCCGAGTTGGAGTACGCCGCC